>NZ_AXAL01000052.1 GCF_000472785.1 Mesorhizobium loti CJ3sym
ACCGTCAACACCGCCACCGGCGATGTGACGCTCGACCAGATCCGCGCCGTCGTCCATCCCAACACAAGCAATCCCGATGATGCGACGACGCTCAGCGCCGACAATCTGATCAAGCTGACCGCAACCATCACCGACAAGGATGGCGACAGCCAGTCGGCCTCCATCGACATCGGCCAGAACCTGTCGTTCAAGGATGACGGTCCGATCATCTCGGCCAACAATGCCGTGCAACTCGACGACGACGCGCTGAGCGGCGGCAATGCCGGCGGCACCGGCGATGTCAGCCCCGACACCGCCAACACCACCGGCACGCTGGCGCATAGCTATGGCGCCGACGGCGCCGGCACCACGCTGCTGACCGCGACAGGCATTGTGCTGCCGTCCGGCTTCACCGCGGCGACCAGCAATGGCGGGCAGACGCTGACCATCAGCCAGGGCGCGACAGCTGTCCTGCAGATCCAGTTGACCGACACCAATTCGGGCAACTACACCGTCACCCAGTTGCATGCGATCGATCACCCGACGAGCGGCACGGAGGACAATCTCCAGTTCACCGTCAACTACGTGGCTGCCGACAGAGATGGCGACACTGCGACAGGCTCGCTGACGATCAACGTCAACGACGACACACCAACCGTGTCGGCAAACAACCTCGTCCAGCTCGACGACGATGCGCTCAGCGGCGGCAATGCCGGCGGCACAGGCGACATCAACCCCGACACCGCCAACACGACCGGAACGCTGACTCACAGCTATGGCGCCGACGGCGCCGGCACCACATTGCTGACGGCGACAGGCATTGTACTTCCGTCCGGCTTCACAGCCCTGACCAGCAATGGCGGCCAGACGCTGACGATCAGCCAGGGCGCAACGGCAGTCCTGCAGATCCAGCTGACCGACACCAACTCGGGCAATTACACCGTCACCCAGTTGCATGCGATCGATCACCCGACGGCCGGAACGGAGGACAACCTCCAGTTCACCGTCAACTACGTGACGACTGACCATGACGGGGATACAGCAACCGGATCATTGTCGATCGATGTCGACGACGATACCCCGACCGTATCAGCCAATAATGCCGTGCAACTCGACGATGACGCGCTGGCCGGCGGCAATCCCGGCGGCACCGGCGACGTCAGCCCCGACACCGCCAACACGACCGGCACGCTGGCGCATAGCTATGGCGCCGACGGCGCCGGCACCACGCTGCTGACCGCAACTGGCATTGTGCTACCGTCAGGCTTCACCGCCGCGACCAGCAATGGCGGCCAGACCCTGACGATCAGCCAGGGCGCAACGGCAGTCCTGCAGGTCCAGCTCACCAACACGACGTCAGGCGCCTATAACGTTACGCAACTGCACGCCATCGACCATCCGACGGCCGGAACGGAGGACAATCTCCAGTTCACCGTCAACTACGTGACGACCGACCATGACGGCGATACGGCGACCGGTTCGCTGATGGTCAACGTCAACGACGACAGCCCGACAGCGGTGAATGACACCTGGGCGACGACAATCACCAGCCCGACGGTTCTTACCGGGCTTCTGGCCAATGACAAATTCGGCGCCGACGGCGTCGATACCGACAACAGCCCGGTCAGCGGCCAGGTAACCGCCACCAACGGCGCGCACGGCACCGTCGTCTACAACAATGACGGCACGTTCACCTACACGCCGAATGCTGGGTACAATGGCAGTGACAGCTTCACCTATACGATCAAGGATCATGACGGAGACACATCGACCGCCACCGTCACGCTGAGCAGCGTCCAGACCAACACGCTGCCGACGGCCGGCACGCAGGCATTTACCATCGATGAAGACGGGCTGCCGAACGGCTTCGACACCGGGCCGGGCGATGTCGCCGGCACGGCGATCGTGCAGACCGGCACGCTGGTCTTCAATTTCGGTGGCGACGGCCCCGCGGGATCGGATCCGATCAACTTCACACCGATGGATGCGGGCACCCACACCACAGCTGTCACCACGACGGGCGGCAGCCCGGTTACTTCGGGCGGCGCGGCGCTGACCTATTACTGGGATTCGGCCGGCGACACGCTCTATGCTTCGACCAACGCGACGAGCCTCGCCAATGCCCAGTCCACGGCCGCCTTCAAGATCGCGGTGAATACGACCACCGGCGCCTACACCTATACCGAGATCAAGCCGCTCGATCATCCCGGGCACGATGCCGACGGCCTCAATAACGGTCCGGAGAAATCCTACGAAGACAATCTCAACATCAACCTGACCTACCAGGTCGCGGATTCGAACGGCGACAAGGTGAACGGCACAGTTACCGTCACCATCAATGACGACTCGCCCTCGGTCACCGGCGATAACGCCAGCGCCAATGAAGGTCAGGTGGTCAAGTCCGACCTGGTGGTCATGCTCGACGTCTCTGAAAGCATGAACGGCACCGTGGCCGGCGTCGCGGCAAACTTCGGCTTCGGCAACACGCGCCTCGACATGGCACGCTACGCGCTGCTGCAACTGGTGCAGAGCTCCGGCGTCGACGAGGTCAAGATCATCCTCTTCCGCGGCACCGACCGCGCAACTGTCTGGATGACGCAAGCCCAGGCCATCACCTTCATCAACACCGAGGCCAATTTCGACAACAGCGCGCTCGGATCGGGCACGAATTACGATGCCGCCCTGTTCGACAACGGCGCCGGGACCGACAAGGGCGGCACGCACGCCTTCGACACGCTGCCGGCGACGCCGGCAGACAACCGCATCGCCTATTTCCTCTCAGATGGCGCGCCGACCGGCCCGAGCGGCAGCGTCGGCATCAGCACGACGGAAGAAACGACGTGGATCAACTACCTTAACAGCAACAGCGTCAGCAACGCCTATGCCATCGGCTTCGGCGATCTGACGGCGGCCAATGCAAACTCGCTCGAGCCGGTCGCCTGGACGCCGGGCGAAATAAACACGACCGCCAGCACCGCTGCGGGCGACAACCATGTTCTGGTCATTGCCGACTCGGACTTCAGCGATCTCGGCGCGACGCTGGCGGCGACGGTTCCGGGCACGGTCAGCGGTAACGTCTCGTCCGGCACGGTTTCTTCGGGTGGCGGCGGTGGCGTCGACCATTTCGGCGCCGATGGCGGCCGCATCCTGTCGATCACCGTCGACGGAACGGTCTATACCTGGGATGGAAACAACACCATCACCAAGTCGGGCGGCAGCACAGGCACCATCGTCGGCAATTCGATCTCGGTAAACACCGCGCTTGGCGGCCACATCAACTTCTTCTTCGCCACCGCCGCCGGACATACGGCCGGCGACTGGAACTACACGGCGCCCAATAGCGTCAACGCGACGACCAACGAGGTGTTCGCCTATAGTGTCACCGACGGCGACGGCGACGTCGCCTCGACCAATCTGACGGTCACGGTGGTCGACATCCCGGTCAACCATGCACCGGTGGTCTCGGCCGTCAGCGCGACCGATACGGGCATCACCTTCACCATTGCCGACCAGGAAGACACTTCGTTCTCAGTCGTGTCACCGTTTACGACTGCGCTCGGCAACCCGACGCTCGCTATCGGTGCGAACACGGTCACCATCACCCAGCAAGCGGCTGCGCTGACAGGTACGCTGCAGATCAGCGACAGCCATGTCGGCACGGCGGTCATCGGCCTCTACATCGGCACCAGCGCCGGTGAGACGATCGCCGCACCGCTGAGCGCTTCATCCAACGCCATCTATGGCTTCGGCGGGGCCGACACGATCACCGGTGGCAGCGCCGCGGACTACATCTTCGGCGGCGCGGGCAACGACATCATTGTCGGGGCACAAAACGATGCGCTGCTCGACGGCGGCGCCGGCAGCGATACCTTGCAGATCGGTGCCAATTTCACCAGCACGAGTGACGGGCAGATCGTCAACATCGAGAACGTGACGCTGACAGCGGCCGCGACCCTCAATCTGTCCAACCAGACCGAGGGGTTCGTCATAACCGGATCGTCCGGCGTCGACTCGATCACCGCCGGTTCCGGCGACGACACGATCATCGGCGCCACGAACGACGCGTTGCTGGCTGGCGGCGGCGGTACCGATACGCTGCAACTCGGCGCGAGCTTCAATGACGCCAGCGACGCCCAGATCACCGGCATCGAAAATATCACGCTGACAGCAGCGGCGACGCTCGACCTCTCCAGCCAGACCGAAGGTTTCAAGATAATCGGCTCGTCGGGCGTCGATACGATCACTGGCGGCTCTGGCGCCGACACTATCAACGCCGGTGGTGGCAACGATACGGTGACCGGCGGCGGCGGCGTGGACCAATTCAGGCTCGCGACCAACACCGGCACGGACATCGTCAAGGACTATACGGACGGTACCGACAAGATCGGGCTACTCGACACCGGCGCAACGGGCAGCGGTAGCGTCAACTTCGCCAACACCACAGGGACGTCTGCGGGTGCGGCGCTCAATGCAAGCGACTTCGTGAGCCGCGCCAGCATCGCCGCCATCAATACCGCCGACGACAACCACGTCATCTCAATCACGACAGCCCAGACGGCGACCCTGATAGGCGCGGTTACCGCGCAAGCCACTGACGCCTATGTCCTGGTCCTCAATTCGACAACCGGCCGCGGCGAACTGTGGTTCGATAGCGACTGGAGCAGCACCGCTGGCCGCACGCAGGTCGCGACCTTCGACAACATCACCACAATTGCACAGCTTACCGCGATCGCGGCTTCCGACATTGTCGTCTACAACAGCGCCACCGACCCGATCATCCTTGATCTCAACCACGACGGCTTCGCCTTCTCCGACCTCAGCCACGGCGTCCAGTTCGACATCAATGGCGACGGACACAAGGATCAGGTTGCATGGAACACGTCCAGTGACGGCATGCTGGCGATGGATCTCAACCATGACGGCAAGATCGACAACGGCACAGAACTGTTCACACCGAGCTTCGGCGGAGGAAGCTTCGCCAGCGGCGGGGCGGCACTCGCCTCGCTCGACAGCAACCATGACGGCGTCATCGACAGCAAGGACACTGCGTTCGACAACCTGCTGATCTGGCAAGACGCCAATGCCAACGGCATCAGCGATGCCGGGGAATTGTCGACTCTGGCCCAGAACGGCGTGACCTCAATCAGCACGACGCCGACCTCTTCCGTCGAGGAGATCGATGGGCAGAGCGTGACCGGGCATGGAACCTTCCAGATGGCCGATGGGACGACCGGCAACTATGTCGAGGTCGAACTCGACACATCGCTCGGAGCGCCGGCGCAGCCATCCGTCGCTTCCGACGGCAGCAAGCTCTTCCATCTCGCCTCGCTCGAGGTGACCGACCTGATCGCCGACTTCCATGACGGCGACAAGATCGATCTTTCGAACCTGCTCAAGGGCCTTGGCGGCGTCGCCAATCTGGTGGCGGAAGGCTTCGTCGAGATCGCGCAGGATAAGGACAATGCGGCCAATACCGAGGTCAAGGTCGACGCCAATGGCGGCGGCGATAATTTCCATACGGTTGCTGTGCTGGAGAACTACGTCTTCCACAGCGCCGCCGATGCTGTGAAGATACTTTACGACGACAGCCACGCTAACAACCACGGCGCGGCCTAACGGGGCGAGAGGAACGAGGTGAGGAGCATGAACAGAATTTTACGGGTGGCCTTCGGGGCCGGTCTTCTGTCGCTTTGCGCGACAGGGCTTGAAGCAGCCGACATTATCGGTGAGCCGACAGTGGACTATTGCCGAACCGCCGGCACGTCCAACCTTGTGCTGAACGACAACATTGTCGACCTCAAGGCCCAGGTGGTGAAGCTGATGGACGAGTCGGTCGCCGTCGCCAACAGCTCGGAATGGATCAATTCGTCCCGACCCGCCTTCGTCTGGGCCTCGGAAGCCAAGGTTGCTTGCGGCATGGCCTATGGCTACTTGAAGACGAACTACAAAGACGAAGATACGCTCAACAAATGCGAGTGCTTCCACGACCGCATGGTCGAGTACATGCATTGAGCGCAGCATGAAGCCGCCGGTTCTCGAAAGACGAGACGGCGAGGCGAGTCTGACGTAAGATGAAGTGAAGATCAGACCGGGAGATACCCGGCAGGGGTATAGGGTTGGGGATATCCATGGTGGATGGCCGGCAGGTCCACGGTTCGTGGACGTGGGCAATCGCCCTCATGATCGGGGCGATCGTGTCAGGCTGCCAGTCGAAAAGCGGCGTTTCGGACACGCTCGACCCGGCCGCGATCGCGGCAACCCCGGCGCCAGCCGGCGGTGCGGTGATCGTGCCGGCCAAAGGCGTTCAATCGCTCGGCACCGGCCCAACCAAGATCACCATGCTGCTGCCATTGTCAGCCCCGGGCACCACCGGGGAAACCGGCAGGAAGATGCTCGATGGCGCCAAGCTGGCGATGGCCGATCTCGGCGACAAATTGCTGACCCTCACTGTGGAAGACACCAAAGGCGACAGTACATTTGCCAGCGAACTGGCGATGAAGGCGATCACTACGGATGCGAAGGCCGTCATCGGGCCGGTTGAGCTGCCGTCAGCCCAGCACCTTGCCAAGCTGTCGGGATCGAAGCATCCGCCGGTGCTGGCGCTGGCCGACGATTTCGCCGGCGCTCCGGGTGTCTATGCGGTGCGCCTGAGCGAAGCGGACAGTGCGGCAGCCGGGGCCGCGGGCCTGGCCGCGAAGGGCCGCAAGAAATTCGTTCTACTGGTCGCGGCCGGCCCGGACGCCGCCACTGTTGAAAAAAGAGTGGCCAACGGCCTCAGCATCTATGGCGCGGCGCTTGCGGTTACGATCCCTTACTCAGCAAGCGACGGCGGCACGAAGGTGGTCGACGACATGCAGGCGGTCGTCGATGCTCCCGACGCAATCATTATCGCCAGCGGCGGCGCCAGCCCCTCGGCTATACTCGCTGCGTTGAAGTCGAAAGGGATACCGGGAAAAGCGACCGCGGTGGTGGGGACCAACCGCTGGCTGGAACATTCGCTCGAACCGGGGTTCGAAGGAGCCTATATCGCCACGCTTGACGCAAGTGAAACCGGACCGATCGCCGACCGCTTCAAGTCGACCTACAATTATCCGGCCGACACTGATGTCGCCTACGCCTATGATATGGTTGCGCTGACCGCCGGGATTGCCAGCTCGGTCGGACCCGACGGCTTCAGCAGGCAGGTTCTTGAGAACCGAAGTGGATTTCGCGGATCGACAGGTCTGTTTCGGTTTCGAACGGATGGGGCCAGTGAACGATCAATGCCGTTTTATCAGGTCCAACAAGGTGCCCTCAAACTGGTTGAGAAGTCGATTTCGGGTTACTGATCGGGCCTCGGGACCTCGCTTGAGCTGATGGTTTCCCTAGCCCGCAGCCAAACGGCGATAGCGCTCGCAAGCGTCCTGCTTCTGGCCGGCGTGCTGCTGATCGTCTGGGCAAGGGGCTCGCTTTCCGTCGACGAGTCCACGCCGACGTCGCCTCCATCCGCCGAAATTCATCAGACCGACCGGCCGACCATGCTCACAATCCCGGCACGGCGACGCTCGCCAGCGCGGACGGTCGCCCAAGATCTTATCACGCCGCCGCAGCTCGATCCTGACCAGTTGGAACGGATCGAGGCTCGCCCGCCGCTCAGCGATCTCGGCCTGGCGGTGCCTCCAAAAACGCCAATGCCGCAGGATTGGCGGGAGGTCCTGCTCTACCGTCCGATCGCCACTTCGTCCGTGACCTTCGAAGCGATGGGGCGCAATATCGCGATCAGTGGCGTTCAAGGCGTCGATCTGGACAAGACCTGTTCGTTTCATGATGTCGCATGGCCCTGCGGGCAGCGTGCGCGCGCCGTGTTCACTTCATGGCTGCGCGGGCGAGCGCTGAACTGTTTCGTGCCGCCTGAAACCGAGCGCTTTGCCATCGCCGCGCCCTGCAGACTGGGCAGACAGGACGCCGGTGCCTGGCTTGTTTCCAACGGCTGGGCGACGGCGCTGCCGAGCGGCATCTACAGCAAGGCCGAGGCAGTGGCCAAGGGCGCGCAAATGGGTATTTTCGGCCCGCCCCAATAGCCGGGCATACTGCAGCCGCAAGTCGCGGCCAACGACCTGTCGAAGAACCGCCTCATCAATCATTGCCCCGCCCCCTGGTCGAGACTTGCCATCGAGTACCAAGCGTTAGGTCGCCATGCCGAGGCTGCCAACGCCTTTCGCAAAGTGCTTGAGCTCAATCCGGACCTTCCTGGCGCGCAGTATGGCCTTGGCCGCAGCCTGGCGCAGCTCCGAGAACTGGAGGAAGCAGCGAAGGTGTTGAGCGCGGTGCAGGATCGGTCGGACCCAGCACTGCGCGCCAAGGCACGCATTCAACTGAACAAGCTGAAGCAAGACATGAACCCTAGCTACATTCGCATGATTCCACCGGAGCGAACTTCACCGACCTTTGCGCAGGCCAGCATAGCGAGTTCTCTCAACCCCCGATAACCGGCCGATTTGCACGCCATGGTACGCCACAGCCCTCTGAGGGCGCTGCGGCGCTTTACATCTCTTGCGCGCTGCTTTCAGATCGATCGTGTCTTTGAAAGGAGCTTGAAAATCATCAATGGGCAGCAGGCAATGGCAGTAGCGGTTGCGCACATTCGCGCCGAAAACACACTATTGCCCCTCTACTCCCACTCGATTGTTCCCGGTGGCTTCGACGTCACGTCGTAGACGACGCGGTTGATGCCGCGGACTTCATTGATGATGCGGGTGGCGGCGGCGCCCAGGAAGGCCATGTCGTAGTGGTAGAAGTCCGCCGTCATGCCATCGACCGAAGTGACGGCGCGCAGCGCGCAGACGAATTCGTAGGTACGGCCGTCACCCATGACGCCGACGGTCTGCACCGGCAGCAGCACGGCGAAGGCCTGCCAGATGGCATCGTAGAGGCCGGCCTTGCGGATCTCGTCGAGATAGATGGCGTCGGCCTCGCGAAGGATCTCCAGTTTCTCCCGGGTAATGCCACCCGGGCAGCGGATGGCGAGACCCGGCCCCGGGAACGGATGGCGGCCGATGAAGCTCTCGGGCAGGCCGAGCTCCTTGCCCAGCGCCCGCACCTCGTCCTTGAACAGTTCGCGCAGCGGCTCGACCAGCTGCATGTTCATGCGCGCGGGCAGGCCGCCGACATTGTGGTGCGATTTGATGGTCACCGACGGGCCGCCGGTGAAGGAGACGCTCTCGATGACGTCGGGATAGAGCGTGCCCTGCGCCAGGAAGTCGGCACCGCCGAGTTTTTTCGCCTCGTCCTCGAACACTTCGATGAACAGCCGGCCGATGGTCTTGCGCTTCTTCTCGGGGTCAACCTCGCCTTCCAGCGCCGAGATGAATTTTTCCGAGGCATCGACCAGGATCAGCGGCAGATTGTAGTGCTGGCGGAACATCGCCACCACGCCAGCCGCCTCGTCCTTGCGCATCAGCCCATGGTCGACGAGGATGCAGGTCAGCTGGTCGCCAACCGCTTCGTGGATAAGCAGCGCGGCGACCGAAGAGTCGACCCCGCCCGACAGCGCACAGATGACCTTGCCCTTGCCGACCTGCTTGCGGATGGCCTCAACGGCGTGCTCGCGGTAGGCGCGCATGGTCCAGTCGCCCTCGATGCCGGCGATGTTGTGGACGAAATTCCTGAGCAGCCGCGCGCCATCGGGCGTGTGCACCACTTCGGGATGGAACATGATGCCGTACATCTTGCGCTCGACACTGCCGAAGATGGCGAAGGGCGAGCTTTCCGACTTGCCGAACACCTGAAAACCCGGCGGCAAGGCGATGACGCGGTCGCCATGGCTCATCCACACCTGATGGCGCTGGCCGGTGGCCCACAGGCCCTCGAACAGCGGGCTGTCCTTCTCGATCTCGACGAAGGCGCGGCCGAATTCGCGATGGTTGGAGCTTTCGGCGACACCGCCCATCTGCACGCACATGGCCATCTGGCCATAGCAGATGCCCAGCACCGGAACGCCGGCATCGAAAACGATCTGCGGCGCGCGCGGGCTGCCGATGTCCGATGTCGAGGCGGGACCGCCCGACAGGATAACGGCTTTCGGATTGATGCGCTTGAACGCGGCTTCGGCCGACTGGAACGGCACGATCTCGGAAAACACGCCGGCCTCGCGGATGCGGCGGGCGATGAGCTGCGTAAACTGGCTGCCGAAATCGACAATCAGGACGGTGTCGGGATGATTGGCTGTTGTCATGGCGAGCGTTTAGAGAAAGAAATGAGTCTGCGCAATGGGTTGCGTGGCCGCGCTGTTCACTGAACGCCGGCCTCTTCATCGCCGGCGTCCGCCTGCTCAGTGTGGAGTGTACGCAAAGCGTCCATCAACGCCGAGAACCGCTGCTGGCCGATGCGCTCGACGTAGCCATGCTCGATCTGGAGCTTGATGCGGTCGCCGTCACGCAAGGCATCCAGACCCTTGCGCGTGTAGCCGACAAGCTTGCCGCGCCCGTCCCGCGGATCGGGCAGACGCTGCACCACACCCTCTGCCTCCAGACCGTCGAGCAATTGTTGGACCGCCTGCTTGGAAATTGCCGAGCGCTCGATCAGAGCCGCCTGACGAATGCCGCCGCGGGGGATATGTCCCAGCAGCCCTGCGCGCGCTTCGGTGAACCAGCCGTGGCCGGCGGTGCGCATCGCGGCAGCGAATTCGGCCTGCCAGGCACGGCTTGCCTGCCACAGGCGCCAGCCAACGTGGTCGGGCAGCGCTTCGGTTTTTTCGTCAAGATCCTTGACCACTTTATCGCGACTCCATATAGTCAAGATACTTGACGACTTTGCTTGCGTCGAGCGTTTTCGAACTCAAACCTTTGGACAGGGACAATGACAATTCTGAACAAGGATATGCTGGCCATTATCATGATCGGCACCACGCATGTCGTCGACATGGGCGGCAAGAGCGCCTTCGTCCACTACGAAACCGCAGACCGGGCGCACATGCTGCTGCCGGACGGCACCAGCTTCCATGGACTTTGGACATTGCAAGACGATGGCTACAAGGTCGAATGGCAGGACGGCCCCACCGGCGCCTGGAAACTCGACCACACACCGGGCGCCATCGACTATGTCGACGCGACCGGCACCGTGCGCGGACGCATTTCTCGCATCGATTTCGGCGATACGGAGCGCCTTGCGGCCTGATCCGGTTGCTCAGGCGTCGAGCAGGCCGTCACTGACCGCCTGTTCGAGCCGCATGACGGCGTCGGCCAGCTTCTCGTCGATCACGTGCAGATATTCGGTCCAGTCGCCGACATGCCTGAGATCAGCCGCGCCGTCGGAAATGCCGCGCAACCCAACCAGGGGCACATCGAACAGCTGGCAGGCGCGCAGGCAAGCGAAGGTCTCCATATCGACCATATCGGCCGCGATCGTGTTATAAGCGGCGCCGGTGATGACCGCGCCACCGGTCGACAGCCCGGCCTGCTTGATCTCAGGTATCCTGAATGGCAACGGAACGGTCACCGGCAGATCGAGGAAGGGCGTCGCGCCTTTCTCAAAGCCCAGGGGCGAGGCATCGATGTCGCGATAGCTCACGGACACGGCCTGATAGATTTCGGTCTGTTCCAGGGTCCGGCTGCCGGCTGAGCCGAGCGACACGATGAGGTCTGGCAAAGCCTTTTGCGACTTCAGCCAGGAAAGTTCGGCGCCGAGCCGAACGCCGGCTTCAACCGGGCCGACGCCCGTCATAAGCGGTGTGAACAGTTTTTGCAGATGCGGACCATATTCGGCCTGCGCCGCCATGACGAAGAGGACGTCCTTGCCACCAATTCGCGTAGTGTTTCCGGTCATGATCTACTCTTCCTGCCCATACTACCTACGCTGGAGACAATAATAAGGGCGACGTGCCCTCACCGGCGCCCGGCCCTTCGCTATAGCTCCCCAGCCCTTTCGGGCGTTCAACTCCTTTGAAAGGTCCACTGGACCTTTCAACCCGCCCGAAGGCGGACCGGAATTTCACCGTTCGTCGCTCGAAACGCCCATTCGGGGGCCTTTCGTCCGCTACGCGGACCGCTCCTCACCCTGCAATCCCGTCACGCCCGACCACCGTCATCATCGTGCCGGTCATGGTGGCGATCAGCTTGGCCTCGCCGTCGGCGGCGAAGGCATAGGCCTGGCCATCGGCAACGATGATGGTGCGTCCGGGCTTGGTCACCGAGCCGCGAAACAGGAAGCGCTCGCCCCTGCCCGGCGCCAGGAGGTTGACCTTGAACTCGATGGTCAGCACGCCGGAATTCTCAGGCATCAACGAGAAGGCCGCGTAGCCGCAGGCCGAATCCAGCGCCGTCGAGATGACGCCGGCATGCAGAAAACCGTGCTGCTGGGTGAGTGCCGCCGAATAAGGCATCTCGATCTCGATGATGCCTGGAGTCACCAATGTGAGTTCGGCGCCGATCGTCGCCATCGCCTGCTGGCGGGCGAAGGATGCCCTGACGCGATCCTCATAGTCCGGGGCCGGTACGATCTTTGCTGCCATCGCTGATGCCTTCACGTTTGCCGGGAAAGCTTATCGCAGAGGCACGAGCGGCAGGCAAATGCTTTTGCTGCACTGCAACAAAACGACACCGCGACCTCTAATTCAGCAGGAAAAGCGAAGCGTTGAGCAGAGTGGCGAACGCCACCCATGCCGCGTAAGGCACGAACAGCCAGCCGGAAAGCCGGTCGCGGTTCCAGACCTTGACGATGAATAGAACAATGCTGGCAAGAAGAAGCAGGATGACGACCAAGGCAGGCCCCATCATCCTGGCGCCGAAGAAGGTTGGCGACCATGCGAAATTCAGGACGAGCTGGACGCCCCAGACCTTCATCGCCGTTCCCTTGGGTTCTCGCACCCAAGTCCGCCAGCCAGCCACGGCGATCAGCATATAGAGCACTGTCCAGCCAGGCCCAAAGACCCAATTGGGCGGATTGAAGGGTGGCTTGGCCAGCGATGCATACCAGGCGCCCGGCAGCGTTGCGTAACCAATCAACAGGCCTCCGCCCAGCACTAGGACGAGGAACAGCAGAAGCGACAGATATCTTTGCAAGAATTCTACCCCGTGATGGCGCGATGCCGCGCATCTGAAACTGGAGCGCCGTCGCCAGCTGTCAACGGCAGCGTCAATTCGTCCTGCGCATGGCGCAGAAATAGAACCCGTCCGTGCCGCTCAACGCCGGCGATAACGAAATATCCCCGCCAGCGCCGATCCGCGCGGCCGTCTCGTGGCCCGGAAAATGGCCATTCCACAATGCTCGATGGTCGACCGGAACAAAGCCACTGCTGCGCTCGCGGAACGCCGCGATCTGCTCGCCATTCTCTTCGTCGAACACCGAACAGGTGATGTAGACGAGCAGGCCACCGGGTTTTACATACGCTTTGGCGGCATCGAGGATCGCGGACTGTTCGCCCTTGCGGGCGTCGAGCTGCCTTTGCGTCAGCCGCCATTTGGCGTCGGGGCGCCGCCGCCAGGTGCCGCTGCCGGTGCAGGGCGCGTCGACCAGCACGATGTCCATATGGTTGCCGAGCGGGGCGAGTTCGGCCGGCTTGGTGACGACCTGCACATTGCGGTTTTCCGAGCGGCGGATGCGATCGAAGATCGGCGCCAGCCGCGCCTTTTCGGCATCATGGGCAAAGATCTGGCCGCGATTGTCCATCGCCGCCGACAGCGCCAACGTCTTGCCGCCGGCGCCGGCGCAGAAGTCGAGCACCTGCATGCCGGCCTCGGCGCCAGCAAGGGTGGCCGCTATTTGCGAGCCCTCGTCCTGGACCTCGAACCAGCCTTTCTGGAAGGCGGGCTCGGCCTGCACGTTCGGGTGCCTGCCGTCGCCGTCGATGGGTGGGATGCGGATGCCCTGCGGCGCGATCCGCGCAGCCTCTGCCCCTGTATCAGCCAGTTCCTTGAGGACCTTGGCGCGATCGGCCTGCAGCGTGTTGACCCTGATGTCGAGCGGCGGGCGTGTCGCCAGCGCCGCGCCCTCTTCGACCCAGGTCTCGCCGAAGGCGCGTTCGAAAAGGGGCTCGCACCAATCGGGTATGTCGGCGCCCACCGCGCCCGGCGCGTCGGCAAGCTGGCATTCGGCGATCGTCTGCAGTTCCGTGGCGCTGAGCAGTGGCGGCGCGAACTTGTCGCCCTCGAGCGCATCATTGAGCGACTGGGCCGTCTGCCCCCATTCGAGCAGCAATGCCCCGAAGCCGATGGCGCGTGGCGTGTCTTCGCCGAGCAGCCAGCCGGCGGAGCGCTTGTGGCGCAGCGCGTCATAGACAATGTTGCCGATCGCCGCGCGATCACCGCCGCCGGCAAAACGGTGCGAGAGCCCCCAATCCTTCAGCGCGTCGGCCACCGGCCGGTGACGCCGGCCAATGTCCTCCAGCACTTCAATGGCCGCAGCCAGCCGTCCGCCCAGTCGCATTCGTCGTTCCATCAATTCGAGCAAAAATCTCTCGGCCTGCTCTTAGAGCCTTTCGCGTCCGGATTGAACCCCGCCCCGTGCGGCGATGAACAGGCGGCCCGAGCGCGCGCTGCGAAATCTGTCCGATCAACAACTTTCCCTGGCCTGCAACAGCAGATCGATCAATAGATCAAAGGTCTCTAATGTTCGTAACTGGTGCCTGCAAGCACGACCTGTGGCGCAACCGCTCTGCTTTCCAAGTTTTTCGGTTGGGAATACTCTTGCCGGCATGATTCGCGGCGCGGAAAACGCGAACCGGCGGATCGTTTTGAGGAGAGGGCAATGAAGATTTATCTGGCGGAAGTTTTGGGAACATTCCTGTTGGTGTTCATCGGCACGGCGTCGGTGGTGACGGGCGGCTTCGGCGGCGCGCTGCCGCTCGGTCAGGAAGGCATCGGTCTGGCATTCGGCATCGGCCTGATCGCGGCGGCTTATGCGATCGGCCCGATTTCGGGCGCGCATCTCAATCCGGCCGTCACGCTCGGCGTCTTCCTCGCCGGCCGGTTGCCGGCCAAGGACGTCATCCCCTATTGGATCGCGCAGGTCATCGGCGCCATCCTCGCTTCGCTGGCGCTGTGGATCATCGTCTCCGGCCAGGCCGGCGGCCACACTGGCGGCTTCGGCGCCAATGGCTGGGATGAGACGAAATGGGGCATGAGCTCGGCGTTCCTGTGGGAATTGATCGGCACCTTCACCTTCGTCACGGTGATCCTCGGCGTTACCGCTGAAAAGCACTCGACGGCGTTTGCCGGGCTGGTCATCGGCCTGACGCTGGCGGGCATTCACTTCGCCATGATCCCGGTCACCGGCACCTCGGTCAATCCGGCCCGCTCGATCGGCCCGGCGCTGTTCACCGGCGGCGCGGCGCTCAGCCAGCTCTGGTTGTTCATCGTCGCGCCATTGATCGGTGGCGCCATTGCTGGCGTCGTCGCCAAGGCACGTGTCTTCGAGAAGGATTGATTTCGAAGCTGGAATGCAAAAGGCGCGGGCCATGGCCCGCGCCTTTTTTGTTGGATAGAGCTCTGTCCGGATCAGCCGGCGATGTCGAAGCGGTCGGCGTTCATCACCTTGGTCCAGGCCACCACGAAGTCTTTCGCGAACTTCGCCTTGGCATCGGAAGTCGCATAGACTTCGGCCAGCGCACGCAGCTGCGAATGCGAGCCGAAGATCAGGTCGGCGCGGGTGCCGGTCCACTTCACTTCGCCGGTCTTGCGGTCGCGGCCTTCGAACACGTCCTTGGCGTCGGACGCCGCCTTCCACTCCGTGCCCATGTCGAGCAGGTTGACGAAGAAGTCGTTGCTCAGCGTTCCCGGCCTGGTGGTGAAGACGCCGTGCTTGGACTGCCCGGCATTGGCGCCGAGAACACGCAGGCCACCGACGAGAACCGTCAGCTCGGGCGCGGTCAGCGTCAGCAACTGCGCCCGGTCGACCAGCGCCTCCTCTACCGTTTGGCGCTGCTTGCCGCTGACATAGTTGCGGAAGCCGTCAATCGTCGGCTCCAGCGGCGCGAAGGAGTGGATGTCGGTCTGCTCCTGCGAGGCATCCGCGCGGCCCGGCCAGAACGGGACTTCCACGCTGTGGCCGGCGGCCTTCTCGATGGCCGCATTACCGCCTAGAACGATCAGGTCGGCAAGCGAGACCTTCTTGTTGCCGGTCTGCGCGGCTTTGAACTCCTTGGCAATGGCTTCGAGCTTGCCGAGCACCACAGCGAGTTCCGCCGGCTGGTTGACGGCCCAATCCTTCTGCGGGCTGAGGCGGATGCGCGCGCCATTGGCGCCGCCGCGCTTGTCGGAACCACGGAATGTCGAGGCCGAGGCCCAGGCCGTCGAAACCAGTTGCGACACCGACAGGCCGGAGGCCAGGATCCTGGCCTTGAGCGCTTCGGCATCCTGCTCGTCGATCAGCACATGATCGACCGCCGGGATGACGTCCTGCCAGGGCAGCTCTTCCTCGGGAACGAGCGGGCCGAGATAGCGCACGCGTGGGCCCATGTCGCGATGGGTCAGCTTGTACCAGGCGCGGGCGAAGGCGTCGGCGAACTGATCCGGATTCTCGTGGAAGCGGCGCGAGATCGTCTCGTAGGACGGATCGAAGCGCAGGGCCAGATCGCTGGTCAGCATGGCTGGTGCATGGCGCTTGGCCGCGTTGTGCGCATCCGGCACGGTGCCGGCGCCGGCACCGCCCTTCGGGGTCCACTGATGCGCGCCGGCCGGGCTCTTGGTCAGTTCCCAGTCGAAGCCGAACAGATTGTCGAAGAAATCGTTGCTCCATTTGGTCGGCGTTGTCGTCCAGGTCACTTCCAGGCCGCTGCCGATGGCGTCGCCGCCCTTGCCGGTGCCGAACTTGTTGGCCCAGCCGAGGCCCTGCTGCTCGATGTCTGCGCCTTCCGGCTCGACGCCGACCAGTGCCGCGTCGCCAGCGCCATGGGTCTTGCCGAATGTGTGGCCGCCGGCGATGAGGGCGACGGTCTCCTCGTCGTTCATGGCCATGCGCGCAAAAGTGTCCCTGATATCGCGCGCCGAAGCCAGCGGATCAGGCTTGCCGTTCGGCCCTTCCGGGTTGACGTAGATCAGGCCCATCTGCACGGCGCCGAGCGGGTTCTGCAAGTCACGGTCGCCACTGTAGCGCTCATCGGCCAGCCATTTGCCCTCCGGGCCCCAGTAGACGTCCTGCTCAGGCTCCCAGACATCGGCGCGGCCGCCGGCAAAACCAAAAGTCTTGAAGCCCATCGATTCCAGCGCAACATTGCCGGTGAGGATCAGAAGGTCGGCCCAGGAGATCTTGCGGCCATATTTCTGCTTGATCGGCCACAGCAGGCGGCGGGCCTTGTCGAGGTTGACGTTGTCAGGCCAGCTGTTCAGCGGCGCGAAACGCTGCTGGCCGGCCCCGGCGCCGCCACGGCCGTCGGCGATTCGGTAGGTGCCTGCGCTGTGCCACGCCATGCGGATGAACAGCGGGCCGTAATGGCCGAAGTCGGCCGGCCACCATTCCTGCGAATCCGTCATCAGCGCATGCAGATCCTTGATGACGGCGTCGAGGTCGAGGCTCTTGAATTCCTCGGCATAGTCGAACGCCTCGCCCATCGGGTCCGACAGGGACGACTGCTGGTGCAGGATCTGGACATTCAGCTGGTTCGGCCACCAGTCACGGTTCGTCCGGCCGGTGGAGCCATGCGCCACGGGGCATTTGCCCGCGCTGGTGTCGTCGGTTTTCGCGTCCATCTTAGTGCTCCGATTTGCCGAGGTTTGCTTTTGCCGAGGTTGATTTTGCCAGGATTGGTCTTGCCCACGATTCTGGGCCGGCCAGCGACCGCACCAATCTGGAATGGTTCCAGACTAGGCTGTATCAGCGATAAAAACAAATTGCCTTTCCTGTTTATTTCAATAGGTTTTTCTTATGATCGGATTGACAGTTCGGCAGATGCATTATTTCGACGCGCTGGCGCAGACGCTGCATTTCGGGCGTGCCGCAAAGCTCGCCGGTGTCAGCCAGCCGGCGCTGTCCGCGCAGATCGCCGAGATGGAGCAGCGACTGAACTGCCGGCTGTTCGAACGCGGCGGCAAATCGGTGCGGATGACCGACGAAGCGGTTGCGCTGTTGCCGCGCATAGAGCGCATCCTGGCCGACATACGCGACGTCGAAACGACGGCCCGGCGCGGCCGCACGGCCATGGAGGGTCGCTTCCGGCTGGGCATCATCCCGACCGTTGCGCCCTATCTTCTACCGCGCGCGCTGCCCGAACTGAAAAGGCATTTCCCGGCCTTGCAGCTCGAACTGCGCGAGGCGGTCACCGCTGCCCTGGTCGAGGACACCGCATCGCGAAAGCTCGACGCTTTCATCGCCGCCCTTCCGCTCGATCATCCGGGCCTGATCACCGAGGCGCTTTTCCCCGACCGTTTCTTCCTCGCCGTGCCGGCCGGCGACCCGGCCTTCGCCTCGCCGCCGGTGCCGCCCGAAAGCCCGGCGCTGGAGCGACTGATGCTGCTGGAGGAGGGCCACTGCCTGCGCGAACAGGCGCTGGCGGTCTGCGGCAATGTGCGGCCGGTGGCAATGGCCAGCTACGGCGCCACCAGCCTGACCACGCTGTTGCAGATGGTGGCGCACGGGCTCGGCGTCACGCTGATCCCCGAAATGGCCACAGGCCCCGCCGGCACCATCCCCGACCTCAAGATCGTGCCGTTCCAGGAACCGATGCCGCAACGCATGATTTGCCTGGCATGGCAGCGTAACAATGCCAGGCATGGGGAGTGCGTGGAACTGGCGAAGATTGTGCGGGGGTTGGGGGTGGCGGTGACGGCGGGCGGTGCTTGAGATTCCTTTTCAAAGTCTGCCTTTAACCCAAGGCCAACTTAGGGTCAGGACCTATTAAAGTTCTTGCGGAGACAGCAAACGGCTGATTCATTGGCGGTGCGAGGAGGCGCTGCAATGAGTGATTTGATCTGGCTGTCGGAGGCGCAGATGCGCCGGATCGAGCGGCATTTCCCGCTGTCTCACGGAGTGCCCAGGGTCGATGATCGGCGGATCGTCAGTGGCATCATCTTCGTGATCAGGAACGGCCTTCGGTGGCGCGACGCGCCCAGCGAGTATGGTCCCCACAAGACGATCTACAACCGCTTCATCCGCTGGA
>NZ_AXAL01000053.1 GCF_000472785.1 Mesorhizobium loti CJ3sym
CGATCATACAGTCGAAGCGGTTAGCGACGATTGTCTCTGCGTTCTGGAGATCGACCTTCATGGTCGCGCCTGGATTATTGCTTTGCGGGGAGTCGATGATTTCAGAACGCATCACCCGGTCTCCGCCAAAACGGTGAGTGTAGACAGCGTCACCGATTTCCGCGACATCGCCTCGGACATCGTCCGCATGGCGGCGCAAGAAGCTCTCTATGTAGTAACGGTCCAGCGGCGTACCGCGATCACCGCCAAATGATCTGCTCAATGGCTCGACGCCGCTGAAATCCCCGAAATCGACCGTGCCAGGCACAGGGACATTGTTCGATTTCATACGGCCATCCCTTCACAAACGCTGCCAATACTACATCGGCGAAGCTGTCGTAGCCAGCCAGATAGACGTCCTCGACCTTCAAGGTCTTCATGAAGCCCTCAGCCTGCGCATTGTGGTAGGAATTGCCGGTCGCGCTCATCGAGCCACGCGACGGCCGTTTCAAGCGCTCTTCGGCAGGTTTCGGACGCATATTGGGCAACCACGGTCGGTGTGGTGGATGCAGCCTGGCGGCGGTATCCTGCTTGTCAGAGCGGAGCGCAAGGCAGCAAGCGCCAAGGGCGTGTCGAGCCGTCGGGATAAGGCATAGCCGACGACCTTGCGGCTGCAGGCATGGAGAATGACTGCGGGGCAGCAGAAGCCGGCAGCAATTCGCATGTATATGAAATCGGCAACCCAGACCACGTCAGGCCGATCCGGGATCACATTGCGGTAGAGGTTCGGGTAGATCGGGGAATCGTGGCTGCTGTCGGTCGTGCGCACATAACGCCTGCGCGGCTTGATCCCCAAGCTTGCCGCCCTCATCACACGGGCTACGCGCTTATGGTTGACCAGGTGCCCGCGCCTGCGCGACTCGTGGGTTACCCGCCGAGAGCCATAGCAGGGCAATTCGTCCTGGATGTTCTCGATGAGTGTGACGAGGTACGCGTCCGAGAGGTTCGCCGTTTTGGTCGTCGCGCGATAGCAGAAGGTCACTTGACAACCCCGTCCGACAGAGCAGGCACTCACATTTAGCTACAAACTGTTAGATACTGTTCCTGGAACAAAAGGGCAGCCTGCAATTTATATACGAGGCGACTAATGTAGGCGCCAAAAAGAGATGAAGAGGAGCTTACTATGCGTATGAACAAGTATCTGATCATGGTTGCAGCTGGCGCCATTCTTATGTCAGCGAGAGTATCTATGGCTGAGACCATCATCGTGAAGCAGGAGGATCAGAAAGTATACCGGGAGTACGTCCACAAAAATCCGATTGCGTCCATCAAGCTTCCCGGCATCGAGCTGAATGTTGGAACCAAGCTCGACGACAAGGTGGAACTACGCGAGGTGCCAAATGAACGCTACCGTTACACCGTCGTCGACGGCAGGACGGTGCTCGTTGATCCCGACACCCATCAGATTGTCGCCGTCTACGACGCTGATTAAGCCCCGAACGTCCACAAATGCCTTGGCCCGCCGCAATCCTGGCAGGACGGTGGCGGGCTAACTTTAAGATTATATTTTCGCAGATCCGTCGCCCTGCCTTTCCGGGTGCATTTTGGCTTCGAGCCCGTCTCGAAGTGGGAGGAGCACGCGGCGGGACCAACAAGGCTGGCGGGCCAAGGCGTTCGACAACTGGCGCACCGCCATCGAGGCCAAGGATGTGCTCGTGTTCATGGTCCCCCGCCTAGCGCTGACCGAGATGCTCGGCGTTGCCATTGCCGAAACCAAGCTGCCCGTCATTCTCATCAATTCCAGGGACCGCACCAACGGGCGGACCTTCACCTTGCTGCACGAATTCTGCCACCTGGTTGTCAGAGCCAGCCTCATCAGCGGCTTTGACTTCGTCGCGCCCGAGGCCGCCTAAACGACACCCGCGCAAAGCTGCTCCTTTCGGTACAGCGCGCTCTTCTTGATGCCGTCCCGCACAAGCTTAGAGCGGTTTTCTGAAGTGGTTGCCGACTTCCTGGCACCCTGGACCGTCAGCGAGCTCGTTCACCAGGACTGGCCCGACGACATAAGTTCAGGCGCACTTGAGCTGTGGGCCTACCGCCGCAAGGAGCGCGTTGCAGAGCGAGGGAATTCTCACCGACACGTCCGGGTGCTTAATTCGCTTGCATTTTGCATCACTTTCGTCGTCGTAATCGACAACAAGTGCGCCCTGAATAGGCCGCAAAATTGCTTGGAACTCCATCGCGCTCGCGACGTTATGGCGGCGCTTGGTCAAGTTCCATCACCGAGCAAGACGCTTCGAAGCCCGTCACGGCTTTCTCCGTGGCGGGCTTCGCGGTGGGAGTACTTGGTCCAGACTTGCAAAATGTAGTTGGGGAAACAATGCGGTTCGTCATCTTGCAGGAGCCGTGTGAGACGTGGGCCGTCCACGATCGAGTTTTGGATCGTCAAGCAGATTATGACGGGAGGCCGTTATCCGGCCTCAGGCGAGAGGAAGCTGAGCACTTTGCAGCAAGAGTCAATGAAGCAATCTTGAGCTGGAGGCACGGACCCGGTGCGGCATATCGGTGGTCGACCACCCCCTTGGCATTCGTGCCAGAAGTCATCAGTCATGATGTTCCGCAGTATCCAGCCTTTTGTCGCTACGAGCGAGATAGTCACTCGCAGCAGATAATACAGCCAAAAACGCAGCTGAGTATCTCGCAATGCCGAAAGCCTGAGCTGCCGCCAGTTTTGCTCCTCGCGAATGCTCGCTTGCGAACTTATCAGCCGCGTCCTGTATTTTCACCGCAGCCTTGCCGAACAAGGCGCGTTCCTTTGCAGTCGGCTGAAACGCCTGCCCGCTCACATGGCCGAGGAACAGGCCGCCGGCTGACGCGGCCAGCACCTTCCCCCTATCGAAATTTGTCAGGCCATGCCCGGCAGGCCCTTGGTAACGGATAGGCGCCGCATCTGCAGCTTCGCTGTCCGATCGAGGGCCGGTTTCGGCAACTAACCCAGAAGTCGTGCGACCACCGGCGCTCCTTCTTCCAGCATCAAAGACCGCGACGGCGCCTAAAGCGACTGCCGCCGCCGTGCCGCCGTTCGCTTTGACGGCACCCGACACGCCGCCAGCAATCCTTGTGACTTTCTGCTGTGAGTAAACTTTGGCGACATCGACGAAATGTCGAGGCTGGAGGCGGCGGCTTAGCTCGCTCACCGGCGTGAACAACGCCTGCCTTTCGGCCCGGCTTTTCGCCAATATCTCCTGGATTTCATCATCGAGTTGCGCCATAGCGGATACCTTGTTTCAATGCCGCCAGGTCGGTACGCACCTGATTGACAGTTTCGACGGGCGTGATGGTCAACCCTGTCAGCGCCCGCTTAGCCAAATAGAGGGAAAGTGTACCGACGGCGACAAGGGCGAGCCCAATGGTCAAACAGGCAGACATCGCGCCGACGCCGAAATGGATCATCGCCAAGATTAGAAACTGAACAAGGGCGAACGCTGCCAAACCGAAGAACATAGCGGCTGCCACGCCACATGCACCGGAAGACACGATTTTCGAAGCTTTGGCCTTCATTTCCGCCTCAAACAGGCGGAGGTCGAGGCGGATCAGCGAAGCAAAATGACCTGCTGCGTCGCTGAACACGCTCCCGAACGGCCGGTGGTCGGCACCATCATCCATTTGAACGGTTCCTCTCTCAGGAACGATCGGAGCTTCGCATCACTCTCGTCAGCAACACGCCTGCCAAGATCCCGACGCCGAAAAACGCGGCCGGTTGGCGCTGCGCGAATTTTGTAACGGAGTCGAACAATTCGCCGACATTGCGGTCCCTAATATCGGTTGAGATTCGCTCGACCCCTTCGGCCGCGCTGCGCACTAGGCTGGCGACCTGCGGCGACTGCTTTTCGATCCCATCAGCGGCGTCCTTCACCGAATGCGCAATGTTGACGATTGCGTCCGCTCCTGCGGTCTTGTTCGACTCGACGGCGTCCTTGAACGCGCCGGCAGCGTCAGAGGCCACGGATCCTGCATAGTCCTTTGCCTCGCTCGAAACCGAGGCGGCTGCGTTTTTAAGATGGTTCGCGGTCTCTGCAGCGCTCTTCTTCAGTTTGCCAAGGGCTTCCTTGCTGCCTCCGGCACGCTCTGCGCCGGTATCACCCAGCGAGGCGTTCTCGTTGGTGAAATGATGGTGCACTCCTGTTGTTTAACAAGAACTTCGCCATCATAAAGCGGTTCCTGCCGCCAACAAATTTCCTCGTGGTTATGCTTAGCTGCTGCCGCTAACCATCGCAGAGCTAGCCGGATAACACTCGACACATGCCGCTTGGTATGCCTTCCCGTTGAGCAGCGGCAATGTCTCGTTGGAACATAGGAAGCACCTGCACATTGGTTTGGACTGTAATCAGATGATTCCACTTCTCTCCAATCCGCGGCCTTACCATGCGACTCTCGGTCAAAGATCTATGGGACCTCGCTCGCGAAAGCGTGGAGGGCTTCATTGAAGACGATGCTCTCAGTCACGGCGCCGCGATGGCCTTTTACGCGACCACGTCACTCGCGCCGGTTCTGCTGATCGTGGTAGCGATCGCGGGCATTGCTTTCGGTCACGAAGCCGCGCAGCTGGCGGTGTCCGCGCAGATTTCGGGCCTCATGGGAGCGGAGAGCGCGAATATCCTTAAGACTGCTCTCGAAGGGGCATCCGCAAAATCATCAGGGACGTTGGCAGCGATCCTTGGCACAGTCACTCTGTTCGTGACCGCGTCCGGTGTCTTTGGCGAGATGCAGCAGTCACTCAACAAGATCTGGAAGGTGGAGCCGAAGGGCAGCTCCCTGTCGCGTCTTGTTCGCGCACGTGCAGCAAGTCTCGGCTTGGTGGCTGCACTCGGGTTCATGCTGCTTGTATCCTTGGTCGCGAGTGCAGCGATCTCGACGCTCAGCAGTTTTGTCAGCGCCGGGTTGCCTTTCGGCACAATCGTTCTAAGCGTGATCAACACAATTGTGTCCTTCGTTCTAATCGCTGCAATGTTCGCCGCCATCTATAAAGTCCTGCCGGACCGGACCCTGGAATGGGGCGATGTCGCTATCGGCGCTGTCGTGACCGCCGCCCTTTTCACGATCGGGAAATCGCTCATTGGCTGGTATCTTGGGACAAGCGCGGTTGCGTCGTCTTATGGCGCTGCCGGGGGGCTGCTCGTGATCCTGCTCTGGGTCTACTACTCGTCGGAAATTTTTCTGCTCGGAGCCGAGTTCACGCGTGCTTTTTCCATTCGACACGGCAGCAGATCTGATTTGGGTGGAGTGGTCGATAGCGCTCCGTCCGCAAACACCAGCGTCGTGTTTCGCGACGCGCAATCCGCTCTGCATGAGACGCAAAAGACCGGCCCCAGTGGCGTCCTGCCGATGGTGGCAATGGCCTTCGTGAGTGCCATGATCACTGGCTTGATTCTGGGTGGCCGCCGCGACTAATGATTTATAGACGGTGCCTTAGGCGGTTTGGGCAGACTGGGAAGGCAACCTTCCTGACTCCCTGCCCGCCGGAATTGAGACTGTTGCCTATTCCGGTTTTTGAGCCAAGCTGTGCGTTCTCTCTCGGTCCCGACCGGCGTCATCGAACTTGAGGCCAACAAACAGTAGGAGAGGTTGCCGTTGCAGGCGACCTTTTTTCTAAGCACATCACACCGTCAAACCAACGCAGGATAGTCGCCAGCATATCGCTAGGCAGCGGACCGTGCGACCCGGGTTCTGCCTGAGCCAGGTTGATGGCTCTTTACCATGTTGTAAGCCTCGCCATCGTCGGGGCGGCAACTCGAAGGCAACCAGCCAAGCCTCAAGGGCGTCCGACGTGCACGTGCCTTGGCTTGGGCAAAGTGCCCGCGGTCGCAGCCCCTGCCCTTCATCGATCCCAACGCCTGTCCGCCAAGCAGATCGCGCGCCCTAGCGAGGTCAATGGCCGGTTGCATCCTTCCTATGATTTCCGGTTGTTGGTCTGCACGGAGTAGACGGTTAATGTGCCAGACAGAAACAATCACCAAAGGAAAAGACCATGAGAAACGAGCAACACCAGGCCAAGAAGACCGAGTCGAAAGAGCCCGACCTACCTCGCCTACACCGTGCGCGACGCCCGGGAAGAAGGCCAGAAGGGTTTCTGGCCCCGCATCGGCGCATTCTTCGCCCACGAAGACGGCGAAGGCTGCACCCTCCTCCTTGAGGCACTGCCCCTGGATGGCCGCGTCGTTCTGCGCGCCCCCAAAGCCGACGACGGCGAGTAGGAGGTACACATGCAGCTCTTGACCCAAGACCTGCGGGATCAGTTGCTGGCGCATGGCCGCCAGCATACGTCTTCGCGGCACCCGAGACGAAATCGACTTCGTCCCCGTTGTCAAACTGTTCACTCCGGATGCCGGCGCGACCTGGCTCCTCACCGAGATCGATCGAGGATCCCGACGCCTCCGGCCTCTGCGATCTGGGGCTCGGGTGCCCCGAGCTCGGCAGCGTCAGCCTCGCTGAGCTCGCTACAGTGCGCGGCCGACTTGGATTGCCGGTCGAGCGTGACCTGCACTTCCGGGCAGCGAAACCGATTTCGGAATATGCCACTGAGGCCGCTCGTCACGGTGCCATCAGAACCTGACATGGTCCCGGATGCCTGGCATGCGCCGGGCACCGGGATCTATTATTATCAGCGCCCCTGCGAATGGCGAGGGTATGAAACGGCGAACGCGCTCAGGAAGGCGACTTAGCCGCGCCGACCGGCGGGTCAGACGCTCGCGGAATCGTCAGCAAGAACGACGTCCCGCCCTCCGGTCGGTCCAGCCATTCTATCGCGGCGCCGAGTTGCACTGCACAGGACGTGATCAGCAGTGTCCCAATACCCGGCGGGTTTGCGCCCGAGCGGCCCCGGCCGTCATCACTGATCGAGATTGTCTGTTCGTGGGCATTCCGGCCCAATTCGATCGCGATCGTGCCCGGACTGCGAGGAGCGAAACCGTGGGTATATGCGTTGGACAGAACCTCATTCAAAATCAGTGCCAGTGAAGCTGCATGATCTAAAGAGACTTCAAAATCCGGCCCCGATATTCGAAGCGCAACCTGACCGCGTCCGTGTGAAATCTGAAGCTTGTCGCCCAGTGATTTGCAAAACCCACTCACCGAAAGTGGCCGTGCACCGACACTTTCGAGTTGCATGTGCACGTCCGCCATCGCGGTGATGCGGCTGCGAAGTGCATCAAATTCGGACGTATCCGGAAGCTTGGATCTTCTTAGGTGAAGGTTTACGAGGCTCGCAGTGACCTGGAGATTGTTTTTCACCCGGTGATGAATCTCTCGCATCAGGAGTTTCTCGTGAGCCAAAGCGGCCTCGAGATCGCCCGTTGCCTCTGCGACGGCAGCCTCGAGGCGATCAAGTGCGGCACTCGGTGAAGTCAGCGCCATGATCTTCGGCATGATGAACGTAAAGCCTACGGCGGTCGCCAACGAAGCGGCAGCCGTGAAAATGAGGATGTTCAACATCGAGGTGTTATAGGGGGTCTGCTCGCTCAAGGCGTGAAACGCGTGAACGATGTGACTTGTACCGCAAGCCACGATGAAAACGACAAACCCGCCCCACAACCAGGGAAAAGGAATCTCACGCTTCCAGCGGAAGAAAACGATAATCATCGCCAAGGGAATCCAGAAATAGGCCACAGCAATGGTAAGATTGGCGACGATCGCGATTTCGCGCCAGTTCGGCGGGGCATCAGCGGATGTGCACACCGCATAGGCCAGCTGGAGCCACTCCATGAATGTCACAGCCATCTCCCCCACAATCGGGCACAGCCGAACCACCTAGGATCGCTGAGGTACTCGTCAATACCGTCCCCGCGAAACTAATTTAAGTGGCAAGCGACAATATACGTCGGATAGAAAGCAGTGGATCACTCCAGCCGGCACTGTGTCCTTCAGCCGCCTACTTGGGAGGCCGCAGCAAAGGCCGTTGCGAAACTGCGGCCCGGCCGCAAGGCAACACATCCGCCGCGCGCCTTGGAGACGGCCTGTTGGGACTGTGAAGCCGGTGTTTGCCGGTCTGGCGCGGGGAAGGCCTTGCCTGACGTCCCTCTCCTGTCTGAGTGCTCTGAGTGCGGCCTTGAGCTGGGATGCCCCGCGCTTGGCAGCACAGCCTCGCCCAGCTCGACACGGTGGGTGGCCGTTTGAGATTGCCAGTCGAGCGCAACCTGCAGTTCCGGCCAAAGAAGAGCCTTTCAGCATACGCTGCGGAGGCGACTCGCCACGGCTCCATCAGGACCGGACACGAGAGGGGCCCGGGATAAACCCGGGCTGGTCTCTTATCATTGGCAACCCAAAGGTGAGCTATAGCTTGACTGCAGCTTCGCGGGCCCAGAGCCGAAGACTACGGCAGCTTTCCACGAAGTCGGTGACGCTGCCCTTGTCGGCGAGCGGCAGCATGCCCTCATCTGCCCCAGCATCGACACCGGCCTTCGCCAATAGGGGCACCGCGCCGGGAGTGAAGCCTATGAACTTGCAATGCGCAAAGGCGTCGGCCACGAAATCCCGCGCCGCTGCCTCCGCTGTGAGCAGCTCGGCCCCCTCCTCCGTCAACAGCAGCGCCACGGCATCGAAGAGTACCGAGGGCCCGCCATCAATCATGTGCTTGGCCGCAATCTTGGTACCGTCACTTGCCAGCACGCCGCCAACCTTGGGGGCGATCACCTCAAGGGATGCACCTTCCTCCTCTACAGCAGCCTGCAGGACCTTAAAAAGGCCAGCGTCGATCCCGTTGCTGACCAGTACGCCGACCTTGCGGCCCGCAAAGCTTTCCGGGCCGTTTTCAATGATGCTCAACGCCGGCGAAGGTTCCAGATCTGTCCGGGGTGTCACGGCGGCCGGAGCGGGCTTCGGCATGTCGGCCATACCAAGTTTGTCAGCCACGGTGGTCGCGAGCCCCTCGTCGATATTCAGCAGGTGCGCGATCATGCGCTCGCGGATCGCCGGGGTTTCGACCTTGCTCAACTCAAAGGTCAGCGCCTGGGCGATGTGGCGTTGTTCGGGTGGCGTCTGGCTGTTGAAGAACTGGGCCGCCTGGCTGTAGTGGTCGGCGAAGGTTTCGGAACGGAACCTGCCTTTCTGGCCTTCTTCGCCGTCGGCAAACGAGCGGAACCCGCGCTCGGGCGATTCGCGCGGACCGACGCCAAACGAGTTGGGCTGGTAGTTGGCGCGTCCTACTGGGTTGCGCATCGCCATATGGCCGTCTTGCTGGAAATGATGGAACGGACATTTCGGCGCATTGATCGGCAGGTGGGTGAAATTCGGGCTGCCCAGGCGTTTCAACTGGGTATCGAGGTACGAAAAGTTGCGGCCCTGGAGCAAAGGGTCGTTGCTGAAGTCGATGCCGGGCGGAACGTTCTGGGTCATGAAAGCAACCTGTTCGGTTTCGGCGAAAAAGTTGTCCGGCATCCGATCGAGGACCAGCCGTCCTACAGGGATGGGCGGCAGAATTTCCTCCGGGATGATCTTGGTCGGGTCGAGGATGTCAAAATCGAAGCTATCGGCAAAGTCCTGGTCGAACAGCTGGAGGCAAAGTTCCCATTCGGGAAAATCGCCGGACTCGATCGCGTTCCAGAGGTCCCGGCGGTGGAAGTCCGGATCGGCGCCATTGATCTTGACGGCCTCATTCCAGACCACCGATTGCATGCCAAGCTTGGGCTTCCAGATGAATTTCACAAAGGTCGATTCATCGGCGGCATTGACGAGCCGGAACGTGTGCACACCAAACCCTTGCATGAACCGGAACGAGCGTGGCAGGGCCCGATCGGACATCACCCACATGATCATGTGCATGGATTCGGGGGTCAGGCTAATGAAGTCCCAGAACGTGTCGTGCGCCGACTGGGCCTGTGGGAAGTCCCGGTCGGGTTCCGGCTTGACCGAATGGATCAAGTCGGGAAACTTGATCGCATCCTGAATGAAGAACACCGGGATGTTGTTGCCGACGATGTCCCAGTTGCCTTCCTGGGTGTATAGCTTGACGGCGAAACCGCGGACGTCACGCGCCAGATCAAACGAGCCCTTACTGCCCGCGACGGTCGAGAACCGGACAAACGCCGGCGTCCTTTCCCCGGCGCGCTGGAAGATGTCGGCGCGGGTGTATTTGGCGAGGGACTCATAGGTCTCGAAAAAGCCGTGGGCGCCGTAGCCGCGCGCATGCACCACCCGCTCGGGAATGCGCTCGTGGTCGAAATGGAAAATTTTCTCGCGGAAGTGAAAATCCTCGAGCAACGCCGGACCCTGCGTGCCGATTTTCAAGGTGTTCTGGTCGTCAGCAACCGCACCACCTTGCGCCGTGGTCAGGATGTCGGTCTTGCCTTCCGCGACCTGATGAAGTTCGCCGCCTTGCCCTCTGACAAGGCTCAGATCGTTTATCGTCGCGGCATCGGGGTTGCTTGCTGGTTTTCGCGACATCATGTCCTCCGTGTTGGTGATTATCCGTTAAATATATCGGGCGACCAATGTCCCCGACAGCGTGGCACGGGCGGCAGGGTCCGTTCGAGGTCGCTGGTCAGAGCACGCTTGGCGGCGACGGCGGTGGCGCGTCCGTGGCTTCCGCCGATGCGCCGTCAAGAGCCGGACCCGGCTCCCCGTGCGCATCCCCATCGACGCCGAAGGTGCCGGCCTGCAGCAGCATCACCCTGGCCTTATCGATGAGCTCCTTATCGGCGAGCGAGGCCTCTGCCGCCAAAGTCACCGCAATGCTTTCCCCTCCTTCACCGCGAAACTCAACAACCGGAACCGGATCACGGTTGACGGTGGTATCTAGAATCTGCATGGCGTACTCCCTTTACATTTCGTCGTTGTGGGGTTGTTTGGTCTGTCCGCGCGCTTGGCCAGCTCGCTGAACGGCGGCACACCCGATTCAAACTGACCCAGGTTGGAAACCTGCAGGAACCGCAGAGAGGAGAACAGACAGCGTCCCGGTTGGCCGGGCCATATCCTCGTACATGCGTTCATCCGCGGTGATCGACGCCTCGGCGGTGCGGAGCGCCAAATCGATGTCATCAATCGAGAGGATGCCGCCATGGACCAGCGCGTTGTTTATAGCAGCTACCGCCATCAGAGGCCCTCGCGCTGAAGGTTGGCGACGTTCGCGCGCCCGCCTTATGTTGGCTTGAGGCCTGCCGCTCGAAAGCGGGCGTTGATCTGCAAAGGAGCGAGCGTTCTCCGTGGGGCCTGATTTTGTCATGAAGCCAACCTCCAGTCCGGGCCTAACTTGCTAGCGTCGTCGAGGTTCCCGGCCTTTCGCAAGGGATGCGCTGCGGCCTTGAACCGACCGACCTGCCCCACTGTGTTTTTATTGGGTCACGCGACTCCCTTGCCACCAGTAACGCCATAAACTTCGCCATTTATGAAACTGGCTTCCCGCGAGGCCAGCAGAACATAGACGGGTGCCAGCTCGACTGGCTGTCCAGGACGGCCGAAATCGCTATCCTCGCCGAAATGCTTGACCTTTTCATCGGGCTGACCACCGCTTGGCTGCAGCACGGTCCAGACAGGCCCAGGAGCCACGACGTTGGCCCGAATGCCCCGCTTTATCAATTGCTTGGCGAGCGCCTTGGTGTAAGCGACAATGCCGGCTTTGGTGGTGGCATAGTCGAGCAGGATCGCCGAGGCTCGTAGGCTTGGATCGATGCCGTGGTGATGATGGAGGCGCCGGCGGGGAGACGCGGCGCGGCCGCTTGAGCGATCCAATGAAGTGCGTACAGATTCGTTTTCATGGTCTTATCGAAGTCATCTGTCGTCAACTCATCAATGCTCTCGCGATATTGCTGCCTCCCCGCATTGATCACAAGCAGATCGAGGCCACCGAGGGAGGAGACAGCTTTGTCGACCAAACCCCGACACCAAGCCTCGTCCTTGATGTCACCAGGCAGCGCCAGCGCCTTCCTGCCCGCGGCTTCGATAAGGTCGATAACCTCCTTGGCATCCGCCTCCTCTCCCGCAAGATAAGCAATGGCTACATCCGCCCCTTCCCGCGCAAAGGCTATAGCGACGGCCCTACGTATCCCCGAATCGCCCCCTGTCACGAGCGCCTTGCGCCCAGCCAGCCTACCAGAGCCCCGATAGCTTTCCTCGCCGTGGTCCGGCACCGGATCCATGTTTCCGGCAAGGCCAGGCATTTGCGGCTGTTGTGGAAAAGGCGGCGCCGGATACTCCTGACGCGGATCCCGAAGTAATGCACGATCATTCACGGTGAAGACTCCATATCCTCGTTGACCTTGCCGCAACGCGAGGTGAAACCCTTTGTTCCGCCGAGAGCATGGTTAGATCAACAGCCGCCGGGCAGCAGAGGTTTTCTCCCGCGCGGGAGCTGCGTCGGCGTCGGAACGCGACAAAGCCGCGCCGGTCGACATCAGCCGGCGTGGCATCGGATACGGCTCGGCCTACTGCGCAAAGGACCACAAAATTGCCGGATGTCTTAAGATCGGAGGAAGCCCAGTTCAGGCGGTTCGCACCTATGCAAGATGCGAGATTGCTTGGAATTCCCCCGCACTGTCGGATAGCTGGTGTCAGGACTCGCGCCGGACGGGTGCTTTTGAACGGCCCCGCATCGGTGCCCGTTACGGCCAGTCGACGTTCGAGGTAAGCTTCCGGGAATCGAAAGCGAATGCCGGGCGGGTGATTGAGCCTACGGTTTGATGACGACCTTTATGCAACCATCCTTCTTGTCGCGGAAGGTCTTGTAAGCCTCCGGCCCTTCTTCCAGCCCAATGCGGTGGGTAATTAGAAAGGACGGGTCGATTTTTCCGTCCTCGATGAGCTTCATTAACGGTTCCAAGTAGCGCTGGACATGTGTTTGGCCTGTTTTCATTGTCAGCCCTTTGCCAACGAACATTCCCATCGGCACGGGGACGCTCCCAACGAACACCCCCGGCAACGATACAGTGCCGCCGGGCCGGCAGGCCATCAGCGCCTGTTGCAGCGCATAAGGTCTCTCCATCGCCGTAAGGTCCGTTTGCAAGGTCTCCATGACGCCACCGGGTCCATGGCTTTCCATGCCGACCGCTTCGATGACAGAATCCGGCCCTCTACTCTCCGTCATAGCCAGGATGTGCTTTTGCAAATCTTCATCGTCATATCTCAGCGTCTCCGCCCCCGACGCTTGCGCCAGCGCCAGGCGTTCAGGGACGATGTCCAGCGCGATGACCCGGCCCGCGCCTAGGAGAAACGCTGACTTGATTGCGAACTGGCCAACTGGTCCGCAGCCGAAGACCAGCACTGTGTTACCGGATTGAATGTTGCAGTTTTCCGCCGCCTGATACCCGGTGGGAAAAATATCGGAAAGAAACAGGACCTGCTCGTCCGTCAGGCTATCTGGTACCTTTATGGGGCCAACGTCGGCATAGGGTACGCGCATGAATTCTGCCTGCCCGCCGGCGAAGCCGCCGTACATGTGAGAATATCCAAACAGGCCAGCAGTAGGATACCCCATCTGCTCGACCTGCTTGGCGCCGGCCGGATTCGACCTCTCGCAGAGCGAAAACAGCTGCCACTTGCACATCCGGCACTCGCCGCAGGCAATTGTGAACGGCACAACCACGCGCTCGCCGATCTTGAACTTGGAGTGCCCCTTGGCGACTTCAACGACCTCGCCCATGGTCTCGTGCCCAAGCACGTCATGAGCGTGCATTTCTGGAACAAATCCCCCCATCAGATGAAGGTCTGACCCGCAGATCGCACAAGCTGTAACCTTGATGATAATATCGCGGTCGTCCTCAATGATCGGGTCATCCACCTGCTCGCACCGTATGTCACTTTTGCCGTGCCAGGTGAGCGCCTTCATCGTCATTCTCCGTTGGTTGTGCCTTCGCTAACCTGCCGCTCGAAAAAATGTTCCTGGTCCAACCGCGATCTTTGCTCGGTTTGAATATTCACACCGCAAACAACCTGTGAACTCGCCCGTACGGATTCGACCGGACACGTCACAGCACTGGAGAGGACTCATCTCGAGGAGAAGGCCGTCATACGCTCGATTGCGACCATTGGTTCTCCCGTGCAATGCGCGCCGCCCCAAAACTTTCGCCTGCTTCAACGCATGTGAACGACGAACAGCGCCTTCAGTGAATTTGGCAGCGAGTTCGTATTTGCCTGGGAACAAACACGCCATGAGCAGGTTTGGATTCACCAATCTCAACTGAGGAACATCACCATGAGAAACAGTCTTCGTCTGGCGTCGCTATCGTTAGCCGCGTCGGTGGCATTTGCCTGGCCATCGGTCGCTGCCGAGACCGCCCAGGACTTCGTCACCAAGGCCGCGATCGGCGGAATTTTCGAAGTTCAGTCGAGCAAGGTCGCCCAAGATAAGCTGCAGGACCAAGGCCTGAAGGACTTCGCCCAGAAGATGATCTCCGATCATGGCGCCGCCAATGCGAAGCTTGAGAGCATCGCCGGCGCACAGAAGCTGAAGGTGCCCGCCGACCTCGATGGTGCCCACAAGAGCGATGTCGACAAGCTGCAGTCGGGTACGGCGCCGGTAGACGCATCTTATACGGACATGCAGAAGGCTGCCCATGCCGATGCGGTCAGCCTGTTCGAGGCCTACGCCAAGGACGGCGACAACGTCGCCCTGAAATCCTTTGCGGCCGAGACGTTGCCGACACTCAGGATGCATCAGGACATGATTCAGAAGGTTGCAACGACGGCGCCTGCTTCCGACGGCAGCACACCGGCTGTCACCAGCGGCACCACCAATCCGGCAGCTCCAGTCCCCGGCGCCAACAGTTTTACTGAAGCCCAGGCCAAGAGCGCGATCGAAAAGGCGGGTTATGCCGACGTCTCTGCCCTGAAAAAGGATGACAACGGCATCTGGCGCGGAACAGCGAGCAAGGACGGCAAGTCGACGCCAATCGCGCTCGATTACCAAGGCAACGTAGTTGCCGGCGCCAAGTGAATAGAAAGCCAGGAGAACCAGATGAAAACCGTAACCGGACTGTTCGACAATTATGACGATGCCAATGATGCCGTAGGCGAACTCGTGGCCACCGGCGTCCCGCGCGATGACATCAGCATTGTGGCCAACAATGCGACCGGCTGGCAGAAGGACGAGGAGACCGACGCCGGCGAGGACGCGGCCACTGGCGCTGGCGTGGGCGCTGTCATTGGCGGCGCCGGCGGCCTGGCAACAGGCCTCGGCCTGATGGCGATTCCTGGGGTGGGACCTGTGGTTGCAGCCGGCTGGCTGGCTGCCACTGCTGTCGGTGCGGTAGGCGGGGCCGTGGTCGGTGGTGCAGCAGGGGGCATCATCGGCGCCATGACAAACGCCGGCGTGCCGGAGAACGATGCCCACGTATATGCAGAGGGCGTGCGCCGAGGCGGAACGATGGTCACCGCCAAGGTCGAGGACAATCTTGTTCCAAATGCAGAACGGATCCTCAAGCAATACAACTCGGTCGATGTCGCCGGAAGACGCACCGAATATGAAGCCGGCGGCTGGACCGGTTTCGACCCGAATGCCGATGTCTATAGCGGAGAAGACCTACAGCGGGATAGACGTGGGCGCGATCTTTGATGCGACACTAGCAAGGCGGCCAAGGCCGCCTTGCTACTTTCAGATGCGCTCATCAAACGTGAAGTTTCATGCCCCCAAAGAGCGCATTCAGAAGACGGGCGCGCCGGAACATAAGCAGTCGTTCGGCCATCCCGTGCTTGCCCAGGCAGGCTGGTGGCGTGCGCGGCGAAAGAGGTTGGTCAAATCGCCCGCGGTCCGGCTCCGAGGATTCGACCGGCGGCTATCGATCCCGGGAGAATGTTGCAGCCGCCGGCGACTTCCATTCAGGGCTGCACCCCAGCGGCCAGGATCGCCGAATGCATGGGTTGAGTTGAGCGTAGGGGACACCGGTGGCGGCTCCCCAGTTTTCTTGTTTGCCAGGTATTGCCCGGGCAAGACTTTCTCGCTCGCGGTGCGTGATGGTGTGGATTGGGTTGCCGCCTGCAACGCATTCCTCGACCTTGTGATCGACGGACTTACCGGGACCTACGAGTTGGTTGCGGGAAATCGCGACATCCAGTACCGGGTCCGAACACGCGGCACCACACACCTCTGCCACGCTCATCAGCGCCGATCATCCTGGTAATCTTGCCGGCCGGAGCTATTTGACCTGCCTAGAAAAGCGCGGCACGGAAAGGCGGTCCGCGCCGCGATTGGGATTCAGGCTGCTTGCCGTTTCACGCCGCTTGGCAGAGTTTTTTCAGCTACATGCCCGATGCCAACTCCTGTTTCGGCCGCAGATCGGTAACCACTGCTGCGTAAGGGCCCGGAGGATCGAGGGTAAGTGACATTGCTCCTGCGATTTATGCGGCACTTTGTTAAGGGGCTGCGCCCGACCGATCTTGCCCGCACTAGCGGCATGATGTGCCCTGCTTCACAGCCTGGAGCAGTACTGGACGCCTACCTGGACGCCGGCGACTTGCGTTGGACGTCAGATCATGAGCGTGTCGATGCCGGCGCCGGCGGCACGCCGGCGGATCATCACAAAAGCTTACCCTGGCTGAGGGCGGTCACAGCTTGTGCGTGCCGCGTTTGATGGTGCGAAACTACGGCGTGGGTGGGTGGCCACGTCTGCCGGGCTCCCTTTTACGAGTGCCTACATGAAAAGCTGGACAACCATCACCACAGCCGCTGCCGCCATCACGGCTGTGGCGATCCAGCCAATGATACGCATGACCAGCGGTACGGTCACCTTGCCCATGACGTCACTCCGCGCCGTCATCAGCATCATCACCGCCATGACCGGAACGGCAACGATGCCGTTGACCACNGCGCTCCAGTAGAGCGCNTTGAAGGGGTTGATCGGCGTAAAATTGAGGCACACGCCAACGATCGTTGCGAGTGCAATCGTTGCATAAAAGGCCTTGGCTGCGAGCGGCTCGCGTTCGAGGCCCACGGGCCACTTGCGCGCCTCCCCGAGCGCGTAGCCTGCCGAGCCGGCAAGGACCGGGATGGCGAGCAGTCCNGTCCCGATGACACCGAGCGCGAAAATGGCAAANGCGAATATACCGGCCACCGGCCGCAGGGCTTCGGCNGCCTGGCTGGTGGACTCGATGTCGGTAATGCCCTTGGCATGAAGGGTGGCGCCAGCCGTGATCATGATGGCAAGGGCGACGATGTTGGAAAATGCCATGCCGACGTAGGTATCGAGCCGGATACGCTCGATGGCATTCTGCGCCTGCTCAGGCGCTTTCTTCAACGGCTCGCGCTTGGGCTTGGCCTTCTGGTCTTCGACCTCCTGAGAGGCCTGCCAGAAGAAAAGGTAAGGGCTGATGGTGGTGCCGAAAATTGC
>NZ_AXAL01000054.1 GCF_000472785.1 Mesorhizobium loti CJ3sym
CACCGGCCTTGCGCCACCGATTGAAGCGGTTGACGCATGTCGTGTGCGGGCCATAGCGCTCCGGAATGTCCGCCCAAGGCGCTCCGGTCCGCAATCGCCAGAATATCCCGTTCAAAACCCGCCGGTCGTCAACACGCGCTACGCCCCGCGGCTTGTTCGGCAACAAGGGCTCGATGACCGACCACTCAAAATCCGTAAGATCAAAGCGCGCCATTCATACCTCCATCATGAGAGGAATGAATCACCCATCAAACGTTTTGGGAATCCCATTTTATGGGTCTATGACCTAGACCGACGCCCTGCTCCGCACCTCGGACTTGTCGAGATAATAGCTCGAATATTTGTCGAAGAATTTCTCCGACGCGCCGAACGATCCGTATTTGGCGAGCTTCTTCAGGTCGACCTTGTTCAGCACCGCGCCGACGATCTTGTTGGCGACATAGGGTTCGGATTCCAGCATCGACCGCACCATGGCGCGCGGCGTGCGCCCCCATTCGGTGACCAGCACGAAGCCGTCGACCAACGGCGCGAAGGCCTTGGCGTCGACCACAGGCCCAAGCGGCGGAAGGTCGACGACGATGTATTCGAACGTCTCCTTGGCGTTCTCGATGAAGCGCCGCATTCCGGTCGAGGACAAGAGCTCGCTGGTGTGCGAGAAGTTGCCGCGCAGCACGGCCGGGATGATCGCCAGCTTGGTCTGCCGGTCGATCTTGCCGACGGATTGCCAGGTCTGGCCGTTGACCACCGCTTCCATTAGGCCCTGCTCGGCCTCCATGCCGAGGCTGCGGCTGAGGCCGGGATTGCGCAAGTCACCGTCGATGAGCAGCGTCTTGGCGCCGTTGGCGGCAAGCAGCCCGGCGAGATTGGCCGCGACCGTCGACTTGCCTTCGCCGGGAAGGACCGAGATGACGCCGATGACGCGGCTGCCTTGCCCTTCCATGACAACGTCGAAGGCGATCTTGGCGCTGCGCAGCGTTTCGGAGAACATCGATGCCGGAGCGTCGATGCTGACCCGCATGCGCGCGCGTCTTTCGCTGGCCGCCGGCGATCTGGCAACTTTCTGATCCGGCTGCGCCTCGGCCTGCTTGTCCTCCCTGGCGGATTTGCTGCCGATGGTCGGCAGGTAGCCGAGGAATTTGAGGCCGACGCGGTCGCGTACCTCCTCGCCCGTCCGGAAAAAGCGCTCGTTGAACTCGTTGAGGCCGCCAAAGCCGGCGCCCATCAGCACGCCGAGCACCAGCGAGAGCCCGAGCACCACCACCGTGCGCGGGCTCGAAGCCGCCTGCGGCATCGAAGCATCCGAGATGATGCGGATCTTGCCGACCGGGAAGGATTGCTGCTGCGCGGCTTCCTCGTAGCGGCCAAGGAACGTTTGGTAGAGCGTGGTGAGCGCCGTCGCCTTCTGGTCGAGGTCGCGCAACTGGACTTGCGACTGGTTGTCGATGGAGCTCTTGCCCTGCGCCGAGGCGACGTTGGCCCTGAGCGCGGTTTCGCGCGCCAGCGCCACCTCATATTCGTTGCGATAGCTTTCGGTCAGTTGCTTCAGCTCGCCGAAAATCTGCGTCGAAATGTCGGCCTTCTCCTTGGCCAGCGCCACCGCCTGCGGGTGCTGTGGGCCGAAATTGGCCTCGACATCCTGCAGCCGCTTGGCGACGGTGAGATAACGGGTCTTGAGCGCTGCGATGACCGAGCTGCTCGGCTGGTCGGCCGATATGGCGGCGTCATTGAAAGCGTTGTCGGAGCCGCTGTCGATGATTGCCTTGTACTGCTGGTAGCGGGCGCTGGCGCGTGCCGTGTCGGCCTGTGCCACGATGAGCTGGGCGTTCAGATCGGCAAGCTGCTTGTCGCTCATCAGCTGGCCGTCACTGTTGGCGGACAGTCCGTGTTCGGCCCTGAATTTTTCCACTGCAAGCGACGCCTGCTGCGAGCTTTCGCGCAGTTCCGTCAACCGGCCCTGCAGCCAGACCGCCGCGCGCTCGGTGGCGTCGAAGCTGGCATCGAGCTGGTCGGCCAGGTAGGCTTCGGCATAGGCCTTGGTGATCGCCGCCGACAATGCCGGGTCGGTCGACTGATAGCCGAGCGCGATGACGTAGCTTCGCCCGACACGCTCCGCCCTCACCTCGTTCTGCAGCTTGAGGATCGCATAGTCGCGACTCGACGTTGCGATAAGCGCATCACGGGTTGCAGGGTCGAGCTTGCTGATGTCACCAACGCCGGGAATGGTGGGGCTGGGGCGGACATACTGGATCAGGCCGCGGATGAACCCGACGCCCTTGGCCAGCGCCGACTGCGGCGGGTTCATGAAGGCATCGTTCTGGCTGAGCTTCAGCTTGTCGACGACCACCGCGGCAAGGCGCGTCGAGGTCAGGATTTCGATTTGGCTGAGAATGGCGGAATCGGTCTGCATCGTCGTCGACGCCGCCGAGATGTCGTCGACGATCTTGTTCAGGCCTTCGTCGATCAGCACGCTCGATACCGAGACAAATTTGGGCGGCGTGGTCTGCAGGTAGAGCATGCCCAAGAAAAGGCCGATGGCGGCGCACACGGCAACCACCTTGGCCTGCCGCGCGGCCATGCCAAGCAGCCGCTCGATGTCGATGAAGTCCTCACCGTTTCCTGCATCCGAATTCGGCAATGGCATCCTCTTGTCGAGAGGAAAGTTGGCATAATTCATCGTCGGTCCAATTCTAGCTTGCAGGCGCCTCGAAGATCGGGAGCATCGCCAAAAGCAACGCAAGCATCGTGCCAGACTGCGCAGGTCAGTCGACCCTCGCCGTCAGCCGCCCGACAATGCTCCCGAAAGATGGGCATTATGCGGCTTCTTCCTGACGTTCATGCGACCGGACGAACTCCTGAAGCATCTCGAAAACCGGGCCCTTCATGTCTTCGCGCGCCAGCGCGAAGGCGATGTTGGCCTGGATGAAGCCTTCCTTGGAACCGCAGTCGAACATGCGGCCCAGGAAAGGCTGGGCAAAGAACGGCTGGTCCTTCGACAGGCGAACCATGGCGTCGGTCAGCTGGATCTCGTTGCCGGCGCCACGCTGCTGATTGCCGAGCAGCGCGAAGATCTCGGGCTGCAGGATATAGCGGCCGTTGATGTAGAAGTTCGACGGCGCGTTGGCCGGAGCCGGCTTTTCGACCATGGCCGAGACCTCGAAACCGCTACCTATATCGGCGCCGCGGCCGACGATGCCGTATTTGTTGGTCTCGCTCGGATCGCAACGCTCCACGGCGATGACGTTGCCGCCGGTGCGTTCATAAAGTTCGACGGTTTCGGCGAGACATCCGCGCCCGCCGAAGGACACCATATCAGGCAGGAGCAAAGCGAAAGGCTCGTTGCCGATGACCTCGCGGGCACACCAGACGGCGTGGCCAAGGCCCTGCGGCGACTGCTGGCGGATGAAGGAAGTGGCACCGGCCACCGGCAGCATGCTTTCGAGCGCTTCCAGCTGGGTCTTCTTGCCGGTCTGCTCCAGGGTGCCGATCAATTCCGGATGAAGGTCGAAATAGTCCTCGATGACCGCCTTGTTGCGGCCGGTCACGAACACGATGTGCTCGATGCCAGCTTCGAAGGCCTCGTCCACCGCATACTGCACGACAGGCCTGTCGACGACGGGAAGCATTTCCTTCGGCATCGATTTGGTCGCCGGCAAGAAACGTGTTCCAAGCCCCGCCACCGGTATCACGGCCTTCCTGATTTTCTTCATCGCAAATTCCTTCTGAGGAGATCGACTACAGTTCCTTCACAGGCCACGAAAAATCCCTCCATGTGCCTGCATCTTCACCTCCCCACCCCCACGGCAAACTGTGCCGCTACGCGTCGCAACCGCACGGCGATCGGCATGCCCATATGCCTGACCGCCGCCGGGTCGCTGAGCGCCGTCCGGATCGCCTTGAGCGGGGACCGCGCCTTGATGTGTTGGACCATCGCCAGGAAGGAGGCCGCCTTGCGCAGGCTGCGGCCGCGCCGGGCGAACGCCGCCTGGGCTGCCTCATCCATCCGATGGGTTTGAGCGAATATCTCGTCCGCCTTGCGCATCGCTTCGACATGGTGAAGCTCGAGCACACGCGAGATGGAGCCGCTGCGGATATGATAGGCATAGCCGATATCAGGCTCGACCACGCATCTGCCGCCCTTGGCGAGCGCGTCGGCAAACAGGATGTAGTCCTCGCCGATCCTCAGTTTCTCGTCATAGCGAAGCCGGTTCTCGTCCAGGAACCGGCGCTGGAAGATCGGCTTGAGGTAGCCGAGATTGAACTTCGATTCGAAGACGATATTGCCGGCGATGTAGGTGGCCAGCGAAATCTCGCGCAAGCCTTCCAGATACTGTCGCGGGAACATCGCATCCTCGACAATGCCATCTTCGCGAACGACCTGGAGATTGTCGACGGCGATCTGGGCATCCGCCTTTTCGGCGCGGCCGATCATGGCGGCAATGCGGTCGGGAAAGACGGCATCGTCGGAATCGAGAACCGCGATCCACCGGCCGCGAGCGACGTCGAGCCCGGCATTACGAGCGCCGCCGGGACCACGATTCCTGGCCAGCGCGACGACGCGCACGATCTCCTGCGGATAGGCCCGCGCCACGTCGAGCGTGGCATCGCGCGACTGGTCGTCGACGACGATGATCTCGACGTTGACATCCTTCTGCGCGATGGCACTGGCGATCGCCCGGTCGAGGGTCACCTCGGCATTATAGGCAGCGATGATGAAGGAGACATCGGGGACTGAACCATCGGGGGTCGGGGAGACGTCAGGCTGCACGCTTGCCTCCTTCCCCAGGTGAGGATTGGCCGTAGAGGCGGATTTCGCGGATGCCGACAAGGCCGCTCACAACGCCGACATGCATGATGCCGCGCAGCACGCTGCGGTTCCTGCGCTCCGGGCTGGCGACAACGGGAAGTGCCGCGGCGAAACAATAGACTGCCTTTGCCGCAGCGACACCGACATGCTTGACCAGCCCAATGCCACGCGCGCTGCTGCCCAGCAGGTGACCGTGCGTCTGACCGACGCGAAAACGGCGACGGCCGAGCCAGTCGAACGCGGCTCTTGAGCGCGGCACCACCTCGTCCACCCAGGCGTCTTGAGAGAAGGCGATCGTGCCGCCGGCCTTGACCATCTGGTCGAAGAGCTCGGTGTCCTCGCCGCCGGTCTGCCCGCGCGCCAGGCTGAAGCGGCGGCCACGCAGGCTGTCCGATCCCATGCACAGCAGGACGTTGCAGGTGTAACCGGTGCGGATCTCGCCGCGCACCCAGACCGGCAAGGTCGAGTGGAAATCGCCGCGCCGCATCCAGGCGGGCGCATCCGGGTGGTAGAGCGCGCGTACCGGGCCGAGCACGGCGGTGGCGCCACTCTCTTCAGCCGTCGCGACCAGTTCAGCCAGCCAACGGGCGGAGGCGGTTTCGTCGTCGTCGAGGAAGGCGAGGAAATCCGCCGCGCTGGCGTCAAGGCACGCGTTGCGGGCGATCGAGATGTTGCGCGCCGGGGCATGTCTATAGCGGATCGGCAACGCCAGTTCCCGTGACAGCGCCGTCACCAGTGCCTGCGCGCTTGGCGTGTCGTCATTGTCGGCGACGATGACGCTGATATCAAACCCTGCCGGCATCTCCATGGCGGCGAGCGAGCGCAGCGTGTCGGCCAGTTCCGGCCGCCGGAACGTGCACACGCCAATGTCGATGCTGCGGTTCTTGCCGGCCATCACGCCACCCTGCGTCGTGCGCCGAGGCCGAGAAGCTGCAGCCAGAAGCCGACGGACCAGCCGAAATGCATGACCATGGCCGAAACGCCGGCGAGCGCGATGTCGGCATTGCGCTGGCGGATGGCCGTCATCAGGCCGTAGCCCAGGCATACCGCCGCCCAGACCAGCAGCGGCACCGCCGCGATCCAATGCACGAAGGAGAAGGCCGCCAGAAGAACCACCGGGAAGACCGCCAGCGGCACCATCTGCCGGACCTTCGGGATGACGCGGTGCTTCAGCACATTCTTGGCACGGCCACGGCCATAGCCGAGATACTGGTAATAGAGACCTTTGAGCGAGGCACGCGGGTAGTAGACCATCTGCGTCTTGCCGCTCATCCAGATCTTGTAGCCGGCTTTTCTCAGCCGGTAGTCGAGCTCGGCATCCTCATTGTGGCTGAACGTTTCGTCATAGCCGCCGACAGCGCCGAAGGCCGATATCCGCATCAGCGCGTGATGGCCGTGGTCGACCCACTCTCCGGCGGACAGGTGACGATGCTTGGAGCCACCGGTGCCGAGTTTTGAATTCTGCGCCGCCGCGACCGATTTCTGCACGGCGCCGCTGCCACTGGTCAGCATCGAAACCACGACCGAATCGGCTGATGTGGCCAGTGCTTCTTCAAGCAGCCTGTCGCAATAATCGTCGGGATAGCCGCCATGCGCGTCGATGCGGATGAGATAGTCCGCGCCTTCGCCGAAAGTGCCGACAGCGAGATTGATCGCTGCACTCTGGATGCGCCGCTTGTTGTGCAACAGGATGACGCGCGGATCCCTGGCAGCAACGTCCTCGACGATGGCCAGCGTGCCATCGGTGCTGCCGCCATCGGCAACGATGATCCGGGCACCAAGCCTTGCCGCCGCCGGACAGAGCTGGTCGAGCAGCGCACCGATATGGGCTGCCTCGTTCAGGCAAGGGATCACGATCAGGCTGGAAGGAAGCGCTTGCGTCATCGGGCGATGTCCATCCTATGCCAGAGCCTCGGTCGCGAGGGGCTCGTGCACCGCGGTCAGGCGGCGCAGTTTTTCGACCAAGGCCCGGCAGTCGCTGCGATCGTAGCTCCACGTCCTCGGATTGTGGGCAAGCACGCGCGCTTTCAGCCTGCCGAAGCGGTGCTCCTCCATCTTGCCGAGCGCGGTCTCCAGCGCGTCTGATGAAGCCTGCGGCAACAGGATGCCGATATCCTGCTGGCTGAGGAACCGTCCGGTTTCCGTATGGCCCATCGAGATCGGCACCGCTCCGAAGCGGCAGCCTTCATAGAGACGGTTGGGCAGCAGCCATTCCGAATTCTGCCCCTCTTCGAAGAAATCGATCGCCCAGGAAAAATGTACGTCCCGGTAGATCGCCGCCATGTCCTCCGGGTTGCGATAGGGCCCGCGAAACGACAAATAAGGCTCGGCATCGACGAAGGCATGGAAATCGGGGAATTCGGAGAGCGCCGGGCGGCCGCGCAGGACGACCTCGAAACGCCCGTCCATGCGGCGCGTGAAATCGGCCAGCAGCTCAAGCGAGCGGCGGCAGCGCAGCGCGCCGAACCAGCCGATCCGCCATGGCGGGGCGACAGGCCCTTCCACCGCCTCAAATTCATCGGGCAGGATTGCTGCTGCCTCGAAATATTTGTTCTCGACCAGTTCGACGGGTGCCGCGACCTGGCGGAAGGGCTTGAAATAATTGGCGATGAAGGCAGGTGAACTGGTCACCAGCAGCTTCACGTCCCGCGCCAGATGGCGCTCCGTGGCGCGCAGCGCCTTGCCCAGCACATCGTCGCGGAGCACCAGGCGGTGGATGTCGAGGCATTCATAGACGATCGGCACCGTCGCACCGAAGGCCGATTTGGCGCGGCGGGCAAGTGCCAGCATTTCCAGATTGCGCGCGATGATGAGATCGGGCCGCGGCGTACTCGCAAGCTTTGAACCGATTGAAATCGTAGCTTTCGCCACGGCCGCCAGGCGCTGGGCGAATCGGCCATCGCGCGTTGCGCCAAGGTCGATCGGCCGCAATCCTTCTATATCGGCAATCGGGACGGCGGTGCGGCGGAAACCTGCCAGGGTAACCTTGGCGCCACCTGTCCTGAGCATTGTGATCCGCCGGCGAACCGCCGGATCGGAAACATCGTGCACCAGGTACAAGACATGCAGCATGAAAACTCGACCGCTGTTTGACCCCACCCAAAGGGATGCTAGTACAGCTCTTGCTGCATCGCAACATTTTTGGCGCGGCTACGGACATTTTCTGTTGCACTGCAAAATTAATGCCGTAGTTTGGCATTGGCGGCGGGCGTGGATTTTCAGGGTTCGGAAATCCGCGCAAAAATCAGGAATCCTGAATTTGGAAGCCAACCCATTCGATCCGCCAGAAGGCTCGCTCCGCAAATCGGTAGGACGCGGCGCAGTGGTTACGGCCATGGCGCAATCGGTGCGGGTGGCGACGCAGATCATCTCCGTCATCGTGCTGTCGCGGCTGTTGTCGCCGCAGGATTTCGGCGTGGTGGCCATGTGCGCGCCGGTGCTGGCCTTCATCGCGCTGTTCCAGGATTTCGGCCTGACCCAGGCGACGATCCAGAAAACGGGCATACGCAACGAAGAGGTGAATTACCTCTTCTGGATCAATGTCGCTGTCAGCGCGATCCTGGCCTGCGTGCTCGCAGGTGCCGCACCGCTAGTCGCCGCCTTCTATGGCGAACCACGCGTGACCGGTCTGGTCGCCGCATTCGGCCTGCAAATCATGGCCTATGGGCTCGGCGCGCAGCACCTGGCGCTTTTGACGCGGCGCATGCAGTTCGGGCGGCTGGCAATCATCGATGTCGCCAGCGCCGTCGTCGGCCTGGTCGTGTCGATCGCCTGGACCTTCATAGACCGTTCCTACTGGGCGCTGTTTGCCGGCACGCTGACCGGCGCGATATTGCCGACGCTGTGCTACTGGGCAAGCTCGCGCTGGCGGCCCGGCATGCCGCGCAAGGTCGACGGCATCAGCGAGCTGATCAATTTCGGCGCCGGCATCACCGGCTTCAACTTCGCCAACTTCTTTGCCCGCAACCTCGACAATGTGCTGATCGGCAAATACTGGGGCGAAGCCCAGCTCGGCCTTTATGACCGCGCCTACAAGCTGCTCTTGTTTCCGCTGAGCCAGATCACCAATCCGCTGTCGAAGGTGATGGTGCCGGCTCTGTCGAGGCTCAAAGACGAGCCGGACCGCTACCGCAGCGCCTATCTGCGCGTCATGCCGCTGATCCTGCTGGTGGCCCTGCCAGGCGTCGCCTTCGCCACCGCAATGTCGGATGTGCTGATCCCCTTCGTGCTCGGCGAACAGTGGCGCGCCAGCGCCTCGATCTTCCTGGCGCTCGGCTTTGCCGGCCTGCTGCAGCCGCTCAACAATCCGGCGGGCTGGCTTTTCGTCAGCCAGGGCCGCTCCGGCGACTTCATGCGCTGGGGCATCATCACGGCGGTGACGTCGGTGCTCGCCTTCGCGCTCGGCCTGCCCTATGGCGCGCTCGGCGTGGCGATTGCCTATGCGGTCAGCGAATATCTGCGCACGCCCTTCCTGTGGCTCTATGTCGGCAAGAGTGGGCCGCTGCAGGCGCACCATGTGCTGCGCGCCGCAACGCCGTTCGTGCTTGGCGCGCATCTGGCGCTGGCGGCGGTCTGGTTCCTCAAGCCGCTGCTGCCGCAGCAGCATGTCGTTGCCTTGGCCAGCGGCGCCATCCTCGCCTACCTCATTACAACCGTCATCGCTCTGACCTTCGCCTCCGGCCGAGAGGCTTTCCGCGAAGCCTTGAAAATGCTGCCGGCGAGGTTGCCAGCAGCAGCGCCGCGCGAGGCGCAGTAATTTGGGCGCCTTCTCCCGCTACGGACATCCACTCGAGGCCTGATCCATGCACTACCGATCGATTTCCGACATGAACGACGCCGTCGTCGGCAACCTGCACCGGCTGCCGCGCGACATCGACCTGGTGGTCGGCGTTCCCCGAAGCGGCGTGCTGGCGGCGACGCTGGTCAGCCTCGCAGCGAACATTCCGATGACCGACCTGGATAGCTTCCTGGAAGGCCGCGTCTACACGTCAGGCATCACCAAACGCCGGGCGGCACTCGACCGCAAAGTCTCTGACATGCGCAAGGTGCTGGTGATCGACGACAGCGTCGCCGGCGGCAATGCCATGCGCGATGCCCGCGCCCGTATCGAGGCTGCCGGCATCGAGGCCGATTTCACATTTGCCGCCGTGTTCGGCCTGGAGCCACAGCATCAGGGGATCGATGTCGTGTTCGAGGTCGTGCCGCATCCGCGCATGTTCCAGTGGAATTTCGTGCACCACAAATTCCTGGCGCAATGCTGCGTCGACATCGATGGTGTGCTTTGCCTCGATCCGACCGAGGCGGAAAACGACGACGGCCCGGCCTATGAGAAATTCCTCAGCGAAGCGCGCCCGCTTCACACCCCGACCCACGGGATCGGCTGGCTGGTCACCAGCCGGCTGGAGAAATACCGCGCGCTGACCGAGGCGTGGCTGGCCAAGCACGGGATCCAGTACGACCAACTGGTCATGCTCGACCTGCCGAGCAAGGCGGAGCGCCAGCGGCTTGGCGCGCATGGCAGTTTCAAGGCCGATTTCTACCGCAAATCCGATGCCATCCTGTTCATCGAAAGCGAGCATGCGCAGGCGCTGAGGATTACCGAGCTGTCCGGCAAGCCGGTGCTGTGCGTCGAAACGCACATGGTCAGCTTTCCCGATACGCTGTCGCTGCCGGCGCTCGGCCAGGCGGCGCGCAACCTGCCGGCCAGGCTGCGGCAGATCAACTCGCAGGAAGGTCGTAAGAGCGCAGCCAAGACCCTTGCCCGTGCTTTGCTTGGCGCGCGTGGCTACGAGACGCTGAAAAGCCGGGTCAAGCGCCCGGCCTGATCGGCACCATCCGAAAGAGCTATGCAGCTTGCAGCGCGCGCTGCTGCACGGCCCGGTCCAGTATCGAGAAGAAGGTGACGAACTGGCGATCCGGATCGAGCTCCGGACGCGCCGCGAAGCTGCGTGCAAGGCTGGAAACCTGATCGTACTCCTTGTTGTCGTTCCACAACAGCCTGACGGCCGCGACCCAGTCGATGAGCGGGGCGTCATAATCGAGCACCGTGCCGCCGGGGCCGATTGCTTCGGGCAGGCCGCCGCGCCGCGAGCCGACCACCGGGATGCCGCTGCAATGGGCCTCCGAGGCGACGCGCCCCCAGGCCTCTTCCCATTTCGAGGGCGCAAGCAGGATCCTGGTGCGGCCATAGATCGTCTTCATGTCGTTGGTGCGGCTCTCCAGCGTGACATTGCCGAGCGGTGCGATCGTCTCTTCGATGCGCGCCCGATGGTCGTCCTCCAGCTTCCAGCTTTCGACAAACAGGAACGGGATTTCGGGGCAGGCGCCAGCAATGCGCACCGCAAGCTCGAAACCCTTTTCCTCATAGGGGTTGATCAGGGTGACAAACTGGCCCGTGGTCGACGTGCTGTACTGCGTCGGGTTGATGGTCGGCGGGATCACTGTCGCCTCGATGCCGAACTCTTTCTTGTAGGTGCGCGCGGTGAAGTCGGAATTGGCGATGTAGAGTGCGCCGCGCAATTCGCGCAGATCGCCGCCCAGCTCGTGGAACTCGACATTACGGAGATAGACGATCAGCGGCACGCCCTCGGCCTGCAGCGCCTTGCCCAGCGGAACTGACTTGTGGCACTGGACCACCGCCACGTCAGGCTTCTGCCTGCCGACGGCAAAGCTTGCCACCTCCCAGGGAAACCATGACCGGATCACCGGGTAACCGGGAAAGCTGTCGACGACCGCGGGTTGCCGCAAAAGCTTCATCTTGGCGCGCGCCTTGAGGCCGAACATGCCATCGCCGAACAGAGCGGCGAGCACTGACGCCTCATGCCCGTGTTCGATCAGTTGCTCCGCCAGATGATGGGTGCTGGACTGCACGCCGCCACCGAATTCGGGCGGATAGCCGTTGCCGCTGGCAAACAGGACTTTCATGAACCGGCTCCTTGTCGCATTCTGATATTCTGGCTGTCTTCTCCACAGCGGCCTGACCGGGCCGCCGCTTTCGCCTCAGGCACTTTGCGGCGGATCAAGCGTCGCGAACGGGTTGGTGCATGACTGCCATCCCGTGAACCGGATCGGATCATCAGGCGAGCTGCGCCAGGCATAGTCCGTCAGCATGTGGAATTCGGCGACTGCCCAACGATCGAAATGCCTGAGATCGCGCCGCTTCTGTTTCGGCAGCAAGCCGCGTGCCTGTCCGAGCTTGGTCGTTTCGAGCAAGGTGATGGCATCGCCCAGTTTTTCGCTGGGGAATATCCACGGGTTGCGATTGCGGAACTCCAGCACAAACTGCTGCAGATGCTCGATACGCATGTTCAGCTTGCCGAGATATTTTTCGAGTGTGACGCGAACCAGGTCCTCATCCGAGAACGAGGAGACTGCCGCATAGGCAACACCGGTCGACGCTACGCCTCCCGCCAGGATGGCCAATGCCGAGCGCCGTGTGACTTCGATCATCAGGCTGCTCCTCTCACGCGATCCGGCTCGCTGCCCGCAGGGACAAGGCTGCCGCGGTCAGGCTCGGGTTGGCGCAGGAGCAGCTCGGATAGGTGCTGGTGCCGACGACAACCAGGTTTCTCAACCGGTGATGGATCATGTTGCTGTCGATCACAGAATCAGCCGGGCCGGTGCCCATCCTCAGCGTGCCCTGGACATGCGATTCCGTTGGCCGGATGCCGCGGTCGAAGAGCTTTTCGACCGGCAGCGGTGAAAGCAGGCCAGGCAATTTGTCCAGCGCCCGGGCCATGCCCTTGACCGCGTAGTCCGACGGTGCCTTGAAGCTGACGAAAGCATTGTCGTCCTCGTCGAGGGTGACGAAGTTCTCGTGGTCGAGCAGGTTTTCGGTGACCACGACAAGTGGCAATGTCTGGCGCAGCCGACCCTTCTCGGCCCGCATCCCGTGCTGCCAGCGGTTCTCGAAATAAACCAGGGCGGCTGCGTGCTCGGACCGGTGAGGACCGTCATAGAGGCCGAAATTCAAGCCAGTGGTGATGGTGCTGCCGTCGAAATTGTCGACGCCATCGAGATAGACCTCAAAATTCCAGCCATAGGATTCATGCAGGCCGCGCCCGACGAATTCGTCTCCGAGGCCGGATCGCAGCATGATCGCCGCGCTCTGGATGGCATTGGCGCCGAGAATGAACAGATCACCGCTGACCTGATATTCCTTGCCATCATTCACGAAGGTGACCGAACGGACCGTGCCGCCGACATGATCGAGCCTGCGCACTTCCGCGCCGAGGCAAACCGAAACGTCGGGATGCTCGAAGACATGCATCAGCCCGTTGTTCACGGTGAATTTGGCGTCGACCGGGCACAGCCAGCAGCGCAGATTGGCGCAGCACGAGGTGCGCTGTGAGGTCGGCACCCGGGCACGGGCGGTCGGCATGACGAAGTGCTGGTCGGACTGGGCCGCCTTCATCATCTTGTCGGGCGTCGACATGCGATGCGGCGGTTGCGGAAACGGTTTCGAGCGCGGCAGCATCTGCGCCATGTCGGGATCGCCGGAGATCGACATGATCTCCTCGGCGTCGCAGTAGAACGGCTCGATATCGTCATAGCTGATCGGCCAGTCATTGCCGATGCCGTAGGTGCTTTTCAGCATGAAATCATTGGGATGGAAGCGTGGCGTCTGCGCGAACCAGCAGTTCGTGCCGCCGCCCAGCCCGATCGTGTAATTCCACGGCTTGTCGGAATTGGTCTTGTAGGTCGTCTCGTCATCGATATCGGTGTTGGCGTTCTGGTCGAGCTGCCATTCATGCTTGTTGTGGCGGCCCCATTCCAGGACCAGGATGCGCGCCTTACGCCGCTTGGCGAACTCGTGCAGGAAGAAAGCCGAACCGAAACCGGAACCGATCGCGACAACATCGAAATGATCCCTGGTGATTTGCTCGGGCTTTACGTCCAGCACCATCAGCCACAACTCCTTTCCGCGCCGGGTGCGCGTGCCAGTTCCTGCTTGCTCTTCGGGCCCGGTCTCACGCCGCCAATCTGCCGATCGAGTGGTATTCGATGCCGTGGCGCGCCACGACCTTGGGGTCATAGAGGTTGCGGCCGTCGAAGATGACCGGCGTGGTCAGCGCATCCTTCAGCGCGTCGAAGGACGGCGCGCGGAAACTCTTCCATTCGGTGGCGATGAGCAGCGCATCGGCGCCGCGCAACGCCGCTTCCTTCGTGCCGCACAGAAGCAGATCGTCGCGCAGGCCATAGATGGCCTGGCATTCCTGCATTGCCTCGGGGTCATAGGCCTGCACGGTCGCGCCGGCCTCCCAGAGCGCTTCCATCAGCACACGCGCCGGTGCTTCGCGCATGTCGTCGGTGTTGGGCTTGAAGGCCAGACCCCAGAGCGCAAAGGTCTTGCCNTTGAGACTGCCCTTGAAATAGCGGTTCACCTTGTCGAACAGGACAGATTTCTGGTCGTTGTTGCGCTCCTCGACGGCGCGCAGCAGCTTGGCGTCGAATTTGACGCCCTCGGCGGTCTTGATCAGGGCGCG
>NZ_AXAL01000055.1 GCF_000472785.1 Mesorhizobium loti CJ3sym
GATCCTGTTGGCCGACCGTGCCTATGACAGCGACGAGCTACGGCAAGGCCTGACAGAGCGAGGCGCATGGGCCAACATCAAGCCCATGCCGAACCGAAAGAATGTCCCAGCTTTCAGCCCCTTCCTCTATCGATACAGAAACCTCGTCGAGCGGTTCTTCAACAAAATCAAACACTACCGTGCAGTCGCCACACGATACGACAAGCGATCTGATAACTTCCTGGCTGGCGTCAAACTCGCTTCTCTGAGAATCTGGATGCGATTTAATGAGTCTATGACCTAGATTTAGGCATGACGGCCCAAGCGTATTTCAGTTCGCGTCTGCCTTCTGCAAAGCCCGCACGCGGTCGGCAAGGCTGCGGTCGCCATTGTTGGACTCCTGCGGCACCGCCAGTGCCTTGGCAATCGGTGAGTCAGGCCCCTCGAGTTTGGCCGTCATGTGGACGACCTCCGCCGCCAGCTCGTTCATCTGCTCGCGCAGCGCGGCACCGCCATTCGTGGAACCTGAAGCCGCCATGGCGCCGAGATCCGCCTTCAGCCGCTTGTTCTCGCGCGCCAGTGCGGTCAGCCTGGCTTCGAGCCGCTCGCGATCGCTGTCGAGCTTGGCGATCGCCTTGTCCAGATCATCGCGCCTGTTTGCTTCATCCTGCTTGCCGACCAGCCGCAGGGCCGGTCCGCCCTCCTCGGCTTTCGTCTTTTCGCGCAGCCGCGCCATTTCCTTTTCGCGACGCTCAAGTTTCTCCTCGCGATCGGCGAGCGTAGCGAGCAGCCTTTCGACCTTCTTGTCGAGTTCGGCCGTCCTTTTCTTCTCCGCCTTCAGGGCATCGCGCGCGGCCTTGCTTTCGGCCGCGATCTCCTGCTGGCGTCGATCGGCTTCCTTGCGCTGGCCGCGCAGCAGCGAGATGTCACTGGCGAGCTTCTGCAATTCGGATTCGCGCGCCACGAGCTCGATCTGCCGGCTTGAGGAGGAAAAGCTGGCATCGTCATACATGTGCTCCAGCTTTTCGAGCTCAAGCGCCCGCTTCTCCAGCTTGCGCTCCGTTTCCTTGAGCCGCTCCGAAAGCTGATGCAGCTCCTCTTCGCGCTGCCGCAGCGCCTCGCTCTTGGCGCCCAGTTCGGCAAGCGCGGCGTTCTTGTCCGTACGCTCGACCGCCAGCCCCTTCAACGCCTCGCGGCCGCGATTGATCTCGACGAGTTGTTCCGCGGCCTTCTCGCGCAGCGCCTTGACGTTCATTTCGAGGCGGCGCGTCGACATGGCGTACTCGGCCCGGATCCGGTCCTTGTCGGCCTGGATCTCGGTCTGCGTCAAAGGGATCGAGGCTTCGATGCGTCTGCGGGTCAGGGCGACGGCGCGCCGCCAGACGGCGGGAGCCACGATCAGCGCCAGAAAGCCGGCACTGAGAAAGCCGAGGGCAAAGAACAGGACCGACTGAACCAAAGGACTACCCGTTATAGACGGCGACCATAGAAGCTGGATTTTGCCCCTTTGGCATGGCGGAAATCCGGCGCTGCGGCAAGGGCTCGCCGCAGCACACTGGGGTCATTAACGCGTGGATCGGACCGAAATGCCCGCGATCCCGGCGATCGGCGGGGAATCAGAACGGATTCCAGGTCGCCCGTTCGGTCAGCTTCAGATAGCCGAGATTGACGCCGAGCCGGGCGCCGACGCCAGTGCGGATCGGCACCAGAAGCACATTGTTGTTCTTCAGCACATTGAAGCCGACGCCGGCCACCACATAGGCCGAACCGGCCACGCCGCCATAGCGGTTATAGAGATTGCTGACATCGTCGAGATTGTAGACCAGCATCATCACCCGGGAGCCTTCGCCGCCGAAATCCCAGCCCAGCGACGGGCCTTGCCAGAACACCTTATGGTCGCCGGCATTCTTGGTGTAGAGCGTGCCTTCGCCATAGGTCAGGCCGCCGATCAGCGCGCCGGACCCCTCCTCACCCAGCAGATAGCCATTGGGCAGGCCGTAGGAGGAGAAGATCTTCTCGATGACGGTGGCAAGCCCACCCGACGTCGCGCCGAAGAACTTGTGACCGGAATCGATAATCTCCTGAGCGGTGTATTCCTGAGCCCGCAGGGTCGAGGTCGAGAAGACGAGAACGCCCATGAGCGTGATCGCCATAGAAAGGACGCGGAGGAAACTCCGGTCGTAGAATCGGGAAAACATGCTTCTAATCTCCGTCATGAAGCACTTTCGCCGACGCCTCGCACCCGGTCCGGCTCTTTAGGCGGCCGTTAAGGATGACTGTTAAGGGCAAACTATGCCGTAATCCTTTTTCAACCATTAACTCCCACAGGAAGATGGCAGTTCGAAGGCTGGCTTTTGGGGTCGCGCAGCACCGTCAGCCTGCGCGAACACGCCATTTGCCCCGACGACAATTTTGGGTTTGTTGCTGTACATACGAGTGCTGTGTATTCAGAAAGCCTCGGGTTGGAGCGTGATTCGTGTGGGCGGGCGCGACAATCGATCGCTCGGCCATGACTAGTGGAATTTTGCAGGGATTTTCGCCGATGGCCGAACTGTTCACCCTTTCCGCACCTGACCTGGCGGCGCTTTTGTGCAGCCGCATCTGCCACGACATCATCTCGCCGGTCGGCGCGATCAACAATGGGCTTGAACTGCTGGACGAGGGCGGCGCCGACGAAGACGCCATGCGGCTTATCCGCCAGAGCGCCAGGAACGCCTCGGCCCGGTTGCAATTCGCCCGCATTGCCTTCGGCGCAGCCGGCTCCGCCGGCATGCTGATCGACACTGGCGACGCCGAAGCGGTCGCCACCGCCTTCCTCAAGAATGAAAAGCCGGAACTGAGCTGGAACGGGACCCGCGCGCTGCTGCCCAAGAACAAGGTCAAGCTGCTGCTCAACCTGATCCTGGTCGGCAATGCCGCCATTCCGCGCGGCGGCAAACTGGTCGTGACCCTCGAGAATCTCGAAACCGAGCCGCGCATTTCAATTTCGGCAAGCGGCCCCATGCTGCGCGTGCCGCCGAAATTCCTCGAACTGCATTCCGGCCACAAGCCGGAAGAGCCGATCGATGCGCATTCGGTGCAGCCCTATTACACGCTGCTGCTCGCCCGTGAGGCCGGCATGACGATTTCCATCCATGCCACGGCCGAGGAAATCGTGCTTTCGGCCGCCTGAAATCGGCACCCGGCATCCAAAGAAAACAAAGTATTTCAATCCGGAATATTTCGTTGACGCCTCAATCGAGGCACCATGAGCTTTGCCCGATCGCTTGAGCGAAGCATTGCGAAGAACAGCCTGCAAACGGCATCTTTGCAAAAATTTTACCTAATGGCTTTTCCGGTTCTTTACCAGATCGGCCTATGGTGAATTTCCGGATGCCCCCAACGCTGCCGGATTGCCAGAAGGCAAAGAGGACCCGGAAATGAAACGCTGCATGTTCGTCGACGATTCGAGCGTCATCAGGAAGGTTGCAAAACGCATCCTGGGCGGTTCCGACATGATGGTCATCGAGGCAGCCAGCGGGCTCGATGCGCTGGAGATGTGCTCCGCGGAAATGCCCGACATCATCGTCGTCGACGGCGCCCTGCCGGACGTGCAGGCGGTTGACCTTATCCGCCGCGTGCGCGCCATGGAAAGCCCGATAAAGCCGCAGATCCTGATCTCGCTGGTCGAGCTCGATATCGCCTCGATCATGCGGGCCAAGCGCGCCGGCGCCCAGGGCTATCTGCTGAAGCCGTTCAACAGGCCGCAGCTGCTCGAGCGCTTTCGCACCTTGAAGGTCGCCGCCTGAGACGGCAGCAAGCCACCCTTATTGCTGGCACACGCAAAAAACCCGGCCGAAGCCGGGTTTTCTCGATTGGCGAAACAGCGCGCGCCGCTCAGGCGCTGACGCGGATGTCTTCAGGTTCGCGCAGGACGTAGCCGCGGCCCCAGACCGTCTCGATGTAATTCTGGCCACCGGACGCGGCATCGAGCTTCTTGCGCAGCTTGCAGATGAAGACGTCGATAATCTTCAGTTCCGGCTCGTCCATGCCGCCATAGAGGTGGTTGAGGAACATTTCCTTGGTAAGCGTGGTCCCCTTGCGCAGCGAGAGCAGCTCCAGCATCTGGTATTCCTTGCCGGTAAGGTGCACGCGCTGGCCGCCGACCTCGACGGTCTTGGCATCGAGATTGACCACCAGGTCGCCGGTGGTGATGACCGACTGGGCGTGGCCCTTGGAGCGCCGCACGATGGCATGGATGCGGGCGACCAGCTCATCCTTGTGGAACGGCTTGGTCATATAGTCGTCGGCGCCGAAGCCGAGGCCGCGTACCTTGTCCTCGATGCCGGCCATGCCGGAGAGGATGAGGATGGGCGTCTTCACCTTGGAGAGGCGAAGCGTTCTCAAGACCTCGTAGCCGGACATGTCTGGCAGGTTGAGATCGAGAAGGATGATGTCGTAATCGTAGAGCTTGCCTAGATCGACACCCTCTTCGCCGAGATCGGTCGTGTAGACATTGAAACTTTCCGATTTCAGCATCAGTTCGATGCTTTGTGCGGTTGCACTGTCATCTTCTATCAGCAGAACACGCATTTAATTCCCCTTTTCTGCTGCCGGACCATTTCACGACCCGTCCGGAACCGGAGCAGTGGTTGCCTTGTGCAGAGGCTGCCATCAAATGGTTAACAAAACCTAATTTCCCGTCCACGACGGTACCAGATTTTTTAACCTCTTTCTACACCCTCTTGAATCTAATAATGAATCACAGACCCAAATTCCTAATGCGACACATTAATAACCTGGACTAAGTGACTCCAGGGACTCATCGACGCGCTTCCGAATCGGTGGCCGGAATTTTTACCCGGCCTTAAGTCCTGACCCGTATGATTAACAATGCCCGTAAACGAATGGTTACCGCCGGCAAAAAACTTTAGGGTTTTGTTTCCCATAGTGCGGGGAAAGCCGGTGGACACGGGCAACGCCTGGGCCTTTTCAGGTGGTTTGGACGATATGTGCGGGTGTGCGTTTCCGGGAGTACCGAATCATGAAGTCACGTGAAAACCTCGTTCGGCTGAAGCAGTTTCAGGTGAATGAGAAGCGGCGGCAGCTGCTGCAGCTCGACATGATGATCGCCGAGTTCGAACGCATGGCCGTCGAACTGGAGCTTCAGATCACCGCCGAGGAAAAGAAAGCCGGCATCACCGACATCAACCATTTCGCCTATCCGACCTTCGCCAAGGCGGCACGCCTGCGCCGCGACAATCTCAGAAACTCGCAAAGCGACCTCGCCCAGCAGCGAAGCGCTGCCGAATCATTACTCGGCGAAGCTGAAGCGGAGCTTTCCAAGGCCGAAATGCTGGAATCGCGCGACACAAAGGTTCGCGAGGCCGAAACCGGCGGCCGCAGCGCCATGATCGGCTGAAGCCGACACGTCAGCAGCATCCACGCTCACACACCCGGGCGGGCGTAGCGTCATCGGGTCGCTGCCTGGGCCACATCATGACAGGCCCGGCCCGCCAGGAAACGAACCCCGCCTTAGGCGGCCCAATCCCCTTCACTGTCGGCAATTGCCCTTGCACGGGCATCCTTGATGTCAGGCGCGTGCTGCTCCGCCCATGATCTTATCTGGCTGAGTAATCCCGCCAGGTTCTGGCCGAGCTCGGTCAATTCATATTCGACGCGTGGCGGGATGACCGGGAAGACCTCGCGCCGCACCAGGCCGTCACGCTCGAGCACGCGCAGCGTCTGCGTCAGCATCTTGGGCGTGATGCCTTCGAGCTTGCGGGCAAGCTCGCCATTGCGCAGCCGGCCTTTGCGCAGCGCGCAAACCACCAGATAGACCCATTTGCTGGCCAGCATCTCCAGCACAGTGTGCGAAGGGCATGTCCGCCGGTACGCGTCATAGCCGAAGCAGGAGTCGAAATCACTATCCATGGGGTACCTATATATCAAAAAGGTACATACTAGACAAGAGATTATTACTATCCAAATGATAGCGGCACTAACAAACAGGAGACATCCAATGCGTGCCGTTATCCAGAATACCGTCGGCGAACCCGACGTCCTTGTCATCGCCAATCAGCCGGACCCGACACCAAAGGCCGGCGAAGTGCTGGTCCGCGTCAAGGCGGCCGGGATCAATCCAGTCGATGGCGCCGTCCGCGCCGGTTATTTTCCGCTGCTTGGCGAGCCGCCCTTCATTCTCGGCTGGGACATTTCAGGCTCGGTCGAGGCCTTGGGCGCCGGCGTCACCAGCTTCAAGATCGGCGACGAGGTGTTCGGCATGCCGCGCTTCCCCAAGCAGGCGGCGGCTTATGCCGAACTGGCCGCCGTGCCCGCGGATGAAATTGCGCTGAAGCCAAAGGGGGCCGATCACATCCAGACAGGCGCACTGCCACTGGCTGGCCTGACCGCCTGGCAAGGCCTTGTCCGTCACGGCGCACTGAAATCGGGCCAGCGCGTGCTGGTCCATGCGGCGGCCGGCGGCGTCGGCCATCTGGCAGTGCAGATCGCCAAGGCGCGCGGCGCTTACGTCATCGCCACCGCCAGCCCAAACAAACTCGATTTCGTCCGCAAACTCGGCGCCGACGAGGTCATCGACTACACCAAGGGCGATTTTACCAGCCAGATCAGCGACATCGACCTGGTGCTGGAGCCGGTGGGCGGCGATCATGCCGACCGCTCGCTGAAGGTCATCAAGCGTGGTGGCGTTCTGGTGTCATTGCTGAACGTGAACGACACCACCAAGGCGCAGGCCAGCACGCACGACATCCGGGTCGAGCGCATGTCGGTCGTGCCTGACCGCGAAGCCTTGTTGGAACTTGGCCAGTTGATCGATGCCGGCAAGCTCGTTGTCCACGTAGCAAAGAGCTTCCCGCTTGAGCAGGCCGGCGCTGCTCAAGCCTTTCTCGCCACCAAGCCGATCGGCAAGGTGGTGCTGACGGTCTGAGCGTCTCAACAATTGCTTCGAAAAACAAAAGGGCGCGGAGTGCCGCGCCCTTTGATCTTTTTTGCGACCGGCTCTAAAGCAATTCCAGGAAAAGTGTGAAACGGTTTTCCGTCCGGAATTGCATCAAAGCAAGCTCTAGTGCCGGTATTGCTGGATGCGCGTGGTGCGCAGCCCGGCAAGGCCGTATTCGTCGATCGACGCCTGCCAGGACAGGAATTCCTCGGTGGTCAGTTTGTAGCGCTGGCATGCCTCTTCGAGGCTCAAAAGCCCGCCACGCACCGCCGCAACCACTTCCGCCTTACGCCGGATAACCCAGCGACGCGTGTTGGTCGGCGGCAGATCGGCAATGGTAAGAGGGCTGCCGTCGGGCCCGATAACATACTTGACTCTAGGTCTAACCAGATCGGTCATCGTACTCTCTACAAAAAACTCAAAGACCCAATCCCCGCCACGTTACCGCCACAGCTTTAAAAATTGCCTAAGCAGACCCTAATGACTAGGTAAGGATCGTGAACGCCGCGTTAGTCTTTTGGCGGGCATTTGAAATATCCGGCCGGAAACGCTGAATTAGCTGGAAGGAATATGCCATTTTCGGGTATCTGCCCCAACCCGTGAATCGCCCGGCAAGCTGGCGTCGCCGGAAAGCTTGACCTATATTCTCGACATTGGCATTCAGGCGCCGCGCAGAATGAAAGCACCATGAACAGTCTCGATCTTCCAGCACGTCCCGAAAACACCCGCATCGTCGTCGCCATGTCGGGCGGCGTGGATTCGTCGGTGGTCGCCGGCCTGTTGAAGCGCGAGGGCTATGATGTCGTCGGCGTCACCTTGCAGCTCTACGATCACGGCGCGGCGACGCATCGGGCCGGCTCATGCTGCGCCGGACAGGACATCGACGATGCCCGCCGCGTCTCGGAGACACTGGGCATCCCGCATTATGTGCTCGACTATGAGGAGCGCTTCCGCAAGGCGGTCATCGATCCCTTCGCCGAGAGCTATGTCGCCGGCGAGACCCCCATCCCTTGCGTCTCCTGCAATCAGACAGTGAAGTTCGCCGACCTTCTGGCCACCGCCAAGGAGCTGGGCGCCGATGCGCTCGCCACCGGCCACTATATCCGCTCGGGCGCCAATGGCGTCCACCGCGCGCTCTACCGGCCGGTCGATGCCGACCGCGACCAGAGCTATTTCCTGTTCGCCACCACGCAGGCGCAGATCGACTATCTGCGCTTTCCCTTAGGTGGCCTGTCGAAGCCGCAGGTTCGTGCCATTGCCGAGGAGATGGGGCTGACGGTGGCCGCCAAGCAGGACAGCCAGGACATCTGCTTCGTGCCGCAGGGCAAATATTCCGACATCATCGCCAAGCTGAAGCCGAGCGCCGCCAATCCGGGCGACATCGTCCACATCGACGGCCGCGTGCTTGGCCGCCATGAGGGCATATTGCGCTACACGATCGGCCAGCGCCGCGGCATCGGCATCGCGTCGGGCGAGCCACTCTATGTCGTTCACCTCGACGCCGAACGGGCCCGCGTCGTCGTCGGCCCGCGCGAGGCGCTGGAGACGCACAAGATCTACCTGCGCAACATGAACTGGCTTGGCGACGGGCAGCTCACCGCTATTCCTGCCGGCGGCCTCGAACTGTTCGCCAAGGTGCGCTCGACCCGGCCGCCGCGTCCGGCGGTGCTACACCACAAGGCGGGCGTGACTTCGGTCGAACTGGCCGATGGCGAGTCCGGCATCGCGCCCGGACAGGCCTGCGTGCTCTATTCCGACGACGGCAACGAAGCCCGAATCTTCGGCGGCGGCTTCATCGAGCGCTCCGAGCGCGGCGCCGAGGCGGAGGCGATGCTGAGCCGGCTTGCCGCAAGGCCGGCACAGATCCCCGCCGAATAAACGTTAAAGGCTTTCTCAGTCTTTCGACTTGGTGTGGGTCACAGTGCCCGCAGTCAGGATGCGCAGCACCCTGATCGCTTCCTCACCGCTGGTGCGCGGCTCGGCCCGCGTCTCTATGCACTGGATGAAATGCTCCAGCTCGCGCGTCAGCGGCATGCCTTGCGCGACCGCGACATAGGACGGCTCGTTGGTGGTGAACGCCCACTGCCCGCTGTCCTGCCACACCGCATGGCGGTAGACGGCAAGCTTGCGCTCCCATGGCTCGACATCGTCGAACACCGCCATCGCCTTGGTGCCGACCACGGTCAGGCGCCGCTCGCGATAGGGATTGAGCCGTGACGTGAAGAGATGGCTGCGCAGGCCGTTGGGAAAGCGCATGTGCAGATGCGCGAAATCGCTCAGACTGTCGAGCAGCGCCGCGCCCTCGCCGCGCACCTCGATTGGCTCGGTGCCAGTGATGGCCAGGATCATCGACAGATCGTGCGGCGCCAGGTCCCACAGCGCATCGTTCTCGGTATGAAATTTGCCAAGGCCGAGCCGGTGCGAATGGATGTAGCGGACCTCGCCAAGCTCGCCCTTGTCGATCAGCGCCTTCAGCGTCTCGAAGGCGGGATGGAAACGCAGGACATGGCCGACCATGAAGATGCGGCCATTGTCCTTGGCCGCCTGCACCGCGCGCTCGGCATCCGGCACCGTCAGCGCGATCGGCTTTTCCACCAGCACGTCCTTGCCGCTCTCGACGGCGCGCACGGCAAGATCGGCGTGGAACTGCGGGGGCAAGGCCAGCACGATGGCGTCGATATCGTCACGACCGAACAGCTTGTCGGGCTCGATAGCCAGGCAATCCTGTTCGCTGGCAAAACCTTCGGCACGCGCACGGTTGGCGTCGGAAACCGCGTGCAGCGCGCCGAGCGCCTTGAGGGTGCGGATATGGTTTGAGCCCCAGTATCCGCAACCGAGGACTGCAATGCGCGGCTTCATCTGTTTCAAACTCTAAAAACTCGTGGCCGAGACATAGCGACGTGCCCGGTCGAACTCAACCCCGACGGTTGCAACCAAATGGCCGCGCGGCAAAGCTTTTTGGGCAATGAGAATATGCGCCGATATAGAATGCTTCGAAGCTTGACAGGCTCGCCCTCCCAACCTTATATCCGCGCGACCTTGGCGAGCGCCTCGAAATGCCTTTCTATTTAAGGCGGATTTCGGGCCTTTCGCCGCCCTGGCGGGGTAGCTCAGTTGGTTAGAGCACGGGAATCATAATCCTGGGGTCGGGGGTTCAAGTCCCTCTCCCGCTACCACCATTCCCCCCACTCCTTTGATGCCGTGGGGGAAGGCACGCTCGCCCAAGAGTGCCGTCAGCCGGCCAGCAATTTCGATTTCAACCCCACCGGTTTTGGATGGATCTCGAAACACCGTGACGGTGTCGACCAAGTCACGCATTGCCTCTGCACATTCGGAATCGCCAGAAGCAATGCCCTTGGCAAGCCCGGTCTGAAGTTGGTTCAGTTGTTCCTCGTAGCGGGCGAGCACCGCCGGGTGCAGCGCAATCACTCCGGTCGCAGGGGGTACCCGATCCAACTCTGCCAAAATGCATTTGCGCTCTTCATTCAGCGTTGTTGATTGCGGTCCCAATACAGCTGGGTCGCCGTGGCCTTTGGCAATGGCGTTGACCAGCCGCTCGATCTCCCGAGTTAGCTCTTCAAGCCGTCGCTCCAAATGAGTGCGCCTAGCGTCGGTATCGGCTGCCAAGCGCTTCCGTTCTTCGTGGTAGGTCTGGACGTACTGGGCAATCACTTCGGGATGGCGCAACTCGGCGGTAAGCCCGTTCAGAACTGCAGTTTCGACCGTATCCAAATAGAAGGTCTTCGGATCTGCGCATATTCCGCTTTCTGTCGCGGCCGAACATCGGATGCGAATGCGCTTGGACTTGTCCGTGCCTTTTGACGACATTCCCGCACCACAGGTACCGCACCTCAGGAGCCCAGTTAGCATATGCCGTGGTCGGCGTTGATGGCTTGGATGGGTGGTTGCACGCGCCTTCTTGCGTGCTTGTGCTGCGTCGAACAGGTCGGACGAAACAATGGCGAGGTCCGGTACTGCGACTACTCGCCATTCACCCTTGGGATTTGGACGCGAGACACGTTTCCCCGTATCAGGATCCTTGATCATTCTGACCCTGTTCCAGATCAGGCGGCCAGCATAAAGCTCATTGTGAAGCAGCCCCGTTCCTCTCTGCACATTTCCATTGATAGTAGATGCATTCCAGCCCCGGCCACGGGGCGGTGGTATGCGGTCCCGATTGAGTTTGTGGGCGATGTCGCGCGGGGTCTGTCCACCGACATACTCCCTGAAGATACGACGCACTATCTCCGCTTCGCCCTCGGCGATTAACCGCTTTCCAGGGTCGCCGAGCATATAAGAGTAGCCATAGGTCAATCCGCCGGCATGGAGTCCCTTGTTGACTCGGCCGGCCTGGCCCCGACGGACTTTGTGAGCGATGTCCTCCCGGTAGAGTTGGCCAACAAGACCGCGTAGGCCAACCAAGACCGTATTCACTACGCCTTCGTGGACGGCACGAATTTCGATGCCGAGAAATGAAAGGCGTTTGTGAATGCCCGCGAGGTCTTCCATGTCGCGCGAGAGCCGATCAAGTGCCTCTACGACGAGAACGTCGAATTGGTGCTCACGCGCTTTGTCCATGAGGTGAAGTAAACCGTCACGGCCAAGGACGGAGCCGCCGGAGCGTGCTCGGTCGTCAAACGTTGCGACAACGTTCAACCCCTCACGTTCTGCGTATGCTCGGCATAAAGCGAGTTGATCGTCTATCGATCGCTCATTTTGGAGGTCGGTTGAGAAGCGAGCGTAGATCGCGGTCCGATTCATGGTGAGTTTTCTCGCCCTGTTCACGCGCATGGTCTTCGCGGGCCGCTTGGCGAGCGAGAGCGCTTGCAAGGCGCAGAATCGCCCGGTCGGGTGCCTCACGCAAGACCCATTTACGGGACTTCACCACCATTGCAGGAACAGCTTGCGACGGGGCAAAAATAGCGAGGGGCATAATACCCCGAACGATAGCTGTTGATTTTCGCTGAGAACTGACCCGGCATTTCCACCGAGATTTGACCCGCCTTTCATGTATGTTTCGGTTCGGGGTTGAGGGTCAAGGTTCTGGTTTTCTCCTTCGCTTTTTTGGGTTCGTGGGCAGAGCTGTTCTTGAAGCGGAAGCTGTCATTTCCGGTTTCAAGGATGTGGCAATGATGCGTCAGCCTGTCGAGAAGCGCGGTCGTCATCTTGGCATCGCCGAAGACACTCGCCCA
>NZ_AXAL01000056.1 GCF_000472785.1 Mesorhizobium loti CJ3sym
CAGCGAGATGAAGCTGCCACGTGGCAAACAGAGGGTCGAGTGCGCCGAGCCCGTCGTGCGGATCGTCCTGGCGCGTGAACAGGTAGAAAGCCAGCACTTCACCGCCCGGTCCTCGTGCAACGGAAAACCGATGCGGCAGGCGCTGGATCCATGCCTCGATCCTGTCCATCTACGGCCCGGAGTGGCCCGATCAGGCCATGCGGGTCATTGTCAATGAGGGCGCACGTGCGGCGCTTGGGCAGGAAGCCCAGGCCACCAAGGATGCCGAAGGCCAGGTCATCGGCTCGACGGTCCTCAACGGCCAGACAATCCCGCTGCCGCGTTACAGCGCCATCCTGCCGACGCCCGATTTCGACGGCGAGATAGAGCAGGCATGCCTGACGGCGGGACAAAGTGCGGGCAACATCGACGAGGTTCTACCTGCCGGCGAGATCGTCCGACGTATGAGGGCCGAGGCAGACACCGCACTCAGCCGTCTGGCTGGCATGCCGCGCTCTCTGGCCGAGTAGCTCCAATGCCTATTATCGCTTCGGAATTGTGATGTTATTGATCAACGCCAACCAGGCCGTGTGCGCTGTATCGTATTTCGCCTCGTCGGCGTAACAGGTCAGCGTGAGGACACCGAATGGTGCCTCCTGCGCCGCGGCCCAGGTGCGCGTCGGCGTGCCGGATTCGTCGTAGCGGATCGAGGACAGCGAGACGACGGCGCCCCCTTCCCAGAACGTGGTCGGCGGATCGATCACGACTGGATCGACGCCGAGCTTGTCCAACTCGTCGACCAGACCGCTGGTGAATTCCTGCTGGTACACGTTGAAGAACTCGCGCGAGGTGAGGCCCGGCCTCGTCATGGCCAGCATTGTCTCGCATTCGCCGCTCGCGCCGCCACAGATGTCGGACTTGCAAGTCAGGTGAATGTTCTGATCTTCAATCGCGGCCGACCATAGCCCGTCCTGATAGGTCAGGGTCACGCCATGCGTTGGCTCTCTGATATCGGCGGCGGAGGCTGGCGTCACAGAAGCCATGACCAGCAGCAACGCCGCTGGAAGCCGCCTGGACATCGATCCTTTTCGCCTCACCGGAATGTTGATGACGATTTGCTTCGGTGTCTCGTGCATGGGCAGGCGCCACGTTTACAGGGGATCAAGATCCAGAGCCGGAGCTTGTCGACTGGATCACTCGCAAGTAAGCATCATCCGCCGTTAGGATTATCGTCACTGCGGTCGACCGCCGCTTCGTCAACCTCGGCTTCCATCATCTCGCTAACAGACTTGGTCGTGCCCGCACCATCCACCAGGACGCCGTCGAAGCCCCGCAGCCAGGCGTCGTGCCACTCTTCCCAATACCCCGGCACGGCACGCTCCTTGCCATCCTTCGCGCGCCTGGGCGCCGTATAGCCACGACCGTCATCGCACTCCGCTCGCATAGAGTTGCACGCCTAGACGTTCCTTTCTTCTCCAGCGGACCGCTGCTCGATAGGAGGCTCCGTCTGCCGGCACGTGAAGCACGAAGGTGTGGGGAATGACAGCCTCAGGGTCTACACGCAGTTCCGCCCCATGAGCATGCTGATTTCGAATGGTGCACCCTATGCTTACATTCTCGCCGTTGATCGTGCCTTCCTTGAGAACGGTCGGGCGCACATGGGAACGCCGTTCAATGGGTGGATCATCGGCGGTCATCGTTTCACTCCTCTCGGAAATCCTGCAATGAAGCGTGCCGCAGATCATCCTCGCCGCGCAAGTGCTTTAGTCGCCCGATGATTGCGGGCTTCAGCCTTCTCCCCGGCTGCTTATGCCAGTCCCCTTATATCCTCGCTCAAGCTGCGACAGTCTGTCAGCTCACTGATTGAAACCGGGCCAGGAGCCGACCCGTACAAACATGAACGACCAATTAGTACGAGTTTGAATGAGATGGACCTTTCAACGCCTGCTGAATGCAGGCATGCAGATCACGGCGCACTGTGCTCGCTGCGGCAACACAGTGCAACTCGACCTAATTCAGTGGCGCGATACGCACGGTCCCGATGCATCCGCAATGGCGTCTGATCTCGCGCCAAAGGTTCGCTGCCCACACTGCAAAAGCAGGTCTTTAGGGTTCAGCTAAAGCGGACGCGATGAATAGCCAGCACAGCGGAGCCGGATATACACCCCGCCGCTCGGAGGCAGCGAGGCCTTGAATGCTGTTTCCAACTTCGATGTGCCTGTTGAGGGGGAGGCTTACTAAAACCGCTCAGCGGCCAGGATGTTCCACCCCAAATGCAAAAGCCCGCCGGCCTGAGCCAGCGGGCTTTCAGATCACGACCTTAAGGTCAGAGTATTTTGCAGTTCGACATAGGGCATAGGGCGGCTATCGCCGAAAGTTTTCCACGCTTTTGAACCTGTGGTTTCTCGTAGGTTCTCTTGGGCGCCAGTTGCGATGCGACTTCTGTCATCACTTGCAAGGCCGAGACGGCAGACATCCAGCGGTAACAGCCGATAGCTTTTCCCGCTTTGTGAACACAGGTTTTGTATACGTCTTTTTCTTCCGCGGTTGTTCCCTCAGGCGTGGAGGATTGCCTCGGTGAGGTCCAGATCAAGCCGACACTAAGCAGCCCGCCACGGAGGAAGCCGTGGCGGGCCTTTGTTTGTCCGCTCGGTTGAGGGACAACCGAGCGTTTGAAGAACTTGCGCAATGTAAAAAGGTTCCGTCGAAAAGCCCGCACCACCTGGAGGGATGATGCGGGCCACCCGAGGCGAATTCCCCGGACCGCAGCGGAGGGGTTGCTGCTCACCCCAACCCATCGCCGAATATCAGGTTCCGCTCATCCGGAAATCTTATTGTTAGCGTGTCTTAGACGGCCACGAATACACAACCACTGAGCTGGTTTTTCGTCAGCACCAGGGTGGCCGTCAGGACGCAGTGGTGGTCGGAAATTACCATTGGGGACGAAACCCAATAGGGGCGCGTCAGCGTGTTAACCACCTCGACTGATACCATGGACCCTAAGCCCAAGCTGGGGGTTGTAGGCATATGGAAAATCAACAGCACAGATTCTACTGCCATATCGAAGCCAACGGCACTTGGGGCGTTTGGGACTGCGTCACCAATAGGCCGGCCAGGTTAGGCGGCGGCGAGCTTCTTGGATGCACTGCCCAAAGAGCCGAAGCTGCGGAATACGTGCTGACGACGATCTACAATGGCGGCCTCGATGCGCTCGCTGTTCGGATTGCGGGCATCGTCCATTAATTTACGCGTGTTCCCCAGGCGAGCCAAGGATATTGGGCCTGTCCCTGTGGTGTTGGCTTTCGTAGGGATGGACGATCGGCTATGGAATAGACGGCTCTATTGTGAGCGCTAGGTGCACAGTCGGAGCCACGGGAGGATATCCGCCATGCATTTGTCGAACGAAAGCATCATCGTCATCGTGCTAGTCGGCCTTGTCGCCGGATGGCTGGCCGGGAAGATCGTACGCGGAGCGGGCTATGGCCTAATCGGGGACATCGCCATCGGGATCATCGGCGCTTTCATCGGTGACTGGCTGCTGCCCCGCTTGGGCATCCATCTTGGGAGCGGAACGATCAGTTCGATCATAAACGCCACCATCGGCGCTATTGTCCTCCTCCTCATCATCCGGTTGGTTTCCGGTGGGGGGCGTTTTGGAGGTCGATGGGGTAGTCGCTGGCGATAACAATGCAAAGCGCCCCGAATTACCTTGAAGAACGAAAGCCCGCTAGCTGCAGCTAGCGGGCCATACTTCCGAAATCACCGAGAGCGCTTACGACCAGAATGCGATTTGATCACCACCCCGCAACGGTCGCTTGTTCTTGAGGATGCCGCCGAGCGGGAACGGCGTCCGAGGTGCTGACCGATCGGGCGCGGCCTTCCACGTCACCAATACGCGCGCGGTTTGATCCTGTCCGCTCCGAGGGGCGCACTCCACTTATGGGTCAATTCTGCACGTCGATTAACAGGCGGACCATAAATCCAGCCTCAGCGAATGATAGCCTTGCGCCTCATGTCGGTCCTAAAGGCGAACTCTGCCTCCGCCCGAAAGCAGACACCGTGATTGACCGGCCCGAGATCGGGGCTGCGTCAACAGCGGGCTATTAGTCTCGGCGAGGTGAGCCGCTGTGCGGGTCATGAGTAGCTTGGCCCACACTAAAATGGACACCGGCAGCGGGAAAGCGAAAGAGGCTACGAGGGCTACGCCCTCAGCGCAAACATCCGAAATAGGTCGGTTGGCGATACCATCATTTCCTCTATCTGCGAGAACCCCGCAAGGTGCCCGAGGGCGATCCAGGCAGACCGTGTTTCTGGATAGTCGCTGGAACGGACGTGGTCTCGCACCGCATGCCACTCCACTGGTGTAAGGGCAGTCCAAAGCGATTGCTGGAGGTCCCATCTTTGTAGCCACTGGTCTCGGTCCTCGCCGTCGGGGCTAGCATTCTCGTAAAAGACGACGAGCCCCTCCCGACCAACCAGGTGCCGCAATTGTGCAAGGATGGGCAGTTTTTGATCGTTCGCAAAATGATGAAGCGACAGCCCTATCCAGGCGATATCGATCTGTCCTTTAATGCTTTTGAGCGCGGTTCTGAAATCAGACTCAATCAGGTCGACAGGGCAATCCAACGTCGCGGTTGTCTTTCGAGCAACCGCCAAGGCGGGCGCTGACAGGTCAATCCCGATAAAGCGCCCAATGGGCGTTCCGTCGAGGACGCCGATTGTCCCCCTCGCGTCGCCGCAGGCAACATCGAGAAATGAGAATCCGCGCGGCGCATTCCGCAAAATGAGGTCGCGAAGGCAGCCGTATGCCTCGTGGTGGAACAGGTAGTTGTTATCGACCATCTTGCGATAGATGGTCCACTGCTCTTGAAACAACGACGCTGCTCGATCCCTTGGAGATGGGATAACGTTCACGGCCTCCCTCCCTTGCTTTCCGTTGCAACCGCGTCGAGTGTGACCGCGGTGTTCCAGCAAGTCTTGAAGGTGATCCAAAAAGCTCCGAAAATATCCGAAGAGCCGGTTGGTACAGCATGGACGAGCCCCTGGTGTTTGGCCCCTTTGCGCTTGATACGCGCAATGGCTCGCTATTGCGTGCAGGCGTACCCGTACCACTGGGCTACCGGGCGACGCTTCTTCTTACCGAATTCGCCAGCCGACCGGGAGTGGTTCTCGGCAAAACCGATCTTATGGATGCCGCTTGGCCCGGCATGACAGTGGAGGAAAGTAACCTTTCCGTTCAAGTTTCGCAGCTCCGCAAGTTATTGGGCGAAACGCCAGACGGGGGCGAATGGATCACCACGATCCCGCGCATCGGCTACCGCTTCGCAGCGATCCAGGGAACGTTTGCCCAACCCAATGTCTGGCAGGAGCCGGGTCCTTCGATCGCCGTTCTGCCATTCGAGACGCTCTCGATCGATCCAGAACAGGAGCACTTCGCCGACGGTCTTGCCGAAGAGCTGACAATGCGGCTTGCGCGCCTACGTTGGCTTATGGTTGCCTCGCGCAACTCGTCGTTTTCATACAGGGGCCAACCCTCTGACGCCCGGCGGATCGGCCGTGAGCTGAATGTGCGCTACATCCTCGGCGGCAGTATCCGGCGCTCGGCGGACGGTGTGCGCGTCGCCTGCGAATTAAGTGACACTACAACCGGCTTTCAGGTTTGGGCCGATCGGTACGACAGCGACCTTGGATCCTTCTTCGATCTGCAAGACCGCATCACCGGTTCCGTTGTTGCGGCGATCGAGCCTCGGCTCTATGCTGCGGAGCACGAGCACGCGTGCGCCCGCCCACCGGGTAATCTCGATGCCTGGGGCCTTGTTATGCAAGCGATGCCCTATGCTTGGACCTGGGGTACGGCCATGGAAATCGCATCGGCCGAGGCGTTGCTTCGCCGCGCCATAGGTCTCGATCCCGACTATGCTAGGGCCAACAGTCTACTGGCCTGGACGCAAGCTGCCCGCGTGCAGTTGGGCCTAGACGAGCGAAAAGAAGTGCTCCAAGCGGCACGTGAGGCCGCCCTGCGAGCCCTCAGCCGCGACCCCGAGGATCCGTGGACGCACTTTGCCGCTGGCTACGTTCATATGGTCGGCCGCGAGTTCGATCCTGCAGTCGCCGCGCTCAATGAGGCGATCGAACTCAACCCGAGTATGGCCGTAGCCCATATGATTCTCGGCTCCGCCTATGGCTATGGCGGCATGCCTGACGACGGTCTTCACCATCTTGTTCTGGCTGCCCGACTGAGCCCTCGCGACTTCAGCCTCTCAGCCAACTACGCAACGACGGGCATGTGCCACATGATCGCCGGTCGCCTCGACACCGCGATTGTCAATCTTCGGCGCGCCGTCGAACTGCGTCCTCATTTTGGCACTGCGTGGCGCACGCTTGCCGCCACGGCCGGCCTCGCCAACGACGTCCCGCTTGCCTCCCACGCTCTTGCTGAGGCACAACGGCTTCATCCCACGCTCAGCCTCGCCTGGATCGAAGCCTTCCACCCGATCGTCAGATCGGAGGATCGTGCCCGCTATTCCAGCGGTCTTATGGCCGCCGGGCTCGTCTAGCCGCTTTCTTATTTCGCCCGCTTAATGGAGATTGGTTGGATCATTTCCAGCCCATTGCTGTCTAGCCGCGTGTCGGCCGCAGAGGCTGACTTTGCCTCGCTCGAAATCAGACTCCGATGCTGACCATGTTGAAGGTCGCGCTCGCGCCAAGCCAAGACACTGGTGTTTTAGGTGGCGAACGTCGCGTTCCGTGTTAAAATTAGACCACTTTGGGGGCTCCATGAACTATAGCGACTATGTGCTGGGGCATGCGGAGGCGGAACTACGCCGCCTCAGTACCCAAGCACGGTTGATCGATCCGATCACGCGTCGCTTTCTAGAAGCTGCCGGGATCGCAAAGGGTATGCGCATCCTCGATATCGGCAGCGGGGCGGGCGACGTCGCGTTTCTCTGCGGCGAACTCGTTGGGCCGACTGGGGAGGTCGTGGGTACTGACATTGCCAGTGCAGCTGTCGAACGGGCGGAACTACGCGCCAAGAATGCGGAGTCAGGCAGAATATCCTTCAGACACGGCGATCCGGCTGAACTGAACTTTGACGAACCATTCGACGCAATTGTTGGGCGCTACGTCCTCCAATTCATACCGGATCCAGCACAGTCGCTCCGACAGATCATCCGTCATTTGCGGCCTGGTGGGGTCGTTGTATTCCACGAACTCGATTGGGATGGTGCTCGTTCGTCGCCCCCGTCGCCAACATACGACCAAGTTTGCGGATGGCTCAGTCGCACGATCGAGGGGGCGGGGGCGCAGGTGCGCCTTGGTGCGCGACTTGCCTCCTTATTTGAAGATGCTGGTTTACCGTCGCCGATCCTGAGGATGGAGGCGGTCATTTCGTCAGGACCACGGGCAGTTGACGTTGCGCACCTTGTGACCGATCTCGTGGAGACACAACTGCCGACCATGGAGAGGCTAGGAATCGTGGCTGCTTCGCAGGTCAACCTACTTACACTTGCTGACCGTATCCTTTCGGAGGTCGGTGCCGGCGGCACGTTGATGGGGCGATCGGAGATAGGTGCCTGGACCATCAAGCCGGAGTGAACCCACGCGTCTCGCGATGACCGCTCTCTCCGAACCCTTTCCAGACGGTCTTCCAGCAGTAGGGAACGTCGGTGTCGGGTCAAACCGTGTAGATCCATGGCGGAACCTGAATGTCAGCTTATGAATTTCCACGCCTCGAAGCCGCAAGTCCGGTTCCGGCCCGAAGGTGCCTGTCGACTCTGCGCCCAATTTCGGGGCAACCTCATTGGATAACGAATAACAAATGGAGGACGAATGCCCAAGGTCAAAGGTGAGAGCGTTCTCAACAAGGAGCGCGCCAAAATGGAGAAGCTCCTCAAAAAGGTGGGATACACGGCCTTGAAGGAGGCCGGCTTGGAATCCAAGCGACCCGATCTTCCAAACCTAAAGATTGAAAAGCGACAGAAGTAGTGCGGCCTTTCTGGCATGGACCTGCCCGCAAACCTGCGGAAGCGGTCGCCATTCTCATTTGAGCAGTCGCCTGCCGATTGGATCTTACGAGGAGCGCGTTCCGCGAAGATCAGGGTTCACGAGCCAACGGTCTCCTTTCGGGTTCAAAACCGCCCGACAGCAATGCGCCTCGTGTCGGTCGTTGGGATTAGACGGGTCAAAGCTTGGAAGCAGGCATCCCAGAACACAGGGGTGGATATTTATTCGAGCCGCGTCCGCCTTGAGGCTACGGACTAATTTAGTCACTGCTAAAACTGTCGCCTCCGTGCCCAACTTTCTGGCACGGAACGAACTCCTCCTGAGTAGCCTTGTAAGCCACCCAAGGGGAGGCGACCAGTGACCCGAACACCGGTGGACAAGCATCGTATTGAGCGCTCGACGCGCGAGGCTCAGATTACAATCAAAGACGAGCAACAGGCGCGAGAAGCGAAGACCGCTCGGCTGAAAGAACAGCGGCTTGCGCTGCATGCATCCCTACCAACGGCTGCGGTTGCCTCTAAGAAGCCGAGCCTCTCGGCTGACCACGCGCGGCATCAACTTTCTCGACAAATAGTTAACTGAAAAATCGGCTCGAACCATGACCGATAATCTGGTCGCAACCAGCGACCTTGCCGGCAAGGCGATGAGTGTGGTCGACAGGGCGGGCATCGCCACCAGCGAAATCAGCGAGGAGGTGCCCAGTGTGTTCGAGGTCATCGGCGAGTCAATGGACCATCGTCAGGGCAGCACGCCTTTAGATGACCCAACGAGCGATCCATATTTTGCACTTGTGGGTCTAGCGAACTACTCGTTTCGATTGTCGTGCGGCGCCACAGGGCGCCCGGCGATGACGCAGTTGCCCCATCAGGATCCGCTGCTGTTGAGCGTCGTGCCGATCTTCGTGAACTTGGCATTGATCGAATTCCCCAGCGCGCCGGCGCCGGTTATTATCGCTAGCGCGATTAGAGCCGCAATCAGGCCATATTCGATCGCAGTCGCGCCTGATTCGTCTTGAACGAACCTCTTGAATATTTTCTTCATATACGCCTCGCCTTAGTCTCTAAGAAGATCCTAATAGATGACCGCGTGTTGCAGCTGCGTTAACTTTTTAGGTTGTCAATCCATTAAGGCGGCCGACCCGTTCGCCCCAACGCCGGAACCTAAGCCAGCGACTGAGCTTAAGGCTCGATGAGCACACGCGGTATCAACTTTCTCGCCCAGTGGATCGGGAACAACGTCCCGGAGACCGCTAAGGCTGATGTTATCTCCATCGACGAACTTACTCATATGCTGATTGCGGATGCAAAAGCGGTCGGCATCAAGCGCGTCGAGATCGATGAGGAGGTGGACAGCCTCTATCGGACAATCCTCGATGCAATCGTACACTATGATGCGGGGGTGCCCGAGTGAGCGAGCGCGGTCGAAAGTTTCTCGACAAATGGTTGGCCGAGCAACTGCCCATTGTTTCCCAGGGTGATCCGATCGCCGCCAGCGACTTGGCAGACCAGTTGATGACAGCGGCCGAGAAAGCGGGCATCCGCGCCAATGAAATAAACGGCGAGGTCGAAAGCGTTTTCGAAGTAATTTTCGAGGCGATGCGGCGTCATCAGGCCGCGGTCCCAGGTGACGCCTAGCTGCCGACCGACCTATCTGGCGCGCAATATGGTATGTCGCGAGCCTTGGTAAACCATACCCTCCTCTTGACCTCCGCGCCGGCCTGTCTGGCCGAATCGGCATTGCCGCAACGACGTTTGGGTAGGCGCGCGGGCAACCATCCTGTCTGGTGTCACTATCGGTGATGGCGCCGTTGTTGCGGCGTGCAGTATCGTCACCAAGGATGTCGAACCCTATACAATCGTGGCCGGCAACCCAGAACGGCTCGTACGATATCGCTTCTCGGCGGAGACAATCGCGGCCATGCGGAAAATCCGCTGTGGGACTGGCCCATCGAACGCATTAAGCAGGAGAAATCAGCCGTCGACCTGCCGGCGCAGGAATTCGTTCGTCGGTTCTGCTAGCTACCTAAATGCGCTGTCCGGTCTTGGGACAGCGCACCTTTGACCCTGCTGCCTATTGTGGGCAACGGCAGATCATTTCTTGCTCGGGTCGTCCGCTGGATTGACATATGTGATCGCAAACGGACCTTCGCCGTGGACTTGAACAATCGTCGCGCTGGTGGTCCAGGCAAAGTGGTTCATCTGAGCCGGTGCAACGCCAAATCCGCCCGCCGTCAGGTGCATGCCCTTTGCCTCGTCAAGCTTATCGCCCATGCCAATGTTAAAGTCTCCGGAAAGCACCGTGACGTATTCCGCAGTCGGATGGTTGTGAGCGGGTATCTTGTAGTTGGCTGGCATCTGCAGCCTAAGAACATAGATGCCGTCTTTCGACGGGTCTCCGGCGATCACCGCCATTTTGGCGCCTGCAGGCAGAAACGACGGAACCGGATCCCATTTGATCGCGTCGGCATTGACCGGCATATCGTCGGCGAGCAACGGTGCCGTGCTGACCAGCAGGAGCAGTACGGCCGAAGTGAATTTGAACATGCGAAATCTCCATTGTGAATTGCCGGTCAAACTTGGCCAGGCAAATTGTTGACCCAAATCTATGCATTGGCTTGGTGCCGCGGATAACTCTGGATTGAAGCTCTCCTTGACACGCTGCTAAAAGCACACCCGACGACAGCGCGACGTGGGAGTTAGCGTGGAACCAACCGTGGGAACGTGAACGCTCCCCTAATCCCAGCGAGGGCACGAGCGAGCCAAATGGTGTTCCTTGCTGGCATCAAAACGGCTGGTTCAGGCAAAGCTGTTGCACGTCCTGCTACACGAGATCCGGCACACCTACGCCAGCGCTATGGTGCGGAACGGTGCGCCGCTGATCGTCGTGGCGGAAGCGCTCGTGCATAGCGACATTAGGATGGCGGAGAAGCACTATGCGCACTTGGCGCCGTCTTATGTAGCTGACACGATCAGGCGACTGGCGCCGAATATTCAAGCGCCAGACTGGCCGGGAGGTGGAATGCAATACGCTGCACGCCTTGGTGTAACATTCGCAATGGTGATCAGCGAACATTTGCAAGCCGCTATGTCGCTGACCAAGAGCCAGGCCCCGAGCAGCTTTGGCTCGGCGAACTCACTACGCGACTTGGGATTGAAGCCGCTGCTTCCGCCGGCGGCTCGCCGGTGTGCATCGACTGGCGGGAGTTGACGGCGCTAACCATTGCCGACATCCGGGTGCATGATCAGGACTTGAAATGCGGGATCAACTGTCGCCGATCCGTTCACCATCACGCCTGATGAAGGTGTCGTCCCGTTCGAAGACCCGCCCGCCGTCGACGGGCTGAGACATTGCTGTTGATGCGAACGGATAGCGCGACCGATATCGACGTCTCGTGCTAGGGTCAGGACCTATTAAAGTTCTTGCGGAGACAGCAAACGGCTGATTCATTGGCGGTGCGAGGAGGCGCTGCAATGAGTGATTTGATCTGGCTGTCGGAGGCGCAGATGCGCCGGATTGAGCGGCATTTCCCGCTGTCTCACGGAGTGCCCAGGGTCGATGATCGGCGGATCGTCAGTGGCATCATCTTCGTGATCAGGAACGGCCTTCGGTGGCGCGACGCGCCCAGCGAGTATGGTCCCCACAAGACG
>NZ_AXAL01000057.1 GCF_000472785.1 Mesorhizobium loti CJ3sym
GCCCCGGTCGCACCGGTTGACCCAGTAGCACCCGTCGCACCTGTGGCACCTGTGGCACCTGTGGCACCTGTGGCACCTGTGGCACCTGTGGCACCTGTGGCACCTGTGGCACCTGTGGCACCAACACTACTATTTGTGGTGATAGAACTACCAAGCAATATCGATGAATTGGTAGACGAAGCGAGTGATATGCTCCCACTGCTATCGTCAACGCTGTAGAGCAAAATTTGTCCGCCGTTCAAAATTCCATTCCCGTCCCCATCCACGGTGAACGTTCCAGAAATGCTGACCAATACCTGAAGCGAGCCCGCGAAATTACCGGACGCTCCTCCGTCAGGAATTTGAAAAGAACCGACAATGACCAGGACGGGCGCGGCAGTCGTTCCCGTATTCTGGACGATAAAATAAGTGCGGTCGTCAGTCGGGTTCTCGGCTACAGACCAATCAACATTGATGTAAGGCAATGTCGCCGAATATCCGGCGACCCCAACCGGTGTCAGCGGAGCTTGCGTGCCGCGCGAGCCGGAGACGTTCTCCAACTCCCAGCGTCCGCCCTTCGCCGCGGCACCGACCAGGCCCGTTGCCGCTGCGACCGGCGCGCCCGTCGTGCGCGACAGCCCCTCCACAAAGGCGCGCCCACGGGCGCCTTCACCCGTCTGGCAGCTCCACAGCAGGAGATCGCCGCCAGGTGCCAGTGCATCGCCGATCGCCGCGAGATCGCCCTCGTGCTTGTCGAGATTTGCCAGCGACAGCGAGCCGGCGCTGAAGCCGAGTTCGCCCGGGCGTCCGTGAACGACGATGTGGATCGCATCAAGGCCTTCGCGGCCAAGCAAGGCGTGCGCGATCTCTTGCGCAGCAGGCATGGTGCCGCCGAGGAGAACCGGCTGTACGCCAGGCCGCAGGCCGGCGACGAGCACGGGAATATCGGAGACCGCGGGGTCGATGAAGATGATTTCCCTTGTCGCTGCCATGAGAGTGTCCTCCAGGACATGGATGGATGGAATTGACGTCGTATGGTTCGCGCGCATGGTCATGCTCCCGCGCCGAACTCTGCCTCGACCGACACGGTGGTGCCGGCGGCGCCCAACATTTCCAGGGTCTCGGCGTCGTAAGCCGCAGCGGCGCCCGCGCGGGAGGAGAAAAGTGAAATACTTCCGGGTCTCGTCATCGCGGCACTGCTGCCAGCGACGGTGAATGGTCCCGACGCCGTGACCACAACAGGGAGCCGGCCTGCATACGGACTATTGGGAACAACAAACTCGCCGATCACTTTCTGGGAGCCGCCGACGTTGGCGACAATCTGATACTTGTTGGGTCTGGCGTATGGCAGCCATGAAACGATGATGTAGTTGCAGGCCAACGCGCCCGCGTTGGATGCTGGTGAAGCGGCAAAGTGCAGTCCGGATGCGCTGGTCATGGCGAGATCCTGTTGGTTCTGATTGGGTTCAAACTGAAGGTGCGGGGCGGCGGCGCACTGGGTGGACAGGTGTGGCGGGCTGGTCGGTTGCGCGGAACACGACCAAACCGTAACGCAAGGCCAGACAGCATCGCCCTGCCGCTGCCCTGCCGAGCACCGCCGTGGTCGTCGTCGCGACCGGAATTCTCTATGTGCCAGGAAACACGCGGTAGTCCGCGCAACGTGGCGATGGACCCTTGCAAATCAACCGGCCGGCAATCCGTCCTGTCGAACCGATGCGGATGGTGCTCGATTGCACCGAAGCGCAGGCTCATATCGCGGCCGCTTTGTTTCCCGCGTGCTATCACCCTAACAACCCCCGCCACACGTCCCTCGATCGTTCGAAGGCGCTTTTGCGAGGGCTTTGACTGCTTGCTAGGAAATATCAGGCAAACAAAATACTATTGACCGTCTGCGCTTTCGAAGCACAGAGCGACCATTTTTGCTCCCAGTACTCTCCGCTCTTGCAGATTTCCAGATTCGGCGGACTTCGCAAAACCCAGATCTACCCTCCGCAATTAAGTAAATTGGAAAGCAATCGAACTGTAAATGGATTAGTCCTTCCGATTTATGAAGTGCTGGATTGTAAATTGCGGCTGATGATTAGCCCCCTCAACCAGTTGTGGAAGCTGTGCATCGCTCATAAAAAGCCGATGGATATCTGTGGTTTAGACATTTGGCCTCCTGACCTCGCGAGCGCCGTCATATGAGAAGCTTGACGACAGCAGGTGAAGGCAGGTTCCTCCAAAGGGAGTACCCCACCCCTGAACACCCGGTGGGCCGTGCATGCAATGATGGCGAGGCACCCGGTCTTCTTTGGTGCATAATGCCAGGTCAGTCCGTTTCCTCTGCGCCGATTGCTCTGCGCATTCAACAGCTGCGGTTCTTGCTCCAGTTGGGGGATAACGGAGACTTCGTGGAAGGGACTGCCTCAATATGATCGTCAGGAATGGGATGCCCGATCTCCAAGCATGTCACGGTTCGTCGGCTAATCAATTCAGGAGCCAGGTTAGTGGCGGAGCCGACGTGGCCGACGGAGGTCACAACCCTGCCCGATCCTGTTCTGGAGTGCGTTCAGTACTGAACGAGCAGCACCGGCTTCCCTTCCACAAGGCTGGACGTGCTCACAATGAACGCCACAGCGACGAGGGGTCGGTATGAGCACCATCGGCCTTTGCATGATCGTTAAGAACGAGGCCAAGGTCATCTTGAGATGCCTGGCTAGCGCATCGTGCCTTGCCGATTTTGTGCTCGTCGTCGATACGGGCTCCGGCGACGGCACACAGGAACTCATTCGTGGCTTCCTTGCCGATCACAACCTCAAGGGTGAGGTCATCGACGAGCCATGGCGGAACTTTGCATATAACCGCACCTTTGCGCTGGAGCGGCTGCGCGAGAGGGGGTGGGTCGACTATGCGATGATGATCGACGCCGACGACGTCCTGATCCAAAACCATGAGTTTGATACGGCCGCGTTCAAGCTGCAGATGGATCAAGATCTATATGATATTGAACTCACAAACGGTGGCATTTCCTATTACTGTCCGCAGCTTTGCCGCAACTCACTGCCGTTCCGCTACAAAGGTATTCTGCATGAATACCTTGAGTTCCCTTCCGGCAGCATCACACGCCAGACTGCAAGGTGTTTCCATATAGCATCAGGACGCGAAGGAGCGCGTAGTCAAAATCCGCGAAAGTACCACGACGATGCAGCAGTGCTGGAGAATGCGCTGGCAACCGAAACCGATCCGTTCCTTGTATCGCGTTACACGTTCTATCTGGCCCAAAGTTACAAGGACTGCGGCGAGCGTGAAAAAGCGCTGCACTACTATCTGAGGCGTGCCGGACAGGGGTACTGGATAGAAGAGGTCTATGTAGCACTATTTCAGGCCGGGCACCTGATGGCCGCCTTGGACCGTTCTTTCGAGGAGGTCCTGGCCGTCTGGGAACGCGCCACCCGATCGGTGCCCGCGCGCGCGGAGGCCCTACATGCGGCGAGCCGGTATTGCCGCGACCGCGGCCGCTTCCACGAAGGGCAGGAGTATGCGCTTCGCGGTCTGGGCATGGACAAGCCTGCGGGGCTTTTCATTCAGCCCTGGGTCTATGACTACGGACTGCTCGACGAGTTTTCGGTCAACGCCTATTGGACAGGCACATACCAGGAGTCGCTCGACGCCTGCACGAAATTGCTCGCCACCAAATTGCCCGAAGACATACTAAAGCGAGTGCAATCCAACGCGCGTTTCGCGGCAGACAAGCTGCACGCCCAACAGCCAACGACATTGGCAGAACCTGCCGCCCAGAAACCGCTCGAGCAATTCAGGGTGGCGGCCCAGCCCCTTGCAGCGGGCGGTCGGAACGAGCACGATAGCGTATTGAAGGCAACGGCTGCGCAGCCATTGTCCTCATGGACACCTTCCGGCGCCGCAGCGGGCACCGAGTTGATGATCCAGGGTCTGGAGGATCGCATCCCGAATTCGCTCGCACGAATTCAGCTTCAGGTTAACATGTTCCCTGACAACCCATCCAGCAACAAGCCGCTGGTGATGTGGATGCATCACGATGTAAATCAGAACGCCGTCCAATGGTGCAGAAACCGCGAGCTTGTCGACCGCGTACGATGTTTCGTGTTTGTGTCACACTGGCAGCGTGAGCGGTACCAGTGCGAGTTCGGTATTTCACCCAGTAAATGCGTGGTTCTGCGCAATGCAACGGCAATCACGAAGCAGCAGCGGGTCTGGACGAAAACGGATCCCTTGCGGTTTGCATATACCAGCACGCCGTTTCGAGGACTTTCCGTCCTGCTTGACGCGTGGAAGCAACTGAACCTACGCGACGCTGAGCTCCATATCTGGTCGTCGATGAGGCTCTACCATCAAGACGATATGAAATATCAGCCACTGTACGCTCGTGCTCAAGCACTGAAGGGTGTCATCTATCATGGAATTGCTCCCAACTCGGAACTGAAATCCGCACTTCGTGAGATCCACTTCCTCGCCTATCCCAGTACATTCGAAGAAACGTCCTGTCTTGCGGTCGTTGACGCAATGGCTGCGGGATGTCGTGTGATAGTGCCTGCCCTCGGCGCCTTGCCTGAGACGACTTCCGGATTCGCTCACGTCTATCCGTGGAGCGACGATACCCTCGAGCACGCCGCATTGTTTGCCTCAGCCATCGCCCGTGAGGTCGATTGTCCATGGCTGGGCACTCCGGAAATGTCTTCAAAACAGCAGAACCACTGCGACCTGTTTTTCGACTGGAATGTGCGCGCCAAGGAGTGGACACGGCTCATCGAAAGTTTGACCGACAGTTTGGCTGGGCGCGGTCCACGCGACGAACAGATCCTGCTTGATCACCGGTGCTGACGCCGTTCCAAAAGAGCCGTCGATTTTAGAAGAGGTTGCCGAACTGCGAGATTTGCGGAATGCGACGGAGGCAACGAACAGATGACTGAAATCGCCCGGCCGCCGGATTCGTGGTTTCTGATTTAGACAACGCCATGCGCAGCTTGTGGCCTTGGCAGCAGGAATCGACGTGCAGCGACGAGAGTTTATAGAGAATCTTTTGTTCCTGACTGCCGCAGCCCCAACCTTTGCCGGTCCTGCGCGTTGGGTTGGTCTGGACGGGAGTCAGACCAACATGCCAAAGCCATCAGCAAATCGCGCGTTACCGATCAACCTCCTCTCTGCTCCAGTCGAACTCGCCGGCGACTGGGGCCACATGCTTCCCCGGTCGGTCGAGCTTGTCGTCGAGCGCATGCGGGTTGCCTGCCTCCATGGCGTCCGTCTTGTCTCCGACCGCCAGCCAACGCGCGTACGCGTCGACGAGCATTGCACGGGGCAGCCCGCCATCTGGCTGCATCCGGACGGAAGCAGCATTGCATGGATCATTGTGGACATAGGCGAGCGGGACTGGTCAAAGCTCGCCTATCAGTTCGGCCACGAACTCGGCCATGTGTTTGCCAACAGCTGGAAAGCCGACGCCAAGCCTGCAGTACCTTGCCAATGGCTTGAAGAAGCGATGGTCGAAGCATTCTCGCTGCGCGGGCTTGGACGCCTGGCCACTGACTGGAAAGACAATCCGCCGTTCGTCGGCGATAACGCCTTCGGTGACGCAATCGCCCAATATCGCCAGAACATTATTGGCGGCTATTCGGCCCTGGCAGATAGCCAGGGCCTCACCCGCGACCCAACTGCCTGGTTCGCTGATCATCGCAGCGAGATCGAAAGTCCCGGTCTCAATCCCTACGCGCAGGCAATGAGCCTGACGATACTCTCGGAATACGACCGGGTTCCCGATTGCGTTGAGGCGCTTGGCGCGCTGAACCGCTGGCCTCGCCGCAGCGGAATCCCGATTGGTGAATACCTGCAGCGATGGACGCAGAGCTGCACTGAGTTGCAAGTCTCCAAGCACCTCCCGCTTCGCTTACGCGAAGTCTTGGGGCTGCGGCTGCTTTAAAAGTGAGACCGCGCCGCACTAGTGTAAGGGAAGGATGATAGCGTACCTTATCACCGGCCGATGGCGATCCGCTCCATTCCCGAAAGCGAAGGGAGCGCCTGGAACGCCGTGAGAGGGAGGGTGTCAGCGATCAGTCGAAAAGTCCGCTACGCATTCTTCGAGGACGGTTAGGCGAAACCGGTACCCCTCAATTCGTAGCGCAATTGCATCACATGAGCATGCCGGTTGAACTTGCAACTTTTTGTCGCTGCTCCCCCTCCAGCACAGCAATGCGCTCGCGCAATTGCGCTGCTTTCGGAGCTCTCAAATACCTACCCAACGTGGCGCGCAGATCGAACCTTAAAATGGCCTATGGCCAATTTATTGCAGTTCAAGTCACCTACAAATCCAGCCGTCACTAACACGGGGCCTGACTTCACAGACGAACGCGATCGTCCTGTTTTCCACTCTGGAGGCAAGCGGCCGGACATCACAATGTTCGTGCCCGAATGGTCCGCAGGGCCTGGGAGGGTTCTTCGAAGCCCAAGGTCAGAATGGCTGCCTTGGATGGCATGGGAGCGCGGCGCCGGTGGGCTCCCACACCTAGCGCTTGGTGGCAGGCAAGATCGCTGCACTTTCCCAAGTTGAACCGTCCTTAGATGACAGGGACGGTCTTCCGGGAGATCAAACGATGGCAGTCAACATGATTGCGTTGGCGCCGATGAGAACAAGGCCGGAAAGTTCAAACAGAACGTTGTAGCGAATGTCGAGAAATCGACTACCAATCAGAGTATCAACATGGTGAAATCCAACAGCCCTAACTGATACAAAGGCGGCGACGAATGCCAGACCGAGCACCGCCACACCGTTGCGCCGCAGGCGCCCACGCATCAGCCAGACAGCCAGTGCGAGGAGCAAGACAGCCAAGACCAGCAATCCGATGATGAAATCCAGTTGAAACACCCGGCGTTTTTCGTACCAGCCCTGAATTTGGGACAAGCAGCGTCCGGCTGCGGTCAGCATGGATTGCAGATCGAGCTGCTTGTTCACCCCAAGGAACAGCATTGCGAGCACGACCAACCCCCAGAAAATCCGTTCGCGGCTGTCCTGTACGCGCATCAGGGTCATAAAACTTAGCACCACGCAAACGCCGTATGCCACGACCGTCACCCAGCCAGCGACAGTCGGGTCACCAATCTGAGGTGACCATTGATCACCGACGCATGCAGCAATGGTCGATAAATTGACGTCTTTAAACATGTCGTTGAAACATCACAAACCTAGGCCGAAGGTCAGCCAGCCGGCATGGTGAAATTTCGACGTTTGACCTACTTCCATCGTGGGCGCCGAATACCCTAATCTACAAGTTAACCAACGATGCTGCCGCCTTCAGGGTTTCGTATACTCCCGCTCGGATAGAGTCACCGACAAGGTCTCGTGAGATACAGGTTCGGCTTTTGCCGAGTGCACCAAAGCGGACGCAGATCATTTTCTGTATCATCAAGCGCAGCTTTATAGGCAGGGCGGCCCGACAGTGCTGGGGGCGCACTGTCGGGCCTGACCGGCTGAGGCTGGAGAGCCCGTCCGGCTGTGTGAATGATAATCACCGGGGGCTGCATAAAAACACTTCGCCAAAAGGGTCTCCTGCATACTGTTCGGAGTAGGCTCTGGAGTAGCTTCGTATGGCCGCCATCGGTCGTGGCACGTTTGCATCTGGCCGGACGAATGAGCCACCAGCGCGCCGCTGATGAATAAAGTACCTGGCGGCCAGCGAGTACTGCGATGGATCAATGGAGGCCGCCCTGGCAGTGCCACATATGTCTGCGCAACCGCCGGCAGTGAACGCCGTCTTTGCACTGTTCCTCTTGCCGTCGCCATCGGCGGCCCAGCGGCTTGGGTCGTAGGGACTAGCAGCGGCCGCCGCTGGGCCTGACCAGCTGGGTTTGGGCGTGGCTGGCTGACTTGAGAATGAGCGCGCGCTCATTTGGATGCAATCGGCAGCGTCGCATACGTTTTGTTTTAAGCCTCAGCGAATATGCTTAGGGGCTGGCGGCCGCTCGCTTAATAGCTGCATCTGAGGTGCCTTTCCTCAGCCGCACGGGGGACGCCGCATTCGAAGGCGGAATTTATGATCTCACCTGAATTGCAGTCAGAGGCAACTTTGTGGGTATCGGGATCGCACAGAAGCAGCCGCTTTGTTTTGTCGCTCATGCCGGGCAAACGGCTCGCTGAGATTCCCTTCGAGTTCTCAGCGAGCCTTCCGCGCGATGAAAGTGTGGTCGCTGAAGGTATTGCGACCGAGTAAAATGCCACGATTCTCACACGTGAAGGGTGGCCCGCGACAAAGCTGGCAAGCTGGGTAAGACTTGAGAGGGCACTCCAGAAGTAAGCCACACAAATATGCGCTTTAGAAAATTGGCTTTGCCATTTGTCGAAATTTTTATGGATAGAAACGGTGGCTAATTTCAGCTAGCGCGTACCTCGTTCGCATGGGCTGAGCTGCCGGATGTGCGACACTCCTGCCCTGCCCTAAACCATAGGGATGATCCGCCACGACGGAGAGTGCCCGGGACAATAGCTATGGTCGGATGTTAAGTCGCCATCGCTGGCGGATTCCAGCTTCGGACAGGGGCCTCAAGGCGCCGGTCCTTGCTGCCGCCGAGGTGTTTGCCTGATGGGGGCAGGGGTATGAATTTTCTGGTGACAGGCGGTGCTGGATTCATCGGCTCGGCGGTATGCCGGCATCTGTGCGCCAATCCGGCCTACCGTGTGACCAATCTCGACAAGCTGACCTATGCCGGCAACCTTGCCTCGCTGCGGCAAATCGAGAACGCGCATAATTACAGCTTCGCCCAGGCTGATATCTGCGACGAGAGGGCGGTGCTGGATCTTCTGCGCCGCCACGACATCGACATCGTCATGAACCTCGCCGCCGAGAGTCATGTCGACCGCTCGATCGACGGGCCCGGCGCTTTCATCGAGACCAACATCGTCGGCACCTACCGCATCCTCAATGCGGCGCTCGAATATTGGCGCGGCCTTTCCGACGACAGGAAAAGCCGCTTCCGCTTCCATCATGTCTCCACCGACGAGGTGTTCGGCGACCTGCCTTTCGACGGCGGCATGTTCGTCGAGGAAACGCCTTACGCACCGTCCTCGCCCTATTCCGCCTCNAAGGCGGCCTCGGACCATCTGGTGCGCGCCTGGCACGAGACCTACGGCCTGCCGGTGGTGCTCTCCAACTGTTCGAACAATTACGGCCCCTATCATTTTCCCGAAAAACTGATCCCGCTGGTCATTCTCAA
>NZ_AXAL01000058.1 GCF_000472785.1 Mesorhizobium loti CJ3sym
GTCGTTCCGGCCGGCGAGACCAAGGTCACCGTGAAGCTTGGAGCCGGCGAGGCGAGCGAGACCATGCAGCTCGCCGCCGGCCAGATCGTTGACAAGGACATCATCGTCGGCGTCGGCAAGGCCAAGGCCAACGCCTTCTACACCCAGGGAGGCGAGAAGGCCGAAACGGATGTGGGATGGAAGGTGTACAAGGCGGCCAAGAAGCTGGACGGTACGCGTGATCAGGTGACCTACGCCTACGGTCCCGACAGCCAGTTTGACCTGCCTCCGGGCGATTATGTGATGGGCGTCGACGTGCAGGCCGTGTCCACCGAACAGCCTTTCAGCGTGACGGTCGGGCAGATGACCGATGTCAATGTGATCCTGAACGCGGGCGTCTTGGCGATCGACGCACCGGGCGCGGACGGCTTCAAGATCTTTGAGGCCAAGAAGAACCTGCAGGGTGAGCGCAAGCAGGTGACTTATGCTTATGGCGAAAAGATGCAGACGACGCTGGCGGCAGGCGACTACGCGCTGGTGACCAACTTCAGCACCGACAAGGCCGAGAAGGAAACACCCTTCACGGTCAAGGCCGGCGAGCGGACCGAGCTTAAAGTCCAGTAAGTCCAATCCGGACAAACGCGAAGGGCGGCTTAGAGCCGTCCTTCGCGCACATTCGCATCAAGTTTCATCGGTGCGACGGATGAACAGATGAACACTTGTCTGGTGAAGCGGCAAGTATGATCTCCGGGGCCGCCGTCTTTGCCTAGCTGATGCCAATCTGTTGATCGCGGCGCTCCTGTCCCTATAATTGACTCCGTGATGCAAATGTCCCAGCCTCCGCGAATGCTGCGCTAGGGGGTACCCCATGGACCCGAGCGATTCTGGTTTGCTCGAGTTGCTTTATTGTGCCGTTGCCAATCCGGGTGCGTGGTCTCAGGCTCTCGGGGAAATTACCGACAGGCTTGGCGGCAGCCACGCCATGCTTGTTGCCTCGGGCCTGTCGCTGCACGGTAGGTCTTTCGTGGAGACAGCCGGCCTGGATGAACCTGACGTCGCGCGATTCACATCCGATCGCGCCCGGACTCTTTCACAGCCATTGACGGCAGCGATGCCGCAGGGACGGCCCGTGCAGCAAAGGGAGCTTATTTCCGACCATGACATGGAAAGGGCCGACTATTACAACGAGATCGTTCGGCCGGCCGGTGGATTTCACAGCCTTACGATGCTCCAGGGCACGAACGGCGTTCAGCACCAGCTGATCTTGTGCCGGAGCCGCTCAAAGGGTGAATTCACCAACGCTGCTGCGGAATGGCTGGGGCGCCTGCTTCCGCATTTCAACGTTGTCTTGGTGGCGCGCGACAGGCTGCGTCTGGCGGAAAGCCGATCGAATGGGCTGTCGGCGACGCTCGACAGCCTTAATGACGGCGTCATCCTGCTTGGCGAGAGGGGTCGAATCGAGTTCGTCAACGTTGGGGCGCGGTCGATGATCGGTTCAGCCGAGAACTGGCTGGCCCATGCGAAGTGCCTAGAAGATACCCGGAACGGCCGTCGCATTCGCCTGCGGGATGCTTTGCGGACGTTCCAGGCCGATCCGCAACGCAAATCGAGACGGCTCTACATCGAGCGAGGCGATGGCAACGCGGGCTGGATCATTATCGACATCCTGTCGCTGTCCCGTTTCGGACTGCGAACCGAGGGCGAAGACGCCGGCCGTACATCGGTGCTGCTCAGATCGACAGGCGGCCAAATGGAGATCGACCGTCGGGCATTGGAGGATCTCCATCACCTGACGACGCGAGAAAGCCAGATTGCCGCACTTCTTGCGTCGGGCGAAACAGTGCCGGCCATCAGCGACAAGACCGGGCTTACCAGCAACACCGTGCGTTTCTATTTCAAGCAGATCTTTGCCAAGATGGGCGTTTCCAACCAGGCCGGCCTGGTCGCGGCTGTTCGCCCTTATGCGGTACGGACGCGGTCGGTCAGCCACGAGGCATCGCCAACCTCCCAAATGGGAGAAGCGTTCGAATCGGGGCGCCGCTAACCTCGGCGTCCAAGCCATCCGCATCGCCGACAGGGCTATCCGACAAGACCCAGGCAGAAGTCCGCTCCGTCTCTATCACGCAACGAACAACCCGCCCGCGCGGTTGGATCGCAAGCATTGGGTTCGCGACCCTCCTCGCCGCAACAGGGCCAATGGCCACGGCGGGGACGATGCAGCAGGCGACCCTCACCGCCACCGTAGACGGCGCGCCATGGAAAGCAGACTTCGGACTAGCGGTTACCACGCCAATCGCGGGAAAGCCGGTGCTCACCATTTCCGGGACATCCAATGCCGGTGGTGCCACATCGACTTTTATCGCCAGCTTCCCCGTACCTGCCAGCGGCTCGCTTATCGGCACCTTCCCCATACACAGGGGCATCATGGGGAAGGTTCCAACCGCGAGCTTCAACATGCCGCAACGCTCCACCGATATTCTGGAGCAGGGCTTCACCATGGCGGAGGGAGCAATCGTCGTCGAAAGCTTCGATCCGGACAAGAAGACGATCAGCGGCCACTTTTCGGCCAAGGGCCAGACACGCGCCAAGACCGCTTCGATCGTGATCACCGACGGGGCGTTCGCCAATGTGCCGGTCAATCCCGATCCTGCAGCTCAATAGGGCACGACCTGGTCGTCATGACTAACCGAAATAGCGCCACGGGACTTGCCATCGCCCTGCTCGTGGCGGTCCTTGCCTGCCCCTTGTCCTGGATCGGAGCCGCACATGCGGACGAAGCCTGCAAGATGCGGCCCGGCAAATGGATGGCAACCTACGGCTGGGACATTGCCTCCACTGTGTCGGACCAGCAGACCATGCAGATGCAAAGCACCGGCAAATTCTACGGCACCACAACCATGACGGTGGCCTGCGACGGCACGGTTGAATTCGAGCCCGCCCAGGACGCCGCGTTCACCGTCACCGCCAAGCTGACGATGCTCGGGCAGACATCGAGCGCCGAGTGCGACCAACCGGTGAAACTTCATTTCAATTCAGTGCAGGTGATAGCGGGCAACACCCAGACCAAGGAGTTCCCACGCATCGAGATCGGCCTCGAGCAGTCTTCCACCGGAACGCCAAGTTGCCACGGCGATGGCCCCATGGACGTGCGCGGCATGCTGCAGTCGGCCTTCAGCATCGGCGGCACCATCACGCCCGACAAATGGATCTGGCAACTCACCAAGACCGAGGCCGACAGCGGCCGACCGGAATGGTTGTCCGGACACCAGCCCTGGAACACCACCGAAGGCCCCATTCGGGTGCCGATGCCGGCATCGCCCGGAGCCACCCTGTCCAAGAGCTACGGCGTCACCTTCGTTCCGATCGGCAAGGCACCGGACCTGCAAACGGTCGACGCCAAGATCGATGACGTTTTCCTCGCCGATACGCCAGCGGTCACCAACACCTACACCCTTCACGTGGCGGATTGGGGCGGCGATGGCGTCAAGCCGAAAACCGTGACCTTCGCCCTCGACGACGGCCAGGGCGGCACAACCGTGACGGTCGACGGCAGCCAGATCAGCGGCAACACGGCGAGTGCCGATTTCGAGATCGGCCATCTGCACGCTCGCTCGCAACCCTATGATCTGAAGGTCACGGCCGAGAACTCCCTCGGCTTGTCCAGCGAGGCGCATTACGCCGTCAAGATCATTCCCGTGCCGCCATGGGCCAGCACGCTGACCAATTTCCGGCCGACGCAAGTAGAAACGCTGACGATCACGAATTCAGGTTCGGATGCCTCCGTCTATGGCTATCAGCGTTACGAAGGCACCAAAAGCGTCCCTGAAAAGCCATTTGGCGGCGGGATCGAAATCCCCGCCGCGGTGCCGCTCATCCACGGCTTTTGGGGCATCCATCCAACACAGTTCCAGATCACGCCACGCCCGTCCTCCCACGCCGGGACGCCAGCGCATGGCACGGTCATCGGCCAGGGCGGGCTCGGCCTGGGCCCAACGCAATTCACTTTCAAGGTCCGCCCGCAATCGGAGGTGACGACCACCACGACCGAGAGCGAATTGCAGTTCACCTCTGGAACCGTCCTGTTTCAAACGCCGGAACCTTTCACCCACGAATTCAACGTCAATCCGCTCGATCTTGTCGCCAGCGGTGCCGACGCACTGAGCCTGCCCAAGGCGGTCGGCGACGCCTTGCGGGCAGCCGGCAGCGTCGCCGGCGCCGGCGTGACGGTGACCGCCGGGATCGACAAGGGGGAAGCCGACCTCACCACCGCGCCTGCGCAACAGGCCATCGTTTTGAAAGAGGCGCATGTCGGGCTGTCAGCCAGCGCCACCGCCAATATTTCAGTCGACCTGCAGGTCGTCGGCGTCGGCGTGGCCGGCCAACTGGCCGGTCATCTCGGAATGAAATTCGATCCGTCGCCACATATCGAGAATTGCGACCTGACCTATCTCTTCCTGCTGTTTTACCGCAACCCGGCCTTGTTCGGCTCGTGGTCCATCTATCCGTCCGACCCGAGCCCGAACACCATCACGCAATGCAAGAGCAGCCAGGCCGCGGCGCTGGAGAGACCACGCATTCCGGGGCTGATGCTGGCCGACATCACATCGCCCCTGCTTGCGCTGCGCGACCGGCTCTCCAACGCTTCGCTCAAGCTTACCCCAACCCTCGTCGCGGACGCCGGACCGCCATCCCTGGTGTTCCGCATCCCGCAGCGGCCGGCGTCGGTGCGCGATGCCCTGGTGACGGTCGCAAAAGCCTATGAGGCGCCACCGGGCCGTGTCGAGACGGCGCTGGTCGACGCCGCTCCTTCACCCGTCGCGGCACCTGCGGTCGCGGCTGGGCCGGATGGGCGCATGGCCTATGCCTGGATCGGCGAGGATCTGGCAAAGCCGCGCCCCGCGTCATGGCAGCTTCGCCTGCGGCTTTTCGACGGCCATGCCTGGCGCGACAGCGCCGTCACGCTGGGCGACGGGCAACGGCCGGATTTCATGCCGGCGCTCGCTTTTGCCGGCAATGGCGATCTGGTCGCCGCCTGGACGGAAAGCAAGCGCGAAGGATTGGCCGCCGGCCAGGTGGTGACCGACGCGGACCTCGCCGGGCATGAGATTGCCACTGCCATATGCGACGGCACCACCGGCGCCGTGAAGGCGCGTGCCGTGCTGACCAACGATGCGTTGCCGGATCTCGATCCGCAACTCGCGCGCGGCAAGGATGGTACGATCTGGATTGCCTGGCAAAAACGGAGCGACCTGACACTGAACAATCTAGAAGCTCCGGTGTCGCTGATGACGTCACGGCTCGACGGTGTTGTCTGGTCGCCGGCCGAGATTGCCGCGTCCGGTCTCGCCGGTACTCGGGCGTGGCGCCTGGTGGCGCAAGATACCGGGCGAGCGCTGCTGCTCGTCGACAGCACGGTCGGCAACCAGCGCTCGATCATGAGCTTCACACATCAATCGGGCAATTGGGCCGCCGCCTCGACCGATGCCGTCGAAGCGGGGCCGGCGGGCGTGGCGGGGTCGATCACGCCCTCCGGCGCCGTGCAAAGAATCTGGTCGGCGGGAAAAGGCATCGTTGCCGCGACGGGCTCGGCCGCGCCCGTCACCCTCATCGCCGGTTCCGGCGCTCGACCGCTGGCGTTCAATGATGCTGGCCGGCAATGGAACCTGCTGGTGGAAACGTCGAGCGGTCTTGCCTCGATAGGCATCGATCCCCAGACACACAAAGCCGGGCCAGCGCGCGCCCTGACGACGACCCTGCGCTCGCTTGGCACCGCGCCATCCTTTGACCTGACCGCCAGTGGCGACTGGGTCGTGGCGCATGCCGACCTGCCCCTGCTCAAGACCGATGCGGATGGCCGCCCGCTCGGCCTGACGACGACCAGATTGCTCGTCAATACACCAATCCGCTAGAGCAATTACAGGAAAAGTGTGAGCGGGTTTTCCGTCCGGAATTGCGGAAAAAAAAGGAGATAGAGCGGGTCGCCGTTTCCGTGAAACGGTGAAACGCTCTAGGACATAGGGACGCCAGCGCGTCTCTCATTTGGGAGATGCGAAGGGCGCAGGACTGGCAATAGCATCGCCGCGCCCGCCCGACATCGACCCCGGTGTGACAGGGCAAGGATACGACGTGCAATACGAAACGGTCTTCGATATCGACTACGCCATTCCGCGAAACTGGACCGGGCTCTGGGTGGGAGTGGCCATCATCACGCTGTTCGTGATCGCACATGTCCGGCCACAACGGCTTGAGGCGCCAACGCTCCCGGACCAGATCACCGATCAATTGCCGCGCCGCTTCTTCCCGGCTTTCATCTGGCACTGGATGCAGCCAATGGTGACGCTGCTGGTTATGTCGGTTCTCGCCCTGGCGGTCGTTCTGGCGCCACGCTGGCGGTGGGGTGTCGCGGTGGGATGCCTGATCATGGCGCAAACGCTCTGGCATCTGGGGTCAAGCTTCAACGCGATCGAGCACCTGAGGAACGCCAGCAATATCGAAATCGTCAGCGGTTCCCTCAGCAAGATCAACGACTACGTGACCAATTCGGGCCGCCGCGAATACCTCGACGTCGCGTCCCGGCATTTCGATTATAGCGAGCACGACCCCGGCACGCCGTACTCGCTGGAAAGCGGTTCGTCACCGATCGCTGCCGGACAACATGTTCGTTTGAGTGTGGTGGACAATCACATCATCCGCGTGGAGCGCCAGCTGTGCCTGGTCTATGTCAGATGCAGCGTGAGATATTTCCTGACCATCCGTTTCGAAACGGAAATCCCGTAGGCTGTCCCTATAGTGCTCTTGATTTCGAAGGGGTCGACGTGGAGCCCTGTGCGGGCTCTCAATAAGCCCTTACCTCAGCCTTGCTGATAAAAAAAGCCATGGGCCTCCTTGCTCTCGCAAGTGAGCCCGGACGCTGTCGTTCGAGTAATCCCAGTCTACGCCGACCCGGAATCGGCCGCACCTCCCAAACAGGAGAGGTACGCTGCCTTGCTCAAAGCTATCATCGCCGCGTGATCTCTTGTTGGGGCAGGGTCTTTTCCATGCAAAAAATGCTTATGACAATTCTGGCTGCCATCGGGATGCTGGCATTGGGTCCAAGGATGTTGGCATTGGGTCCGCAGACCGCGCTGGCGTGGCCGGCGAGCGGATGCCCGGCTGGAGAATACGGTTTGATCGCGTCCGGGCAACCAGTGCCGAATGCCTGCTTTAAAAAATGCCACAAGCAATACCATGTCGAGGGCGGCTACTGCGTCAAGACCGTGTCTACGCCGCCACCACCGGCGTCTCAGTCAAGCGGACAGGCCGGCGCGGCGAAATGCCATGGCGGTCCCGCTCCTTACAAGAAGCAGACGCACGCCAACACCAACGCCCCCAAAGGGCCGTATAATTCTGCGGCACAGCCCCAGAAGTGCTGAGGTTGGGCGTTTTGCGCTTCCACCGCTCCAGTCGGGTATCTCGCCGAACTCGCTGTTGTTCAGGTAAGATTAAGTCGCTCAGGAGATTTTGATGGTGGGATTTGCACGGAGCATCGCTGCGGCGATCCTCCTTTTGTCGATGACGACGTTCGGCTTCGCGGCCAACCGCGTCATCATCATTCTCGACGCCTCCGGCTCGATGTGGGAGCGGATCGACGGTAAGCCCAAACTCGAAATTGCTCGGGAAACGCTGAGAACCGTGCTGAAGTCGGTTCCCGCCGACGATGAGATCGGCTTCATGGCCTATGGCCATCGCGAAAAGGGCAGCTGCGAGGACATCCAGCTGATCGTGCCGCCTCAGGCTGGCTCGGCAAGCGCCATCACGGACGCCGCCGACAGTCTGAAATTCCTCGGCAAGACGCCGCTGACGGCGGCCGTCAAGCAGGCCGCCGAAGCCTTGAAATACACGGAGGACAAGGCAACCGTCGTCCTCATCACCGATGGCCTGGAAACCTGTGGTGGCGACCCCTGTGCTCTTGGCAAGGAACTGAAGGCATCCGGCGTCGACTTCACCGCCGATGTCGTCGGCTTCGGCCTGACAGCCGATGAAGGCAAGCAGATC
>NZ_AXAL01000059.1 GCF_000472785.1 Mesorhizobium loti CJ3sym
ATAGACGGCTCGATTGAAGTCGGCCGCCGTCGCACCCTTCTTCTGCATCAGCGCGGTGTGGAGATCGTGGTAGAACAGGTGCAGCCACAAGACATCCGCTGGCTGCGTGGCCTGCGGCATCGCCACGAGGTCCGCCGATACGGCTTCGACGTTCTCTCGGCCCGGTTCCTTCGCNAGCGTCCGCATGCGGCCGACCGGATCGTTCTTGAAGTCGGCGACTTCGGCCGGCACGAAGCTGTAGACCCGCCCCTCTGGTCCGACGATGTCGGAGAAGAGGCGCGTCCAGTCTCCGTCGCCTGGGTAGACATCAATGACAGTCGAGCCCGCATCTACACGTGCGAACCGGATCAACTCGGATACCTTGGATTGGTCGTACATCGGAATCTCCTTTACGGTTGGGCATTGGACGAGCGTGCGGCGTATAATGGGGCGATTTTCGGCTTATCTATCGTCTCCCCGAGCTGATGGCCGAAGATGGCCAGCCATTATGCAGCCCCGGCCGCGCCCATCTGCGCGGCGCGCGCCAGTGCTTGCGTGTCGACGTATTCACGGATGTTCAGTCTGCCATCCCGGACCGTGACGGCGAAAATCCAGTCGTCCTCGAACGTCTTGTTCGTGGCTTTGATCTTCCCCTTGGCAAATCCGACGACGAGGACGCGGTCTCCTTGTGCCACGAACTCTCGGGGTTCCGTGGACGTTTCTATCGACTTGGACGCCGTCTCAAGCAAATCCGTCAGCCCGGCGTGTCCGTGGCGCGTTCCGGCCAGCGGCCAGTCCTTCCCCGGAATGATCCACTCGATGTCTTCGGCGGCCAACGCCAGCAGAGCCTCCCTGTCGCCGCGGCACCCGGAAATCAGCGGCAGCCGGCCCTCCTTGGTGCATGCGCTCTTTGGCTTGATCGCTTTTTTGCGGTTGGGATTTCGCAGCCGACGGTTGCCAATACATGCTGTGCGCAATCTGCTAGCACGATCGGGTAGGCAGTTTTTGAGACTCTGAAAACTTATAATGAGCAACGAAATTGTTCTCCTCTGGAGTAAGCAACGCTTATGGCCTTACACCTTTTGGATGACCATAGAGCGTCGTTCATCTTGGAACTAAACCCGCTACGTATGCGTAATCCAATTAGGATACTCGGAGGTAATACCGCGCTGCTACCAACCGAGCCCAAGTGAAAAAGGGTGTTCGATCGTCTGTCAACCCGACATGATGGGAGAAATAAATGGGTAACGAGCAACCTCCCGTCGCAAAACGGAAGCGCGCCTCTCTGGACGTGAAAAAAGCCTCTCTGGGCGTGAAAAAAATTGCCAAGAAAGATTTCGAAACGGGACCAAACAACGTCAGGCCATGGGAAACGGCCGCGGCTCGTGAGTGGTTGGACCGCCGTGCGCTCCAACTTTCGCGTTCGCACCAACGTGATAGCAGTGCCGCAGCATCAAGCATGGCGCGGCCGGTGACTGTTGGAGATGATCCAAATGAAAAGGTCCAGGCCAAGACGCTGCCAGCCATGCGCCACTGGAAGTGGGCAGCCGCGTCATGCCTTGTTTCCGCCGGCCTGATCCTGCTGCTGGGATTTTCGGTAAACAAGAGCGCTGTGACAGAGCAGATGCTTGCGTCGGCGCAGCGCGAATTGGCCTCGCAACGAGCCGAGCTGGAAATAATGCAGCGCTCCGCAGGCGATGCGAACAGGCGGGCGGGAATTGCGGCCAACACCGCAACCGCGCAAAAACTAGATCTAGAACAGGCGCTTAAAAAGGCCGAAGCACTAAAACTGGATTTAGAAGCGGCACAGCAAATTAACAAGGGATTGGGGGACAAAGCCGTTGTTGCGGATAAGGCGCGCGACAATATGCAAGCTTCCCTGGCCGAGGCCCACCGGCAGTTCGATGTAGAGCATCACAAAGTTGTGCTCATTGAAGGCGAACTCACCACCGCTCGCCAAAATAGTGCCTCCCTGCAAACGAATGCAGATGAGGCAGCGTCTGAGCACGCTAAAGCGGTAAAAGACCAATTAGCGGCAGAGGCAGCAATGACGCAGGCTCGCGACGCACTCGAAAATGAAAAGGCGTTGGCGGATGCAGCAGTAAGGGACAAACAGGTGGCCGTGGCTACTTTGAATCAGGCCAGCGCCGCCCTCGAAAAGGAACGCGCGCGAGCAGAAGCAACCTCAAGAGATCTGGAGAGGGCCAAGCAAGAGCGCGACGCCGCAAAGCAGGTCTCGGCAGCGTTGACCGCTTCGCTTGAGCAGGAGCGGGAAAAGAGCCTAAGCCTGGCCGGCTATCTCAGCGCCGCGCGTAAGGCAATCGATCTCGTCAAAACTGAGCGGCGTGCTGCGCCTAGTCAGCAATCGCGGCAAGCGGTAGCCGCAAGCCGGCTTACAAGCTCGCTTAGTCAACCTTCCCGTAAAACAGGGTCGCAGGAAAAACACAAATCGAAGGCTCAAAAATCGTCGCCTGGCGTAGTCGCGACCATTACCCTTCCCGACGCATTGCTTCCAACATCAAGACCACTCGACCCCTCTCTCGAGTGAAAGAGTGAGCCTTACCTAAGACACCAAGCGGAGGTTCGTTATGTATAAGTACGGCGCAGCTGCATTGATGATCGCGATCGCTATTGAGCCTGCCTGGGCGCTCGACGTTGGGGGTGGTGGAAAGGTTGGCGGTCTTGGCATCGGTGGTGGTTTGGGACTAGGTTCGCACGGCGCCTCTGTGGGCGCGGGCGTGAGCTTAGGCGGGGCAAACCAAGCGGCCATTGGAGGATCGGTCAGCACAAGCAGCGGCGCAGTGGGCGCAAAAGCTGGGGTTGGCGTTGGCGGGGCGCAAGTAGGCGTCTCGACTAACTTAGGCGCAACTGCGACCACCCCGGCCGTGGGGAGTGCGCCAGCAGACAACGCTGCCGTCGCTCCGCAGGATGGCCCTACACAAACAATGCACCTTCCAGTTACGCTGATGCCTGACGCTGGTCACGGCAACTCGTGGCGAGGCACCGATAAACCCTTGACCTCACTCAGGACGAAACCAGGGACACCGCCTTCTATAGTGAGGGCTTGCCGCGAGGCAATCTCGTCTGCAGCAACGCCTTTTGGCGCAGTACGCGTTTCCGCCGTGAGTGCTGGTCCTGTCGACCAAGGCAGAGATGGGCTGACGGCGCCGATCGACGTTCGCATCAGCTATGCAAGACAAGGCAAAATCGAGGTCCGCCAAGCGCGGGTTGGCTGTCGCCTCGACGCGTTGGGAGGCGTCGCCGCAGTGATATAGTCACGACCCTGGCCGGGTCCCTCTACACATAGGCGTCGCAGATGTCCTGATCGCCCGCTCAAATCAAACCCAGCCACGGTATCGGGTATCGGGTACGTCACTAGTCAGCCATTTATAGAAGCAATGCGCCTCATTGCAGTTATTCCCGACATCGCCGCCTATCTCTCTGAAGCGGCCGTTGAACCTTCGCAGGCAGCTTTTGGGCCGACTAGAGACGGTAACGAGGTCGCTTGGAAAGCAGCCGTTCCGTACGGCTGCATTGGCGAACCTCTTTCTCTACGGCGCCCCACTTCTGCACGAATTGATGATGGATCGGGGCTGCCATTGTAATGGCCAAAGGCGGGTAACGATCGTGCTGCTGACCAAATCGTGCCAGTCAAACGCCGGGCCTGACACTTAGCTGGCCGCGCGCAGCCGCCGAGAGCGAACATAGGCCATCAAGCCGTTGGAATCCAATGCCTGCCCAAAAGCATAACCCTGTAATATGTCGCAGCCCAATTCCTTGAGTACCCTTGCGTGCTTCATCGTCTCGACGCCTTCCGCTACGACCTCAATACCCAACGACTTGCCGATTTCAATGATCGACGAGACAACCTGCCTTCGTTGCGGCGATTCGACAATTGGGATTACCAGTTGCCGATCTATCTTCAGCCGGCGCGGCTGCAACTTGAGCAGGCTGACTATGGAGGCATAGCCCGTACCAAAATCATCTATCTCTATATCAATGCCGAGTTGCTTAATCTGATCGACATTCCAAGTTACCAGATCATCGTTTTCGTCTAGGAAAATCGACTCAACAAGCTCGAACGAGACTGTTCCCTTCTGGATATTCAGATCTTTCAAGCTCTTTATGAGTTCTTCGTCCCGCAGGCGCCGTGCCGAAACGTTGACTGATACGCGCGGTATAGGAAGACCCGCGGCAGACCAGACTTTGAAATCCGAAAGCGCTTGGTTCAGTATGGTTTGATCGATCGTCGAGACGACATTTAGTTCTTCTGCAATCCTTAGGAAGACATCCGGCGCTAAGATACCCTTCTTTGGGTGCCTCCATCGCGCAAGCGCCTCGACTCCGACAATCTCGAGCGTCTTTGCGCTAAATTGGAGCTGGTAGAAGGCTATAAACTCGTCACGCTCAAGGCCGCCAAGCACCTCATCGGCAATCCGCTTTGTGTCGACGATTTCGCTTTGCATCGCCTCAGTGAAGAATTCGTGCCGACTGCGCCCACGGCTCTTTGCTCGGTAAAGCGCGATGTCGGCGTTCACCAGCAGGTGCTTGGCTTCGACGTCTTTTCCATTGTGGATCGCAATTCCCACACTGACACCAAAACGGCATCGGTGGCCCTGGTAGTAGACGGGTTCGCTCATCTGGCTGATGACGCGGTCAGCCAGCAGCGCCAGTTGCTTGATATCGTCATGCACCGTGCACAGCACGACGAATTCGTCTCCTCCGATCCGAGCGACGAATCCCCCCTCCTCGACCTGGGATCGGAGGACGGTAGATGCGTGAACCAACATCGCGTCACCCGCGGCGTGGCCAAGCGTATCGTTGATGTGCTTGAACCGATCCAGGTCGATGTGGAGCAGGGCCGCATATCCGCCGTCGCGCCTGGCGTTCGCCGCGTACTCTTCCAATATCTGGTCGAGGTAACGACGGTTGGGCAAACCGGTCAGCGAATCGTGAAGCGCGAGATGCTCTATTCGCTGCCTGGCCGCCTCGAGTTCTGCATTTTTAGACTCGGACAGCTGCTTTGCGCGAACGAGATCGCTGTTCAGCAGGACGTCGGCTGTCACGTCCCATTCCGCCCCGATCATTTTGGGTGTCTCATTTGGGGCTTGGTATATGGTCGCTTTGGATCGGACATGACGAATCTCGCCATCCGGACGAACAATCCGGTACTCCGACGAATATGTTCCGCAGCCGGCCACAGCATTGTCGAAATCCGCATTGGCGCCGGCCAGATCTAGGGGGTGAATTGCTCCCGCCCAATCAGCGTAGCCGCGACGTGCTCCATCGTTGGGCTTGCCATATATTTCATTGACGCGATCGTCCCACGACAGGTCATTGGTTGCGAGATCGTGTTCCCAAACGCCAATAGCCGATGCCTCCAAAGCGAGTTCCAGTCGTCTCGACAATCGACGCAGTTCCGCATAGTTGCGCTGTCTCTCGCCGATCAGACGACCTGTGACCAAGAATGGCACCACAACCAACGCCCCGGCCGCGGCAATGATCGCACGCAAGAACCACGCGTTGCCAGGCGTCGAAGGCCAGCCGTTTCTGGGGATGGCTGCGATTTGCCACGATCCCGACGGGAGCAGAACTTCGGCTGTCACGGGATTGTTTTTGCGGACGCCCACATCGCCGAAGAATTGATCTCCGCTCGGGCCGCGGGCGTCTTTACCGATGAGCGCGATGTCAATCCCGAGATCTTCGTCGAACAGGCCGCTCGCCTTGTAAAGGCGCTGCACGTCGACAACAGCGGAAATGATGCCCCAGAACCTTTCAGTATTGCCCGCACTCGGCACGAAAACAGGGAACCGGCCGATGAGGCCTTGGCCCCCCTGCTTCAGCTCGACCGGTCCGGCAAGAATCAACTTGCGCCCGTCTCGCGCCCGTAGCGCGGCGTCGCGCTGCAGATCGTCCTTACGGTAATCGAGACCCACGGCTTTCTCGTTGCCTTCTAGCGGGTACATCAAGGAAACGACCAGATCGGGTGCGCCAGCAATGTTGTTCAATTGCGAGCCCTCGCCAAACAGATTACTCGCAAGCGAGGCGAAGCGTTGCTGTCCCATGTAGGGTTCAGTCACGACCGTCGCGACAAGCCCATGCACGAGTTGAAGGTTTCCGTTGATATTCCCTTCCAGCTTGGCGCGGATCAGATTGACCTTGGCTAGGACATCAGCGCGGACGGCTTGGTCCGAAACGATTTTGTTCTGGTGGTCCGCATACGCCGCGCTGATGGCAATAACCAAAACCGCCACTGCCGCCGGAATATTTGCCGACGAAAACACGGCATCCTTTATGCCGCCTAACCTAGCGCCGAAAAGAGCCAATAGGGTGAAAACCCCCTTGTGTTGTTCAGGTTCTCGGATCGACCCGCCGATGGAACATTAGCTTTCATTAATTAATTTTGAACTTCACAGTCCTGAAAACTTTGCACTGTCCGACCGCTGAGGTCGTTCTGGCACGCCGCCGGAGGCGGTTGGAACCAGCCGCCCACTCAATGAGGCAAGTTATCGGCTCAATTGCGGGGCTGTGGTAATCGTGCCTCGGCGACGACAATGCAAGACCGGATTAACAGTCGAGCTAGTGGCCCTCAATCACTTTGGGGGCAACAAGGTATGGGATCTTGCCGACGCTTCGCTTCGTCGCGCCAATGGAATAGGCCATTGGGATCTTGGGGGAGTTGTTTGGCAAGCCGTACATATCCTTGCCTGCCCTCACTGCAAATGAAAAGTGCTGCCACGAAACCGTGTCATGCTCATTCAGAAAATCGAGCGTCAGCCCCGCTGATATCAGCGCGTTCACCACGTCGCTGATCGGATGGATCCACTCATAATACCGAGGATGCTTCAAAATGCGGTCGTCGCCGGTATAGGTCCGTTCCTCGTTCCATGCGAGCGGTCGAGCTATAGGCGTTCGCCAATCGTGCTTAAACTCTAGCGCCGCGGCCTTACGATCACACTGAAACATCAACGGATGGCCCTCGGCCATATAGAGCCGGCCGCCTGGTCGCAGCAGATCGGCTACGACCCGCGCCCAGCGGAACACATCGTCCAGCCAATTTACCGAACCCCAGGTAACGTAGGCGATGTCAAAGGTCCGGCCGAGCGTTTCGACTGCCTCGAATAGCGGCGCTTCCACGAAGCGCACATCAGTGCCTGCCTTCGCAGCGAAATCCCGCGCAGCAGCAATAGCCGTCGGTGAAAAGTCGAGGCCGGTCACGCTGCCCGCGCCGAGATTCTTCAAGCTGATCGTGTCGAGCCCGATATGACACTGCAAATGGATGATATCCTTGCCGGCGATATCTCCGACCTCGCTCGTTTCCAGCTCATAGAGATTGGATCCGCCTGCCAGCACATTTTCGATCTGGTAGCTGCCCGTTGTGTCGGTCGAATGCAGTTCGGCCCGATCATCCCAATTAAGACGGTTCGCACCTAGAAACGGTTCCAAATTCCCCCCAATTCCCAGCGGTGGCTGACGCTTGGTAAACAAGTCGTTAATATATCTTTGCAGCGAAAGGGTCGCGCGTCAAATCCGGGCCGGCGGGCGGTGCTCAACCTAGGCTCAGGACTCATTGATCAGAGCCAGAAGATTACGGTTGCAGCGATGCAGATCGCGGACATGAAGGTGTGGGCGCAGCGGTCATAGCGTGTGTGGATGCGCCGCCAGTCCTTGAGCCTGCCAAACATGTTCTCGATCTTATGGCGGCTTTTGTAGAGCAAGGTGTCGTGCGGGATCGGCAGATTGCGGTTGGCTTTGGACGGGATACAGGCGACTATGCCGCGCTTGGCCAGGGCCGTGCGGAACCAGTCGGCGTCGTAGCCTTTATCCCCAAGCAAGGCTGCGGCTT
>NZ_AXAL01000060.1 GCF_000472785.1 Mesorhizobium loti CJ3sym
AGACCCCGGCTTTGCGCCATCGAACAAACCGGTTGTAGCAGGTGGTGTAGGGGCCGTAGCGCTCCGGCACATCGGCCCAGGGCGAGCCGGTTCGGAAACGCCACAGGATGCCGTTGAGAACGCGACGGTCATCGACACGCGCCACGCCGCGAACCTTGGAAGGCAAGTTGGGCTGGATCACGCTCCATTCAAAATCGCTCAGTTCGTAACGACGCATTCAAGCCTCCAAAAGAAGCCTTGAATCAGAACACATCACAAAACGGTAGTCCGTTTATGAGTTTGCAGCCTAGTCAAACTCACCGTGAAAGTGCGCGGCGAGAGCGGAGCCCAGATGTTTGAGGCATCGCTGATCCTGACGTTGGGTTGGAGTCAGTAGGTTATGTCTGGTGGCGCGGCCCGTTCTGGCCAGCGGGAGTAATTCAGGAGAGTCGAGAGAGCCGTGATGATCTGCGCGATCACAAATGGCTTCTAAATCATAAATGATAGGCAGGACCTCAAGATCTTAGGGATCGAGCGTTGTAATAGGCCGTTCGCGCTAGCGACGTCGCAACTGCCGGGCTGCCTTTTCCAGCGTGGCACGGTCGTTTCTATGTTTCCCGATCAGGTCCTGAGTCAGCGCTGTTGTAAGACGATTGGCTTGGCAAAATACGCTATCTGGTAGTCCTCTTCGGCCGAGACGTTGGCACGGTCGCGGGCATCACGTTTTCTGCCATGAGAACCTCCTATGCGGCGTCGCAACGTGACCCGTAGGCTTTTGTTCATGCACACAGATGCGCGCGTTGGAACTAGTCGGCCGATATTAGATTAATCGGGTATGGGGAACCCACCACTGGTCAAAACAAAGCGACGTAATTCTAACGGCGCGGCGAAGTCGCCCCCGCCGTTCCAGCCACCCCAGCTTGCCACGCTTGTAGACCGAGTTCCTACGGCACTCGAGTGGGTTCACGAGATCAAATACGATGGTTACCGAACGCTGCTCGCCGTCGGCGGCGGTCAGGCAAAGGCCTACACCCGCTCTGGCCTCGACTGGTCCACCAAGTTCAGCCATATCGTCCTTGAGGCGGCCGGCCTCCCCGTCACATCGGCGCTGATTGATGGCGAGGCCGTCGTCATGGACGACAAGGGAGTGTCAAACTTCCAGGCGCTGCAGAAAGCGTTAAAAAGCAATCGCCAGAGCGTGTTTTACTATGCCTTCGACTTGCTGGCCCTCGATGGGGAGGACCTACGCGCGTTACCACTGATTGAACGGAAAAAACGACTTGAGGCGCTGCTGCCGACCACCGACGGTCGCACTCTCCTCTACTCCGAGCATATAACCGGAAGTGGTGACAAGCTTTTGCAGACCTTCTGCGCTGCCGGGCTCGAAGGGATCATTTCGAAACGGGCTGACAGTCTTTACAGCGGTTCACGGTCGGGCAACTGGCTAAAAATCAAATGCACAAAACGTCAGGAATTTTTAGTCGTTGGCTGGACCCCCTCGGACAAAGCTCGTGGCTTCAAGTCGCTGCTGCTTGGTGCAAACGACGGCGGCCGACTCCGCTACGCGGGCAAGGTCGGTACGGGATTTGATACGTCCGAGATGGCACGGCTTGTCCGCCTCATGAAGCCCCTGGAGAGCTCTACGCCGACCGTCGATGCACCTCGCACTGTAGTCCGGGGTGCTCACTGGCTGCAGCCGCCGCTGGTTGCTGAAATTGCTTTCGCAGAGATCACCGCCGAGGGGGTCCTGCGACATCCCAGCTACCTCGGACTGCGCGAGGATAAAAAGCCATCTGCGGTTTTCCTCGAAACCGCGAAACCCGTAGACGAAGTCAAGAGTCCAGCGGGTGGTATAAGAATCAGCAAGCGTGATAGAATCCTGTATCCCGAGAACGAGGTCACCAAGGGCTCCCTGGCCGATTATTACGCGGCGATCGCGCCGGCGATGCTCCCATTGGCGGGCAGCCGTCCGATCAGCCCGGTCCGCTGCCCCCAAGGACGGGCCAAAAAGTGTTTCTTTCAAAAACATGACGCCGGTAGCTTCGGGGATCATGTCCATCAGGTCGCGATTGCTGAAAAGGATGGCGATGAACAGCCCTACCTGTTCATCGACGACCCGGAGGGTCTATTGACTTGTGTCCAGATGGGCACAATCGAATTCCACGGTTGGGGCGCTCGGATCGAGGACGTCGAAAAGGCTGATCGGATGGTTTTCGATCTCGATCCCGACGAGGGCCTTGATTTCGACGCGGTGCGCAAGGCCGCATTCTACTTTCGCGATCTATTGAAGCAGATTAACTTGGTGACCTATCCAATGGTGACCGGTGGCAAGGGGGTGCATGTCATAGCACCATTGACCCCCCAGGCCGAATGGCCGGAAATCAAGGATTTCGCGCGGCGATTGGCTGGAGTCGTCGCCGATAGCGATCCCGAGAATTTCACAGTCGCTCTATACAAGGCTAAGCGTAAAGGTCGTATTTTTATCGACTATCTCCGCAACCAACGGGGCGCTACGGCCGTAATGCCCTATAGCGTCAGGGCACGCCCGGCGGCCCCGGTGGCTGTGCCGATAACCTGGCCGGAATTGGAAACGGTTGTAGGGCCAGCACGCTGGCACGTCACTGACGGCGCCGAGTTGCTGACACGCTCGCAATCAAAGGCGCTAGCCGGTTGGGGACGAGCAGATCAGACCCTCCCGGATATCACCTCATGAAGATCGCCACTTATAATGTGAACGGCGTCAATGGCAGATTGCCAGTCCTACTGCGTTGGCTCGAAGAGGCAAAGCCGGACATCGTATGCCTGCAGGAGTTGAAAGCTCCCCAGGATCGGTTCCCCGAAACTGCCATTCGCGACGCCGGCTACGGGGCCATCTGGCACGGTCAGAAGAGCTGGAATGGAGTTGCAATCTTAGCTCGCGGCTCGGAGCCTCGCGAAATCCGACGCGGCCTGCCGAATGATCCTGATGAAGGTCACAGCCGGTATATCGAAGCGGCCGCCCAGGGGATCGTAATCGCCTGCTTGTATTTGCCAAACGGCAACCCGGCACCAGGGCCCAAATTTGATTACAAACTGCGCTGGTTTGACGCCTTACAGGCGCATGCGGCCGAACTCCTCGCAACCGAGGCGCCGGTTGTGCTGGCGGGCGATTTCAACGTGATGCCAACTGACCTCGATGTCTATAAGCCAGAGCGGTGGGTAGACGACGCACTGTTCCGCCCCGAAGTCCGCGAAGCCTATCGGCGACTTGTGTCACAAGGCTGGATTGACGCGCTGCGTGAGAAACACCCGGGCGAACGCATCTATACCTTCTGGGATTATTTCAGAAATGCGTTCGCGCGGGACGCAGGGCTCCGGATCGATCATCTTCTGCTCAGTCCAGCAGTTGCCGAGAAACTAGAGGGCGCTGGCGTCGACCGAGAGGTTCGCGGTTGGGAGAAGTCCAGCGACCATGCCCCCACTTGGGTTAAGCTTTCCGACAACGCAAAGCCAAAGCGGCCGCGATAGAGCCTCTAAAACGGCGCCGGATAGGAACCGCTGCACCCCTTCGACGTTCACGGCAAGCAAGGTCGAAGTCATTCGGCCCTTTCAACCCACCCAACTGCCGATGAACAATGGAGATAACGCGATGGGATTCTTCTCAAAAGATATCAAGACCATGGACGATCTGTTCCTGCACACGCTGCAGGATATCTATTATGCCGAGAACAAAATCGAAAAGGCATTGCCGGATATGATCGACAAGGCGACCGCCCCCGAATTGAAAGCGGGGTTCGAGCAACACCTCGGCGAAACGACAAGCCAGATTGCGCGCTTGGACCAAGTCTTCGAGAAGCTGGGCCTTGAAGCGGAGGGCGTTCAATGCCCTGCAATTGACGGGATTCTAGAGGAAGCTGACGAGGTCGCCGGCGAAGTCGACGATGACCGCGTCCTGGACGCCGCCTTGATCGCTGCGGCACAGGCTGTCGAACACTATGAGATCAGCCGCTACGGCACTTTGATTGCATGGGCGAGGGAACTGAGCCATTCTGACGTGGCGGACCTTCTCGAGGAAACGCTTGAGGAGGAGAAAGCGACCGACACGAAGCTCACCGAGCTCGCAGAAGGGTCGGTCAATGCCAGCGCTTCCTCCTGAGGGTACCTGAGCGTGGGCGAGTTGCGCCACAAGGCCAAGTCCGTAGAGAATAGCGTCAGCGCCGGGCGTGGGGTTTGATTTCAAGAAGGACCCTCAGGTCCAAGAAACCGGGGCATTGCTGCCCCGGCTTCGGCGTTGGTGCTCCCTAGCGGCGACTATCGCCAACGCTCGAGTCGCAGGATCAGGGTTGCGCCGCGGGAGCCAGCTCTTAGGTTCGCAAGATCTATTCCGCTATAGTAGCCTTCAGCGCGGAGGCGTTTCTGCCGGTGGCATACTCGCGATTCCATGCTCAAGTTTCTTCACGACGCAGAAGCTCCCGGCGATTGGTAGCGGCTAATGATTCTGCCTCAGGTGCCGCACGCGGGCGCAACGCCAAGTAAGCAGCAGCGAGCATGACTGTCATGCCAATGAGGTCAGTACAATCAATAGTTTCCCCATTCACCAGAATGCCAAACACGACTGCTATCACGGGAGAAACAAAAGCGTAGGCACCCGCACCCGAAGGGCCGATATCACGAAGAAGCTTCATAAACAGACTATAGCCGATGAACAATCCGAACAGGACTAGGAAGAGCCATCCTGTCCAATCGCGCCATCCCCACTCACCGTAGGAGAAGTAAAGATGGTGAAGGTCCTCGCAGCACCAATTTTTGACCTTCGGCCTGGTTGGCGGAGCGATGGCGCAAACGGGCGGTGGTTCGGTTCGCGACTTGATTGCGAACTGATAGGCGAACCTCGCTATTAGGATCCCGTTCCAAAAATATAGGCAAAAATTATGAATCCTTTGCAGCTTTGCCGTGGACGCCACGTGCCTTGGCGTTCGGAACCATTGTGCTCGCGGCAGCTTGAACGACAGCGACAAGTTCTTCAGCGGTTCCTGTCGCGACCGAGAGGCAAATCTTGGTCGGCCCGCGTATCTGCCGAGGTTCGCGCGCCATCCCCGCTCAAAGGTGCGAAGCGATGACCAAGAACATTTCCGGGAAGAAGGCTCGCCAAGGCGGCCTCGGCCGACCGGCGCTCGGCGTTCTTTTGGGCGGACTATTGTTGGCAATCATTGCGTGGGGCATTGCCGAAATCTACGGAGAGCAGGCGAAGACATTACGACGAAGGATGGCGCTGGCACGGCTGCGTCCGCTACGGGGGACAATCCAGGCGAGACGGACCCAACCAGATGAACGATCAGCCGGTCGATCAAAATCCCCAGATCGATCGCAATCCGGCTCCCCAGTCGAGCACAGGCGGCGATCGGCAGGGCGCGGAGCCTTCGAAAAAGGCATCACCATGAGGTGGTTATTCGCGCCAGTCGGGTCACATTTCACATGCGGGTAAGGGCTGTCCTCTTCGATGTCGACGGCACGCTCGTCGACAGCAACGAGCTCCACGTCCAGGCTTGGGCAGAAGCGTTCGCGAGTATCGGAATAAAGTTTCAGCTACCCGTCATTCACGACGAGATCGGCAAAGGCGCCGATATGTTGATTCCGGCCTTGGCGCCGGACCTTGATAGCGAGAGGCGACAGAGCATTGGCAAGTTACAGGGAGAGATTTTCCGTAAGAAATTTCTCCGTTCTGTCCGGCCGTTCCCAAGGGCCCGCGATATTTTGGTACACGCCTGTCAACATGGCCAAAAGGTGGCCTTGGCGTCATCTGCGCCTGAGGACGACCTCGACCACTACCTCGACCTCCTAGCCGCCCGCGATCTTGTCACAGTCACTACGAGCAGCAGTGACGTGGCGAGGACCAAGCCCGCGCCCGATATCTTCTCTACCGCGCTGGCAAAGTTGCCGGGGGTAGCCGCGTCGGAAGCCGTCGTGGTCGGCGATACTCCCTACGACGTCGAGGCAGCAAATAAGATTGGAATTGCTACGGTTGCGGTGAGGTCCGGAGGCTTCTCGGACATGGTCCTCGAACGAGCTGGGGCTTCCGCCATCTATGATGATGTTGCGGCGCTGCTCGAAGATTATCGGTATTCTCCTTTGGGCCATTAGATTAGAAGATCCGCGTCTTCATCCTCATCCTTCACTGCCAAGCCAGCTTCCCTTGCTGCCGCCAGGAAGGCGCGTCGGGCATTCTCGACGTCATCGGTCGAGGCTNGGCGCCCGGTACAGGCCCGGAGCGCTGCGCGATATCGCGGCCCATGTTCTTCGGGCCAGCGCTCCATCATGAATACGGCGGCCTGCGACACGCTGGCCAACCTCCGGAACTCGCCTTTGACTCGACAACCAGAGGAACGTCGAAAAAGGCGTCGTTGATGAACAGCACCCTTCGGATTGATGAAGCGAACGAAAGTGCATGAAAATCGTTCCAGTGAGTGCCGGACGCTGCGCGACGTCAAAGCGTTGTGGAGGGATAATGACCCGCTGCAGAAAGTGATTTTTTTAACCGGGGCTGCCGTCGCAATCGCGCTGGCCAGTACCGTGGAGCTCCCAGCTACCCCAACCTCACCATGGCCGGACCCCTGGCTTTGCGTCGGTTCAGCCCTGATTTTTTGCAAATGGTTCTATGGCAGGCTGTGAGTGGAGCTTTTCCCAATCTGCGGAGTTACTAGCGCAATCGGGCAGGGGAGGCGTCATGAGCACGAAAACACGTAAATCGGTCGTTGGACCTTTAAAGCCACGGCTGCTAGGCGTCCTCGGTCCTGGCCTTATTACGGGTGCCTCTGACGATGATCCGAGCGGCATCGCAACCTATTCTCAGGCTGGCGCTCAGTTCGGGTTCGGCCTGGCCTGGACAATGCTTTTCAGTTATCCACTGATGTCGGTCGTACAGGAAATCAGCGCCCGGATCGGCCGCACCACCGGGCGCGGTATCGCCGGCAACATGCGCGAGTATTATCCAAACTGGCTGCTGCAGTCGGTCGTCGTGCTGCTGATCATCGCCAACATCATCAACATCGGCGCCGATCTCGGTGCCATGGGCGATGCCCTGAAACTCATCATCGGCGGCCCCGCGCTGCTCTACGTCATCCTGTTTGGCGCCGTTTCCGTCGTGCTGCAGGTGTTCCTTAAATATAGCCGTTATGTCTCCATCCTGAAGTGGCTGACCCTGTCGCTATTCGCCTATTTTGGCAC
>NZ_AXAL01000061.1 GCF_000472785.1 Mesorhizobium loti CJ3sym
CAAGCCTGCTCGGCCGCTCTGGAACCTTGAACTTCGGCTCTACCTCGCCCACCCGCAGGTATTTGCGCACCGTATTCCGAGACAGGCCGGTCCTACGGCTAATCTCTCGGATCGATAAATGTTCTCGATAATGCCAGCGTCGGATCACGCTCAATAATGCCATGTCGATCACTCCGTAATCCCCGCTGAAAAAACGCAGGGTAAGGGTCAAACATGGGTCAATTCTCGGTGGAAATATCCTGGGTTGCCGGGTCAGTTCTCAGTGGCAATCAACAGCTCCACCTTCGGGCGCCAGCGTGACCCCCGACGGCGTCGCCACCAGCAGGAAGCGAGCGTCCTGGTAGCAGGCGTAGTTGAGCGCATCGAGGCCGCGCTGGATGAATGGATCGTAGAGCGTGCCGATCGGCAGCAAGCGCTTGCCGAAGATCGAATGCGACAGACCCAACGCTGACAGCATGATGAAGAGATTGTTTTCGGCGATGCCAAGCTCCAGATGCTGGCCGGTCGTGCCGAACTCCCATTTCTGCGTCGAGGCAATGCGTTCGTTGCGGAACGTGTCGGCCAGCGATTCCCTGGCGAACAAGCCGCGCCGGTTTACCCATGGGCCGAGATTGGTTGAAACCGTGACATCCGGCGACGTGGTGACAATGGCGTCAGCGAGCGGTCCGCCGGCGCGCGCGATCTCATCCAGGATGCGGCCGAAGCCAACCTGCGTGGACACGCTTCCCTTGGCCTCGGAAGCAAGCCGGTCCGGCACGATGATGCGTTGCGCGTGACGACGCCTCTGCCCCTTTGCCACGAACGGAACCGCGTCTAGGAAGCGTCGCAGATCCAGTTCGCCGAGATCCAGGCCTTCGGAGGCGTTCCACTCGCGCCCTTCGCCGACCGACATCGACGCGCGAAACGTCGCCATCTGGTCCTTGGTCATCAGCCCGGCGTGGTTGTCCTTGTGGCCTGCGAGCGGCAGTCCAAAACCCTTGATCGTATAGGCGATGAAGCAGGTCGGCCGGTCATTGCCGCGCGCTTTCTCGAACGCATCGAGCAGCGATGGCAGGTCGTGACCGCCGAGATTGGTCATCAGCGTACCAAGCTCGGCATCGGAGCGACGCTCGAGCAGCGATGCGATGCCTGGCTCCCCGCCTATGTCGGCAAGCAGGCGCTTGCGCCAGGCTGCGCCGCCCTGGAAGGTCAGCGCCGAATAGAGCTGATTGGGACAGGCGTCGATCCAGGCGCGCAACACCTCACCACCAGGTTCGGCGAAGGCGGCCTGCTGCAGCGAGCCATATTTGAGGATGACGACATCCCAGTCGAAATTGCGGAAGATGCTCTCGAAGCGCTCCCAGAGGCCCTCGCGCACCACGGCATCGAGGCTCTGCCTGTTGTAATCGACGATCCACCAGCAATTGCGCAGGCCATGCTTCCAGCCTTCCAGCAGCGCTTCGAAGATGTTTCCCTCATCCATCTCGGCATCGCCGATCAGCGCCACCATGCGGCCTTCCGTGACGCTGTCGTCGCGGGCGCGCAGATAGTCCTGCACCAGCGAGGCGAACAGCGTCTGCGCGACGCCCAGGCCGACCGAGCCGGTGGAGAAATCGACATCGTCGATGTCCTTGGTCCGCGACGGATAGCTCTGCGCGCCGCCGAAGGCGCGGAACTGTTCGAGCTTTTCCCTGTTCTGGTTGCCGAGCAGATACTGGATGGCATGAAAGACCGGTGAGGCGTGCGGCTTGACCGCGACGCGATCCTCCGGCCTCAGCACGGAAAAATAGAGCGCGGTCATAATCGTCGCCAGCGAGGCGGAAGATGCCTGATGGCCGCCGACCTTCAGGCCGTCCATGTTTTCGCGAAGATGGTTGGCGTTGTGGATCGTCCACGCCGACAGCCACAGAACCTTTTTCTCCAACGCTGAAAGCGTCTTCAGGTCTTGTTGGTCCAAGTTCAAAACCTCCGGGTGAAACCGGCCACCATCATATGGCTAGGAAAAAGCCAAATGTCGCCAAACTTGCTTGAATTTGATATCGATTTTGGCTGGTTCCGCCAATTCTTAAAATAGGAGTGATGATCCATGCCAAGAACGCGACTGGATGATATCGACCGCAAGATTATCGACGCGCTTCAGGCGGACGGCAGGATGACCGCGCAGCAACTTGCCGATCAAGTCGGGCTCTCAGCCTCTCCGTGTGCACGCCGCGTGCGGATCTTGGAGGATCGGGGCGTCATCACCGGCTATGCCGCGCTTATCGACCAGGATCTGGTTGGCCTGCCGATCTCGGTATTCGCATCGATCAGACTGGAGCGTCAGCGGGAGAGTGAACTGGAACGGTTCAATACGGCGATCGCGCGCTGGCCAGAGGTGGTAGACTGCTATTTGATGACTGGCCAACGCGACTACCTGTTGCGCGTTGTGGTGCGCGACCTGCACGCCTATGACCGTTTCCTGAAGGAAAAGCTGACGCGACTAGACGGCGTTGCCTCGATCGAATCCAGTTTTGCTCTGGCGCAGATCAAGCGGTCGAACCGGCTTCCGGTTGAAGCGTGAGCGCTTCACGCACAACGCCTCCGCTTGGAGTGTGCTTCGCGACGGTAGCGAATACCCAGGTCACATCGATCAACTTGGTTTTGCCGTACCGCAATCGAGCTCATGAAAGACCGTGCACCAGAAGCGGTAGTCGCGTGTGCGGCCATCGAAATGCGCTGTCATCGCGCAATGTGCTGCAGCCGTTGCCGCGCTCGATCCATACAGCTCGACAGCGGCCTGCGCTGCAGCATCCGGATCGGTCAGCTCCCACAGTGTCAACACGTCAGTGCCTGCACCGACGGCACAGACATGGTCGGAGTGAATTTTCGGCATAACAAGGTCTCCCGCGGGTGGTCCGGCGAGAGCAGCGGGGCGCTGCGAGGCCGGACGTTGGGAACCCACGCGGAGTGAGCCACGATCCAAGGGCGTTTACGCCCAGGATATTCGTCGTGTCGTCCCTGGCCTTCGGCATCTTCGCAAGGTGGTGATAGTCACCCAACGGAAGGTTGCGCATAGGCAATTTATTGCAGAGCGTCGTTGTGAAGACAACCGGCGCCGTCCAGGAGAAATGGACGCCAGGAGGAAAGGTCTAACCGGCTGAATGTCGAGTTGCTTGCTGGTGTCGGCGCGAAGGTGAGTGCGACGTCGTGCGGGATCGGCACCTTTCGGTTGACCTTTGACGGGATGCGGCGCTGACTGCTGCGTCCGCTTAGCTATGTCACGACGTTGAATACCTAGATGGCGGGGGTCAGCTTGCGGCGCGCCCGCGATCTGCGGCACCGTCTGCTTTCTGGCTCTGGTAAAGCTAACGCCAACGGCCGACATGACGCGCAAAACGGACGTCAGAGCCGGCGCCTGGATGTCGACCAAGGGGCAAAGGCCCCACCGGGACAGCGTGTCGGTAACGCTTCAGGTGAAGTCCGGTCTCATCCGAGCGCGTGGATCATTACGCCAGGCACAAGCCGTCTTGGCGACCTCGCGCAGATGCTGGGGATGCGTCAGGGATATTACCTGCCCCGCGCTCGTCATCTCCCAAACCGCCGGAAAATCGCTTCCGAACGGACATGGTCCAAGGTTACCATGATGTCGTCGGCGGGGCAGCACTGACGGGTGAGGACGGACAATGTGGCGCGTGACGAACACGTCATTCACGCAACAGGAGTGTCTGCGCAAGGCACTGGAGTATTCCTGGTTAGCAGAGAACAGCCGCAGCGAAGCGGCGGCGGCCTATGCCTTCTATCAGGCACGCTATTGGAGAAGCTTGGCGCTCGTTGGACGAACTGGGGAATCTGACCTCGACTGCGAAGGCACGCCTGTCCGCCTGGATAATCCAGCGTCTGATGGCATGAACGCTTGCTGACGCTGGAGATGTGACCGATCGATGCTGGCGTTCAAAGCGTTCCGGCCGGGACAGCGAAAACGGGGCGCCGATACAGCATAAGTTCCGATGCAAACGGCTGCATGAGATCGCGCCGATATGGCAGGCCGGAGCCAGCTTGGAATCGGATGGAGTGCGAATGAAGGACATACGATCATGGATCGTCGCCGTCAGATAGGCTCGCCGGTAAGTGCGTAAGCATCGTCGGCTGGCCGCGCCGTAGCCTGACCGAAGCGAGAACCGAATACGATTTCCGACAGCAGGGTTATTCAGTTTATGGATAATTGCCGAGAGGCAGGCCGCCGATTGGCTGGCAGCTGAAATGCTGGTCCTCCCAAGACAAGGACGGCGCCGACCGCCGCAGCTTCCTATGAAACACGTTATCTCGCAAGCAATCGCCTTCGCCGTGCGATGCCACCAAGGGCAGTTCGACAAAGCCGGCCAACCTTACATTCTTCATCCGCTCAAGGTCATGTATCTGCTAAAGTCGGATGACGAGGAGCTGATGTCCATCGCTGTCACCCACGACACGATCGAGGATTGCTTTGCAGACGACGAGAAGGGTTTCTCCGAACTCCAGTACGTCGGAATGACACCACGCGTCATCGCAGGCGTCCGCTTGCTTACCAAGAACCCCCAGCAGTCATACGAGGATTACATCGCAGCCATCCTCACCAGCCGCGACGCCATCTGTATGAAGATGACGGATGTCCGCCACAACATGGATCTGCGCCGGCTGAAGGGTATCACGGAGAAGGACCTAACTCGTATCGCCAAGTACACGGTCACCTATCACAAGCTCAAAGCCGCCCTCGAAAACTCGCAATAGGCCAGTCACATTCCTCTGACAGGTGAACAAACGTGCGAAGTCCCACCTCAGCGAATGTGCGCTATGTCATCGTCAAGTCGAAGAGTTTTCCCGATGGCGTGTCAAGATTGTACTGCTGATTTTTGGTGATTTGCAGCCGCGAAATGACATCTCGTGACTTGGTTAGCGCCTCCATCCGAATGGCCGCCACCGAAGGCGCACCAGCATTCAGCGCTGTGGCGGCACGTTCATAGAAGTCCGACCTGAAAGAGAGCGTTGACATCGACCAGTCGCCAGCCTTTTCCGGTACCTCGAAAAATTCGTCGACATAGCGACGGAACAACATTGTCTGAAAAAGGCGTTGTTCGTAACTGAGCCGTAAAAAGTAGATGAATGGGATTTGCTCGCGAAAGATGTCTCCGTCTTCCTCTCTGGCGAGGAATGCGTACGGCGTGAAGGTTTTGCTATCGTCCTCAACGACGAGATCGAGTTGTCTGATGCCGTACATGTTCCGAGGCTCGAATGAAAGAGATAGGGAAACCACTCGATTAATAGGCAAGAACAGAGATTCACTATGTTCGAAACCCTCTTTGTATTTATTGAGCGAATCGAGCCTTTCGAAGAGCTCATGTGTTCCTGATATCTTGCTGACGAATGCCTCGCCAACGACCCCGCCGACGAGCGGTTCGACAAACTTCATTCCAACGTTCTTTAAGACATTGAACAGTGTACCGCCCAAGTACTGTTCGGCCCGGCCAATACGCTTTCCTTGCGTGATGAATGCGAGCCCTTCCGTCGCATACAACAGCTCGCCCGCAGGCAGCGCCCAACGGCCGCCTTCCACCAGCATCTCCGCCGGTGCAGCGAGCACATCGAGATGGACAAAGGGCCGGAAGAACTTCAACAACCGAGGCGTCAAAAAACCACCCTTGACGATCTCCTCCCTCGTCGGTGTCGAAATCCCGGTTGCAGGCGGCACGTAGTCGAAAGGAAAATCCATTGTCCGTCCCCTGGGCCTGCGTCTCAGCTCCAGCGCGTCTTCGTGAACCCGTTGCCCGGCCTGATCGTAAATGTTATGGGAAGACGATGGGTCCCAAACTCGCGATTAACCTACTGGCATTCGGCGTTGGCGGTACACTCTTATTGGTTTTCGAGGGTGTTTCAACAGGGACACTCGGTGATCATCTTGCTCTGATCGCTATACCGGTTGTTATGGCGATTGTCGGCGGTGTGCGCATCATGCAGCTGCGCGCGAAGAGAAATTAGTGTCACCGACGGTGATGCGTCGCCCCCCGGCTGGTGAAATTAGGGTCAGGACCTATTAAAGTTCTTGCGGAGACAGCAAACGGCTGATTCATTGGCGGTGCGAGGAGGCGCTGCAATGAGTGATTTGATCTGGCTGTCGGAGGCGCAGATGCGCCGGATTGAGCGGCATTTCCCGCTGTCTCACGGAGTGCCCAGGGTCGATGATCGGCGGATCGTCAGTGGCATCATCTTCGTGATCAGGAACGGCCTTCGGTGGCGCGACGCGCCCAGCGAGTATGGTCCCCACAAGACGATCTACAACCGCTTCATCCGCTGGA
>NZ_AXAL01000008.1 GCF_000472785.1 Mesorhizobium loti CJ3sym
GTAGATCGTCTTGTGGGGACCATACTCGCTGGGCGCGTCGCGCCACCGAAGGCCGTTCCTGATCACGAAGATGATGCCACTGACGATCCGCCGATCATCGACCCTGGGCACTCCGTGAGACAGCGGGAAATGCCGCTCGATCCGGCGCATCTGCGCCTCCGACAGCCAGATCAAATCACTCATTGCAGCGCCTCCTCGCACCGCCAATGAATCAGCCGTTTGCTGTCTCCGCAAGAACTTTAATAGGTCCTGACCCTAGTTGTCGCTGGGCCTACCGGTCGAGTTCCGGAAAATATGGGTCCGACAGAAAACGCCTGTCGCGCTCCCCTTGCAGGCAGTCGATGGGCGCATCGGCGTCGACTGGCATGACCGTGGCCTTGTCCTGGATGCCGCTCACTTCGAGGATCAGCTTGCGACGGATGGCCGTCGAAAATTCGGCAGCCGCGTAGATAGGCAGCACGAAAGAGCCCGGTCCGCCCGTCACACACTGCGCGTAATACTGGTCAAGATGCTTGAAGGTCGGCGAAGGGCTGATCAGGATCGGAAGACCGTTGATGACGATGCCCTTGGTAACAGCCGCATCACGCATGGCGGTGACCGGCGGCCCGATATTGTTGGGACCATCGCCGGAAATGTCGATGACGCTGCGTTCGCCGGTGAAATCAGTCCTGTCGAACAGCCCGGCGCCGAAGCCAAGCGCGGTGGAGATCGAGGTGCCGCGAAAGCTCCGGAACGGACGCGCCGCGACCTTGTCGGCGAAGCTGTTGGCGCTCTCGGCACTGTCGATGATCTGCCAGTTGATGACCGCGTCATCGCGCACCGTGCCGGCCCATTCGAAATAGGCGAGCGCGATGCGGCCCGTATTGCCGGACCGCACAGCCTGGATGAAGTCGGGATGCCGCAGCGCCTCGACATAGCCGGCGCGTTGCAAGGCAAATTCCTTCTCGTCCATCGACAACGAGATATCGACCGCCAGCACCAGTTCGACGTCGACGGCCAACGGCGCTGGTGGCGACGCGATCGGGTGTGCGCAGGCGAGACAGGCAAGCAGAAGAGCATCAAACATGGCCGGCGCCAGGGTTGTTTCTTCGCGAAATCTTCCATTGCGATCACGGCAAAATAAGGTTTTGCGCCAGTAACCAGGGAAAAGGGAAAACAGCCTACCTCTTGCGGCGCGCGGCAGCGGGCGGCGGATCGATGGCGCCAGCCCTGACGCGGGCGGGTTTCAGCGCCGGGGCAGCGGAATCCTTGACGATCGTCAGGCCGCGCGGAAAGAACTGATTGTTGTGCTGGCCGCGCCCGATGTTGATGATCGCGGCTCCCTTCAGATGCTTTTCCAGCAGTGCCAGCACGCGCCGCAGTGCCGGCCCGTCGAACGCATCCATGGCTTCATCGATGATCACCCATTTCGGTTGCCGCAAGGCGAGCCTGGCCACGCCCAGCAAGCGCTGTTCGTCATCGCCCAACTCATGATCCCAGCGCCCGACACGGTCGAGCGACGACGACAGCCGTTCCAGGCCAACCTCGGCAAGCACCGCCGAAATGTCGGCATCACTCGCAGGCGCATGCCCGTTCGCGTGATTGAGCACGTCACGCAACGTGCCGGCCGGCAAATACGGCACGCGCGGCACGAAGATGAGGGTTTCGCCCGCCGGCAGGCCAATCTTTCCGCTGCCCCAGGGCCACAGGCCGGCAATGGCGCGGAAGAACAGCGTCTTGCCGGCGCCCGGCTCGCCGGTGATCATCACCCGCTCGCCGGGATGGATCTCGACATGCGGATCCGCAACCTTGGTACAGCCTTCCGGTGAGGCGATTTCAAGGTTTTCGAACGTCAGACTGCCATTGGCGTTTTCCTCGAAGGCGATGCGCTTTTCCTTGTCGTGCAGCACATCGGTTTCATCGAGCGCGATGCGGAAGTCGGCAACGCGCATCAGCGTGGCGCGCCAATCGGCGATGCTGCCGATGTTGTTGACGAACCAGCGCAAGGACGAGTGCACCTGGTTGAACGCACCGACCGCCATCATCAGCCCGCCAAAGCTGATATCGCCCGAGAAATAGACCGGCGACGCGACCAGGATGGGCGCCACGACCGTGATCCAGCCATAGGTATCGGTCACCCAGGACAGATTGATCTGGGCGGTGAAGATGCGCCGCATCGCGGCCAGTACCGTGCCGAGGTCGGTTTCGAGCCGCCGCTTGGCGTCGTCTTCGCCATGGTAGAGCGCAATAGCATCGACATTCTCGTTGACCCGCACCATGGAGGAGCGCAGCTCGGCTTCGCTGGTGTAGCGATCGCTGTTGAGCCTGATCAGCGGCCGCCCGACCAGCCAGCTCAGCCAGGAGGCGATGCCGGCATAGATGAATGCGGCCCACACCATGTAGCCCGGTATCGCCAGCGACCAGCCGCCGATGTGGAACACGAAGCCCGACGACAATTCCCACAGCACGCCGACGAAGGAGACGAGCAGGATGAACGACTGCAGCAGGCCGACACCGAGATCCGTCGACAGGTCCGAGAGATGCGCGGCATCCTGCGCCATGCGCTGGTCGGGGTTGACGCCGATGGCGCCGGCATTGGCCAGCCGGAAGGCGCGCGCCGGCCGCATCCACTGGTTGATCAGGTCCAGCGTCAGCGCCGCGCGCAGTTTCAGCCGAAACATCTGGTTGAGCCAGGTCTGGCCGATATTCAGCACCAGAAGCCCGCCGGCGATCATCGCAAAGACGAGGAGCTGGTGCAGGAAAGCCGCCATGTCGCGGCGCGCCAACGCATCGTAGAAGGGCTGGTTCCAGCTGTTGAGCAGGACCTGGCCGATCGATGTCGCGACAATGACGGCCATGATGCCGGCCGACGTCCACAGCAGCCATTTGCGGACCGGCGACCCCACCAGCGCCCGTTTGATCGTCGCCACCTGATCACGCAGGCTGCTGGCTTCGACCGCCACGGCAGCTGGCTGAGCTGTGGCATTGCGGTCCGGTTGATCAGCCATAACCTGGGTCCTTGCGTTCAGTAGCGGTGCTGAAACCGGGTGGAGAGACTTGAAGGCATCCGTCGTTCAAATGGACTTGGAAGCGCTTGCGACAGATAGGTTGGAAAACGCCGCGCAACACCAGTTTTCACCATGATCACGAAGGTATCACCTGGCGAGTGGCAGCCGCCGCGCTGCCGGCCTCGGTGAGGCGGCCGAGCCGCGTCGCACCGTGCGGCGACAGCACCGGCACGAAGACACGGCGCGACGCACGCTGGGCCACCGGCACGCCCTGATAGAGCCGCTTCTGCGCCTCGACGACGATGACGCCGGAAAAGATCGGCCACAGCCGCCGGCCGGCGCGCTCCAGCACATTGTGGAAGCGCATCATGAAGCGCCGCCGCGATGGCGGGAAGAACAGCGCATCCGACCAGGACGCCGGCGTGAAATTCGCCTCGCGCAGCAATTCGGTGAGCTGGCCTCGCGAAAAAGGCCGGCCATTGCCGAACGGCGTGTGCTCGAAGCGCGCCCAGACACCGCGCCGGTTGGGCACGACAATGACGACGCGCCCCGCAGGCGACAGCACCCGCCAGATCTCGTTCAGCGTCTCGCGCGGATTTTCGACATGTTCGAGCGAATGGACGAGCAGCATGCGGTCGATGCAGGAATCGACCAAAGGCAGTTCCTCGTCGAAGACCAGCGCCGTCGCCGTCGGCCCCGTCGCCGGCCAGACGACCGCGCCCTGCGTCGCCGGCATGAAGGCAAACACCCGCTCGGCATCGGTGCCAAAGCGCTCCAGCCAGGGCAAGGTGTAGCCGAGACCGACCAGCCGCTCGTTGGGAACAGTGGCCCAGATCGACGACAGCGCCATGGTGATCGAACGCTCGGCGAACCGGCCGAGCGTTGTCGAATAGAAGGAACGAAGGTCAACGATGTCGGAATGCATGGGAGGGATGTAGCCGTGATATCGGCCGGATTCAACAAAGGCACCTGGATGTGACCGACTTTGCAGGGGTGGCATTCGCCATCTCCCGAGTGACATTTGGCATCTCCGGGAGTGACCCTTGTCATCTCCGGGATGACATCCGCGCTTTGGCGCCTTATGTCTGCGGCGACAAATGGAGAGATGCAATGGCGGTCGAAATCGAACAGTTCATGTGCCGCAGCGATAATTTCGGCGTGCTGGTGCATGACCCCAAAAGCGGCCAGACCGCGATCATCGACGCGCCCGAAGAAGCGCCGATCCTGGCTGCGGTCAAGCGCACCGGCTGGACGCCGACGATGATCCTGACCACGCACCACCATCTCGACCATGTCGAAGCCAATCTGGCGCTGAAGGAGCGCTTCAAGCTGCGCATCATCGGCCCTGAAGCGGAAAAGGCCAAGATCCCAGGCATCGACGAAACCGTTGAAGACGGTTCCGTGCTTCATCTCGGCGAGGAGCGGATCGAGGTGATCGCAACCCCCGGCCACACCGCCGGCCATGTCTCCTACCATCTGCCGGCATCGAAGGTCGCCTTCACCGCCGACACGCTGTTTGCGCTGGGATGCGGGCGGCTGTTCGAATGCAAGCCGCCGGTGATGTACGAATCGCTAAAGAAACTGGCCGCCCTTCCCGCCGCGACGACAATCTATTGCGGCCACGAATACACGGTTGCCAACGCCCGTTTCGCGCTGACCGTCGACCCGACCAATTCGGCACTGAAGGAGCGCGCCGCCAGGATCGAGGCGCTGCGACTCAACAACAAGCCGACGCTGCCGACGACGATCGGCGAGGAATTGTCGACCAATCCTTTCCTGCGTTGGCACGATCCGGCGATCCGCAAGCATCTCGGACTGGAGAAAGCATCGGATGCCGAAGTCTTCGCCGAAATCCGCAAACGCAAGGACAATTTCTGAACCGGGGATTTCGCAGACCATGACCAGCTCCGCGGAAATCATCGCGACACTCGCACTGAAACCGCATCCGGAAGGCGGCTGGTACGCCGAGACTTTTCGCGATGGCGCCGGTGGCGCGCGCGGCCATTCGACGGCGATCTATTTTCTGCTGGAAGAGCACCAGGTTTCGGCATGGCATCGGGTCAAGGACGCCGCCGAGGTCTGGCATTTCCATGCCGGCGCGCCGCTGGCGCTGTCGATGTGGGAGGAAGGCGCAGCCATGATCGAGCAGGTGCTCGGCATCGAGTTCGCGGCGGGTCAACGGCCGCAGATCGTCGTGCCGGCGGGCTGGTGGCAATCGGCGCGCAGCCTGGGCGAATGGACGCTGGTCGGCTGCACCGTCGCGCCGGGGTTTGATTTCGCCGCCTTCGAACTGGCTGCACCGGGCTGGAACCCTACCCCAGCAGGAATCCCAAGGTGATCGCCATCTGGGCGGCGTAATACAGTACCCAGACGGCCAAACGCATCCAAGCGTGATGCGGTGAAATGGCCGCGACCAGAAACTTCTCCGTGGCGAGCAGCCCGTCCGAGGCCATGAACAGCACGGCGCCGCCGATCACCCAGGCGCTGCTCGTCGTCAGCGCCGACAGGCCCATCGCCAGGATCGCGACGACGTAGATAGCGATCGGGACCCGCAGGCCAGGGCCGACACGGCGCCAGAGCGCGGCCAGCATGACGATCACGAACACCGCCAGCGCCAGCGCGATCGCGCCGCGCCAGGGCTCGGCGCCAAGCAGTGCCAATCTGCCACCACTGCGCAGGAACAGCGCGATGTAGACGATGTGGGCGGCGAGAAAACTGGCCAGCCCGCCGAGAAACACCTTGTCGCCGTCACGTGACAGGAAGGCGTCGCCAATGGCGCTGAGCGCGAGGGCCACGACCAGCAGCAGCGGGCCGCCCTGCAGCCCCGCCAGCACGGCAAGCATGGCGACCGACAGTGTCTTTGCCGCTGAGCGAGCGAGGCTCGGCGGCATGCCAAGCGTGAAGGCGTAAATCACAGCCGCCGCCAGCGAGAAGATCAGCGTTGCATTGGCATTGGCGTCGATGCCGCCGGCAAACGGCATCGTCATGCCCCAGCTCCGCTTTCGGATGCCCCAGCTCCACTTTCGGCAGATGCCGGCTTGCGCTGGAACAGCGATTTTGCCGCCAGGGCAGCACCACCGGTGATGAGCACGCAGGCAGCAAGGATGCGCAGCGACGGCTCGGCCACACCGGCCGCGATCAGCACCAGAGTCGACAAAAGCGGCGCCGCATAGCTTGCCGCGCCCAGCACCTGGATGTTGCCGCGTTTGACGCCGATGTCCCAGGCATAGAAGGCCGCACCCACCGGCATCAGGCCAAGGCCGAGCACGGCCAGCCACTGGCCGGCACCGTCCGGCAACACGGTCTGTTCCAGCGCCAGATGGCAGATGAGCGACAGCACCGCTGTTGCCGCGCAGAACCAGGTGACGATGCTCGTCGGCACCGAAGGAAAGCGTCGCGATAGAAGCGAATAGGACGACCACAGTACGGCGCAGACGGCGGCCATGGCATAGCCGAACGTATAGCGCGCGTCGAAGGCTAGGCCGCCGCCCTTGGTGACGATCAGCACGGTGCCGGCAAGGCCAAGCAACGCACCAACGACATGGTTCCACGCCAGTTTTTCACCCGGCATCAGCGCCGAGCCGAGCACGATCAGCAGCGGCCAGAGATAAGCGATCAGGCTAGCCTCGACCGCCGGCGCGTTGCGCAGCGCGGTGAAATAGAAAAAGTGGTAACCGAACAGGCCGGCAATGCCGATCACCCAGACCTGGGATGGAATCTTCTGGCTCCTGCCGGCGGCCGGCATGAACAGCCGTGCGAGCAGCCCGACCCCGGTGCCGATCGAAAAGGTGATTGCCGACAACAGGAACGGCGGCACTTTGCCGGATGCATCCGTGAGCAGCGCCAGAAGCGCCCACATGGCGACCGCCGAAAAGCCGATCAGTGTTGCGCGCGCCATTTTTTCTCCCGTGGCGCGCCCTCCTCTGTCTTCAGTGGCGTGCCTATTGTACCGCTTCGAAACGCCCGGCGCTGATGGTCAAGGTGCCGATCTGCGTTCCGACCGTCGCGTGGATCGGCGCATATACGCCGGTTTGGCCGAGCGGTGCAAACGTCACCATCATGCGGCTCTTGTTCTTGAGATAGTTGAGCGCCTTGCGCCCCTTGCGATAACCCGCCACCGGCTCGAAGCCCATCCGGCAAGTGATGGTGTCGCCCTTGTAGCCCGGCACCGATATCGTGCCTTTCGAATCATAGGTCAGCGTCAGATCGGCGCGCATCTCGCCATCATAGAATTTCACCGTGCGGCCGCAGACCTGGTCCAGACTGTCGGCGTGGATGACGGTAGCCGCCATCGGATCGAGCACCGCCGCCAGGTCGCTGGCACCCATCGGCACCCAGTTGCTGGGGTCGCGCTTGCCCGGGGCGGGGATGACTTGCGTCGAGGTCACCGCGCCATTGGTAAAGCGGATGTCGATCGAGGACGCCTTCTTGCCGGAGGTGTAATCGGCGCGGAACGCCTGCGGCACCAGCTTCTTGCCGGAAATCGTGCCCTTGGATGAAATCGTGCCCCGTGTGTCGTCGAACAGCTTGGCGAGGCCCGCTGATTTGACAGTACCGTCGATCAAGTAGGCGCCGTTCTCGTAATGGCTCGCGAAGGTCGATCTCGCGATCGAGAGGCCAAGGAACGACACCGTGTATTCGCCCTTAAAGGACTGCGGTGAGGCCGCCGATGCGGCGGACGGCAAGGCGATGGCAAGCGCGGCAACGAGCGCGTGAGACAAACGAGGCATGGCGGGATCGGATCCTTGATTTTTCGGCCGGAGGCGGGCGACTCCGGTCTGGCGTGTCCCTATAAGACCGCTTATAGGATGAAATCCGGCCTTAATATGAAATCCCGGGCGCTTCCGTGGGCAAGCTGGAGCTTGACGCCCCGGCGAAATGCAACTATGGAACGCCAACTTTTCCATAAGGCCGCCTGACCAGAACCGCGCGCCACCCGGCGTGGGCACAAAGGTTTGGCAGGTCTCGAAAGAACTGAAGGTTAGAACCATGTCCCGCACCTGCGAACTCACTGCCAAGGCAGTTATGACCGGCAACAATGTGAGCCACGCCAACAACAAGACCAAGCGCCGCTTCCTGCCGAACCTCGTCAATGTGACGCTGATTTCGGAAGCGCTGAACCAGAATGTGCGCCTGCGCATCTCGGCCAACGCGCTGCGTTCGGTCGAACATCGCGGCGGTCTCGACGCTTTCCTGGCCAAGGCCGACATCAAGGAACTGTCGCAGCGCGCGCGTCTGCTGAAGAAGCAGATCGCCAAGAAGCTGGCCGAACAGGTCGCTGCCTAATACCTGACAAGGCGGGGGAAGACCGCCCGGCCGACCTCTTGTTGGCCCCTGGCTAACCTCTTGTCGGCCTGAGGCATCGGATAGAAGCCGCAAGGTTCGACAATCCGATGCCCCAAATACGAAGCGAGCACCGGCCCGATGGGCATGATGCTCCGCTGGTTCCATTACCCAGGATAAAAAAATGTCTTCCTTCTCGCGATATTTGCCCTTCGTGGCCGCCATGGCGCTTGTCGTCGTGGCATCGAACATCCTCGTGCAGTTCCCGATGCAGGGTCAGATCGGCGGCCTGTCGCTGGCCGACCTGCTCACCTGGGGCGCTTTCACCTATCCCTTCTCCTTCCTGGTCACCGACCTCGCCAACCGCCGCTACGGGCCTGCCGTGGCCCGCCGGATCGTCTTTGTCGGCTTCATGACGGCGGTGGTCTGCTCGATCCTTGTCCCGCCCTTCCTGTTTCGCCATGGCCTGATCGAATTCGAGACCGCGGCCGACAGGCTGGTGCGCATCGCGGCCGCTTCCGGTGCCGCCTTCCTGACCGCGCAGTTGCTCGACGTCACCGTGTTCAACCGGCTGCGCCGGCAGAGCTGGTGGCGGGCGCCGATCATCGGCACGCTGGTCGGATCGGTGTTCGACACCGTCGTGTTCTTCACCGTCGCTTTCTCGGCCGCTTTCGCTTTTGCCGGCCCGAACGACAGTTTTGCGCTTGAAACGGCGCCGCTGATGGGCGTCTTCCATGTCGACGCGATGCGCTGGGTCTCCTGGGCGCTCGGCGACCTCTCGGTGAAGCTGATCATCGCCGTGGTCGCGCTCATCCCCTACCGGCTGCTCGCTGCCCGCTGGGGCCAGCCGGCGGTCGCGGTTTAAACCATGATCCCGAAAAGTGGCCTCCGGTTTTCGGAAAAGATCGTGGTCGGACAAAGACCTTGATTCCTTGGGTCCAGCTCGATTCGGCAAAGACCGGTGATGGCGGACAAGAGCTTCGCCTCAAGCGGCGCGGTTCGGAATTCTCGATCATGCTCGGCACCAACGAGCTGATGAACAGCCGCCTCAGCGGCTCCGAGGAAGCGCTGGCGAAACTGTCCTGCCAAAGGATTGTGGGCCATCGGCAGCCGAAGATCCTGATCGGCGGCCTTGGCATGGGGTTCACGCTGCGCGCTGCCTTGGCCGAACTCGGCAAGGATGCCAGCGTTGCCGTCGCCGAGTTGGTACCAGCAGTGGTCGCCTGGGCGCGCGGTCCGATGGCCGAAGTGTTCGGCGGTTGTCTCGACGATCCCCGCGTTACCATCCAGGAGACCGATGTCGGGCAGCTGATACGCTCCGAGCCCGTTGCCTGGGACGCGATCCTGCTCGACGTCGACAATGGTCCCGAAGGCATCGTCCACAAGGGCAATGACGCCCTCTACAGCCTGGCGGGTCTCGGTGCCGCGCGCAGCGCCCTCAAACCGGGCGGCGTGCTGGCGGTGTGGTCGCAGGGGCCGGACAGCGGCTTTGTCAGGCGGTTGAAGCAGGCGGGTTTCACGGTCGAGGAGGTCAACGCGCGCGCCAACGGCAAGCGCGGCGCGCGTCACGTCATCTGGATCGCCACCAACGGCTCACGGTCCTGACCAAGGCCGTCGCTGGCGGTTCGAGTTTACTTTGACTTCTGGAGCTCCGCGGCAAGGGCTTCCAGCAACCCGCGAGTCCCCTCCTCCCGTCCCTTGGCGGAATCGACACCATCGAAGAAGGCGCCCTGCTCGGTATATGTCAGCCGCGTGCCTTCGCCTGAAGGCGTCAGTTCAATCGTGGTCAGCGATGCCGACATGGGCTGCGGCCCGACTGCCATCCGATAGGAGAAAACAATGCGCCGGTCGGGAACGATGTCCTGGAACTGAGCGTCGAGCCTGACCTCCGGGCCGCCGCTATAGCTGAAGCGCGACACCTCGCCACCGCCGACGCGAAAATCGAAGCTGAATTCGGCGATGATGAAACCATCGCCTTCGACCCGCCAGCGCCGCACCGTCGCCTTGTCGGCAAAGGCATGGAAGACTTTGGCCGGCGAATGCGGATAGGTCCGTTCGATGGTGAAGGTCGAGTGGATAACGGAGGGATCGTCTTTCACGGGGGCGATCTGGTTCATGGTTGGTCGTCCTTTTCCTGATCTTGAACTTTTGGGGATGATTGGTCCGTCTCGGCCAGAATCTCACCGAGACGGTCGAGGTGGCGTTCCACCGGTATGCGGCGTTCGGTGATCCAGTCAGCGAGCGGAGCGAGCCCGCCCGGTTCGATCCGGCAGGTGCGCACCCGCCCGATCTTTTCGCTGCGGATGAGCCCGCAGGCCTCCAGCGCCTGCAGATGCTGCAGCACGGCGGCAAACGTCATGCCGAACGGCTCCGCCAACTGACTGACGGTGGCCGGTCCGCGGCTCAACCGTTCCAGGATCTGGCGGCGGGTCGGCTCGACCAGAGCGCGAAGGATGCTGTCGATTTCGGAATGGTTAAGCATGGGCTTGAGTATTGCGCCGATCGCATAAATAGTCAAGTCTGCACTAAAGTGTTTTGATCAGCGTCGATCGAATGACGAACAGTCGACCCCCACTCCATCGAGCTTCGCTTGTCCAGCCGATAGATGGGTAACAGTTTGATCCGGATACATGGGTAACAGTTCTTCCCCTATGGCGTCCGTCGCAGCGCCAAGCGGTTTGGTTGGCGCTGTGCTGCGAAGCAGCGACGGAGTGGGAGCGAAGCCGTTCGCCAACGCGCAGCCGCCCCAAAATCGAACCCGACGTTGAAACCCTCAACGTCAGTTTCGCAGTTGGAGCGCCGCTCAATCCTGGTGCAGGATAAATTCCAGATAGAGGTTGCGCTGCAGGATCGAGTGGTTGTCGTCGGAGATCAGCGACACCATCAGCGCGCCGTCGTCGCGGGTCCAGATGTCGAGACCTTCCATATTGTCGATCTGGTAGCCCATGTCGGCTTCCAGCAGCACCGGCCCGTCGGCGACCGCGCCCTTCTCGACGCTCTCGCCATGGATGCGCCGCAGCCGCATCTTGAGCCCACCCGCCATGGTGAAACTGCGCTCCAGCAGCAAAAGGTCGCCATCCGGCAGGAAGGCGCCATCGGTGATGTCGAAATCGCCGTTGCGCTTGACGGTGAAGACGCCCTTGTGCGGCCCTTCGATGATGGCGGCATACATGTTGCCTGATTTGTCGAGGCTCTTTTCCGAGACCACGACCAGTCCGCCCTGATGCTGGCCATTGGCATTGGCGTGGGTGACGGTCTCGAAGCCGCGGTTCTGGCGCAGCTCCCGCGCCGGCACCAGGAAATCCAGCTGCCGGAACGGCGCCTTCATGTCATCAGGATCGATCCTGAATTGGGCGACGCGATGGTTGCGCTCGAAACCAACTGTGGCGATGCCATCCTTGATCGCGAGGCCTTCGGCATCGACTTCCCATTTCTCGTCGATCGGCTGGCCGCTTTGGTCGACCATCTGCTGCATGCGGAAGTTCTCGATGCCCACAGGTCGCCTGTCGGCGTCGCGGGCCACAGTGCCGAAGAACCAATAGCCGGTATCGGCCACGCCGATGAAATCGCTGCCCGCCTTCAGAAACCGAAAGGCCGACAGCGCGCCGAAATCGCGTGACGGCGAGGTCATTTCCAGCCCGCCGACGAATTCGAGCGGGCCGAACTGCTTGTCGGCGCGGCCAATATGGAATTCGGTGATCGGGCGTGCCGAAACCACGACGGGCTCGACCGGAGCCGAGCCAGCCGATGCCATGCCGCTAAGCAAGGCGATGGTGGCGAAAAGCGTCTGCCGAACCCCGCCCGGCGAGAAGATCATCCGGCGCGCCGCATGCCGCCGCGACGCGTATCCTTCGCGCTTTCTTCGGCAAACAGCGAAGCCAGTTGCTCGGTCATGGCGCCGGCCAGTTCCTCAGCATCGACGATGGTGACGGCGCGGCGATAATAGCGCGTGACGTCATGGCCGATGCCGATGGCCAGCAGTTCCACCGGCGAGCGCGTCTCGATCAGTTCGATGACGGCGCGCAGATGGCGCTCCAGATAGTTGCCCGGGTTCACGGAAAGCGTCGAATCGTCGACCGGCGCGCCATCCGAGATCATCATCAGGATCTTACGCTGTTCGGGCCGGGCGATCAGCCGGTTGTGTGCCCACAGCAGTGCCTCGCCGTCGATGTTTTCCTTGAGCAGGCCTTCGCGCATCATCAGGCCGAGATTGCGCCGTGCGCGGCGCCACGGATGGTCGGCGGATTTGTAGATGATGTGGCGCAGATCGTTGAGGCGGCCGGGGTTCGGCGGCTTGCCGTCCTTCAGCCACTTTTCGCGCGCCTGGCCGCCCTTCCACGCCCTTGTGGTGAAGCCGAGGATCTCGACCGAGACGCCGCAGCGCTCGAGCGTGCGCGCAAGAATGTCGGCACAGGTGGCGGCGACCGTGATCGGCCGGCCGCGCATCGAGCCTGAATTGTCGAGCACCAGCGTCACCACCGTGTCGCGGAATTTGGTGTCGCGTTCCTGCTTGAAGGACAGCGGCTGCATCGGGTCGATAACGACGCGCACCAGCCGCGCCGGATCGAGATAGCCCTCTTCCAGATCGAAATCCCAGGACCGGTTCTGCTGCGCCATCAGCCGGCGCTGCAGCCGGTTGGCCAGTCGTCCAACGACACCGGACAGATTGGCAAGCTGCTTATCGAGGAAGGCGCGCAGCCGGTCGAGTTCTTCTTCCTCGCACAGTTCCTCGGCACCGACAGTCTCGTCGAAAGCAGTGGTGTAGACCTTGTAGTCGATCTCCTTCGGCAGATTGGTGAAGGGATTGTCGTTGCGCCTAGCCTCGCCGGGCGTCTCGGCATCAGCATCGTCATCATCGGACAGATCGTCGGCGGTGGCGTCGGAGGCCTCCGTCTCGGACGACTGCTCGTCATCGGCTGAAGCCTCGGCATCCTCGGACTGCGACTGCTCGGAGCCGGAATCCTCTTCGCCGCCCTCCTCACTCTGCTCCTCGCCTTGCGGCTGGTTTTCGTCATTGTCCTCGGAGTCTTCCGTCTCCTGGTCGTCGCCGAGTTCCTCGGCCATTTCCATGGAGGCCAGCATCTCGCGCACGACGCGGGCGAAGGCCTGCTGGTCGCCAAGCTTGGCTGACAGTCCGTCGAGGTCGGCCTTGGCCTTTTCCTCGACCCAGGGGCGCCACAACTCGACCAGCCGCTCGCCGCTCTTCGGGATCGGCCGGCCGGTCAGCTTCTCGCGCACCATCAGCGCCAGCGCTTCCTCGATCGGCGCGTCGGCCTTGTCCTTGACGTCGACGAGATTGGCCTTGGCGTATTTGTCCTCCAGCATCGAGCCGATATTATCGGCGACGCCCTGCATGGCGCGGCTGCCGATCGCCTCGACGCGGGCCTGCTCGACCGCGTCGTAGATGGCACGGGCCGCCTTGCCTTCCGGCGCCAGCTTGGTGTGGATGCGCACGTCATGGCAGGCGCGCTTCAGCGCCATGGAATCGCCTAGACCGCGGGTGATGGCGATATCGGTCTTCGATGCCTTCTTCGGCAGTTCGGGCAAACGCGCACGACTGCCGGCAAGCGCCGGCCTGTCCTTGGCGAAGCCGACTTCCAGTTCCTTGTCGCCGGCAATGGCGCGCATGCAGACGGTGACAGCGCGCTTGAAGCTGTCGGCTTCAGACCCCGTCTTCGACTTGTTGCGCGTGTTGTCGCCCGGACCCGCCATTATCTATCTCTATTTCGCCGCCGGCTGCTGGCCGAGCTGAGTGCGCAGGATGCCAACAATCTCTTGCACCGAGATTGTAAAATAGCCTCCCTTGCCACTGTCATATGCCTGTCTCCAGAGACTGTATCCATGGCCGAAGCTATCGGGAATTGGTCCAGTCCCCTCGAGCTCAACCACACTCTCCCTAAGCACGTTAGCCGCTATAGGCAGGTGGGGAACGGTTTGGAGTGGTTTTCCGTCATTCGGTATGGGCGCATCAGTGACTGAAATCGACACGATCGGTTGATCTTCGCCTTCCAGGTTATCGACCGCACCTATGATCAACCGCGAGGATATTGGAGTTGCCCCATGATACGTCCAGATTTGCCCGGACTTGAATGGTTCATTCTGCGCCATGGCTGCCTGACAGAGACCAAAGCAGAGGATTGAAAAGCTCCACAGGAACGTCCGACAGGTTGTTCCCATGGAGTGATGTCACCCCAGCACCACGTTGGCGGCGCTCTCCGGCAGATCCTCACCAAAGGCGCGCTGGTAGAACTCGGCCACCACCGAACGCTCCAGTTCGTCGCACTTGTTGAGGAAGGTCAGCCGGAATGCCATGCCGATATTGCCGAAGATCTCGGCATTTTCGGCCCAGGTGATGACGGTACGCGGGCTCATCACGGTCGACAGGTCGCCATTGATGAAGGCAGAGCGCGTCATGTCGGCGACGCGCACCATCTTGTTGACGATGTCCTTGCCCTTGCCATCGCGATAATGCTTGGCCTTGGCCAGCACGATGGCGACTTCATTGTCGTGCGGCAGATAGTTGAGCGTGGTGACGATCGACCAGCGGTCCATCTGCGCCTGATTGATCTGCTGGGTGCCGTGATAAAGGCCGGTGGTGTCGCCCAGCCCAACCGTGTTGGCGGTCGAGAACAGCCGGAACGCCGGATGCGGACGAATGACCCGGCTTTGGTCGAGCAGCGTCAGCCGGCCCGACGATTCCAGCACGCGCTGGATGACGAACATCACGTCAGGGCGGCCGGCGTCATATTCGTCGAAGCAGAGCGCGACATTGTGCTGGTAGGCCCAGGGCAGGATGCCATCGCGGAATTCGGTGATCTGCAAGCCGTCCTTGACGACGATCGCATCCTTGCCGACGAGATCGATACGGCTGACATGGCTGTCGAGGTTGACGCGCACGCAAGGCCAGTTGAGGCGGGCGGCGACCTGTTCGATATGGGTCGACTTGCCGGTGCCGTGATAGCCCGAAACCATGACGCGGCGGTTGTAGGCAAAGCCGGCGAGAATGGCCAAGGTCGTCGCCTTGTCGAACAGATAGTCCGGATCGATGTCCGGCACATGCTCTGATGTTACCGAATAGGCTGGCACCACCATCTTGGACTCGAAGCCGAATTTTTCCTTCACCGACACCGTCGTGTCGGGCAGGTTGGCGATGTCGCGATCGACCTTGTTCATATCTCTCAACGTCTCCACGGGCGAAACATCCGGTTTCGCCGGCAATCGATTTTGTTCGGGGGCGGTCTTAAAGCCTTTTCCAACCTTATGAAAGTTGGAAAACGACACAAACCATAGGGTCGCTCAGCACAGGCCCGCCTGTTTGAGCACGCGATAGGCCTGCAGCACATCGCGGAACCGGTCTTCCGAACCTCTATCGCCACCATTCGCATCCGGATGGTGACGTTTCACAAGTTCCTTATAGCGCGCCTTGATATCCTTGCCAGTCGCCTTTGTATCAAGGCCAAGCGTTTCCAGCGCCTTGGCCTCAAGGGGCTTCGCCTTGCGCTCGCGCGCCTCGCGCGGATCCTTCGGTCCCTTGAACAGGTCGAACGGGTCGCGCATGCGGTTGTAATAGCCGGCGCGGCCGGAGCGCATCTGTGCCATATCGGGCGACGCCATACCGGGAGAGGGGCGCGTCGAGGCGCCGTTGACGCCCATCTTCCAGGTCGGCCGGTGACCGGTCATGGCTTCCTTCTGGAAGCGCGCCACCTCGGTGTCCGGCACGCCGGAGAAATAGTTGAAGCCCTTGTTGTACTCGCGCACATGGTCGAAGCAGAAGCGGAAATACTCGCCCTCCTTCATCCGCCCGACCGGCGCGCGATGGGTGCCCGCCTCCTTGCAGCCGTCCCATTGGCAGATCGGCGAATGCGACTTCAGCTCCGCGTCCTTGTCGGGGCGGACGCGAATCTTCTCGAAATATTTGGGATACGGCTTCATCTCACCCATTTATGGGGCGTTCGCAGATGCGAAACAAGAATTGACATTTTCGCGATCATCGCCCTAACCGCTGAATCGCAGCATAAAGCAGGCGAATGGCGGATTTAGTTGCGAAACAGCGGCCCCTGGGGCTGGTACGCCAGCCATATGTGGTGAACGGAGACGGCAATGTCCATACAGGCGACCATGGAAGACAAGCTCAACAAGGCATTTTCGCCCGAGCGGCTGGTCATCATCAACGAAAGCCATCTCCACGCCGGCCATCACCATCATGGCTCCGATCATCACGGCGCCTATGACGGCACCGGCGAGACACATTTTCGCGTCCGCGTCGTCTCGTCCACCTTTGCCGGCATGAGCCGCATCGACCGCCACCGTGCAGTCAACGAATTGCTGGCCGACGAGTTGAAGGCCGGCGTGCACGCGCTGGCGATCGAACCGGCCGCTCCCGGCGAAAAGACGCGCTGGTAGGTCCCCGATCGCAGCGCGGTCAGATCACCGCTTCGATCAGGAACGGCCCGCGCCGCGACAGAGCGCTGTCGAGCAGCGCATCGAAGCGCTCGCAGGTGTCGGCGCGCGCCGCTTCCACGCCCATGCCCTTGGCCAGCGACACCCAGTCCAGCGCGGGATGGTCGAGGTCGAGCATGCGCCTGGCGTTCTCGCCGATCGCGTTGACGCCGACATTGCGCATCTCGCCATGCAGGATCGCGTAGGTCCGGTTGGAGAAGATGATCGTCAGCACGTCGAGATTTTCGCGAGCCTGCGTCCACAGCCCCTGCACCGTGTACATGCCGCTGCCATCGGCCTCCAGATTGATCACCTTGCGGTCGGGACAGGCGATCGCCGCTCCGGTGGCCATCGGAATGCCGCCGCCGATCGATCCGCCGGTGCCCATCATGTAATCGTGCGACGCGGCAAAAGCCGACAGCGCGAAAAAACGCCGGGCCGAAGTGACCGCCTCGTCGCAGACGATCGCATTGTCCGGCAGTTTGCGCGCCACCGACAGTGCGATGGCGTCGTCCGTCAGCTTGCCGCTTGGCGTTGCCTCGTCGGGAAAAGCGGTCGCGAACACGGTCTGCTGCGACGGCTTGATGCCAAGCTCGTCGCGAAGCGCTTCCAGCGCCGCATGCAAATCCTGACCATGGGCGGCGAGCGTCAGCACCTGGCAATCGTCGCGCACGAGCCGCCCCGGTTTTCCCGGATAGGCAAAGAAAGCGACCGGCTCCTTGCCGCCGACCAGCACCAGAACGTCGATATCCCGCAGGGCCGCTATTGCCGCATCGACCGGATAGGGGATGCGGGTCGGCGCGACACGTCCACGCCCGCGTTGCATGCGCGCGATCAGAACCTCGCTGAACAGGCGGACATCGCTGCCTGTCGAAATCTGCCCGGCGATCTCAAGCGCATCGGCCCGCGCCGCGCGCCCGCGAACGACCATCCCGACGCGGCCTGGAGCGGCACGGATGGCCGCTGCGATCTCGCGCACCGCATACCTGTCGATCGCAGGCGGCGATGCAAGGACGACCTTGCCTGGTGAGGCCGGATCAGCGCCGCCCCAAGCGGCATCCGCCGGCAGGATCAGCGTTGTGACACAGGGCGGCGTCAGCGAGGCGCGAAACGCCGCCTCCGTGGCCGGCTGAACGTCGGCTGGCCCCGCGATCCGGCGCACCCAGTTGGACATCGGCGCCGCAAGGCCCTCGATATCGCTGGTCAGCGGCGCGTCGAGCGGCAGGTGGTAGGAGGCATGGTCGCCAACGATGTTGATCATCGGCGTCCTGGCGCGGCGGGCGTTGTGCATGTTGGCCAGCCCGTTGGCCAGGCCCGGACCTGTGTGCAGCAGCGTCGCGGCCGGACGGTCGGTCATGCGCGCATAGCCGTCGGCCGCACCCGTTACCACGCCTTCGAACAGGCCGAGCACGCAACGCATCTCAGGCTTACGGTCCAGCGCGGCGACAAAATGCATTTCGGATGTGCCGGGATTGGCGAAGCAGACCGTCACATCATTGGCCAAAAGCACGTCGCACAGGACATCGGCACCATTCATGCAATTTTTCTCCAATTCATGAAGACCAATTGCACCCAGGGATGTCCGCACGGCAATATCCCGGCCCCGCTTTTGGCATGATCCAGCGCAGGGACGGCCGAGCAGAAGTCAGCAGGGATCAGCCGACCGTCGACTTCAGGAACGCTAGCGCCGCGGCGGTCAGCGCATCACCGTCTTCGCCGAAATCGTGGTTGATCGACATGTGCGTATAGGCACTGCCATCGAATAGCGTCACCTCAGTGCCGGTGGCGCGCAGGCGCTCGGCAAAGGTCTTGGAATCCTCGCCACGCCCCGATGCGCCGGAATAGGCGATGAAGGTCGGCGGATGCTTGCGGCCATCGACATAGCTCGCCGGCGACAGGGCCGCCCATTGCGACGGATCGGAAAACACCCTTGCATAGGCCCGCACCATACCGCCATTTTTCTCAAGCGCCGCGAGATCATAAGCCCTGGTGTCGTCCAGAAGCAGGCCGGCGACACCGGGCAACCCGCCGCGCATACCTGTCAAGGCGATGAGATGGCAGCCGGCCGAATGGCCCATGCCGATGATCCGGTTGGGGTCGCCGCCATGCCCGGCAATGTTGGCCCTGACATAGGCATAGGCCTTTTCGACATCGCCGGCCTGGGTGGCGACATCGGCATCGGGCAGCATGCGGTAATCGATGGAGACGAAGCAGAAACCGTTGGCGAGCAGGAAGTCCGGCTTGGCGCCCACCTGGCTGCGTTTGCCGTATTCCCAGGCGCCGCCATGGACGAAGAAGACGACTGGGAGGTTTTTCGCGTCGTCCGGCGCATAGATATCGAGCTTGGCCTGGCCGTAGTCGAAGGTCTTGGGAGATGGCGACGACTGGCGCGCAAAAGCCGTGGCCGGCAAAAGAGCGGCCATTGACGCCAAAAGCAGGGTTCGCCGATCGATCATCATTTTCTCCTGGCCGCCCCAGCGCAAAATGCACCGTGATGCCGCGAAGTTCCAATGAAGGATTGGTAACATAGCCGCCGGGCCGCTACGCGACGGGCCTGATCCTTACTCTGGCAATGCGGTTCTTGTCGCGCTTCATGACAATGAAGCGCTTGCCGTGAAAGGTGAAGGCCTGCTTTTCCTCGGGGATTGACTGCGCCTCGTGGATGACGAGGCCGGCAATGGTGGTCGCTTCCTCGTCCGGCAGGTTCCAGTCCAGCGCACGGTTCAGGTCGCGGATTGGCACCGTGCCGTCGACGACGACGGAGCCATCCGCCTCCTGCTTGACGCCCTGGATGTCGACATCGTGCTCGTCGGCGATTTCGCCGACGATCTCCTCGATGATGTCCTCCAGCGTCACCAGCCCTTCGACTTCGCCATATTCATCGACGACGATGGCGAAATGCGCCTTGCGGCGCAGGAAGGCATTGAGCTGCTCCTGCAACGTCGTGGTGTCAGGCACGAACCACGGCTTGGAGGCGATCTTCATCACGTCGATCCTGGAAAAGTCGTTGCCGACTTCGTTCAGCGCACGCAGCAAATCCTTGGCGTGCAGCACGCCGACAATGTTGTCGAGCGAGCCCTTCCACAGCGGCATGCGGGTGTGCGGGCTCTGCAGGATCTCGCGCACCACGGCTTCTGGCGGATTGTCGGCATTGACCGAACGCATGTTGGTGCGATGCACCATGATATCGGAGACTTCAAGTTCGGCCAGATCGAACAGGCCACCGACGCGGTCGCGGTCCTCGCGCACCACCTGGCCGTCACGGCGGAAATCGTCGACCGCACCGCGCAATTCGGCCTCGCTCGAGCGCTGCGGCTCGATGCGCGACAGCTCGTAGCCGAACACGGCAAGCAGGCGCGTGCGCACGGCAACGAACAGCAGGATGAGGATGGCAAGGACGGCGACGACTGTCCAGCCGGTGTCCATCTCAGCCGGCTTTCGCGTTGGCTGGATGATTTTCGCCGAGGAACGCCAGCACTTCCGAGGCCGGTACATCCTTGGCGATAAAGGCCTGGCCGATGCCGCGTGTCAGGATGAAGGTCAGCGCCCCGCGCGACACCTTCTTGTCCTGGCTGATGAAGGAAAGCAGCGCCTCGGCATCGGGCAAATCGCCTGGAATATCGGCCATCCGCCAGGGCAGGCCGACGGCACGCAGATGCGCCTCGACGCGTGCCGCGTCGTCGGGGCTGGCCAGATTGAGCCGCGAGGAGAACCGATGCGCCAGCGCCATGCCGATGGCGACGCCTTCGCCATGGACGAGGCGAGCCCCGTCATACTGCGTGGCGGCTTCGAGCGCATGGCCGAATGTGTGGCCAAGATTGAGCAGGGCGCGGTCGCCGGTTTCGAACTCGTCGCGCGCGACGACATCGGCCTTGGCGCGGCAGGCCTCGGCAATCGCCTGCGCCCTTTCCGGCCCGCCAGCGAAAACTTGTCTCCAGTTCGCTTCCAGCCAGCCAAAAAACTCCGGCCGGTCGATCAGCCCGTATTTGGCGAGCTCGGCATAGCCGGCGCGGAATTCTCGGATCGGCAGCGTGTCGAGCACTTGCGTGTCGGCCAGCACCAGCTTCGGCTGCAGGAAAACGCCGACGAGGTTCTTGCCGCGCGGGCTGTTGATGCCGGTCTTGCCACCGACGGAGGAATCGACCTGCGCCAGCAGCGAGGTCGGGATCTGAACGAAATTCATGCCACGCCGCACAATGCCGGCGGCAAAACCGGTGAGATCGCCGATGACGCCGCCGCCAAGCGCGATGACGACGTCGCCGCGCTCCAGCCTGGCTGCCAGCAAGCCATCGACCACCGTCTCGAGATGGGCAAAGCTCTTGGTTTTCTCGCCCGGCGGCATCGTGATGACGGTGGGCTGGATGCCACCCTTCTCAAGCCCGGCCTTCAGCGTACCCAGATGCGCGGCAGCGACATTCTCGTCGGTGACGACGGCAGCGCGTGTGCCCGGCAGCCGGTGCGAAATCTCGGCGCCCGCGCGGGATAACAATCCTGAACCGATCAATATGTCGTAGGCCCGGTCGCCAAGCCCGACTTCGACGGTGACGGGCTGATCCGCGCTCACGATTCGACCTCGCCCGTCGCTGCAATTTCATCGATGCCGAAATGCCGGCACAGTGCGTCCAGCACCTCGGCGGCGATGACTTCCTTGCGGTCGTCGCGGGTCGGCACGGTGACATCGGCGGTCGCATAGACCGGATAGCGCTCTCCCATCAACCGCTCCAGCACGGCGCGGGGATCAGCACTTTTCAAAAGCGGCCGGTTCTGCTTCTTCGAAACCCGCTCCATCAGCAGGTCGAGTTCGGCCTTCAGCCACACCGACACGCCGTGCGCGGCGATGGCCTCGCGCGTCTGTGCATTCATGAAGGCGCCGCCGCCGGTCGACAGCACCTGTGGACCGTTCTCCAGCACGCGCAGGATGACGCGCTGTTCCAGCGCCCTGAACTCGGTCTCGCCATAGCGCTCGAACAGCTCCGGCACGGTCATGCGCGAGACGCTCTCGATCTCCTGATCGCTATCGATGAAAGGCAGCGAAAGCATTGTCGCCACCTTGCGGCCGATCGCCGTCTTGCCGGCGCCCATCAGGCCGACAAAGACGATGGTCCGGCTACCCAGCCGGCCAAGCAGCGCGGCGTGGGTCTCGCCTGGAGGATTTGCCTGGTGCGCGTTCATCAGCTGTTTCTTGGACCCTCTTTGCCGGCGTATCGACATGAAAAGCCCGTTTGCGTCAAGCGCGCCGAGCACAGGGGAGCCTATATCGGCCGGGAGATGCCTGCATCAGAAGTTGCTAACAAGCCTCTGCTTCTTCCTTGAATTGGTCGGATTGGCGTCCCATAAGGGCACAGGGCTTGGAAACGCAGAACAAGAAGACGAGCGAAAATTGATGCCGACACTGTTTCGCTTTGTCGTGACCCTCGCGATTCTGGCCGGCATTGCCTATGGTACGATGTTCGCGCTGGTGATGTTCGTCGAGCCAAAAAAAGCCGAGATGAGCGTGCGCATCCCGCAGGAAAAGCTCAATCCCAAGAAAAACTGATCCGCGAAGACTGACCAACAGGACATGAACAGCGCCGCCCGCATCGAAGCCTTCCTGGAAATGATGAGCGCCGAGCGCGGCGCTGCCGAAAACACGCTTTCCTCCTATCGCCGCGACCTTGAAGATGCTTCGAGCGGGATCGATGGCGGGCTTGCCGGAGCGGTCGCCGCCGATATCCGCGCCTATCTCGACGACATTGCCGCGCGCGGCTTCGCTTCGACCTCGCAGGCGCGCAAACTGTCGGCGATCCGTCAGTTCTTCAAGTTCCTCTATTCCGAGGGCCTGCGCACCGATGACCCGACCGGCACGCTGGACAGCCCGAAAAAGGGCCGCCCGCTGCCCAAGACGATGAGCGAGGCCGAGACCGGGCGGCTGATCGACCGCGCCGCACAGGAAGCCGGTGACGCCGGGCTCGGCTACGCTGACAGTCTGGCAGCACTTCGCCTGCACGCACTGGTCGAGGTGCTCTACGCCACCGGTTTGCGCGTTTCCGAGCTGGTGGGCCTGCCGGTCACGGTGGCGCAGCGCGACGACCGTTTCTTCATGGTGCGCGGCAAGGGCGACAAGGAACGCATGGTGCCGCTCTCGGCCAAGGCGCGGGTGGCGATGAAGACCTGGCTAGCCGCCCGCGCCAAAGTGCCCGCTTTCGCCGACAGCCCGTTCCTGTTTCCGGCAGCGTCCGACAGCGGCTATCTCTCGCGCCAGGTCTTTGCCCGCGACCTGAAGGGGCTGGCGGCGCGGGCCGGCATCGCCTCGGCGAAGATATCGCCGCACGTGCTGCGCCATGCTTTCGCCAGCCATCTCTTGCAGAACGGTGCCGATCTCAGGGCCGTGCAGCAGCTGCTTGGCCATGCCGACATATCGACGACACAGATTTACACCCATGTGCTGGAAGAGCGGCTGGTGCGGCTGGTCAACGATCATCATCCGCTTGCCGACTAGGCCTCATATCGCTATGTGAGGACGACATTTCACCGCCCGGAGCCTTGGTTTCAATGGTTCCGCAGTCCTTGCCTTCCGACGTATCGGTCCGCCCAAGCATGTACAATTACCTCGATTTCGAAAAGCCGGTGCAGGATCTTGAGCTCAAGATCCTCGAGCTCAAGAAGCTTGCCGAGAATGGCGAGGCGGTCGACGTCGCCGATGAGATCGCCAGGCTCGAGAAGCGTTCCCACGACGCGCTGCGCGAACTCTACAAGGCGCTGACGCCGTGGCAGAAGGTGCAGGTGGCGCGCCATTCCGACAGGCCGCACTGCGTCGACTACATCAAGGGCCTGTTCAGCGATTTCACGCCGCTCGCCGGTGACCGCAATTTCGGCGAGGACCAGGCGATCGTCGGCGGTTTTGCCCGCTTTCGCGGCGAGCCTATTGCGATCATCGGCCAGGAAAAGGGTTCGGACACGACGAGCCGCCTGAAACACAATTTCGGTTCCGTGCGCCCTGAGGGCTATCGCAAGGCGGTGCGTTTGATGGAGCTTGCCGACCGTTTCAAGATCCCGCTTCTGACCTTGGTCGACACCGCTGGCGCCTATCCCGGCGTCAGTGCGGAAGAACGTGGCCAGGCCGAAGCGATCGCGCGCTCGACCTCTGCCTGCCTTGGCCTGAAAGTGCCGTCGATCTCGGTGGTCATCGGCGAAGGCGGTTCAGGCGGCGCCATCGCCATCGCCACCGCTAACCGCGTCTACATGCTCGAACATGCCATCTATTCGGTGATTTCGCCTGAGGGTGCGGCCTCGATCCTATGGCGAGACACCACCCGCCTGAAGGATGCGGCGACCAATATGAAGATCACCGCGCAGGACCTCCTGCAGATGAAGGTCATCGACGCCATCATCCCCGAGCCGATGGGCGGCGCCCAGCGTGCGCCCGAAACGGTGATTGCCGCGACCGGTGACCTCATCGCCAAGACGATGAAGGAATTTGCCGGCGCCAACACCGATTTTCGCGAGCAGCGCCGCGAAAAATACCTGGCGATGGGCCGCAGTCTTTAACTGCCCCTTGATGGGAAAAGGCCGTGGGAAGCCCGCCTGCCCTGGTCAATGTGGCGGCGATGAGCAATTTCGCCACAAAAATGCCGTCGCATTCGGGTCAATAAAGTTGCCGTGAGGGTTTGGGAAATTGCCGTGAGCGGTTGGTCGAAGCTTGCGGTAAGGAATTTTCAAGGTTAACGGGCTTACGGTCCGTCGGTGTTCAGCATGCGGGTTCGGCGGCTACGACGCCATTGGCCCGAGAGAAAGACATAGCCTTATCCATGTTTGCCAAGCTTGCCCGTACCGGTGTCCTCATCAGCTCGATAGTCGTTGCCGGCTGCAATGATTCGTCGATGAAGGACTTTGCCCCGGAAGCCAACAAGCCGCTGCCGGACAAGATCCTGGCCGACATGAAGGCCAAGGGCATGATCCGCACCTCCTCGGTGATGGCCCGCATCTTCAAGGAAGAGGGCAAGCTCGAAATCTGGAAGGCCAAGACCAACGGCCGCTACGACATGGTGGCGAGCTACGACATCTGCAAATGGTCGGGCAAGCTCGGCCCCAAATACACCGAGGGCGACCGCCAGGCGCCGGAAGGCTTCTATACGGTGCGTCCGGCGCAGATGAACCCGCGCTCGAACTACCATCTGTCCTTCAACATCGGCTTTCCAAACGCTTACGACAAGGCCAATGGCCGCACCGGCCAAAACCTGATGGTGCACGGCGCCTGCTCGTCGTCGGGCTGCTATTCGATGACCGATGCGCAGATCGAGCAGATCTATGCCTTCGGCCGTGATGCCTTCCAGGGTGGGCAGACCGAGTTCCAGGTCGAGGCCTTTCCATTCCGCATGACCGCCGCCAACATGGCGCGCTACCGCAACGACCCGAACTACGAGTTCTGGAAGATGCTGAAGGTCGGCTACGACAATTTCGAGGTCACCAAGGTGCCGCCGAAGGTCGATGTCTGCGAGAAGCGCTATGTCTTCAACCAGGTTGCCGCCGACGGCCAGACCTTCGATCCGACAGGTCCCTGCCCGGCAACCACCCAGCCGGATTCGCTGAAGAGCGCCTACAATGCCTATCAGAGCACCTATGACGCGGCGTTCAACAGCGCGCTCAAGGCCAGCGTGCCGCCACCCAAGCCGACCATCGCCGGCGTCAAGGAAGCCAGCATCGTCTCCGACTGGTCGAAGCGCCGGGCGCGAGGCGAGCGCGTGCCGATCGATCCGCCGTCGCTCAATTCCAATGGCACGGTAACCGAGACGGCGCGCATGGGCCGCATCGATTCACCGGCCGGTCGCAAGATGGCGGCACTTGATGCCGAGAACGCCGCGAAGAAGAAGGCCGAGGAACAGAGGCTGGCCGCCATAGAGGCCGCCAAGCAGGCCAAGGAAGCCGCCAAGGCCCAGGCGCTCGCCGAAAAGGAAGCGGCCAAGGCTGAAAAGGAAGCAGCCAAGGCCGCCAAGGAAGCGCCGGTCGCCACAGCCACCATCGCGGCGCCGGCCGAAGCTGCCCCGGCGGCCGAGACGCAGGCTGCGAACGCCGATGAGAGCCGGGTGACCAAGCTCAAGAACAAGTTGCTCGGCATGTTCGGCGGCTGAGCCTGTCGTGGCCGAGGCTACCGCTATCTATGACCTCAAGGGCCTGAACTGCCCGCTTCCGGTGCTCAAGGCGAAAAAGCGCCTGGCCGGGATGCAGCCGGGCAGTCGGCTGTGGCTCGAAACTACCGATCCGCTCGCTGTCATCGATATCCCGGCATTCTGTGCCGACAGCGGCCATCATCTGGTGGAATCGTCGCCCGTCTCCGGCGGGCATCGATTTCTGGTCGAGCGCGGCGTGCGTAGCGCGTAGGCGCTACAGCCCGGCGATGGCCAGCGGATTGTTTTCCAGCGCCGCGCGGTCAGGTGTGTCGATCGACGGCCGGTTGGTGAAGGCTGCAAACAGCCGTCGCACATAGTCTTCCGGCATGTCGAGCGTGATCAGCACCAGCCGCGTGCCGCGCTGACCATCCGGCCAGGCCGGCAGTCGTGCCGGCGGATGCAGGATCTTCTGCACGCCGTGGATGACCAGCGGGCGTGACGGATCTTCTCTGAGTTCGATCACGCCCTTCATACGCAGCAGCTTCTCACCATGTGTCGAACGCAGCAGGTCGAGAAACATTTCTATGGCTGAAAACGGCACCGGGCCGTCATGGACGAGCGAATAGGAACGCACACGCTGGTCGTGCCGGTGGCCGTGGTCATGATGGTCGTGGTCGTGGTCGTGGCCATCGTGATGGTGATGGTCGTGATCATGCGCCACTTCTTCGCCAAGCCAGCGCCGCACGTCGGCGGATTTGGTGGCGGGATTGTAGAGGCCGCAGTCAAACAGCGCCGCCACGCCTGTTTTCGAATTGCCGGCATCAAGCAGTTCAGCGCCTGAATTGAGCTGCCGCAAGCGCGCCCGCAGCGTGTCGAGGTCGCCGGCATCGGTCACCAGATCGGCCTTGCTGAGTACGATGCGGTCGCCGACCGCGACCTGCTTGACGGCCTCGACATGGGCGTCGAGCGTGGCATTGCCATTGACCGCGTCGACCAGGGTGATGACGCCGTCGAGCCGAAAGGCCTGGACAAGCGCTGGATGCCCCATGATCGACTGCAGCACCGGCGCCGGATCGGCGAGGCCCGTGGTCTCGACGATAACGCGGGCAAGGCGGGCGATACGGCCGGTCTGTAGCCGGTCGACGAGATTGGCCAGCGTGTCGACCAGTTCGCCGCGCACCGTGCAGCACAGGCAGCCGTCGGAAAGCTGGATGATGCCGTCGGAAGACTGCTCGACCAGCAGATGGTCGATCGCCACGTCACCGAATTCGTTGATGATGACCGCCGTATCGGCGAGAGCCGGATCCTTCAGGAGCCGGTTGAGCAGCGTCGTCTTGCCGGCGCCGAGGAAGCCGGTCAGCACCGAGACGGGAATGGGCAAGCCGCTCATTGGCTAGTTGGCACCCTTGGCCGGCTGGTCGCCTTGCGCGTCGGCGCCTACCACTTTCGGGCCGGTGCCTGCCGGAGCCGGTTTGTCGGGCCGCCAGCTCGGGATTGGCACGTCTGCGTAATTCTGATCGCCGAGCGCGATCAGGGCCTTCGGCGCCGGGCCGGTGGCGCCGCCAAGGCCAACGGCGACCAGCGTCGGCACATGGTCGAGCTTCTCCTGATAGGGAGATTTCGGCACATCCTTGGCGGCTACCGGCGGGGCCTCGGACTGCTCCTCCGCCACCTTTTTCTTGCAGATCTCGTCATGCATATCGTTGGGCGAAGTCGTGTCGCCATAAGGTGCCAGCGTGGTGATGGTGGCCGAACCGGTGGCCGGCGCGTCAAATCCCTCGTCGAGCAGTTTCGCCGCCGTCTCCGCACGGCTGACCGCCGACTTCTCGCCAAGCACCACGGCGACCAGCGTGCGGCCATTGCGCGTCGCCGAGCCGATCATGTTGAAGCCGGAAGAACAGACGAAACCCGTCTTCATGCCATCGGCGCCGGGATAGCGGCCGATCAGCAGATTGTAGTTCGGGATCTGCTTCTTGCCGACGGCAAGCCCTTCGATCGAGAACCACGGCGCATATTGCGGGAACTCGCGGCGGATCGCCATCACCAGGACCGAAAGGTCGCGTGCCGTCGTGTATTGGTCCGGCGAGTAAAGCCCGTTGGGATTGACGAAATGCGTGCCGTTCATGCCAAGCCGGGTCGCCTCGGCGTTCATCCTTTCGGCGAAGGCGGCCTGCGAGCCGCCGACATTCTCGCCGACCGCCATTGCGATGTCATTGGCCGATTTGACCAGCATCATCTTCAGCGCATTGTCGAGCCGCATCACCGAGCCCGGCTTGAAGCCCATCTTGCTTGGTGGCTCGCCGGCGGAGTGTTTCGTCACCTTGATCGGCGAATCGAGCTGGACTTCACCGGCCGCGATCGCCCGGAATGTCACATAAGCGGTCATCAGCTTGCTGAGCGACGCCGGATACCAGCGTTTGAAAGCGTCCTGCTGCTGGAGGATCTGGCCGTTCTTCAGGTCGAAGACAACCACCGGATTGGCCAGCGCCGACCCGGCCAGGACCGACAGCATGATTGCGCCAGCCGGGAATAGTTTGAGGAAATGCCTGTGCCGCATGATCAAATCCGAAATCGCCTCTTGCCGTAGTTGCCCCTGGCTCCGTAAGATTTCGTTACGTGACCGGCAGCATAATGAGTCCGACCCTCAAAAACGGACCACATCGTTGCGGTGCTATTTACCCTATGTGACGCCAACATGGCAAAGTGTCTGACAATCACAATCGCAAGAGACCGGGCACAATCGCAAAAGCTCGGCCCCAATCGCAAAAGACCGGCCACAAACACCAGGCTGAAGCCGGCTGCTCCAACCACGAAATGGAACCATCATGCCAATCCTGAACCGCGCCGCTGAAATGCAGGACGAAGTTGCCGGCTGGCGCCGGCACCTGCACCAGACGCCCGAGCTGAACTTCGATGTCTTCAAGACGGCGGCTTTCGTCACCGAAAAGCTGAAAGAGTTCGGTTGCGACGATGTGGTCACCGGCCTCGGCAAGACCGGCGTCGTCGGCATCATCCGCGGCCACCAGGGCGAAGGCGCCACCATCGGCCTGCGCGCCGACATGGATGCGCTGCCGCTCAACGAGATCACCGGCAAGCCCTATGCTTCGACGGTCCCCGGCAAGATGCACGCCTGCGGCCATGACGGCCATACGGCGATGCTACTGGGTGCCGCGAAATATCTCGCCGAGACGCGCAATTTCGCCGGCTCGGTGGCGGTCATCTTCCAGCCGGCGGAGGAAGGCGGCGGCGGCGGCAACGAGATGGTCAAGGATGGCATGATGGAACGCTTCGACATCGCAAAAGTGTTCGGCATGCACAACATGCCGGGCCTGCCTGTCGGCCAGTTCGCCATCCGCCCGGGTCCGATCATGGCGGCTACGGCCGAATTCACCATCACCGTGAAAGGCCGGGGCGGCCATGCCGCGATGCCGCATGGCACGATCGACCCGATCGTCATCACCAGCCAGCTGGTCGGCGCGCTGCAGACGATCGCCTCGCGCAGTACCGATCCGGTCGAGGCGGTGGTGGTCTCGGTGACCAAGTTCCACGCCGGCGACGCCTACAACATCATTCCCGAATCGGCCGAGATCGCCGGCACCGTGCGCACCTTGCGCAAGGAGATCGCCAAGAAGTCCGAAGAGCGCCTCCGCGCCATCTGCGACGGGATGGCGACCGCGTTCGGCGCCAGGATCGAGGTCGACTTCCAGGCAAATTACCCCGTCACCTTCAACCATGCCGAGGAGACGGTGTTTGCCAGCGACGTCGCTGCAAACGTCGCCGGCGACGCCCATGTCCACCGCGCCATCCAGCCGGTGATGGGCGGCGAGGATTTCTCCTACATGCTGGAAGCCCGCCCCGGCGCCTTCATCTTCATCGGCAATGGCGACACGGCCGGCCTCCACAACCCGAACTATGACTTCAACGACGAGGCCATCCCGCACGGCATGAGCTACTGGGTGAAGCTGGCCGAAACGGCGCTGGCGGCCTGATACATCCAACGCGATGGGCTGGCCGATTTGCATTCGGCCGGCCTCTTGGCGAAACGATCCGAAGCGGCTATGTGTCGGGCCGCGTGGTCCCGTAGCTCAGTAGGATAGAGCGGCAGATTCCTAATCTGTAGGTCACAGGTTCGATTCCTGTCGGGATCACCATGCTTTTTGAAGCACTTGGCGAATTTCCATCCGTAGTTTTCGCCTGCAGCGCAGCCACTCGGCAACCGGGCGTGTCTTCTGTCGATCCTAGTAGGCATATGGACACTAGCCGGCGATTTCGGCAGCGAACATAAAGCTGTCTCTCAAGATGCCCAGCAATTTAAGAATGGCTTTCCTTGACGCGAATGGCGAAGGCACCAATGTACAAGCACGATTTCGCCTGTAGGGAATTTTGCTTATGACAGCCTCGATCCAAGACATTCCATTCAACCGCGCCGACGGTTCGAACACGAGCCTTGCCGAATATGCCGGCAAGGTCCTGCTGATTGTCAATGTCGCCTCCAAATGCGGCTTCACCAAGCAGTATGACGGGCTGGAAGCGCTCTACCGGTCGCATCGCGACCAAGGCCTGGTGGTGCTTGGCTTTCCGGCCAATGATTTTGCCGGCCAGGAACCGGGCACGGATGCCGAGATCCAGGACTTCTGCAGACTGACCTACGGGGTTGAATTCCCGGTGCTCGCCAAGATCACGGTGAAAGGACCTCACAAGCATCCGCTCTATCAGGCGTTGATCGAGTCGCAGCCGAAGGCTTTCTTCAAGCCGGGCAGCACGCTGCTCAGCCGACTCGGCGGAAGCGGCGCGGCGCATGCCTCCGGTGAGGTCGGTTGGAACTTCGAGAAGTTTCTGATCGATCGGACGGGAACCGTCGTCGGTCGCTACGGCTCCGACACCGAGCCGCAGGACGAGGTGATCGTCAGCACCATCAGCAGGTTGCTGTCGATTTGACGCCAAACCGAGCAATGAACGCCGCTGCGTACCATGTAGCCTGAGCAGCTAAATGGCACGCTGAAACCGCAGGATCGAAACGCCTACTGAGGCTTATCGCTTGGTGCCCACTTGAAGTGATCCCCATCCTTCTCGATGTGACCAACCCCCGGGAACGGGAAGTGCGGCGCAAAGATCAACTCCTGGTCCTTGGCCAGTTTCGCCAAAGTCTTGGCTCTGTTGTGCTCCGCTTCCGGCTTGTCACCGTCGAAGGCCACCGCCCAGTCCGGCTTGGCAAGCGAGAGGATCGAACTGTGCACGGTATCGCCGATATCGAAAAGCCGTTCTTTCCCGGACTTGATCTGGTAGCCGACATGGCCCGGTGTGTGCCCCTTGAGGGATACCGAGGTGATGCCGGGCGCGACCTGGGCGCCAGCCTTGAACGGTTTGACGCGGTCGGCGATGACCTTGACGATGTCGGCCACATCCTTGTTGGACTTGGCGAAACTCCACTCCACGTCCGACATCCGGATCGTGGCGTTGGGGAAGGCCAGCTTGCCGTCCTTGACCAGTCCACCGATATGGTCGGGATGAGAATGGGTGATCAGGACTTCGTTGACGTCGCCGGGTTTCACGCCGGCTTTCGCCAGGCTGTCCTGCAGCGCGCCACCAACTCCGGTGTCGATCAGCACAATGTTGTTCTTCGATTTCACCAGCAAGGCGTCCACGCTCAGCGTGATGGCATCGGTTGGAGCTCCCGCTGCCTTGAGCAGTTCACCGACTTCCGCGGGGCTATGATCGATGCCGAAGGTCTTGCCGTCGTTGGGTTTGACGAACTGGGCGTCGTGCAGGGCGACAATGTCGAGCTTGCCAAGCTTGAACGTCTTGGCGTCCGGCTGCTGCGCCGGCATCTGCGCCATTGCCAACCCTTGGTGAAGAACCATCAAGGCCGTCATGGCCATCAGCCTGGCCGGGGATTTGAACATCGTCATACGGGGTATCCTGTCGCTGCGGGAGGCGCGACCGTACCGGATTACCCCTTGTACGACAGACAGTTTAGGGGACCGGTCCGATCACAAAGTCGCTAGCGGATATAGGCTCCGGGCATCGTCCGGCAATGGCAGTTCGTAGCTCATACCCGCTTCCTGTGACGACTCCACGGGCTGGCAAAGTGCATAGGCCCTCTCCAGCGCCGCCTCGGCATCCCTGTGCGTTTGCTTTTTCATGATTGCCTCGGCCTTGCCGATGACGCAGTCGAAATAGGCATCATCATCCGCACGGGCCGTGCCTTTCAAGGAAATCGTGGCTAGCAAGCCAATGGCGACGAGCGTCATCAGGCGCACCGGCATCCGGACCTTGGACCCGCTTGCATCCTTGTTTGCTGCCGTCCCCTCAGAGGTTGCCGGCTGGTAAATGAGCCTGACAAGCAGCACAAAATAACCCATCTGCAACAGAACTGCGCTGGCGGCAGCCCATGCAAGAGCAATCCGTAACGACCCGGTTTTAAAATAGGCCGAGATTGCGACGGACGCCGACGTTGCAATCATTCCGATGAGGAACTGAGGAAAGTACATCGCTGCCAACCATTGTGGATCAAGACGGCTCATGCCGCTTTGCCACAGGAGCAAACGCCGTGCCAGACTTCGTGACCCATTACGGTGCATCCGGTGATTGCATGAGTTATTGAGGCAACCGGCGAAACCGATGTGGCAAAGAAAAAACCGCCACGACGAACCATGGCGGGCTTCTTCCAGTTTCGAATGCGATCAGGCCGGCTCAGGCAACCCTGACGACGAAATGCTTGGTCACCGGCTCGATGATCTTCCAGGTTCCCTTGAAATCGGCTTCGACCACGAAGGCGTCGCCGGGCCCCACTTCGACCGGTGTGCCGCCGTCGGGGGTGATGATGATGCGGCCGGCGATCATGTGGACGAACTCATAATCGGTGTAGGTCGCATGATAGGTGCCGGGCGACGCCCGCCACATGCCCGACATCACCTTGCCGTCCGCGGTCGTGTGCTGCACGGCGGTTTGCATGGTCGGCTGGCCCTCGACCGCAATCCAGCCAGGCAGGTCGCCGGCTTCCGCGTGTTCGACGGGGCCGAATTTGAGGATCGTCTTGTTCGTCATGCCGGGCTCCGTTTGCTTATTTGTCTGGAGGTCGGATAGCCGATGCGCATGACGGGAGCAATGCATACACCATGAGGCCAGCGGCGTTACGCACTGGGCAATACAGCTTGGGAAGTCCTGCGACCGCGCTACGGCTTGTGCGGCGCCGAGACGAGTTCCGCCTTGCGCCGCGCGGTCTCCAGCCCAAGGCCGATGAAGGCGCGCGCGTGCTTGGCGAGCGCCATATTGTCGGTCCACAGATTGCGCCAGATGGCGGTTTTCTTCGACAGGTTCTCGTCGACGATCTCTGAGGAAAACGATTCGAAGCTGAGGTCGTCGGCATAGCCGATGGCCGTCAGCGCATCGAAAATCCCTGCGAAGTCGATGTTGCCGGTGCCGAGGAAGCCGCGATGGCTCTCGCCGATATGGACATAGCCGATCTTGGCCGCGGCGTGGCGGATGGCCAGCCCGACATCGGCCTCCTCGATGTTCATGTGGAACGTATCGAGATGCAGGAAGATGTTGTCCGAGCCGGCGTCCTCGATGAAGGCGAGCCCTTGCGCGGCGGTGTTGAGCAGATTGCTTTCGAAGCGGTTGACGATCTCGAGGTTGAGCGTGATACCGGCCGCCTTCGCCGTCTCGGCAACCCTGGCCAGCGTGGCAGCGCTGCGGTTCCATTGGTCGCGCGTCGGTGCCTCGACCTGCAGACCGTGGCTGGCCGACAGGATGCCGGCAACCTTGCTACCGCCAAGATCACGCGTCAGCGCGATGGTCTCCTTGAGGATCTCGACGCCGCGCGCCGCAACCGCCTTGTCGGCGCTCGATATGTCGCCATCACTGGGCAACCCGATGCTGATCGCCACGCCAAGGCCAAGATCGGCGATGCGCTTGGCGAGCCCGCCAATGTCGACATCGGCCGGGTCGAGATAGGAGAATTCGATCAGGTCGAATCCAGCCTCCCTGGTGTTGGCCAGCGTTCGTTCGAGCGCGCTCTGCGCCGAGCTTGCCGACCAGACGAAAGAATGGATTCCGATGCGCGACATGATCGTCTCCGGTTAGCGGCGATGAGGAGGGCGCGGCCGGGTCAGCCCGGCCGCGCCTTAGAGCAATTCCAGGAAAAGTGTGTAGCGGTTTTCCGTTCGGAATTGCGTCAAAACAAAGAGTTAGAGCGGTTCGCCGTTTCCGTGAAACGGCGAACCGCTCTAGGAGGGATCAGCGGGCCGCGGTCCAGCCCTTGTAGTCCTTCAGGTTCTCGGCGGTGATCAGCTTGGGATCGAGCAGCACGATCGGCTCAGCCGGCTTCTTGCCGGCCAGCAAATCAGCCGCCATCGTCAGCGACTGGCCGGCCATCACATAAGGATCCTGCGAGGCCGAGGCCTTGATCATCGACTTGCCGGAAGAGAGCTCCTTCTCGATATCGGGCGCGCCGTCGACCGCGGTGAAGATGAACTCCGAGCGGTTGAGCTGCTTGGCGGCAAGCTGGGCGCCGATCGCCGTCGGGTCGTTGATGGCAAACACCGCGTCGATCTTGTCGAAGCGGGTCAGCAGCGACTGGAACACTTTCAGGCCGCCGTCGCGCGAGCCTTCGGCGTTCTGGTCGTCGGACAGGATCTTGATGTCGGGATGCTGCGCAAGCACGTTCTTGCAGCCTTTCACCCGCTCCAGGATCGAAGACGATGCCGGGCCGTTGAGGATGACGTAGTCGCCCTTGCCGCCGGTGTGGTCGACCAGATACTGGCAAGCCTCCTCGCCGGCCTTGACGTTGTTGGTCATCACGGTGACGTCGGCGCCTGGCGCCGAAACGTCGAAAGCGGCAACGATGATGCCGGCAGCCTGCGCCTTCTTCACCGCAGGCGCGATCGCCTTGGCATCGACGGCGTTGAGCATGATCACGTCGACGCCCGCCGCGATGAAGGAATCGACCTGCGAAACCTGCTTGTTGAGGTCGTAGTCGGCCGACACCGACGTCACCTCGACCTTCGGATTGATCTTCTTGGCCGCGTCCTCGATGCCCTTGATGGTGGCAACGAAGAAGGGGTTGCCGAGCAGGCCGACCGAGATGCCGACCTTGTTCAAGTCCTTGGCCGATGCCGGCGCGATGGCGACGGCCGCGAATGCGGCGCCGCAGAGCAGTTTGGCGATGATCTTCATTACGCTTACTTTCCTCCTGATGCCCCGCGCCTCTCGCGGTGCGTTACACAAGCCGGTCGTTGATGCCGGCGACCAGGTCATTCACGTTCTTGCTCCGGCCTGAAGCCGGTAGCGGTCGAGGGCGACCGCCACGATGATGACCAATCCCTTGATGATGTACTGCCAGATGTCCGAGACACCGGCCAAGATGAGCCCGTTGGACAGAACCGCGATGATCAGGCCGCCGATCAGCGTGCCCCAGATCGAGCCGACGCCGCCGACGAAGCTGGTACCGCCGAGGATGACGGCGGCAATGGCGTCGAGCTCGTAGGACTGGCCGAGCTGCAGGCCGTTGGCGGCGTAGAGCCTTGCCGCCGACATGGCACCGCCGAGACCAGCGAGCAGACCCGAAACGCCATAGACGAAGAGCAGCACCAGCGGCACCTTGATGCCGGTCAGCCGGGCTGCTTCGGCATTGCCGCCGACGGCATAGATCCAGGTGCCGAGCACGGTGCGCTTGAGCACCAGCCAGGACAGCACCACCACCGCGAGCGCGATGATGACCAGCCAGGGAATGCCCAACAGCGAGCCATTGCCGATGAAGTCGAACGGCAGATCGGAGTTGAACACGGTCGTGTCCTGCCCGAGCAGGCGGGCAATGCCGCGCACGGCCGTCAGCGAACCCAGCGTGACGATGAAGGGCGGCAGCCTGATATAGGCGATGAGCAGCCCATTGATGAGTCCGAAGCCGAGACCAGCCAGGATGGCCGCCGGCACGCCGAGCAGGCCCCAGTCCGGCACCAGCGACACCATCACCGCCACCATCGCCGAAGCGGCCAGAATGGAGCCGACAGACAGGTCGATGCCACCGGTCAGGATGACGAAGGTCATGCCGGCCGCAAGCACGATGTTGATCGACGACTGCTGGGTGACGATCAGCAGATTGGTCTCGGTCAGAAAGCGCGGGTTCATGAACTGGAAGCCTGCCGCCAGCAGGATCAGGACAGGCAACATCCCAAGCGCGGCAAAGGCGGTTCGCAACCGCCGGCTTGTGCCGGTGGCCTGGTCGCCAGCGCTGCTCCCGGTCGTCTTCTCGGTCATTGCTGAGCTGCTCCCGTTGCCAGTTCCATGATCTTCTCCTGACTGAGTGGCGTGCCTTCGGATGCCGTCACCTCGCCTGCTATGGCGCCGTCGCGCATCACCAGCACGCGGTCGGCGATGCCGATCACTTCCGGCAATTCGCTGGAGATCATCAGGATGGCGATGCCCCTGTTGGCGAGATTGTCGATCAGCCGGTAGATCTCCGACTTGGCGCCGACATCGACGCCGCGCGTCGGTTCGTCGAGGATGACGACCTTCGGCTCGGTCTCCAGCAGGCGGGCGAGCAGGACCTTCTGCTGGTTGCCACCCGACAGCGAGCCGGCATTGGCCTGCGCCGAGCGGGTGCGGATCGACAGATCCGCGATGGCTTTTGCCGCGCGTCTGTCGGCGGCCGTGAAATCGCGAAATCCGCCGGCCCGCGCATCGCTCGCCAGCACGCCCATGCTGATGTTGTCGGAAATCGACATGTCGAGGAACAGGCCGAGTTCCTTGCGGTCCTCGGTGAGGTAGGCGATGCCCGCATCGAGCGCCTCGCGCGGCGAGCCGATGGAGATCGGTTTGCCGTCGAGTTCCAGCGTGCCGGCGCTGCGCCTGTCGGCGCCGAAGATCAGCCGCGCAAGCTCGGTGCGGCCGGAGCCGACGAGACCCGCCAGCGCCAGCACCTCGCCCTTGTGGAGGTCAAACGAACAGTTCTTCAGCAGGCGCCCGTCGGACATGCCGCGCACCGAGAGCGCGACCACGCGCTTCTCGTCCGGTGGACGATGGTCTTTCTTGTAGAAGGCGGAGAGATCGCGACCGACCATCATCGACACCAGCCGCGAGGCATTGAGGTCGGCGCGCTCCAGCGTACCGACATAGCCGCTGTCGCGCAGCACGCTGACGCGGTCGGCGAGCTGATAGACCTCTTCCATGCGATGGCTGATGTAGATGATGGCGATGCCTTGCGCCTTCAGCGTCGCAATCACCTCGAACAGGCGGTCGGTCTCGCGCGAGGTCAGCGACGTGGTCGGCTCGTCCATGACGATGATGCGCGCATTGGTCGACAGCGCACGCGCAATCTCGACCATCTGGCGCTCACCGAGTGAGAGGCCCGCGACGAGGGCGCGCGCCGGGAAGGAGACGCCGAGCCGCGCGATCATTTCGTTCGCGCGCCGATTGCATTGGTCACGATCGACGAAGCCAAGGCGCCGCGGCTCGTTGCCAAGGAAGATGTTCTGCGCCACCGTCAGATTGGGCGCCAGCGACAGCTCCTGATAGATCACCGCGATGCCGGCAGCGCGCGCCTTGATCGGATCGCCGGTCGCGGCGGGCACGCCATCGATGAGGATTTCGCCGCCGGCATCCGGCCGATAGGCGCCCGACAGCACCTTCATCAGCGTCGACTTGCCGGCGCCGTTTTCGCCCATCAGCGCATGCAGCTCGCCGGCATGGACGCTGAGCGAAACATCCTGCAAGGCGCGGATCGCACCAAAGGTCTTGGAGATGTGGCGCATCTCCAGCACCGGCTGGCGGATCGCTTGCGTCTGCGCGGTCGCGCTCATCGTGCACCACCCGCCATCTTGCCGGCGATGCCGTGTCCGGCAACGAGATCGCGCCAGGCATCGCGGTAGCCGGGAAGGCCGGTGAAGCGCGTCGCATGCGCCGGCTGCGGCGCTTCGGCGGCGAAGTCACGCCCGACGCTTTCGAAAGCGAGCGCCGCCGCGCCCGTGGCGCTGCCCTCCAGCGTGGCGCCTTGCAGGAAGGCCTGGTGGGGACGCAACTGCGCCAACAGCCCGGCGAGCAGGCCGCCAGTGTTCAGCCCGCCATCCACAATCACGGTGTTTTCCGAATGGATCAGGTCGAGGCAGAGATCGACCATCAGCGCCACGTAAAGCAGTGCCACCGCGGCGCGTTCTCCGGCATCGGGCATGCGCCCGACCAGCCGGCCGGGACGGTCGGGTGTCGGCCCGCCCGGCGCAAAGCTCGGCAGCGCCATGATGCCGGCGTCGATCACTTTCTGTACCGAGCCATGCGGGATCGCGCCTTGCCAGCCGCCGCTGATGGTGGCGAATTCGCGCCCGCCCATGAAGCGGATGGTCGGCACCGAGCCGCCGTCGACATCAACATTGACCAGCATGTCGCGGTCACGGTCGAGCACCTCCAGCGGGCAGTCGGGATTGAGCACGATGACCCAGGTGCCGGTCGACACCACGGTCAGCGGGCCAAGCGCTTGCCGGCGATAGGCATGCAGCGCCGCATTGGAATCATGCACGCCATTGTGGATGGCTATCGGTCGCTTGTTTTGACCGAAATGCCGCTTGCCGGTCACGGTGCCTGCCCGCGCGAAGGCCGGCATCTGGCCGCGCCACCCCTCGGCGTCGACCAATGAGGAAAAGTCTCGGGCGCGTGGCGCCCACAAATGCGAATGGCAGCCGAGATAGGACACTTCCGAAGCCGCTTTGCCGCCGAGCCGCCAGCTCCAGTACTGGGGGTAGCCGAGGATCCATTTGGCCGCTGCGAACGCGTCTGGATCGACCTCCTGCAGCCACAGCATATGACGGCCGTAGTTGAAGCCGAGCGGCAGGCGGGGCGAGAACGTCTCGGCGAAATCCGGAATGCGGCGATCGATCCGGGCAGCGATTTCGGCCGGCGGCTCCTGCTCGTAGTCGAGGATCGGGTGCGTCAGCGCGTCATCGTCGACCAGCGCAAAGGTGCAGCCGTGGCCAGAGACCATCAGCCCTTCCACGCCATGGCTTTCGACCGCGTCCGTGACGGCACCGAGCGCCCAATCTTGAAGGGCGGCTTCGTCGAGCACGCTGGATCCGTCCTGGCGTACCCATTTCGGCTGGGTCCGGCGCTCGTCGAGGATGCGCCCGTCCTGGCCGAAGACAAACAGCTTCGAATTGGTCTTGCCGAAGTCGAGGACCGCCACTTTCACGGGACGCCTCCCGAGGTGGACGCAATCCGCACCATGACGCCGGCATCCTCCAGCATGCGCGCATCGGTGTCGGAGAGCCCGTCATCGGTCACCAGCGTGCCGATGCGCGACAGGGGCAGCGCGATATTGCGCGCGTGGATCGACAGTTTACGGCTGTCGGCCAGCACCACGATCTGGTCGGCGCAGAGGCTGAGATCGACAATCGAACGCACCAGCAGCGGATGCGATTCCAGCAGGCCTTCCTGGTTGACGCCTTGCGCGCCGAGAAAGAATTTCGAGGCGTAGAAGGGCGTTGGCTGAGTCAGCGAATGGATGATACCAGGCTCGCGATGCAGGTCGCCACCGGCGACCGTCAGGCTGCAATGGCCATGGTCGCTGAGATAGGCCGCCAGCGGCATCGAGTTGGTGTAGAGGCGGGTGTTGCGCTCGGCGAGCTTGACGCCGAGATGGAAGCAGGTCGAGCCGCCATGAACGATGACCGCGTCGCCATCGCGCACCATGGTCGCAGCTACGGCCGCGATCTGCCGCTTGGCCTCGACGGCGAGGTCGCGGTTCTCATCATAGGGCCGGGCATAGGCAACGCCTGCCTGTGATGCCCCATCGAGCGCCGAGATGCCGCCATAGACCTTCCGCGCCTCACCGGCCTCATCGATCCGGTCGATATCCCGCCTCACCGTCGCTGCCGAAACGCCAAGCCGCTCCTGCAGCTCGCGCACCGAGGCGAACGGGCGGTCCCGCAGCAGTTCAACGATCTGACGCTGGCGGCCGGAGTCGCTCAATTCATTCCTCCCGAAGCCATTTTTCCCATGGCAATTGATGCAACTTACTCAACACTAGTCAGATTGCAAGCCGGTTTTGATGATAGTAGATCACCATTGACGTAAGTCGCTCGCATCTGCGATATCAACGCCGACAGCGGCACGGGCGACGGAATTTCGTGCAGGCGTGCAAGGAAAGGTCCCATGGCAACTCAAGCTGACGCGCAGGAACTGGCGGCGTTGCGGGCGCTTTCAGCCAGCATCGGGCTCAACCCGCATATGACCCAGGCGGCGGGCGGCAACACCTCGCTCAAGGCCGGCGACACGCTGTGGATCAAGGCGTCCGGCACCTGGCTGAAGGACGCGCTCAGCGACGACATCATGGTGCCGGTGGCGATGGCGCCGCTGCTCAAGGCGGTCGACGATCGCGATCCGACCGCCGACACGCCGCAGGCCTTTGCCATAGATGAACTCAATCCGCGCGGCCTGCGCCCTTCGATCGAGACCACGGTGCACGCCCTGATGCCGCAACGCGTGGTTCTGCATGTTCACTGCGTCGACACGATTTCGCTTGCCGTGCAGGCCGATGGCGAGGCCGAGGTCGCCAGGCGGCTCGACGGCATCGAATGGGCCTACGTGCCCTATTTCCGGCCGGGGCTCCCACTTGCCCGCGGCATTGCCGAGAAACTGCGGCCTGGTGTCGACGTCCTGATCCTTGGCAATCACGGGCTGGTCGTCGCCGCCGAAACCGTCGCCGAGGCTGACGTTTTGCTTCACCGCGTCCGCTCATTGCTGGCGCGGCCGGCGCGCGCGACCGCAGCGCCCAACATCGCTGCCCTGACGACGCTTGCCGGCGACAGCGTCTATCGATTGCCGAAGGATGTCGATGCGCATGCGGTAGCCCTCGACGCGGAAAGCCGCCGCATGGCTGAGGCCGGTAGCCTCTATCCGGACCATGTCATCTTCCTCGGCCAAGGCTCGGTCGTGGCCAGACCGGGCGAGGATGCGGCCGGTGTCGCCGCGCGGCTCGGCGCGGCACCAGCAGCGATCCTGTTTCCCGGGGCCGGCGTGCTGATGCGCGGCGACGCCAGTGCCGGCGCCGACGCCATGCTACGCTGCCTCGCGGACGTGACGGCACGCGTCGATACTGCGGCGCGGCTGAACTACCTAACCGCCGCCGAGAATAACGAACTGGTCAATTGGGACGCCGAGCAGTATCGCCAGAAGCTCAACGCCGCCGCCGGCTAGCAGAGGACTGACAATATGATGCCCCTTGTCATCGGCATCGACATCGGCACGTCGGGGGCGCGCGCCGTCGCCATGCGCCCGGATTTTTCGATTGCCGGCCAGTCCGCCGTCCGCCTCGACCGATTCGGCCAAAATCCTCGCGATCCCTCCTCATGGTGGCAAGCGGTCCAGGCAGCTCTGACGGAACTGCTTTCGGGCATTGATCGCGCCGCGGTCCGCGCCATCGCCGTCGATGGCACGTCCGGCACGCTGCTGCCGGTCGATGACGCCGGACGGCCCTTGGCCGAGCCGCGGATGTACAACGACAAGGTCGCTGATGACGCTATTCTGGCCGCGATAGCCCGCGAAGCGCCGGCGGCGAGCGCCGCGCACGGGGCGACTTCCGGCCTCGCCAAGGCCTTGCGGTTCCAGCATCTGCCCGGCATCGCCGCGGTGCTGCACCAGGCCGATTGGATCGCCGGAAACCTGTCCGGCCGCTTCGACGTCAGCGACGAGAACAATGCGCTGAAGACAGGCTATGACGTCGAGGCCCGCCGCTGGCCGGATTGGATCGCGGCCACCGGACTGCGCATGGACTTGCTGCCGGATGTCGTCGAGCCGGGCGATGTCACTGGCACGCTCACCGCGGCCGCAGCGGAGCTGTTCGGCCTGCCGCGCGATGTGGTCGTGGTCGCCGGCACCACGGATGGCTGCGCCTCGTTCCTGGCGACGGGCGCCACGGCGGCCGGCGATGGCGTCACGGCGCTGGGATCCTCGCTCACCATCAAGATCCTCTCCGACCGGCCGATCTCGGCGCCGCGCTTCGGCATCTACAGCCATCGCCTCGGCGACGCCTGGCTGGCCGGCGGCGCGTCGAATTCCGGCGGCAAGGTGCTGGCTCAGCATTTTCCGCTGGCGCGGATCATCGAACTCAGCGCGGCAATCGACCCGACGATCGAGACCGGCCTCGATTACTATCCGCTCAGCACATCAGGCGAGCGGTTCCCCATCGCCGATCCGGCCCTGCCGCCGCGCCTCTCGCCACGGCCGGCTGACGACGCCGATTATCTCAAGGCGATGTTCGAAGGCATGGCCGCGATCGAAGCGCTCGGCTACCGCAGGCTAGCCGAGCTTGGCGCGCCGGCGCTGACATCGGTCAGGAGCGTCGGCGGCGGTGCGGCAAATCCGGCCTGGACTGATATCCGGCAGCGCAAGCTCGGGGTCGATTTCCTGCCCACGCTCTCCGACGAGGCGGCGGCCGGCACGGCGCGGCTGGCGCTGAAGGGTGCAAGCAAGGCGGGGCTGTTATGAGTGCCAAAAGCATCGAACATCTCGACGGCATCGGGCCGCTGGCGCAACGCTATCAAGTCTTCCTGCTCGACCAGTTCGGCGTGCTGCATGACGGCCAGGCTCCCTATCCCGGCGCGGTGGAGGCCTTGTCGGCGCTGAAGCGCGCCTGCAAGACGGTGGTGCTGATTTCCAATTCCGGCAAGCGGGCCAGGCCCAACGAGGACCGCCTGCTGAAGCTCGGTTTCGCCGCCGGCAGCTGGGACCATTTTGTGTCCTCGGGCGAGGTGGCGTGGCGACGGTTCCACGAGATGGCGACAAATGAAGCGTTGCGGCCCGGCACGAAATGCCTGCTGATCAGCCGCGATGGCGATCGCACGGCGATCGAAGGCCTGCCCTTTGTACTGACGGAGACCGGCCAAGACGCCGAACTGGTGCTGATCTCAGCCAGCGAGGGCGACCGCCACGATCTCGACCATTATCGCCGGCTGCTTGCCCCGGCAGCGGCGCGGCAGGTGCCGTGCTTCTGCACCAATCCCGACAGGATCATGCTGACGGCGGTCGGGCCCCGCTTCGGCGCCGGCGAGATTGCCGATCTCTACGAAAGCCTTGGCGGCAGCGTCACCCGCATCGGCAAGCCCTATCCGGCTATTTTCGACGCGGCGCTGGCGCTCGCCGGCGAGCCGGAGCGCAGCAATGTGGTCTGCGTCGGCGACAGCGTCGAGCACGACATATCAGGCGGAAACCGCGCCGGCGTCGCCACGGCGCTGGTTCTCAGCGGGATATTGGCGGACGCATCGGATCTTGCCGCCATTTTCGACGAACAACAGGCCTGGCCCGACTATGTCACGGGGTCCTTCAGCTTTCGCTGACCGCTTCGAGCATGCGCCGCGCACTCTCCTCGTCGGTGATCAGGATCGTCGGGGCGATCAGGTTCATGGCGCCGAGCAGGGCCTCGATCTTCTCCTCGCCGCCTGAGGTCAGGATGCGGATCGGCGCCGCGCGCAGCCGGTCGACATCCACCGACATCACCAGGCTGTTGATCGGATGGTCGACCAGATCGCCATTACGGTCGAAGAAGTGGAACAGCAGGTCGCCGACCGCGCCGCGCGCAAGCAAGGCTTCCCGGTCCGCTTCCTTGAGAAAGCCACCGCGCGAGAAGGTGGTGGCCGAAGCGATGCCGCCGACGCTCAAGAGAACGGCATCGAGCACGTTGGCCATTTCAAAAACCTCCTGCAGGCCGCACCGCTCGACCAGCGCGATCTTGGTCTCGACGCTGTCGACGACGGCCGGCGTCGGGATCAGATAGCCGTCGCCCTGGAAGATCTGGGCGAAGCGCCAGGAGAACTCGGCCGGGTTGTAGCGCCGCACGACGCCGACACCGCCCAGCAGCGATATGACCTTGAAGTCGGAGAGCGACTTGGCGCTGATGAAGGGCAGGCTGGAGAACAGCGTCCGGCCCCAGCCAACGCCGACGCGCATGCCGGATTTCATCGTATCGGACAGAAAAATCCCGGTCTTGGCGCTGATCGCCGGGAGCGGATCGGCATTGGGGGCGGTGAGCGGCGCCACCAGCGCCTGCTGCAGGCCGAACGTCCGCTCCAGCGCGCGCTCCAGCCGCACGATCTCGGCCAATTCGCTCTCGATGGTGATCTTCACCTCGTTGCGCGCCCTCGCCTCGGCCAGCATGCGCACGATGGTGACACGGCCGACGCCAAGCACGTCGGCGATCTCGTTTTGCGTCATCTGCTCGACGAAATACATCCAGGCGGCGCGGATCCTGAGGCGATCCGTCCGGCTTTCGCTGACGACCGACTCGGTCGCCTCGCCGCCGCCGCGACCGTCTTCGGTTTCGCTGTGTCGTCGCCTGGCCAACTCATCCCTCCCCCGCGACGGACAAGCGCGCCGTCGCCGATTCTGCATGCTGGTCTAGTATCGCCTATTGATCTACCAATCGATAGGAACAATGTAGAGTTGGTGGCCGGCCGCTTGCTGGCCGTTCTCCACGGCACTTTCGAGGCGATCCGCGATGCTCCGACAAATCTCCGAAGATGTCCGCGTCAATTTGAAGGACCGGTTGCGGGAAGTCCGCGACATCATACGCCAGAGCCGCCATGACGGCAGCGGTGAAGCCAGTGCCCTGCGCGAGGCGACCAGCCGCTTGCCGCCATTTCCGGGCAAAGGCATCGAAGGCCTGCTCAGCCATGCCGCGAGCGCTTTCGACGAGGCGCTGTCGATCGCCGAATCCTTTGTTCCACATGAGCGCCCGATCAAGGTGGACGGCACGACCGTAAAAGGCCTCGGCACCTATTTCCCCACGGGAAACGAGGAGCGGCAGTTGAGCGCCGAGCGCCTGTTCCGGCGCGACATGTACTATTTGACCAAGGCCGTGCTTGCCGAGCTGAAGATCGACAATGCCCGCATCCTTGAAGCCGATTTCGCCGCCGTGCATGCCACCATGCGCAAGCGGCATGGCGATCTGCTGGCCGCGTTGGTTGCGCCGGATGCCGGACTGCAGGCGATCGCGGCCACCTGCGCGGCGCTGCTGGTCGAGTTGCTCAACCAGCGTCCGGTCCGCTTTGCCGAAACCGCGCCGGAAACGCCTGCGATTGGCGGCCGGGCGCTCGACATAAGCTGCCTGGCGCCGGTCGTGCTGGCCTGCGGCCTGGCGACCACCGGCCGCGACGGCGCGCCGGAGCCGGACATGCTGGAGATCGCCATCCTGGCAGCCGATATCCGTCATGACCGCATCGTGCAGGCCTGCGGCAAGGCAAGCCCGGTCGAGGAACTGATACCGGTCTTTGCCACCTTGCTCGCGCATTTGCCGTAGGCTCCAGCGGCTGTCGCGGGAATCCAGAGCAATTCCAGGAAAAGTGTGTAGCGGTTTTCCGTTAGGAATTGCGTCAAAACAAAGAGTTAGAGCAATTCACCGTTTCTGTGAAACGGCGAATTGCTTTAGTCCCCGGCCGCCATGGCCATGATTGTCTTCTTGGCGCGCTGGATCGAGGCCGGGCTCATCGACAGCTCCGTCAGCCCCATCTCTAGGAACCTCCCAATCAGGTCGGGACGCCCGGCAGCTTCGCCGCACATGCCGACCATGATACCGGCGGCGACGCCGGCTTTTGCCGTCAGTTCGATCGCCATCATGACGGCCGGATTGGTGACATCGTTGAGCTTGGCGACGGTCGGGTTGAGCCGGTCGGCGGCCATGATGTACTGGGTCAGATCATTGGTGCCGATCGAGAAGAACGCCACCTCCTTGGCCAGCGCCGGAGCGATCAGCACGGCCGCCGGGGTTTCGATCATCACGCCGAGATCGAACGTCGCATAAGGCACGCCTTCGGCCTTCAGCTCGGCGGCGCATTCATCGACCAGAACGCGCGTCTGCCTGACCTCGTCGATATCGGCCACCATCGGCAGCATCACCTTGATGTTGCCGTGCACGGCTGCTCGGAGCAGTGCCCGAAGCTGGCGCTTGAAGATATCGGGCCGGTCGAGGCACATGCGGATGCCGCGCCAGCCGAGGAAGGGGTTTTCCTCGTCGGGAAACTCGATGCCGGCGATCGGCTTGTCGCCACCGATATCGAGCGTACGCACGATGACCGGATACGGCGCGAAGGCCTTGGCCAGCGCCGCATAGGTCTCGGCCTGCATGTCTTCCGAGGGAAGATGCATATGGCGCATGAACAGGAGCTCGGTGCGGAACAGGCCAACGCCCATGGCGCCAGCCTCCTGCGCCGCTTCGATTTCCTCGAGCGAGCCGATATTGGCCGCGACCTCGATCACCTTGCCGTTGGCCAGCTTGGGCGTCGCCGTCTTGAAGACGCTCAGCCCGGCGCGTTCCTTTGCCGCCGCTTCGACGCGGGTCGCGAATTCGGCGCGGGTCGCGTCGTCGGGATCGATGACCACACGACCGCTATTGCCATCGAGCGCCACTTCTCGCGCCGTGCGCAAGGCATTGACCTGATCGCCAAGGCCCAGCACCGCCGGAATGCCGTGCGAACGGGCAATGATGGCGATGTGCGAGGTGGCGCCTCCATGGCCGCAAATCACCCCGCCAATGCGTTTCAACGGCGCGCGCGCCAGGTCCCATGCGCCGATGTCGTCGGCGATCAGAATGGCGCCCTCGGGGATATTTTCGAGGCTGACATCGTCCTGGCCGAGCAGCAGGAGGCAGATCTGCCGTCCGACGGCATGGACGTCATCAGCCCGCGCATTGAGATAATGATCGTCAACGGCGCTGAAATCGGCGGCGATTGTGGAAGCGGCGGTGATGACCGCCGAGACCGCATCATTGCCACCCTTGATTAGGCTCTCGGCTTCACCAGTCAGACTGTCGTCGGCTGCGATATCCCTGAGCGCCGCGACGATACCGCGGTCTCCACCGGACAGCGTGTCCTGCGCCAATATCTTGTCCATGCGCGCCTGAACGGCGCCAATGGCGGCGCGAAACCTGTCAATCTCGCCTGGGATTTCGCTTTCCTGCAACATGCGGCCTTGTCCGGCGATATCAGGCGGGAAATGCGCGAAGGCCGGTCCGATGGCGAAACCCTCGCTTGCGGCGACACCGCGCAGGCCATTTGCTCCACCGGCTGCCGGCCGTGCGGAATCGGCCTTCGACGCGACTGGCGTCTCCGACACGGCATCGCCGGCCAGCTTGGGCTCCTCGTCATCGAGACCCGCCTTGGGGTTCTCAAGATAGCGAATCAGCGCCTCGATGGCCTCGATCGCGTCGGCGCCATTCGCCCGCACAGTGACTTCCTGGTTTTCCTTGACCGCCAGCAGCATCAGCTTAACCGAGCTCTTGGCGCTGACCGCCTTGCCGTCCTTGACCAGCTCGACATCGGATTCGAAGCCCTTGGCAAGCTTCACGAACCGCGTGGCGGGACGGGCGTGCAAACCTTCATGCACTCTGACGATGGTCGAGCGTTCCATGGCAAATACTCTGGTTCTGGGCGCCAACATAAGCTGCGGCGCGAATGCTGTCAGGCGGCGATGGTGATGATCGCGTCTGTCTTCAGGGCGGCCACGAGCGCTTGTGTATCAACTTGCGATGCGCAGATTTCGCCCGGCCTCTCGGCCTCGGTGGCGCCGTTGAACGAGATAACGACGTGGCCCATCTCGACCACCTTGCTCCAGGCGCTGGAGCCGACCGCGGTTATAACAGCGGAAACCGGACCAAGGGTGATCGAAGCGCCCTTTTGAGGCGCTCCGTCACTGGGTCCCTGCTCCGTCTTGTGGAGCACCGACACCTCGGCAAGCTCCGGCGGCGAGCCATCCGCAAACAGGATGACCACGCCCCCTTCGGCAAGGTCCGCCACTTCGGGTCCGATGGCAGTGACCCGTGTTCTCAAAAGAACCGTCATATGGCGAACCTCATTTTCCTACTTTTCTTAGAATACGATCAGGCTGACGACCCAGGCGATCAGCACCGAGATGGGACCCATGATCTGGCGGCTGATGAGCACCGCCGGAACACCGATTTCGATTGTCTTCGGCTTGGCTTCACCAAGTGCCAGGCCGACCGGGACGAAGTCGCAGCCCACCTGGGTGTTGTAGGCAAACAGCGCCGGCAGGGCCATTGCCGGCGAAATCGTGCCATTGGCGATCTGCGGGCCGATGATGGCAACGCCGATGACCTGCGCGATGACGGCACCTGGCCCGAGGATGGGCGACAGGAACGGCAGGCCGCAAATGGCCGAGATGATCAGCAGGCCGACGATGTTGTTGGCCAGCGGACCCATCGGCTGGGCCAGCACGTCACCGATGCCGGTGTAGAGGATCAGACCGATCAGCATGGTCACGAAGGCCATGAACGGCAGCACGTTGCGAATGACCTGATCGATGGTGCGGCGGCCGGCATTGAAGAAGATGCCGACGACCCGACCCATGATACGGCCGATCGTGCTGATGAAGCCGATGAGACCACCCTCGCTGGGCAGTGCCGTCGGCGTCGTGTTGTTATTGCTCGAACTCATCGCTGCTGCTCCCCCCGCAGTGGTGACCGTTCCGGACCCGTCCGCCATTGTGACGTTGGCCGGCTTCACGCCCGAAACGTAGATATCCTCGGTGATGAACTGGGCGAGCGGCCCAGACTGTCCGACCGGCGTCAGATTGACGGTCGGGATACGTTTGCGCGGATAAACGCCGCATCGTGCGGTGCCGCCGCAATCGACGACGACAACCGCCATCTCGCTTTCGATCGGCGGCGCCTTGAAGCCATCGACGGCTTCGGCGCCGGTCATGTCGGCGATGAGCTGCGCCACCGGGTGAATGCCACCGCCGGTGACGGAAACAACCTTGCTGCGCTGTTCAGTCGGCTCGATTACGAGCGGACCACCCCAACCGGTCTTACCCCGGGAGATGCGTACGGCTTTGTATGTCTTGGCCATGATGTCCTCCCCGCCCTTACAGCTCGACGCCTTGACGGCGTGCCATGATTGCGGTGATGCGCTCGGTCAGCATGCCCTTGAGCAGGATGACGACGAGGCCGACAATGGCATACCAGATCGCCACCTTGACGTGGTAACCGGCAACGACGGCTCCCTTCTTTTCCAGTTCCAGCAGCGCGACGAGAATGCCGCCCCAGACGAAATATTCGCCAGGGTTGATGTGCGGGAACAGGCCAAGCGGCGGGTGAACGTAGGACACGGCCGCGTCATAGAAGGCGGGCTTGTGCTTTTCTTCCAGGAACGAGCCGAACGTATAGGCCATCGGATTGGTGAGGAAGAACACCGCCAGCAGCGGCAACAGCGTGTAGCGGGTCAGTGCAATGCGGCCGGCGCCGCGCGCCAGGCCATGCACGCGCTCTTCACCAACCAGTTCGGTGACGGCGTAGAAGGCGGTCATCAGCACCACCAGCGTCGGAATGATGCCGGTGACGAAGCCGGCGAACACTTCGCCGCCCTTCTGGAAGATGCCGATGAAATATTTGCCGATGGCGGTCAGCCAGCCAAGCTGCTCTTCCTGCTGGACGTCCTTCAGCTTTTCCTTGAACTGGTCGACAGTGAGCGGTGCGTTGTCCGCTTGCGCCAGGACAACGAGATGGTCGGAGGCATGCTCGACGGCGAGCTTGCCATGCAAAGCAGCATCCGAGACCATGGCACCTGCGACATGCAGATTGTGCACAGCCATGTCGGCATGCTGCGCCAACAACGAAAATACAGACATTTCTCCTCCTTATGCCGCCAGCCGGTTGATCCCAGTCGGTGCGCGGCTTTCCTCTAGGCCCTTGCTACGTTCAAACCGGACAGGCCCGGCTTCTTCCCAGGCTCCGACCGTGCTTTGTCGATCTGTTCGATCGCCCGCTTCACGGCCTCGGCCACACCGGGTTCCCCCTCCCCCTTGATTGCAGGATTGGACCGGAGTCTCTTGAGGGGAACACCCTCGAATTCTTCATGTCTCTTGAATTTGGTGAAGACGGACCGGCCGGTCATCACCATCACGCGTCGCACGATCATGTCAGGCGTCACCACGACAAGCGCGATGGTGCCCTTGGCAAATCGGCCGCGAAAATTGCCGGCTCCGACGAAGCCATCCTTGTACTGGTCGGTGACGCCCCGGAAGACATCCGAATAGTGCCGCATCTGCAGCCAGACGCCGAGCGACTGCAGCGCCCACACGATAATCAGCAGAAGCAGTCCCCACTGCCAAATCGCCATTCGGTTCTCCTCCCGAAGCTTCAGTTGAACCGCACCTTGGACCGATGCGCGACAACAGCAAAGTGAGAACATTTGTTTCCGAGAATGTCAATATGTATGATATTGGCCTCAGCCACTGTCATCCATAGGCGGCTCTGCGATTTCGGTAGCGGCATGGCTGTGCTAGCCTGTCGGCAAACGGGATGCATGAAATGGAACTGCCCTTCAGGGATGAACTGGCCCTTATGCCCGACCTGCGCCACCGGTTACGGCAGTTGCGCTGGTTTCGTGCGACTTTCCGCGGCAGTGCCAAGGTGGTCTCGGACACGTTCGGCGTACGCTTCGACATCGACGAAGCGAAACTCACCAGGGCTTTTCTCGACTGGGTCGAGATCATGGAAGCGCAAAAACGCTTCGCTGCGGTCGACCGCGCCGACTTCATCGTCTTTGCCGCCGGCCTCGTGCTGCGCGAATTGATCAAACAGGCGCCGGCCCGGGAAATCTCCGGCCTGACCCAGCTGATCGAGACGGATCAGAATGCCGGAACGCTGGAAATCGTCCGCTTCTGGCCGGAGGGTTTTCTCTACACCAACTATTGCGTCTCGGTGATTTCCGCTGTCCACGAGCAGGAATTCGGAAGCGCGCCGAGCATCGACAAATGCGCCGATGATTTGCGCACCTGGTGGTCCTACCGCGAGAATGTGACCGAGATGCCGGCCTATGCGGTGGCCTTCCTCGACCGCTTCCTGGGCGCTGAGCCGAACTGGATCACGCCGGACCACGCACAGTCCCGACAAGCCATGCAACGAGCGCTCGGATCGTCCCGCGCAAGCGACGCGATGCGCCATTTGTGATCACACGCCACCTGTTCTTGTTTACACGCAATTCCCAAGGGAAAGCGCTATGCGCTTTTCCCGGGAAAACCGTTTCACACTTTTCCTGGAATTGCTCTGGATCCATCAGTCATCAAAACGCCGCACTATTGAACATTTGACTTTTAGTCGATAGCGATGTGCGAAATCGACTCGGGGGAGAAGCGCGTGGCGCGATCAAGGCCTATCATTTTCGATTGCGACGGCGTTCTCGTCGACAGCGAGCCCCTGGCTGCCAAAGCCTATGAGCGTGTCTATGAAAAGCACGGCATGCCCGGTGTTCATGGCGGCATCATCGCCCAGTGCGTCGGCATGAAGCAGTCCGATATCATCGCCAGGATCAAGGAATTGACCGGCCACCAGTTCCCGGCTTCGGCCGATGACGACATCTGGGCCGAGACCAAGGTGCTGTTTTCCGAGGAGCTGAAGCCGACGCCGGGGATTGCTTCTTTTCTGGAAACGCTTGCCGGCGACCGTTGCGTCGCCTCGTCGTCTTCCGTCGAGCGCATCAACCACAGCCTTGCCGTCACCGGGCTGACACGCTTCTTCGGTGAAGCAATCTACAGCTCCTCGATGGTCAAGAACGGCAAGCCAGCGCCCGACATCTTCCTGTTCGCCGCCGAGAAAATGGGCGCAACGCCCGCCGACTGCATCGTCATCGAGGATTCGCCCTTCGGCATCCAGGGCGCGGTTGCCGCCGGCATGACGGCGATCGGCTACACCGGCGGCGGCCACACCTATGCAGAGCACGCCGGGCGTCTGAGCGCGGCAGGTGCCGATTTCGTCTGCGCCGACTGGCATGAAATTAGCCGGCAATTGGCCGGGCTCGGCGTGCCGGCGTAGAACCCCGAGGAAAGTGCGCACCTGTTTTTGCCCGCAATCGGAGTGGTTGGGCGTTTCCGCGAAAGTTGGAATACTGCAGGCTAGCGGCAAGTGGGTAATTGAAGGCGAACGGCTTCGTCGGTCGGGATCACGGATCCGACACGGAAGTCGAAAGACAAGACCTTTGTCACATCGCTGTCGACCTCGCACCGGAAGCCCAGATGGTACCACTTTGCCGTTGCGCAGAACGCGACGTCCGGAGCGTTAAGGACATTGCCGGCCTTCAACGGAACACTTGGGATCAAGAAGGGAAAATAAGAGGCATCCAGCAACTGCTGCTGCAATGCACTGGCACAAAGTTTGGCGCCACGTTGAACGCGAGCTACGCCGCCCATCGAGGTCGTCGCCAGCGCATCGCCCGTGGCGTCCTGCGAGTAGAGCTTGCGAACACCCGGAAGGCCCGAGTCGTTCCGAGATGCAGACTTCGAAGCCTTTGAGGGGCTGGGCTTCGGTGCATTTGCTGGTTTGGGCTGCGGCGTTGCGGCTGACATGGGAAGCTCGATCTCGCCGCCGCCATCGGCAGCCAAATGCGCTGGTACCGCGCCCTGTTGCTTGGCGGCGTCGAGCGCAGCTTGCTTGTCTGCCTCCTGTTTGGCTGCCTGTTGTTTCTCCATCTCCTCGGTTGAAGCTGCCTGCTTCTCCGCATCCTGTGTCGGCTTGGCATCCGTCGGCGAGGTTAACGGCTTCTCGTCGGCCTTGGTTGGATCTGCCCGCTGCTCGGAGTCTGGCGGCGTCGCAGGCTGGCTCTCTGCGGGCCTCGGCTCGACCGGCGGCTTCGAAGCGTCATCCTTGGCAGGCGCCGGCGAACTGTCCTCAGCGCTGGCCCCATCCAGGGATTTCCTCCGGCCGGTATCCTTGTCGCCGAACTGAAAGACAGGCTTCAGGACCTCGGCTGGTGGGGGTTTCTGCGCCTGCTTCTCCGGCAGAGGCGGCTTTTCAACCTTCTGCTCAGGTGGTTTTTCAACCTTCGGCTCCGGTGGCTTAGGAGGCGGCGCCGGAGCAGGTTTCGGCTGATCGGGCGGAGGCACGAGCGCAACATTGACCGGCTGCTCTTCCTGCGGCTGTTGGGAAGGCACGGGAAGGCCATACAACAGGAGCGCCGCGACAAGCACGTGCAGGATCAGCGATGCGGGGATGCCCCACAACAGATTCCGACGCCGTTCTCCTGTCTCACCCTTCATCCTGACCGATGTGGAATGAAATAGCGGCGGCTTCAAGCATAGGCATTGGATTTGCGTAATCTAGCCGCTGACAGCTTGTCGATTTGAATCACCACTCCCCAAGGCAGCCCGACCAAGGCGCTGGGGCGACTCAACGAGCGGCTGCCCACGATCCGATCCATCGATCGGCTACACCGGCGGCGGACACACCTATCCGGAGCATGCCGCCCGGCTGAAGGCCGCTGGTGCCGATTTCGTTTGCGCCGACTGGCATGAAATTAGCCGGCAACTTTCCGGACTCGGCGTGCCGGCCTAATTTAGCGGATACTTGGTGAATCCACGGCTGGCCCATTCGCCAGGCGGTATTGATGACCCGACACTGAAGTTGAAGGATAGGACCCTCGTCGCATCAGGGTCGACTTCACATCGGAAGTTTAGATTGTACCAGGTGTTTCTGGTGCTGAAGGCCGCCTGCGGCGGACTAAGAACATTACCTTTGTCCAGCGTAATGGTTGGCACCCATTTGATCGAATAGTCGGCTCCTTGCAATTCCTGGCTCAGAACGTTGCCGCAAAGGTTGGCCACGCGCTGACCGCGCGGCACGTTATCCATGGAACTTGTGGCCAGCGCATCACCGGTAGCGCCCTGCGAGAAGAGCTTTCGAACGCCCGGAAGGCCGGAATACATCGGCGATCCTGCAGCGGCAGTGTTCGCGGGACTTGACTTCCCTGCTTTCCCGCTTGGAGCCTTGAAGGCTCGCGCGGATTTGAAATTCATCGTCTTTGCAGGTTTGGGCTTTGCCTTTTCGGCAGAGGGTGGCGGTGCTGGCTTGTCGCCGGCCTCGGCAGCCAATGGCTTTGGCGTCACGACCGCCTGCTTTTCGGCGGGTTGCGGCGCTGCCTCCTGCTGTTCCGGCGGCTGTTTGTCGGTGTCCTCAGTCGGCTGCTTCTCCTCGTTTTGCGCGGGCTTTTCGTCCGGCGAGGCGGTTGCCGGCTTCTCGTCGGGCTTGCTGGGCTCTGACTTCTGCTCCGGCGCTGCAGCCGGGGTGGGTTGGGTCGGTGCGGGTATTGGCACTACAGGCGGCTTCGCCGCCTCATCCTTGGCCGGCGAAGGCGCGTTGGCTTGAGCGCTGCCGCCGTCGAGAGATTTCTCGGGCCCGGTATCCTTCTTGCCATACTGGAAAACAGGCTTCAGAACGGGAATGTTCACCGGCTTGGGCGGCGGCTCGGGCGGTTTTTCGACCTTCTGTTCCGGCGGCTTTTCGGCTTTGGGCTTTGGTGGCGGCGGGGGGATAGGTTTCGGCTTTGGCTGCTCGGGCGGAGGCACCAGCGCGACATTGACCGGCTCGTCCTGCTGCGGCTGTGTGGGGGGCGTGCGTACGCCGTATATTAGGGCAACCACGAAAAGCGCATGCAGGATCAGCGATGCGGGGATGCCCCACAACAGATTCCGACGCCGTTCTCCTGTCTCGCCCTTCATCCCAGTCGATGTGGAATGAAAACGCGGCAGCTTCAAGCATAAGCATTGGATTGACGCAATTTGGCCGCTGACAGCTTGGTGATCCGCGGTCTCCGGGCCGGCGGCTCCAAAATGCTGGCGCGGTTCAAGCGGCTCGACGATCCAGATCCGAGATCAACTAGCTTTGCCGCTGAATCCCAGCCAGAAGCCTCTCGTCCAGCCGCTTTTCGCCAAACCAGTTCAACCGGTTGATGCCGACGAAGCCGGCATCGATCGCCTCGTTCTCGTCACCCGGCTCACTGGCATGAGCGCGCCCGCGCGGAACTGTAATGACCGTGCGATCGCCATTGCTTTCCACGATCTCGGCCTTGCGGCCGATCTTGTCGCGGCCGATGCGCGGCTGGCGGATTTCAGCCGGCAGCGCGGTTGGCAGGTTGACGCTCAGCCAATGGCCTTCTGTCGCCCAGTCAGCGCGCGAATGCCACAATGAGGTGATCAACGCTCCCAGCCATTGGTCGTCGGCATCGGTAAAATCAGGATTTTTTACCCGTGAAAAACCGATCGCCGGCACGCCCCAGAAAGTTGCTTCCCGGGCAATGCCGAGCGTACCGGAATAGGCGAGGTCCTCGGCAACGTTGCGGCCGTCATTGACACCAGCCAAAACGAGGTCTGGTTTCGGTTCATTCTCGAACAGCCAGGTCATCGCACTCACCACGCAATCGGCCGGAGTGCCGGAGCAGGAATACCAGTTCGGCCTGACGCGCCGCATCGTTAACGGTCTGGCGATCGTCAGCGACGAGCCGGCGGCGGTGCGCTTGCCATCGGGTGCAACCACCCAGACATCGTCGCTCAGGTCCGTGACCGAATTGACGAGACGGGCAAGCCCTGGCGCTTCGATGCCGTCGTCGTTGCAGATCAGGATTCTCATTCTTTGCTTCCTTGCGACACCGCGATGCGCTGGCCGGTGCGGCATTGCGTGCGCAGCGACGGGATGTGGCTTTTCAGGTCTTCGAGAAGATCGGGCGCGCAGGAATGGCCGAGCGCTTCAGGCCGCCCTGCCTTCTCCCAGATGTCGACAGTGCCGGACAGCGTCGGATGGGTCGGCATGCGCACCCAGTCCGCCCGGCCTGCCTTGTGCAGGACATCGCCCGGAGAACCCGCAGGCAGATGCCCGGTGAGAAGGACAGGAAACCCGGCCTTATCAGCACGTGGCAACAGCCGCGACGACGGACCGGCCTCGCCCATGCCGTCATCGGCCAGCAGCGGCAGCGACGGCAGGGGATTGGCATCGCTCCAGTCGGCCGCGCTCGCCAAGCGGGCACGCAGGAGGTCGGAAACGCCGGGCAGCAAGGCCGCCGTGGCGCCGATCTGCGCTTCCAGCGACGAACGCATGCCGGCATGGATGGCGAACGGTCCCGGCAATGCCGCCATCAGTTCCAGCGACCGTCCAGACAACGGCGTCGGCAGGAGACATCCCTGCGGATGCCGCGCCACCCATTGCGAAATTTCTCGCGCCCGCGCCGCTCCCGGCACCGGATCGGCACCGTAGGACGCATCGAAGACCAGAAGATCGCAGTGCGGGATCGTGTCCATGACGAACACATTGCTGTCCGGCACGACATCGGCGGTATAGACCACGCGACTTTCCCCGTCATCGACGGCGAACCAGACGCCGCCGACGACATGCCCGGACCGCCCGGTCCTGATTGAGAGATTGCCGATCGCAAGCGTGTCGCCGGGTTCGAAAATCTCGATGCGATCATCCGGCAGCGGAAAGCGCCTGAAATCCTCCGGCTCGGCATAGGCGGCGAGCGTCGCGGACGCCTCGTCGCGGGTCTCGGCCGTCATGAAGATCGGGCCGACATAGCCGCGCGACAACAGCCAGCTCAGCGCGCCGACATGATCCTCATGGGCGTGCGAGACAAAGAGTGCGTTGATGTCGCCGATAGGCCCATGGAGGGCAGGATAGTATTCCGCTCCTGAGGCGCCAACCTTGATGCCGACATCGAGCAGGATGCGGTCGTTGCCGCTGTTGACAGTGAGGCTGGTGCGGCCCTTTTCGCCGAAACCGCCGAGCAGGTCCAGCATCATCACGAGGCCGATCCCGCCGCCGGGATCAGCCAGCCGGACCTGATCCGCAGACGCGCCCGGGCTCCGCTCTCTAGTACAACCGGATCGGGCTGTTCGAAATGCAAGGTGAGATCGGGGCCGGCGGCAGGCGTGAATTCGATGCGCGCGGCACCGCCATGGTAGATCACCCGTTTGACCAGGCCATCGAAGCCCGGACCATCAGGCGATACGTCGAGATCCGCCGACCGGCAGCAGATCTTCGCGCCGGCGCGCGGCCTTTCGCCGGGGTGGCAGCGGACCACTAGCTCGGTTCCGAGAACCTTGACCTTGCAATGGCCAGCCTCCTCGGCGGTCAGCACATCCGCCGGCAGCAGGATGCCCTGCGAAATGAAAGATGCCACCATTTCATTTGCCGGCTCATGATAAAGCTCGCGCGGCGTCGCGAGCTGCGCCAAACGACCGTGATCCATCACCGCGATGCGGTCGGCCAGCGCCATCGCCTCGGCCTGATCGTGGGTGATGTAGACGATGGTTGTGCCCGTGCGCTTGTGGAAGGCGGCGAATTCGTCCTCCATCGAAGCCCTGAGGTGGACATCGAGATTGGCGAGAGGCTCGTCAAACAGCACCAGCGAGGGCGCGGCGACGAGGCAGCGCGCCAGGGCCACACGTTGGCGCTGGCCGCCAGAAAGATTGGCCGGCTTGCGCTCGCCCAGCCCCTGCAAATTGACCAAGGCCAGCGCGTCTTCCACCTTCTGGCGCGCGACGGCCTTGTCGAGCTTCGCCACCTTCAGCGAATAGCCGATGTTTTCGGCGACCGTCATGTGCGGCCACAGCGCATAGTTCTGGAAGACGATGCCGACGCGCCGCTTTTCCGGCGCGACGCTGCCACCGCTGTTCGAAACGACATCGCTGCCGATGCGGATCTCGCCCGAGGTCACTTTCTCGAAGCCGGCAACGAGGCGCAGCAACGTCGTCTTGCCGCAGCCGGAAGGCCCAAGCACCGCCAGGAACTCGCCGTCGCCGACATCGATCGACACATCCTTCACCGCATCGAAATCGGCGAAGCTTTTGGTGACGTTGTCCAGGCTCAATCGCGCCATGGCAGAACTCCGCTCGGAAGATAAGGGGCAAGCAGATTGGTCACCAGCATCAGCACGAAGGTGACCGCGACCGTGATGACGGACATCGCCGTCGCATAGTTGGAATCGCCGCCTTGTTCGAAGGAAAACATCACCACCCCGATCGTCTCGGAACCTGAGGACCACAGCAATGCCGAGACGGTCAATTCGCTGAGCGCCGTCATGAAGATCAAAAGGCCGCCGGCCATCGCTGCCGGTGCGACGAGCGGGAAGATGATGGTGCGCATACGCGTGAATAGTCCCGCGCCCGCCACTTGCGCCGCTTCCTCCAGTGCCCGGTCGATCTGGTGATAGCCGCTGATGGTTGGCCGCAGCGCCAGCACCAAGAAGCGGGCGAGATAGGCGTAGAAAATGATCCAGACCGTGTTGTAGAGCTGGATGCCGGTGAGCGGGATTGGCCGCAGGAAGAGCAGCAGCGAGGCGATCGCCAGCACCACGCCGGGCAAGGCATAGGGCAGTTCGACCGACAGGTTCAGCAGCCGCACCCAGCGCTGCTTGCCCCAGGCGATGAGATAGCCGACCGGCACGGCGACAATGACCGCGAAGAAGGCGGCAGCGATCGACAGCCAGAAACTGTTGAAGAAGGCGCGCTTGGCGGCATCATGCTCGAACAGCACGAAGCGGTAATTGTCGAGCGTCGCCGTCTTGGCGGTGAGCGCGATGCCGTAGCCGGGCACCAGCGATGTCAGCACCAGCCCGAACAGCGGCAGGAACAGCACCAGCACGATCAGCAGCCACATGCCGGCTTGGACAGCCACCCGCCAGCGGCCAAGTTCATAAGGTTCGGCCGGCAGTGATGTCGAGCTGATGCGATAGTCGCGGCGGCGGCTCATCAGTTCCTGGGCAAGGATACCCGCCATGGCAATGACGCCGATCAGCGCTGAAAGAAACGCCGCCTCGCCGAGCACCGCCGGACCCCCGCCAGCCAGTCGCTGATAGATCAGCGTCGGCAAGACCAGATAGTTGGCGGGAATGCCAAGGAAGGCGGGAATGCCGAAATTGCCGACGCAGGAGACGAAGGCCAGTGCCGCGGCAGCCATGATCGACGGCGTCATCAGCGGCAGCACGATGGTGACCAGCACTGTGAACCAGCCGGCGCCGCCGGCCCGCGCCGCCTCGACCAGTTCGCGCGGCAGCTTGCGCAGGCCGGCCCGCACCAACAGGAAGACCAGCGGACCATACTGCACGCCGAGCAGCAGGATGATGCCCGAGGTCGAGTAGAGCGGGTTTTCCGTGCCAAGCGGCGGAGCCGCTCCAAACAGTTTCAGGAATGGACTGGCCGGACCGAACAATTGCAGCCAGGCCAGCGCCGTGACCTGTGGCGCGATCATCAAGGGCATGACGTAGCAGAGCACCAGAGCGCTGCGGCCCCGTATGTCGGTCAGCGAGACCAGGACCGCCACCACGGTTCCAGACAGCACGGCAAGCAAGGTGCCGCCGATGCCGACCACCAGCGTGTGCCAGGTCGCGATCCAGGTCGCAGGGCTGCGCAATCCGGCCGCGATGGCCACGGTCGACAAGGTACCGCCGGGTGCCACGATCTCCTTGACCAGGCGCAGCATGGGCAGCAGCGAAAGCAGCACGATGACGACGGCCACCACCGCCGTCAGGGCCATTTCCTGGCCCCGACTTTCCTTGATCCGTGTTGCCATGATTGTGTGTCCTGAGATCCGGATGCCGTCTCACCGGCATCCCGCCATGAGCGTCGGCTCAGCCGCCGAACAGTTCCGAGAACTTCGCCTTGTCGGCGTCGGTCTTGGCGACGATTGCCTTGGTGTCGAACGGCATCACCTTGACCTTGACGCCTTCCGGCAGCCAGTCGGGACGGCCGACGGAGGCTCGCGCCGGCAGATAGCCCATCGACAGCGCCAGCTTCTGGCCTTCATCGGATAAAATGAAGTCGACGAACTTCTTGGCGCCTTCGACATTTTTGGCGGTCTTCATGATGGCGACTGGTTCGGTCACCGCCGGCACGCCTTCCGAGGGAAACACGAACTCGACCGGCGAGCCCTTCTTCTTGGCGTTCATCGCCATGAAGTCTACCAGGATGCCATAGGGCTTCTCGCCTGAGGCCACCGACTTCAGCACCGCGCCATTGCCGCGTACGCTGACGGTGTTGTTGGTCTTCAGCTTCTGGAAGAAATCCCAGCCATAGTTGGTATCGCCGGCGAAGCCCGAAAGCAGATAGGCGGCGGCACCCGAATAGAGAGGGCTCGGCATGACCAGGCCATCGGTATAGGCAGGCTTTGCGAGATCGGCCCAATGCTCCGGCTTTTGCGCGGCCGCGGTGTTATAGACGATGCCGGTGGTGATCAGCTTGCTGCCGAAATAGGTCTTGTCGGCGTCATAGGCATCGGCCTCGATGCCGTCGAGCTTGGCCTCGGCATAAGGCAGCAGCCGATCGTCCTTCTTCAACAGCTCCATCGAGACCGCATCGGCGATCAGCAGCACGTCGGGCTGCGGGCTGCCGGCGGCGAACTCGGCTGCCATCTTGGTGAGGATGTCGCTGGTTCCCGAGCGATAGATGGTCACGTCTATGCCGGGCTGCGCCTTCTTGAAGGCATCCACGGTCTTGGCCGCATCGGCTTCCGGCTGCGATGTGTAGAGCGTCAGTGTTTCGGCGTTTGCCACGCCGGCAAACAAAGCTGCCGCGAGTGCCAGCTGGCTGGCCAGCAGCTTGATGAAGTGCGTCTTCATGAGACCTCCTGTCTTGTCTGTGCATGACCGGTCCGACCCCTGGCCGGCTCCCCGTCTCTTCCTCCCTGCACGGCGCATATGACTGGTGGATGACACAGCGCGTGAAACCGACAAAATATGTTCATATGTACATTGTCAATTACAAATGCACAGAATTGTGCCACAAACGACACGCCGGAACCCAACATCCGGTTGACATCTAGCCGGCGTTTCTCCGATGAGGCAACGCGCCCAGCCCTGGCTCATGAGGACGAGATCATGCCCGCCGAAAAACCCACACCGGCTCGCCTGCCGATGGTGTCCTCCGACCTCAATGTGAAGACGGCCTGGCTCTACTATGTCGAAGGTTTCACGCAGGAGCAGATCGCCGAAAAGCTCTATGTTTCCAGGGTAAAGGTCATGCGCACGCTGGCTGCCTGTACCGCCGAAGGCATCGTCGTCACCATGATCAACGCGCCGACCGCCGGGCAGGTGGCGCTCGAGCGGGAGTTGGAGAGGCGATGGGGGCTCAACGCCGCCGTTGTTATCCCGACACCGTCGGCGCATGAGCATCTGGAAAAGGCGATCGGCCATGCCGTCGCGGCCTATCTCGGCGAACAGATGCAGGACGGCATGACGCTGGCGATCGGCGGCGGCGCGACGCTGCATGCCAGCCTCGGCTTTCTTGCCCGCCGCCAGTTGAAGCGCGCCTCGGTGGTGGCGCTCGTCGGCAGCCTGCCGCACTCGCAATGGATCAACCCGTCGATCGTCGCCGCCAAGGTCGCCGATGTCTTTGAGGTCGACAGCTACCAGATCACCGCGCCGGTGATGGTCGACGATCCCACGCTTCGCGATCTCCTGTGGGCGCAGCCGACCTTGCAGGACGTGCGCCGGCGTGCGGCGGCGGCCGACATCGCCTTGCTCACCGTCGGCGACATGTCGCCGGACGCCACCATCTTCCGGCACGGCATCGTGCCGTCATCGCTAATCGCTTCGCTGAAGGCGAAAGGCGCGGTCGCCAACATGCTGTGCTATTTCGTCGATGCCGCCGGCAGGCTCGTCGACCACGAGGTGAACGGACGCGTCATGGCCATCGATCTCGAAATGGTCGGCCGGGTGCCGAATGTCGTGCTGGCCGCCGGCGGAAAACGCAAGGTGGCCGCGATCCTCGCCGCGCTGAAAGCCGTCAGCACCAATGTGCTGATCACCGACAGCGATACGGCAACGGCGCTGCTGGCCAAAGGCGGTTGAGACCGCTTGCGCGCCAGCTCGCCTAGATAAGCCCACGCTCGCGCAAAAAATCCTCGACGCCGACATGGGTCATGGATTCGAATTCGGCGATCGCTTCAGCCACCCGCCTGCGCTGCGCCGCCAGCAGCGTGAACACCTGCTTCATCTCGCCGGAAACACCAAAACGGCTCCAGCGCTCGGCGATGTGCATGGGCAGGCCGATATCGGCACAGAACGCATCGAGGCTGTCATAGCCGAGGCTGACGACCAGCTGCTTCGTCTCTTCCACCGACATGCGCGGCTCGAAGGCGTGGTCGTGCAGACGCTGCGCCACCAGCTTGATGTCGGATGGCGACGCGCCCATCACCTTGCCGAACAGGGTCTTGACGTCAGACGGATCGAATGCAGGCATGCTGGGCTCCCTTGGTCGCAGTATACCATCAAACATGGGTCAAGGGTTGACGCCTGACAAGTCGGTCTCGTTGTAAGCCGGCGAATCATTTGGCGCCGGTCGTAGTGACCTACACCATTGTGCCAATCGGGTTTTTGATCAGACGCAGACCAACGGCAGTTCCGCGCAGAGCACGCGCACCTATCCCGGTAGCTAGACAAACGGATTTTGGTACTTCACGCCCAATGGCCGGAAATCTTTTTCATTGTCCGTGAGCACGACCAGATCATGTTGGCGGCCGGTCGCGGCAATGGCGATGTCCTCAAATCCCGGCGATATGCCTGCCGAACGCGCAACCGCCATAAGTTGACCTGTCACGGTTGCCGTCTCAAGATCCATAGGCAGGATTCGGCTCCGATAATAATGCCGGATTTCTCCCCACCATTCCGTGAGTGCGGCAGCTTTCCTCGTGGCTCCAACGCGCGTGGCGTGCGCGATCCCATCTTCGATTTCGGCTGCCGTGATGACGGACAGCCATAGGTCGGATGACCGATCAACGATCCAGGCCACCAGTGCATCATCGGCAGGCGTCCGATGCTTTGAGGGTGCCAGCAGACTGACGACATTGGTATCCAGCAGGTACACGATCAGAATGCCGGATCACTCAAGGCACGTGCAGGTTTGTGCCCGCCCACGGACAGATCGCCCTCTTCAAGAGGCGAATTCGTCAGCAGCCACCCAAGCGACGGCACCCGGGAAAGGCGTTCGTAGTCGGAGTAGCTGATGACAACGGCTTCCCTTTTGCCATGACGGGTCACAACCGTCGGTGTCCCCGCCACAGCCTCGTCTACAACATGGGAAAACGTGGCTTTCACGTCTTTAAGTTGGGCTTCTTTCATTGCCATACACTTCAGTGACCAAAGTGGTCATATAGCGCATGGAGCTCACGCAAACAAGGAGCCAAGAATGTCGGTTGGAATCAGGATAAAGGGATTTCGCGCAGATCGTAAGCGCGCAAAGATCGCCGTTCAAGGAAAGGCATCCCTAAACCAGCATGCCCATCGGGTTTTCGATCAGCCGCTTGAAGGCGACCAGCAGTTCGGCCCCCAGCGCTCCGTCGACGGCGCGATGGTCGGTCGACAGCGTCACCAACATCACGGTGGCGATCTTGATCTCGCCATTCTTGACCACCGCTCGCTCCTTGCCGGCGCCGACCGCCAGGATCGTCGCATGCGGCGGGTTGATGACGGCGGCAAAGTCCTTGATGCCGAACATGCCGAGGTTCGACACCGCCGTGGTGCCGCCCTGGTACTCTTCCGGCTTCAGCTTGCGGCTGCGGGCACGGCTCGCCAGATCCTTCATCTCGTTGGAGATCACGGACAGCGTCTTTTCGTCCGCATGCCGAATGATCGGCGTGATCAGGCCGCCGGGGATCGACACGGCAACGCCGACATCGGCATGCTTATGCTTGACCATGGCGCTTTCGGTCCATGAGGCATTGGCATCCGGCACAGCCTTCAGCGCCATCGCCATCGCCTTGATGACCATGTCGTTGACCGACAGCTTGTAAGCCGGGGCGTCACCCTTGTCGGTCTTCTTGACGGGAGCTGCCGCATTGATCTGCGTGCGCAGTGCCAAGAGCGCATCGAGTTCGCAGTCGAGCGTGAGATAAAAATGCGGGATGGTGGTCTTGGCCTCGACCAGGCGCCGCGCGATGGTCTTGCGCATATTGTCATGTGGGACGAGGTCGTAGGAGCCGGGTTCGAACAAACGAAGCACCTGATCGTCCGACATCGCTTTCACCCCCGGGGTGGATGCAACAGCAGGAGCTTCAGGAGCCTCCGCTGAGGCCTCCTTGGTGGCGCCCTTGGCGATCGCCGCGTCAATATCCGCCTTGACCACGCGGCCGTACGGACCAGTGCCCGATAGGGCTGAGAGGTTCAGCCCTGCCTCGCGAGCCAGACGACGAGCTAAAGGCGTCGCACGGGCACGACCTTCACCCTCGCCCTTGTGGGGAGGGTCGGCCGGCCTTCCGGCCGGGGCGGGGGGTGCGGCGGCGGGTTCACCCCCACCCGCGCCTGCGGCGCGACCTCCGCCATCAGAGGGGGAGGTGGGAGCTTCGATCTTCATCGGCTCGGCGCTTACGCCAGTCCCATAAGCCTCGCCATCGGCATAAATCCACGCCACCGCCGCGCCGACCGGAATGTCCACGCCTTCCCTACCGGTCACATCGCGCAGCACGCCGCTGGCCGGTGCGTCGATTTCCATCGCCGCCTTGTCGGTCTCGATCTCGAACAGCACATCGCCCTTCTTGACGGTCGCGCCTTCCTCGGCGAACCAGCGCGAGATCTGTCCGGTCGCCATGTCCATGTCGACCTTGGGAAGAATGACTTCGATCGGCATCGCTCAGCGAACCCCTTTCACGAGGTCGCGCGCGGCGGTGATGATATCGGGAACCTGCGGCACGGTGGCCTTTTCCAGCTCCGGATTGTAGGGGATCGGCGTCTCGGCACCGCCCAGCCGCACGATCGGCGCATCGAGATAATCGAACGCCTCGCTCTCGGCGATCATCGCGCTGACCTCGGCGCCGATACCCAGCGTCTTGACCGCTTCGTAGACGCACATCAGCCGCGACGTCTTCTTGACACTGTCGATAACGGTCTGCTTGTCCATCGGCCGGATGGTCCGGAGATCGACAACTTCGACGTCGATGCCTTCTGCTTCCAGCACGGCTGCCGCGTCGAGCGCCTTCTGCACCATGATCGAGGTGGCGACGATGGTGAGGTCGCGGCCCTCACGGCGGATATCGGCCTTGCCGATTGGCACCGTGTAATAGCCCTCGGGCACCGGACCTTTCGCCTTGTAGAGCAGCTTGTGCTCGAAGATCATCACTGGATCGGGATCGGCGACAGCGGCCAAAAGCATGCCCTTGGCATCATAAGGCGTCGCCGGCTGGATGACTTTCAGCCCCGGCACATGGCCGAGCCAGGCTTCCAGGCTCTGGCTGTGCTGCGCGGCCGCACCCGTGCCCGAGCCGGCGGGAAAGCGCATCACCACAGGCACCGAAACCTCGCCGCCCAGCATGAAGCGCATCTTGGCCGCCTGGTTGACGATCTGCTCCATGGCCAGCGTGGCGAAATCGGAAAACTGGAATTCGAAGATCGGCCGCATGCCGGTGAGGGCCGCACCCACCGCGACGCCCGCTCCGCCCAGCTCCGAAATCGGCGTATCGATGACGCGCTCCGTACCGAAGCGCTCGACCAGATCGCCTGTCACCTGGAAGGCGCCGCCATAGACGCCGATATCCTCGCCCATCAGGAAGACGCGTTCGTCCATCTCCATGGCGATCGCCATGGCTTCCTGGATCGCCTGGGCGTAGCTCAGTTCACGCACCATCGCGTCCATCACGCCTGCTCCGTATACACGTAATTTCCGGTCTCGCTGACGTGAGGCGACGGGCTCGCCTTGGCGAACTCGATGCCGTCGGCGATCTCCTGCGCCACCGCTACACGGATGGCCTCGATGCCCTTGTCGTCGATGAAGCCGAATTCGCGCAATTCGTTTTCGAACAGCGTGATCGGGTCGCGGTTCGACATCCAGTCCTCGATCTCTTCCTTGGTGCGATAGCGGTTGCGATCGCTCTTGGAATGGCCGCGATGGCGGTAGGTCTTGGATTCGATCAGCGTCGGGCCCTCGCCGGCGCGGGCACGCTCGACAGCCTTGTAGGACGCCTCGGCGACCTCCGAAAAAATGTTGCCGTTGACGATGACGCCGGGCATCGAATAGGCGGCAGCGCGGTCGGCGATGTTCTTCACCGCGGTCGAGCGGGCGGTCGACGTCGACATGCCATAGCCATTGTTCTCGCAGACGAAAATCACCGGCAGCTTCCAGACTGCCGCCATGTTGAGCGCCTCGTGGAAGGCACCCTCATTGTTGGCGCCGTCACCGAAGAAGGAGACGACGACCTTGCCGGTCTTCATCATCTTGGAAGAGAGCGCTGCGCCGACGGCGATCGGAATGCCGCCGCCGACAATGCCGTTGGCGCCGAGATTGCCCTTGGCGACATCGGCAATGTGCATCGAACCGCCACGGCCCTTGCAGTAGCCGGTGGTCTTGCCGAAGAATTCGGCGAACATGCGTTTGACTTCGGCGCCCTTGGCGATGCAGTGGCCATGGCCGCGATGCGTCGAGGTGATCTGGTCATCCTCGCCAAGCGGCATACAGATGCCCATGGCGCTGGCTTCCTGGCCGATCGACAAATGCATCGTGCCGTGGATCAGGCCACGCGTGTAGCTGTCCTCCGCGCCCTCTTCGAAGCGACGGATGAGGTACATCTTGTAGAGCACGTGCTTGAGCTGTTCGGCGCTGTACTGGCGATAGACGAAAGGCAGGTTGGCGCGACTGTCGGCGACGGCTTTGCTGGCTGTGCCCATGATCAGGCTCCCACGGTTCCGTAGACGAGTTTGTCCTGGCGGGCGCGCAGTTCGGCGATCTTGGAGCCCGGGGCCGGCGCCGCATTCGCATAGGTGATGAGCTCGCCCTTCTTGATCGGCGCCGTCACCGAACCGCCCTGCAGCAGGCCGCAGGGAATGGCCTTGGCGGCATGCGCTTCCGGCGCCGTCATGATCCAGGCGCGGTAGCAATATTCACCGATCGCATCGAGCTTTTCGCCGGGCTGCATGTCCTTCTTGGCCACGGCGGCGACTTCGGCCACGGGCTTGGCCAGCGGCACCATGTCGGCCTTGCCATAAAGCACGACCCGGGCGCAGGTCAGCGGCACTTCGAGCGAGGTCAAATGATAGGGACGGTGAAAGGTGAAGTACGGGCCTTTGCCCATCTTCAAATCTTCCATGCGCTCCGAGATGCGCGGATGCGACATGTCGGCGACGACGAAGACGCCGGGAGCGACGCCCTTGCCGATGGAATAGTCGACGACGCCGACCCTGGACAGCACGCCGCCATCCTTCTGCGGCACCAGGACTTTCGAGAGTTCGCCGAGCGTCGCGGCCGGGCCATGCATGCCGGCCTTGTCGGGCACCAGCCCGGTGGCGTTGGCGATCGCCGCCATCTCGACCATGGTTTTCGAGCCGTCGACGAATTCGACCAGCATGCGCACATTCATGTGCCGGCGCTTGGCCTCTTCCTCATAGGCGGGTGGGGTGGCATCGATGTTGAGCGGATTGTTCTTGCCCTTGCCGGCGGCGACGATCGGGTGACCCATGGCCGAGACGAACTCGATCAGCTCCATGCAGGAGGAAGGCTCGTCGCCGGCGCCCAGCGAATAGGTGACGCCGAGCCGGTCGGCCTCGCTCTTCAGATAGGCGCCGATGGTGACATCGGCTTCGACATTCATCATCACCAGATGCTTGCCATGCTCCATGGCGCGCAGGCCGATCTCGGCGCCGACGGCGGGGACGCCGGTGGCATCGATGACGACGTCGATCAGGTCATTGTTGATGACCAGATTGGCATCGTTGGTGACCGCCACCTTGCCGGCTTCTATGGCCGCGGTCATCGCCGAGGCGTTCGACACCTCGCGCGCATGGCCGGTTTCCTGGAAGGCGATGTCGACCGCCTTGCTGGCGGCGGGTAGGTTCAGTTCGGAAATCGCCCCGATCTCGATGCCGGACATGTGGGCGACGCGGGTGACGATATCGGTTCCCATCTCGCCGGAGCCGATGAGGCCGATGCGGATGGGCTTGCCGGACTTGCCGCGTTCCTCGAGATCGCGGGCAAGACCCGTCAGCGAAACATTGGACGCCATACCGCTCATTCCTCCCATAGTGCAGGCTTGTTCATTCGCTTGACGGGTATTGAACATCTGTATTTCTGTCAAGACTAATGTGCAAATCCACATGCTTTTAGGCCGCTTTCCAGCTGGCCGTTAACAGGGGCGAAAAGCGACGGTGAAAGTCCGCCGTCGGCGGGTCCAATGCCGACGAATGAGGCCAGCATGCCCACCATGGCCGCGGCCAGCCCCTGGCTCCCGGCCGATGGTATCGCTCTTGGAAGCCGCATGCGGACAAACCAGCGACCGCGAGATTTTCGCGTCGCTGACAGGGCTTGTGGGAAAAAGGACTTCGTCCTATGGAACAAGCAGCTTATTTCGAGCCTGGCGGAATTCTGATGAGCTGGAAGCCGGCCAAGGGCCTTGTCGATCTGCTGAACCAGAACTGGCCCGTCAGAAAAGCCAAGGCTTTTCGCAACGCCCTTCTTGAACGCAATTTTCGCGCGCGCGGCATTCCCGAAGGTCTGGAATTCGCGGAAGAACTGTGGCGAACCGGCTCCCGGCGCTTCTGTTTTGTCATTGCATTCAATACCCCCTGGGTCATCGACGCGCTTGCCCGCGCCTGGCAATTGTATTCATCTGGAATGACACTGGTCGTCGTCGACAACTCGTCCGATCAATCGGCCAGGGCAAGTATCGCGGGCATCTGCCGGGCCCGAAACGTCGCTTATTTCGGTTTGCCTCGGAACTGGGATAGTCATCCCAACCGGTCGCACGGAACGTCCATGAACTGGACTTTCTACAATATCGTCCGGCCGACCCGACCGGAGCTTTTCGGATTTCTGGATCACGACTGCTTTCCGATCATCCCCGTGGACATTCCCGCGATGATGGAGGGAAAAATCGTCTATGGTTCAAAGCGCCCGGCAGCAGTGGACCCCGAAGCGTGGTTCATGTGGGCGGGGTTCTGCTTCTACCGATTCAGCGCCGTAGAAGCGTTGGATATGGACTTCACCCCGCGCTTCGTCAGCGGAATGGACACCGGCGGTGGAAACTGGGATCTCCTTTATCGCGGGCTTGGCGAAAACGATATTGCGGATGCAAAAACGACGCCCGATCTCGACCTTCGCGGAATCGAGGCGGACCACCGCATGCTGGACGGAGCCTTCTTTCACGTCGGCGGCGCCTCCCACAGGAAACTGGCCGCTACCCGGCAGTACCGGCGACTGATCTCCGACCATGTGTGGGAGGCCTATCTCGGCGGTGACGAAAGCCGCCTCGTCAGGGACCCATGACCAGCTCGGGCCGACCGTCCAGGAAATCATGGAAATGGACGATCACCTCATCCGCATCTATGAAAATGACGGCGTAGGCGGGTGGTTCATGACCCAGGCTCCAGCTCTGCGAGAAATCGAGCGCGCTCTGGTGGTTGGTGCTGCGCAGCGTGCTGACCGGTATGCCGCGCCAACTGCCGGCGATCTGCCGGTGGACATGGCCGGCGAAGATGTGGCGGACATTGCCGTGGCGCGACAGCACCTCGTGGAAGGCGTCGGCGTCGGCCAGCCTTACCGCGTCGAGCACCGGCATGTGTATCCGGAATGGCGGATGATGCATGAAGAGAAAACCGGGCCGCGCGCTTCGCTGAGCTTTTCATCCAGCCAGTCGAGGCGCGCGCGGCACAACCAGCCCTCGACATGGCCGCTGTCCAGCGTGTCGAGCAGGATCAGCCGACCCTCGTTGCCGTCGAAAACGCTCTGCACGAACCCTTGCTCGGCAACGACATCAGGGAACATCTCGAGAAAAAGCGCCCGGTCGTCATGGTTGCCGAGCATCAACCGGCAAGGCGGAGCAAATTGCGCCAGCCGATCCCGCAACGCCGCATAGGCGGCACGCTCGCCATCATTGGTCAGGTCGCCTGAAATCACAACCAGATCGGCATCGGCGTGGTTCTTGCCGATGTCGGCAAGGCAGGCCTCCAGCCTCGCCAGCGGATCGGAACCGTAGAGAAGGCCACCCGGCGTCATCAGATGCGGATCGGAGAGCTGGATGATTTTCATGGGCAGCGACCTGTAGCTGTGGATTTCAGATTGAACTGGGCAAGGGCTCCGCATCATGCGGAACAAAGCTGCCACGCACGACCAGCGGCACGCCCAGGCGCTCGCGAATCGGCGGCAGATCCGGTTGCTGCTGGCGCAGGTCGAGCAGTGCGACGGCCCGGGCGGCCATGGTCTCCGGATCCTGACGGAAGGTGGTCAGCTGGTAGGCAAGCCAGCCGGCTTCCGGGATGTCGTCGAAGCCGATCACCGAGAGATCGCTGGGGATGTTGAGCCCGGCCTGACGCGCATGGTCCATGACGCCAAAGGCGATGAGGTCGTTGACGCAGAAAATCGCCTGCGGTCGACCTTGGCCATCGATCAGGGCCTTGCCTGCCTGCAGCCCGCCTGCATAGTCCGTATCCCCGCCTCGAGCAATCACAACTTCCGCGCCCAGACGCGCTGCCTCGGTGCAGAAGGCATCCTCGCGTTCGGTGATGGTGGGTGTACCCGACAGCGATCCCGCCAGGCCGAGCCTTGTCATGCCGCGCGCGACGAACAGCGCTGCCGCGAGCTTGGCTGCCGCACTGCCGTCGGTCTGGATGTGATCGGCCTCCGGTTCCGATCGGCCGATGACCACCAGCGGCTGGCCATTGCGCCGCGCGAGTTCGAAGAAGGACGAAGGCGGCGAGCCGGAAAGGATGATCGTCGCCTCGGCGCGATGGCCAAGCAGCGTCTTCTGAGCCGATATCAGCTCCTGCTCGGTCTGGCCGGTGTTGATCATGGCCGGAACATTGCCGCGATGGATCAGCGCCTTGGTCAGCGCGGCTGTGAGATGGGCGCGAAAGCCGACCTCCGGCTTGGTCACCACCAGTCCGACCAGCCGGCTCTGGTTGGCGAGCAGGCCACGCGCCAGATCGTTGACCTGATAGCCGAGTTCTTCCGCCGCGCGCATGATCTTCTCGCGCGTCTCGGTGGCGACGCTGGCGCCTGGCGTGAAGGCGCGCGACACCGCCGAACGCGACACCCCCGCCTGGCGCGCGACATGCAGGGCGCTGACCGAACGAAGCTTGTCCGAGGTCTTGTCGCCCGTGGTCGAGTTCTTGTCCGCCGTCATCGGTTGACGCTCATAATCTTCAATGGCCAACCCGCGACAGCACATCTGGAACCGGAGATTTTGATCGCCGATGAAGTCACCTCGGCCTTGGACGTTACCATCCAGGCCCAGGTACTCGACCTTCTTTGCGCGGCTGCGCCGCGAATTGTCGCTGACGCTGATCCTGATTTCCCACGATCTGGGCGTGGTGCGCTATCTCTGCGAACACGTTGCGGTCATGCAGCACGGCAAGCTGGTTGAGTATGGCGACACCGAAGACGTTCTGGACCGGCCGCAGCAGGGCTATACCCGCGAGTTGCTCGCCGCCATCCCGAAACTGTCGCGTCCGCATGCAATCGCGACAACAGAGCCGGGGGCCGCCTTATTGTGCCGTCCAGCCGCCATCCATCGGTAACGTCGTGCCGGTGATCTGCCTGGCCGCGTCGGAACACAGGAACAGCGTCAGGGCCGCGAGTTCCTCGACGGTGACGAATTCCTTCGTCGGCTGTGCAGCCAGCAGCACGTCGTGCTTGACCTGTTCCTCGGTCATGCCGCGCGCCTTCATCGTGTCGGGGATCTGCTTTTCGACCAGCGGCGTCCAGACATAGCCAGGCGCGATCGCGTTGACGGTGATGCCGTCCTGCGCGGTTTCCAGTGCCACCGTCTTGGTCAGGCCGGCAATGCCGTGCTTGGCCGAGACATAGGCCGACTTGAACGGCGATGCGACCAGCGCATGCGCGGAAGCCGTGTTGATGATGCGGCCCCATTTGCGTGCCTTCATGCCGGGCACCACTGCCTTGATGGCATAGAAGGCCGCCAGGAGATTAATGCGGATGATGGCTTCCCACTTGTCGTCCGGGAAGTCCTCGATCGGCGCGACATGCTGGATGCCGGCATTGTTGACCAGGATATCGAGGCTGCCGAACGCCGCCTCGGCGTCATGCACCATGGCGCTGACCGCAGCACCGTCCATCATGTTGGCGTCGGAGTAGCGGCACTTGACGCCGAAATCCTTCTCGATGCCGGCGCGCTCCTGCTCGATGGCCGCCGGGTCGCCAAGACCATTGATGGTGACGTTGGCGCCTTCGGCGGCGAAGGCGCGGGCGATGGCCAGGCCGATACCGCTGGTCGAGCCGGTGACGAGGGCATTCTTCGAAGACAGGGAACCCATGATGATCTCGCGAGAAGTGGGAGGGAACATAGCGATATAATTGTGCGTCGCAACATGACAATGACAGAGCCATGTGTCGATGCGATTACAGCCAGGCGACAGCGCCGGCATGGCCTTCGACCGGTTCGAAACCATGGTCTTCACGCTGACACGGCACTGTCATGGTGCCGTGCAACATAATCGGTTGCGCATTCGCGCGCTCATTCCGGAATGAAACCCGTCTGAAGAACGTTGGGGGTGCAGCTTGGAAATCGCCGATGTCGTGAAGCGTGCCTATGCGATGCCGCTGACCAATCCGTCTTTCCCGCCCGGCCCCTACCGTTTCTTCGACCGCGAATACATCATCATCACCTATCGCACGACACGCGAGGCGCTCGAAGCCGTCGTGCCGGCGCCGCTGGAGATCGACGAGCCGCTGGTCAAGTACGAATTCATCCGCATGCCGGACTCCACCGGCTTCGGCGACTACACCGAGACCGGCCAGGTCATCCCGGTGAAGTACAAAGGCCAGCATGGCGGCTATGTCCATTCGATGTATCTCGACGACGACGCGCCGATCGCCGGCGGCCGCGAGCTGTGGGGCTTTCCCAAGAAACTGGCCAACCCGAAAATCGTCCATGAAGGCGAGGTGATCGTCGGCACGCTGCACTATGGCAGCGTTCTGTGCGCCACTGGCACGATGGGTTACAAGCACCGCGAAGCCGATCACGATTCCGTGCTCGCAGCACTCGCCGCGCCCAATTTCCTGATCAAGATCATCCCGCATGTCGACGGCACGCCGCGTATCTGCGAGCTGGTGCGCTACTACCTCACCGACATCACGCTGAAGGAAGCCTGGACGGCGCCGGCCGCCCTCGACCTTCGGCCCCATGTCATGGCTGACGTGGCGAAGCTACCGGTGCTCGACATCGTCTCCGCCGTTCACTTCAAGGCCGATCTGACGCTTGGGATGGGCGAGGTCATGCACGACTATCTCAGTGATCACAGCCGGCTCGCAACCAGCACAACCCAGCCGGAGAAAATTCGTGCTTGAGCGCAATCGCAACAAGGAAGCCGCCGCCACGATCGCGGAAATCTCGGCGCAGTATGACCGCATCGCTTTGGTGTTCCAGGGCGGCGGTGCGCTCGGCGCCTATCAGGCCGGCGTCTACCAGGCGCTGGCCGATGCCGGCTGTGAGCCGAGCTGGCTGTCCGGCGTGTCGATCGGCGCCATCAACGCGGCGATCATCGCCGGCAATGAATCAAGCCGCCGCCTGCAGCGGCTCGAGCAATTCTGGCAGACGATCTCGGGCCGCAAGATCTGGGCCTATACGCCGGAAGGCGACATCTACCGCGACATCCGCAACCGCACCAGTTCGTGGATGACAATGACAATGGGCCAGCCCGGCTTCTTCAAGCCACGCAGCCAAAATGCCTGGTTCGAACAGCCCGGAGCCGAAGGCGCTACAAGCTTCTACGACACTGCCGAATTGAAGGACACGCTGGAGGCGCTGATCGACTTCGATATCCTCAACGATGGCAAGAAGCAGCTCAGTGTCGGCGCGGTCAATGTCAGGACCGGCAACTTCGTCTATTTCGACACCGAAAAGGTCCGCATCGGGCCGGAACACATCATGGCCAGCGGCGCGCTGCCACCAGCCTTTCCGCCGGTGCGCATCGAAGGCGAATATTACTGGGATGGCGGCATCGTCTCCAACACCCCGCTGCAATATCTGCTGGACCAGGAAGAAGACCGCTCCTCGCTGGTGTTCCAGGTCGACCTGTTCAGCGCGCGCGGCGTGCTGCCGCGCAGCATGCCGGACGTGCTGTCGCGTCATAAGGACATCATGTATTCGAGCCGCACGCGGCAGAACACCGACAATTTCCAGCGTATCCATGCGCTGAAGATGAAGCTGCTCGAAGCGCTGAAGCGCGTGCCCGCCGACCTGCTGATGGATGGCGAACAAGAGCTGATCGCCGACTACTCGAAGGCCGGCGTCGTCAACATCGTCCACCTGATCTACCAGCACAAGGGCTATGAAGGTCACGCCAAGGACTACGAGTTCTCCGGCACCTCGATGCGTGAACACTGGAAGACCGGCCTGGAAGATACGCAGCGCACCTTGCGCCATCGCAAGTGGCTGACGATCCCGACCAATGCTGATGGCGTTGCCATCCACGATCTGCATCGTGAGGATCCGACCTGAGCTAGGGCTCTGATTCTCAACGGGTTCCTTCCCGGCCAGGATTTCACTGCCCGTTTTTTTGAACGGCCAGCACCAACGTTCGCGATTGGCTGAAGCCTATCAACTTCGTCATCCCTGGGCGGAGCAGGAGCGTAGCTCCGTCGCGGAGACCCTGGTATCCATGCCGCGGCCTGTCTTCAAAAGGACGACCAGGATCCTCTCGGTCTCCTTCCCACTTCAAACATAGCATGGGACCGACACACAGGATCCTCGGGTCTGCGCCGCGTCGCTACGCTCCTTGCTCCACCCCAGGATGACGAAGCGGCTGGCGTTTCGGCCAATCTCGAAGGTATGTTCGACGTCAACACAACGAATACGTCCTCGAAACCTGTCGACCTGAACACTGCACTCGCTCAAAGAAAAAGGCAGCGCCGGCGACCGGCGCTGCCTTTTGTTTGGAAGCGGATACGATCCCCGATCAGAACACCTGGCGGAAGATGATGAACAGCACGAAGGCGAGCGTGATCGAGCACGGCAGGGTCAGAACCCAGGCCAACAGCAGGTTGCGCACCGTCGCCCATTGCAGGCCCGAGCCGTTCGCCGCCATCGTTCCCGCGACGCCCGATGACAGCACATGGGTTGTCGATACCGGCAGACCGAGCCGGTCGGCCATGCCGATGGTCACCATGGCGACGAGTTCGGCCGCGGCGCCCTGGCCATAGGTCAGGTGGCTCTTGCCGATCTTCTCGCCGACGGTCACGACGATGCGTTTCCAGCCGACCATGGTGCCAAGGCCAAGCGCCAGCGCAACCGCGACCTTCACCCAGATCGGGATGAACTTCGTCGCGTTGTCGACGGCCTTGTGATAGTCGGTGACCGCCTTGAGATCGTCGGCCTGCATAGGCAGCAACTGCTTCTTGTCGATCAGCTTGAGCGCCTCGCCGATCAGATAGATGTCATTGCGGGCGTTGCTGACCAGATCGGTCGGCACGTTGTCGACCGATGCATAGGGCACCAGCTCAGCAGTCGTGTTGTGGATGTAGGTCTGCAGCGCAACTGTCGTCTGGTCGTTCCAGGTCCGGGTGCGCACGGCATCCTGGACGGCCGCCTTTGCGGCCTTGGCATCGGCAATGGTGACACCGGGCTTCACATATTTGCCCAACGCGGTCTCGACGCTGACAGAAGCCGATTTGTAGGCTTCGAGATAGTTGATGTCGGGCGTACGGTTCAGCGCATAGGCCGTCGGCACGACGCCGATCAGGATCAGCATGATCAGGCCCATGCCTTTCTGTCCGTCGTTGGAGCCGTGCGCGAAGCTGACGCCGGTGCAGGTGAAGATCAGCAGCGCGCGGATCCACCAGGGCGGCGGGGCATTACCCTTCGGTGCCTCGTAGAGCGCCGGATTGCGGACCAGCAGCTTCATCACATAGAGCAGGATCGCCGCGGCGAAGAAGCCGATGATCGGCGACACCAGCAAGGTCACGCCGACATTGGTCGCCTGCGACCAGTCTACGCCGCTGGTGGCGCTGCCGGCAGGGGCCATGAACTGGTTGGCGAGGCCGACACCGATGATCGAGCCGACCATCGTGTGCGAGCTCGACGCTGGCAGGCCGAGGAACCAGGTGCCGAGGTTCCACAGGATCGCGGCGACCAGCAACGCGAACACCATCGCAAAGCCGGAGGAGGAGCCGACCTGCAGGATCAGTTCGACCGGCAGCAGCGACAGGATGCCGAAGGCCACCGCACCGCTCGAGGTGAGAACCCCGAGGAAATTGAAGGCGCCGGACCACATGACGGCGAATTCGGCCGGCAGCGAGCGCGTGTAGATGACGGTCGCCACCGCATTGGCGGTGTCGTGGAAACCGTTGACGAATTCGAAGCCGAGCGCGATCAGCAAGGCGATGCCGAGCAGGATCCAGGGCACGGTCTTGGCCACCGCCAGGTCCTGGCTCAGCGCGTAGCCGACATAGACCACGCCGATCAGCACCAGCACGCCGAAGGCCGGCAGGAACCACTTCGCGCTGGCCGAACTATCCAGCGGATGCTCCGGTCTCGGAATCCCCGCCTCACTAGAAACTATGTCCACCATGTCCCACTCCTATTGCATTGCAGCAAAGAACTGGAAAAGACGCTATGTCCGGACGATGAACCCTGTGTGACGCCGACAGCCGGCTTTCATGCATGAATGCATATAACCCAGAAGTGACCTCGGTTCAGGCAAGCGACATGCATAAGAACAAGACCTGAAGCGCGTGGCCTGAATCCGTTTCGACACGATGCGTTTCAGGCGCTCGACGCTCCTACACCGAACCGGAGCTTGTCTTCAGGATCGCCGAGAACAGCGGATCGAAGGCGCGGCTGATCGGTGCCGCGGCGGCGCCAAGCGCGATCGACCACGGATCGGTCGTGCCAAGCTGCAGGCGCGGCAAGGTCCGGCCGGGCCGGTCGGCGATCGACGGCAGCAGCGGATGCATCGCCTCGACCAGCCGCCGCGCCAGCGCTTCCGGCGCACCGCTGGTCAGGATGACGGTCTGCGGGTCGAAGATCGTTTCGATGAGATGCACGCTCCAGCGCAGATCATGCGCCGCCCCGTCGATCCAGGCCATCATCCCGGGGTTCTCGGCCAGCACGAGGGCGTTCATCTGCTGGTAGATATCGCTGTCCGCCGGATTGAGGCCGAGATGCTGGTAGAGCGAGGCCAGCGACGCCCGGTGCTCGAGCGGCGTCGGACCCGGACCAGCCGGTGCCAGCAGCGCCATGCCTATTTCACCGGCATTGCCATGGCCGCCGCTGTAGAGCTCGCCATTGAGGATCAGTCCGGCGCCGATGCCGTAGCCGACATAGAGGCAGACGGCGTGATCGACGCCATGCGCCGCACCGACGATGCGCTCGGCGGTGGCGCAAGCGGCGGCATCGTTCTGCAGGCCGACATTCAGCCCCGTGCCTTTGGCCAGCGTCTCCAGCAGCGGAAACTTCTGCCAGGCCGGCATCATCCATTTGTCGTCCGAATCTTTCAGTCCGAAAGGTCCGGGCATGGCAATGCCGAGACCGACCAGCCGTTTTTCCGACTGGACCGAAATGCCGGCCAGGTCGCGGCGGACACCAGCGATCAGCTCGAGGATGATCTCGACGCCCTTCGACGGCTCGTCGAAAGGCAGGTTTGCCTCGGCACGCGCCAGCACGCTGCCCATCAGATCGACGGCGACCGCACGCGTCAGATGGCGGTCGATATGCAGGCCGATGGCGAAGGCACCTTCGGGCACCAGCCGGTAGGGTGTCGATGGCTGGCCCCTGCCCTTGCGCACCGCATCGAGCGCGACGACCAGGCCGTCGCTTTCGAGATCCTCGATGATGTTGGACACGGCCTGCTTGGTGAGCTGCGTCGCCCGCGCCAGGTCGGCGCGCGACAGGGCGCCGTTGAGGCGCAGCGCCTCGATCATGACCCGGCGGTTGTGCGCGCTCGTCCCTTCCTGATTGGTGCCGCTTTTGGCGCGGATCGGGCTGATGTCGTCCACCGGCGGTTCCCCTCTTGACTCCATTAGAATATTGATCGACTAATTAAGTCAAGCGAGTTGACTTAATGCGAACCGGACGCCCCAAAACAAGATGGCAAGGGCCCCTCGGCCTGTCGCCACTGGTCAGCCGGGTAACCATCAGGTCACGCGACATGGATCCGGGAAGACGATGCGACATATCCGTATCGCCAGCCCGTCAACGCCTGAAATGGGAGAAGTAAAAATGCTTAAGACAATCACCAAGACACTGGTCGGTGCGGTCTTTGCGGGAGGACTGCTCGTCCCCCACGCTTTCGCCGAAACGACGCTCAACGCGCTGTTCATGGCGCAGGCCGCTTACAGCGAGGCGGACGTGCGCGCCATGACGGATGCCTTCACCAAGGCCAACCCAGACGTCAAGGTCAATCTCGAATTCGTCCCCTATGAAGGTCTGCACGACAAGACGGTGCTCGCGCAGGGCTCGGGCGGCGGCTACGACGTCGTGCTGTTCGACGTCATCTGGCCGGCCGAATACGCCACCAACAAGGTGCTGGTAGACGTCTCGCCGAAAATCACCGACGACATGAAGAAGGGCGTGCTGCCCGGCGCCTGGACCACGGTCCAGTATGACGGCAAGTACTACGGCATGCCCTGGATTCTCGACACCAAATACCTGTTCTACAACAAGGAAATCTTGGAAAAGGCCGGCATCAAGACGCCGCCGAAGACCTGGGAAGAACTCGGCGCACAGGCCAAGATCATCCAGGACAAGGGCTTGCTGAAGACACCGATCGCCTGGAGCTGGTCGCAGGCCGAAGCCGCGATCTGCGACTACACCACGCTGGTCAGCGCCTACGGCGGCGACTTCCTCAAGGACGGCAAGCCGGACTTCCAGAATGGCGGCGGCCTCTCGGCGCTAAAATACATGGTCGACAGCTACAAGTCCGGCCTCACCAACCCGAATTCCAAGGAGTTCCTGGAAGAGGACGTGCGCAAGGTCTTTGAAAACGGCGATGCAGCCTTCGCGCTGAACTGGACCTACATGTACAACATGGCCAACGATCCGAAGGACTCGAAGGTCGTGGGCAAGGTCGGCGTCGTGCCGGCACCAGGCGTCACCGGCATCAGCGACGTTTCGGCCGTCAACGGCTCGATGGGCCTTGGCGTCACCGCCGTCTCCAAGCATCCGGACGAAGCCTGGAAGTACATCACCTTTATGACCTCGCAGGCGACGCAGAACCAGTATGCCAAGCTCTCACTGCCGATCTGGGCCTCGTCTTATGACGACCCGGCGGTCACCAAGGGCCAGGAAGAACTGATCGCTGCCGCCAAGCTCGGTCTGGCTGCCATGTATCCGCGTCCGACCACGCCGAAATACCAGGAGCTGTCGACCGCGCTGCAGCAGGCCATCCAGGAATCGCTGTTGGGTCAGTCCTCGCCCGAGGATGCCTTGAACACAGCCGCGAAGAACAGCGGCCTCTGAGCTAGCCTAATCCTCTGTACGGGCGGCCTAGTGCCGCCCGTGCTATGTCTGCAATTACCATGAATGAAGAGAGGCTGCTCCGATGTCGGGCACCTGGATGACGACCCGTGCATGGCTCTTGATGCTGCCGCTGCTCGTGGTCATGGTCGCCGTCATCGGCTGGCCGTTGGTCGATACGGTCAACTTGTCCTTCACCGACGCCAAGCTGGTCGGCACCGGCGGCAATTACGTCGGCTTCGACAACTACACCAACATGCTGTCGAGCTCGAATTTTTCGCGCACCCTGGTCACCACGACGCTGTTCGCGGTGATTTCGGTTGCCGCCGAGATGGTGATCGGCGTTCTCGCTGCCCTTCTGCTCAATCAGCAATTCCATGGCCGCGCTGTCCTGCGCGCCCTGATGATCCTGCCCTGGGCGCTGCCGACCGTGGTCAACGCCACGCTGTGGCGGTTGATCTACAATCCCGAATATGGCGCGCTGAACGCTGCCTTGACGCAGTTGCATCTCATCGACGACTACCGTTCCTGGCTCGGCGAACCCGGCACGGCGCTGGCGGCGCTGATCGTCGCCGACTGCTGGAAGAACTTTCCGCTGGTGGCTCTGATCGCGCTCGCCGCCCTGCAGGCGGTGCCACGCGACATTACCGCCGCTTCGCTGGTCGATGGCGCGGGAGCCTTCAACCGCTTCCGCTTCGTCATCCTGCCCTATCTCGCCGGCCCGCTGATGGTGGCGCTGGTGCTGCGCACCATCGAGGCGTTCAAGGTCTTCGACATCATCTGGGTGATGACCCGCGGCGGCCCGGCCAACAGCACGCGCTCGCTGTCGATCCTCGTCTACCAGGAGGCTTTCTCCTTCCAGCGCGCCGGTTCCGGCGCATCGCTGGCGCTGATCGTCACCCTGCTAGTCACCATACTCGCCGTCGCCTATGCGGCGCTGGTCAGGAAGACCGCCGGGAGTGCCACCTGATGGAACGCAAGAGCACCGCCTTTACGATCTTCATCTACGCCAGCGCGCTTCTGCTCGCCGCCATCATCCTGGCGCCCATCGCCTGGCTGTTCATCATGAGCATATCGCCAGCCGCCGATCTCGCCGCCAAGCCGCTGCGCTGGTGGCCGCAGGCAGCCGATTTCTCCCGCTACCAGACATTGCTGTCGACGGCTGAAAACAGCGCCGGCGCCGCCTTCACCTCATCGCTGCGCAACAGCCTGGAGATATCAGGTATGGCGACGCTGGCAGCTCTCGCTTTGGCGATCCCCGCCGGCTGGGCGGTCTCGCGCACGCCGTCGATCGGCTGGTCGCTGTCGATGGTCATCGCCACCTATATGCTGCCGCCGGTGGCGCTGGCCGTGCCGCTCTATATGGGCCTGTCGCATCTTGGCCTGCTCAACAATGTCTTCGGCCTGGCGCTGGTTTACCTGACCATCCTGGCGCCCTTCACCACCTGGCTGATGAAATCCGGCTTCGATTCCATCCCGCGCGAGATCGAGGCGGCCGCGATGATCGACGGCGCAGGCCTGTTCCAGACCTTGCGCATCATCACGCTGCCGCTGGCGGCACCGGTGATGGCCACATCGGCGCTGTTTGCCGTGCTGCTCGCCTGGGACGAATTCTTCTATGCGCTGCTGTTCACCTCCGACCAGCGCGCCAAGACCTTGACCGTCGCCATCGCCGATTTGGCCGGCGGCCGTGTTTCCGACTACGGGCTGATCGCCACCGCCGGCGTGCTGGCCGCTTTGCCGCCGGTGCTGATCGGCCTGGTCATGCAGCGCGCGCTGATTTCCGGCCTGACCAGCGGCGGTGTGAAAGGATGATGATGACTGCAGCAAAATCCCGGCCGGCCGGACTGGTCGCCATCGACCGCGAAATGGCACGCCAGCATGCCGATGCACGGGCTTCGTTCGAGAACAACGCTGCCATGGCAGCAAACGTCGCCGCCTCGATCAGGAGGACCGGTCGTCTGCTTCTGCTCGGCATGGGCGGCTCGCATGCGGTCGGGCGCGCCGTCGAGCCGCTTTACCGCGCGCTCGGCATCGATGCGCTGGCACTGCCGCTGTCCGAACAGCTCGGCCAGCCGCTGCCGCTCGCGGGCAGGACTGTGCTCGTCACCTCCCAGTCGGGCGAGAGCGCCGAGGTCGTCAGATGGTTTGCTGAGGCCGGCAGCACTGCCGATGTTTTCGGCATGACGCTCGAAGGCGGTTCTTTCCTCGCCCGCACCGCGCCTTCCCTCATCGGCACCGGCGGCACCGAACTGGCCTTTGCCGCCACCCGCAGCTTGACCGTGACCTTCGCCTTGCATCTGGCCATTCTGGCAGCCCTTGGCGAAGACCCGAATGCCGCGCTCGGCGCACTGGTTCAGAGTCAGGACAATGACATCGCGCAAGCGCTCGCAGCACTGGAAACGGTGACGACCATCGTCACCTCCGGCCGCCGGCTGCAAGGTGTCGCCGAGGCGCTGGCGCTCGGCCTCACCGAACTGTCGCGCCTGCCCTGCTTTTCGCTCGAAGGCGGCCAGTTGCGGCATGGCCCGATGGAGATGCTGGGCCCAAAAATCGGCGTCATCCTGTTTCGCGGCAACGACCCGACAGCCGACCTGGTGACCGCCATGGCCACCTCCGTGGTCGAGGCAGGCGCACCGCTCATCATCTTCGACGCATCAGGGCAGTCGCCCGTCGCCGGTGCCGTCACGCTATCGTTCAGGCCGGCCTCGGGCCTCGCCGCGGTCTTCGCCATGCTGCCGGTGGCGCAGCGCCTGATGATCGCCTTCGCCGACAGCCGCGTCGACAATGCCGGCACGCCTGTGCGCTCGACCAAGATCACCAGGAGCGAGTGATGCGTCCGCTCGCGGTGATCGGCAATGTCAATGTCGACCTGATTGTCGGCCCGGTCGCGCCATGGCCGAAGGCGGGAACGGAAACCGTCGTCGACCATGACGAATTGCGCGTCGGCGGCCAGGCCGGCAACAGCGCGCTGGCCTGGCAGGCGCTGGGCGTCGACTTCACCGTCGCCGCCAATGTCGGCGACGATCAGTTCGGCCACTGGCTTCGCGAGGCTTTTGGCCATCGCGCCGAGACCTGGCCGGTTCGTCCCGAAGGCACGACGCTGTCCGTGGGCATGACCCACCCGGACGGCGAACGCACCTTCTTCACCACGCGCGGGCACCTGCCGCGCTTCAGCCTTGCCGACGTCTTGTCCGTTCTCGACGGCAGCGCGCTCGCCGGCGGTTACGCACTGCTGTGCGGCTCTTTCCTGACCGATGATCTCACCCGTGACTACGAGGCCTTCTTCGACTGGGCCGACAGCCACGGCATTGCGGTGGCGCTCGACACAGGCTGGCCGATCGATGGCTGGACCGAGGCCAATTGCGCCGCAACACGGGCATGGCTCTCGCGTTGCGCGCTGGCGCTGTTCAACGAGGTCGAGACGGTGACCCTGGCGGGAATGTCGAGCCCCACCGACGCCGCGCGCGAAATCCGCTCCAGCATGCGGCAAGGCGCGACCTTCGTCGTCAAGCGCGGCCCGCGAGGCGCCATCGCCATCGGCCCGGACAGCACGCTTGTCGAAGCCGTCGCGCCCGACGTCCGCGTGGTCGACACAATCGGCGCCGGCGACGTCTTCAACGCCGCCTTCCTCGCCGCATTGGCGCAGGAACAGCCGCTGTCCGCTTGCCTTTCCGCCGCGACGCATGTCGCCTCGCGCGCCATTTCCACTCTGCCCCGCAACTATGGCGGGCCGATGCAGTTCAAGGAATCCATGCATGAGCGCGCTTGAAATCCGCGGCGTCCGCAAGAGCTACGGCAGTGTCGAAACGCTGAAAGGCATCGACATTGCGCTGCAGGACGGCGAGTTCCTGGTGCTGCTCGGCTCGTCGGGTTGCGGGAAATCGACGCTCCTCAACATCATAGCAGGCCTGGCCGAAGCGACGAGCGGCGACGTGCTGATCGGCGGTCGCTCGATCCTTGGCGTCCACCCCAAGAACCGCGACATCGCCATGGTCTTCCAGTCCTACGCGCTCTATCCCAACCTGACCGTGCGCCGCAACATCGGCTTCGGGCTGGAGATGCGTGGCGTTGCCGCCGACGAACGCGAAAAGGCGGTGAACGAAGCGGCAAGACTGCTGCAGATCGAGGCCCTGCTCGACCGCAAGCCGAGCCAGCTTTCCGGCGGCCAGCGCCAGCGCGTCGCCATCGGCCGGGCGCTGGTGCGCAAGCCACAGGTCTTCCTCTTCGATGAGCCGCTCTCCAATCTCGACGCCAAGCTGCGTCTGGAAATGCGCACCGAGTTGAAACGGCTGCACCAGATGCTGCAGACGACCGTCGTCTATGTCACTCACGACCAGATCGAAGCCATGACCCTGGCATCGCGCATCGCCGTCATGCGCGACGGCCGGATCGAGCAGCTCGGCACGCCCGAAGAAATCTACAACCATCCAGCCACGCTCTATGTCGCGGGCTTCGTCGGCGCGCCGTCGATGAACATGCTGCAGGCGAAAGTCGAAGGCGCAACACTGGCAATCGAGGGCTCCGACGCGCGGCTGCCCTTGCCCGCCCGCTTCCGCAAAATGGTCGGCGAAGGCGCACGGGTCGTGGTCGGGATAAGGCCCGAAGCGCTTCGTGTGGCAGCCGACGCAACCGTGCCATCGCTGCCTGTGGAGATAGAAGTTGTCGAGCTGACTGGCCCAGAACTGGTTACCAGTGCGCGGATAGGCGCGCAGCGGCTGACGGCCTGCTTGCCTCCGGGGTCTCGTGTTTCGAAAGGTCAGGCTGGTATCTTCACCTTCAGCGAAGACGCGGTGCGGCTCTTTGACCCTGACACGGGCAAGGCTTTTGCCAGCTGAAAGCCTGTCAGGATCGCTTCCCTGATCCGGCAATGTCCAGCAACGACGCCACCAGCAGTTCCCGTTCGTCCTTCGACAGCACATCCGCATCGAACAGGTTCATGCTGCGCAACCCCTCTATGGCGAGATAGCAGACCAGCAACGATTTGAGGTCTGGTGTTTCGCCCTTCAGCCGTTCGAAGAGCTGCCGCTTGAATGTCTTGATCGGCGTCATGAAATCCGGATCCTCGGCGATCGCCGAAAAAATCCAGGACGCCGATGGCTGCTTTTCCTCGCAGTCCTCTGCCGACAGACTGATATAGACGGCGAGTGGATTTTTGCCGTTGTCGTTGCTGTTGGCAGATTCCAGCGCCTGCTCGAAATCACGCAGATAGCCTTCGACCAGCCCCTGCATCAATTTGGCCTTGGTCGGAAAATTGTAGAGCAACCCGCCCTTCGATACGCCCGCACGGCTGGCAACGGCCTCCAGCGACAGGCTGCCGGGACCGGATTCCCGGGCAACGTCAGCCGCCGCGGCGAGAATCTTCTCGCGCGAATTCGGTCTTTGGGCTCTCATGGCGCCTCCCTTCGCAAGCTTAGGCCCAATTGACAAGACCGTCCAGACGGTACAGTAAGACCGCCATTATTTGTAATCGGGACCTGCGGTCGATATGTGTCCCGATGTCCGCGCCTCGCGCCGGATTTCGACTGAGGGGACTTCCTTGTTCAAGCGCATACTTCGTATATTTCTCATCATCCTGGTCCTGGTCGTGCTCGTCCTCGTGGTCAGCAGCATCGTTGGCCTCAACATCATGCGCGACTTCGGCACCAAGCAGTTCTTTGCCACGATGAAGCCGCCGGCAGCGACCGTGTCGACGACCATCGCAAAGCCGTCGACCTGGACGCCGGGCGTCGAGGCTATCGGTACGGTGCGCGCCGTACGCGGTGTCGACCTGACGGTCGAAACTGCCGGCATCGTCAAGGAAATTAGCTTCCATGCCAACGAGAAGGTGGCATCCAATGCGGTGCTGCTGCAGCTGGACGACGCCGTCGAGCGCGCCGATCTCGATGCACAGAAGGCGCAGGCCGCGCTCGATCAGGTATCGCTGAACCGCGCCATCGAACTGACCCGGCGTGGTGTCGGCTCCGACTCGACACTGGACAGCGCAAGGGCGGCGGCGTCCGCTTCGGCATCCCAGGTCACCAGGCTGCAGGCCGTGCTTGACCAGAAGCAGCTGACGGCGCCCTTCGCCGGCACGGTCGGCATTCCGAAGATCGACCTGGGCCAGTACATCGCACCCGGCACCTCGGTGGTGACACTGCAGGATCTCGACACGATGCGGGCAGACTTCACGGTTCCCGAACAGCAGCTTCCGCTGCTCAAGATCGGCCAGACGGTTCGGCTCGGCCTCGGTGGTGACGACAAACCGTTTGCCGGCGCCATTCGCGGCATCGACCCCAAGATCGACCCGTCCAGCCGGTTGGTGAACATCCGGGCGGAAGTCGCCAATCCCGATGGCAAGCTGACCCCCGGCCAGTTCGTGCAGGTGCGTGTCGAATTGCCCGAGGAGCAGAACGTTCTGGTGCTGCCGCAGACGGCCCTGACCACCAGCCTCTACGGCGACTACATCTTCGTGGTGCAGCCGGCGAAGCCCGCCGAGGCTGCCCCGGCACCGGCTGCCAAACCGGAGGAAAAGCCCGCTGCCGCCGCAAGCGACAAGCCTGCCGACGCTAAGCCTGCCGATGCCAAGCCCGCCGATGCCATGAAGCCGGCGGCTGATGCAACCAAGCCTGCCGCCGATTCCGCCAAGCCAGCGGCTGACCCGGCCAAGCCAGCACTGGTGCTGTCGCAGGTCTTCGTCAAGACCGGCCGCCGCAACCAAGGCATGGTTGAGATCGTCGATGGGCTGAAGGCCGGCGACGAGGTCGTCACCGCTGGCCAGAACCGCCTCTTCAACGGCATGTCCGTCAACGTCGACAACACGATCGATCCGACCAAATCGGCGAACAAGCAGGCCGATCAGCAATGAGCATTTCCGATCTCTTCATTCGCCGACCGGTCCTTTCGACGGTCCTTGCCTGCATGATCCTGCTGCTCGGTTTCCAGGGCATATTCAACCTGTCGATCCGGCAGTATCCGAAGGTTGACGAAACCGCGATCACCATCACGACAGCCTATCCCGGCGCCAGCGCCGACCTGATCCAGGGCTTCATTTCCGCCCCGATCGCGCGTGCGGTCGCCTCGACCGAGAACATCGACTACGTCACCTCGTCCAGCCGTCCGTCGTCCAGCACCGTGACGGTGCAGATGAAGCTCGGCTCCAACCCCGACGTGGCGCTCACCGAAGTGCTGTCCAAGGTCCAGGGCGTGCGCGGCACCTTGCCGGACGCCTCCAAGGACCCCGTCATCGTCAAGGGTACCGGCCAGCAGTTCGCGATGATGTACATCTCGATGCAGAATCCGAACATGACGAAGGAGCAGCTGACAGAGTATATCGAGCGCGTCATCCGGCCTCGCATAACGACGGTCGAAGGCGTCGCCGACGTGCAGATCTTCGGCGCCCAGCAATACTCGATGCGCGTCTGGATCGATCCGGTCCGGCTCGCCGCGCGCGGCGTGACCGCAGCGGAAGTGCTGGCCGCCATCAACAACTCCAACTTCCTGTCGGCGCCCGGCAATACCCAGAACGAGTACGTCGTTTCGTCGATCACCGTACGCTCGACGCTGCAGACGCCGGAAGCCTTCGCCGAGCTGCCGCTGCGCTCGACCGACGGCAATGTCGTGCGGCTGCGCGACGTGGCGCGCGTCGAACTCGGCGCGGAGAACACAGACACCAGGGTCTCCTTCAACGGCAAGCCCGGCACCTTCCTCGCCATCTTCCCGACGCCTGCGGCCAACCCGCTGACCACCGCCGCTGCGGTCACCAAGCTCGTGCCGCAGATCCAGGAGACGCTGCCGAAAGGCATGACGATCGAGGTCGTCTACGACGCGACGGGGCAGATCAGCGCCTCGATCGACGAGGTGTTCAAGACCATCGCCGAAGCGGTTGCCATCGTTGTCGTTGTCATCCTCTTGTTCCTTGGCTCGTTCCGCTCGGTGATTATGCCGATCATCACCATTCCGCTGTCGCTGATCGGCGTCTGCTTCCTTTTGTTTGCGGTGGGCTATTCGATCAACCTTCTGTCGCTGCTGGCCATGGTGCTGGCGATCGGCCTTGTCGTCGACGACGCCATCGTGGTGGTGGAGAACATCCATCGCCACATGGAAGAAGACCACATGACGCCGATGCAGGCCGCGTTCAGCGGCATGCGTGAGATCTCCACCGCCATCATTGCCATGACCATGACGCTGGCTGCCGTGTTTGCGCCGCTGGCCTTCACCGGCGGCCTGACCGGCGCGCTGTTCCGCGAATTCGCCGTCACTCTCGCCGGCTCGGTTGTGCTGTCGGGCATCATCGCCATCACCATCACGCCGATGATGTCGGCGCGCCTCTTGAAGGCCGGCACGCCAGGCCGTTTCCAGCGCATCGTCGACGGCGTCTTCGCCAGGGTCGAGCATGTTTATGAGCGGGCTGTCACTGGATCGCTGAACTACCGTCCGCTGACACTGATCATCGTGCTGGCACTTGTCGGCGTGACGGGCTTCATGTTCACCAAGACGTCGAGCGAACTGGCGCCGGAAGAGGATCAGGGCTTCCTGCTCTCGCTGGTGACCGCGCCGCGTTATGCGACATCCGATTACACCGAGACCTACGTCAACCAGATCCTCGGTCTGGTGAAGGATATTCCGGAAACACGGGCACAGTTCTCGGCCGTCGCCTTCGGCGGCACCACGAACAGCGCCTTCGTCGGCTTTGCCTTCAAGGATTGGGCGGACCGCAAGCGTAACTCCAAGGAGTTGCAGGCCGACATTTCGGCTCGTATCGCCAAGGTGGCGGGTGTGCAGGCCTTCGTCTTTGCGCCGCCGACACTGCCGGGTTCCGGCGGCGGCCTGCCCATCGCCATGGTGGTGCGCTCCACTGGCAACCCTGCCGAAGTCTTCGAGGAAGCCGAGAAGATCAAGAACAAGGCGCAGGCATCGGGCCGATTCATCGTCGTGCAGAATTCGATGGCCTATGACGCACCGCAGGTGACGGTGACCATCGACCGCGATCGCGCCGCGGCGCTCAACCTGCCGATCGCCGATATCGGCAGGACCCTGACGCTGCTGGTCGGTGGCGCCGAAGTGGCGCAGTTCGACCGCGACTCCAACAGCTACGACATCATTCCACAGGTGCCGCAGGAATTCCGCGACAACCCCGAAAGGCTCGGCGAGTACTTCGTGCGCAGCGCTACGGGCGAGATGGTGCCGCTGTCGGCCGTGGTGAAGATTTCGACGAATGCGGCGCCGGCCGCGATCGAGCAGTTCAACCAGCTCAATTCGTCGACGATATCGGCGCTGCCATTGCCCGGTGTCACCACCGGTGACGGGCTCAAGGCGCTGGAGGACATCGCCAAGGAGAGCCTGCCCGATACGTTCTTCATCGACTACTCCGGCCAGTCCAGGCAGGAGAAGGAACAGGGCAACACGATCCTGATCGCCTTCGGGGCGGCCGTCATCGTCATCTATCTTGTGCTTGCCGCGCAGTTCGAGAGCTTCCGCGACCCACTGATCATCATGATGGCGGTGCCGCTGTCGATCTTCGGCGCGATGCTGCCGCTCAACATGATCCCGAACATCAATATGATTTTCATGATCATGGGATCGCACTTCAGCATTCCACCCGCAACGCTCAACATATACACGCAGGTCGGTCTGATCACGCTGATCGGCCTGATCACCAAGCACGGCATCCTGCTGGTCGAGTTCGCCAACCAGCAGCGCGAGGCCCATGGCATGCGCCGTCGTGATGCCATTATCGCTTCCGCCAAGGTGCGCCTGCGGCCGATCCTGATGACGACGGCGGCGATGGCGCTTGGCGTGGTGCCACTGATCGTTTCCAGCGGCGCAGGTGCCGCGGCCCGCTATTCGATGGGCCTGGTGATCTTCGCCGGCATCCTGATCGGCACCATGTTCACGCTGTTCGTCGTGCCGATGTTCTACACCTTCATCGCCAGCAAGGACCTGCCGCGTCACGCGGAAAAGCCGGATCCGAAGTTGATGCCGGCACTGCAGGACTGATAGAAGCCGAAGAAACGAAAAAGAGGCCGGAAGATCCCCGGCCTCTTTTTTTGGCTGCGCTCGACACCGCCGGTTGAGCCGTGCTCAATATCGCGAGACACTTTCCGGCGGCAGCCCTGGACAGGAGCGCGGCGGTAAACCGTGCCCGTTCCTCAGCCTGCTACTTGACGATGACGATGCTGGTGTTGGCCGGCCCGAAGGTTTCGACAAGCTGGTAGAAATCGGCGGCATTGTCGGGATGCAGCCGCACGCAGCCATGCGAGGCCGGCTGGCCGAGGCGCTTGATGGCATAGGTGGCGTGAACCGCGTAGCCACCGCTGAAGAAGACCGAGTGCGGCATCGGCGCATTGTCGTACTTCTTCGAATACCACATCTCATGCATGCGCGTCGGCTTGAACGAGCCGGTCGGCGTCACATGCGCCCGGTCACCGGTGGAAACCTTCCAGGCGAAGGCCGGCCGGCCATCGACCGAGACTTCCATGACCTGCTGCGAAAGCGAGACCCGCGCCACGATCCTGTTGGCGGCATGGGCAGCGTTGGCGCCAAACAGAAGCGCAGTGGCCGTGAGCGCGGCAGCGGTGATGTTGATGAGCTTGGCGGAAATGGTGGTGTGCATGATGTCCCCTCTCTCTGCCGGTCCGGCCGACTCCATCTGATGAGCGGCTTATCGTTGCTGCATGTTTCGGACAGATTTCGCGAAATGCTCGTTTGTGTTTCGAATCTGTTTCCTATGGTTAACAAGCCAGGGAGTCGCAGTGGTGATAACGGCACCCGCGAAATGAGACCGGGATCGGGAACATGGGTGTATCCCGCGAAACGAAAGTTCGAATTACCCTTATATGAAAGATCAAAGTTCAATCTCGAAACCAATCTGCAACAAAGCGCGGCTTTGCGCGGCATGATCCGGATACGGGCCGGAAGCAAAGTTGACGTAACGAAAGCAGACGGCAACGACCATGGGAACGAAAACGAACACGCGGTCCTGGCTCTTCAGGATCAGCATCGCAGCGGCGGCCATCAGCGGTGTCGGCAAAATTACCGGCGACCCCGTGGCAAGGCTGGCGGCGATGAGTTCGAGTGAGATCTCGACCCTGCACGTCGCCCTGTTTTCCGCCACGGTCTGGATTGTGTCCAGCCTGCGCATTGCCCGACTAAAGGCCCTCTGGCGGGTTGGCCTTCGGTTGCTGGCATTGCGCGGCCCCTCCGGCGACTTGCTGCTGGAGGACCGAAGGCCCGCGCCGCGACGGGGGGCTCCGTAAGCGGCGCGGGCACTTCGGGAGTTTCCTGAAGCGACCCGCGACAGATCATCTTTGACGAATTTGCATTTCTGGGGATTGGAACGATGAAACCGAAATTCGCGGCCTCGGTGCTGTCCGCATTGCTTTACGCGCAGGGCCTGCTCGGCTTTGCCGCCCTCGCCACCGTGCTGCTCAAGGACCGTGTCCAGGCAAACGAACTCGTCGTGGCCAGTGACATGCACTCGGGTCCGTCGCTGCTGGTGGTACGCTGAGTTTCGGGAGCATCGGTGAATTGGAAAACCCGATGCTCAGCCAGAAAGATAACCCGGATGCGCTGCCGTCAGTCAGCGAACTGGCGCGGCGGATCGAAACGGTAGCCGGCGCCACGTATGGTGGTGATGGTCTCGGTGTCGAGCTTGCGGCGCAGCCGCACGATGCGCGAATCGATAGAGCGATCGAAGGCGTCGGCATTCTCGGCCGGCGCGGCGGCGATGATGTCGTCACGCGTCAGCACCTTGCGCGGGCTCGCCAGGAACAATCTGAGCAGCGCCACCTGCCCGGGCGAAAGCTGTTCCTCCGTACCGGAGCGGTGCATGACGATGGCCGATCTCAAATCGACGGTCGCGTTCTCCAGAACGATCAGTTCCTGGGTGCCTCTGCCGCGCCGCGAAAGCAGGCCGCCGACACGGGCGGCGAGTTCCCGGACATTGAGGGGGCTTTCGACAACGTCGGCCGCACCCAGTTCGAGCGCCAGCACCTTGTCGACGAGATCGGCCGGCTGGCAGATCAGGATGAAATCCGGCCCGTCCTCGTCGCCTTCGCCGCCATGACGCCTGAGCAGATCCCGCCCTTCAGCCTGGCTGAGACTGTCGCCAACCACGACGACATCGATACCCTTGCCCGCCAGCAGCGATTCCGCCTCCCATGGCTGCCGCGCCTGGCGCACATAATGGCCACGCCGCTCAAGATGGTCGGCAAGCTCGGTCGCAACCATTTCGGCGACGGAAACAAGCGCGATGACGGCTCGTGTGGCCATATTTTCCAACCGTTCCCTGGCAACCGGATATGAGTGCTGGACATCATGTTTATACCCAATCTACTTTCCACTGAAAGTGGCAGCGAGGGCATCGTGCGGGCAAGAATTGTCATTGTCGAGGACGAGCCCGACCTGAGGGACGCTGTTGCCGAATATCTCGGCGCCTCCGGCTACGATGTCGCGACCGCCGAGACCGCTGCCGCCGCGCGCAGCCTGGTCGAAACGCAGCCGTTCCATCTGGCGATCCTCGACATCGCCATGCCGGGCGAAGACGGGCTGTCGCTCGGTCGCTGGCTGCGCTCGAAAATGCCGATTGGGATCATCTACGCGACCGCCGCCGGCACAGCGCTCGACCGCATCGTCGGGCTGGAACTGGGCGCCGATGACTATATCGTCAAGCCCTACGAACTGCGTGAATTGCTGGCCAGGGTCCGCAGCGTGCTGCGCCGCGTCCCGCAGCCGACGGAGCCGCAAGGCAAGAAGCTCGCGGCAAACCGCCGGTCCGTCGCCTTCGGCCCCTTCCAGGCCGACCTCGACGGCAGGCTGGTCACCGGCGTCAACGGCACGGTGATCGACATGGCCAAGAGCGAATTCGACGTGCTGGAGGTTTTCCTGACTCGCGCCAACCGGCTGTTAACGCGCGCCGCGATCTCGGAGGCAATCGGCTTCACCGAGGACCCGGAATCGTCGCGCGCCGTCGACATCCGCATCATGCGCCTGAGGAAGAAGATCGAGGCCGACCCGGCCAACCCGAAATTCCTGCGCACGGTGCGCGGCGAAGGCTATATCTTCTCGCTGCCGACCGGCGACAGCAACTGAGCGCCAGGCCCACGGGGTTTCGGGTTCGCAGCCGTTGTTCGCCGATCGAATTGGCATCACTTTGAAAATGACGGCTGACGATGACGCGCGAAGCAACAAGCACGGATATGCAAGGTTTCAGGCAGGGCGCGGCGATGGCGGCAGTGCGCGTCGTTCGCCGGCTGCGCGAGGCCGGCGACTGGCAGCGCGAGATGGACGGCATACTGGAAACGTTGTGCCGTGCCATCGAGTGCCAGCGCGGCATCCTGTTCCGCTTGCGCGAACTGCCCGGCCAGGGGTTTGCCCAGTCGGTCGCCTCCTACTGGATTGACCCCGACTTCGGCGGCGAACTCGCGTCCCCGACCGTCATCATGCAGTCGATCGTCAATTCGGATCCGCTGCTGGAGCGCGTGGCCGAGGACGAACGGCAAGGCAAGATCTTTGCCGGGCACACGCGCGACCTCGAAGGGTTCCTGAGAACCGATTTCGAAAAGCAGAACATCAAGTCGTTCCTGTCGGTATCGATCTTCGCGCACGGCCATTTGTGGGGCACGCTCGCCGTCAATGATTGTGTCGATGAGCGTGAATGGACCGACGAGGAAGAGGCGACGCTGCACATCATCGCGCTCGCCATCGGCGACGCCATCGAACACTCGCCCTCCGATGCCCATGCCAGCGAAGTCATCCGCCGCACCATGCTGCAGGCCTCGCTCGACGCCATCATCGTCATCGACGAGGCCGGCTCGATCATCGAATTCAATCCGGCCGCCGAGAAGATGTTCGGCTTCCTGCGCAGCGACATCCTCGGCAAGGACCTGCTCGACACTGTCGTGCCCGAATACTACCGCAAGGGCTATTCCTCCGGTGCCGACTACATGTCCGGTCGCGGCGCGCCAATGGTCGGCCAGCGGATCGAGACGGTGACGCAGAATGCCGCCGGCGAGGTGTTTCCGATCGAGCTGACGGCGACCGAGATGCGCGTCGCCGACCGTCGCCTGATCTTCGGCTCGATCCGCGACCTGCGCGACAGGCTGCGCGCCGAGGAGGAGATCAACCGCCAGCGCGAGAAACTGCACCAGAACGAGAAGATGGCGGCGATGGGTTCGCTGCTTGCAGGTGTCTCGCACGAGCTCAACAACCCGCTCGCCGTGGTGGTCGCGCAATCGACGCTGCTGCATGAATTCGCCACCGATCCGCAGACCAAGGTGCGTGCCGAGAAGGTGCGCGCCGCCGCCGAGCGCTGCGGCCGCATCGTCAAGAGCTTCCTGTCGATGGTGCGTCTGCATCCCGCGGCGCAGGCCGAGACCGATCTCAACCAGGTGATCCGCGCGGCACTCGAAGTGACAGCCTATGGCGCACGCTCGAGCGGCATCATTATCGACACCGATTTCGCGCCTGGTCCGCTGCTGGCCATGGCGGACGCCGACCACGTGACACAGGTGGCCGCCAACTTTTTGATCAACAGCCAGCACGCCTTGGCCGGTGTTGCGGGCGACCGGTTGATCAAGGTGCGGACATTCCGCAGCGAGCTGGGCAAACCCGGCTTTTCGGTCGAGGACAACGGGCCTGGCATTCCCGAAGCGATCCGCAACCGCATCTTCGAATCCTACTTCACCACCAAGCCGGTCGGCGTGGGCACCGGCATCGGCCTGTCGATCTCGAAATCGATCATCGAGCGGCACAATGGCAATGTCTGGTTCGAGGAAGTGCTCCCCAAAGGCGCGCGTTTCGTCGTCCAGCTGCCGGCCATCGCGGCCGGTGCCGTCATCGCCGGCGAGAACCAGCCACGCTCGAGCGGCCTGCGCCACGCCCTGATCATCGATGATGAGCCTGATGTCGCGGGCTCCTTATCCGACATTCTCGAACTGATGGGCATCAAATCGCGGATCGCGCCCATCTGGGAATCGGGCGCCGCCACCCTGGGCGGTCACATGCCCCCGGACATCGTTTTTTCGGATCTGCGCATGCCCGGCATATCAGGCATTGCCATCTATCGCGAACTGCTGGTCGAAAGGCCCGATCTCGCGCGGCGTTTCGTGCTGGTCACCGGCGACCTGATTGGCGCCAAAGCGGAAATCGAAGCCTTGCCGGCGCCGCAGCGGCCGCAGATCCTGGAGAAACCGTTCAGCACGCTGGATGTACGCAGCGTGCTTTCAACCATCGCCGAGCAGGCCGCGTTGAAAGGATAAAAAAGAGGCTCCCGGCCGACTTTGCGGACGGGAGCCGAATGGAGCGCTGGAGGAAGCGCTCGGGGAGGTCAGGGCGTGGTCCCGAGCTGGGAACCGGTTTCGGGGTCACGCTTCGACGGAAATCTAGAAAATATTTGGCGTGTTGGTCAGCGGCGCGGCATTGGCGATCATGCGGATCGCGCGCGCCTTGTGCGTGCCGGACTGCTCGGCGATGGCGCGCAGGCAATCCACGCTCTCGGCACCCCAGTTCTGTCCCTTGCAGGCGAAATCGGTCTCCGGCATCGGCAGGCGCGCGGTCTTGATTGTCGTCGAAGCGCCGTCGACGACGCTGGCCGGCGGATTCAACGAAGCGAAGGCCGGCCCGACTGTCGGCGTGAACGCCATGCCGATGAAGGCGCAAGCAGCCAGCGCCATGAACATGGCCATGGGATGGTCGTTGGCGCGTTGGCGAAGCGCCAGTTTTGGGCGGCGGTCAGCGCGCTCCGGAGCCTGAAGCCGACGCTGGCCGCTGATGGTCTCGACTTTCGCATGCATTGCCTTCCCCTTCGCTGAGTTTCTTTTTGGCGATGAAGCGAACTTAATCGCACTCTGTAACAGCACAAAATTGGCGCAGGTCTGGCAATGTAACAAGATTGAAACGGGTTGTCGGGCAAAACCGGGCAGAACCGGTCATTCCAGCTCTCATTTACCGGAGTAAGCGAACCCCGGATCGGCTCCCCCAGGCTGTCCCGAACCAGACGCCGGCCGAACAGCGGATCAGGCCACGCGGGGGCGAGCGTTTTTACCTCCGGCGAGGCGTCCTGTTCTTCAACTCGTACGCTTTGTGAAATCGCGCGGAAACAGCATTCCGGAACCGGGCTAACACCCGGATTCTCCGCGACTTTCTTAGGCAGCAGCCGCATCGAATTCAGCCACGGGCGATCCAAGGAAGCCGCCTTGGGTTCTTTCGTATTTTCACAAGCCATTGCATTTCAATGCAAAATATGATTTTATTGAATGATTATTCAACAAAAAAGAAGAGACGTTTTATGAACCCGCACCTCCGTGACGTGGCGATCCCCAACGATTGGGACCGGCGGGGACTACCGGGCTGGAGTTACCATTCCGATGCCCTTCTCGAGCTCGAGAAGGAGCATGTTTTCCGCAATCATTGGCAGATCGTCGGCCATGTCAGCGACATGCCCAACGCCGGTGACTATTTGACCATGGATGTGGTCGGCGAGCGTGCCCTGATCGTGCGTGGCAAGGACGGCGTCGTGCGCGGCTTCAACAATATGTGCCGCCACCGGGGCAGCCGCGTGGTCGCCGACAGCCAGGGCAATTGCAAGAACGCGCTGGTATGCCCGTTCCATGGCTGGGTCTACAATCTCGACGGCACGCTGCGCGGCGCGGCCCGCCCGCGCTCCTTCCCCGATCTCGACAAGACCGAGTTCGGCTTGATGCCGCTCGACCTCGAAATCTGGATGGGTTTCATCTTCATCCGTTTTCGCAATGGTGGACCGCAACCTTCAGTCGCCGAGCTTCTGAAGCCCATTGAAACCGAACTCGCGCATTACAACGCAGCCGACATGGTGCCATCCTGGGGCATCTGGACCCAGAAGACCCCGGTCAACTGGAAGTCCGTGCGCGACGTCGACAATGAAGGCTATCACGTCGCCATGGCGCACCCCGCGCTGCAGGATCTCTACGGCGCCACCTATTTCGACGAGCCCTTCATCAATGGCGTGTCGCGCTCCTTCGCCACCTACAACCCGCATGCCGGCCGCCGCTGGAGCGTCAAGAACTATGTCAAGATCGCGCCCGAGCCGGCACATCTGCCGGACCACCTAAAGAAGGCCTGGGTCTATTATGGCATCTTCCCCAACGCGGTTATTTCGGTGATGCCGGAATCGGTGCAGTTCTATCAAGAGTTCCCGCTGTCGACGGGCGAGACCCTTTTGCGCGGCGCCATCTATCGCTACCGTGACGAAAGCCGTGAACAGGCGGCCGCTCGCTATCTGTCGTTCCGCATCGACCGTGACACCATGTCGGAGGATGTGCAGCTTTCGGTATGGTCGAACGAGTCCATGCTGTCCGAGGCTTTCGAGGGTTTCTACCTCTCCGATCTGGAATATGGCGTGCGCACCCACCACGACCATCTGCGCAAGATGCTGCCGGTGCTGGACCTGGAGACCGCGCCCGAGGAGAAGGACATGTGGAATTTGAACGACGCGCTCAGGTCGCGGGGGTAACACCCTTCCTTCTCCCCGTTTCACGGGGAGAAGGTGCCCGAAGGGCGGATGAGGGGCGGCGCCAACGCCTCGCGATTGGCTCGCCCCGCAGAAGATAATCGTCAGACTAAAGCCTTGTGAGCCGGCGCTGCGCCAGCCGGTGAGGGGATCGCCTCAGACGGATGAAGTTCTCAAACGCGACCAATAGCGAATGTCAGGGCCGCCCCTCATCCGCCCGTTGGGCACCTTCTCCCCGTGAAACGGGGAGAAGGAAGGACCTTCACCCTCGCCACACACCCTCGTTGCGCAGGTCATCCATGGTCCTCGAAATGCCTTCGCGCAAAATGCCGACCATGTCGTCGATCTGCTCGCGCGTGATGATCAGCGGTGGCGACATCACGCACATGTTGATCAGCGGCCGCACCAAGAGGCCTAGCTCGTGGCAATGCGCGTCGATGCGTTTGCCCACATCCTTGTCGAGCTGCAGCGGATCCTTGCTTTCGCGGTCGGCAACGCATTCGACGCAGCCCATCAGGCCTACACCACGCACCTCGCCGACCAGCGGCAATTCTTCCAGCGTCTTCAGTTGCGCCTGGAAGTAAGGCGCGACCTCGCGCGTATGCGCAAGCACGCTGTCTTCGAGGATGTCGAGGTTCTTCAGCGCCACGGCACAGCCGACGGGGTGGCTGGTGTAGGTCAGGCCATGGCCGAACATCGCGTCAGGATGGTTCGAGCGGCGCAACTCCTGCAGCAGCCGTTCCGAGATGACGACGCCGCCGAGCGGGAAATAGCCTGAGGTGACGCCCTTGGCGAAGGTGATCATGTCGGGATCGATGCCGAACACCTCGCCCGAGGCGAAGACATGGCCAAGCCGGCCGAAGCCCGTCACCACCTCGTCGGAAACATAGAGGATGTCGTTGTCGCGGCAGATCTCGCGGATGCGCTTGAGATAGCCGTCGGGCGCAATGACGACGCCACCCGAGGCCTGCACCGGTTCGCCGACGAAGGCGCCGATCTTGTCGGCGCCGACGCGGGCGACCGTGTCGCGGAACTGGTCGACCAGGAAATCGGTGAAGGCGGCAAGGCTCATGCCTTGCGGACGGCGGAACGGATCGGGTGAGGACAGCTTGATCACCAGCTCGTCGGCGCCGTCCATCCAGTCGCGGTCGCGTGGGCGGCCGTTGAGCGAGGCCGATAGATAGGTCGAGCCGTGATAGGCGCCGCCGCGCGACAGGATCAGCTTCTTTTCCGGCCGGCCACGCACATTGTTGTAGAACTGCATGAAGCGCAGCGCGGTCTCGACCGCCGAAGAGCCGCCGGTGGTGTAGAAGACATGGCTGAGATCGCCCGGCGCATGATCGGCGATGCGCTTGGCAAGTTCCGCCGACGGCGCGTTCATCGTGTACCAGGGCGTGTTGTAGGACAGCGCCATCGCCTGGTCGTACATCACCTTGGCCAGTTCCTCGCGGCGATGGCCGACATTGACGCACCACATGCCGGCAGGCCCGTCGATCAGGCGCTTGCCGGTGTTGTCGGTGATGTAGATGCCGTCGCCCTCGCCGATCAGCGCGCGCGCTTCGGCACCAACCGAACCGGCGTAAGGCCAGGGCTGGATGAGATGGCGCGTGCCCAGTTCAATGGCATCGTCGCCCCCGGTGGGAGCCATTTCCGTCGCCTTGAGATCCCTGACAGCAGCCATTGTCGCCTCCACGTCATCAGTCGAATTTTTCGCAGACATAAAATTCAGCATCAGAGGCCAGAAATAGGGGCTTTCTTCACATCATTTTGAATGTCCGTTCAATCAATATTGCAGAAATTGCGCTTGATTTCAATCGTTGGATGCGCGCATGATGAAAGAAAGCCGGCAAGGGGAACAAACAGTCGGCGTCAGCAGAATGGGATGCCGCATGGCGGAACGGTCCAGGCCAGCAACCGAGATCACACCCGGAGCCCTGCCCCCGGGAGCTTGGCAATGACGGCGGCTGCGGAAGGGTCGCCCCCGTTGCGCATGACGCGGGCCAGACGAAATGCCCTTCTGCAATCCGAACCCGTACAGGGCTTTGCCCTGATCAGTCCGACCTTTCTCTACGCCCTCATCCTTCTGGTCCTGCCGATCCTGGTGGTCATCGCCCACTCCTTCTGGACGCAGCACTACCTGACCATCGACCGCACCTTCACACTGGAGAATTACCGCGTCGCGCTGACCGAGCCGATCTACCGGGACCTGTTGTGGCGCTCGCTCTACATCTCGCTGACGGTCAGCTTGTTCACCGTCATCCTCGCCTATCCGATCGCCTACTTCATCTCCTTCCATGGCGGCCGCCACAAGAGCCTGTGGCTGTTCCTCATCACCATCCCGTTCTGGACCAGCTATCTCCTGCGCGTGATGTCGTGGAAGGTCATCCTCGGCTACAACGGCGTCCTGAATTCCGGCCTGATGGGTCTCGGCATCATCGACGAGCCGTCGACGGCGCTGCTCTACAATTCAACCGCTGTCATCATCACGCTCACCCATGCCTGGGCGGCCTTCGCCATCCTGCCGATCTTCGTTTCGCTGGAAAAGGTTGACCGCACGCTGGTCGAGGCAGCCACCGACCTTGGCGATGGGCCCTTGCGCTCATTCCTGCGCGTGACCTTGCCACTGTCGGCGCCGGGCGTGATCTCGGCGGCGCTGATCGTCATGATCCCGACGGTCGGCGACTATGTCACGCCGAAGCTGGTCGGCGGCAAGGATGGCGTCATGATCGCCAACGCCATCCAGGCGCAATTCGGCAAGGCGGCCAACTGGCCGCTGGGTGCCGCCCTTTCCGTCACCACCATGCTGATCGTTACCCTAATGGCGGGCGCCACGGTGCTGATCATCCGGGCTTTGCAGAGGCTGGCACGATGAGGGCGCGGCGCTTCCTGTCGGGCGGCTGGCTGTCCGTCTATGCGTTCCTCTATGTCGTTTTCCTCTATCTGCCCGTCATCTTCCTGCCGATCTTCTCGATCAACACGGCGCCGACGCCAAAATTCCCGCTCACCGGCTTCACGCTGCAATGGTATGCGGACCTGCCGCACACGCCGGCTCTGCTTGATGCCGCCTGGAACAGCCTGAAAGTCGGCGTCTCGGCTTCGATCCTGGCTACGGTGCTCGGTATCCTCGCCGCGCGCTCCATTACCCGCTACCGCTACCCCGGCCGCCGCACCATCAACGGCCTGATCATGGCACCGCTGGTGCTGCCGGAGGTGATCGTCGCCATCTCGATGCTGCTGGTGATGCTGCAACTGGGCCTCAGCCTGTCGCTGTTCACCGTCGTGCTTGGCCACGTGCTGGTCTGCATTCCTTATTCGATGACCGTGCTGACCTCCGGTTTCGAGGGTTTCGACCGCAGCCTGGAGGAGGCGTCCGCCGATCTCGGCGAAAGCGCCTTCGGCACGTTCCGGCGTGTCACGCTGCCGATGGTGGCGCCGGCGATCATTTCCAGCCTGCTCGTCTGCTTCACCATTTCGCTCGACGAGTTCATCATCGCCTTCTTCCTGACCGGCACCGAAGCGACATTGCCGATCTACATCTGGGGCCAGCTGCGTTTCGCCTCGAAACTGCCGGGCGTGCTGGCGTTGGGCACGCTGCTTCTGGTTGCCTCTTTCCTGTTGATGACAGTCGCCGAAATCCTGCGTCGCCGCGCGGCCAGACGCACCCAGAACCAGGGAGGCATCTATGCCTGAGCAGCCCCAAATCGCGCGTCCCCAATCTGATCGATCCCAGTCTGATCGAGCAATGATCGAGATCAAGAACGTCACCCGCAGCTATGGGGCGTTCAAGGCGCTTGACGACGCCTCGCTGACCATCAGGGAGGGCGAATTCTTCTCGCTGCTCGGTCCGTCCGGCTGCGGCAAGACCACGCTGCTGCGTATGATCGCCGGCTTCGACAATCCGACCAGCGGTTCGATCGCGGTCGGCGGCCAGCCGATGGAAGGCATTCCGGCCAACCGCCGGCCAACCAATATGGTGTTCCAGAGTTACGCGATCTTCCCGCACCTCAATGTCGAGCAGAATGTCGCCTATGGGCTGAAGCGGCTGAGGCTGCAGGGCGGCGAAGAGAAGCGGCGCGTCGAGGAAGCATTGGCGCAGGTCTCGCTGACCGGGCTCGGCAAGCGATTGGCCACCGAACTGTCCGGCGGCCAGCGCCAGCGCGTCGCGCTCGCCCGCGCGCTCGTCATGCGGCCCAAGGTGCTGCTGCTCGACGAACCGCTGTCAGCGCTGGACAAGAAACTGCGCGAGCAGATGCAGGTGGAACTGCGCCGCCTGCAGCAGGCGGTCGGCATCACCTTCGTGCTGGTCACCCACGACCAGTATGAGGCGCTTGCCATGTCCGACCGCATCGCCGTGATGTTCGGCGGCAGAATAGCGCAGGTCGCCTCGCCCAAGGAGATCTACCAGCGGCCTGTCAACCGCCAGGTCGCCGACTTCCTCGGCGGCATGAACTTCGTCAAGGCTGAGATCGTCGAGGAAAATGCCGCTTCGCTGGTCGTCGATACGCTGGGCTTCGGGCGTGTGAAAACCGACAAGCCAAAGGCCTTCGTGCGCAATGGCGGCGGCGCGACGCTCGGGATCCGACCCGAACGCCTGCGCGTGCTGTGGGACAATGCGACGGCAAAATTCGAGGTCGCCGGCAAGGTGGTCGAACGCCACTATTTCGGCGAGATCACCCACCTGATCGTCGAGATACCGGGGTTGGAAAAACCGCTGTCGGTGACCGAGACCAACGATTTCGGCGCCGACGACATTCCCGTCGGCACCCCGATCCGCCTTGCCTACGACCCCGAAGCTCTGGTGGCGATGGGCGACTGAAGCTCGGCGAGAATCTTGCGCGCCGCGATACGGCCGGCAACGATCGCGCCTTCGACATAGCCGGGGAATGACGGCGACAGTTCCGAAGCGGCAAAATGGACTGGCGGTGCACCGGCAAGAATCGTCCGCTCAGCATCCCTGGCCGTCACGTCGACGATGAGGTCGCTGTAGGCGCCGCCGCTCCAGCGGTCCCGTATCCAGTCGCGCGAACTGAAATCGATGACATTGCCGGCATCCGGCCCGAGGGCTTCCTGCAATCGGGTGGTCACTTCCGCCCGCAGCCCAGCCTCGTCCAGCGCCTGCCAGCGCAGCGCGAGCGGTCCGCCGATGAAGACGACGAGCGCGGCATGCTCGGCGTCCCTGCTGGCGTCGCAGGCAAACAGCCCCGGCAGGTCGCGCCACATCACCATGCCGCTCAAGCCCCGCTCTCGCCAAAACGGTTTGGGATAGCGCACCAGAATCTTGATTACAGCACCGCTTTTCCAGACGCCAAGCGCCTGCCCGAGCGAGGGCGGCAAGGCGGGTGCGAAATCGAGCTTCGCGGCCGTCGCCGGCGGCAAGGCGACCAGCACTTGGCGTGCTTCGATCGTGCCATTGGCTGAGACGACCCGAACGCCTTGTGGCCCATGTTCGATGCGCGTGGCCGCCTCATTCAGTCGCATCCGGTCGCCGAGATCACCAGCCAGATCCTCGGCCAGAGACTGCATGGTCTCGCGCAGAAAATACTGCAGCTCCGGCACTTCGTTGGTGATGCGGCGGTCATTGTCGATCAGGTACCAGAGCGGCACCCTGTCCATCGGCAGGCACCACAGGCCTTCGATCATCGACCGGAAAGCCGTCTTGGCATTGGTGGGATCGCGCTGGCGTTCGAGCCAGGTGGCGACGCTCATGCCTTCTATCGAGGGGTCGTCCGGCTCAATCCTGTTCATGCGCTCGCGGATCGCCATCGCGCCGTGGTAGGTCCGTTCGGCCTGTATGACCGACATCGACGGATGGGTTATGAAATCGCCGTCGACATAGGTTTCAACCAGCGTCTTGCCGCGTGTCTCGACCAGGGCCATCAGCTGCGGCATGTCCTCGCACAGGAACTGGCCGCCACTGTCGATGCGCTCGCCAAGTCCGTTGTGCCCGGCCTCGACGCGCCCGCCGACGCGATCACGTGCCTCAAGCAGCACAAGATCGACGCCGGCCTGCTTCAGTTCAAGCGCCGCCGACAGGCCAGTGAAGCCGGCGCCGACGATGATGATTTCGGTTCTTTGCAGTTTGCTCGTCAATAGCCGGCCTTGATCTTCTCGAACTCGTCGACCATGCGCTTCTTCAGCTCGGGCGCGACCGGCTGCTGGAACAGCGTCTTGTCGAGGAACTTGTCGATGTCGTCGAAGCCGCGCTCGGCCAGCACCTTGTGGTCGATCGCGGCCATGCCGGCGCTGTTGCCATGACCGTAGCCGAACGTCGTGACCATGTACTTCGAAATGCCAGGCGCATTGACCGCGCTCAGGAAATCATAGGCCTGGTCGAGCTTGCCTGGCGCGTCCTTCATCAGCACGTAGCCGCACACCCAGGTCGACATGCCCTCCTTGGTATCGCGGTTCATGGCGACGGGAACGCCTTGCCCATTCATCGCGATCAGCGTCTGGCCCCACCCCCAGGCGAGGTCGACCTCATTGCCGGAAAAAGCCTGATCGATATCGCTCGAGTCGGTCCAGTAGAGACGGACGTTCTTGTGCACCTGGCGCAGGAAATCGGAGGCCTCCTTGAACTGCGCGTCGGTCATCTTGGTCCAGTCCTTGAGACCGATGACCAGGCTTGCCAGTGCATAGGCATCGTCGACATTGTCGCCGATGGTGACGCGGCCCTTGAATTTAGGATCGGCCAGTATCCGCAGCGACTGCGCCTCTTGCGCCGTCACATTGTCGGTGCGGTAGAGCAGTGCCGTATTGCCCCAGTCGAACGGCATGAACCAGGCCTTGCCGTCGGCGGTGGTGGTGAGGTTCTTCATTCCCATGATGCCGGGATTGAGGTCCCTCCAGCCGGCGATCCGGGAGGTGTCGAGCGGCTGCAGCAGGCCCGCATCGCGCCATTTCGCCACGCTTTGCGAACAGGGATGCGCAATGTCGGTCTTGAAGCCCGCCCGCATCTTCTCGAAGGCCTCGTCCTCGTCACCGAAGAAGGCGAAGGTGGGCTCGGCGCCATATTTGGCGGTGTAGGCGGGATGCAGCAACGGATCCTCGTACCCGGACCAGTCGAACACCACGAGATCGCCGCCGCCTGCCGCGAAGGCATAGACCGCGCCGGCGCCGATCATGCAGGCAGCGGCAAGGGCAAGGCGGCGCAGCACTGACGTCATGGCGAAACTCCCCCTTCGCGAAAAGCTGCTGCGAGGTTAGGAGAAATCATCTGCTTTGGCGAGGCCCGTCCGCCCGCCATGTCAGTGGCGGACGGGCAGTCGAGATGGATCAGTACCCGGCTTTGATCTTCTCGAACTCGGCGATCATCTTCAGCTTGAGATCGGACGGCAGCGGCGACTGGAACAGCGTCTTGTCGACGAATTTCTGCACGTCGTCATAGCCTTTTTCCTTGAGGATCGCCGGATCGACGCCAGCCATGCCCTTGGCGTTGGCCTGGCCATAGCCCCAGTCCTTTACCAGCACCTTGGCGGTCTCCGGATCGTTGACGGCGTTCAGGTAATCATAGGCCTTATCGATGTTGCCGGGCGCGTCCTTGAACAGCACATAGCCGCAGACCCAGGTCGAGATGCCTTCATTGGTGTCCTTTATGGACTTGATCGGCACGCCTGCCTTGACGGACTGCACAGTCGCGTCGTTCCAGGCCCAGGCGAGGTCGACCTCGCCGCCGGACAGCAGTTGGACGATATCGGTAGTGTCGGTCCAGTAGGAGCGGACGTTCTTGTGCACCTGGCGCAGGAAGTCGGACGCCTGCTTGAACTGGTCGTCCGTCATCGTGGTCCAGTCCTTCATGCCGATGGCAAGCGCCGCCAGCGCATAGGCGTCGTCGACATTGTCGCCGATCGACACCCGACCCTTGAACTTCGGATCGGCAAACGCCTTCAGCGACTGCACGTCCTTGGCGTCGATCTTGGACGAATTGTAGGTGAGCTGCGTGTTGCCCCAGTCCCAAGGCATGAACCACGCCTTGCCGTCAGCGGTCGTGGCGAGGTTTTTCATCGCCATGATGCCGGGATTGAGATCTTTCCAGCCCGTGATTCTCGAGGTGTCGAGCGGCTGCAGCAGGCCGGCCTCGCGCCACTTCGTCACGCTCTGCGAGCAGGGATGACCAAGATCGGACTTGAAGCCGGAGCGCACCTTCTCGAACGCCTCGTCTTCGTCGCCGAAAAAGGCGAAGGTCGGCGAATCGCCGTTCTTCTCGACATATTTCGGATGGAAGCTCGGATCCTCGTAGCCGGACCAGTCGAACACGATCAGGTCCTTGTCGGCGGCGACGGCGAACGCTGTGGCCGAAGCCGCAAGCGCGCCGCCCAGCGCCAATGTCAATGTCAGGCGTCGGCTAAGTTTCTTCATGCTGTTCCATCCTCTTTTGGTCTTGCCGGTCTTGGCGGCCGGCTGTTGCTAACCGTAATGCTTCGGGAAGGCAGAGGCCAAAAAAGCGTTGGCCGCCTGCAAGGCTGTTTCGCGCGTCGTGTCCTCGGTGCCCATCATCAGCCGCAGCCACAGCCCCTCCAGCATGGCCGACAGCGCCAGCGCCATCACCTGCGGCTCATAGGCATAGGAGCCGCTCTGCTTGAGCGTCGTGCAGAGATCGATGAAGACCTGCTGGTAATAATTATCGCGCGAACTGCTCAGCGCCTGATAGGTCGGCCGCGACTTGGCCTCGCCCCAGAAGGCCAGCCAGGCGGCGAGCTTGCGCTTGTTGCAGATCGAGCGGTCGAAGTCGGCCCACACCAGTTGCTGCAGCTGTCGCGCCGGATCGTCGCCTGCCTTCTGCAGCGAAGCGCGCCAATGCGCCGAATACTCGTCATACATATGCTGCAGCGTGGCGATCAGCAGCTTTTCCTTGCTCTCGAAATGGAAGTTGACGATGCCGCGCGAGAGGCCCGCGCCATCGGCGACATCGGCCATCGTCGTCTCGGCGTAGCCGCGCTTGGCCAGCGAATCGATCGTCGCCTCGATCAGCTGCAGCTGACGGACCTCCTTCGAAGCCTTGCGGCCGCGCTTTTCGGCATCGCCCTTTCGCGCCGTTTCGGCGAGAATGTCCCTGGCCTCGGAAGTCTTCATGGATGTGACGGTCTCCAGCATTGCCGGCTATCCTACCGGCTTCCAACCGCGCAGATGAGTGGGACGGTGCTCGCCACTGTCAAGCACCTTCTGCATTGCCTCCCAGGTCTTGATGTTCTTGTCGACATAGGCCGCGCCGACCGCGGCGGCGGCTTGTGCGTAGAGCGCCCCCTTGAGCCGCGCGAGCTCTCCGCGCGCCACCTCCCGGTACCAGGGATTGCGGTCGCGCACGGTGACATGGGTAAAGCCGGCGCTACGCATCGCCTGCGCATAGCGCACCGGCGAGGCCATGGCGAAGGACAGCCCCTCGGCGGCGACATAGGCCTTCATCTCGGGCGACGGTTCACCGTCATGGCCAACCATCCAGTTGGAAGCGGCAAAGACGCCGCCCGGCTTCAGCACCCGGAAGATCTCAGCGAACAGCGCGTCCTTGTCAGGCACGTGCAGCAGCGCATCCTTGGAGAAGACGACATCGAAGGAGCGATCGGCGAAAGGCAGCGGTCCCGGTGGCCCCTGGATGAAGCTGGCCTTCTGCTCCAACCCACGTGCCGCGGCACGTTGCCGGGCCGCCTCGATCACCGGCTGTTCGACATCAAAACCGGTGGTGTGGGCAGCGCCATGGCGCTCGATCAGATGCAGCGCTATGCCGCCCGAGCCGCAGCCGATGTCGAGAATTGTCTTGTCATGGAGCGAAAGGCCCTCGACCACCCGGTCGACCTCTTCAGGCCCGCCCGGCGACAGGTAACCATCGCCCCACAGCGCCTCGAGGAAGCGGATGGCGGTGTCATCATACTCCGGCTCGGCATCTGCCGTTTCGATCATCGGACTCCGGCTCCGTCAGCCGATTTCATCAGTTTCGAATGCCGGCAAAGCGTAACCCATGGCGGCAAAAACGCAACATCATTTGTTGAACATTCATTCAGTATGGCTGGACAGAACGGCTGATACCGTGCCAAATTCCGCGTATTCGGGAACAGATCACGCAAAAATGAACAGCGGGTCACAGAGCAATCCCAGGAAAAGTGTGAGCGGTTTTCCCGGGAAACCGCGCAGCGCTTTCCCTTGGGAATTGCGTAGAAACAAAGAGACAGGGCCACAATGAAAGCTTGGGACGCGATCATCATCGGCGGCGGACACAACGGTCTGGTCAACGCCTGCTACCTGCAGCGCGCAGGGCTCGATGTGCTGGTGGTGGAGAAGAACGACTGGGTTGGAGGTGCAGCCACCAGTCGTGAGTTGACGCCGGGCTTCCTCTACTCCAACTGCTCCTATGTCTGCTCGCTGTTTCGCCCCGAGATCATGCGCGACCTCGAACTGCCGCGCTTCGGCCTGCAGGTCATCTCCTATGAGGGCGGCGCTGTATTCACCAGGGATGGCGACTATCTCGCCAACTACCGCGACCACGACGCGCACCGGCGCGAATTCGCCCGCTTCTCCAAACGCGATGCCGAAGCCTATGACGGCTATGCCCGCGACGTGACACGGCAGTGCCGCTTCATCCAACCGCTCTTGATGCGCACCGCCCCCGATCCGACCAGCCTCAAGCCGCGCGACCTCGGCGAATTGCTCTATCTAGGGAAAAAGTTTGCCGGCCTGTCTGCTGAGGAAATGGCGCTGACGCTGCGCTTCTGGACGATGTCGATCTCGGAATTCCTCGACGAATATTTCGAGACCGATGTCATCAAGGCAAACTTCGCTCTGTCCGGCATCATCGGCACCGCGCTCGGGCCGATGTCGCCCGGCACGGCTTACGTGCTGCTGCACCATTATATGGGCGAGGTCGACGGCTCGGTCGGCGCCTGGGGCTATGCGCGCGGTGGCATGGGCGCCGTGACCAAAGCGCTGGCCGCATCGTTCAAGGCCTCGGGCGGCGCCATCCGCACCGGCGCCGAGGTCGACCATGTGCTGGTGAGCAGAGGCAAGGCCAAGGGTGTGGTGCTGGCCGGCGGTGAGGAGATTTACGGCAAGCTCGTCGTCTCCAACGCCGACGTGAAGCGCACCTTCCTGAAGCTGGTCGAGGAAAAGGAGTTGCCCGACATTTTCCTGCGCCGGGTGAAGAATTTCAAGATCCGCGGCTCATCCGGCAAGGTCAACATCGCACTCGATTCGCTGCCGGAATTCCCCGCACTGCCGAAGGATTCGCCGGTCTATCGCGGCGACATGCATTTCACCGATTCGATGGAGCGCATGGAACGCGCCTATGACGACTGGAAGGCCGGTCGCTGGTCGTCTGACCCGTTCCTCGACATGGTGATCCCGACGACCCTCGACCCGACGATGGCGCCTCCCGGCAAACACTTCATGAGTTGCTTCGTGCAGTACGCGCCGCCCAAGGTGAACGGCCGCGACTGGACCGATGCCGACCGCGATGGTTTCGCCGAAAGCGTGATTGCGCAGATATCAGAATACTCACCGGGTTTCCGCGACCGCATCGTCCACATGGAAGTGCGCACGCCACGCGAGATCGAGGCCGAGGTCGGCCTCACCGAAGGGAACATTTTCCAGGGTGAGCTGACCTTCGACCAGCTTTTGTTCAACCGCCCGGTGCCGGGCTACGCGCAATATCGCTCACCGGTTGGCGGGCTCTACATGTGCGGCTCCTCAACCCATCCCGGCGGTGGCGTCATGGGCGCGCCCGGCCGCAATGCCGCCGCCGAAATCCTGCGCGATCTCGCCAAATCCACCTCGCATATGAGCCCGGCCCATGACGTCATTTGATGCAATCGTCATTGGCGGCGGCCACAACGGCCTCGTCGCTGCGGCCACGCTGGCAAAGACCGGCCGCAAGGTACTGGTGCTGGAAGCCGCAAAGGATGTCGGCGGCGCCGCGCGCACCGAGGAATTCGCACCCGGCTTTCGCGTCTCCTCGGTCGCCCATGTGCTGAATCGTCTGCACCCCGAAATGGTGAGGACGCTGGAGCTGGAGAAGCATGGGCTGCAATTTGCCCGCACGGACTTTCTGCCGTCGGTAGCGCTGTCCAGGGATGGCCCAGCGCTTATGCTGCATGGTGCCTATGGCGAGGTGCTGACCGGCGCCAGTTCCTCCGAGCAGTCGGCCTGGAAAGAATTGCGGGCGCAGCTGTTGCGCTATGCCGGCATCCTAAAACCCTTCCTCTCCCGCCGCGCGCCCGATCTCGCCGGTATGTCGCTGCTGGAGACCGCGTCGCTCGGCCAGACTGCACTGGCGCTGAAGAAGCTCGGCAAGGAAGACATGCGCGATTTCCTGCGCGTGCTCTTGATGAATGTCGCCGATTTGCTCGACGAACAGCTCGAGGACGACAGGCTGAAGGGCCTTCTCGCCTTCGATGCAACGCTTGGCAGCCATCTCGGCCCGCGCTCGCCGACGTCGTTGCTAGGCCTCTATTATCGCCTGGCTGGCGAGACCGGCGGTGCGGCGGGTGCGCAAGTTCTGCCAAGGGGGGGCATGGGTGCGGTCGTCGCCGCCATTCGCGCCGCCGCGGAAAAGGCCGGCGTCACCATCCGGACATCGGTTGCCGTGGCAAAAATCATCGTCGAGAAGGGCCGCGCTGTCGGCGTCGCGCTCGACACTGGCGAGGAGTTGCGCGCCAGGACAATCGTCTCCGCCATCAATCCTGCGACCACCTTCCGCGACCTTGTCGGGCCACGCGAGATCGACACCGGCTTCGTGCGCAAGGTCAAAAACATCCGCATGAAGGGCGATGCCGCCAAGCTCAATCTGGCGCTCGACCGGCCGCCACAATTTGGCGGGGTCGATGCCGCAGGCCAAAAGGGCCGGTTGGTCATCGCCCCCTCGCCCGATCACGTCGAGCGCGCCTTCAACCCGTCCAAATACGGTGAATTCTCGCCCGAGCCGGTCATGGAGATCACGCTGCCTAGCCTCGCCGATCCGTCGCTCGCGCCTGATGGAGCCTGTGTGCTGTCGGCGGTGGTGCAGTACGCGCCCTACGCTTTGAAGGAAGGCTGGGATGCCGGCAAGCCGAAATTCCTTAGGGCGGTCATGGCGCAGCTTGAGGCTTATGCGCCCGGCATCGGCAAGAGCGTCGTCCATGCCGAGCTGCTGACGCCGGCCGATATCGAGACGCGCTACCGCATGCCGGGCGGCCACTGGCACCATGGCGAACTGCAGGCCGACCAGATGCTGATCTCGCGGCCCGTCTCCGGCTGGTCAGGCTACGACACGCCGCTCGAAGGGCTGTTTCTGGCCAGCGCTGGCTCGCATCCGGGCGGTGGCGTCTCCGGCGCACCAGGCTTGAACGCCGCACGACGCATCATTGCGATGAAGGGATAGAATCATGGCCCAGGCGACCAGGAAGAAGCCCGTTGCAAACACAGCCAATGCGGCTGTTTCCGCGCGCATCGTAGCCCAAGGCCATTTCCGCACGCTGCGCCTTGGCACGCCATTCCAGCCGCGCCTCGATGCGCTGGCCAAAACCCAGGACTGGTACAATTGGGCCGGCTACCGCGCACCGCATTCTCTATGGGACGAGGAGCTCGAATATTTCGCCATACGCAGCCAGGCAGCACTGTTCGACATCTCGCCAATGACCAAATACCGGATCGAAGGGCCGGACGCCGAAGCCTTACTGAACCGCGTCACCTTGCGCGACGTCACCAAGCTCAAGCCGGGCCGGGTCCATTACACGGCGTGGTGCGACGACGAGGGATTTGTCCTTGATGACGGCACGCTATTTCGTCTGTCGCCGACCCGCTTCCGCCTGTGCTCGCAGGAGCGGCATCTGCCCTGGCTGCTCGACAGCGCCATCGGCTTCGACGTCATCGTCCAGGAGGAAACCGAGGCGGTCGCCGGGCTCGCGCTGCAGGGGCCAACCTCCTTCGCCGTGCTACGCGATGCCGGTTTCGCCGGCGTCGAGAAGCTGAAAGTTTTTGACCTTGCCGATTTCCCGCATGATGGCGGCACCGTCAGCATCTCGCGCACTGGCTTCACCGGTGATCTCGGCTACGAACTGTTCGTTCCGGCCGATAAGTCGCTGAGCCTCTGGGACCGGCTGATGACAGCGGGCGAACTGCGCGGTATCAGGGCCATCGGCTACACCGCGCTCAACCGCGCCCGTCTCGAGGCCGGGCTGATCGTTGCCAATGCCGATTTCACCACCGCCGAACACGCTATACGCGCCGACCGCTTGCGCAGGCCCGACGAGATCGGGCTCGGCTTCATGATCGATCCGGAAAAAGGCCATTTCAACGGCCGCCGCGCCATCCTCGAAGCGCGCGCCAAACGCAAGCTGCGCCATGTGCTGGTCGGGCTGGAGATCGAAGGCAACATCCCGGCCGAACACGCCATCGTCTATTACAAGAAGAGCCAAGAGGTCGGCCTGGTCAGCGCCGCCATGTGGTCGCCGATGGCCAAGCGCAACATTGCCATCGCCTCGCTGGAGCGGCCGTATGGTGATACGCTGGTCGAGGACCTCTGGGTCGAGATCTACGCCATGCGCGAGCTGCAGTATCAGAAGCTGATGAAACGGGCCAAGGTGGTGGCACGGCCCTTCATCAAGCTCGACCGCCGCACCGCCAATCCGCCAGCGGATTTCTGACCATGGCCGACGAAGCTGACAAGCCGGAAGAAGATGGCGAAGCCGCCGAACAGTGGGAGCTGGTCAACACGCCGCTTGGCGAACAATGGTCCGGCCGCACGCGCTATGCCGCCGCCATGTTCTTCTACAAGCGTGACGAGATGAGCGCCGAGACGCTCGAAGTCTACCGCATCTGCGCGCGGCTTGATTCGGAAAATCCGCTGCCGATCATCCGCGACCGTGGCGTCGGCAAGGACTGGCTCAAAAGAATTGGTTTCGAATAGCGCCTGCGCGCTATCCAATTGTCTTTTCAAGCATGTTCAACCAATTGCGATAGGCGATTTTTTCGATCAATGCCCGGCCGAAACCGCGCGCGGCCAACGCATCGATCAGCTTCGGCAGGCCGGCGACGTCACCGATGACGGCCGGAATCATGGCGCCGTCGAAATCCGAACCGAGACCGACGCCGTCCTCGCCCAGCGCCTGCAGCAGCGAATCGACATGGCGCACCATGATGTCGAGGCTGGTGTCGGCGTTCATGCGGCCGTCCTCGCGCAAAAATCCGGTGGCGAAGTTCAGCCCGACCATGCCGCCCGACTCGCGGATTGCGCCGAGTTGCCAGTCAGTCAGATTGCGTGAATGGCCGCAGATCGCGTGCACATTGGAGTGCGTGGCGACCAGCGGCGCGTCGCTGAGACCAGCGACATCGCGAAAACCCTTCTCGTTGAGATGCGAGAGGTCGATCATGATCTTCAGCTGATTGCAGGCCTTGACCAGCGCCTTGCCGGCGTCAGTCAGACCCGGGCCGGTATCCGGCGAGGACGGAAAGCGGAACGGCACGCCGTGACCGAAAGCATTCGGCCGGCTCCAGACGATGCCGAGCGAGCGCAAGCCGGCGGCATGCAGCACGTCGAGCATGGTGAGTTCGGGATCGATCGCCTCGACGCCCTCGATGTGGAACACGGCGGCGATCGTGCCTTTGGCCATGGCGTTGTATATGTCGGCGGCGGTCCGGCAGACGGCAAGCGCTCCGGCCCGTTCCAGCCGAAACAGGATCGAGGCCATCGCGATCGTTGAGTTGAGCGCATCGGCGCGCGGCACCTCCGGCGGCAGAGGCTCGCTGTCACTCGGTGCCAACGGGACCGCGCTGCGCCTGGCCTTCTCGACCGGCGGCGGGAAGATCGCGAACATGCCGCCGGCAAAGCCGCCGGCTTTCGCACGCGGCAGGTCGATATGACCGCCCGACTTGCCCTCGATGAACAGCTTTTCGACGTCCGTGTCCTTCGACTGATAAAGTCGCAGCAGCGTATCATTGTGGCCGTCGAAGACGGGGACGAGGTCTGTTTCGGTCATAGGGGGATCATTCACTTCGTTTGTCGGCACGGCGATATATCATATCTAGGCAAGATATCCGGTCGCGGCAAATTACAAAGCCAATCGGCTGCCGCGACCGCCCCCTTCTTGCATGCACACCGATCGACGAGGTGCTTGCGCCCCCCTACTGCTTCAGCACGTCGGCCCATTCCGGATGGCGGCGGAACTGGGCGTTGGCGAAGGGACAAAGCGGGATGATCTTCTTGCCCACTGCCCGGGCATCCTCGACGGCACGGGTGACGAGCCGAAGCCCGGCACCCTGGCCGCGAAATGCGTCCGGCACTTCCGTGTGGTCGATGATGATCTGGTGTTCGCCGATCTTGGTGAAGGTCATCTCGGCCTCGGCGCCACCGGGTCCGCGCAGGACATAGCGGCCCTTGGAGCCGCGGTCTTCCAATTCGATTTCAGGCAGTTGGTCGGGCATGTCTACACTCCTTGAGCGACACCGGCGAAGAGCCGCCGGGCCGTCTCGATTTCATTAGGCCGCACCTCGTGCCCGCCTTCGTGCCACTCCACTGTGACATCGGCACCATCGGCACGCAAATAGGCTTCGAGCCGCGTCGTCAGGTTCGGCGGGCAGATCGGATCGCGCTTGCCGGCGGTCACCAGGATGTGCCGGCCGACAAGGCTGCCGTTTATCTCAGGCTCGAACGGGATCAGCGGATGCATCAGCACCGTGGCGTCGAACAGGTCGGGGGCCTCGAACACCAGCGATGCCAGTATGTTGGCGCCGTTGGAATAGCCTAGGCCCAGCACGATTGATGGCTTCGCTGCCTCGACATGCGCCTTGACGAATTCGGCCATCTTATCCGTCGCCCGCGTCAGATCGCCCATGTCATAGACGCCCTCGCCGGTGCGGCGGAAGAAGCGCGCCGCACCGTGTTCGGAGACATCGCCGCGCGGCGAGATGATGGTGGCCTGGGGCACGAGATCGCGCCCCAGCGAGACAAGCTGGCTCTCGTCACCTCCCGTGCCATGGAAGACGAAAAGCAGTGGACCGCCCGGCGAACCGGGCAGCGCCTTGTGGATGTAAGCGTCCTTGCTCATGACTTCAGCCTTCCAGCTTCTGCAAATGCTGTTCGAGATAGGGTCTGAGATGCTGGTGCTGTGTCGGCAGCTTCAGCGCTTCGCCGAGATGCGCGGTGTCTTCGTCGCGGTCGAATCCCGGCTCGTTGGTGGCGACTTCGAACAGCACGCCGCCCGGCGTGCGGAAATAGATCGCCCAGAAATAATCGCGGTCGATCACGGGCGTCACCCCATAGCCGGTATCGATCAAGGCCTTGCGCACTTCGAGCTGCTTGGCACGGTTCTCGACGGCGAAGGCGACATGGTGGACCGAGCCGGCGCCGAGATCGGCAAAGGGCGCGGTCGGCAGCGATTCAATGTCTATGACATCGGCGCCATTGCCGTTCTTAACGGCAAGCCGCCTTATAGTACCTGACTTGTCGACCTCCTCGTAACCCATGAATTTCAAGAGCTCCTCGGTGGCGCCGCCGTCCTTCAGCCTGAGCGAAACCGAGTGGAAGCCACGGATCGCTTCGTCGGTTGGAATGCCGCCCTTGACCCAGGGGGCTCTGCTATCGGCCTTGTCCTCGACGAGCGCGAAACCGTCGCCATCCGGCCCGGCAAATCCGAGCCGCTTCTCACCAAAACTCTCCTCGCGGGAGACACCGGTCACGCCCTCGTCAGTGAAGCGCTTTTCCCAATAGGCGAGCGTGCCTTCCGGCACGGAGTAAACCGTGGTGCCGACCTCGCCGACGCCGTGACGGCCCTTGCCGATGTTGGGAAACGGAAAATAGGTCATCACCGAACCGGGTGTGCCGGCCTCGTCGCCATAATAGAGGTGGTAGACGTCAGGCGCGTCGAAATTGACGGTTTTCTTGACCCGGCGCAGGCCGAGCTTGTGGGTGAAGAAATTATTGTTCTGCCGGGCATCCCTGGCCATCGAGGTGACGTGATGCAGGCCCTTGATCTGGTCGAGCATTGTCTTGCTCCTTCCCTTGGTTTTCGTGCGGCCCTTGCCGCTGTCCACGCCAATATGAGGACAGGCCTGCTCATAGCAAAGGCGGCAAACACAGAATGGACTGTGCTGTAAAAGTGAACAATCGAAAGAGATTTGTTCACCAATTGACTAGTGCGGGCGGCCTTGCACCTTTGCTGGAAATCGGTTCCATGAGCTGCATTCGAACATACAGCGAAAGGTGTCGCGAGTGACAGGAAAAGCCAGGCGCCCCAACTTTCTCCTGATCACCTGCGACCAGTGGCGCGGTGATTGCTTGTCGGCCGCCGGCCACCCCGTGGTGAAGACACCGAACGCCGACGCACTGGCCGCCGAGGGTGTGCTGTTCAAGCAGCATTATGGTGGCGCCGCACCCTGCTCGCCGGCCCGCGCGTGCCTCTACACCGGCCTCTACCAGATGAACAATCGCGTCTGCCGCAACGGCTCGCCGCTCGATGCCCGTCATGGCAACATCGCGCAGCATGCGCGCAGCACAGGCTATGACCCAACCCTGTTCGGCTACACCGACGTGTCGCTCGATCCGCGCCAACTGGCGCCTGGCGATCCAAGGCTGAAGAGCTATGAGGGCGTGCTGCCCGGATTCACGGTGCGCCAGTTGCTGCCCGAGCATCAGAAGCAATGGCTCTCCTGGCTGAAGATGCAGGGCATCGACGCCAGCGCTGGATCTCCGGACATCCACCGTGCCGTGGACGAAGAAGGCCACGCCGATGGCGTGACAGAGGCGCCGCCAATCTATTCAAAAGACCATACGCCGACGGCTTTCATGGCGGGAGAGTTCATCCGCTGGCTGGGCGAGCAGGAACAGGCCACGCCGTGGTTTGCGCATCTGTCCTTCATCAGCCCGCACCCGCCCTTCATCGTGCCGGAACCCTACAACACACTATACGATCCGGCCGACGGCCCGGCTTTTCACCGCGCGGAGAGTTGGCGGGCCGAGGCTCAGAGCCATCCCTATCTCGCCTATGATCTCAGCCGGCGGAAACGCGCCAACTTCCGCCCCGGCACCGCAGGCAAGGTGCATGACTGGAGCGAGGATGATTTCCGCCGCCTCCGGTCGATCTATTATGGCATGATCTCGGAGGTCGACGCACAGCTTGGCCGGATATGGCAGTTGCTCAAGGCTTCAGGCGCGTGGAACGACACAATCATTGTTCTCACCTCGGACCATGCCGAGATGATGGGCGATCATTTCATGCTGGGCAAGGGTGGCTATTTCGACGGCAGCTACCACATCCCGCTGATCATTCGCGATCCGCGGCATCGCAAGGCTGCGGGCAGCACGGTCGATCGCTTCACCGAAGCGGTAGACATCTTGCCCACGCTTATCGACCTGCTTGGCGAGGCGCCTGAGCCGCATCTCGACGGATGCTCGCTGAAACCATTCCTGAGCGGCGGGACCCCCGCTATCTGGCGCGACGCCGCGCATTGGGAGTTCGATTTCCGCTCGATCGCGGGCGGCGAGCCCGAGCAGCATTTCGGCATTGCCTCGCGCCAATGCAACCTGGCTGTCATCCGCACCAAAAAATTCAAATACGTGCATTTTGGCGGCGGTTTGCCGCCCTTGCTTTTCAACGTCGAGGCAGACCCCGGCGAACTGATCAACCTCGCCACCAGCCCTGCACATCTGTCCACCCGCCTGGAATTCGCCGAGCGGCTTCTCGCCTGGCGTGCCGAACATCTCGACCAGTCACTGGCGTTGGCGGAATTGACGGAAAATGGTGTCGCCGGGCACGTCGCCGGCCTTCCTCCTCGCCTGACATGAAAAAACCCGCGCCGTTGTCGGCGCGGGCTTTTCACCGGTTGAACGAAATTACTGCACGATCAAACGCTGCTGGTCGCGCTTCTGCGCATAGCTGCCCTTGTCATAGGCGGTTTGCGCCTGGAGCTGCTCCTTGGTGAAGGTCGTGTAGAGATACTTCTTGCCATCCTTGTCGGTCATGAATTTGAGATTATCCAGGCCGACAGCGACTTCCTTCGCGCCAATGCCGAGGAACCCGCCGACATCGACGATCACCGCGTCGGTCTTTTTGTCAGGCGTCAGCACGACATCGCCGATCTCGCCGACCTTGGCATCATTGGCGCCATAGACGGTGGTGCCCTTCAGGTCATCGGCCCTGATTTCGCCAACCGGCATCGCGGTCAGCGTCGACTTGTCGATGGCGGCGGTCTCAGTCTGATCGGGTGCGGTCGGAGCCTCGGCCGTCTTGCCGGCCGGAGCGGTTGCTGCCGGAGCATTCGACGCGGTGGTTGCCGGCACCGGATCATAAGCCTTGCGGTTGAAGTCCGGCTGTGCCGTCAACTCTTCCTTGGTGGTCTGGGCCACCAGCCAACGGTCGCCATTCTTCTCGGCCCACTGTGCCTTGCTGAAATCATAAGCGACATTCTTGGCGCCGAGACCAAGGAAGCCGCCGACGCCGATGACCAGGGATTCGGCCTTGCCATCCTTGGTCAGCACGATGTCGTTGACGCTGCCAATATTCTGCGCGTCATCGCCGGTGCCATTGTAGACGGTTTCGCCGATTATTTTGGTGGCGAGATTGCCATCAGCACGCTTCACCGGCTCGGCCGGAGCCGCGGCAGGCGCCTGTGCGGTATCCGTCGTCGCGGGCGCCGTCGGTGCTGCCGCGTCGGTGGATGCGGCAGGCGCCGGTGCCGAATCGTAAGGCTTGCTGTCGAACTCCGGATGCGCCGTCAGTTCGTCCTTGGTCGTCTGGGCCACCAGCCAGCGGTCGCCGTTCTTTTCGGCCCACTGCAGCTTATCGTAGTCGAAGGCGACATTCTTCGCCCCTACGCCCAGAAAGCCGCCGACGCCGATGACGACAGATTTCGCCATACCATCCTTGTCGAAGACGACATCGCTGACCTTGCCAATGTTCTCGGCGTCGTCGCCGGTGCCGTTATAGACGGATTCACCGATGATGTTGGTGACGATGCTGCCTTCCGTGTGCGGCACAGGAGCAGCTGCAGCCGGCTCCTCAACAGCGGGGGCTGCGGTAGGGGCTGACGTCGTCGCGCTCTGCGCGAGGGCACCGGTCGCGATCAATGTTGCGAGTGCGGTCGTGGCTAAAAGCGTGCGGATCATGATAGTATCTCCTAATGCGTGATTCATGCGCGCCGCGCTCGATTTGACCGTCACTGGGACGGCCGGCACGGCATTCTCTACGGGTTCACAACGTCGTGATCATGCTGTTGTTCCGACAAAAATGGCTGTCCAAAAACACGCGATGGTTGCGTAACACCCGCTGAATCGCGCGCCTTGCAACGGAACCTTTCCTGCATCGCTACGTTTCAGCCTGAGGCTGGGTTCGCCCCGGCCCGTTTTGGCTGACATAGCGGAGTGGGGCATGAAATTTGCGGCGGTGCTGAACCGGGACGGCGGCACCTTGCGCACCACAGACCTCACCGCTTTTTCGGACAGGATGCGTCAGACGCTGGAAGCGGCAGGCCACTCATTGACCATCGATGTGGTTGCCGGCAAGGATGTGGTGGAAACCCTCGACAGTGCTGCCTCGCGCCTTGCCGTCGATGTCGTGTTGGCCGGTGGGGGTGACGGAACCATTTCAGCGGCGGCCGCAAGGCTGATGGGCAAGAAAAAGGCGCTTGCCATTTTGCCGGCCGGCACCATGAACCTCTTCGCGCGAGGCCTCGGCATTCCGCAGTCGCTCGATGCCGCGTTGAATTCCTTCGCCGATGGCGAGATCATCGCGGTCGACATGGCCACGGCCAACGGCCGGCCCTTCATCCACCAGTTTTCGATCGGCATGCATGCCAGGATGGTGCAGCTGCGCCAGAAGATGGAATTCGGTTCGCGCCTGGGAAAGATCGGCGCTTCGGCCAAGGCCGCATGGGAAACGATCAACAATCCGCCGGCGATGAACGTCACACTGGGGATCAGGGAGGCCGAGATGACGGCGCGCATCACGGCCATCGGCGTGACCAATAATCTGTTCGGCGAGGGCCATCTGCCTTATGCGGACAACCCGGCGGGCGGCGTGCTTGGCATCTATGTCACGGTGGCGCAGCAACGGACCGAACTGATGAAATTCCTCTTCAACATCGCGCGTGGCAAATGGCGCGACAATGAACATGTCGAAATCCATCAATCGGATCGGACGATCCTGAAAATCCACTCCGGCAGCAGGAAGTTCCGCGCCGTCATGGATGGCGAGTTGGTCAGGCTCGAGCGGGAGACGACGATCGAAATCCGGCCTGGCGCGCTGAATGTCCTGGTGCCCGCCAGAGTTGCGGAGGCAAAGGCTGCCTGATGCAATCTCGAACGATGATGGCCGAAACTCTAGCCACCCGGCGCACTTCCTTGCTCTGTCGCCGGTGTCTTGACCATCTGACCATAGATTTCAGCGATGCCCCAGGCCGCGATAGCCAGAAGCAGCGAGGCGATCAGGATGCGCAGGCGATGCCAGCCCCACCGCCCCTGCCGCGCTTTGTCCTGCGGAATGATCTTGGTCATGGCCTGTCCTTGTTTCGTTTTGCGTCTGTTGGCGCACGCGGCAGATCACGGTCGGGTAACGGTTCCTCGCTAGGATGGTTCCGGGCGAGCCGACCGGCGGCAGCCTCGCGAAGCGGCAAGACGGCAAAGGCCGGCAGGGACATTGGGGCACTGGGGTGAATAGCAAGGCGGACATAGGGGGCAGCCTGCCGGCTGAAGTGGCCCTTGCGGTCAATGGCAAGGACCGGCTGGCCGTGCTGCACGGGCTGGAGATGCTGGATACGGCGGCCGACCCGGACTTCGACCGCATCAGCAGCCTCGCCGCCACGGTGATGCAGGCACCGATCGCCCTGGTCACGCTCGTCGATCTCGAGCGGCAATGGTTCAAATCCTGTGTTGGCCTAGACGAGACCGAGACCGCGACCGACATCTCCTTTTGCGCCCACGCCATCGCCGCCGGCGACGAGCCCATGGTGGTGACGGACGCAACGACGGACCCGCGCTTCAAAGCCAACCCGCTGGTCACCGGCAAGCATCATGTGCGTTTCTATGCCGGCGCGCCGATGGTCGTGGCAGGCGCGAGGATCGGCACGCTGTGCGTGCTCGACCGCGAGCCGCACGCCTTTCCGTCGCAGACCGAGCTCGACCAGTTGAAGACACTCGCCAGCCTTGCCGCCAGCCTGTTCACCCTGAAGGACGCGACCCGCAGCGGCGCTATCGCCGAGGCAGCACTGGCCCGCGAGGAAAAACGGCGCGCCATTGCGCTCGACGCGGCCTCGCTCGCCAGTTGGGCATGGGATATTCGCACCGACATCATCGAATGCGATGTCCGGCTGTCGGAACTGTTCAACCTGCCGCGCTCGACCCGGCTTCGGGCGCGCGACATCCTGGGCGCCATCGATCCGCGCGACGTCTACCAGACCGAAACCCGCTTTCGCGATGCCCTGTCCGGCAGTGACGACTATTTCGGCGAATACCGGGTGAAAGGCTTTCATCCGCAGCGCTGGATAGCCACGCGCGGCCGCGTCATCGAGCGCGATGGCGAGGGCAAGCCGACACTGATCTTCGGCGTCAACTACGACATTTCCGAGCGCAAGCTCGGCGACGAGCGGCAACGGCTTCTGCTGCGCGAGCTCAACCACCGCGTCAAGAACACGCTGGCGACCGTCCAGGCGCTGGCGACGCAAACCGTGCGTCATGCCCGTCAGCCGAGCGAATTCCTCGAGGCTTTCGGCGCCCGGCTTCAGGCCCTTGGCATCGCCCACAATCTCCTGTCCGACCGCGAGTGGCGCGGCATCGGCATCCGCGAACTCGTCCAGATCGAGATCAGGCCCTTTGACGCCGCCGACCAGCCGCGCATCACAATCTCCGGCGCCGACCTTTTGCTGTCGCCCGACCAGGCCGTCGGCCTTGGACTTATCCTGCACGAGCTGGCCAGCAACGCGCTGCAATATGGATCGTTGTCGGTTGCATCGGGCAAGGTTGATCTCGACTGGAAGGCACAAGGCAAGAAGGACGGCCGGCGCCTGGTGCTCACCTGGCGCGAGAGCGGCGGCCCGGAAGTCGCCCCGCCCGAGCGGCACGGCTTCGGCTCGATCCTCATCCGCCGCAGCCTGGCCAAGGTCATCTCAAGCGAGGTGACCCATGAATTCCGGCCGGAAGGCGTCTTCGCCGAGATATCGATGCCGCTGGAAGATCTGTCGAAATGACCCGAAAGCGGGCCTTGCGGACTCACTTCCTACTGTCGACATCCGTATCTTCGCTGCCCGGTTTCACGTTCTCGCGGTAGATGGCATAAGCCGCAAGCGCGGCAACCGGCCCGAGTATGACACCCAATCCGGTTTTGCCCTTCAGGAGGGTCGGCAGCACCGCGAGTGCCGCGGTAATGCCGATCGCCGTCATGTCGGACTTGCGTCGTTCTGCACGACGCCTGGCCCGCGAGCCGGCCGATATCTGGTAAATCAACAGGATCAGGCCCGCGAGAACCAGAAACCCGATGCCAAAACCCAGAGCCGCGGCAAACGACCCATAGCGAAAAGCGGTCCAGATGTAGGCAGCGCCAATGAGGAAGCCGAGACCGCACAGCGCGGCGATTGTCGCCAGCACATAGATGATGGCCGCCGAGCGCGCGCGGCGCATGGCGGCCAGAGTCTCGCCCGAAGCGAGGCCTGATATCAGGGACGCGAACATTCCCATGGATTTGCGGACTAGCGACGCGCGAGCAGCGCGAAGAGGAAGCCGACGCCGGCGGCGATCGCCAGCGATGTCACCGGCTTTTCGCGGACATTTGCCAGCAACTGTGCTTCGATGTCTTTGGCACTGCCGCGAAGGCTGTCAAACGCAGCCTCGCCCTGCGCCCGCAATTGCTCGACGCCCTCTGTGGCCGCGCGGCGGGCAGTGCCATAGCCATGTTCACCGGTCTTGGCCAACTGCTTGGTGAGCTTGTCGATATCGGCCTTCAATTGCCGGATGTCGGCCTCGAGGTCCGAATTCGCCCGCGCTTCGTTGGCGGCTTTTCCTGCGGCGGTTGCCATTGCTTAACTCCTTGTGATTGCTCGATTTCAAACGCGCCGTGCGTCTCAAGGTTCCGGCATAGGAACAAACTAGCCGAAAACGCGCGCGCACGCACCAATCACCAATCCATGGCGAAAGGCGCTTGGTCAGATCAGTGGCCGACGCCCCTCGCCCAGCCCTTCCCAGCCAGCGAGATGCTTGAGCCCTTCCGTATCGACGACCTCGCAGCCACCGTCGCGCCAGAGTATCAGCTTGCGGTCCATGAGCTTGCGGATCGTCTTGTTGGTGTGAACCAGCGACAGGCCAAGCGTGTCGGCGATATGCTGTTGCGTGATCGGTATCTGTATAGATTGCTTCCCGTTCAGCCCGACAACCTTGGCACGGCTGGCTATGAAAGCAATCAGATAGGCGGCGCGCTCGATCGCGCTGCGTCGGCCGACACTGAGCAGGTTCTCGTCCAGCATGCGTTCTTCACGCGATGCGATCCAGGTGATGTCGTAGCCGAGGCCTGGATGGCTGCGGTAGAGCTCATGCAGATTGTCGCGCTCGAAGACGCAAAGCAGCATTGGCGACAGGGCCTCCACGGAATGCTGCATTTCCCCCATGACACTGCCTTGCAGTCCGATAAGATCGCCGGGCATCAGGTAATTGAGGATCTGTCGGCGACCATCTGGCAACAGCTTGTAGCGGAACGCCCAGCCGGACAGCACCGTGTAAAGGTGGGCGCTATGGCTTCCTTCCACGAGGACCGTTGCGCCCTTGTCGACCGCGAGTTCGCCCTTCTTGAACCTACTGATGAAAGCCAGTTCCTCTTTCTCGAACTCCCGGAAAACCGGCAAGGGCCGCAACGGACAATTCTCGCAAGGATACTGGCGACCCGAAAAAGCGCGCCCATTCTGCCCTGGCATTTCGACCCCTCTTCGAAGGCCTGCCGGTCAGCAGGTCCATTTAAACGTTTTGCCGGGATCGGAGTTCCGGGTTGAAGGCATGTCTTTTTTAAATGACAACACTCGCAATAGCGATCATGACTCCGGGCGTTTCAAGGAGCCTTGACCTGTGCCCACATTGCTTGACGGATTGCGGATTCTAGTCCTGGAGGACGAATTCCTCATTGCCATGGATGTCGAGCAGCTTTGCCGTGACCATGGTGCACAAGAGGTGGTGATCGCCCGCGACCTGACAGAGATCGACGACCAAAAAGTCGCAACGCAATTCGACGCCGCCATCGTCGATCTGATGCTGGGCGGCACCTCGACGCTGGAATTCGCCGCCGGCTTGCGGGAAACAGGCATGCCCTTCGTGTTTGCCTCGGGCTATTCGGATGCCGACGAGATCAGGACATCCTTTCCCGGGGTGAGGCTGGTGACCAAGCCGTATTCAGGGGAAGATCTGGTCGAGGCGGTGGCAGCGGCCTACGGACGCGGCTCTCCTGGGTGAACCGACACGGCCGCGCCCGGACTCCGTTATCCGAGCTCTAACGTCAACGCGCCGCCGTCCCGGTAACCTGAGCCGAGATCGCATCAGGACCATATTCGTCCTCGCCGGAGATCTTCAGGATTTCCTGCAGGCGGGTGCGCGCCCTGCTGACGCGGCTCTTGATGGTTCCGACCGCGCAACCGCAGATTTCGGCGGCCTCCTCATAGGAGAATCCCGAGGCGCCAATGAGGATGATCGCCTCGCGCTGGTCCTCCGGCAATTGCTCGAGAGCGCCACGAAAATCCTTAAGATCCAGTTGGCCGTGCTGGGCGGGATGGACCGCAAGCCTGGCCGTCATGATACCGTCGCTGTCCTGCACCTCGCGACCGCGCTTGCGCATCTGCGAATAGAATTCATTGCGCAGAATGGTGAAAAGCCATGCCTTGAGATTGGTGCCGGGCTGGAAGCTCTCATGCTTGTCCCAGGCTTTGACCAGTGTTTCCTGAACGAGGTCGTCGGCCTTGTCGGCATTCTGCGTCAGCGATACGGCAAAGGCCCGCAAGCTCGGGATTGCCCCAAGCAGATCGGTCTTGAAGCCTTGGGAGACCGCGGCCATGCCTCAGTCCTTCTTCTGCGCGGGTTCGGTCTGTTCCAATTGGCTAAGCAATTGGGCAAATCGATCCGGCACATCGTCGGAGACAAGCTCGTCGTAATATTGTTTGAGTTTTCGCCCGATTTCGGAATTGGCGCCAAGCGGGTCGCCAGCACCGTTCCGGCGCTTGCCCGCGGCGCCAGCCAAAATATCTTTCGTCATTTCCTTCATTTTGCCCTTATATTCCCAGCATCCAGGCCGCTCATATCAACTCAACACAAGGCAAGCGGCACCCTCGTCTGGTTGCCCATCCCGACACCAAACGCCGGTCCGGCCTTTTCGTTCCATGGCGGCGGAACTTTTTCGGAAAACCCGCGTTGTATTAGCGGGGCTAGCAATCAGCTTGACCTGCAATCCAGGCAATAACGTCATTCTGAGGGAGACGTCTTACCATGAGTTTATCCGCCACCATCGCGCCGCACCTGCCGTTCCTGCGCCGCTTCTCGCGCGCCGTGTCGGGATCGCAAGAGAGCGGCGACGCGCTGGTCGCAGCGATGCTCGAAGCCATCATTGCCGATATCGATATCTTCCCCGAGGCATCGAGCGACCGCATCGCGCTCTATAAGGTTTTTGCCAAGCTGTTCACCTCGGTCGCCATCCGCGTGCCGCAGGAGCAGGCGCAATCGGCGTGGGAGCAACGCGCCGCCGCCAATCTCAATGCGATCGCGCCGCTTCCCCGCCAGGCCTTCCTGCTGGTTGCCGTCGAAGGCTTCAGCGAGGACGAGGCGGCCGAGATCCTCGACGTCGGCGATCAGCAATTCTCCGAGTTGCTTGCCCAGGCAAGCAATGAGATTTCCCGCCAGGTGGCGACCGACGTGCTGATCATCGAGGACGAACCGCTGATCGCCATGGACATCGAAGAAATGGTCGAGAGCCTCGGCCATCGCGTCGTTGGAACGGCGCGCACCCATGCCGAAGCGGTGACGATGTTCGGCAAGACGCGGCCGAAGATGGTGCTGGCCGATATCCAGCTCGCCGACGGCAGCTCGGGCATCGAGGCGGTCAACGAAATCCTGTCGTCAACTTCAGTGCCGGTGATCTTCATCACCGCCTTTCCCGAGCGCCTGTTGACCGGCGAGCGCCCCGAACCGGCCTTCCTGGTGACCAAGCCGTTCAATCCCGACATGGTCAAGGCGTTGATCAGCCAGGCGCTGTTCTTCGACCGCCAGGCGAAGGCCGCCGCATAGTTTCGCTGCCTCTAAGCAGAAACACACAACATCGAAAGCCGGCTGATGCGATGCATCGGCCGGCCTTTTTGCAATCGGACCCATCATCCCTGAATTTTGAGGCCCGCTCCGCCTCTAACGGTTTGCAAGCATCGTCTTTTTCGGCAAAAGGTGGAACAAACCGCATCCACTCACGTTTTCATCGCACCCTTCGGAAGGAGATGAACCATGCTTTACTGGGCGCTCGTATTTTTCGTCGTGGCAATCATAGCCGGTGCGCTTGGTTTCGGCGGCATCGCCGGCACATCCGCTGGCATAGCGCAGATATTGTTCTTCATCTTCCTCGCTTTCCTGGTCATCTCGCTCCTGGCCGGCCTGTTCAAACGGGCGTGAGCGAACGTAGATCCGAGCGAACACTGGAAGCCGCACCCCTCAAACGGTTTCCAGCCACCGCCGGGCGGTATCCTTTAGGGGACACCGTCCGGCGGACCGCTTTAGGGACAGTTTTCCTGGGAAATTTCATTTTGGAACCCATTCAACAGTAAGCCGTTCAGCCTGAGTTGGGTGGACAGATTGACCGATGCGCTCCAGGACTGACGACAAAACGGAAGGCGCGCGGAGCGACGAAGTCATCGCCCTGCATCCGGCGGAAAATGGCATGCAGCTTGGCCGGGCCCTTCTCCACGCATTGCACAATGCGGGCATTTCCGTCCTCTATCAGGATCGCGAAATGAAGACCGTATGGGCCCGCAACATGCGTGCGCCATGGGTATCGGACGGTGCTGATGGCAATGGCATTTTGCCGATGGCGCAGGCTGACCGTATCACCGCCGCCAAGCGTGATGTGATCGCTACCGGTAATCCGGTGCGGCTTGAAATCAGCGTTCCGGTCGAGAACGGCGTCCGCTGGTTTCAGGTTTGGGTCGACGCCGACCGCGGCGACGCCGGCGACGTGCAAGGTGTCGTCACCACCATGGTCGAGACGACCGAGCAGAAGCGGCGCGAACAGACACTGACAACGCTGCTGCGCGAGGTCAGCCACCGCTCCAAGAATCTGCTGGCGATCATCCAGAGCATCGCCACCCAGACCGGTCGCTATTCCGACGGCATCGGCGATTTTCTGACGCGGTTTCGCGGCCGGCTGCAGTCGCTGGCCTCCTCCCAGGATTTGGTGACATCCTCCAACTGGCGCGGTGCGGCGCTTCATGAACTGGTGACGAGCCAGATCGGCCGCTATGGCACGAACACATCGCACAGCCTGCGCTTCCGGGGCGCCAATCCCTATCTCAATCCCAACGCCGCGCTGCATATCGGCCTGGCGATGCATGAACTCGCCGTCAACTCGGTCAGCTACGGCGCCCTGTCGCGGCCGGATGGATACGTCGAGCTGACCGCCGATCTCAACACCGCGGCGACCGGTGAGGTCGCCTTGTCGCTGACATGGGCCGAAACCATAGGGGGCAGTGGCGGCCGGGCCCATCAGAAGCGCTTCGGCAGCGTCGCGCTGGAGCGGGTGGTGCCGGCGTCGCTGAGCGGAACTGCAAGCCTCGATATCGCGGATGGCCATCTTGAATATCGCCTGGTCGTTCCGCACAGCAATTTCGAGACGCCGTAATCGCCCTACCGCAAGCAGCGATCCTTAACCGGCTGTTCACCATAAGGGCGGATGCTGTTTTACCCAGATACCGCTGCAACCCGTTGGGGTTTCGGCATGGTGTGGGGAGGAGCGCTTGACGGTCGCCGACATGAACAGACTGGAACAGGCCGCTCGTATTTCGATGGGCGAGTTTCAGGATCCCGAGACGTCCGTGGAACCGCTTTCATCACCGCACCACAGCCTGCTATGGGGCATCGTGCTGGCGGCGGCGGCGACAATTCTTCTCATCGCCTTCTTCCAGTTGAGCTGACCGAAATCCGCCCTCCGGTGGCCCTGCCTCGGTGTTAACCGCTTGCAGCGCTGACATTATTTGCATGTGCCCCCAGTCGGTCAGGAACTTTGGCCGATATGGGCCGTTATTATGGCGAGAGGACGTCGCCGTGGAACACATCGCTGCATTGCTGCTGGTCATTGGCTGTTCGAACACGATGGCCGACTGTCGTGAATTGCAGGTGCCTGTCAGTATCTTCGCGACTGCTGACGAGTGCACCGCGGAGCGGCCCTTCGCGATGGGTGACGTGCAGGGACAGGCACAGCATATCGTTGCCAGATGTCTTGCTGTCGATCCCGCGCTTGAGGATGATTATGATCAGATCGTCTGGAAGGTGCGCTCCGATGGAAATCTCGACGCATCGCTTGCGGTTTCCAGTCTCGTCATGGCATCTAACACCATACGCCCAGAAAAAGACTATCTTAGCCAACAATAAATTCGAGCAGCAAAGGCCGTCATTTCGTGCTAAATGGCTGTTGGAGCTTACCAAAGTGTGGACACAAAGTGAGGAGTGACTCAATGCGGAAGATGATTATTGCCGTGCTCGCCGTAGCTGCCCTTAGCGGCTGTACCTCGACCGAGCAGGACGTGGTTGGCGGCGGCTTGATTGGCGCCGGTGTCGGCGGTCTGGTCGGCGGCGGCAAGGGCGCGCTGATCGGTGCGGCTGTCGGTGCAGGGTCCGGCCTGCTGGTGCGCAGGCTGCAGGGCGGCTATTGCCAGTATCGTGGTCATCATCGTGACGGCCGCGTCTACTACTACAGGGCCCGCTGCAACTAGTTCAGCCATATCGGTCAATCCGGGGACCAGCTGGCTGGTCCCTGGATTTTCACGCCTGATGATCTATTCTCTCTAATGTGAGGGTGCGACGTTAGTCCGTGAACGGAATTCTTATTTCCACCTTCAGACCATCGACCTGATAATCGCGTTTGATCGTGCCGCGCAGTTCGCGCGTGACATTGAGGTCGATCAGCTTGGTGCCGAACCCGGTCTCCGCTGGCGCCTCGACCTTCTTCATCCCGGACTCCCGCCAGTTCAGTGCCAGCGTTCGTTCGCGCCCGCGCCCTTCGAACGACCAGTCCACCTTTAGAGCGCCGACAAAAGTTCCGGCTTCGCCATATTTCAGCGCATTGGTCGCCAGTTCATGGAAGGTCAGGCCAAGCGCCTGCGTCGTGGTCTCGTCGAGCAGCACCTCGGGTCCTGACACCAGGCCCTCGGGCAGGTCCTTACCAAACACCTGGCCAAGTTCGATGCGCAGGAGATCGGCGAGATCGGCCTTCTGCCAGCGCGAGCGCGTCAGCATGTCCTGGGAAGCCGCCATCGCCTGCAACCGGGCCGAAAAGGATGCTGAAAACTCGTTGACATCGGTCGCCCGCGAAGCCGTCTGCCGCGCGATCGCCAGCACTCTGGTGATCGAATTCTTGATGCGATGCTTCATCTCCTGCAGCATCAGGTCCTTGTCGAGCAGGCTCTTTTCGGTCGTCTCGTGCAGGCGTGACGCCGCTTCATAGGCCCGCTCCTGATAGCGCGCCACCAGCGCGATGGCACCGGCCGCGAGCAGTCCGAACAGCCCCAGCATCACCGGAATGGCGCGCGACGACGGCTGCGAGAAAGCGCTGGTCGGCCTGAACAGCACGGTCCACGGGCGGCCGGCCACCGTGATCTTGCGGGTGACCAGCAGCCGGTCGCCAAAGGACGGAGCCGGCGGCGTTTCGGAGCGGAACAACAGATTGTCGCCGTTTACCGCCGCACCATCATAGATCTCGGTGTTAACCGGCAGCAGCGGCGCGCGGCTCAACGCGACCTGGAACAGATCCCGGGCCCGGAAGGCCGCGTAGAGAAAGCCCGCGGTCGAGGATCGCGATGCGTTGATGACCTCCGGTGCTGTTTCGACATTGAGCCGCACGAAGACCAGGAAACCGGTGAACGTCTGCGCAGCACCCGTGCCCTGGCCAAGTTGCAGCAGCCCGCTGGCGTGCTGCTGGTCATCGGCCATTGCCTGCTCGATCGCCGTGCGCCGCACCGGTTCGCTGAACATGTCGTAGCCGATGGCGGCCTGGTTGGACGGGTCCAGCGGCTCGAACAGCATGATGGGCGCGCGCCAGGGCTGCGTCGTGTCCGGATAGACCGGATGGCTGGCGCCAAAATCGTGGAGGATGTCGCGTTCGACCGCCGCCTCGTCGCCCGTTTTGGCCAGCCCGAGGAAGCCAATGCCGCGCAGGCCGGCGAAATTGTTGTCGACATCCAGCGCATTGAAGAACGCCTTGAACTCGCTCTGCGAGATATCGCCATTGCGGGCATCGAACAGGGCCTGTGTCGACCGCAGCAGCGACAGATGCAGGTCGATCCGGCTCTCGATCCGGTTGAGCGCGTCGTCGGCCGCCGCTTCGAACTTGATGCGAGAGGCTTCCTGCGTCGCGAAATAGGCGAACCCCGCCATGGTCATGCTGATCAGCGCAACGGCGATGAACGCGACTATCGGAAAAAGCTTCTTCAACGGATGATGCGGTCCAGATGATGCGGTCCAGGTGCAATACCGGACTTTTATGGGCAAGTCGCCAGGACAACACAATGGCAAGGCCAAGCCATCGTGATTACTGGCACATCACGTGAGTAGTAACCGGCCATACCCGATGAGCGCATACCGTACCGCCGACACGCCTCAGGCCGCGATCTTCAGCGCACCCGGCCCTGGAATGGCACCTGGAGGACATTTGCCCAGGATGATCATGCCGAGCACCTCGTCCTGCGTGACATCGGTGGTGCGCGCGGTGCCGACGACCTGGCCGTTCTTCATCACGCAGACGCGGTCGGCAAGTTCGAACACATCGTGGATGTCGTGGCTGATCAGGAAGATGCCGATACCATCGGATTTGAGCTGCTTGACCAGTTCACCGACCTGCGCCGTTTCCTGCGGACCGAGCGCCGCGGTCGGCTCGTCCATGATCAGGATGCGGGCGTTGAACAGGATCGCACGTGCGATCGCCACCGATTGCCGCTGGCCGCCGGACAGCTTGATCACCGGCTCCTTGAAGCGCTGGAAGCGCGGATTGAGCCGGCCCATCACCTTGCGCGCCTCGGCCTCCATCGCAACGTCATCGAGCGTGCCCCAGGCGGTCATCAGTTCGCGGCCGAGGAACAGATTGGCGGCGGCGTCGACATTGTCGGCCAGCGCCAGCGTCTGGTAGATGGTCTCGATGCCATACTTCTTGGCATCGCGCGGATTGGAAATCGACGCCTCCTGGCCATTGACGAAAATCTGCCCTGCATCGCGCTTGTAGGCACCGGACAGGATCTTGATCAGCGTCGATTTGCCGGCGCCGTTGTGGCCGAGCAGCGCCACGACCTCGCCGGGAAAAAGATCGATTGAGGCATCATCGACGGCCCGGATACCGCCAAAGGCGATCGAGATGTTCTTCATGTCGATCAGCGGCGTTCCGGCGGGAGCGGTTTTGTCCATGTCGCTTCTCCTTCCCTAGACGCGCTTGCGATAGACGGTGTCGAGCCACACCGCGATGACCAGAACGGCGCCGACGACGATGCTTTGCAGCGGCGAGTCGACGCCAAGCAGCACCATGCCGGACTGCAGTGACTGCATCAAAAGCGCGCCGAGCATGGCGCCGATGATCGTTCCCGAGCCGCCGGCCAGCGACGTGCCGCCGATGACGGCGGCGGCAATCACAAGCAACTCATCCAATGTGCCAAGCACATTGGTCGACGAATTCTGCCGGGCGGACGAGATCGCGGCGGCGATCGTGGCCAGCACACCCATGATCATGAACACCTTCATGGTGATCCAGCGCGTGTTGATGCCGGCGAGATTGGCGGCTTCAGGATTGCCGCCGATGGCAAAGACATAGCGGCCGAAACGGGTACGGTTGGTGACGAAGGTCATGATCAGGCCGACCGCGATCGCCATCAATACCGGTATGGCGATGCCGTGCGCGATGAACAGGCCGCCCGCGGGCACGGTGATGTTGTTGGCCGCCGCATAGCGGTTCACGATGCCGATCGGCCAAGGATAGGAATTGGCGAGCCAGACGGCTCCCAAAATAACGGCGCAGGTGACCACGCCGAGCAGCGTCTCCGCCCAGATCGGCCGCAGGGGAAAGCGGAAACGCTTGCGCTGCACGCGTCCGTTGAACAGCGCAAACACCACCGCCAGGCAAGCGACGATGCCGACGACCCAGCTCCATTTTGCCCCGATCGATCCTGCCGGCCCGCCGCCCATCAGCTGGAAGGTGGCATCGAGCGGCGCCACGGTCTGGCCCGAGGTGACCCACCAGGCGGCACCGCGCCAGATCAGCAACCCACCCAGTGTGACGATGAAAGCCGGCACTTCGAGATAGGCGATGATGAAACCCTGGAAGGCACCAATCAGCAAGCCGAGCGCGAGGCCGATGACCAGGGCCAGGACCCAGATCCAAGGATTGCCAAGTTCGAGCCCGACAAACCGCACCAGGAAATGCACTTGCGCAAAGCCCATGACCATGCCGATCACGCCTTCGGCGGAGCCGACGGACAGGTCGATGTTGCGCATGACGATGACCAGCACCATGCCACAGGCCATGATGGCGACGGCGGAGGTCTGCACCGACAGGTTCCACAGATTGCGCGGCGTGAGAAAGGTGCGGCTGTCGAAATCGAGCGGATTGACGCCGAGACGCAGGCTGGAAATGATATGCAGCCCGATCCAGATGATCAGCAGCGCGCCGACCATGCCAAGCATGCGGGTATCGATCTCGGTTGCTTTCAGGAACCGCGCCAGCGCGCCGAGTTCCGACGCACGCGCGGTATCGGCCTGCGGGTTGGACGTCGTATCGGTCATGATTTCCTCCCACCGGCTGGGCGTCTGACGCGGATGCCGAAACCAGCCTAGAAGCTATCCGCCAGAGGCGGAAACACAAATCTTTTTGAGAAAACGCCGCGGCTTGGGGCCGCGGCGTTTTTATCTTTTCAGGCGGTCAAGTTTAGTTGCAGGCCGCGACGCTGCCGGCGGCGACGCCCGCGCAGACTTCGTCCTTCTTGATCCAGCCGGCGTCGATGACGACCTTGAGATTGTCCTTGGTGATGGCGACCGGGGTCAGGAACAGCGACTTGACGGTGTTGCCGCCAGGCGTCGTGAAGTCCTTCGCGCCGGCAATGTCGGTCATCTTCTTGCCGTCGGCCAGTTGCGAGGCGATCTCGGCGGCATTCTTGCCGAGTTCGCGCGCGTCCTTCCACACCGACACGGTCTGGGTGCCGAGCGCGATGCGGTTCAGGGCGGCATGGTCGCCATCCTGGCCCGAGACCGGCACGGTGCCGGCGAGACCTTGCGCCGTCAGCGCCGCGACAACGCCGCCGGCGGTGCCGTCATTGGCCGCGACCACGGCATCGACCTTGTTGTCGTTGGCGGTCAGGAACTGTTCCATGTTCTTCTGGGCGTTGGCGGGCAGCCAGCCGTCCGTATAGGCCTCACCGACATTCTTGATCTTGCCGCTGTCGATGGCCGCCTTGAGCACTTCCATCGAGCCCGAGAACAGGAAATCTGCGTTCGGATCGGAGCCCGAGCCCTTGATGAAGACATAGTTGCCTTCCGGCTTGGCCTTGAACACAGCGCTCGCCTGCAAGCGGCCGACTTCCTTGTTGTCGAAGGTCAGGTAGAAGACATCCTTGTTCTCGATCAGGCGGTCATAGCCGACGACAGGAATGCCTTCGTCCAGCGCCTTCTGGACCGCCGGGCCGATCGCCGAGGCGTCCTGCGCCAGGATAATCAGCGAATTGGCGCCCTGCGAGATCAGGCTTTCGACATCGGTGAGCTGCTTGCCGGGATTGGACTGCGCGTCGGCGGAGATGTACTTGTCGCCAGATGCTTCCAGTGCGGCCTTGATGGCGGCTTCATCGGTCTTCCAGCGCTCTTCCTGGAAGTTGGACCACGAAACGCCGACAACCTTGTCCTTCGCCTGCGCGACCGACGCAAGCGTCAGCGACATGGCGACACCCGCCAGGATGGCGGCTGTGAATCTCTTCATTGTATCCTCCCTGCGCCGCGTATGGCGCGACCAAACTGGCCCGAAGGCCGGCACAAAGGCTCTATTTTTTCGAGCCTCGAAAAAACACTGGTCCAACACCGGAACGCTGTCAACATCGATTCTGATGGATTTTGATGTCCCCGCGAATTTTTTTCGAGCCTCGGAATAAATAAATGACAGGACGGGCCGCTTCTGCCAGTATTTGACCGTGTCGTCGGCTGTGTTCGAGGGGCCGGAAGAACCGCGGCGACCGGGAGGATGTGAGAAAGCATGTCGGTCGGAATCCGCCACGACGATCTGCGCCGGCGCAACCGCGCGATGGTGATTGCGGCCGTGCGCCTGGCCGGTCGGCCCTCGCGCACCGAGATCGCCGCGACCACTGGCCTCAGCCACTCGACCATATCTGCGATTTCCTCCGATCTGATCAGTGAAGGCATCCTGGCCGAAGGCAAACCGAGCGAGGCCGGCGCGCTCAAACGCGGCAGGCCGCAGGTCGGCCTCGGCCTCAACCCGGAGGCCGCGGCCGTCATGACCGTGGTGCTGTCGCTGAATTTCCTCTCCGTCGCCGTCATCGATTATGCCGGCCAGGTGATATCGGAGGAGCAGCGCCGGCTGGACACGCTGACTATGTCGCGCGAGGCGCTGATCGGCGAATGTGTGGCCATCGTGCGGCGGCGCCTCGAGGATCCCGACATCGATGTCCGCAGCGTCGCCCGCATCGCGCTGGCGATCCAGGGCATCACCGACACCGATGCCCGGGCGATGCTCTGGTCGCCGATCACGCCGCAGACCGACATCGCCTTCGCCGACATACTCGAAGCCGAGTTCGGCATCCCCGCTACCATGGAAAACGACTGCAACATGATGGCGGTGGCGCTGCGCTGGCGCGATCCCGAGCGCTACCGCGACGACTTCATCGCCATCCTGCTTTCGCACGGCATCGGCATGGGCCTGGTGCTGAAGGGCGAGCTGTTCACCGGCACCCATTCGTCGGGCGGCGAGTTCGGCCACATGATCCATCGGCCGAACGGCGCGCTCTGCCGCTGCGGACGCCGCGGTTGCGTCGAGGCCTATGCCGGCAACTATGCCATCTGGCGCAATGCAAAACAGCTCGGCGAGGACTCCGAGCCGGTGGCAGACGTCAGCGACGCGCAGATGCGGGCCCTTGCCGCCACGGCGCGGGAGCGGGACGGGCCGGAACGCGAAGCCTACCGCAAGGCGGGCGAGGCGCTAGGCTACGGCCTCGGCAGCCTGTTCGCCCTGATCGACCCCGCCCCCGTCGCCATGGTCGGCGTCAGCGCCGCCGCCTTCGACCTGATCGAGCCGGCATTGCGTGAGGCCATCGCCCAGACCGCCGGCGGCCAGCACTCGAAATCGATTTCCTTCGACACCGAGCCGAACGAACTCCCCCTGATCCGCGAAGGCTGCGCCATGCGTGCACTGACCTTCGTCGACCAGGAGATTTTCGCGCCGGGCGCGCAGGCCAGAGCGGGGGGCGCGGGTAAGAACGTGGCGTGAGCACCGCGCTGGGATATGTTGAGATTCAGGTCAGGCCGAGTCGAGAATGGTGGGTTCCGAGAACCGGAACGCAGCGGACATTTGGGTCCGTGAGTACCGTTCTACTGCGACGCAGTAGAACGTGGAAGCGCAGGAAACCGCCATTCGCAGGCCGGCATCACCTGAATATCAGCATATCCCTAATCTTCCCTGATCGCGTAACCCGCCCCACGAATGGTGCGGATCACATCCGGCATGCGGCCATTGTTGACCGCCTTGCGGAGGCGGCCGACATGCACGTCCACCGTACGCTCGTCGATGTAGATCGTCTCGCCCCAGACATTGTCGAGCAGCTGGCTGCGCGAGAACACGCGGCCGGGATGGCGCATCATGAATTCGAGCAGGCGGAATTCGGTTGGCCCGAGCCGGATCTCGCTTTTCTTGCGATAGACCCGGTGCGATTCACGGTCGAGCACGATGTCACCGACCTTGAGCACGCTGGACAGCACTTCCGGCTTGGCGCGGCGCAGCAGCGCCTTGATGCGGGCCATGAATTCCGGCGTCGAGAACGGCTTGACCAGATAATCATCGGCACCGGTCGAGAGGCCGCGCACGCGGTCGCTTTCCTCGCCGCGCGCCGTCAGCATGATGATCGGCAGCCGCTCGGTCTCGGGCCGCATTCTTAGCCGACGACAAAGCTCGATGCCCGACACCGCCGGCACCATCCAGTCGAGCACCAGAAGGTCAGGGACGTTTTCCTGCAGTCGGATTTCGGCTTCGTCGCCGCGCGTCACCACCTCGACCTGGTAACCTTCCGATTCCAGATTGTAGCGGAGGAGCACGCCTAGCGGCTCCTCGTCCTCCACCACCATGATGCGTGGCGCGATCATCGGCTTGTCACCCTGTTATGCTGCCGGCGCCGACATTGCGGTCTCGTCCTGCTTCGGGCGATTGGCGGGCAGCTGCGTGCCGGTCAGCACATAATACGCATTTTCGGCGATGTTGGTCACATGGTCGCCGATGCGCTCGAGATTCTTGGCGCAGAACAAAAGATGCGTGCAGGCGGTGATGTTGCGCGGGTCTTCCATCATGTAGGTCAACAGTTCGCGGAACACCGAGGTGTATTTGACGTCGATGCGCTCGTCGTCATTCCTCAGCTTGGCGAGTGCCGCGGCATCACCCGCCGCATACTCCTCGACCACGCCCTGCACCTGGATCAGGACCAGCTGCGCCATGGCATCGATGGAGTGCGACAGGTCGCGCGGCGTGGCGCTGAGACCGACGGTGCCGACGCGCTTGGCGATGTTCTTGGCAAGGTCGCCGATGCGTTCGAGGTCGCCGGCCATGCGGATCGAACCGACGACATGGCGCAGATCGTCGGCCATCGGCTGGCGCTTGGCGATCAGCGTGATGGCGCGGTCGTCGAGTTCGCGCTGGCGGGCATCCATGATCGCGTCATCGGAGACGACGCGCTGGGCGAGAGCATTGTCGGAGTTCAGCAGCGCCTTGGTGGCGCCGCCGACCATCGAACCGGCGAGATCGCCCATGTCGCTGATCAGCCTGCTGATTTGTCCGAGCTCCTCATCGAAGGCTGCGACTGTATGTTCGGCCATGATCCTGGTCCTCGTATGCGTGCGATCAGCCGAAGCGGCCGGTGATGTAGTCCTGGGTGCGCTTCTCGCGGGGCGACGTGAAGATCTTCTCGGTCTTGTCGAACTCGACCAGCTCGCCCAGATACATGAACGCCGTCTGCTTCGAGACGCGCGCCGCCTGCTGCATGTTGTGGGTGACGATGACGATCGTGTAGTCGGCTTGCAACTCGTCGATCAGCTCTTCGATCTTGGCGGTTGACAGAGGATCGAGCGCCGAGGCCGGCTCATCGAGCAGAATGACTTCGGGCTTCACCGCCACGGTGCGGGCGATGCAAAGCCGCTGCTGCTGGCCGCCCGATAGGCTGAGACCGCTGGCGTTGAGCTTGTCCTTGACCTCGTTCCACAGTGCTGCGCGCTTCAGCGCCTGCTCGACACGGCCGTCCATCTCGGCCTTGCTGATCTTCTCATAGAGCCGGACGCCAAAGGCGATGTTCTCATAGATCGACATCGGGAACGGCGTCGGCTTCTGGAACACCATGCCGATCTTCGTGCGCAGCAGGTTGAGGTCCTGCGAGCGGTCGAGAACGTTCTGGCCGTCGAGCAGCACCTGGCCCTCGGCGGTCTGCTTGGGATAGAGCTCGTAGATGCGGTTGAAGACGCGCAGCAGCGTCGATTTCCCGCAGCCCGACGGTCCGATGAAGGCGGTGACGCTGCGCTCGGGCAGCGACAGTGTGATGTCCTTCAGCGCCTTCGACTGGCCATAGTAGAAATTGAGGTTCTTGACCTCGATCTTCACCTTGGCGGCGGCCTCGGTCGCGATCGTCATGTCTGGAGACAACATCTGGCTCATTTGTCCTCTCTGCGTCCGGTCAGGCTGCGCGCAACGATGCTGAGCGCGAGGACCGTCAATGTGATGATGAGTGCGCCGGTCCACGCCAGTTGCTGCCATTCCTCGTAGGGGCTGAGAGCGAACTGGAAGATGGTGACCGGCAGGCTGGCCATCGGAGCGTTGAGGTTGCTCGACCAGAACTGGTTGTTGAGCGCCGTGAACAGCAATGGTGCCGTCTCGCCGGAGATACGGGCGATCGACAGCAATATGCCGGTGACGATGCCGGAAAGGGCGGCGCGGTAAGCGACCGACTTGATGACCACCCAGCGCGGCGCGCCGATCGCGGTGCCGGCTTCGCGCAGGGCGTTGGGCACCAGATTGAGCATGTCCTCGGTGGTGCGCACGACGACCGGGATAACCAGGATGGCAAGCGCGACAGCGCCGGCGATCGCCGAGAAATGCCCCATCGGCCGCACCATCAATTCATAGACGAACAGGCCGATGATGATCGACGGGGCCGACAGCAGGATGTCGTTGATGAAACGCACCACGGTGGTGAGCTTCGAGAAGCGGCCATACTCGGCCATGTAGGTGCCGGCCAGCACGCCGATCGGCGTGCCGACAATGACGGCGATGACCGTCATCACCACGCTGCCATAAATGGCATTGAGCAGGCCGCCGGCGTCGCCGGGGGGCGGCGTCATTTGCGTGAAGACATCAAACGACAAGCCGGCTGCACCTTTATAGACCAGCGCGCCCAGGATCAGGGCCAGCCAGGCAAGCCCAATGCCCGCAGCGACGACGCACAGCGTCATCATCACCGAGTTTCTGGTCTTGCGGCGGGTGTGAAGCGATGAGGCTGTCGACATCGGCTCAGGCTCCGGTGCGGGCGTCGATGCGCATCAGCATGTAGCGTGCGATGGCAAGGATCAGGAAGGTGATGACGAACAGGATCAGGCCGAGCGCCACCAGCGAGGAGGTGTAGAGGTCGCCGACAGCTTCAGTGAATTCATTGGCGATCGTGGCCGAGATCGTCGTTGCCGGCGCAAACAGCGAGGTCGAGATGCGATGCGCGTTGCCGATGACGAAGGTCACCGCCATGGTTTCGCCGAGCGCGCGGCCGAGGCCCAGCATGACGCCGCCCATGATGCCGATGCGGGTGTAGGGGATGACAACGCGGCGGGTCACTTCCCAGGTCGTGCAGCCAATGCCGTAGGCTGACTCTTTCAATACCGGCGGCACCGTGTCGAAGACGTCCTTGGTGATCGAGGTGATGAAGGGCAACACCATGATGGCAAGGATCAGCGACGAGGTCAGCAGGCCGATGCCGTAGGGCGGACCGGCAAAAAGGCTGTTGAGGCCGGGAATGCCATGGAACACGCTGATGATGAAAGGCTGTATCGTCGTCTGCAGGAACGGTGCCAGCACGAACAGGCCCCAGATGCCGTAGATGATCGACGGGATGCCGGCCAGCAGTTCGACGGCCATACCGATCGGACGGCGCAACGGACGTGGGCAAAGCTCGGTGAGGAAGATGGCGATGCCGATGCCGAGCGGCACGGCGATCAGGATTGCGATTGCCGAGGTGACAATGGTGCCGTAGATCGGCGCCAGCGCACCGAATTTCTCCGTCACCGGGTTCCAGCTTTCGCTGGTGAGGAAGGAGAAGCCGAAGGTCGACAGCGCTTGCCAAGAACCGGCAAACAGCGAAATCGCCACACCGCCGAGCAGGACCAGCACCAATATAGCGGCGGCCCGGGTCATTCCGTGGAAGATCGCGTCGGTGAGCGCGAACCGTCGAACTATAGCATCGCGCGATCCTCTAACGGCTGGCAAGGCTTCCTGGACAGCGCTCATGTCAAGCTCGGCTCTTTCAAATTGATGAGAAAAGGAGCGCCGCGAATGCGGCGCTCCTTCAACGGATATTACTCGCCGGCGTAGACGGGCTTGCCGTCGGCCTGGATGTCGGTCTTCCACGAAGCCTTGATCAGGTCGACGACGCTGTCGGGGATCGAGACGTAGTCGAGCGCCTTGGCGGTTTCCTTGCCGTCCTTGTAAGCCCAGGCAAAGAACTTCAGCGCTTCGCCGGTGGCAGCGGCATCTTCCGGAGCCTTGTGGATGAGGACCCAGGTGGAAGCCGCGATCGGCCAGGTGGCGTCGCCGGGCTCGTTGGTGATGATGACGTTGAAGTTCTTGGCAGTCTTGAAGTCGGCATTCGAAGCGGCCGCGCCGAAGGATTCGAGCGATGGCTCGACGACCTTGCCGGCGGCATTCAGCATCTTGGAGTAGGACAGGTTGTTCTGCTTGGCATAGGCATACTCGACGTAGCCGATGCCGCCATCGGTCTGCTTGACGGTGTTGGCGACGCCTTCGCTACCCTTGGCGCCGACGCCCGTGGGCCATTCGACGGCGGTGTCCGAGCCGACCTTGTCCTTCCAGTCCGGGGAGAGCTTCACCAGATAGTTGGTAAAGTTGAAGGTGGTGCCCGAGCCGTCCGAACGATGCACGACGGCGATCGCGGTCGACGGCAGGGTGAGGTTGGGGTTCAGCGCCTTGATCGCGGCATCGTCCCACGTGGTGATGGCGCCGAGATAGATCTGGGCAATCGTCTTGCCGTCGAGGACGAGTTCGCCCGGCTTGACGCCGGTCAGGTTGACGATCGGCACGATGCCGCCCATCACCATCGGGAACTGCACGAGGCCGTTCTTTTCCAGATCGGCATCGGACATCGGCTTGTCGGTGGCGCCGAAGGTCACGGTCTTGGCGATGACCTGCTTGATGCCGCCGCCGGAACCGATCGACTGGTAGTTGAGGCCGATGCCGGTATCCTTCTTGTAGGTGTCGGCCCACTTGGCGAACACCGGGTAGATGAAGGTCGAGCCGGCGCCGGAAAGGTCAGCTGCCATTGCTGCGGAAAGGGTGAAGGTAGACGCTGTAGCCATTGCAATCGCAACGGCCGCCGAGCGGATGAAATGTCTCATGTGGCCTGCTCCTGTTCGGAAGATGGTCTCTCGGCGCCATTCCTAACCAGCGCCCGCTGAGGCCAATAGCCTTCGATTATAACAGTCGCATGACAGTTTCGTGTCACCCCGGTAACGCGTCGCCGGCACCGGGAAACGCGGCGGTACGGGGCGATCGCGGCCTGATGCGAGTTTGCCTCCGGAATCAGGGGCTTGAGCCATCCGCCGCCGGGAGCCACCGCCGGATTCGACGGGGCTTTCTCTGGTGAAGAAAATCCGGACGGGAGTGCGTTGCTCAAGGCCAGAGCATATCTGGCCGGGCCATCGCCAAAAACAGGTCCGTTGGGGTAGGTGACACTGTTCGATAATGGCGGTCGCTGCTCCCGCCCGTAACTGCAAAGGCGGAATTCGATGTTGCCATTGTCCCGGCTGGACACGACCTTTGATATGGTGCGATCGCACCATAGTCATTGCACGCAGGGGTAGCGAACCCTGATTCCCTCGAGCTTCCGCTTCGCATCCGGCGAACCGGGCGACGCGATACTATCCCGCGTTGCGCTGGACCTGACGGCCGGCGCCGACCCAGAGTTCGACTTTCTCGAGCAGGGCCCTTGGGCTGATCGGCTTGGGCAGATAGTCGTCCATGCCCGCCTCCAGGCACCGTTCGCGATCGCCCTTGAGCGCATGCGCGGTGACGCCGACGATCGGCACATGCGTGCCGGTTTCCTGCTCCAGCCGACGGATCGCGGCCGTCGCCTCAAGCCCACTCATCTCCGGCATCGAGACGTCCATCAGGATCATGCACGGATTGAGCCTGCCGAAGGCGTCGAGCGCCTTGCGGCCATTGCTGACGATCTCGAAACCATAGCCGGTCTCGCCGAGGATCTGGGTGAACACCATCTGGTTCACCTCATTGTCCTCGGCCACGAGAATATCCAGCCTGTGTCCACCGCCGCCCGTGGCGGGCAGCCTCGGACGAACCGGCGGTGGCTGCAATTGCGCGCGCTGGTCGGAGGGCGCCAAGGGCGGCCGCTGGGGAGCGTCAAGCCCCTCGCCTGAGAGCGGCCGGGCATGGCCGCCCGTGGTGTGGCGATGGCGCTGGATGGTCGCGACCAGCGTTTCAAGGAGCACGGAGGAGCGCGCCGGCTTGATCAGCTGAGCGTCGATGCCGAGATCGCGGTAGCTGGTGTTGGCAAGCGACTGGTCGACCGAGGTCAGCATGATGATCGGTGTGTCGGCGAGGCCTGCGGTGTTGCGCACGATGCGCGCCATTTCGGCGCCGCTCATGCCAGGCATCTGGTAGTCGAGCACGACGCAGTCGACGGGCACCGCATAGGCCGCGGCGGCAATCAGCACTTTCAGCCCCTCGGCGCCGCTTTCGGCGGCGCAGGAATCGAACGTCCACGACGTCATCTGCTCGGTCAGGATGGCCCGGTTGACCGCATTGTCGTCGACGATCAGCACGCGTGCGCCCGTCACGTCCACCGGCATGATGCGCTGCCCGTTCTGCTGTTCGGCCCTGGGCAGCGTCACCGTGAACCAGAAGGTCGAACCCCTGCCCTCGGCGCTCTCGACACCAATGTCGCCGCCCATCAGTTCGACCAGCCGTGAGGTGATGGCAAGGCCAAGCCCGGTGCCCTCGTGCCGCCTTGTCGAGGAGGTGTCGACCTGGCTGAATTTTTCGAACACCAGCTTCAGCTTTTCCTCGGGGATGCCTATTCCGGTGTCGGTGACCGAGATGGTCAGCCTGGTCCCGGCAGGCACCCGCTCACCGGTCACATCGACCAGCACATGGCCTTCGTCGGTGAATTTCACCGCATTGCCGACAAGGTTGGTAACGATCTGCCTGATGCGGCCGACATCGCCGATGAACAGGCTCTCGAGCCTCGGCTCGATGCGCACGATGAGCTCGAGGTCCTTTTCCTTGGCGCGTGTCGACACCAGCGTCGCCACGTCCTCGATCGCCTCGGCAAGATTGAAGGGCGCCGGGTCGAGCACCAACTGGCCGGCATCGATCTTGGAGAAATCCAGGATGTCGTTGATGATGGTCAAGAGCGCGTTGCCCGATTTGACGATGATATCGGTAAACGTCTTCTGCTTCGGATCGAGATTGGATTTGGCGAGGAGTTCGGCCATGCCCAGCACGCCGTTCATCGGCGTGCGGATCTCGTGGCTCATATTGGCGAGGAATTCCGACTTGGCGCGGTCGGCGAGTATGGCGCGCTGGCGCGCCTCGCGCAGTTCGGCCTCGCGCATCTTCAGTTCGGTGATGTCGGTGGTCGAGCCGATCAGGTAGAGCGAACCGTCCGACGCGATCATCGCGCCTTTGCGCGCGAACTGATGGCGAACGCTGCCGTCGGCAAGCGTCACGGTTTCCTCGATCTCCTGCGTTTCGCCGGTGCGCAGCACAGCCAGATCGCCGGCCACGAAAGCCTCGCCGTCCGCCCCGAAAATCTCGATGTCGGTCTTGCCGATTGCATCTTCCCTGCTGAGGCCGGTCAGATCGCACCAGCCCTTGTTGACATAGAACTGCCTGAGATCGGAGCGCTTGGCGTAGATCGACACCGGCACGTTGTCGATCAGGCTGCGGAACACCTCGTTCTCGCGCATGCTCTCTTCCAGCGCCCGTTCGCGCGCCTTGACTTCGGTGATGTCGGTGCTGGAGCCGACGAGGTGCATCGATCCGTCGATCGCCACCAGGCGGCTCTTGCGCGTCATCAACTGCCGCACCGTGCCGTCGCGATGGGTGACGGGCTCCTCGACCTCGAGACCCTTGCCGGTTGCGACGACCTCGGTGTCGTCATGGCTGTAGCTTTCCGCGTCTTGCGTGCCGAACAGCTCGCGGTCGGTGCGGCCGATGACGTCTCCCTTGGCGAGGCCTGTAATCGCGCACCAGGCCTTGTTGACGAATTCGATGCTCAAATCCTGTGCCTTGATGAAGGCGGCCACCGGCAACTCGTCCATGACGTGCCGGAAGAGGTCAATCTGGCGCATTGAATCGCGCAGCGCCGCCTCGCGGCTCTTGATGTCGGTGATGTCGACACGCACGCCGATGAACGTGCCGTCATCAGTGCGCATGTCATAGACCTGGTACCAGCGCCCATCGGCATTGAGCCGCTCGTAGGAAGAATTTGGCAGATGGTACCGAGCCAGCACGCCGTCGGCCCAGCGTTCGGTGTCGACGTCGTAAAGCTTGTCGAGCTCGGGATCGCCACACGAGCGGAAATAGCCGACCGCATGGCCAAACTCCAGCGCCTCGCGGAAGGTGCAGCCGGGCTGCCAGACCGGCTTCAGCGCCGGCAGCGAGTCCTGAAGCTTGCGGTTGGCGAAGACGAACTTGTCATCGCGGTCGTAGATGATGACGCCGGCCGGCAGCGATTCCAGCACGCTCGCCAGATGCTTGCGCGCATCCTGTGCCTCGGTCTCGCGGCCCTTCATGTCGGTGACGTCAACATAGGAAATGAGCCGCTTGCCGCCGGGTAGCGGCGCCAGCGACGCGACAAGCGTGCGCCCTTCATTGTGTGGCAATTGCCTGGAACCGGCGACGCCGGCCCTGATTTCGGCTTCGCGCTCGGCGGTGTGACGTTGCCAGGCAATTTCATCGGCGCCGTAAGGGTCGATGGCCCGGCTGGCTTCCATCAGCTCGCGAAAAGCCGAGCCGATCCCGGCGCGGCCTGGATCGATCCTCCAGAAGTCATAGAAGGCGCGATTGATCACTTCGGCGCGCATATCGGCATCGAGGACGAGAACCCCGATCGGCATCTCATCAACCATAGTGCGGAGATTGACGAAGGTCTCGGCGATTTTGGCGTTGGCGCTTTCGATCTCGGCATCGCGACGCTTGAGTTCGGTGACCTCATAGTAGGTCAGTAACCGTTTGCCGCCAGACAGCGCCGTCACCGAGAACATCATCGTCCTGCCGTTGGCATGGACAAATTCGCGCGGCGCGACGGAACCGGTGCGAATCTCCTCGATCCGGGTGGCGAGATAACGCTGCCACTGCTGTTCGTCGATGTCGCCATAGATGCCATTACGGCGGTTGAGTTCCATCAACTGGCTGAACGGAGCGCCGACGGTCACAGCCCCGTCCGGAATCCTCGACAGGTCGCGATAGGCCTCGTTGACGATCAGTGTGTCGAGCTTGGCATCGAGAAGCACGACGCCCATGTGCATGGCGTCCATCGTCCGCTCGAGATCGGCAAGATGCCCGGCGGTCTCGCCGCCGGCCGGCAGCCTCGGCTCCATCTCCTCGAATGCGCTCGCCAACGCGGTGACGTTGCGGCCTATGCCGCGATAGCCGGCAAACTTTCCTTCGCTATCAAACCGTGGGAAGCCTGACGTCAGCACCCAGCGGCAGCCGGCGCCGCCTCCCTTCAGTTCGTAGACGAAGTCGCGGAAGGGCCGGCGCGCCTGCAGATCCTCGAGATGGGCTGCCGCGCTGGGGTTACCCTTCAGGACCTGGTTGAGGAAATCGAAGCGGAACCGGCCAAGCACGTCAGCCGGATCGATGCCTGTCGCAGCCTGGTAGTTTTGTGAAAGCCAGGAAAAGCGCAGCTCGGCGTCGGTCTCCCAGGTCCAATCCGAGCCCGCCTCTACGAGTTGGCGAAGCGCGTCGGCGCGATCGATATCGGCAATATGGGATTCAGCGAGGCGTGACGATGCGTCGTCGCCATGCCCTGCTGCCTTGCCGGACCCACGCTTGCCGCGCGCGCCGATTGCTTCGTCCGCTTCCGCCATGCTGTCCCCACCCCGAAAATCAAGGCCGAACCCTCCCTCCGCGGTTCGTCGGCGGAATGTGCCCGAGAAGCATTAACGATCTGCTAACCTTAACGGCGCAACCGACCCGTTCTTCCTGCGTTATTCCGTCAGGTTGTCGTGCGGACCAAGGCTGCGTTATAAGTCCGTGCAGGGGTGTTGCTTATGATTGGACGAATCGGGCCTTTCTTGCTGGGCGTGGCGCTGCTTTTCGGCAGCGGCTGCTCCCGCAGCTATGACGGCACGGTCGAGATCCCACGGCGGCTCGACGCCCGGCGCTTTTGGGAACGGCCGCCGCCCAATGTCGATTACGAACCGCAGGTCGACAACGGCGCATTTCCTGGACCGCCCCAGACATCAGGACAATTTTCGACATCAGGACAATTTTCCGAGCGCAGGGTCATGCGGCCTGCTGTGCACAGACGGCACCAGACGAGGCATTCGCAGCCGTCTCCCGCAGCCTCGAATTCGGAGAAACAACTGGCATGCAGGAACGTAAGCGCGCCTGGCCAACGGGTTCGCATGGTCTGCGATTAAAGCGGCTCAACAAGCCTCCCGCCTGCGAGCAGGACCTATAGCGATGCGGCGCCCTTCTTCGGTTCCTTCGCCCCAAGCTTGTCGAGCGCGAAGCGAACCTGGCGCAAATCGTCCTGCCAGCCGTCATCGTCGCCCATCGGGCTCTCCGAAGCGGCCCGCTGCAGCCCGCGCGCCTCGGATTCGATTTCACGCAGTTCAGCGATCTTCTGTTCGGTGGTCAGGGAGCCGTCTTCGACGATCTCCAGAACCCGCATTTCCCTGAACGTAGCCATCACGTTTCTCCTGGCTGATGTCGATCACAACGCCGTGAGGGCCCCTCTGTTCCTGACCGGCCCAACATCAGGCTGTACGCCGTACGATGACAGTTCGCGGCTGCCTTTCATCCGGGATACAAAGCATGGGTGATTCAGCGGGGTCCGGTATTACCAGCGCCTTCCGCTGAAACCTTTGCGTGACTGCTGCGTTGAAGGGCAGAGGAGAACGCAGATGTCGATCCACTTCACGGTGTCGGAATTGACAAGAAATCTTTTTCATTCTCTTGGGCTGGATCACGAGCGCGCGCCAAGGGCCCTCAACCCAGAGCAAAGCCTGTTGCTGGAATGCTATCTGGCCGGGCAAATCCCGGAATCGGCCTGGAGCGACTACGTCTTCGAGACACCGGACCTGGCGCGACACGCCGAAGCACGGCGACTAAGCCATTGACCTGCCGGCTATAGGAATGTCCGTCTGACGGAAGCCTTTATCGAGCGGTGCCTGCTGACGAAGAAAACGGCTAGTTCTTCGGAGAAACCAATTGCAGCGTGAAGACGTTGCCGCCAATGCCTTTCGCCAGCGTCGGCGAAAGGGTCAGAGGCGTACAGTTCTTGACGGCCGCGATGGCCGCTTCGATGAACGCCTTGCGCGCCTTGTCATCGCCGGCCACCTTGACGTCGGTCGGCCGCGGCGGACCGATCAGCGAACCGTCGCGCTTGAAGCTGAAACTCAGGGTCACGGTGGACTTCCCGGCGTCCGCCGGCGGCGTCCAGCATGCCTGGATCGCGGTACCGACATCGTCCATCGTGTCGAGCGTCGCGGCATAGGACGGGCACACAACACCCGCCGAGATCGCACCCGCAATCACCAGTTTTGCAACGCCTTTCATCGCAAGCCCTCGTTCTCACAACCAGCCGGCAATCGATGCCGAATCTCTGGCATGGATGTTAGAGCCAGGGTTGGCGATGACAATGTCTCGGCGCAAAAAGTTGAAGCTCCGGCGTTGCCTGATCGCTGTCGCGGGATGTCGAGGCATCAGGCCCGAAAAAGCAAAAAGGCCGGCATTGAGCCGACCTTTCCTTCCGCCGATAGTGCGCCAGTACATCCGTGGTCGCGCGGCGAATTCCTGGCAGTAGACAGGGCTTTGGTTAACAAATCCTCAAGCTGGAGCCTTCGCCTGCGACCGCACATAGGCGATGTAGCCGCGCACATCGCCAGCCGGCTCGGCATAGGCCTTGCCGAGTTTCTTCTCGATCGCCGCCACATACTCCTTCGCCCATTTGGGCAGCGTGTAGTCGATGACGGCGAGGAACTCCAGCGTCGCCGCCAGCCGGATATCGGCGATCGACGGATGCTTACCACCGATGAACGGCTTGCCGTCTCTGAAGAAGCTGTGGAAGACTTCCAACGGCTCGGCGATCGCCGCCATCGCGGCCTTCTGGGCTTCGGACTTCTTGTCCGGGTGGGCGTCGCTGTGGCCGACCTCGCCCGCATAGTGCGGGAAACCCAGCGCCGGATAGGTGGCGCGCGCCACATAAGGGTAGAGCGTGCCAATCAGGTAGAACATGGCGCTGTCCACCATCGCCCGCTTGGCCGGCGCCTTCGGATAGAATTTCTCCAGCCCGTGCTTGTTGGCGAGATATTGCATGATGGCACAGCTTTCCCAAAGCACGCCTCTGGGCAACCCCTTATCCTCGATCATCGGTGTCAGATGCGCCGGGTTGCGCGCCATATATTCGGGCGAGCGCGTGTTGCCCCAGGCGTCGGTCTCGGCGGCGTCGAACCCGGCCGCGCGGGCAAACACCCGCACCGTCATGTTGTTGACGCTCGGCTTCAGCATGCTGAGCTTCAGCGCCGGTTTTTTCGCCGATTTCGCCTTGGCCTTCGGTGCGGACATCTTGGTCGCCGGCTTTGCCGACGCCTTCGCGGCAGCCTTTGGCGCCGGCTTGGCTGCAGCCTTGCTTGCCGGCTTGGCAGCTGCCTTGGCCGCAGGCTTCTTCGCACTCTTGGTCACTGTCTTTGCCATTGTGGTCCTCCCTCCTGTTTTGTTGGCCGTCAGTATGGATTTTTCGGCGCCCGGTCACCCGACAAGGTTGCACGGGATCGCTCGACAAGGGCCTGGATTGCGTCGGCAAGGTGCGCCTCGGCAATGTTGTAGTCGCCGCGCCCAACACGCAGCCTGTGCGCCTCCATCAGCACGTCGGCATGGGTGAAACCCGCCGGCGGCTCGAAGCGGTAGGAAGCGAGCTCGATCAGCAGGCCGAGCGGATCCTCGAAATAGATCGAATCCATGAAGCCACGATCCTTGACGCCGCTGTGCTTGATGCCGCGTTCGTCGAGCCGGGTGACCGCCTGCAGGAAAGTGACGCGCGACACAGCAAAAGCGATGTGGTGGACGCAGCCCGGATCGGTCGGCGTGCGCCGCTTCTGCGGCGTGCGGCTCTCGTCGGTGAAGACGGTGATCAGCCGGCCGTCGCCCGGATCGAAATAGAGATGGCTTTCGCTGGCCTTGTCGAGGTTAGGCTGCTCGAAGATGAACGGCATGCCGAGCACGCCTTCCCAGAAATCGATCGAGGTCTGGCGCCCGGCGCCGACCAGCGTGATGTGGTGGACGCCCTGCGATTGCAGCTTCTGCATTGGCCTTCTCCCCGCGGCATCGGTTGCCGTCTGGATCCGCCTGACACCCGGCATTCTCTGTGCCGCTTGAGCGGTGCCGCGAAATACGTGACCTGATGCTAATGCAATCGGCCCCGCCGCGCCAGAAGCGGCGAGTCCTATCATTGCACGACGGTGAGACCGCTCTTGCCCGTAAAACCCTTTTCAAGAGATGGTGGACACGACCGCAACGCGACAGCCGCCCGCGTCGCGTCCTGGCCGAAGCAACAGCTAAGCGACGGCCTTGAGCTCGGCTTCCGCCAGCATCCCAACGCCGCCACACTCGTTACACGCGATGGTCCTGCCCGGGCAGCCGGTCTGATGCGTCCCTTGCGGGCAGCAATGCCCTTTCGACGCGCTCCATCTGGAGCAATCGAAAACCTTGCCGCCGCCATGGCAGCGCGGGCATATCGTATTCACTGAGGCCATTCCAACTCTACCCGACCCAAAATCCGCGCTGACGCAGCTATCCCCGCGTCGCAAGTAACAGAAATTGTTGCCCTTTCAAGCGTCGCGACCTGACTTAAATTGGGTGTATTCGGGCATGCGCGGCGCCGGGTTTTCGCGAGCTTCGCGAACCCTCCCGGCCAAGCGCAACCCACGCGGGTGCCTGGCTGAATGTGATCCGAGAATGTCGAAAGAAAAGACCGAGCTGTTGTTACGCCGGACAGATTGCTACGCAGCAGTCTGGAGCAAAAGGGGCCGGCACTGCGCTAGCCCACTTCTGCTTTGAGCGCGAGGTGGTCACGAATAGCCGCCGATGCTAGTCGAGAAATCTGATCTTCGTGAAGGACATCATCTCTCCCATCACGTTGCCGCTGTCATCGACCTGCTGCCCTTGCCCGACTGTAACGGTCACGTGCTTTCCCTTGTAGCGGGACGGCATCGCGGTTTGCTCGTTCCAGCTTTCGCACTCAGCCGCGACACACAGGCCGACTTGCTCCACCTTCTTGCGGTCGACAATGGTCAGATAGCAATTGTCGCCACATTCGAAACCTCGAATGGTGCCGGTGATCTTCCTGTCCTTGGAGAACGACGGCCCGCACTGGGCAATCACGGACGCGGAAATGAGGAGCGGCAAAACCAACTGTTTCATGCAGCCAACTTGCTGCAACATGCCGTATAGCGCAAGCATCACATCTGGCAGAAAATCCTTGGTACGCCCAAGGGGAATCGAACCCCTGTTCCCGCCGTGAGAGGGCGGTGTCCTGACCGCTAGACGATGGGCGCGCTCAAGAACCGGCGATATAGGCTGACGGCTGGGAAAAAGCAACTGGGGTTTGGCTGCTTTGCCGCATCGAATGAAAAGACGTCCGTGCTTTACCGTTTCGGCTCGATCAGGTCCCAGAGATTGCCGTGGAGATCGGCGAAAACCGCCACCGTGCCATACGGCTCGAAGCGCGGCGCCTCGTGGAATTCGACACCCTTTTCCAGCATCGCCGCATGATCGCGGGCAAAGTCGTCGGTTTCGAGGAACAGGAAAACCCGGCCGCCGGTCTGGTTGCCGATGCTATTGCTTTGTGCCGCGTCGGACGCCTCGGCCAGAAGCAGCCTGGCGCCTTGCCCGTTGGCCGGCGCCACCGTGACCCAGCGCTTGCCGCCGCCGAGATCGACATCGTCGAGCAACAGAACGCCCAGCCGCTCGACATACCAGGCAATCGCCTCGTCATAATTGGCGACGACGAGCGCCACGGTCGCGACACGACGATGTTCGCCGAAGCCTTTCATGGCTGAGTTCTGGTCATTTCTGTGACAAACTTGTTTGTCATTTGTTGCGAATTGCAAACTGGCCGATCAGGCGGCGCCCGGCGATATCATAGATGAAGATCGCACGGCTGCCATCGGCAAGCTCGGCATCAATCGAGATGCGGTTGCCGGACAGCGACTGGCTGACCACTTTTGCGCCGACCGGCAGCACGATGTCGCCGCTGAGCGGCTCGCCGGCGGGCACCTGGATGTCGCCGGCCAGCGGCGGGTTCACTGCGGGCGCCTTGCGGGCTTTGTAGACAATCGCCGCGATCACCACCATAAGGGCAACGAAAAGCAGGCCGAGATTGATGGCCATGAAGCGGACGAGCTTGCCGCGCATCTTTTCGACCTGGGGGTCGAGCGGCTTTTCCTGATCTTCGTCGGCGTCGGGCCGGGCCATGGCAAATATTCCGGAACGGTTTTCGATGAGCGCTCATAACGAAGAGGCCCCCGAATTGATAGAGGACCGATTGATTGAGGACCGGTTCACAGAGGCCGAGCCGACCGTGCTGGTGGCGGGCGTGGACGCGGCCGGCCAGCGCCTCGACCAGTGGCTGGCGGCGAGCCTGGGCCCCGACATGTCGCGCAGCCGCGTGCAGATGCTGATCCGGCAAGGCGCTGTCACGATCGACGGCAAGCCGGTCGACGAGACCAAGCGCAAGATGATCCCAGGCGAGCGCGTGTCGGTCGTCATGCCCGAACCGGAGCCGGCCTCGCCACAGGGCGAGAACATCGCGCTCGATGTGCTCTATGAGGACGACGAACTGATCGTCATCAACAAACCGGCCGGGCTGGTCGTGCACCCCGGTGCCGGCAACTGGACCGGCACGCTGGTCAACGCGCTGATCCATCATTGCGGCGACAGCCTTTCCGGCATTGGCGGCGTGCGTCGGCCGGGCATCGTGCACCGCCTGGACAAGGAGACCAGCGGCGTCATGGTGGTGGCCAAGACCGACCGCGCCCACAAGACGCTATCGGAGGCCTTCGCAGATCACGGCCGGACCGGCGATCTCGAGCGCGCCTATCTCGCCTTGGTCTGGGGGATACCGCAGAGGCCGACCGGTACGGTCGATGCGCCGCTTGGCCGCGCCGCCGACCGGGTGCGTCGTGCCGTCGTGCCGGAAGGGCGCGACGACGCCCGCCATGCTGTTACCCACTTTGCCGTGCAGGAGCGCTTCGGCGAAGGCCAGAAGGACTTCGCCACCGCCAGCCTGGTCGAATGCCGGCTGGAAACCGGCCGCACGCACCAGATCCGCGTCCACATGGCCCATATCGGCCATCCCGTCATCGGTGACCCCGACTACGGCCAGGCCTTCCGCACCAAGTCCAACCGGCTGCCCGAACCACTGAAAAGCCAGGTCAAGGCATTTTCCCGGCAAGCCTTGCATGCCTGGCTCCTTGCATTTCGCCACCCCACTACCCATCTAACGATGAGGTTCGAGGCGCCGATACCGGGGGACATGGAGGAACTCGTCGGCGGCTTTCGCAAACTCTGAACCTGTCACCGTCAAGCCAGAAACCAGCCATCAAAAAACCTGAGTGGCATTGTTCACTTCAGCGTGACACACTGTTTCGTGTTGAACAAATGCCTGTCTTTTCTGGTTTTGTTCCTGTACAAGATCTGATGTCGCGAGCGAGCCTTTTGGTGCTCGCGTCACATGCCCGCCGCGTTTCGGGGGCATCACTCCAATATAGAGGGGGCGCTATCATGGCCCAGTCATTACCCAGTATCGTTTCCGGCGAAGGCGGCCTCAGCCGCTATCTGGAAGAAATCCGCCGCTTTCCCATGCTTCAGCCGCAGGAAGAGTACATGCTCGCCAAGCGTTATGCCGAGCATGAAGACACTTCTGCTGCCCACAAGCTCGTCACCAGCCATTTGCGGCTCGTCGCCAAGATCGCCATGGGCTATCGCGGCTATGGCTTGCCGATCGGCGAAGTGATCTCGGAAGGCAATGTCGGCCTGATGCAGGCCGTCAAGAAATTCGAACCCGAGCGCGGCTTCCGCCTCGCGACATACGCCATGTGGTGGATCAAGGCATCGATTCAGGAGTACATCCTGCGCTCGTGGAGCCTGGTCAAGATGGGCACGACCGCCAACCAGAAGCGTCTGTTCTTCAACCTGCGCAAGGTGAAGGGCAAGATCCAGGCGCTGGATGACGGCGACCTCAAGCCCGACCAGATCGCCGAGATCGCCACGCGGCTGAACGTTTCCGAAGCCGAAGTGGTTTCGATGAACCGCCGCCTGTCGGGCGATGCATCGCTCAACGCCCCGATCCGCGCGAGCGAAGGCGAGTCCGGCGAATGGCAGGACTGGTTGGTCGACGACCACGAAAGCCAGGAAGACATGCTGATCGAGCAGGACGAGCTGGAAAACCGGCGCGGCATGCTGTCCGGCGCTCTTGCCGTGCTCAACGAGCGCGAGCGGCGCATCTTCGAGGCCCGTCGCCTCGCCGAGGAACCGCTGACGCTGGAAGAGCTGTCTTCCGAGTTCGATATCAGCCGCGAGCGCGTGCGCCAGATCGAGGTGCGCGCCTTTGAAAAGGTGCAGGATGCCGTCAAGGCCGCCGCCAAGCGCCAGACCCAGGCGCTGCGCACCATCGAGGCACAGCCGGCGGCTTAAGCCAGCTTTGGCAATGAACAAAAGGCGGCGCCAGGAAACTGGCGCCGCCTTTGTATTCGGCTGGTGAGTGAGCGAAAGCGAGGGCGACAGGCAATCTCCCCCGCAGGTGGGGAGATCGGCAGTTTCGCCGGCGGCGCCCGCCACAAAAATACTCCTCACAGCCCATCCAGTGGAAACTTCAGATACCGCCGGCCGTTCGCTTCCCGCTCCGGCAGCCGACCGCCATTCATATTGACCTGCAGCGCATGCAGGATCAGCCGCGGCATCGGCAATGTCTTGTCGCGCGCTTCGCGTAGCGCCACGAACTCAGCCTCGCTGTGGGCGGCAACGAGATGGATATTGCTGGCCCTCTGCGCCGCCACCGTGCTTTCCCACAAGGGTTCGCGGCCACCGGCCTGATAGTCGTGGCCGACGAAAACGCGCGTCTCGTCCGGCAAGGCCAGTATGTCCTGGATCGAGCGCCACAGCCGCGCGGCGCTGCCGCCGGGAAAATCGGCCCTTGCCGTGCCGCTGTCGGGCATGAACAGCGTGTCATGCACGAAGGCGGCGTCGCCGACCACATAGGTGATCGAGGCCAGCGTGTGACCGGGTGAGAACAGCACCTTGACTGGGAGGCTGCCGATCGCAAACGTCTCGCCTTCCCGGAACAGCCTGTCCCACTGCGAGCCGTCGGCGGGAAAATCCGGCCAGTTGTAGATCACCTTCCACAGCTTCTGGACGTCGACAACCCTGTCGCCGATCGCCATCGGCGCCCCGGTCTTCTGTTTCAGATAGTGTGCAGCCGAGAAATGGTCGGCATGCGGGTGGGTGTCGAGGATCCACTCGATCTCCAGCCCGTTTTCTCCAACGAAATCGAGCAGGGCATCCGCGTTCTTCGTACCCGTTGCGCCGGATTTCTCATCGAAGTCGAGGATCGGATCGATAATGGCGCACCGCCTGGTCGCAGGATCGGTGACGACATATTGGATGGCCCCCGTCGGCTTGTCGTAAAAGCCCTTGACCTCAGGTCTTGCCAAAGCCACGTCCAAACCGAGCTCCCCAACCCCAGCCGGCAGGAACGATTTTCTCCGCCGAGCTCCAATAAGAGCATGGTTGTCCACCCCTACGGGTCAGTCAAGCATGACTTGGCCCGCAAGGGTGGAAACGGCAAAAGCCGTTCCGGCGCCTGTTTTAGGCGGAAGGCTGCTTGGTCTTCCGCAGATACGGCAGGATGGTCTCGTAAGCGCCAAAACGCTTGATCGCATCCTCGTTGGAGACGGCGGCGGTGATGATAACGTCCTCGCCCTGCTTCCAGTTTGCCGGCGTCGCCACCTGGTGCTTGGCGGTCAACTGGATGGAATCGATGACGCGCAGGATCTCATCGAAGTTGCGGCCCGTGGTCATCGGATAGGTCAGCACCAGCTTGATCTTCTTGTCCGGCCCGATGAGATAGACCGAGCGCACGGTGGCGTTGTCGGCGGGCGTGCGGCCTTCGGAAGTCTCGCCGGCGCCGGCGGGCAGCATGTCATAGAGCTTGGCGACCTTGAGGTCCTTGTCGCCGATCAGCGGATAGTGCACCTCATGGCCGGTCGCCGTCTTGATGTCGGCCTGCCACTTGTCGTGGCTTGCAACCGGATCGACCGAAGTGCCGATGATCTTGACGTTGCGTTTCTTGAACTCGCCCTCCAGCCCGGCCACGGTGCCGAGTTCGGTCGTGCAGACCGGCGTGAAATTCTTCGGATGGCTGAACAAGAGGGCCCAGCCGTCGCCGATCCAGTCATGGAAGCTGATCGTCCCTTGCGTGGTCTCGGCGGTGAAGTCCGGCGCGATATCGTTGATACGAAGGCTCATGGCACATTTCTCCTGTAACTAATCTGGTCAGGAGCGAGAGCGGCAAACCACGCCGCCGTCAAAGCGTCCTCGCTCCGGCATCGCCGCATCTTAGCGCAAAAATCGCGACTGCAAGATAATAGGAAACTCTTGTCGGCGACAGAACGAGCATTTTCGTTCTGCCAGCGCGTCATCGACGCCTGATCATCTTTCGGGAGGGATGCTGCTAAGCGCCGCGTCAGGCCTTGTTGACGGCCAGCGTCGCCGTCAGATCTTCCATGCGTTGCGCCAAAGCGCCGAGGGCGTTGGTTAGCACGCCGTCATTCTTGTCGGCCTTGGTCAGTGCCTCGTCGCGCGTCTTGCGCAAGGTCAGCACTTCGCTTTCCATGCCCTTGACGCGCTTCTGCAACTCCGAGAGTTCGTCCATCACCATGATGCCGGCCATGACAGTCAAGCGCTGGTCGCCAATTTCGCCAAAAGAGTCCTTCAGATGCGAGACGTAGCGGTCGAAGCGCTCGGCCAGGTCGATCAGATGCTCTTCCTGGCCCTCGTCGCAGGCCATCCGATACTGCTTGCCGTCGATTGAAACCGTGACCTGTGCCATCGGGCCAGCTCCTATCTGTCCAACACGGCGCGGATGGTTTCCATGGCGGTCACCAGCCGTCGCGAGACTTCCTTGTTGGCATCTTCCAGCCGTTCGGCGCGCGCTTCGGAATTGTCGAGTTCCTGCGCCAGCCGGGAGCGGTCGGAATTCATCCGCTGCACCTCGGCCTCGGCTTCCGAGTAGTCGCGCTCATGCTCGAGTTTGGCGGCGACGGCATTTTCCAGCCCTTCGATGGCCTTGCTCAGCCTGTCGATCACTTCCTTGAGCGTGGTTTCCCCGGTCATGGCCTTCGTCCTGTGCCCTGCCCATCACCGAATCGTTCGCGTTCAGAACGCGTTATCCGCGAAACATTAGGCACCGGGTGAAGGCAACGTCAACAAAGCTCTCGCGACTGTCCCCCGCTAACGCTAATGTAGGCTTGGCGCCGGCATCACAAGACCGGCAAATGCGCACCGGTTTGTTGACTAAAAGCCGGCGCCTGCTATGTGTCGCGCACCCTTTTCAAGGCTCTCCCAAGCCCCCAAACCCCATTTCTGGAGGAACCATGACGTCGCGTGAACAACATGACCGGATGGCCAATGCGATCCGCTTTCTCTCCATGGACGCGGTCGAGAAGGCCCAGTCCGGCCATCCTGGCCTGCCGATGGGCTGCGCCGACATCGCCACCGTGCTGTTCACCCGCTTCCTGAAATACGACCCCAAGGCGCCGCACTGGCCCGATCGCGACCGCTTCATCCTGTCGGCCGGCCATGGCTCGATGCTGCTCTATTCGCTGCTGCATCTGACCGGCTACGAAGACATGACCATCGACCAGATCAAGCATTTCCGCCAGTTGGGCTCGAAGACCGCCGGCCATCCCGAATACGGCCACGCCACCGGCATCGAGACGACGACCGGCCCGCTCGGCCAGGGTCTGGCCAATTCGGTAGGCTTCGCGCTCGGCGAGCGCATCATGAACGCTGCCTTCGGCAACGACCTCGTCAACCACTACACCTACGTGCTGGCCGGTGACGGCTGCCTGATGGAAGGTGTTTCCCAGGAAGCCATCGCGCTTGCTGGCCACCTCAAGCTCAACAGGCTGATCGTCTTCTGGGACAACAACAACATCTCGATCGACGGTCCGGTCTCGCTGTCCGACAACACCGATCAGGTCGCCCGCTTCCAGGCCTCCGGCTGGAACGCCAGCCACATCGACGGCACCGATCCCGAAGCGATCGCCTATGCCATCGAAGCCGCCCGTCATTCCGACAAGCCGACGATGATCGCCTGCAAGACGACCATCGGCTTCGGCGCCCCGACCAAGGCCGGCACCAACAAGGCGCACGGTTCGCCGCTCGGCGCTGACGAGATCGCCGGCGCGCGCAAGTTCTTCAACTGGGATTCGCCGCCCTTCGAGATCCCGGCCGACATCCTCGACGCATGGCGCACCGCCGGCAAGGCCGGCGCCAAGCCGCGCACCGACTGGGAAGCCCGCCTGGCCAAGGCCGAACCCAAGCTCAAGGCCGAGTTCGAGCGCCGGATCGCCGGCAAGCTGCCGTCCAACTTCGACGCCGTCATCGCCGACTACAAGAAGAAGCTCTCGGCCGACAAGCCGAAGGTCGCCACCCGCAAATCTTCGGAAATGGCGCTGGAAGTCATCAACGGCGCGGTGCCGGAAACCATCGGCGGCTCCGCCGACCTGACCGGCTCCAACAACACCAAGACCAGCCAGACCAAGAACATCACGCCGGACGATTATGGCCAGCGCTATGTCCACTATGGCATCCGCGAGCATGGCATGGCGGCGGCGATCAACGGCCTGACGCTGTATGGCGGCCTAATCGCCTATGGCGGCACCTTCATGTGCTTCTCCGACTATGCCCGCCCGTCGATGCGGCTGTCCTCGCTGATGGGCATCCGCTCGATCTTCGTCATGACCCATGATTCCATCGGTCTGGGCGAAGACGGCCCGACCCACCAGCCGGTCGAACATCTGGCGGCCCTGCGCGCCATCCCCAACCACAATGTCTTCCGTCCGGCCGACGCGGTGGAAACCGCCGAATGCTGGCAGATCGCCATCGAATCCGAAAAGACGCCGTCGACCCTGGCGCTGACCCGCCAGAATCTGCCGACGGTGCGCACCGAGCACTCGGCCAAGAACCTGAGCAGCCAGGGCGCCTATGAGCTGGCCGCGGCCAGCGGCGAGGCAGCCGTGACGATCTTTGCCACCGGTTCCGAGATCGAGATCGCCCTTGGCGCCCGCGACTTGTTGGAAAAGCATGGCCACCCGACGCGCGTCGTCTCGGTGCCTTGCTTCGAGCTGTTCGACAAGCAGAGCGACGACTATCGCAAGAAGACGATCGGCAGCGCGCCGATCAAGATGGCGATCGAGGCCGGCATTCGCCAGGGCTGGGATCACCTCATCGGCTCGGACGGCATCTTCATCGGCATGACCGGCTTCGGCGCCTCGGGCACCATCGAGCAGCTCTACCCGCATTTCGGCATAACCGCCGAGGCCGCGGCCAAGGCAGCGGAAGCCCGCCTGCACGCCAAGTAAAGATTTGGCCAGCCCGGCGAAATCGCGCAAAGCGATTTCGCCGGGCTGGCCCAACCTAATCGATTTAAATCTGTGTCGCTGCGGCTGGATTCTTTCCGCTTGCGCCGCTATGAAGCTGCGGACCCATCGTCTGCCCTCCAACTCCCAGGGAGAGAAAAATGACCGTCAGAGTTGCCATCAACGGATTCGGCCGCATCGGCCGCAACATCCTGCGCGCCATCCATGAATCCGGCCGCAAGGACATTGAGGTCGTCGCCGTCAACGATCTCGGCCCGGTCGAAACCAACGCTCACCTCCTGCGCTTCGACAGCGTGCACGGCCGCTTCCCGCATGAAGTGTCGGTTTCCGGCGACCAGATCACGGTCGGCAAGGAAACGTTCAAGGTCACCGCGATCAAGGATCCGAGCCAGCTGCCGTGGAAGGAACTGGGCGTCGATATCGCGCTCGAATGCACCGGCATCTTCACCGCTCGCGACAAGGCCGCGGCCCACCTGACCGCTGGCGCCAAGCGCGTGCTGGTCTCGGCGCCTGCCGACGGCGCTGACCTCACCGTCGTCTACGGCATCAACCACGACAAGCTGACCAAGGACCACATCGTCATCTCGAATGCGTCCTGCACAACCAACTGCCTGGCGCCGCTGGCCGCCGTGCTGCACGAGACGGTCGGCATCGAAAAAGGCATGATGACGACGATCCACTCCTACACGGGCGACCAGCCGACGCTGGACACCATGCACAAGGATCTCTACCGCGCTCGCGCTGCCGCCCTGTCGCAGATCCCGACCTCGACCGGTGCCGCCAAGGCGATCGGCCTCGTCCTGCCCGACCTCAAGGGCAAGCTCGACGGCATCTCGATCCGCGTGCCGACCCCCAACGTCTCGGTCGTCGACTTCAAGTTCATCGCCAAGCGCGCCACCACGGTTCAGGAAATCAACGAAGCGGTGATCGCGGCTTCCAATGGCAAGCTCAAGGGCATTCTCGGCGTCACCCATCACCCGAACGTCTCGATCGATTTCAACCATGATCCGCGGTCGTCGATCCTGGCGCTCGACCAGACCAAGGTGATGGACGGCAACTTCGTTTCCGTGCTGTCCTGGTACGACAATGAATGGGGTTTCTCCAACCGCATGGGCGATACTGCGGTCGCCTTCGGCAAGACCATCGCCTGATCTGAAGGCTCACCTTCTCGAGACTTGAAACGCCCGGCTTTGTCCGGGCGTTTTTCATTTGCCGGAACAGCGGAAAATCAGCGGCCCTGGGCAAAAAACCACCCTCCCGCCTTGCACTGGCCATGCCTTCGCCCCACTCTCCCTTGAATCGGTAAGGCAGAGGAATTCGAGGGGCAAATCACGGATGGAGCATGCGATCTATCTCGTCACGCTGGTTGGCACAGCTCTTGTCGTCGCCGCCGCGTTTTCGAGCCTGATCGCCTTCCGCTTCGGCGCCCCGCTCCTGCTGCTGTTTCTCTGCATCGGCCTCGCTACCGGAACCGACGGCCTCGGCATCGAATTCGACAATGCCCGCATTGCTTATTTTGCCGGCTCACTGGCGCTCGCCGTCATCCTGTTTGATTCCGGGTTCGGCACGCCACTTAACGCCCTGCGGCAGGCGGCGGGCCCGGCGCTGTCGCTGGCAACCGTAGGCGTGCTTCTCACCACCGGCCTCTTCGGCGCCGCCGCCCACTATCTGCTCAACCTCAGCTGGCTGGAATCCTTCCTGCTCGGTGCCGCCGTCGCCTCCACCGATGCCGCGGCGGTGTTCTTCCTGCTGCGCGCCGGCGAGATCAATCTGCGCGAGCGCGTTCGTTCCACGCTCGAGGTGGAATCCGGAACCAACGACCCGATCGCCATCTTCCTGACCATCACGCTGGTCGAGATCATCGCCGCTCACGCCAACCCTGAAACCAATGTCCTGCTCACCAGCCTGATCCTTGGCTTCTTCCTCAACATGGGCCTTGGCGCAGTCGTTGGCGTGCTGGGCGGTCTCGCCATCGTGCGCCTCGTGGACCGGCTCAACCTCGACCATGGCCTGTTGCCGATCTTCGTGCTGACCCTGTCGCTGATGGTCTTTGCCGCGGCCGGCGCCATTGGCGGCTCGGGCTTCCTGGCCGTCTATATCGCCGGTCTCATCGCCGGCAATTCGGACATCCGCGCCGTCACCATCCTGAAGCGCTTCCAGGACGGCATGTCGTGGCTGGCACAGATCATCATGTTCCTGATCCTTGGCCTGTTTGCGACGCCCTCGCAATTTCCTGCCATCATGGTGCCGGCGATAGCGCTGGGCCTGTTCCTGATGTTTGTCGCCCGCCCGATCGCGGTCTGGCTCTGCCTGATCCCGTTTCGCCTGCCGCGCCCCGAAGTCGCTTTCGTCTCCTGGGTCGGCCTGCGCGGCGCAGTGTCGATCCTGCTGGCGATTACACCGCTGCTAGGCGGACTGGAGAATGGACGGATCATCTTCAACACCGCCTTCATCATCGTGCTGGTGTCGCTGGTCATCCAGGGCTGGACCGTCGGTCCGCTGGCGCGCCGCCTTGGCCTCATCGTGCCGGCGCGCCTTGGGCCGCTGGACAAGGTCGAACTTGAACTGCCGGGCTCCGCCCATCACGAGCTTCTTGCCTATCGCGTCGCGCCCGGCAGCCCGGTGGCGCGCGGCGAACGCATTCCGCGCTGGGCGCGGCCCTCATTGGTGCTGCGCGACGGCCGCTCGATGCGCTTCCAGGACATGGGCCGGCTCGCCGCCGGCGACCAGGTCTACATCTTCGTGCCGGACCGCTATCCGCGCCTGCTCGACAAGCTGTTTGCCAGCCGCGCCGTGGTCGACCCCGAGGATGCCGATTTCTTCGGCGCCTTCGCCGTCGATCCCGCCCGCTCCGCAGCCGAGCTGGAGGCGGCCTATACGCCCGGCCTGACCGAGGCGGAGCAGAAGCAGACCGTTGGCGCTCTGGTCACGGCGCGGCTTGGCGGCCATGCCGAATATGCCGATCGCGTGCTGATCGGCCAGATCGAGCTCATCGTCAGGGATGTCGACGACAAGGGAAAGATCACCGGTCTCGGCCTCTCCTTCGAGCCGACCGCGCCGGTGGCGCGGGTGCCGGTGTTCCTGAGTGCCGGCGAGATGGGCGATCGCCTGAGCGCCTTTATCCGCAACTGGCGCAAGCCGACGGAGACGCAGGTGGAAGCGGCTCAGGCGGAGCAGAAACCAGTCCCGGAGCCGGTGGTGGAAAAGGCAACAACCGAGAGCTGACACGCCGATCGCCTGCGCGCTCCTTCGCAGCCGCGTCAAAATTTCGTTCCCACCGCAGCCTGAACCTTGCATCGTCATTGATGCGAGGTATGGTCCCGGCGATTTTCCACGAAAGGAACCCGTATGGCCGCCTTCAAGACACTCGACGAAATCGGCAACATCAGCGGCAAGCGCGTGCTCGTGCGCGTCGATCTCAACGTTCCCGTCACCGACGGCAAGGTCACCGACGCCACCCGCATCGAGCGGATCGCGCCGACCATCGCCGAACTGTCCGGCAAGGGCGCCAAGGTCATCCTGCTCGCTCATTTCGGCCGGCCCAAGGATGGCCCCTCGCCTGAATTCTCCCTCGAGCCGATAGCCAAAGCGACGGCGCAGGTGCTCGGCCGCCCGGTCGGGTTTGCCTCGGATTGCGTCGGCGACACGGCCGGCAGTGCTGTCGCCGCCATGAACAAGGGCGACGTGCTGCTGCTCGAAAACACCCGCTTCTACAAGGCCGAGGAAAAGAACGACCCGGCCTTCACCGAAAGGCTTGCCGCCAATGGCGACATCTTCGTCAACGATGCCTTTTCGGCCGCGCACCGTGCCCACTCCTCGACGGAAGGGCTGGCGCGCCTGCTGCCATCCTTTGCCGGCCGCACCATGCAGGCTGAGCTCGAAGCACTGGAGAAGGGCCTGGGCAACCCCGTACGCCCGGTCGTTGCCATCGTCGGTGGCGCCAAGGTCTCCACCAAGATCGACCTGTTGATGAACCTGGTGAAGAAGGTCGACGCGCTGGTCATCGGCGGCGGCATGGCCAACACTTTTCTCGCCGCGCGCGGCACCAATGTCGGCAAGTCGCTGTGCGAGCATGACCTCGCTTCAACCGCCAAGCAGATCATGATCGAGGCGGCCGAGGCCGGCTGCGCCATCATCCTGCCGGTCGACGGCGTCGTCGCCAAGGAATTCAAGGCCGGTGCTGCCTGCGAAACCGTCGCCATCTCCGACGTGCCGGCCGATGGCATGATCCTCGATGTCGGCGACAGAACCGTAACGACGATCGGCGAGTGGATCGACCGCGCCGCGACGCTGGTCTGGAACGGCCCGCTCGGCGCCTTCGAGATCGAGCCGTTCGATCACGCCACGGTCGCTGCCGCAAGACACGCGGCGGCGCGCACCAAGGCCGGCAAGCTGGTCTCGGTCGCTGGTGGCGGTGACACGGTGGCAGCCCTCAACCACGCCGGCGTCGCCGACGATTTCACCTATGTCTCGACCGCCGGCGGCGCCTTCCTGGAATGGATGGAAGGCAAGCCGCTGCCCGGCGTCGACGTGCTGAAGAAGAAGGCCTGACCGGAGCGACAGCGCCAAAAGAGGCGCTGGAAACTTTCAATCGATTCGAGCTTTCCGATGCCATTCCTTTGGCGGTAGACTTCCGTTAAGCGCGGAACGAACCCCTTTCAGGAGAAGCAGAATGAGCGAACGTCTCGAAGACATTGCCGCCGCGATCGTGGCCAACGGCAAGGGCCTGCTGGCCGCCGACGAAAGTTCCGGCACGATCAAGAAGCGTTTCGACGTGATCGGCGTCGAATCGACCGCCGACAGCCGCCGCGACTACCGCGAGATGATGTTCCGCGCCAAGGAAGCGATGACCAAGTACATTTCCGGCGTCATCCTCTATGACGAGACCATCCGCCAGAAGGCTGCCGACGGCACACCGCTGGTCGACATCATCAAGGCGGCCGGCTCCATCCCCGGCATCAAGGTCGATGCCGGTGCCAAGCCACTGGCGGGCTTTCCCGGCGACACCATCACCGAAGGCCTCGACGGCCTGCGCGAGCGCCTTGCTGACTACTACAAGCTTGGCGCCCGCTTTGCCAAATGGCGCGCGGTGATCGACATCGATACCGGCAAGGGCGTGCCTTCAACCAATTCGATCAACTCGAACACCCATGCGCTCGCCCGCTATGCGGCCCTTTGCCAGGAGGCCGGCATTGTGCCGATCGTCGAGCCGGAAGTGCTGATGGATGGCGCCCACGACATCGACACTTGTTTTGAGGTCTCCAAGGCGACGCTGATAAGACTCTATGACGAGCTCCACGCGGCCGGCGTCGTCCTCGAAGGCACGATCTTGAAGCCCAACATGGTGCTGTCGGGCAAGAAGTCGGGCACCGTGGACAGCCCTGAGGAAGTCGCCGAGAAAACCATAAAACTGTTCCGCGAGACAGTGCCGGCGGCGGTGCCGGGCATCGCCTTTCTCTCCGGCGGCCAGGAGGACGAGGAAGCGACCGCCAACCTCAACGCCATCAACGCCATCGGCCCACATCCGTGGAAGCTGACCTTCTCCTATGGCCGGGCGTTGCAGGCTGCCCCGCAAAAGGCATGGAGCGGCAAGGCCTCGAACGTCGCCGCCGGCCAGGCCGCCTTCGCCCATCGCGCTCACATGAATCATCTGGCGGCGCTTGGAAAATGGAAGGCGAGCCTGGAACAGGCAGCCTGAACACAGTTCTTTCGTCACCTTCGAACCCGGGCCAATGCGCCCGGGTTTTTGTTTGTCACCTCGTCCTTGGGCAAGACCTCCGAATTCTTATTTTCTCTGGGCGTTAGCGGCCGCGATGTCGGTTTGCGCCCATCCCGAACGTCCTTGGGGTGCAGACAGGGAGAAGTTCATGCATCGCAACAAGGTCGTTTCGCGCGAAGACTGGTTCCAGGCGCACAAGGCACATCTGGTCCGCGAGAAGGAATTGACGCAACTTCGCCAGCGCATCGCGGCCGAGCGGCGTGAACTGCCCTGGCTTAAGATCAGGAAGGACTATGTTTTCGAGACCGAGCAAGGACCGAAGAAGCTGGCCGACCTGTTTGGCGCCAACAGCCAGCTGATCGTCTACCACTTCATGTTTGGGCCGGGCTGCAGCCATCATTGCGAAGGTTGTTCCTTCCTTGCCGACCACATCGACGGCGCCAACCAGCATCTCAGGCATCACGACGTGTCGCTGGTCGTGATCTCGCGCGCGCCGTTGGCGGAACTTCTGCCCTACAGGCAGCGCATGGGCTGGAAGTTCGACTGGGTGTCGTCCTATGCCTCGGATTTCAATTTCGACATGCAGGTTTCTTTCACCGAGAGGCAGATCGCGGCCGGCGACACCACTTACAATTTCGAGACGCGTCCGCGGACGTCGAAGGAGCTGCCCGGCACCAGTGTTTTCTACAGGGACGAGAATGGCGACATCTTGCTCACCTTCACATCGCGCGCCCGTGGCGGCGAGGCGCAGATCGGCGCTTACGACTATCTCGACATGACGCCGAAGGGTCGCAACGAAAATGGCCCCTATCATGGCCTGATGGACTGGGTGCGACTGCATGACGAATATCAGGACAAACAGGCGGTGCAGCCGAATTGCTGCGACTGAAGGCGTTCACCTCGGCCTGGACATGCGCTAAGCCTGCCGCTGATCTCAGAGCAATTCCAGGAAAAGTGTGAAACGGTTTTCCGTCCGGAATTGCGCAAAAAGCAAATCTACACGGTATCGCCATGCGCTTTCCCGCCTTTCTCACCTGGCTCGCCTTCCCCGTCTATGTCTGGCAGGGGCTCGGCGTGCGCCGCCGCACCTCGCGCATGCTACCGGCGCAGGGGCCGGTCATGCACGACCTAGCTGGCAAGGCGCCTGATATCTCGTTGCTCGTGTTGGGCGATTCCTCGGCCGCGTCGGTCGGCATCGGCAATTCGGAAAACGGGCTTGCCGCACAACTCGCCATGCTGATTTCGCAGCGCACCGGCCGCGCCGTGCGCTGGCGCGCCGCCGGCTTCAACTCGGCGACGTCGGGCCAGATCCGCGACCATGTCCTGCCCAATCTGTCGGCCGATCCATGGACGCATATCGTGCTCGCCATCGGCACCAACGACACCAAGAATTTCCACTCCGTGCCACGCTTCAAGAAGGAGTTCGGCAGCCTGCTCTACGGCCTGCGCGCCAAATGGCCGGAAGCGCGCGTGGTGTGGTCACCGGTGCTGGAGTTCACCCGCGCGCCGGCCATGCCGCCACTGCTCGGCAAGATCCTGGAGATCCGCGCCGGCGCAATGAACCGGATGGGCGAACGGCTTTGCCTGGAGCGCGGCGCGGTGCCGGCCCCGCGCCTGCCGATCACCAACCCCGAAGCAGGTTTTGCCTCGGACGGATTCCACGCCTCTGAAGCCGGCTATCGGGCCTGGGCGGAACATCTTGTCGGCCTGGTGCTTGCTGAATGAGCATCGACGGGCCGGTGGTTATGAATGCCTATGTCAAATGCCCGAGCACGGCTGCCAGCGAGATCGCCGCCATGGCCAGCAGCGCCAGCTTCCAGAAATCGCCGCGTCGCTTCAGCCCCGGCCAGCCGATCGGTTTGATCAGCTGGATGACCATGAAGCCGATAATGACAAGGGCGAGGAGTTTCGTCATGCCACCTTTGACCAGCAACGCGGCTGGCTGTCAAAGCACACCATTCATCCGCGCCCGGTGACAGGGCCGGCGCCACGATCCGGAACGCGGCGCCGGCCTCTGACCGGGAAGCGATCTACTTCAGCGGCTTGAGGCCGGCTTCGATCGAAGCGCGCTTTGCTTCGAGGAATGGCGGCAAGGCCAGGCTTTCGCCCAGCGTCTCTAGCGGCTCGTCGGCGGTGAAGCCCGGCCCATCCGTGGCGATCTCGAACAGGATGCCGTTCGGCTCGCGGAAATAGAGCGAGCGGAAGTAATAGCGCTCGACCTCGCCGCTCGACGGCAGCCGGAATTCGGCCAGACGCGCCGTCCATTGATGCAACGTCTCTTGGTCCGGCGCCCTGAAGGCGACGTGGTGAACCGCGCCGGCGCCTTGCCTCGCAGGCGCCAGCCTTGGTTGCACCGCGACATGAAGCTCCGCCGCCGGCCCGCCCGCGCCCATTTCGAAGACATGGACCTGGCCCTCGCCGTCCGGCGAGCCATAGTCGCGAACCTTGCGCATATTCATCACCCTGGTCAGCACAGCTTCGGTGTTGGTGATGTCGGGAACACTGATGATGATCGGCCCGAGGCCGCGGATCTGATGCTCGGCCGGCACCGGGCTCTGCGCCCAGGGATGGCTTCCGCCCTTGCCGCCATCGCTGACCAGCCGCAGCCGCTGGCCTTCGGGGTCTTCGAAGTCCAGCGACTGGTAGCCGCCGATGTCGGCAATCTCACTCGTCACGATGCCCTCGCCGTTGAGGTGCTGCTTCCACCAGGCAAGGCTTTCCGGACTGCCGACCCTGAGACTGGTTCGCGCAATGCTGTTTGTGCCGCGCAGTTCGCGGCCGACCGGCCAGTCGAAGAAGGTGAGATCGGTGCCCGGCGTTGCCTCGCCGTCGGCATAGAAGAGGTGATAGGCCGAGGTATCGTCCTGATTGACCGTCTTCTTGACCAGCCGCAGGCCCAGCACCTTGGTGTAGAAATGAAGATTGCCCGGCGCATTGGCTGTGATGGCGGTCAGATGGTGAATTCCTGTCAGTTGCAGGCTCATGGTCGTCTCCCTGTTTTGGGGAAGAATTTTCTCCCTTCATATCAGAACTGCGGCCACCTTGCTGAAGGCCGTCTATCCTGACAGTCCGTCGCCATGTGATGAACAACACCGCGCTCATTGTTCTTCCATTGGTGAACAATCAGCGCTCACCGGCTTGCTGTGTCGAGGCACGACGACAGCGAGAAACAAGGCTTCCCCTGAGGAGACGCATCGAACCAAACTATCGCCGAACGCCTGACATGCTCCTGACAGACTGCTGTCAGGAGGGGTATGCGATAGTGTCTCCATCAAGAGAGAGGAGACTGGTTATGAACGGTTACACCATTCTGCGCGGCATGCAGCATTATGTCGGCAAGGTTCGCACCATGCGCAACGAAATCCGCACGCAGCGTTTCATGAACGCACTACCCGCGGATATCCGCAAGGATATTGGCTGGCCGGATATGTATGCGGAACGTCGCTCCCGCGGCAATTGAGACTATTTTTTCGACACGAATATTGGATGTGGCCGGACCAGCGCCCAAATATCAGGCCCGGCATGCGAGGGATGGAGCGCGCTTATGCCCGAACAGAAAGACAATCGGCTTCCTCTTCATCGAAGGTTTTGCCGACTGGGAATACGGTTTGCTGGCGGCCTCGGCGGTTGAATGGTTCGGCGCCCGCGCCGTGTCGCTCACGCCCGAGGGCAAGCCGGTGACTGGAATCAGCGGCTTTCGGCTGACGCCCGACCGCTCGGCCGGTGTTGAAGAGAATGCCGATCTCGATGCCGTCGCCGTCATCGGTTCCGACCACTGGGCAGGCAAGGCGCCGCCGGATGTCGCTGAACTGCTCAATGCTGTTGCAACGCGCGGCGGCGTGGTCGGCGGGATTTGCGCCGGAACGCTGGCACTGGCGCGAGCCGGCATGTTCGAGAACGCCAGGCACACCAGCAATGGCCACGACTGGATCAACGGTCATGAGGCCGGCTATGCCGGCGACAGCAACTATCACGACGTGCCGCACGCAGTGGCCGACGGCAGGATCGTTTCCGCGCCGGGCTCGGCGCCCGGCACCTTCGCCCTTGCCTTTCTGAACACGCTCTATCCCGAAAGAGGCGGCGATCTCGCGCAGATGCGAACGCTGTTTGCGAAGGAGTATGCTGAAGCCTCCTGACAGTATGCTGTCAGGAGGGGCGTGCGATGATGCACGATCGAGACACTGCGCGTCGACGGTCGAGAGGACGATCGATGAAAAGCTGGAACGACAGGCTGAACACGCCTGGCATCAACGGCGTGAAACCAACGCCACGTTCGATGGGTGACGTGGTCGAAGGCCAGCCGATGCTGGTGCCGACCGCGCGCCAAGTTGACGATTTCATCCGCTCGATTCCGAAAGGCGTCGAGATGGATGTGCGCGCGCTGCGTACGGCCCTTGCCATTGAGCATGGCGCCGAAGTGACATGCCCTGTCACCATAGGCTATCATCTGCGCACGGTTGCCGAAGCCGCCAATGAGGACCTTGAGCGCGGCATGACGCTGAGCGACATCGCCCCCTTCTGGCGCGTGCTGGATGCGAAGACACCGACAACGCGTAAACTGTCCTTCGGCGCGGAGTTCGTCGCCGCGCAGCGCAAGCACGAAGGGCTGAAACCGTAATGCATGTCATCTGGAAGTGGGTCCGATACCGGGGCCACGGCATGCGTAGAGCAATTCCAGGAAAAGTGTCCGGCGGTTTTCCGTCCGGAATTGCGTCAAAGCAAAGAGATAGAGCGGTTCGCCGTTTCCGTGAAACGGTAAACCGCTCTAGCAACACTGGGGAAGCAAACGATGCGCCGCGCCGACAGGCTCTTTCAGATCGTGCAGCATCTGCGGGGTGGCCGTCTGGTCACCGCCCAGAAACTCGGCACGTGGCTCGAGGTTTCCGAGCGAACGATCTACCGCGACATAGCCGACCTGCAGTCAACCGGGGTGCCGATCGACGGCGAGGCCGGTGTTGGCTACATGATGAGGGAGGGTTTCGACCTTCCACCGCTGATGTTCACGCGTGACGAGATCGTGGCGCTGGTTGCCGGCGCCCGCATGGTGCGTGCCTTTGGCGGCGCCGCCATGGCACGCGCTGCCGACGAGGCGCTGGTCAAGATCGGTGCCGTGCTACCCGATGCCGAGAAGGATCGCATTGCCCGCACCGAAATCCACACGCCGATGTGGGTGGTCAGCGACGCCGCCCGCGAGGCGATCGACCTGATCGAGCGTGCGGTTGAGAAGCGCCAAGTGCTGACCGTTGACTATTCGGATGAGGCCGGCCGTAGCACCGCGCGCGACATCAGGCCGCTCGGGCTGTGGTTCTGGGGCAAGGTGTGGACGCTGGTCGCCTGGTGCGAGATGCGCGACGATTTCCGCGCCTTCCGCATAGACCGCATCGCCTCGGTGGTCATCGCCGGCCGCATCTTCAAGCCGGAGCGCGGTAAGCAGCTTGCCGACTTCTACCGCGCGGTGGAGCGCTCAGAGGACTACGGCATGGCGCCGGACCGCGTGGCACGCAGCTGAAGCTGCCTGATCCCGCAAAAAAGCCCGCTCGAAGCGGGCTTTTTTCACTGAGGGTGCGAGGCCTCACTCGTCGTCGTCAGCGTCCGTATTCTTCGACTTTAGCGCCGAGAGCTTGGCGAACACGGCGTTGGCGTCGAGTTCGGCATCCTCGTCCTTCGGCTTCTCGGGGGCCGGCACCAGCCGCTCGGTCAAGGCCGCCGGCAGCAGCGTGTCGCCGACCGGCTGCGCCGGCTCGCGGCCGCGCGAGGCGCGGTTGACTTCCATGTCGAGGTCGATCTGCGAAGCCAGGCCCAGCGTCACCGGATCCATCGGCTGCAGATTGGCCGAATTCCAGTGCTTGCGTTCACGGATCTGTTCGATCGTCGACTTGGTGGTGCCGACGAGACGCGAAATCTGCGCGTCCTTCAATTCAGGATGATTGCGGACCAGCCACAGGATGGCATTCGGCCGGTCCTGGCGCTTCGACAGCGGCGTGTAGCGCGGGCCCTTGCGCTTGGATTCCGGCACCCGCACCTTGGGGTCGGAAAGCTTCAGGCGCTGGTTCGGGTCTTTCTCGGCACGCGCGATCTCGTCGCGGGTCAGCTGGCCGGTCATGATCGGGTCCATGCCCTTGATGCCTTGCGCCGATTCGCCGTCGGCGATCGCCTTGACCTCGAGCGGATGCAGCCCACAGAACTGCGCGATCTGCTCGAAGGACAGCGCGGTGTTGTCGACCAGCCAGACGGCGGTCGCCTTGGGCATCAGCAGCGTATTGGCCATTTCAAAAAATCCTTCTCGTTCGCCCGCGTTCCCGCGCGGGCGGTGGTTTAGAGCCACCAAAATGGGAAATTCGCGGCCTGTATAACCGTTCCCTTGCTGTTTCGCAACGTTTTTGGGAAGGCGTGGCGGCCCCGATACGTGAGCCAGCCGGCAAGTGCGTTCGAATGCCCAGACCGCCGGCGACCTAGCCAAATGGCCCGGCGCTTTTGAGCAGGGCCACGAGCTGGCTTTGCTGGCGTGTCCCGGTCTTGGCGAATATTCGCTCGAGATAGGTCCGGGCGGTCTTTTCCGTGATGTTGGAATCGATTGCCGCGGCTTTGAGCACATGGCCTTGCGACAGCGCCGTGGCCAGGCGCGCCTCGGCTGGCGTCAGGTCGAACAGTCCGGCAAGCAGGGTTGGCGAAGGCACAAGGGAACTCGCGCTGAGCGCCGTCGCCGCCACCAGAATGTCGGCGCCCGAAAAGATCTCATGCGCCGAACGATGTAGGGGCAGCATGTGCAATATCATCGGCGACCGGCCGCCCAGGCCCTGCACCGGTATGGAGCGGACTGTCGGCTCCAATTCGTTGCGGGCGGCGACGACGGCCTGCTGGAACAGCCGATTGGCTTCGGCGTCGGCAATAGCCATGCCGCCAAAGGCGGTGGGCAGGAACAGGGAGGACAGGCCGTCGAACAACGCGTTGGCGACCATCACCCGCCCTTTCAGCGACAGGACAGCCGCAGGCAGGCCCATTGCCGTCATGGCGGCAACCGTCCCCTCGGCACGTTCGAGGCCGAGCCGCCCTGCTATCAGGCCGGCACGCGCCATGGCTGGCCGGAGACTGTCGAGCACGTCCAGGCTCTTTTGGTCGTAGTCGCCTTCCCCCAGCCGTCGCTGAAAGACGAAAATCGCCAGCTCGCCGCTGGGCATCGGTATCGCGGTGCAGGCATGCGCACCGATGCCCATGGCGCGCAGCCGTTGGCGTACCGGGTCATTCTCGATCTCTTCCGGTGTCAGGAAAGCCTCGACGTCGACGAAGCTCGCCGGCTGCAGCGCGCACATGCGCGAAACCGCCGCCGAAAACTGCAGCGTATCGCTCGCCAGCAATTCGCCCTGCAAATCCTGCAGGAATTCGATCGCCCTGCCGCGCGCGGGCTGATCGTCGCCGAACAGAAACACGGCGCCACCAACGGAGCCGGAGACGGAATCGATGTCCTCCAGCACATCAGGCCAGAGATCCGGCACGAAGGCCGCCTCATAGATCCTGTTCGTCAGGTCGTCGAGCATGGACACCGAGCCTTTCCGAGGCAAAGCATGGTGCCAAGTCCAAAACAATCAACGCTTCAGCCCGGACCGATCTTCCCCAAGGTCAACCATGCCACGGCGGCGGCAGCGGTCAATCATGGATAATCAAAATGCCACGGAACGGTTCCGCCCGAGGCGGGGTAGCCGCTTCTTGTCGCAAGCGGGCAGGGAACCGCGATCCTGGTACTGCCGAGGCAATGCCCTGGATCCCAAAAGACAAAACCCGCTGGACAAGGTCCAGCGGGCTCGGAACCGGAAACGGGAAACGTCTGCGACGGCTCTACTTCTCAACATGAGCCCGGCCTTGCGGCCGGGTCGTGCTTGAAATCAGATCGCCTGGCGGGCGATCCGCTCGATGTCGCCCCGGTTGATGCCGAGATCGTTGAGCTGACGGGCGTTGAGCTTGTTCAGTTCGCGCACGGTCTCGTTGTACATGCGCCAGTTACGGAAAGCGCGGATCGGGTTCATGGTAGTCCTCCTAATGGGGTGTTCGATTCGATAATGCTCAAATAGGCGTCATCGATGAGGACTTGAATGGCCGATTTTGCATAGCAATGATGCAAATGCTGCATTGCACCATTAAGCTTCTGTTCATCTTGTAGGCAGTGGTGCCACGCCGGGACGTTTCGACATTCAGGTCAGGCCGAGCCGAGAATGGTGGGGTCCGAGAACCGGAGCGGAGCGTACTCAAAGTACGTGAGCACAGTTCTACTGCGACGCAGTAGAACGGGGAAGCGCAGGTGTCAGCCATTTGCAGGCCGGCCTCACCGGAATATCGATACGTCTTAGCCGACGTCGAGCACGATCTTGCCTATATGCTCGCCCTCCTCCATCCGCTCATGCGCGCGCCAGGCATCGGTGAGCGGGTAAATCATGTCCATGACCGGCGCCACCTTGCGCGTGCCGAGCAGCGGCCAGACCTGCGCTTCCAGCGCCGCCGCGATCGCTGCCTTGAACTCGACCGTGCGCGGCCGCAGCGTCGAACCTGTATGGGTCAGCCGCTTGACCATGATCTTGGAAAAATCGGCGCTGGCGATGGCACCGGCCTGCACCGCGATCTGGACGATGCGGCCCTCGATGGCTGCCGCCTCGTAATTGCGCTGGACATAGTCGCCGCCGACCATGTCGAGGATGACATTGGCGCCCTTGCCGTCCGTCGCCTCTTTGACCGCCTTGACGAAATCCTCCTCGCGATAGTTGATCGCACGGTCGGCGCCGATCTTCAGGCAAGCGTCGCATTTCTCTTTGCTGCCGGCGGTGGTGATGACATAGGCGCCGAAGGCCGAGGCAAGCTGGATCGCCGTGGTGCCGATGCCAGACGAGCCACCGTGGACAAGCAGCGTCTCGCCTTTCTTCAGGCCGCCGCGCTCGAACACATTGTGCCAGACGGTGAAGTAGTTCTCCGGCACCGCCGCCGCTTCCGTGTGGGTGAAACCGGCCGGCAGCGGCAGCACGCTGCCGGTATGAACCTTGACATATTCGGCGTAGCCGCCGCCTGGCGTCAGTGCGCAGACCCGGTCGCCGATGCGCCACCGCGATATCTCGTCGCCAAGGGCGGCCACTTCGCCCGATACTTCGAGGCCCGGCAGGTCCGATGCTCCGGGCGGTGGCGGATAGGCGCCCTTGCGCTGCTGCACATCGGGCCGATTGACGCCGGCGGCATGCACCTTGATCAGTATTTCGCCGGGTCCGGGCACCGGCACGTCGCGCGTTTCCGGCTTGAGCACGCGCGGGCCGCCCGGCTCCGAGATCGCGATCGCCGTCATAGTTGCCGGAATTTTCTGTCCACTCGCCATGATTTCCCGTCTTTCCCAGCCGTTTTCAGATCGGCTGTTTGCATCGGCGCCCTTGCCCTATGTATGCTGATTGCCAAATCAGGCAAATGGCCAAACTGGTGTGGCGGAGGAGGAGCAACGATGGCGATCTTCGACGACGAACCCAAGAAGAAGGCGCGCCCGCACGAGATCGGGCAGGACCTGTCGCTGCTCTCCGTTGGCGAACTGTCTGAGCGGATCGGCATCCTGCGCGACGAGATCACGCGGCTGGAGGCGGAGCTCAAGGCCAAGGACAACACCAAGTCGGCCGCGGAAGCGCTGTTTCGCCGTGGATAGAGGAACGGGCGGAACGGCCCGCCGCTGAAAAGCCGGAATGCGACTGTCTTCAGACCCTGCCATCATCCTAGAGTCCAGCCGGATAAATAAATGCTCGCATCCTACAGGCCGATCCTTTCCCTGCTTCGCGGTACTGCCTTCCTGCTGGCGGCATCTGGATTGCATGGACTGCTGTTGCCGTTGCGTGGCCAGTTGGAGGGTTTCTCCACCGCATCACTCGGCCTGATGGGTACGGCCTGGGCCGGCGGCTTTGTCACCGGCTGCTTCTTCGCGCCGCGCCTCGTGCGCCGCGCGGGGCATGTGCGCGCTTTCGGCGCCTTCGCCGCTTCCGGCGCCATCGTGGCGCTGCTCACCGGCCTGATCATCGACGAATATGTCTGGATCCTGCTGCGCGCCTTCACCGGCTTCACTATGGCCGGCGCATTCATGGTCATCGAGAGCTGGCTGAACGAGAAGGCCACCAACGAAAATCGCGGCACCGTCTTCGGCCTCTACATGATGGTCACCTATGCCTCGATCATGGGCGGCCAGATGATCGTTGCCGGCGGCGACGTCAAATCGGCGTCGCTGTTCATGATCACCGGCATCCTGTTCTGCCTGTCGCTGATCCCGACCGCCGTCTCGACGGCCTCGCATCCCAAGCCGCTGCAGGACGTCAAGCTCGACGTCAAGGGGCTCTACGCCAACTCGCCGGTGTCGGCGGTCGCTTGCCTGTTGGTCGGTATCGCCAACGGCGCCTGGGGCACGCTGGGTGCCGTCTACGGCGCCCGTATCGGTATCTCGACGCCCGAGATCGCACTGATGATGAGCCTTGTCGTCGTTGCCGGTGCCGCCATGCAGCTGCCGGCCGGGCGCCTGTCCGACAAGACCGACCGGCGTTACGTGCTCGCCGGCGCCGCTTTCGGCGGGGCGTTGGTAGCGCTCCTGATCTTCCTGTTCGAACCGCGCTCCGCCATCTTTGTCATCGTCCTGACCGCCGCTTACGGCGCCTTCGCCTACACGCTCTATTCGATCGCCGTGGCGCATGCCAATGACCATGCGCGGTCGGAGGACTTCGTCAAGGTATCGGGCGGCTTGCTGCTGCTTTACGGCTTCGGCACCATGATCGGCCCCTTGCTGGCGGCAGCACTGATGGGCTGGATGCGCCCGGAGGGCCTGTTCCTGGCGACTGCCTTCGCGCATCTCTGCCTCGCCGGCTACACGCTGCTGCGCATCAGCCGCCGCGCTCCGGTGCCGATCGAAAATCGCGATGCCTTCAAGACGCAGCCGGCCGACCGTTCGGTGACACCGGAAGCATTGCGGCTCGATCCAAGAAGAAAAGCAGAAGCAAACAGTTGAGATTCGAAAAACTTTGCCTCACAAATGAGGCATGATGTTTTCCGACGCCTTCATGGCGATCGCCGACCCCAATCGGCGCCACCTTCTGGAAGAACTTCGACGCGGTCCGAAGACCGTCAACGAGTTGGCCGCCGGATTGCCCGTCTCACGCCCGGCCGTGTCGCAGCATCTGAAAGTGTTGCTCGATGCCGGCCTGGTCAATGCCAAGGCTGAAGGCACGCGGCGTGTTTATACGGTAAGCAATGCCGGATTCCTGAAACTCAACATCTGGCTCGATCAATTCTGGGAAGCCTGACCATTTCAGGCCGCCGCCTGATCAATGCCTTTCAGTTCTTCGCGTCCAGAAAGGCGCCGAGCAGATCGAGCAACACGCCTGTCCCGTGCTCGCGTGTCTCCGATTTGTCATGGCCATCGAGGAAAGCACCCTGTTCGGTCAGCACCAGCCGCGTGCCCTTGCCCTCGGCAAAAAGTTCGATCGTGGCCAGCGACACCGAGATTCTGATATCGCCGAACAGCATATCGTAGCTGTAGACGATGCGCTGGTCCTGCACGATGTCCTGATAGGTCGCGGTGTAGACGTGGATCGGCCCATCCTTTGGCCCACCGGCATTGACCTCCTTGCCGCCGACGCGAAAGTCCATCTCGAAGCGGCCAGGCATCGGGTTGTCGGGATCGGTGAACCAGCGCCGCTTGGCGTGAGGGTTGCTGAGCGCGAAAAAGACTTTCGCCGGCGCCACCGGATAGAGACGTTCGATGACGAAGGTGGAGTGGACGACGGAACGTTCGGTCATGGATTGCTCCCGTGTTGGTCAGCTTGACTGGTTCTGCGGAATGAAAACGCCATCGCGGTAGGAGGCACCGAAATAGACCTCGACGCTGCGCAGCTGGTCGCCGCGAAACGCGTGCAGCTCGGTGTTGCGGAAGGTCTTCCCGTCAAGTGTTTCGCAGCGGTAGAGGACAAAGGCGGCATCCACGTCTTCGCTGATCCGCTCGATTGTGATCGACTTGAAGGCGGGACTGTCCGGCCAGCAACGGGCGAAATAGGTCGCGCGGTCGATGGCATCGTCATAGGGGCTGGTAAACGTGAAGTCGTCCGTCAGCATCGTCTCGGCGGCACCGCGCTCATTGGCCTGATAGGCAGCGGAATAGAAACGGATCAGCTCCGCCCTTGCTTTGGCAGCCATGCTCGTTCTCCCTGTTGTTCAGCTCATTCGCTCTCGGCCAGAAAATCGCCGAGCCGGTCCAACCGACGCTCCCAGGCCAGACGTCGCTCATTGATCCAGTGCTCGGCCGCCCGCAACGCCTTCGGCTCGATCTGACAGGTACGCACGCGTCCAACCTTCTGCGTGCGCACAAGACCGCTCGCCTCGAGCACGTTGAGATGCTGCACGACCGCCGACAGCGACATCGCCAGCGGTTCGGCCAGCTGGCTGACCGAGGCCGGGCCACGCGACAGCCGGTCGACCATCTGCCGCCGCGCCGGATCGGCGAGCGCCTGGAACATCAGGTCGAGCTGGGCGGGATCGTGCAGCATTGCGATCAGCCGTTGTTGTAGGGGAAGAACTTGAAGTAGGGCTGCGCCTCCTCGATCACCCTGGCGAAGGCAGGGCGCTGCAGCAAGCGGTCATGATAGCGTTTCACGGCCGGGTACTTGTCACCGAACGGCTCGACCTTGTTGGCATAGAACAGCGCCGGGGACGCCGCGCAGTCGGCCATGGTGAAGCTCTCGCCCATCGCCCAGATCTTCGACTGCATGTCCTCTTCGATGATGGCGTAGGAAGTGCGCAATTGGCCGCGCGCCTGCTCGACGCCGAACGGATCGGTCTTGTCCTGCGGCCGCAACCGATCGCCGACGATCTTCTGCATCGGCTCCTGCACATAAAAATCATAGAAGCGGTCGGCCTGGCGGACGGCAAGTGCGCGGTCGATGTCGGCGGGAACGAGTTGGACCGGCCCGCGATAATACGCGTCGAGATATTCGACGACGATGGTCGATTCCAGCACCGTGCGGTCGCGCGCATCGTCGCGCAGTGCCGGCATCTTGCCGGTCGGCGAAATTTTCAGGAACGCCGCGCGCGACTGCTCGTCGCCAAGATCGACAATGACCCGGTTGAAGGCCGTGGCGTTTTCATACAGTGCGATCAGCGGCTTCCAACAGAAGGAGGCCAGCGGATGGAAATGCAGCGTCAGGGACATATCTTGCTCGTTTGTTTTCTGGTTCATCGATGGCGGGCTGTGCACCCGCTTAGTCAACACTGAAGCATTTACTTAACTATTGCGACGGACCTTGATCGTCAAGTCTGCCCCGCTCAAAGCTCAATGGGATTCGATATGCGCGACGATGGCGGCTGATATCGCCGGCCAGTCCTGCGGGTGCAGTTCGTGGCCGCCACCCTCGATGCGAAGCAGTTTTGCACCGGCGACCGTCTCGGCCAATGTTTCTCCGTGCTCGACCGGAAAGATCGGGTCCGCCGTGCCGTGAATGACCAGCAGCGGCGCCGCCATCTCCGGCAGGCGGCCCTTCCACGCATTGCCGCCCTTGAGCATGAAATGATTGGTTGCGCTCAGGAAGCCGCGGGAGCGGTCGTAATCCAGTTCGATGAAGACGCGCATCCCGGCCTCGTCGAATGGATGCGCGATGCCAGCGATTGCCCGCGTATCTCTCACCATGAAATCGATCACTTGGCGGCGGTCCGACCAGTCGACATCAGCGCCCTCGGCCGAATGCTTGGTATAGGCATCGGTCGTCTGCGGCAGATGCGAGGTGTCCATCCCCATCGGTGAGCTGCTGATCACGGTCAGCGACGCGACACGGGACGGATGCTTGAGTGCCACGCGTTGCGCGATCATGCCGCCCATCGACATGCCGGCGACATGGGCCTTGCCGATGCCGTGGCTATCGAGGACACCGATCGCATCATCGGCCATGTCGTCGAATGTGTAGGGCGGCTGGCCCGGCGGATATTTGGTCGAGCGGCCGGTATCGCGATTGTCGTAACGGATCACGTACAGACCGGCGCCCGAGAGCTTCCGGCAAAGCGCATCTGGCCACCACAGCATCGAGGCCATCGCCCCCATGATCAGCAACAGCGCGGGATCCGCCGGATCGCCAAAGGCTTCGGATATGATCTCGGGACGGTCGATCGTGGTCATCGCGGCCTCCTCATCTGATTGCATTTTGCAATCGGTTGCACCATAATAAAACTGATACGATAATGCAACTGGTTTCGTGGGGAGAATCGAATGAGCCTCGATCGACGGTCCGGCTGCCCGATCAATCTGTCGCTGGAAGTGTTCGGCGACCGCTGGAGCCTGATTATCCTTCGCGACATGATTTTCGGCGGTAAGCGCCATTTTCGCGAGCTGCTCAACGGATCGATGGAGGGCATTGCCTCCAACATCCTCGCCGACCGGCTGAAGCGTCTGATGCAACTCGGCATGCTGACCAAGGCTGACGACCCCTCGCACAAGCAGAAGGCGATCTACAGCCTGACCGAGATGGCCATCACGCTGGTGCCGATCCTGGCCCATCTCGGCGCCTGGGGCCGGGTCTGGCTGCCGACCAGCGAGGAACTCTCGATCCGCGCCGAGCTCCTGGAAAAGGGCGGACCGCCCATGTGGGAGAAATTCATGGACGAATTGCGCCATGAGCATCTTGGTACGCCGCTCGATACGGCGTCCGGTCTTTCTGTCCGCGCGACGCTCCAGGCCGCCTATCAGGCCGTGGTCGCCAGCAAGGCTCTCAGCGCCAGCCCGGCCGCCTGATCAACTTATTTTCCCGTTAAGGGGTCCGCTCTGCTAGAAGAGACGGAAAATCACAATTCAAGCGATTGGATAATGTCTTGGTTGAGAACTCTAGGGATAGTGCCCGCGCGCGCGCCGATCAGCGCTTCAAGAAGCAGGAAGAGGCCGCAACGGTCCGCCAGAAAGCAATGGCGGAATATGTCGCCGAGAGCGACGCCCGCAAGGCCAAGACCGACAAGCTGAGGGCCCTGCGGCTCGCCAAGGAAGCCGAAGACCTTGCCAACGTGCCGGCGGTGCCCGCCAAGAAGCCGGCCCGCGCCAAGAAAAAATAGCGCGCTGATATCCGCCAGTTTCGTCATCGCCCTTGATCTGGTGAGAGTTGATTGCAGCAGCGCATTGCCGCGTTCTCGGCGCGATCCGAATAAGCCTCATCCCGCCTTCTCACGCGAAGCAATTTCAATCGAAACCGGGATTGCATCGGCCGCCCGGCGGCCGATGATTATCCCTTTCAACAGGAGATTGTCATGACCGCACTGTCGCTCGAAACAGCCAGGCAAATCATCGATGCCGCCTTCACCAAGGGGGCCGATCTCAAGCTCAAGCCGCTCGGCGTCTCGGTGCTTGACGCCGGCGGCCATCTGGTCGCTTTCCAGCGCCAGGACGGCGCCTCGTTCCTGCGTCCGCAAATGTCGGCCGGCAAGGCCTATGGCGCGCTGGCCATTGGCATGGGCTCGCGCAAGGTCGAGGCCTTCGCCAAGGAGCGCCCGCACCTGGTCGCCGGCATTTCCGACGTGTCGGGTGGACGCGTGCTGCCGGTGGTCGGCGGCGTGCTGATCCGCGACAAGGCCGGCACCATCATCGGCGCCGTCGGCATTTCAGGCGACACATCGGACAATGACGAGGCAGCCGCCGTCGCCGGCATCGAGGCCGCCGGCTTCACCGCCGATCCAGGCTGAGGCCAGGGAACTTCGTCATCCACGGGCGAAGCAGGAGCGAAGCTCCGTCGCGGAGACCCGAGGATCCATGCCGCGACGCTTGCCGAAGATTGCAGCGGCGCACAATCCTGCACTGAAGCAACGCTCTGATGTCGCGGCATGGATCCCTTGGGCTGCGGAGCAGCTCCAGGGGTCTGCGCCGCGTCGCTTCGCTCCTTGCATCGCCATAGGATGACTACGCGATGGGCGTGTTTCGCCAATCGCCAAGGGATGCGATCTGCTAGTGAAAGCGGCAAGTCAAAACGTCTGAGCCGATCGTTAGTTCAGGTTGATATCCCGGCTCGCCGACCGCATCGACACCGCGAATCCGGCCAGCACATCGAACAGCGCGATGATCATCAGCGTGAAGAAGATGGAATGCGCGGCGCCCTTGACGAGCAGGAACTCGACCAGGAAAGCGACGAAGACCAGCGTCGACAGAAGATGATCCATGATCGAGGCGCTGGTCGTGCGCGCCGACTTCACCATTTCGAGGAACAGGAAGATCAGTCCGATCAGCACCAGCAGGTCGCCGAGCGTCATCGAGAACACCCCGCCCGACATCATGTGGAACGAGAAGATCTCACTCGCCCATGGATCATCGCCGCCGCCGAAAATTCCGAGCAGGCCAAGATTGTAGAGAATGAAAGGCACGATCAAGAGCGGGACGGCACCGAACATCTGGCGTCTCCATATAGGGGCACCTTCTGTAGAATGCGCCACAGGCACGCCGTCAAGATTTTTCGTGCAAAGCCGCCAACACGCTCGAAGACCGGATGCAACAACCATGTCAGCCGGCTGCCCGCGATGGCCGAGAAGGGCGATGTAAGCTTCGGCTCCGGTGATTAGCCCGCCAAACGCAAAAAGACCGGCCAAAGGCCGGTCCTTGGCAACTCAACCCTGGAAAAAGCTGGTCTCAGCTTTCCTTGGGGGTCAGCACCTGGCGACCGCGATACATGCCGGTCTTCAGGTCGATGTGGTGCGGGCGGCGCATTTCGCCGGAGTTCTTGTCCTCGACATAGGTCGGGGCCTTGAGGGCGTCGGCCGAGCGGCGCATGCCGCGCTTGGACGGAGAGGTTTTGCGTTTTGGAACGGCCATGGATGTGCTCCACTACATGGTCAAAAGCCCCGCCCGCCCTCGTGAAAGGGCCATGTCGGGGCCTAAATCTGAGAAAGTCGGGTGCCTATACACGCCTGATGCGGTTTTGGCCAGCACTGCGGTGAATCTTTTTTGTACCGGCTAGTCGAGACAGCCGACATAGGCGCCTGAGCGGCCGGCTCTGCGCTCGATCAGATTGGCAAGCCTTCTCAAGCCTGGGCCGGGTTTGGCAGGATTGCGGGCGATCGGATTGGGCAAGGTGACGGCGAGCAATGCCGCCTGCCGCCGTGACAGCTGTTTTGCCGAAATGCCGAAATGATGCTGTGCCGCGGCCTCGATGCCGTAGATGCCCGGCCCCCATTCGGCGATGTTGAGATAGATCTCCATGATGCGGCGTTTCGACATCACGGCGTCGAAATAGACCGCCAGCGGCAGTTCGACGACCTTGCGAACCGAGCCCAGCGGCCGCGACCACAGGAACAGGTTCTTCACCGTCTGCATGGTGATGGTCGAGGCGCCGCGTGTCGCCTCGCCGGCCAGCGCATCGTCGACCACGCCGCGCAATTCGCCGACATCGACGCCGCGGTGGAAGCAGAACTGCCCATCCTCCGACATGATGACGGAATGGGCCAGTACCGGCGCGACATCATCGATCGACACCCAGCGCCGGTCATAGCCGGAGAAGGTCGCCAGGTCCTTCAGCATCAGCGTCGACACCGGATGCACGAAGGACGGCAGGTAAAGGAAGGTCAGCACCGCCGGGATAAGCGCCAGCACTGCGGCCACGACAATGCCGCGCCGGACCCAGCGCCTGAGACCGCGGCGGTTCACGCCTCGCGATCTCGTCGCCATGTCCAGCTTTTCGGTTTCATGATCGACGATCGGTTCCGCCAAGCCGCCCAACCCGTACATCTGCCTGCTCCGGCATAATGGCGCTTGCCTTCTTGCGCAACGTCTGAGTGTCGGCTACCGCTCCCGGCCATGACGAATGACGACGAAATGGCGTTCGAAATGGCGCTTATCAGGCGGGCGGCGGCCGTCGAGGTGCTGCTGCGGCGGTTGCTCGACCATCGCCCGCTTTCGGGCGAGATCGTGCGGCCCGAACGACTGATGGCGGCGATGCGCCACGGTGTGCTGAATGGCGGCAAGCGCCTGCGCCCGTTTCTGGTCATGGAAAGCGCTGCCTTGTTTTCCGCCGATGGCGAAGCGGCACTGCGTGTGGCGGCCGCGCTCGAATGCGTGCATTGCTATTCGCTGATCCATGACGATTTGCCGGCGATGGACGACGACGATCTGCGCCGCGGCCAGCCGACCGTGCATAAGGCCTTCGACGAAGCGACAGCCATCCTGGCCGGCGACGCCTTGCTGACGCTGGCCTTCGACATCATCGCCGGCGAGGCAACCATGCTGCCGGCCGAGCGGCGCGTGGCATTGGTGCTGGCGCTTACCCGCGCCGCCGGCGCCGGCGGCATGGTCGGTGGCCAGAAGCTCGACCTCGAAGCCGAACAGACACCGCCCGACGAGGCCGGCATCATAAGGCTGCAGGCGATGAAGACCGGCGCGCTGATCCGTTTCGCCTGCGAAGCCGGCGCCATCATCGCCGGCGCTTCGTCCGAAGACCGCGAGAGACTGGCTGAATTCGGCTCGGCGATCGGCCTCGCCTTCCAGCTTGCCGACGACCTGCTCGATCTCACGGCCGACGCCAGCCAGATGGGCAAGGCGACCGGCAAGGACGCCGCCGCCGGCAAGGGAACGCTGGTGGCGCTGCACGGTGCGAATTGGGCGCGCAGCCAGCTGCATGGCCTTGTTGACCAGGCACACGCGCTGCTCGAACCCTATGGCGACCATGCAGCGCTGCTGAAGCAAGCCGCCACATTTGTCGCGACGCGCAACAGCTGAGTTTTTGGTTCGAAAAGCCGGCCTGGCAGGGCAGGCAGGTTTACCCCCGCCCCGCGGCATTCGCCACGACGAAGACCGAATAGAGCGACTGCCGTGCCGTGATGAACAGGCGGTTGCGCTTCGGGCCGCCGAACGTCAGGTTCGCCACCGTCTCCGGAATGCGGATCTTGCCGATCAGCGTGCCGTCAGGATCGAAGCAATGGACGCCGTCTCCGGCACCCGCCCATACGCGGCCTGACATATCCACCCTGAACCCGTCGAACAGGCCGGCGGTGCAAGAGGCGAAGACGCCGAGTTCTTTCAGTGAGGCGCCCTCGACGGCGAACTTGCGGATGTGTCGCGGCCCGTCCTTCTGGTGTGTGACACCGGTGTCGCCGACATAGAGGATGGTCTCGTCCGGCGAAAAGGCGAGGCCGTTGGGCTTCGCCATCGTCAAGACGACGCGTGTCACTTCGCCCGTTGCCGGGTCGGCGCGGTAGACGTGGCAGCCCTCGATCTCCTGCTCGGCGCGGTCGCCCTCATAGTCCGTCGCGATGCCGTAGGGCGGATCGGAAAACCACACCGTGCCGTCCGAGCGCACCACCACGTCGTTGGGCGAATTCAGACGCTTGCCCTCGAAGCGGTCGGCGATCACCGTGATCGATCCGTCATGCTCGGTACGCGTGACGCGCCGCGCCCGGTGCTCGCAGGTGATCAGCCGGCCTTCCGTGTCGACTGTGTTGCCGTTGGCATTGCTGGACGGCGCGCGGAAGACCGAGACCATTCCATTGGTGTCGTCGTATCGCATGATACGGTCGCTCGGGATGTCTGAGAAAACCAGGTACCGCCCGGCCGCGAACCAAGCCGGTCCCTCCAGCCAGCGCCCGCCCGTCCACAGCCGCTCGACCGCCACATGGCCGACGAAACAGCTCTCGAAACGCTCATCGAGAACCTCGAAGCCTGCACCCTCTATGTCTCCGAACATGCCTTGTCCTCCATGAAACCGGCCTATCGTTAGCCTTCGCGGCTAGCCATTTTCAAGACTTGACCTGCAAAAATGTTAGCGATAACATTGGTCGCGGTTCAGTCCGGTTGTTTGGCTTGGAGGAGGCCAAAAAGATGCGGCCCAAGCTCATAGAATTCATCGACATCTCCAAGCGCTTCGGGGGCACCCTGGCGTTGAAGTCGGTCTCGCTCGACATCCACGAGGGCGAGATCGTGGCGCTGCTGGGCGAGAACGGCGCCGGCAAATCGACTCTCATCAAGACGCTCGCGGGCATCTACAAGCGCGACCAGGGAACAATCCGGTTTCGCGGCGAGGACTACCACCACCGCCCGCCGCGCCCGAACCAGCCGCAGAAGGTCGCCTTCATCCATCAGGATCTCGGCCTCATCGAATGGATGACGGTGGCCGAGAATGTCGGCATGGCGCAAGGCTTCTCGCGCCGCTCGGGCCTCATCGACTGGCGCGACACCGAGCGTCGTGCCGAGAGCGCCCTGGCCCTGGTCGGCTGCGCCTTCGATCCGGCCACCCGCGTCCAGGATCTGTCTCGCACTGAGAAATCGCTGGTCGCCATTGCCCGCGCGCTCGCTACCGAAGCCGACGTGCTGGTGCTCGACGAGCCGACGGCAAGCCTGCCCGCGGATGAGGTCGAACGCCTGTTCCAGGCGCTACGACCGTTGCGCGAGCGCGGCGTCGGCATGATCTATGTCTCGCATCGCCTGGATGAAGTGTTCCGCATCGCCGACCGGGTCGCCGTGATGCGGGACGGCCGCATGGTGGCGGTCAAGCCCGTCGCCGAGACGACGCCGCAGGAACTGGTCGATCTCATCGTCGGCCGCCCGGCGCACCAGATGTTCGCCAAGTCGCGCTGGCAGGACGGATCCGAGCGGCTGAAAGTCGAGGATTTGCGCTGCGGCAGTGTCGGACCGGTTCACTTCGAGGCGCGGTCCGGCGAACTTCTGGGACTGGTTGGCCTGCGTGGCGCTGGACAGGAGGCCGTCGGCCGCGCGCTGTTCGGCGCCGAGCCTTTCGACGGCAATGTCTCGCTCGACGGCAAACGCCTCGACCTGTCCTCGGTCGGTGCAGCTCTTGCCGCCGGCGTCGGCTTGATTGCGCGCGACCGCACCGAGGAGTCGGTGGCGCTGTCGCTGTCCGTGCGCGAAAACATGTATCTCAACCCGTCGGCGGTCGGCCGCGGGCTTTTCTCGTTCATGACGCCGGCGCGGGAGAGCGAGCTGACGCAGCATCTCGGCGCGCGGCTGGGTCTGAGGCCGAACGACCCGCATCTGCCGATCGAGGCGCTTTCCGGCGGCAATCAGCAGAAGGTGGTCGTCGGCCGCTGGCTGGCGACGGGCCGCAAGCTGCTGATCGCAGAGGACCCGACCGCGGGCGTCGATGTCGGTGCCAAGGCCGAAATCTACCGGCTGATCGCGGCAGCTGTCGAAGCCGGGCTGGCGGTCGTCGTCGTTTCCACCGATTTCGAGGAAGTAGCGCATATCTGCCATCGCGCGCTCGTCTTCTCGCACAACCGCATCGTGCGCGAACTGGCCGGCGATGCCTTGACGACGGCGGCGCTTATCCATGCCGCCTCCGTGTCCGAAGCCGCCTGAGGAGTATCCATGAACTCGATCAAATCGACGGCGCTGGAGCCGACCCGCTCGGAACTGTCAGGGCTGAGCTTTGGCCAGAAGGCGGCGCGCTACCTGCCGGTCTATGGCCTGCCGATCTTGACGCTGCTGCTGATCCTGCTGTTCTCGCTGCTCCTGCCGCGTACCTTCCCGACGCTGCTCAATTTGCGTTCAATCGTCTCCGACAAGGCGATCATCGCCTTGCTGTCGCTGGCGGCGATGATCCCCATGGCTTCGGGCCGCATCGACCTGACGGTTGGCTACGGCATCGTGCTGTGGCATATCCTGGCCATCAGCCTGCAGACCGCCTTCGGCATCCCCTGGCCGATCGCGGTGTTGATCGTCTTGCTGCTCGGCGTCGTCACCGGCTTCATCAACGGCCTGCTGGTCGAGGTGGCGCGCATCGATTCCTTCATCGCCACGCTCGGCACCGGAACCGTGCTCTATGCTTTGGCCATGTGGTACACGGGCGGCCGGCAGGTCGTCGGCGTGCTTCCCGAAGGCTTCCTTGCCCTCAACGGCACGATGCTGTTCGGCCTGCCTATCACCGGCTACTACGTCATCGTCCTGGCGCTGGTGATGTGGCTTGTGCTCGAATACATGCCGATTGGCCGCTACCTCTACGCCATCGGCGCCAATCCCAAGGCCGCCGCGCTCAATGGCATACCGGTGCAGAAATTCGTCATGGGCGCCTTCGTCGCCTCCGGCGCGCTGACGGCGCTGGGTGGTGTGCTGCTTGCCTCGAAGCTTCGCATCGGCCAAGCCAGCGTCGGCCTCGAATATCTCCTGCCGGCGCTGGTCGGTGCCTTCCTGGGGTCGACCACCATCAAACCCGGTCGGGTCAATGTCTGGGGCACGATCATCGGCGTCGTCATCCTCGCCGCCGGCATTTCCGGCATCCAGCAATTCGGCGGCTCGTTCTGGGTCGAGCCGCTATTCAATGGCGTCACCCTGCTCGTCGCGATCGGCATTGCCGGCTACGCGCAGCGGCGCCGGGGCGCTGTCGTGCCGCCCCAGGCATCCGCCAATCAACCAGTTGCCCACCAACCAACAAAGACAAACGACAATGCTTAATGGGAGAAGAAACATGCATCGCAGAACAGTCCTTCAGCTCGGCGTCGCCTGCCTGGCGCTTGGCATTGCCTCGAACGCGCTGGCCGACCCGATGGCCGACGCCAAGGCGGTGGTCGACAAATATGCCAGCAAGGTCGACAAATGGGATGGCCCGACGACCGGACCGAAGGGCGCGGCCGGCAAGACGATCGTGGTGCTCGGCGCCGATATGAAGAACGGCGGCATCCTCGGCGTCACCAAGGGCGTCGAGGAAGCGGCGGCAGCACTTGGCTGGACTGTCAAGACGCTTGACGGCGCCGGCTCCATCGGCGGCCGCACCGCGGCCTTCGGCCAGGCGCTGGCGCTCAATCCCGACGGCATTATCATCAACGGCTTCGATGCCGTGGAGCAGAAGCCGGCGATGGAGCAGGCCAGGGCGGCCAAGATTCCGATGGCGGCATGGCATGCCGCGCCGACGGTTGGCCCGATCGATGATCTCGGCATCGTCGCCAACGTCTCGACCGATCCGATGGAAGTGTCGAAGGCTGCCGCCGACTGGGCTTTTGTCGACGCCAAGGGCAAGCCCGGTGTCATCATCTTCACCGACTCGACCTACCAGATCGCCATCGCCAAGGCCGACCGCATGAAGAAGGAAATCGAGGATCTCGGCGGCAAAGTGCTCGAATATGTCGACACCCCGATCGCCGAAACCTCGCAGCGCATGCCGCAGCTCACGACGTCGCTGCTGCAGAAATACGGCGACCAGTGGACTCACTCATTGGCGATCAACGATCTCTATTTCGACTTCATGGGACCGTCACTGGCGGCGGCAGGAAAGTCGGGCACCGACGCGCCGATCAACGTGGCGGCGGGCGACGGTTCCGAATCGGCCTACCAGCGCATCCGCTCCGGCCAGTTCCAGAAGGTGACCGTTGCCGAACCGCTGAACCTGCAAGGCTGGCAGCTCGTCGATGAACTCAACCGCGCCATGGCCGGCGAGAAATGGTCGGGCTACATTTCGCCGCTGCATGTTGTGACGTCGGACAATGTCGAATTCGACGGCGGGCCGGACAACCGGTTCGATCCGGGCAACGGCTACCGCGACCAGTACAAGAAGATCTGGGGCAAATAGGCGCCGACGAGTACCTCTGCCAGCGGGCAGGACGGTCAACGGCCGGCGGTCAACCCGCCGGCCGTTCTGTTTCGCCAAGGCTCAGGCCGTATGACGCGCGATCACCTTTGGCGTCATGCCGACGACCACCCGGTCGTCAGGCGCCCGGCGCCCGTTGAGCAGGTCGAGTACGAGGTCGGCGACACGGATTCCGATCTCGTGCGCCTCGACATCGATCGTGGTGATCGACGGCACCGACTGCTCGGCGAGGTCATAAGCGCCAAAGCCGGCGATCGCGACCTCCTCGGGGACTCGGATGCCGCGCCGCAGGCATTCCATAAGCGCACCGAACGCGGAAAGATCCGACACGCACATCACCGCCTGCGTGTCCGGCCAGCGCGAAATCATCTCGACCATGGCGGTGGCACCCTCGCGCATCGATATCGGCGGCACGCCGGAGGCAATGATGCGCGACCCATCGAGGCCGCGTTCCTGCAGTGCCGCGACGAAGCCGCGCCGGCGATCGAGGCCACGCGTGTCGCGCGATGTGTCACCGCCGATGAAGCCGAGCCTCGAATAGCCACGTGCGACGAAATGGTCGACCATCAGCCGTCCGGCCTCGGCATTGGAGAAGCCGACAACGTGACCGATCGGATCGTCCGGCAGGTCCCAGGTCTCCACCACCGGGACGCCGGCATTCTCGAGCATCTTGCGGCAGCGCGGCGTATGCCGTCCGCCGGTAACAATGATCGCCTCCGGCCGCCGCCGCAGCAGCTGGCCGACCAGACGCTCTTCTTCCTCGACATTGTAGTCGGTGAAGCCGAGCAGGATCTCCAGCCCGCTGTCACGCAGGCCCTCGGTCATGCCGCGCACCGTGTCGGCGAAATTGGCGTTGTTGATCGAGGGTATCGTCACCGCGACGAAACCCGACCGGCGTGATGACAGGTTCGCCGCAATGCTGTCGAAGACATAGCCGAGTTCGTCCGCAGCCCGTATGATACGGTCGCGCGTGTCTGCGCTGATGGAGGTATCGCGTTTGAAGGCGCGCGACACGGTCATCGTCGAGACGTTGGCGCGACGCGCGACATCGGCCATGGTCGGGCGTTTTGGCGAAGGCTGCATGGCCATACGTTATCGATATCACTGTGGAATGCAACGCACCGTCGCGGCTTACGAGAAGGCGATCTGAACCTTCATTGCCTGGCTGCGGTCGTTGGCAAGTTCGAAGCCTGACAACGCCTCGGCGAATGCCACGGTGTGGGTGATCAGAGGCTTTACGTCGATGAGCCCCTTGCGCATCAACTCGACGCCCACGGCGAATTCCGGATGGAAGCGGAACGACCCGTTGATCGACAGTTCCTTGGCAGTGACCACTGACATCGGCAATGCCATCTCCGCACCACCAAGGCCGAGCTGAACGATCGTGCCGCGCGGCCGCAGCGCCGCGATGCCAAGCGCCAGCGCTGAGGCGGCTCCTGAACATTCATAGAGGATGTCGAACGTCCCCTTGTCGGCGAAATAAGGCGCTAGCCCGTCCGGATCGGTTCGTGTGTTGATCGTGCTGTCGGCGCCGGCACGCTTGGCCATGGACAGGGTAAAATCGGTGATATCGACGGCGACGATCTCGGCGGCGCCCGCGCGCCGCGCGCAGAGGATCGACAACAGGCCGATCGGCCCACAGCCAGTCACCAGCACACGCTTGCCCAGCATCTCGCCGGCCCTGCGCGTCGCGTGGAGACAAACCCCCAGCGGCTCGGCCATCGCCGCTTCGGCAGCACTCAACCCATCCGCCGGCACGCATTGCGGCGCGTCCGCCACCAGCATTTCGCGGAACGCGCCCTGTATGTGCGGGAATGGCATGGCGCTGCCGTAGAAGCGCATGTTGAGGCACTGGTTGTGCATCCCTTCCCGGCAGTACCGGCAACTGTAACAGGGCCGCGACGGCGAGACCGCGACCAACTGGCCGGGCTGCAGCCCGTCGACGCCGGGACCGACCTTCTCGATGACCCCGGAGACCTCGTGGCCGAGAATCATCGGTTCCTTCAGCCGCACCGTGCCGAAGCCGCCGTGATTGTAGTAGTGCAGGTCACTGCCGCAGATGCCGCCGGTGGCCAGACGCAGCAACACCTGACCCTGGCCCGGCGCCTCGACCGGCCGATCCTCGATGCGAAGGTCCTTGGCGGCGTGGATGACAATCGACTTCATGGCAGGCGAACTCCTCGGGCAGTTCCAGCAAAGCTGAGCAGCGATACCGTCCAGAATTGAAGATTAAGAGTCAAAGCACCGGCGTGAGCAGCGGCTGGCCGGCAAAATGGGCGGCAAGATTGTCGCGCAGAAGCTTGCCCATGGCCTTGCGCGTTTCGAAGGTGCCGGACGCATGGTGCGGCTGCAGCAGCACGTTGTCGAGCGCCAGGAACCGCGGGTTGAGCTTGGGCTCACCTTCGAAGACGTCGAGTGCGGCGCAACCGAGTGTCTTCTTCTCGAGCGCGTCGAGCAGCGCATCCTCATCGATGTTGGAAGCGCGCGAAATGTTGATCAGCATGCCGTCCGGCCCGAGCGCCGCCATCACATCCCCGTTGACGATGTGGCGCGTCGCGGGCGACGCCGCAAGCGTCACGAACAGGAAATCCGAACGCTCGGCCAGCGCGACCGGATCGGCGACGAACGCCCAGTTCGACGCGAAACCCTTCGGCGTCGGGCTCGAATAGGCAATGTCCATACCGAAGCCGCCGAGGCGTTTGGCCACCTCATGGCCAATACGGCCGAGACCGAGCACGCCGGCCCGCCGACCCCAGACGCGACGTTGCAGCGGGTAGAGCCCCTTGGCTGCCCAGCTACCATCGCGCACCCAGCGCTCGGCCCCTATCATGCCGCGCGACAGGGTGAGCATCATGGCGATCCCGAGATCGGCGACATCGCCGGTCAGCACATCGGGCGTATTGGTCACACGCACGCCGCGCTCCCGGCACGCCGCGAGATCGACCGCGTCGAAACCGACACCATAGACGCTGACGACCTCGAGCGAAGGACAGGCCGCGATCATGGCCCGGCTGGCGCCGAGTTCGCCGCGTGTGGCGATGGCGCGTATCCGCGGCCCAAATTCGGCGAGGAAGGACGGCTTGTCGCCCGCGTCGAAATAACGGTGGACAATGAAGGCCTGGTTGAGTGGCTCCTCGTCCCACGCTGGATAAGGTCCAACCTGAAGGATGTGAGGCCGCTGCATCGGTTTTCGCTCCAACTGACTTGACAACAATGTTATCGATAACATAACAACATTCAACGACGAGAGGCAATCGGGAAAATGTCGTCCACACTGTTCGATCTCACCGGGCGCACGGCGCTCGTCACCGGCTCCTCCCAGGGCATCGGCTTTGCCTTGGCTAGGGGACTGGCTGAAGCCGGTGCCAAAGTGGTTCTCAACGGCCGCGACGAGGCAAAGCTCGCCGAGGCGGCGGCGCGGATACAAGGGGCGCGAACACTCGCCTTCGACGCCACCGACCATGACGCGGTCCGCTCCGCCATCGACGGTTTCGAGCTGTCCGGCGGGCCAATCGACATACTGGTGAACAATGCCGGCATGCAGTTCCGCACGCCGCTCGAGGACTTTCCCGCCGATGCGTTCGAGCGCCTGCTGCAGACCAATGTCGCCAGCGTCTTTCATGTCGGCCAGGCGGTCGGGCGCCACATGGTCAAACGCGGCCGCGGCAAGATCATCAACATCGCCAGCGTGCAGACGGCACTTGCCCGCCCGGGCATCGCGCCCTACACGGCGACGAAAGGCGCGGTCGGCAACCTGACAAAAGGCATGGCGACGGACTGGGCCAAACACGGACTGCAGTGCAACGCCATCGCACCCGGCTATTTCGACACGCCGCTCAATGCGGCATTGGTCGCCGACCCGGCATTCAGCGGATGGCTCGAAAAGCGCACGCCGGCCGGCCGCTGGGGCAAGGTCGAAGAACTGGTCGGAGCTTGTGTCTTCCTGGCCTCCGACGCGTCGTCCTTTGTTAACGGGCACATCCTCTATGTCGATGGCGGCATCACAGCGTCGATCTGATCCGTCGCGCCGCATGATCATCATGGGCGTCTCCGGATCGGGCAAGACAACGATCGGCGAGGCGCTCGCCCGCACCATCGGCGCGAAATACGTCGACGGCGACCTGCTGCATCCCGACGCCAACATCGCCAAGATGAGCGCCGGCACCCCGCTTGCCGACACCGACCGGTGGCCGTGGCTGGCCAGGGTCGGCGAAACCCTGAGGTCAGGCACAGGTCCAGTCATCGTCGGCTGCTCGGCGCTGAAGCGCGCCTATCGCGATTTCATCACGGAACGGGCCGGAGCACCGGTCCTGTTCATCTATCTCGACGGTTCGCGCGAATTGATTTCCCGGCGCATGCGCGAGCGCACCGGCCACTTCATGCCGAGAAGCCTGCTCGACAGCCAGTTCGCGACATTGGAGGTGCCGGGAAAGGACGAGAACGCGATCACCATCGCGATTGACGCGCCGCTCGACCGGATTGTTGCCGACATAACAGCCAAGATCGGGGCCCCACCACCATGACCAACACCATCGCACTGATCGGCGCCGGCGCCATGGGCGGGGCGATCGGCGAGCGCCTGCTCGCCACCGGCAATCACCTGTTGGTATTCGATCTCGACAAAGCCAAGGTCGAGGCGTTGCTCGCCAAGGGCGCCGCGGCAGCGGTGAGTGCGGCCGAGGCCGCCTGCGCCGCCGACTGCGTCATCCTCAGCCTCAATTCGGCGGCGATTGTGCGTCGCGCGGTGTTCGGCGAGGGCGGCGTGGCCGCCGGGGCGAAGCCCGGCACGCTGATCATAGACATGTCTTCCATCGACCCCGACGCGACGCGCCAGCTGGCGGCCGACGCAAGCGAGAACGGGCTGCGCTGGGTCGACAGTCCGCTCTCCGGCGGCGCGCCAAAGGCGCTGACTGGCGAATTGACCCTGATGGCTGGCGGCGAGGCCGAGGACGTTGCCGACGCTCACAAGGTGCTTCGGCACGTCGCGGCCAACTACACCCATATGGGACCGGCGGGCGCCGGCCAGACGACCAAGCTCATCAACCAGGTGCTGTGCGCGCTGAATTTCATGGCCGTAGCGGAAGCGACGCGGCTGGCGATCGACGCCGGCGTCGATGTGTTGAAGATTCCGCAGGCCCTGAAAGGCGGGCGCGCTGACAGTGCCATCCTGCAGGAATATTTGCCCCGTTTCGCCACCCGCGACTATCGGCGCACGGGCCGCATCGACAACATGGTCAAGGATCTCAACGCCGCGCAGGATCTGGCGCGGCGCACGCACACGGCGATGCCGCTGACGGCCGTCTGCGCCGAAATACACCGGTTGCTGACGGCGGCCGGGCTTGGCGGCGAGGATCAGGCCGCATTGATGGAATTCTTCCAACGCAACAACGATCAGGAGAACCCGACATGATCACGCGCTATGCGCTGTTTGAAGGCAAGGTGAAGGATGGCGAGACCACGGCATTCCGCCAGGCTGTCCTCGACACCGTCCTGCCAAAGTGGAAGGCGTTTCCCGGCGCGCTCGATGTGCGCGTCAGCTTCGCCGAAAAGCGTGACGACGGCGCGCCGGAATTCCCGTTGATTCTGGCGATCAACTACCGCGACATGGCGGCTGTCGACGCGGCCCTTGCCAGCCCCGTCCGCGCTGAATCGCGCGCCGCGACCGAGGCGGTTCTGGCCAGATACTTCGAGGGCAGAATCCACCATCACGTCACCATCGCCAACGAGTTCCCGCTGGCCGGCGGATGACTGGGTCCATCCGGAACGTTGTGTTGGCTTGCGGCAAACCAACAAGCCGCTCCCACGAACGAAATCTTAATGTAAATCAAGCGTAATCCCGGTCGTTAAAATAATGCGTATGTGTTGGGGTTGCGCATGCCGGAATATTCTTCCTTCATCCGGTTTGTCCGGATTCGCTATCTTTCAGGGTTGCTGATTTTCGCGCTGGCCTCCACGGCCATCATGTTTTGCGCTCAACCGTGTCAATTCCTTCCGTCATGAGATCGACGCGCTGAGCAGCAACCTCGTCGTCTTCACCCGCGACCTGCGCAACGCGACCAGCTTCGCCGAGACAACCGGCTCGGCCTGGCGCAACGAAACGCGCGACGCGCTGACCGCTTCGGCGCGCGACCATTCCGTACGCCTGACCAGCGAGATCGAGACGCTGAGTGCCCAGTTCGCCGCGATACATCAGCGGCTGTCGGCCAATACCGTCAACGAACTCGAAGCCTCCTCGGTCAACGGAGACCTGTTCTGGTCGGCCCGCGATATGGTGCGCAACCTGAATCTGATGTCGGTGGCGCAAAAAGGCGATGAATGGAGCTACCGGGAAATCCGCAACCAGAACGACCTCTTTGTCCAGCCGATGCTGGTCCGTATCCGCACCGCGATGGACGAGGAGCGCCATCTGGCCGACGCGTCCAGCGACCGGCTGCTGCTGTGGGCGAGCGGCCTGTTATTCGCTGTGCTGGCCATCGTCGCCTTCTGGGTCTTCCGGCCGATGGAACAAGCGATCCGCCGCGCCTTTGCCCAATCCGCCGAATCCCTGTTCAAGGCCGAGGCCGCCGACCGCGCCAAGTCCGAATTCCTGGCCAATATGAGCCATGAGATCCGCACGCCGATGAACGGCGTGCTCGGCATGGCCGAATTGCTGGCCAAGACCGAACTGACCCCACGCCAGAAGACCTTCACCGACGTCATCGTCAAATCCGGCAACGCGCTGCTCACCATCATCAACGACATCCTCGATTTCTCCAAGATCAATGCCGGCCAGCTGACGCTCGACCCTGCCCCCTTCCGTCTCTCCGAAGCGGTCGAGGACGTGGCGACGCTGGTCTCGGCGCGCGTTGCCGAAAAGAACCTCGAGCTGATCGTACGGGTCGACCCGCGCCTGCCGGCCTATGTCATTGGCGACGCCGGCCGCTTCCGGCAGATCGTCACCAATTTGGTCGGCAATGCGGTGAAGTTCACCGAGAGAGGCCATGTGCTGATCGATGTCGGCGGCGAAACCGTCAACGACGTTGTCCAGCTCAAGCTGCGCGTCGAAGACACGGGCATCGGCATCCCGGCCGAGAAACTGCAGAACGTGTTCGAGAAATTCGCCCAGGTCGATGGCTCCTCGACCCGCCGCCACGAAGGCACCGGCCTTGGACTGGCCATTGCCGCCCGCCTCGTCGACCTGATGGCCGGCAAGATCGGCGTCGAGAGCGAGATCGGGCGCGGCTCCGTCTTCTGGTTCGCGGTACCGCTGCCCGTGCACCGCGCCGAGGCGCGTGACGCGATCGTTCCGGTCGACGTCACCGGTGCGCGCGTGCTGGTCATCGACGACAATCCGGTCAACCGCGAGATCCTGCTCGAGCAGCTCAGAAGCTGGAGCTTCGACTGCGCCGCCGCTGAAAGCGGCGCCATGGGGCTCGCCTTCCTCGATCGCGCCTGCCAGTTGGGCGCCAGCGTCGACTGCATCATCCTCGACTACCAGATGCCCGGCATGAACGGCGCTGATGTCGCCCGGGCGATTGCCGCCGACAGCAGGCTTTCTTCCATTCCGGTCGTTCTCCTGACCTCGGTCGACCAGGTCGATTTCGGCAAGATGATCATCGACTTCGGCATATCGGCGCACCTGACCAAGCCGGCGCGCTCGGCGGTCCTGCTCGGCACGGTCATCTCGGTCATCCAGAAGGCCCGTTCGCAGGTCGGCAAGGCGCATTTCGTTCGCGAGCCGGTCCAGCCGATGCCGCAGGCGACTCCGCCTGCCTTCACCGTCATTCGTGGCCCCGCCATGCCGGTCGCCATGACCCCGGAATCGACCGCCACGCCGAACGGCCCGATTGATATCCTCATCGCCGAGGACAATGACGTGAACCAGCTGGTGTTTGGTCAGATTCTCAACGGGCTGGGCCTCAGCTACCGCATCGCCGGCAATGGCCGTACCGCGGTCGAGATGTACCGGTCGCTGCATCCGAAACTGATCCTGATGGATGTCTCGATGCCCGAGATGAACGGCTACGAGGCGACCCGCGCCATCCGGGCGATCGAGGCCTCGTCGGGCGGTCACATCCCGATCATCGGCGTCACAGCGCACGCGCTGAAGGGTGATCGCGACAAATGCATCGAGGCCGGCATGGACGACTATCTGCCGAAGCCGGTCTCGCCGGACCGACTGGGCACGAAAATCGGCACCTGGCTCAGCGAGACGGTGGTGGCGAAGACGGCGTGAGATGCGTCCGGTCGGGCTGCCGGATCAGCGCAGCCGACCGATCGGGATGATTTCCACAGAGGTGTCCACGTAAGGTTCGCCCTGCCAGTCGCCGAGCCATTGCTCCACCAGCAGACCGGCCTCGGCCAGCATCCCGGCAAGATCTTGCTTATTCGGAAACGCGATTTTCGCTTCGGCACCCAGAATGGGTCTGCCGCCTGGAATTTCATAAAAGGTCGAATAGGTGACCAACCCGGTGGTGGCATCATGGTCGGCATCATACCAGGCCCTGACGGTGCCAAGGCTGGGGTGCTCCACCATCCGTTCGGAGCGCTGCGGCGTCCATTCCAGCCACGCCGGCACAGCGGGATTTCGCGTGTCGAAGATAAAGCGCCCACCGGGAGCGAGATGCTCAGTGATGGTGCGCAGCACCGCGCGCTGATCCTCTTTCGTCAGAAAAACCTGGAAAGCGTGACCGGTCAACAGCACCAGATCGAACCGCCGTCCGAGGCGCACCGTTCGTGCGTCGGCCACGACCCAGTCAACCTTGTCACCGCCGGCCCTGCGCCGCGCGACGTCGAGCATGGCCGAAGCCGGATCGACGCCGGTGACGCTGCATCCCCCGGCCATTTCGGCAGCGAGTTGACCAGTGCCGCAACCAAGATCGAGGACCGAGTCACCATGCCCGGCAAGACGGATGCAATAGTCAAAATCGGCGCGGCCATCCTGATTCTCGATGTCGTAGAACTGAACGAAATCAGGATCATTGTAGATCGGATCGGTCATGCCGCCGCCTATAGCCCAAATATCTGCCATGCGCGACACGCACAACCCACGTCCATGGCGTTGCAACGATGCCCGGTGTACCCAGCCATACCTCAGCCTGCGGCGTCCAGACGATAGCGGCGCATCCAGTCGAGGCTTGTCTCGTCGGCGAGCTTTGGAACGCCTGGCCGCACCGCCTCGGCGTCAGGCGCTTGAACGCCGAGAGCCTCGCAGATGCCCAGCAATGCCGCCGCCGGATCGGCGGAAAGCCGCTCGTAGCCAATTCGCAGCGGCGTTATGCCTTGCGCCGCGAACCAGATATTCCAGGCCGCATCATATGCTTGGAGCTCGGCAAGCTCATCTTTGATCCGCTCGAAATCATATTGCGATTCCTTCGGCGGTGCGACCCTTTCGAGCTCGGAACCATCGGGAGCTATATGCCAAAGACCGGTCTGCTGTGCCTTGATCAGCGAGACAGCCTGCGCGAGCTTGTTCTCGCGCGACAAATGTATGTAGAGAACGGGGCCAAAGGCTTTTTCGAAACGCGCTGTGTCCGACGCAAGCCCGGGATAAACCTGGTCGAGGATCGCCGAAAGCTCATCCAGGTTTTCGCGCATCAGGCGCAGTCCGAAGACATCTGTCCGGCCCTTGCCGGCGGTGATTGCCGCATTGAGATAGGCAACATTGAATTCAAGCTCGCCCATCGCGTCGCGACCGGACAGTTTCCACTCTTGCGCCCACTCGGCCACGTCCTGCCGCCGATAGAATGAGTGCGGCTCACCTGATGTCCCGGTGGATGCCAGGAGCTTGCACAGCAAAGTGCTGCCGGTTCTCGGCGTGCCACAGATAATGTATGCGTCGAACATCCCGCTACCCTTGTCGCTCATCGCAGGCAGGGCAACCCCGGCCAATCCGCCGCCTATAATCGAAATTGTTGCTGGATGCGACGGGCGCACTCCAGCGGCGAATGCACGCTGGTGTCGACTTCGAGGTCGTAATCTATACCGGCGTGCACACGCTCATATTGCCAGCGCGCCAGGTCCGGCAGCCTGTCGGCCCGCTGTGCTTCGCGAGCCTCCAGGACCTCCAGCGGCGCCACGACGCCGACCAGATGGAGATCGAAGCCTGAGAGCAGCTCGATATATTCTGACATTTCGCCATTGCAGAGCACGTCGTCGATGATCAGGTTGTTACCTTGCCCGGCCATGGCGGCAATGGCGTGGCGCATGCCGCGCAGGGTTTTTTCGCCCACCGATCCCGTCCTGGTCACCACTACGGGTTTGCCGTCCTGTTGAATGGTTTCGTAGGCGAAACCATCGGCATGGTCCTGCAAGGCATCGGGCAGCATCGCGAGAAAACTGTCCATCTGGACATGCAGGAACGGTTCGGCGGTTATTGCCTGCAACGCCCCTGGCGATCGAGCTTTTGCCGGCACTGCCGACGCCGTTGAGCAGGACGATCCTCGCTTTCACGCCGATGCTCCTTCGGGCTACCGGTTGCGCACCACCACGCACGCCCCACCGACGCTCTGCAATTTCTGGCAGATGACATTGGCGGCGGAGCGGTCGTCGATCCCGATCCTGACCGCATAGATACCGCGCCGGCCGATCGGCGTGCGCACCCGGCTCACCACCGGATCATGGCCGGCAAGCAGCGCCGGAAACCGGCTTCTCACCCGCAGCCACTGGCCGATTGCCGCACTGCGGCGGAAATTGCCGGCCACCTGGATGCCCCATGGTTTGACGTTGATCGAGGCCATCGCCACGGTCTGCGACATGATCACCGGCAGTTTGCGGCAGGCGGCGGCAAAATCCCTCTTTGCGTCGAGCGGCTCGACCTTTCCGGCATAGGCAGGGTCGGTGAACTTGTCGACCGGCTCGCCCATGATGTCGAAGACATAGCTCTCGGTCTCCATCGGCAGGAAGCCGCCCGACCCCAGCCAGCGCGACACCCGGCTTTCACCCGCATTGTAGGCCGCGGCCGCCAGGCCAAGATTGCCGTAGCTGGTTTTCATTTCGGCCAGATACTTAGCCGACGCAGGGATTGCCTGGTCGATGTCGAAGGAATTTTCGAGCCCGCGCATCTTGGCGGTGCCGGGCATGAACTGGGCAATGCCTTCGGCGCCGACGGGGCTGACTGCATTGGGGTCGAACCGGCTTTCCTTCCAGATGAGCCGGGCGAAAAAATCCCGGGGCAAGCCATTCTGGTCGGCATGGGCCTGGATCAGGGTGCAAACCTTGTCGATCAGCCGCTGCTTGGCCGATTGCGGCGGGTCGGCCTGAACGAGTGCCGACCAACCCAGCCCGCACAGGAAGATAAGCGTCGCCCAGAGGAAACGCCGCATCTTCTACTCCGCTGCGGCCTTGCCGTGCTGCCCAAACCGTTGATCGATATAGTCGGCGACCATCTTCTCGAAATCGGCCGCGATCGACGGCCCGCGCAGCGTCGCCGCCTTCTTGCCGTCGACGAAGACGGGCGCCGTCGGCGTCTCGCCAGTACCGGGCAGCGAGATGCCTATATCGGCATGCTTGGACTCCCCTGGGCCATTGACGATGCAGCCCATCACCGCGACCTTGAGGTTCTCGACGCCGGGATATTTCTCGCGCCACACCGGCATGTTCTTGCGCAAATCCGCCTGGATGTTCTGCGCCAGCTCCTGGAACACGGTGGAAGTGGTGCGACCGCAGCCGGGGCAAGCGGCGACAATCGGCACGAACTGCCGGAAGCCCATCGTCTGCAGCAGTTCCTGCGACACCTGCACCTCGCGCGTGCGGTCGCCATTCGGCTCCGGCGTCAGCGAGATGCGGATGGTGTCGCCAATGCCTTGCTGCAGAAGGATGCCCATGGCGGCCGACGAAGCGACGATGCCTTTCGAGCCCATGCCGGCTTCGGTGAGGCCGAGATGCAGCGCGTGGTTGGAGCGGGTGGCAAGTTCGGTGTAGACGGCGATCAGGTCCTGCACGCCGCTGACCTTGGCCGACAGGATGATCTTTTCGCGGCCAAGGCCGATCTCTTCGGCCATCTCGGCCGACAGGATCGCCGACTGCACGATTGCCTCGCGCATCACTTCCTGCGCCGTCAGCGGAAAGACCTTGTCCTGGTTGTCGTCCATCAGCCGGGTGAGAAGCTCCTGGTCGAGCGAACCCCAGTTGACGCCGATGCGCACCGGCTTGTCGTGTTTGATCGCCATCTCGACGATATCGGTGAACTGCCGGTCCTTCTTGTCCTTGAAGCCGACATTGCCCGGATTGATGCGGTATTTGGCCAGCGCCTCAGCGCAGGCCGGATGATCGGCGAGCAACTTGTGGCCGATATAGTGGAAGTCACCGACCAGCGGCACATTGATGCCGAGCCGCAGCAAGCGCTCATGAATGTGCGGCACGGCGGCGGCACTCTCGTCGCGGTCGACGGTGATGCGCACGATCTCGGAGCCGGCGCGGTGCAGTGCGGCAACCTGGGCGACGGTCTGGTCGACATCGGCGGTGTCGGTGTTGGTCATCGATTGTACCACGACTGGCGCGCCGCCGCCGACGACCACGCCGCCGACATCGACGCCGACTGAGGTGCGGCGGGGGAAGGGAAAGGAAAAATATCCGGTCATGCCGGCAGCCTTTTGTCTCTGGAGCGCCAAGCGTCCTTCGACGCACAAGCACACCCCGGGGCCGAAGCGCAAGAGTCCGGCATGAGGTGGAGGAGCAAAGATGGCTTGTCAATGGCGACAGGTCGCCACTGGCCAGAAATGGCCAGCCGTCAGGATCGGAATAGGTTGGGCAGAAGGACCTTGGCGGAATAATATTAGCTGCGGCTCATAGCCGGCGATAAAAACGAAAACGCCAAACACCGGCGGCGGTTGCCGCCGGCAGGGAAGGCCGAAAGTGGTAAGCGGCTATATCAGTTGAGCGTCAATGCGTGGTCGGTTTCGTCGCTCGCAGTTTTTCAATCTCGTCCTTGAGTGCCAGCTTGCGTCGCTTGAGATTCACGATCTGAAGGTCGTCGACCGATGGATGGTTCATCGCGTCATCGATTTCTCGTTCGATGTCGCCGTGTTTCCGCTGCAACTCATCAAGATGGGATGCAAGAGACATGATTGGTTCTCCCTTTCATGGTTTTCCTCGATTGCAGCCGTCAAAGGCACGTCCACCGCAGGTCGTCTCTGTGACGGCACGATGACACTTTGCCACCTTCCGACCGTGATGTCGAATGCTGCGTGGTAGCATTCCACGACAATGTGAAATGTGATATTGGCTGCGCACCGGTGGCAGAAATAGCCGCCCCCGCCCAATCAGGCCCAGTTTTGGGCGCCGCAGACGTGCAGACGGTAGAGAATGTCCGATCAGGAAAAGGCCGATATTCGCCTCGAATTTTCCCGGCTGAAGCAGGAACACGCCGATTTCGACGCCGCGATCAACGCCATGATCGCCACGAATTGCGACCCGCTGCAAATCCAGCGCATGAAAAAGAAGAAGCTGTTCCTCAAGGACCGGCTGATGAAGCTGGAAGACAAGATCATTCCAGACATCATCGCCTGAGATCGCCGGCGCCACGCATCCACATTTCGCTATCCGGCGATCGAAAGCCTCGCGGCACGATCACGCAGCAGGCCGATGAGACTGCTGGTCCGCTCATCGGTCGTGTCGATGGGAACCACCAGGCACATCGTCGCCTCGACCTTGCCCGGCGCTGAAAAGACCGGCGCCGCAAGACATTTCGTATAGGCATCGACCAGACCCGAAGTCACGCAGTAGCCGGTCACCCCAGCCTTGGCGATATCGGCGATGAAATCATCGAGCCGCAGCTTGCGGCCATCGGGCAGCACGAGATCGTCGTCCGACACCATGGCTTCGATCTCGACCCGCTCCAGCCCCGCCAGAAGCAGCCGGCCAGATGCCGTCCAGGGCAGCGGTATCTGCAGACCGGTGGCCGAGCTGATGCGGAACGGCCTAGTGCCCGGACTGGAGTGGACGATGGTGTAGCGGCCGCTCTGCAGCATGCACAGTTCCGAGGTCTCGCCGGTCTCGCGCGACAGATGGTCGACCTCCTGGCGCCCGCGCCGCAACAAATCGTTGCCGCGCACATAGTCCATTCCATAGAGATAGAGCTTCTTGCCGAAATAGACGCGGTTGCCGTCGCCGGCCATTTCCAGCAGGCCGGCGTCAACCAGCGAGCGCACCAGCGTGTAGGTCGTCGAACGCGGCGCGTTCACCCCCTTGGCAAGGTCGCCAATACCGATCGCCCGCTGCGTCGTGTGCAGAAAGTCCAGGATCTCAAGCACCCGGTTGAGGCCTTTTTCACGGGAGCCGGGGGTCTTCTCGCCGTCTGAAACGGTCAAGGCATTGCCATCTTGCATTGTCGATTCCTGGTGTTAGTATCTGTCTTGTACAGGATACATACGTCTCTTGTAAGAGACAATCACTTTGAAATCACCGACGTGTGTCTTGCCTGTGCATGGGGAACACAACACGAAAGGAGGTCGCCGTGAACGACACATCCGGAAGACGTGATTTTCTGAAATTGGGAATGGCGGGACTGGCCACCGCCGGCGTGCTGGCAACCGTCGACGCCCAGAAGGCAGCCGCCCAGGCCGCGTCCGACAGCCTGCTGCGCACCGTGCTCGACCGCGGCAAGCTGATTGTCGGCACCGGCAGCACCAACGCGCCCTGGCATTTCGAGAACGATGCCGGCGAACTGGTCGGCATGGACATCACCATGGGACGCATCCTGGCCAAGGGCCTTTTCGACGATCCGACCAAGGTCGAGTTCGTCATGCAGGACCCGGCGCAGCGTATCCCGAATGTCACCACCAACAAGGTCGACATCACCATCCAGTTCATGACGATGACGGCGCAGCGCTCGCAGCTGATCAATTTCACCCGGCCCTACTATGTCGAAGGCGTTGCGCTGCTGACGCTGCCCACCGCCGAGAACAAGACATTCGACAAGCTGCTCGCCGGCGGCGCGGCGACGCGCATTTCCATCCTGCAGAATGTCGATGCCGAAAGCTCCGTCCGCTACGCCTTGCCGCAGGCACAGGTGCTGCAGATCGACACCCAGGCCAATGTGCTGCAGGCGCTGGAATCCAAGCGCGCAGACGCTGCGGCGGTCGATCTGTCCACCGTACGCTGGCTCGCCTCGCGCAATCCCGACAAATATTTCGATGCCGGCAAGAGCTGGTATTCGATGCTCTACGGCGCGGCATTGCGGCAAGGCGATCTCGACTGGCTGACCTTCGTCAACCAGACCTTCACCATCGCAATGTTCGGCCATGAATCGGCGCTCTATGACGCCGCCTTCAAGGATTATTTCGGCCAGGAGCCGCCGGCACGCCACCCCGGCTTCCCGGTGATCTAATCCCATCGCGGAAGAGCGGCATTCCCGCCCTTCCGCTTCTCCTCGACGCCCTTCACACCGAGGCGGACGCATGGGCTATGCCCTCAATTTCAACCTGATCTGGCGGCATTTCGACAAGCTGTGGGGCGGACTGCTGCTCAGCCTCGAGCTTGCCGTCATCTCGATCGCCATCGGTACCGTCATCGGCCTCGTGCTCGCGGTCTGGTACGTTTCGGCCGGGCGCACGGTGCGGGCGATCATCGCCGCCTATGTCGAATTCATCCGCAATGTGCCGCTGATTCTGCTGGTCTATCTCGTCTTCTACGGCCTGCCGACCGTGGTCGATCTCGCCTACAGCGCGCCGACCTCGTTTGTGCTGACGCTGTCGGTCTATAGCGGCGCCTATCTGGTCGAGGTGTTTCGCTCCGGCCTCGAAGCCGTCCCGCGCGGCCAGCTCGATGCCGGCAAGGCGATCGGCCTGACGCCCTGGCAAAGGCTCATCCATGTGCGCCTGCCGACCATGCTGCGCATTACGTTGCCGGCGCTGTCCAACACCTTCATCTCGCTGTTCAAGGACACGTCGATCGCCTCGGTCATCTCGGTGCCGGAGCTCACATTCGGTGCCCAGTGGATCAACTTCAACACCTTCCGCATCGTCGAGGTCTATCTGGTGACGACAGCGATGTATCTGGTGACCGGTTACATATTGCTTTTCGGGCTCAGGCTCGTCGAGCGGCGGTTCAGGGCGGCGCGCTAACATGCTGAGCCAGATCCTCTACGCTCTGCCCTTCCTCGCCAAAGGCTTCGCCCTGACCCTTTGGGTCTCGCTGCTGGTTGTCGTCCTTTCGCTCATCGCCGGCGTCACGCTTGGCGTCGGCCTGGTCTATGGGCCTACCCCGCTGCGCTGGGCGGTGCGCATCTTCTCAGACACCATCCGCGGCATTCCGATCCTGGTGCTGATGTTCTTCGTCTATTATGGCCTGCCCGCCATCGGGCTGCATCTGCCGTCCTTCTGGGCCGCCGTGCTGGCGCTGACCCTGTTCAAGACGGCGCAGGTCATCGAATATCTCAGGGGCGCGGTCGGATCGATCCCGAAAGGTCAATCCGAGGCCGCGATGGCGATCGGCCTGACCTTTCGCCAGCGCCTCACCTACGTCATCTTCCCGCAGGCCTTCCGGCGCTTCCTGCCGCCCTGGATCAACGGCGTCACCGACGCGGTCAAGGGCAGCGCGCTGGTCTCGCTGCTCGGCATCACCGATCTGATGCAGGCCATCAACCAGGTCATCGGCCGCACCTATGAGGCGATGCCGCTCTATATCCTCGGCGCGCTCATCTATTTCGCGGTCAACTACGCACTCTCGCTCGCCAGCAGGCGGCTAGAGCGGCGCTTTGCCTTCATTCGGGAATAGCACGATGTCCGACGCCTCAAACGCCAGTCCCGCCCTTCTCGACGTGCGCGATGTCTCCAAGGCCTTCGGCACCGTCGAGGTGCTGCGTTCCGTCAGCCTTCAGGTCAAGCGTGGCGAAGTGGTCACCGTCATCGGCCCTTCCGGCAGCGGCAAGACCACGCTGCTGCGCTGCGTCAACTTCCTCGAAAGCTACGACAGCGGCTCGATCCGCATCGACGGCAAGGAGGTCGGCTATCGCGAGGCCGGAACGCGCCAGCGCCGCAGCGAGCGCGACTTGGCCAGCATGCGCGCCGAGACAGGCATGGTGTTCCAGAGTTTCAACCTGTTTCCGCATCTGACGGCGGCCGGCAACATCATGCTGGGCCTCACTAAGGTGCGGGGCAAGAGCCAGGCCGAAGCGCGTCAGGCGGCCGAACACTGGCTCGGCCGCGTCGGCCTTGCCCACAAGGCCGACAGCTTGCCGGCCGAGCTTTCCGGCGGCCAGCAGCAGCGCGTCGGCATCGCACGCGCCGTGGCTATGGAGCCGAAAATCCTCCTCCTCGACGAGATCACCTCGGCGCTCGACCCCGAACTGGTCGGCGAGGTGCTGGCCGTGGTGCGCAGCCTTGCCGAGGACGGCATGACCATGCTGATGGTGACGCACGAAATGGCCTTTGCCCGCGACGCATCAAGCCGCATCGTCTTCATGGCTGATGGCGGCGTCAGCGCCGTCGGCCCGCCCAAGGAAATCCTCGCGGCGGAGACCAGCAACGAGCGCCTGCGCACCTTCCTGGCGCGCTTCCGTGCCTCGCATTTCTAAACGAGACAGCCAAAGCTGTCGCAAGGAGCTTTTTGCATGACGCCTTATATCCGGCTCGCCGAGTTGGGCCTGACCTTGCCCGAGCCGCCAAGTCCGATCGCCAACTACGTCTCTCATGCCGAGAGCGGCCGGCTGATATTCCTGTCCGGCCAGGGACCGTTGCGCGCCGATGGCACGCTTTGCACCGGCAAGGTCGGCGAGGACGTGACCGTCGAGCAGGCCTATGCGCACGCGCGCCTCACCGGGCTCAATCTGCTCGCCGTCATGCATGCCGCTGCCGGCGATCTCGGCCGCATCGTGCGTGTCGTCAAGTTGCTCGGCTTCGTCAACGCGACGCCGACCTTCAGCGACCACCCGAAAGTCGTGAATGGCTGTTCCGATCTTTTTGCCGATGTGTTCGCTAATATTGGCGGCCACGCCCGCTCGGCAATCGGCGTCGGCTCATTGCCTGGAAACATCACTGTTGAAATCGAAGCGGTCGTCGAGATCGCCGCCTGACCTGCCACCCACGGGATCCGCTCACATGAAAACCACTTCCTCCACCGGCTCCAACACCACCATCCGCGAACGGCTGGGCTTGCGGCCGATCATCAATGTCTCCGGCACCATGACCGCGCTCGGCGCGTCGATCATCGTTCCCGAAGCAATCAGCGCCATGGCCGAAATGGCCTCGCAATGGGTGGAGATGGACGATCTGCAGCGTGCCGCGAGCACGGTCGTTGCGCGCCTCACCGGCGGCGAGGCCGGCTTCATCACCGCCTGCTGCGCCAGCGGTATCACCATGGCGATTGCCGGCGCGATGACGGGAACCAGCCTGCTCGCTATCGAGCGTCTGCCCGATGACACCGGCAACCTCAAGTCGGAGGTCGTCATCCAGCTTGGCCACATCGTCAATTACGGCGCACCGATCGATCAATCGGTCCGCGTCGCCGGCGCCAAGTTGATATCAGCCGGCACGGTCAGCGTGACGCAGGACTATCATGTGCGTGAAGCGATCAACGACCGCACGGCCGCCGGCCTCTATGTGGTCGCCCACCACACCGTGCAGTACGGCATGCTGTCGCTGGAGGAATTCTGTGAGATCTGCCACGCCAAAGGCGTGCCGGTGATCGTCGATGCCGCCTCCGAATACGATCTGCGCGGCTTCCTGGCGCGCGGCGCCGATGTCGTCATCTACAGCGGCCACAAATTCCTGAGCGGGCCGACCAGCGGCATCGTCACCGGGCGCAAGGACCTGGTTCGGGCGGCGTATCTGCAGAACCGCGGCGTGGCGCGGGCCATGAAGGTCGGCAAGGAGAGCATCGCCGGCACCATGGCGGCACTGGAAGCCTGGGAAAAGCGCGACCACGCCGGCATCCGCCGGCGCGAGGAGGCGGCGCTGAACCTCTGGAAGGATGCTTTACAGGGACTGCCGGGCATCTTTGCCAAGATCATTCCGGACCCAACGGCCAATCCGCTCGACCGGCTGCAAATCTTCGTCTCGCCGGAGAGCCGCTTCACCGCCGCCGGGCTCACCTCGGCGCTGGCCGCAGGCTCGCCGCCGATCATCGTGCGCAACCACGAGATCGAGCGCGGCCACTTCTTCCTCGACCCCTGCAATCTTCATCCTGGCGAGGCGGAAATCGTTGCCGAACGGCTGCGCGCAATATTGATCGCGAAGGACCGCCCGGCCGATGCGATGAAAACCCCGCGCAAGGATTCGTCGGGCGTGTTGCGCTGGCCGGATTGAGCCGACCAAAAATCCCGAAAAGCAACGGCTGATCACGCGACTGTGAACAGCGGATTAGCGTGCGGCGGGAATAAACCGGCACCCGACCAGGTCTTATCGACATACGCCACTGCTGGCGTTGAGGAGATTGGCATGCCCCTTCATTGCGAGAGCAGCGATCATGGCTGCGGCATCTGCCGTGCCCATGCGCTGGTACGCAAGATCGTCAGCAGGCTCTCCTCCGTGGCGCTTGACACTGGTGACGCAGATGAATTCACTTTCAGCGGGACAGGCGGCTTTGCCTGTTTCAGGGGGCTTTCCCCCTACGAGCAGGCCACGGTCGCCGTCGCATCTTGAGGCGGCACGGCCCGGAGTATCGGATCATGGTGCTGCTTTGAGCGAGAGGGCGCTGGCGGAACGCTTCAACCAGGTGGTGCTGCCGCATCTGGGCGACGCGCTGGCGCTTGCCCGCTGGTTGACCGGCAATGCCGCCGACGCCGAGGATGTCGTCCAGGACGCCTGCATCAAGGCGCATGCCGGCATATCGGGCTATGCCGGTGGTAACGCCCGCGCCTGGCTGCTGACCATCGTGCGCAACACCTCCTACACCTGGATGGCGCGCAACCGGCCCCGCGCCATGATGGCCGTCGGCGACCTCGGCGATCTCGACGACATGGCCGCGGCCCACGGCACCAGCCTGCCCGACGAGGACGGTCCGGAGGCGAGCCTGATCGCCAAGGCCGATACGGCGGCACTTGAAGCCGCGATCGCTGCCCTGCCGCAGCCCTATCGCGAAACGCTGGTGCTGCGTGACATCAACGGCCTCAGCTACCGCGAGATATCGGCCATGCTGACGGTGCCGATCGGCACGGTCATGTCGAGGCTCGCCCGCGCCCGTGGCCTGCTTGCGGCTGAACTGGGGAGAGCGTCATGACGCACGACGACGGACTGCCCAATGATCCCGAAGGTATCAGACTGATGATCCATGCCCTTGTTGATGGCGAGCTTGATGCGGCGGCCGCCCTTGCCGTCGAGCGCCGCATCGCCGCCGACCCGCAACTCGCCGCCGAGCATGCCCGCATAGTCGCCTTGCAAGGCGCCGTCAGCCGCTTGCCGCGCCCCGATGTCAGCGATGCCTTTCGAGCCCGCATCGCGGCGATCGGCATGGCCGGCATCGAACCGCCGGCGCCAGCCGAGGCGGCAGAGCAGCAGCGGGGCGCACCGTCGGCACTGCCGGGATTGATTTCGGTCGCTGGTGGTGGCCAGAGGCGCGACGCCGGAACACGACCCTCCCAAACGCGCGCACCGCCAAGGGCAGGCCGCTTCGGCTCGTTCGACTGGCGCGCCATGGCCGCGTCGATCATGATCAGCGCCGTGCTGGCCAGCGGGGCGACGCAATGGGTGATGCAAAGCGGCGTCGATGACGGCTTTGCCGCCGCGGTCGCCAGCGGCCACCGCCGCAGCCTGCTTGCGGCGAGCCCTATCGACATCGTCTCGTCCGACCGCCATACGGTGAAGCCTTGGCTCGATGCCCGCATCGGCGTCTCGCCGCCGGCACCGGATCTTGTCCAGGATGGCTACGCGCTGATCGGCGGCAGGGTCGAGGTGATATCAGGCCGGCCGGTGCCGGCGCTGGTCTACCGCCACCGCGAGCACCTGATCACGCTGGTCGCCGAACCGCAGCAGGGTGGCAAGACCACCCAGCCGGACGATCTTTCATCCGGCGGCTTCTCGATGGTGCACTGGAGCGACGGCGCCTTCTCCTACTGGGCGATCTCCGACATGGAACGGCCCGAACTCGACGACTTCGTCGCCCGCTTCCGCAAGGCGGCGGTGTAGTGGCCACGCCGCCCCGTTACTGATCCCAGCTCTCCAGCGGGTTCTCCGACCCAAGCTGTCGGTTTGCAAGCAGCTGGCGCCCCTTCAGAATATAACTTTACAAATATAAAAAATTATGTGAAGTTATGTTTATTGAAGGGTCCAAATGACAACCAACCGTTTCGCCACCCGCCTTAACTCCTTTGCCTCGCGGCCGCAGGCCGAATGGCCGGATCTCACAGGCAAGCCGTCATTGATGCAGATGGCCACACGAGCCGCCAAGGTTGCGGGGCTGACAGATCTTGATCTCAATTTTCCCGACCATGTCGGTGAAAAGCCGACGGAAATTAGCCGCAAACTCGGCGATCTCGGCCTTTCCATCAATGGCTTCGCCATGCGCTACTACTCTAATCCGGCCTTCAAGCTCGGCGCTTTCACCAATCCCGATCCAGCGGTGCGCCGCGAGGCCATCGACATGACCAAGGCCGGCATCGATGCCGTGCGCGAGGCCGGCGCCAGCCTGATGACGTTGTGGCTAGGCCAGGATGGCTTCGACTACGCCTTCCAGGCGCATTATGCGACGTTGTGGCAACACGAAATCGATGGGATTGGTGAAGTTGCCTCGCATGACCCCGATTGTCAGATCAGCCTCGAATACAAGCCGAACGAGCCGCGCTCCTATAGCCTGATGCCGGACGCAGCGACGACGCTGCTGGCGATCCGCGATGTAGGCCTGCCCAATCTCGGCGTCACACTCGATTTCGCCCATGTGCTTTATGCCGACGAACAGCCGGCCTTCGCCGCCGCCCTGGTGGCCCGCCACAGCAAGCTGCTCGGCGTGCATCTCAATGACGGCTACGCCAAGCGCGACGACGGGCTGATGGTCGGCGCGGTGCACACGCTGCAGACGATCGAGCTGCTGCGCCAGATCCGCCGCGACGGCTACACCGGCGCCATCTATTTCGACACCTTTCCCGACATGACCGGGCTCGACCCGGTGCATGAGTGCGAGGTCAACATCGCCACCGTCAAGCGCATGCTGCGCGTCGTCGACCGGCTGGACCAGGACAACCGCCTGTCCGCCGCCATGGACAGCCAGGACGCGGTGACGTCGCAGGCCATCATCCAGGAAATCATGCTCGGGCCGGACAGCTGAGGCGCCGGCCGGGCAACACATCGTTTCAACAAGGGAGGAATACAATGAAACTTCTGCTCGCCACCGCAACCGCCGCGCTCATGGCGCTTTCGATCGGCTCGGCTTTCTCGGCCGATCTCGCGCCGCTCAATTCCGACACCGAGAAGGACCGCATCGACTGGTCGCAGCTCGATGCCAAGTTCGGCGCGTTCCCCAAGCTGCCCGACGGCACCAAGGCGGGCGCGGTGTCCAAGACGCTGACCAATGAATACTGGCGTTCGCTGGGCGAGGGCTACAAGGCATTCGGCGAAAAGGTCAAGGTGCCCGTCGTCTATCAAGCAGCGCAAAGCGAAGGCGACCAGCTCGGCCAGCTCACCATCGCCGAGGGCCTGATCACACAGGGCTACAGCGTGCTGCTCGTCTCGCCGCAGACCGACGCCAATCTGCAGCCGATCATGGAACAGGCCAAGGCCGCCAACGTGCCTGTGGTCAATGTCAACGACGCCGTCATCCCGCAGGCCGAGCACTATGTCGGCAATGTGCAGCGCGACAATGGCGTGCGCGTCGCCAAATGGTTCATCAAGAACCGCCCGGACGGCGGCAAGGTCGCCATTGTCGAGGGCCAGGCCGGCGTCTATGCCGCCGTGCAGCGCACCGACGGCTTCAAGTCTACGATCACAGCTGCCGGCAAGTTCCAGGTCGTCGCCAGCGTTCCTGGCAACTGGGATCGCCAGACCTCCTATGACGCGGCCACCAACATCCTGCAGCAGCATCCCGACCTGATCGGCTTCTATGCCAACAATGACGGCATGGCGCTGGGCATCGTCGAGGCGGTCAAGGCCGCCGGGCTTCAGGACAAGGTCGCCGTCTTCGGCACCGACGGCATCTCCGACGCCTACGCCTCGATCCGCGCCGGCGAACTCACCGGCACGGTCGACTCGTTCCCGGTGCTGACCGGCGAAGTGGCGCTGGAATCGGCGCTGCGGCTGGTCGCCGGGCAGAAGCTGCCGCGCGTCGTCGCCACGCCACAGGCGCTGATCACCAAGGACAATGCCGACCGTTATTCCGGCAACGGCGACGCGGTACGCAAGGCACTGCTCGAGGACGCGGCAGCGGGCAACTAGGCGGGCGAGCATGCCGGTCAGGGCAATTGCCCGGCCGGCACCTCGCTGGAGGCGAACCAATGTCTGTCCGTTTGCAATTCGACGGCATTTCCAAGGTATTTCCGGCCGTCAAAGCGCTCTCCGGCGTGTCCTTCTCGGTTGGGGCCGGTGAAATCCACGGCCTTCTCGGCGAAAATGGCGCCGGCAAGTCGACGCTGCTGCGCATCCTTTCGGGTGTGTACCGCCCGACTTCGGGAAGCGTCCTCATCGACGGCAAGGCGGTGACGCTTGCCAACCCGGTCGCGGCGCGGGCGGCCGGCGTTGCCATGATCCACCAGGAATTGCAGCAGGTGCCGCGTCTCAGCGTCGCCCAGAACATGTTTCTTGGCCATCCGCTGACACGCGGCGGCATTTTCGTTGCAAGGCGCGAGCAGGAGCGCCGCGCTGCGGAAGCGCTTGCCGCCATTGATCCGTCCATCAATCCGTCGGCACCGCTTGGCACTCTGAAAGTGGCGCAGCGGCAGATCGTCGAAATCGCCCGGGCGCTGCTCGACCGCGCCCGCATCGTTGCCATGGACGAACCGACATCGAGCCTAACGCCGAGCGAGTTCGAACGGCTGGCGGAAGTCGTCAAAGGGCTGGCGCGTGACGGCGTTGCCGTCGTCTATGTCTCGCACAAGCTGGACGAGGTGTTCGGCATCTGCCAGCGCGCCACCATCATGCGCGACGGCGTGGTGGTCGATTCCGTCGATCTTAAGAGTCTTTCGGAGAAAGCGGTCGTGGCGATGATGGTCGGGCGCGAACTGGCGCAAGAACAACATCACTCCCATGCCACCAGCGAGGTCATGCTCAGCGTGCGCGGCCTAGCCTCGGCGACAAAGGTCCGCGACGTCTCGTTCGACCTGCATCGTGGCGAGGTGCTGGGCATTGCCGGCCTTGTCGGGTCCGGCCGCACCGAATTGCTGCGGCTTCTGGCGGGCGCCGATCGCACTACCGCCGGCACGATCTCGCTCGATGGCAAGGCGATGCGCTTATCCAGCCCTCGCGCTGCGATCGCCGCCGGGATCGGCCTTGTGCCGGAAGAGCGCAAGCGCGAAGGCATCGTGCCGTTGCGGTCGATCACAAGCAACATGGCGCTGGCCTCAATGGGCGTGTTCGCGCCGCGCGGCGTCATCGACCATGGCCGGCTGAAACTGGTGGCGGTGCAAAAGATGAAGCGCGTGAACCTGCGGCCCTTCCTGCTCGACCGGCCGATCCGGCTGTTCAGCGGCGGCAACCAGCAGAAGGCGATCATCGGCCGCTGGCTGGCGGCGGGCACGCGCGTCCTGCTGTTCGACGAGCCGACGCGCGGCATCGATGTCGGCGCCAAGTCGGAAATCTACCATTTGATCGAGGAACTCGCCGCGGAAGGCCATTGCGTCATCGTCGTCTCTTCGGAACTTCCCGAAGTGATCCGGCTGGCCGACCGCGTGCTGGTGATGCGCGACGGCACGGTCGCCGCTGAACTCGGCAAGGCTGATCTCTCCGAACAGGCGATCGCGGCGCACGCCATTCCGCAAACGCAGACGGCGGCCGGCAACGCCGCGGGGCAAGACAATAGGTGACTGATATGTCGCAGACCACTCTGGTGCAGCCTCGGACTGAATTCTTGCGCGGGTTTTCCATGCGCGATGCAGGCACGCTGATCGGGCTTGTCGTGATCCTCGGCGTTTTCGGGGCGCTCGTGCCCGGCTTCTTCGCCGAGCGCAACCTGATCAACATCCTGCAGCAGTCGAGCATCAACGCCTGCCTGGCGCTGGGCATGACGCTGGTCATCATCTCCGGCGGCATCGACCTTTCGGTCGGACCGACGGCGGCACTTTCGGCGGTCATCTCGGCCTCGATGATGGTTGCCGGCGTGCCGTTCCCGCTGGCCATCGCCGCCGGCTTTGCCATCGGCATGCTTTGCGGCCTAGTCAACGGTATCCTCGTCGCCTATGTCGGGTTGCAGCCCTTCATCGTCACGCTGGGAACGCTCAGCACCTACAGGGCGCTGGCGCTGATCTATACAGGCGGCAATCCGGTGCTTGGCCTACCCCCTAGTTTCCGCGCCATCTTCAACGGCTCGCTGTTCGGCCTGCCGCTGGCGGTCATCATCGTCGCGGTGGTGGCGATCATTGCCTGGATCGTGCTGAAGAAGACGCCGTTCGGCGAATACCTGCTGGCGGTCGGCGGCAATGAGGAGGCGGCCTACATCGCCGGTGTGCCGATCGCCCGCACGAAGATCGCCGCCTACATGATCTCGGGCCTGCTGGCCGCACTCGCGGCGCAGATCCTGATCGGGCGCCTTGGCGCCGCCGAACCCATTCTCGGCAATCTCTGGGAACTCGACGCCATCGCGGCGGCGGCCATCGGTGGCGCATCACTGATGGGCGGCAAGGGCAGTGTTATCGGCACCATCCTTGGCGCCGTCATCCTTGGCGCCATGCGAAACGGTTTGACGCTGATGAACGTGCAGTCCTTCTATCAGCTTCTGGCAACTGGTCTTATAATCCTCGCCGCGATGCTTATCGATCGCGTGACGAGGGGGCGTGGATGACCTTGAGCGGGCTGGACCTGAAAGCGGTAGGACCACGCATCCGCATGATGATGCCGCATCTCACCCCGCTGGAGGCGAAGGTGGTGGAAACCGTCTTCGGCCGTCGAGGCTTCGACGAAAGCATTCCGCTGAAGCAGATCGCCGAGGAAGCCGGCGTGTCCGAGGCGATGGTGGTCAAGATCGCCAAGAAGCTCGGCTTCTCCGGCTACCGGGACTTTCGTACCGCCGTTTATGAGTACAGCCGCCTGCCGACCGCCGAGATGCACCAGGAACTATCGTCGGACGACAGTTCCGCGGAGATCGTGCAGAAGGTGTTCCGCACCTCCATCCAGGCGCTGGAGGAGACGCTGGCGATCCTCGACATGAAGGATTTCGACCGCGCCGCGGAACTGCTCTACCGCGCCGGTACCCGCGACTTCTATGGCGTCGGCGGCTCGGCACAGATCGCGCGCGATGTCTCGCACAAGTTCCTGCGCATCGGCATTCGCACGAATGTCTATGACGATTCCCACATGATGCTGATGTCGGCCTCGTTGCTTGGCGCTGACGACATCGCGGTCGGGTTCTCGCATTCGGGCAACACATCGGCGGTTATCGACGCCATCCAGTTGGCGCGCAAGAACGGCGCGCGCACACTGGCCATTACCAATTACGACAACTCGCCGCTGGCTGCGGTTGCTGACATCGTGCTGTGCTCGACCGCCCAGGGGTCGCCGCTGATGGGAGAGAACGCCGCGGCGCGTATCGCCCAGCTCAATATTCTCGATGCGCTATTCGTGGCCGTGGCCCAGCGCGACTACCAGGCGGCTGAACGCAATCTCGGCCGGACTATGTCGGCGGTCACATCGAAACGCAAAGACCGGGGCTCATGACGCCGTCGACAACCCCACTCGTCACTGTCTTCGGCAGCCTGCACTATGACATCATGGTCGACGCCCCCGACCGACCGCGCAAGGGCGAGACGGTGACCGGTCATGCCTGGCATCCGAAATGCGGCGGCAAGGGCAGCAACCAAGCGGTGTCGGCGGCGCGCGCCGGGGTGCGCGCGGCGATGATCGGAGCGATCGGCGACGACGATTTCGGGCGAGCGCTGCTGGCCAATCTCGACCGTGCCAAAGTCGACCGCCGCTTCGTGCGGGTGGCGCCTGGCACGGGTTCCGGCATGAGCGTTGCGATCTTCGACGCCGGCGGCGACTATGGTGCGGTGATCGTCTCGGGCAGCAATTTGACCCTCGGTGAAGCCGACATTGCTTCCTCCGCTGAATTGGTGGCCCAAACAGCGGTGCTGCTTCTGCAGAACGAAGTGCCGGAAGCCGCCAACATTGCCGCCGCGCGCGCGGTGAAGGCAAAGGGAGGCCGCGTGCTTCTCAACGCAGCACCGGCGCGCGCGCTATCCGTTGAATTGACCGCACTGGTTGATATCCTCGTCGTCAACGCCATTGAGGCCGAATTCCTGGCCGGCGTGGCGGTGGTCGAAACGCTGGACGGCGCCGCGCAAGCTGCGAGACAGTTGGTCGATATCTACCCGGTTGCGATCGTCACGGCGGGCGGCGAGGGTGTCGCCTGCTGCGCGCGGACCGGCGAAGCCTTCGCGTTGCCGGCCATCCCGGTCAAGGTCGCCAGCACGCATGGCGCGGGCGATGAATTCGTTGGCGCTCTGGCTGCGGGTCTTGCCCGTGGAGTGGACATCCAGGCAGCCGTCACCACCGCCAATGCTGCTTCTGCCCTGCTGGTCTCCATGCCGGAGGCCGAGCGAAACCGCATCTGATGGCCCCGCTCTTCTGGCCGCCAGACATCGGTCATCGTCGCGCATCCTTGCCGTCGCTGCCGAATTCCGCTAAGGCGCGCCTTTGTCGCCGGGGAGCAGAAGCTTGAACGACCAACGCGCCGACGTCGCCATCATCATGGGCAGCCAGTCCGACTGGGCGACGATGCGCCAGGCCGCCGAAACCCTTGAGGCGCTGGGCATCCCGCACAAACGGCTGATCATATCAGCGCATCGCACGCCCGACCGGCTCTACGACTTCGCCAAGGGCGCCAAGGCGGCCGGCTACAAGGTCATTATTGCCGGCGCCGGCGGTGCGGCGCATCTGCCTGGCATGACGGCGGCGATGACGCCGCTGCCGGTGTTCGGCGTGCCGGTGGAATCGAAGGCCCTGTCGGGGCAGGATTCGCTGCTTTCCATCGTCCAGATGCCGGCCGGCATTCCGGTGGGCACGCTGGCCATCGGCAAGGCAGGCGCGGCCAACGCCGCCCTGCTGGCCGCCGCCGTGCTGGCTCTCTATGACGACAAGCTTGCCCAGCGCCTCGATGCCTGGCGCGCCGCGCAGACCGCCAAGGTCGCCGCTGAACCGACGGACACGCCGTGAGCCTGCCCGCCGGATCGACGATCGGCATCATTGGCGGCGGCCAGCTTGGCCGCATGCTGGCAATGGCCGCCGCGCGCCTCGGCTACCGCACCGTGGTGCTGGAACCGCAAGCGGATTGCCCGGCCGCTCAGGTCGCCAACCGGCAGATAACAGCCGCCTATGACGACCCGGCTGCTCTCGCCGAACTGGCCGCAGTGAGCGCTGTCGTTACCTACGAGTTCGAGAACGTGCCCGTTGCAGCGGCAGAAGCCCTCGCCGCCAGGGTTCCGGTCTATCCGCCGGTGCGGGCGCTGGACGTGGCACAGGACCGGGTCGGCGAAAAAAAATTCCTCAATGGCATCGGCATCGCCACCGCCGATTTCCGTTCGGTCGACACCGACGATGATCTGACGGCGGCGCTGAAGGCGTTCGGCGGCAGCGGCATCCTGAAGACGCGGCGCATGGGCTATGACGGCAAGGGCCAGCGCGTCTTTCGCAAAATGGAAGCCGGCGGCTTTGCCGGCACCTGCGAGGCGATGGGCAATGTGCCGCTGATCCTGGAAAGCTTCGTGCCGTTCGAGCGCGAGATATCCGTGATCGCCGCGCGGGGGCTGGATGGCGCGGTCACTGCCTATGATCCAGCCGAGAATGTCCACCGAAACGGCATTCTCCACACCTCGACCCTGCCGGCCGCCATCAACTCCAAAACGGCTGACGCGGCGCGGGCGGCGGCAGGGAAGATCCTGTCGGCGCTCGATTATGTCGGCGTCATCGGTGTCGAGTTCTTCGTGCTGGCCGACGGTTCGCTGCTGGCCAACGAGATCGCACCGCGCGTCCACAATTCCGGCCACTGGACCGAGGCAGCCTGCACCATCTCGCAATTCGAACAGCATATCCGCGCCGTCGCCGGCCTGCCGCTGGGCAGCCCGGGCCGCCATTCCGATTGCGTGATGGAGAACCTTATCGGCGACGACGTGCTGCGCGGCCCAGCCCTGCTCGCCGAGCCCGACCTGATCCTGCATCTCTACGGCAAGGCGGAGGCGCGGCCTGGCCGCAAGATGGGCCACTTCACCCGCATCAGCCGCCGACCTTAGCCCGAAAAGGGCCTATTGCACCTCGTCGCTATCCTGGTCGGGACTGGCGCAACTCGCATCGCCTTCCTCGCAATTGGCAGAGGCGGCGAGCTGCTTGATGCGCTCATTGGTCAGCCTGGTCAGGCACTGCGAAACCTCCATCGCATGGATGGACCCGCCGGCGCTGGCAGCGGTGGTATGCGCGCATTCGGCATCGCGGAAGCTGATCCAGGCACGCTGCGCGGCCTGCATCAATGCCTTGCCGTCGGCATCATCCGAACTGATCAGGTTCTGATAGGCCTTGTTGAGCCTGGCATCGGCGGCCTGATAATCCTCACCGGCGCAGATGTTCATCATCTGCTGGCCGTCGTCGGAGCGGTCGCATTCCTGCGCGCGGGCAAGCGATGCTCCCGCCAGCAAGACAAGGCAGGCAGACAGCAATATTGCGCGCATGGTCATCCCCAAATCACTTGAACCCAAGGCATCATCCCAGCCCGCCCGGGACCGTGCAATGCCGAGGGAGCCGACATGGCGGATATTTGATGATATCAGGACATGGAGCATGCTTGCGGTTGACACGGGCAAGGCTCCTCGTTTATGAGCCACCCACCGTTGAAAAGGCGCGTCTTTTGGCGCGCCTTAAAATTTCGACCCGGGACCGGGTCCACACCGACAGGCAAGACCATGAAGATCAAGAATTCGCTCAAGGCGTTGAAGGCGCGTCACCGCGACAACCAGCTGGTTCGCCGCAAGGGCCGCGTTTACATCATCAACAAGACCGCCCCGCGTTACAAGGCGCGCCAGGGTTGAGCTTTCGGCCGGAGGCTTTTTGCCTCCGCCCATTGATGCTTGTCGGCCTGCCGACCTTCTCACGCTAAAATCACTTTGCTGTTCCGCCGCCCGGGACTAGGATCGGGCGATGCGGATTCTTTTTGCATTTTTGATAGCTTTCCCTGTTTCCGGCGCTATTGGCATGCCGGCCTGGGCCGCGGACGACCAGCCGGCTCAGCCGACGGCCCCTGAAGCTCCAGCGCCGCCGATGACGAAACAGGCCCGGCTCGACAAGCTGTTCACCGATCTCAAGCGCGAGCGCAATGAAAAGGCGGCCGAACGCATCGCCGGCAACATCTGGAGCGAATGGTTCCAGTCCGGCAGTGCATCGATCGACCTGATGATGCTGTGGTCGCAAAAAGCGATGGACAACCAGAAGTTCGACGTCGCGCTCGATTTCCTCGACCAGGTGGTGACCTTGCAGCCGAGCTATGCCGAGGGCTGGAACCGGCGCGCGACGGCGCATTTCATGATGAAGAACTACGGCAAGTCGATGTCCGACATCGACCGCACGCTGCAGCTCGAGCCGCGCCATTTCGGCGCGCTGTCAGGCCTGGCGCAGATCATGGCGCTGACCGGCCACAAGCAATCGGCGCTCGAAGCCTGGCAGAAGGTGCTGGCCATCTATCCGATGATGCGCAGCGCCCAGGACCAGGTCGCCACCCTTTCGGAAGAGCTTGCCGGCGAAGGCATTTGATTGCTCTAAGGGATTAGGCAGTAGGGAATAGGCATTAGGCGCTTGAGCCTCTCCCCTACTGCCTACTGCCTACTGCCTACTGCCTACTGCCTACTGCCTACTGCCCTGCTCCAGAACTTATCCCCCTCCACCTCCGTATATCCCCGCATGAACCTGATCTACGCAGTCCTCGCCTTCCTTTTCGCACTCATCTTTACCCTCGTCGGCGTCACCCGCGTCGGCTCGTGGCTGATCGAGCGCCGCAATCCGCCGATCGGTGAATTCGCCGACATCAACGGCGCCCGCCTCCACTATGTCCACATTCCCGCGCCCGCCAATGCGGACCTGCCGCCGATCGTCTTCATCCATGGCGCCAGCGCCAACCTCAAGGACCAGATGCTGCCGCTCCGGCCGCTGCTCGAAGGCCGCGCCGAAATGCTGTTTTTCGACCGGCCGGGCTTTGGCTGGTCCGGGCGCGGGCCTGGCAACAACGAGGATCCGTCGGCGCAGGCCAACACGATCGCCGCCCTGATGGACCGTCTTGGCATGAAGAAGGCAATCATCGTCGGCCATTCCTTCGGTGGCGTGGTGACGGCGGCTTTCGGCCGCGAGCATGCCGACAGGACGCTCGGCCTTGTCTTCCTGTCGCCGGCGACCCACCCCTGGCCGGGCGGTGCGACCTCCTGGTACTACGACCTGACCACAATCCCGGCGATCGGCCGGCTGTTTTCAGAGACACTGACCTATCCCGCCGGAACATTGCAGATGACGGATGCCACGACCTGCGTGTTCTCGCCCAACAAGGTTCCGGACAATTATCTCAGCATCGCCTCGATCCCGCTGGTGCTTCGGCCAGCGGCCTTTCGCGCCAACGCCACCGATGTCGCCGGCCTCTACAGCTACGCGCTTGGCGCCGCACCGCACTACAACGAGATCACGGCGCCGACCGTGGTCATTTCGGGCGACCGCGACAAGGTCGTCTACGCGCATATCCATTCCGTCGGCCTGGAGCGCGACATAGCGGGCGCCGAACTGGTCTGGGTGCACAATCTCGGTCACAAGCCGGACTGGATCGCCCCGGACCTCGTCGTTGGCGCCATCGAGAAGGTCGCCGGCAAGAATATCGACCTGGAGGCGATGGCCAGGACGGTGGAAGCACGGATCGCCGGCGACACCTATGGTGCGGGCAAGTGCGCTGACATCAAGGTGCCGCAGGTGGAACTCGCGCCGACCTGAGATGTATATCCTCAAGCACGGCATCAAGAGAAGCCCGGAAAGGCGATGGGCGCTGCCGGATCGCATCTTCTTCGGTTACGGGGCGTGCCACATTCTTGCGGGTACCTTCCTCAAGCATCCCCTCTTAAAGGGTTTTTTGCAGAACGGATCATCCCGGCCGAGAACTTTTCCGGAAACCATGTCTATGTGACGAACGGCGCGATCACCTTCGACCACCACGGTTACTCTAGCCGCGAGCGCCTCCTGCAACACCACAGAAAGGGCTGGGCCGCCCATAGCGCCGGTTGGCACTGCACCATCGAGAAGGTCGATTTCGACCTGCTCGACACGGCCGAATTGAACCAGCGAAAGATGCTGGGGCCGGATCAGTACCATTATGACGCTGTTCTTCGTGCGCGGCGGTTTCTTCAGCGCATAGACCACGCTGAAGCCGCAGAAAGAGCGCTTAGGATCGCGACGGCTTGAAGCCCTTCGGGCCGCAATCGTGTGAAGTCCTTCAAGCAGCAATGCCTCAAAGGAAGCTGCGCAGCGCTACACGCTAGATGACCAGTAGCGGTGTCTTGCCGGGAACGCGATCGTAGAGGTCCATGACGTCCTGGTTGAACATGCGCACGCAGCCTGACGAGGCGGATTTGCCGATGGACTTCCAGTCCGGCGATCCATGGATGCGGCAGAGCGTGTCGACCCCGTCCTTGAAGATGTAGAGCGCGCGCGAGCCGAGCGGGTTGCTGACGCCGGGCTGCATGCCCTGGCGCCATTTTTTTCAGCTTTGGGTCCCTGCGGATCATGGCCGAAGGCGGCGTCCAGGTTGGCCATTTGCGCTTCCACTGGACGATCGCGCGGCCCTTCCAGGAATAGCCCTGGCGCCCCAGCCCAACGCCATAACGCATGGCCTTGCCGCCCTCGAGCACGAGGTAGAGATATTTGTCGGTCGTGTTGACCACGATCGTGCCCGGCTTTTCGCCTGTCGGATCGTCAACGATCTGCCGCAGGAACCGCCCGTCGACCTTGCCGAAGGGGATCGCCGGCAGCGCATGGCCCCCGTCTTCGACCGCACTGTACATGCTCGCATAGTCGGGCGACGCCTGGGCTTCAGGGGCGGCATCTTCGATCGGTGCCTTTTCCGGCGCCGGCTCAAGCGGCGGCGGATTGAGAGAAGCGGCCATGCCGATCGACTGTCTGGGCATTTGGGCACAGGCCGAAATCGCCGAAACGCCAACAAGCGACAGCCCGGTCAAAAGCGACCGGCGCGAAACAGGAAATGACATTCAATACTTTCAAACGATGGGAATTGCCGACAGGAAGGGAGGCGACGATCGATGCCGCCTCGCGCCCCCGTGTCTTGTAGAGGCAATCAGGGCGACCCTGTGTCTAGACAAAGGCCGGGATCATTGTCCGAGCCTTTGTTGTATTGTGGCCACAGCAAGCCCCGCACGAAAACCGCGCGATACGCTTCAGTCAGGAAATCAACAACTTACCGGCTGCCCTGCGCATCCGACCCGACATAGGCGATACGCAGCATGTTGGTCGAACCGGGCGTCCTCAGCGGCACACCGGCCGTGATGATGACGCGATCGCCCGGCTTGCCGAACTCTTCTTCCAGCGCGATGCGGCAGGCGCGATTGACCATGTCGTCGAGATCGGTTGCATCGGGCGAGACGACGCAATGGGTGCCCCACAAGAGCGACAGCCGCCGCGCCGTGTTGAGGATCGGCGACAGCGCAATGATCGGCACCTGCGGCCGTTCGCGCGCGGCCCGCAGCCCGGTGGTGCCGGACGCCGTGTAGGTGATGATCGCCGCCAGTTTCAGCGTCTCGGCGATCTCGCGGGCGGCCAGTGAAATGGCGTCGGCGCCGGTTGCTTCCGGTTCGGAGCGCTGCGCATTGATAATGCCGGCATAGGTCGGGTCGGTTTCGACCTTGGTGGCGATGCGGTTCATCATTGCCACGGCTTCAACTGGATAGGCGCCCGCCGCCGATTCCGCCGACAGCATGATGGCGTCGGCACCTTCGAAAACGGCGATCGAGACGTCGGAGACTTCGGCGCGGGTCGGCACCGGTGCGGTGATCATCGATTCCAGCATCTGCGTGGCGACCACCACCGGCTTGCCGGCGCGGCGCGCGGCGCGCGTGATCTGCTTCTGGATGCCAGGCACGGCCTCGAGCGGCATCTCGACACCGAGATCGCCACGGGCGACCATCAGCGCGTCGGACAGTTCGATGATCTCGGCCAGCCGGGCGACGGCCTGCGGCTTTTCGATCTTGGCCATGATCAGCGCCCGGCCGCGCGCGATCTTGCGCGCTTCGGCCAGATCTTCGGGGCGCTGCACGAAGGACAGCGCCACCCAGTCGACGCCGGTGGCCAGCACCGCGTCGAGATCCTTGCGGTCCTTCTCGGTCAGCGCACCGACCGGCAGGTCGGTATCGGGCAGGCTGACGCCCTTCTTGTCGGAAATCGTGGTACCGGCAACAACGATGCAGGTGATCGACTTGCCGTCACTCTTGATCGCTTTCAGCTCAAGCTTGCCGTCGTCGATCAAAAGCCGGTGGCCAGGCTCGACCGAGCTCAGGATTTCCGGATGCGGCAGATAGACCCTGGTCGAGGTTCCTGGCTCGGGATTGTCGTCGAGCGTGAAGGTCTGGCCTGATGTCAGCACTTCCTTGCCATTGGCGAACTTGCCGACGCGCAGCTTGGGGCCTTGCAGGTCGGCAAGGATGCCGATCGGCCGGCCGACCTGTTCCTCGACGGCGCGGATGCGGCCGACCAGCGTGCGCATCAGCTCGTGGTCGGTATGGCTCATATTGATGCGGAACACGTCGGCGCCCGCTTCGAACAATTTCTTCAGCATCTCCTCGGAGGAGGAGGCCGGACCGATTGTGGCTAGGATCTTGACCTTGCGGCTGCGTCTCATTGACTGTTGGTTCCCGGGGCGGCTGGAGCGCCTCCCGTTGCGGGCTCATCGGTCAGCTGGACCATCCAGCTTGCCTGTTCGCCCGTGTCATATTCCTGAAATCCGGCGCGCTGAAAGCCCCGGGCGACGCAGTCGTTTACGCCGGCGATCTTGAACTCTTTTTCAGCCACGCACATGTTGATCGGGCCGTCCCAGCGTCCACCGCGCTCAGCGTCTTCTGCATAAAGATAGTAAAACCTTGATGACAGCGGCCCTTCGATCAACGTCTTGCAGCTCGATCCTTCGATGTGCCACCAGCCCTCGGTGATCCAGCCGGCCTTGGCGCGATAGCCGATGCCGACACCGACCAGGTTCTGTGTGGCGTTGCAGACGCGGAAATCGGCACGCGCCGGCGAGGCCATGACCATCGCCGAGAAGCCCACGGTCAGGATCAGGAGCGGCATGGCAAAGGCGGAGCGCATGCGCTGCCTGCCGGCGGAACCCATTCCAAAACCCCTCAAGAACCACATCAGCATCTCTCTGCGCCCCTTTTCGGAAAAGTCCGGGCGCATGTCAACGCGCCGTTTTGTCCAATTCCAATCGATTTAGGAAGGCTCCGGCGCCCAATTTGCCGACTTCTGCCAAATTTCCCGGGAAACCTTGGCCAAACAACGGCGTTGCGCAAGCGTCGTCTTCGTGGAATGACGATAGCACCCTCCCCGGAAGCCAGCGAACAGACCATTTCCCGCCAATGGCCCGATCCACAGTTTTCGCGACTTTCGACATTGTCGAGGGCAACCGCAAGCGGGGCACCATGCCTTTGGCTGATCATGCCCGCCGCGACCTGCCGAACGACTATGGCAAGCCTAGGCCTGCCGGAAACCAGGTCACGAACAGTCAACCCCATCACGCATCGGCTCATCTGCCAATCCGCAGCATGCCAAGGAATTTTCGCGATGTGTAGAATAACCCCTTGCGAACCGACTTCGCGACTTGGCGCAAAAAAAGACCATAGAGTGCGTTGTAGCCATGCTTTCCTGCCAGGATATCCAGATATCCGTTCTGCAGAGTGCTTGCGTCGGCAAAGGCCCAGGCGAAGGGTCTATGGACAAGCTTCGGAAAGATGAAACATCTCAAAATGTTGGCCTGCCGCAGACTGGCGGAGATTTTCGAGTATTCGCCACCGTATTCCTGCAGCGCGGATGATCCGACGCCTTTCTCATTGCAGGAAAGAACCGCCTTGGCCGCCGCGGCCCCCGTTTCCATTGCGTAAGCGATTCCTTCGCCTGTTATTGGATCAACGACCCCCGCAGCGTCGCCGCAGAGGAGAATATTGCCTCTTCCCGGCGTCCTTCGGAAATCCCCAAATGGAATATACTGGCCTTTTACCCTGTAGTCGGCGATCGCAAGATTCTTGTACGACAGGTACGTCTCAAGGCTTTGTTTGAGGTCGGGGTTGAAACGGTGAATGCCGCCAACGCCAATCGTGAACGTCTCGTGTTTCGGGAATATCCAGCCGTATCCCCAGTGAGCAGCGCCGAAATCGACCTCCGCGCGATCCAAGGCATCAGGCATATCGGATCGTGGAACCTCCACCTCAAGGCCAAATCCGATCGTCTTGGGATCGAAGGAGGCACCGAAAAGGGCCTTGGCGATTTGGCTGTTCACGCCATCGGCCCCAATCAGAAACCTGAAGGCCAAGGATTCTCCGGTTTTGAGTTGCAGCATGTTGTTTTGGAGGTCGACGTTGACGATCTCCGCGCTGAGCCTCAGATCAACAGAGGCCTCACTGGCGATCTCCAGGAGGTAGTTGTCGAACTTCTTGCGCATTGTGAAATAGAGCGTGGAATAACCATTGTTGTCCGCCAGGAAGCTGTTGTTGAAATAGAAGCGCAAGCGATCCGAAGAGACGAACAATTTTTCATCCCAGGATCGTCGAAACACGGTCTCGAACACCCCTTTGCTACGGCCGCTGACGAGCCCTCCGCACAATTTGTTTCGGGGAAAAGCACTCTTGTCGATGAGGCAGGTTCGAAACCCCCGAGATGCCGCGGTGAACGCGGCCGCGCTGCCGGCTGGGCCGCCACCGACGACGATGAGATCGAACTGGCTCTGTGAGTCCGGCTTCATAGCTGGGCCGAGATCCTTTGGGGAAATGCGTGAAACACGCCATATCGGGGACGATGAATGGCAGCAATCCTTTCGAAGCCGTCCCGGATGACAGGATCGATCGTACGGTTGTCGTATCTTGAAAATGATCGCAGACAATTCAAGGGGTTGTAAGAAGCCTATCCTCGTCACAGTATGACGATAGTCCCGAAAGCCAGCGAACAGACCATTCCCGCCAATGACCCGATCCACAGTTTTCGCGCCTTTCGACATTGTCGAGGGCGACCGCAAGCGAGGCATCGTGCTTCTGGCAGACCATGCCCGCCGCGACCTGCCGGATGACTATGGCACCCTCGGCATGCCCTCAGCGGAGTTCGACCGACACATTGCCTACGACATTGGCGTCGAAGCGGTGACGCGCGAACTGGCCGCCCTGCTCGGCGTGCCGGCGGTGCTCGCCAATTTTTCGCGGCTGCTGATTGATCCCAATCGCGGCGAGGACGACCCGACGCTCATTCGCCAGCTCTATGATGGCACCGTCGTGCCGGGAAACTATCCGATGGCGCCCGAGGAGCGCGAAAGGCGGCTCGACACCTTCTATCGTCCCTACCACGACGCGGTCGGCGCCAAGATTGCTTCGGTCGCGCAGGCTTCCGGACAGGCACCCTTCATCTTCTCGGTGCATTCCTTCACGCCGGTCATGCAGGGCATCAAGCGCCCCTGGCATGTCGGCATATTATGGGACCTTGACGACCGGGTGGCGCGGCCGCTGATCGACATGTTGGCTGAAGACAAGAACCTCGTCGTCGGCGACAACGAGCCCTATGACGGCGCGCTGCGCGGCGACACCATGTTCAAACATGCCATCGTCAATGGCTACGCCCACGCATTGATCGAGATCCGCCAGGACCTGATATCAGACCAGAAGGGCGCGGTCGCCTGGGCCGAGCGCCTGGCACCGATCGTTGACGCGATCGACCGCCGTCCCGATATACATGCGGTAAAGATGTTCGGCTCGCGCACCGGGCCGGTGTGAGGATCAGGAAAATGACCGAACTCAGCGACGAACAGAAACGCGATTTCGAGGCCGCCGCCTTTCGCCGCTTGGTCGAGCACCTCAGAGAACGCAACGACGTGCAGAACATTGACCTGATGAATCTCGCCGGCTTCTGCCGCAACTGTCTGTCGAACTGGTACCGCGAGGCGGCGAACGCCAAGGGCGTCGACCTCGGCAAGGACCAGTCGCGCGAGATCGTCTACGGCATGCCCTATGCCGAGTGGCAGGCACTCAACCAGACCGAAGCGTCGGATGCCAAGAAGGCGGAGTTCGAAGCCAGGCGGCCGAAGGACCATTAGGTCGGCCTGATACGGCGAGCGACCGCCGACCACCTTCTTCCGGCGCCTGTGTGGACCAAACCTTCGCGGCTTCGTCATCCTAGGGCGGAGCAAGGAGCGAAGCGACGCGGCGCAGACCCTAGGATTCTGTGTGTCGGCCGGCACAAGCACAGCGGCTCAGAATGAAGGTCGCGCCCACCAAGGCAGATTCTGCACCGTATCATCGCACATACGGCACGGCACAGGATCCTCGGGTCTGCGCCACGTCGCTTCGCTCCTTGCTTCGCCCGTGGATGACGAAGGGAGGAGCGTTTCGGCTAATCTCTAAGGTTTCAACCCGCCATCAGCAATGCCGGTCTGTTTCGCTCTTTGGTTCAAGCAATTCCCACAGGCCAGCGCTTGACTACAAATTGAATCGATCTAATTTGCCGCGCTGAGCCATTTTCTGACCGGACTCGCCTTATGAACGCGCCAAACGCCATGCAGACTGCCATCCGCGGGCGATGGGCCGTGGCCGCCATTTTCCTTGCCAACGGCTTCCTGACCGGCAGTTGGGCGCCGCAGATCCCGGTCTTCCTCACCCGGCTCGACATCACCAAATTCACACTTGGCCTGCTGATCCTCTTGTTCGGCGTCGGCGCCGTCGCCGCGATGAGCTGGTGCGGCCATTTGATCTCCAGGCATGGCTCGCGCACCGTGCTGCGCTGGTTCGCCCTTTGCGGCAGCCTTGGTCTGCTGGTCGTGGCGCTGGCGCCCAATGTACCGCTGGCGGCGATCGCCATGATCATTTTCGGCGGCTCGATCGGCGGCATGGACGTTGCCATGAATGCCAATGCGGTGGTGGTCGAACGGAAATTGTCCCGCGCGATCATGTCGTCCTCGCACGGCTTCTGGAGCCTTGGCGGTTTTGCCGGCGGCGGCTTGGGCGGCTTTGCCATCCAGCACTATGGCCATCTCGCCCACGCCGCGGTGGTGACCGCGCTGGCCTTCGCGGTGATCGCGGTGGCGGTCGGCCATCTCGTCGCCGAGGACAGGCCACCGGCAGCCGAGCATCATAAATTCACGCTGCCGGCAAACCCGCTGGTCTACCTGATCGGCCTGATGGCACTGCTGACAATGGTCTCCGAAGGCGCGGTGCTCGACTGGGCGGCATTGTACCTCCGCCAGGAGCTCGGCGCCGACCTTGCCATCGCCGGTCTTGCCTACGCCGCCTTTTCCGGCGTCATGGCGATCATGCGCTTTTTCGGCGACGGCGTGCGCAACCGTTTTGGCGCGGTGACGACCCTGCGCGGCTCGGCAGTCGTCGCCGCCGCCGGCATGCTGATTGCCGGCCTATCGCCCTCGCCTTGGCTTGCTATCGCGGCCTTTGCGCTTTGCGGCTTTGGCATCGCCAACATGGTGCCGATCATCTTTTCGGCCGGCGGTAACCAGGAAGGCATGTCGTCGGGAACCGGCATGAGCGTCGTCACCACCATGGGCTATTCCGGCATTCTGGTGGCGCCGTCGGCGATCGGCTTCGTTGCCGAGCATTCCAGCTTCGGGCCGATCTTCATCGCCATGTCGGTGCTGCTGATTGTCGTCTTGCTGATGGCGGGCCTTGCTCACAGCGCCGAATTCGCACCAGCACCCGCCGAATAGCGTTTCAGCTCCTCGTGGAGAAAATCCGCCACGCGGCGGATGCGCACGCTGCTGCGCACGTCGCGATGCATGGCCAGCCACACCGGCAGGCCAGGCAAAGGCAGGCCGGACAGCACCTTCTCCACCAGCGGATCGCGATCGGCCAGTGGCTCCTGGCCAAGGCCGATGCCGTTTCCCGCCCGCACCGCTTCCCATAAAACGATCTGGTTGTCGGCTCTGAATCGGAAACTGCCACGGGTGACCGGGATGCCATGCTGGACAAAGCCCCGGATCATCTCGTCGCTGCGGTCAAAGCCGATCAAGGCGTGGTCTGCGAGCTCGGCCGGCCCCAACGGACGGCCGCGCCGGTCCAGGTAAGAAACGGCCGCGCAGGCGCACAGCGCGATATCGCAGACCTTGCGCGCCACCAACTCGTTCTGTGCCGGCTTGACCATGCGGATGGCGATGTCGGCGTCCCGGCGCAGCAGGTTCTCGACCTGGTTCGAGGCAACGATCTCAACCTCAATGCCGGGTTCCTCGATGCCGAGCCGCGCCATCATGTCGGGCAGCACATAGGCAGCCACCACTTCGCTGGCGGCGATGCGCACGGTGCCTTCGATCGCCTCGACCGAACCCAGCGCCAGCAGTGAAAAGGCACTCGCCTGTTCGCTCACCGCCTTGCCGCGTTCGAACAGTGTGGCGCCGGCTTCCGTCAGCGCATAGCCACTGCGCCCGCGCCGGAACAGGGTGACACCGAGCGCTTGCTCCAGTTCGCCGATGTGACGGCCAAGCGTCGGCTGGCTGGCCGACAGCTTGCGCGCCGCAGCCGAAAGGCTGCCGGTTTCCGCAACCGTGACGAAGCTCTTGATGAGGTTCCAATCGATATCTTCCATTCATTTTTAAATATCAAAACTCCAGACATAGTCAATTTCTATTCGTATGTGATGCGGCGATATTCGACCTGCAAACAACACACCCCCGCAAACACCAAGCAGGAGAACCCAAATGACCAAGATCGCAATTCTCGGCGCCAATGGCCGGCTCGGCCGCGTGGTTGGCAAGGCTTTCATCGATGCAGGCTTCGATGTCCGCGCCGTCACCCGCACCGGCAAGGTGCCTGCCGAACTCAAGGGCGCCACGGCGGTTGCCGGCGACGCGCTGGACCGTCAATCGCTGATCCGCGCCACGGAAGGCGTCGACATCATCTTCAACGGCCTCAACCCGATCTACACCGACTGGGGCAAGTGCCTGCCGATGGCCGAAAACGTCATGGCCGCTTGCCATGCGAATGGCGCGCTGCATCTTTTCCCCGGCACCGTTTACAATTACGGCTCGCCGATGCCTGCGGTGATCACGGAAGACACGCCGTTCCACCCGACGACCGAAAAGGGCCGCATCCGCTGCGCCATGGAGGATTTGTTCCGCGGTGAGGCCGAAGCCGGCCGTGTCCGCACCATCATTCTGCGGGCCGGCGACTTCTTCGGCGGCACCGGCAGCGGCTCGTGGTTCGACCTGGTCGTCGCCGCCAAGATCAGCAAGGGCACATACACCGCACCCGGCCCGGCCGACCTCGTGCATGAATGGGCCTATCTGCCGGATTTCGCCGTTGGCTTCGTCGCGCTGGCCAAGAATCTCGACAAGCTCGGCTCTTATGAAGCGCTGAACTTTCCGGGCCATGCGATCACCGATCTGCAGATCAAAGCTGCCGCCGAGGAGGCTGTTGGCCGCCCGCTCAAGATGACCTCGATGCCCTGGTGGGTGCTGCGCGCCGGCAGCCCGTTCGTGGCAATGTGGCGCGAGATCGTCTCGATGTCATACCTGCGCTTCGAGCCGCATCAACTGGCCTCGACCCGGCTGGAAGGCATCATCGGCGAAATCCCGCACACGCCGCTCGATCAGGCGGTCGCCAAGGCTCTCAATGATCTTGGCATCGCCACGGTGAGCGGCGTCGCGAAAGCAGCCTGAACGCGATGCTGAGGGCGCGCCGACTTAGAGCCGTCCCATCAGCAGCAACACCAGAACCACCACCAGCACCACGCCAAGAATGCCCGACGGTCCATAACCCCACGAGCGCGAATGCGGCCAAGCCGGTACCGCGCCAATGAGGACAAGGATCAGGACGATGACGACGATGGTGCTGATCGGCATGAAGAGTTCCACGCATTTGAAGTCGTGCGGGGGAACAATGCAAAAGGCCGCCCGGTTGTTCCGGGTGGCCTTTGCCATTCCAAATCACGCAGTGCGCCTATTCGGCGGCTTTCGGGAAGGCGATCGCCGGTTCGGCGCCCACCGTTGGCGCATCCGACGAGATCTCGCCCTTGCCGCGCCGGAACAGCCGGCTGAACAAGCCGCGCCGCGCGCCGGGCTTGATCTTGGCGCGGGTGAACACCATCAGCATCGACGGCGTCACCACCAGCGTCAGCACGGTGGCGAATGACAGGCCGAAGACGATGGCCGAGGACAGCGAAATCCACCATTGCGTCGACGGCGCATTGATCGTCGTCTCGTGATGGAAGATTTCCAGGCCAAGGCCGAAGGCGATCGGCAGCACGCCGAGAATGGCCGACACCGCGGTCAGCACCACCGGTCGCGCCCGCTCTCGGCAGGTCTGCAGCACGGCCTCCATTTTGTCCCAGCCCTCTTCGCGCAGCCGGTCATAGGTATCGATCAGCACGATGTTGTTGTTCACCACCACGCCGGCCAGCGCGATGACGCCGATGCCCGACATGACGATGCCGAAGGTCTCGCCTGTTATCAGCAGGCCGAGGAAGACGCCGATCGTCGCCATGACCACGCAGGACAGCACCAGCCAGACACTGGTGAACTTGTTGAACTGCGCCAGCAGCACCAGGAAGATCAGGAAGATCGCCGCACCGAAGGCCTTGCTGAGGAAGGCGCTGGCTTCGGCGCTGTCCTCGTTCGAGCCGGCGAGCTTCCAGCGGATGCCGCTGCCGAGGTTCATGTCGGTGACGGCCTGCGTAACCTCTTGCTGGACGGCCGCGACCTGGGCGCCGGCGGCAACGTTGGCCTGCACCACCACGGTGCGGGCACCGTCGATACGGTTGAGGATGCCGACGCTCGGCTTCGCCTTGCGCACGACGAAGTTCGAGATCGGTACCGATCCCTGCGAGGTCTGCACCCTGAGTTCGTCAAGCGTCGACAGCGTACGCCGGTCCTCCGGCAGGCGCAGCCGGATGTCGACCGCCTTGTCGGCGCCGGCAGGCCGGTATTCCGAGAGCTTCAGACCATTGGTGACGAGTTGCACCACCGTTCCGACCGAAGTCGGGCTGATGCCATATTGCGCTGCCTTGGCGCGGTCGACCTCGATCGCCCAGTCGACACCGGGCGGCGGCAAGCCGTCGGAAATGTCAATGACGCCGGGCACCTTGGCGATGCGCGCCGCCACCGCACGCGCCTTCTCGTCCAATCCCTTGGGATCGACTGCGGAAAGCCTGATCTGGATCGGCTTGCCGGTCGGCGGGCCGGCTTCCGGCACGCGCACCTCGACGTCGACGCCGGGAATGCCAGCCATGACACCCCGCAGATCGTTCAGGATATCGTTCGCCGATTTGCGCTCGCGCCAGTCGATGAATTCGTACTGGATAACGCCGACGACGTCTTCCGGAACGTCCTGGCCGCCGCCGTCGGACTTGCCGACACGAGTATAGACCGACTTCAGGCCTGGCCAGCCGAGCAGCCGGTTTTCGGCGATCTTGGTCGCCGTGTCCATTTCGGCCAGCGAAAGGTTGCCGCGGGCATGCACATAGAGCAGGCCGTAATCCGGTTCCACGCTCGGGAAGAACTCGACGCCGGCGCCATACTTCGAATAGCCGACGAAGATGCCGGTCAGCATCACGACGGTGAGCACCAGCACGGTGATTGGGAAGCGCACCGCTTGCTTGACGACAGCCATGTACCAGCCGTCGCGATTGTCATCCTCGTGATGCTGAGGCGCCTTGGCGAAGATCGCGCCCAGCGTCGGCGCGAAGACCAGCGCATAGAGCATCGAGGCCGACAGCGTCACGATCAGCGTGATCGGCATGTACTTCATGAAGTCGCCGATGATGCCGGGCCAGAACAGCAGCGGCGAAAAGGCGGCAATGCGCGTCATCGTTGCCGCGATGACCGGACCGGCCATGCGCTTGGCGGCAAGCGCAAAGGCATCCTGCTTCGGCATGCCTTCACTCATGCGCCGTTCGGCGAACTCAGTGACGATGATGGCGTCGTCGACCAGCATGCCGACCGCCAGGATGAGGCTGAACAGCACGATCATGTTGATCGTGTAGCCCATCATGGCGAGCAGCAGGATGCCGATCAGGAAGGATGACGGGATTGCCAGTCCAATAAGCAGCGAGGCACGGCCGGACAGCGCGTAGAGGATGACGATGAACACCAGGATGACGGCGATCATCACATGGTTCTGCAGGTCGCCAAGCAGCTGGTTGACGAAGACCGACTTGTCCTGTGTGTAGGTGACATGCATGCCCTCGGGCATCGTCTTGACGAAGGCATCGGACACCGCCCGCACCTTGGTGAGCGTGTCGATCAGATTGGCGCCGATGCGCTTCTTGACTTCGATGGCGATGGCCGGCTTGCCGTTGAGGCGCGTGATCGTCGTGGCGTCGGCGAAGGTCGAGCGGATCGTCGCGATGTCCTTGGCCTGCACCACGGCATTGGGGCCGGCAACCACCGGCAAGGACGCCACATCTTCGGGCGTCTCGATCAGCGACGGCACCTTGACAGCGTATTTGCCTTCCGAGCCTTCGATGTTGCCGGCGGCGACCAGGCTGTTGGAAGCGCCGACGGCGCCGATCAACTGATCGAGCTGCAAGCCGTAGGAAGACAGTTTCATAGGATCGATGACGACCTCGACCAGATCGTCGCGTGAGCCCTGCAGCGAACCTTCGAGAACGCCCGGCACCTCCTCGATGCGGTCACGCAATTCGCGCGCCGCGGCGGCCAGCACGCGTTCGGGCAATTCGCCGGACAGAGTGACGACGAGCACCGGGAATTCGGAAATGTTGACCTCGGTGACGACAGGTTCCTCGGCCGCTTGCGGCAGGTCGGCCTTGCCGTCCTGCACCTTGGAGCGCGTGTCCTGCAGCGCCGTCGCCAGGTTGGTCTGAGGCTGGAACTCGACCAGCACATAACCGCCGCCCTGGAAGGCGGCCGAGCGCATTTCCTTGAGGCCCTTCAGGCTTTTCAGCTTGCTTTCCATCGGCCGCAGCAGAAGGCGCTCGGAATCTTCAGGCGAAATGCCTTGATAGATCAGGCTGACATACATCATCGGAATCGGAACGTCGGGTTCCGCTTCCTTCGGCGTCGACTGATAGGCGACCCAGCCTGCAATCAGCAGGAAGACCAGGACCGAGATGGTCAGGCGGGCGTTGTTGATCGCGAGTTTGACGATATCCATGGCTAACGCCTGTCGTTGAATTTCAGGAGCTGCGTCGCAGCCGATTGACCCCGCCCGGAGTATCCGCCGTAGCCAGGGCTACTGCGTCCCGCCGGTGGCGTCGCCGATCAGCTTGTTGATGGTCGCCTGGTCGGCTTCGACCGGCTTGACCTCATCGCCTTCCTTCACCAGCTCCTGGCCGGCAACGATGATGCGCGCATCGGCCGGGATGCCGCCAAGCACGAGGCCGGTCGGCGTGTCGTCGACCAGGTCGATCGGGAAGAACGCCACCTTGTTGTCCTTGCCGACGGCGCGGATGCCGAGATCGCCCTTGTCGCCCAGCGTCACCACCGAACGCGGCAGCAGGACCGCATCGGTCGGCAATGCGCTGAGCTGGATTTCCGCCGTCATGCCGGCCGGCACGGAGCCGTCGCCATTGGGAATGGCCACCTCGACGCGGAAGGTGCGGGTCGCCGACGACGCGTCGCGGCTGATATAGCGCACCGTGCCTTCGACGGTCTGGCCGCTGACCAGCCGCACATTGGCCTTGTCGCCGATCTTGAGATAGCCGAGGTCGCGCTCGCTGATCTCGCCGCGCGCGATCACCGGATCGAGCTTGAGGATGGTCGCCACCTCACCACCCTGCATGACCGAGCTGCCGAGTTCCACCGGCACGCGGTCGATGACGCCATCGAAGGGCGCCTTCACTTCGTTGCGGTCAAGCTCGGCCTGCGCGGTATCCAGCTGCGATTGCGCCAGGGTCAGATTGGAGCGGGCGGTGTCGAGCTGCAGCTTGGGCAAATTACCAGTCTTCATCAGCCGCAGCGACGCGTCCAGCTCGGCTAGCCGTTGCGCGACAAGCTGCTTGGCATTATCGCGCATCGAGATCTTTTCCTCCGCCGCCAGCATCAGCACCAGGTCGCCGGTCTTGACGTGATCGCCTTGCTTGACCGGCAGCTTTTCGATGACGCCGGCGACGCGGGTAGCAAGCACGGCGCGCTTGTCGGCCTCGGTCAGCCCGGAGATGCGGATGGCGCGCGCATAGGTCTTGCGTGGCGGCGTCACCACCGCGACGGTGCGCAGTGGCGCCTTTGGCTCGGCTTCAGCGGCCTTCGGCTTGCTCGCGTCCGGCGCCTTGCCCTGCTCGACTTCGGCTGCCTTGGCCTTGTTGGCCGCTACGCTGCCGACCGACGAGAACTCACCTGTCCCCATCCACGCCGCGAAACCAATGAGCACAACAATGGCTGCAAGCTTGTGAAACCTGATTTTAGGCATCGTCATTTTTCCACTGCGGGTTCGGCCAGCACCGCGCCTTGATGACGCGGGCGCGTCGCCGATATGGGTGCGCGCCTGACCGTGTTCAAATTGCCGTGGTAGGCGAGCGCGCTTCTACATCAAAGTTGCACCGCGATATAGTCTGAAAGTTGCAGAAGCATTGCGTAGCCAGGCAGAGTGTGGCCGCCGCGAAACTCTTCTCGACTTGCCTAAATACCAGTAGAGCGGGTTCGCAACCGGCTCACGATCTCCCCTCGCGACTCGCCCCGAACGACCGTCTGTCATTGCCGACAGCCAGATCGATGTTCTGCGAAATACCATCCCTGTCACGCACCGGATTCTTGGATCTCGACACGGATTTTGGCCGACAGGCCAAATCATTTTCGGTCAGAGCGACATCGTCTCCGGCATCGTAGATGTTAGCCCAATGCATTGGAATTGCTTGAGAAATAGCAGCGTACACCAATCAGACCAGGATGGCCCGGGTCCGGTTCGTTGATATGGAACCCAGCGCCGAAGGCGTCAGGGATCGGCGTGGCCCACGGGCTCGCGGTGTATCACGAGCACAGCACAGCTGCGGAAACTCAGCCGATTTTCCGGGCCATTCGCAGGAGTGTCGTCGATGTTCCGCTCGTGATTTTTCCAGCAACACTTTGTGACAGCACGCGGCATCGTAGGGATGTCGGTGGCAACAGGCGTCAGCATGATGAAACATCCTCCACACGTGAAGGTTGCTGCCTTGCCGGATCGCCCTGGGCATTACTCGGAGTTCCGGAAGACCTCGCTGATGGTCTTGATCGATCCGGCGTCTTTCACGCGATAGCCTGGCAGTTGTGATATTGCGGCATGGAACTCCTCGCCGCGGATGATCGACAGCACCCGCTGGGCGGCCTCGACTTCGCAATCTCGAAATCTTCAAGGTCCGCAACGCTGGGACAAAAATGTCCGGCGCCGAATTCGCGAAATCGAAGGGCCTGCTGGCCGGTTCGAGGTTCGGGACCTGGAGCCAGATAGCCCACAGCTCAGCGCAAACCCACCAACTCTTCGCTTACGTCCCAGAGACGCCTGGCTGCGTCGTCGTCGTACGCGGCCGGGTTGGGCGAACGCATGGGCCAGCCGCCAAGGCGCGCCGCTTTGTCCTTGTAGAGACCAATCTGACTGAAATACGCGCCGGACTGTCCGACCACTTCGGGAGCGAGTAATGCGTGAAGGGTGGTTTGTGCACCTTCCCAGGGTTCAATCATGCCACCCAGGCGTAAGAACGGGTTCAGAACAACGTTCAGGACCTTCATTGCCCAGCTTGGCAGGGAGGTGCGAATGAGATTGGTCCGCACGAAGCCCGGATTGAGGCTAACCGCGACCACGCCGCTTTCCGCCAGCCGCCGGGCCAGTTCCCGGGCATGCATCAGGCTTGCGAGTTTCGACTGGGCGTAAGCCTCCCAACTGTCGAATGGACGACGTTGGTAATTCAGATCGTCAAAATGAATGGCACCGATCCGGCCCAAGGCCTGCTCATGATAGGAACTCGACACGTTGACGATGCGCGCCGGCGCGCTTGCCTTCAGCACATCCGTCAGCAGGGACGTAAGCAGGAAGGGGCCGAGGTAGTTGACGCCGAACTGAGTTTCAAAGCCGTCCTTGGTCCGGCCTTTGGGCGTGTGCATGAGGCCAGCATTGTTCACCAATCCGTCGAGGCGTTTGTAGCGGTTCTGGAACAACGCCGCGAAAGCGCGCACGGACACGAGGCTGCCGAGGTCCAGTTCCATGACATCCAGCCGGGCTTTTGGAAACTCCTCAAGGATCTCCCGGGCTGCCCGCTCTCCATCGGCGACACGCCTGCATGCCATGATGGCCGCGGCGCCTTGCTTGGCAAGCTGGCGCGCGACCACGAAGCCGATGCCTGAGTTCGCCCCCGTGATGATGTATATGGTTCCGGCCAGGTCCCGAGATAACAGTTCGGGACGGACCATGAGAGGCTTTTTCGCCATATCGAGCTCCTTGCAATGCTGGCGCGATCGGCTACCTATCGCTTAATGACCATTGGTCTCCAAATAAGAGACCGATGGTTCCTTGTCAAGACGGGAGGTCAAATTTGAAACCAGGTGAATTTCAGCGTGCACGCCGCCCCGAGCAAAAGGAGGAACGGCGCTCCCATTTGCTGAACGTGACCCGTACGCTGCTGAGCGAGCAGCCAGGCGCGGTCGTCTTTGGCCTTAATGAGCTGGCCAGACATGCCGGGATGACGAAATCAAATGTCTACCGCTACTTCGAAAGCCGCGAAGCCCTGCTAATGGAAGTGCTTCGTGAGGAGGCAGCTCTTTGGTACAACGATCTGCGATCGGACCTTGGAACGTCGAACGAGCCGGTAAGTGCCGAAAGACTGGCCGACGCCATCGCCCGCACGGCCTCGGCTCGTCCGCTGCTTGGTCATCTGACGAGCATTTTGCCTTCGATCATCGAACACAACGTGTCGGCCGAATGCATTCGCGATTTCAAAACTGGCTCGCTGTTGCTTATTCAGGAGTGTGCCAGCTTGCTGCATGGGCGGACACGCTCTCTATCGCTATCCGCCTGCGAGGAGTTCATGCACTGGACCCTGATCATGATAACCGGGCTATGGCCGCTTTCACACCCGTCGTCAGTGGCGAACGTAGCGCTCCAAACTACTGAACTAATGCCTTTCCGTTATGACTTCGAACGTGATCTCAAACGGGGCCTTCGCCTGCTCCTGAGAGGCTTGTCGGAAGAAACTGCGCGTCCGGGGCATCTCGGTTTCGACCCATGACAATAGGTGTCGCTGCTTTTCAGCAGCCTTTTGCCCAACAGGTTCTAAGATACGATATCCGGCTGGGGAAAGCCACGACGGCAAAGCGCCAGCTCGATCTGCCGGTCATCTCTGACTCAGCCGGGCCAAACTGACCTTGCGATTGATGGAATGTTACTTTGCCGGACAGGGCGCGCCTGCCGCCATCCAGTTCTCGATCGCTTGATAGGTTGCTTCGGCCGAGCCTGGAGCCGGCTCACGATCCAACCCCGGCGCCCAGCCCCAGGCGACCAGTTTGTCGTCGCGCACATGCAGCGCGACATCTTGCAAGCTGCGCCCGCCATTGCGGGCGGGATCCTTGATCTGGGCGCAGATTTCCGGCGAGGACTTTCCGAACCAGACCATCTCGACCGGCGCCATGTGCCAGTTCGGGGCGCCGGGAGGGCCATGCAATATGCTGGAATTGCTGGATGAATGGCATGTCGTGCAACGCAGGCCGGGATTGCCGAAGCCGGAACCGTCGGCGCCGCGCTGGACGTTGAAGGCGTGAACGCGCACACCGCCATAATGCGCGCCGGACCAGCGCGGACGGTCATCCGAGACATGGCAGTCGGCGCAGCGCGGATGCGAAAACACCTGGTAGATCTTGTCCCATTCGGGCAGGCCCTTGGCGACATCGACAGTGGCCGGCGCCGGCGGCTGGGCTTCCTGCGCGGTTGCGATAGGCGCCGCCAAGAACGTTACGGCAGCAGGCATCAGCATGATGAGGAGCTTTTTCATGCGAAGGTCACCTGTTTCGACAGTGGCAATGTCCGAATGCGTTTGCCCGTGAGCGCAAAGATGGCGTTGGCCAGTGCCGGTGCCACCGGCGGTGTGCCGACCTCGCCGACGCCGCCCATCTTGTGGAAATTCTCCAGTATGGCGACTTCGAACACCGGACATTGAAAGATGCGCATGGCGTCGAAATCGTGGAAATTCGACTGTTCGACCATGCCATCGGCGAAAGTAATTTCCTGCCCCATCGCCGCCGACAGGCCGTAGATGGCAGCGGAAATCAGTTGAGCTTCGATAATGCCGGGATCGAGTGCGGTGCCGACATCGGCGGCGATCCATACCTTCTCGATGCGGATGCCGGCCGGCGTATCCGCCACTTGCACGATCTCGCCGACCCAACTGCCGAACGACAGCGTGAACGCCATGCCCTTCGCCTTGCCGGCGGGAAGCGCCTCATTCCACTTCGCCATCTCGGCGACCTTTTCGACAACCTTCACCGCTGAGGGATGGTCGGCCATCAATTTCTTGCGCAACTCGACCGGATCGATTTTTCCGGCGACCGCGATTTCGTCCATGAAGCCCTCATGGAAAAAGCCGTTGATCGAACCGCCCACCGACCGCCAGAAGCCGGCAGGAATGGAGACGGGCGCGGCTATGCCGCTCACCCGGTAGTTTGGGATGGAGTAGGGCTGGTCGAAGGCGCCGTCGACGATGGTCTTGTCGGGACCGATCGGCGATATCGAGGGGAACAGCCGGCGTAGCACCCCTGCGGTAACCGAGGGCGAGGCCAGCTTCATGTCGAGGGCGACCGGCAGGCCGTCGTCGCCAAGCCGCGCCTGGAATTTGCCCACGGCAGCCGGGCGATAGGCGTCGTGCCGCGTGTCTTCCTCTCGGGTCCAGGTCACCTTGATCGGACGCCCGCCCGTTTCCTTGGCCATCTGCGCGGCATAGAGTGCATAGTCCATCTCGATGCGGCGGCCGAAACCACCGCCAAGGAAGGTGGTGTGCACCGTGATCTTGTCCTGCTCGATGCCGAGTTGATTGGCGCAAAGCTGGCGCAAGATGGTGGGCGCTTGATTGCCGCACCAGATGTCGAGGACACCGTCCTTGAGCTGTGCCGTGGCGTTCATCGGCTCCATCGTCGTATGCGCCAGATAGGGCACCGCATAATCGGCCTCGATGATCCTCTCGCGCGGCGCATCGGCGAAAGCCTTGTCGACATCGCCATCGTCGCGCGTGGCCGAACCCTTTTCGCCGAGCGCCCGTTTCAGCACGCCGTCGATGGCGGCACTATCAAGCGGATAGTCGGGATCGGCCCATTTGGCCTCGATCAACTCTGCCGCCTTGAACGCCGCCCAGGTGTTTTCCGCGATGATGCCGAAGCCGTGACCATAATTGGTCTCGATCGGCACGATTTTGACCACGCCCGGCATCTTCCGCGCCTTGGAGAGATCGGCTGAAACCGGCTTCGACCAGAAGCGCGGGCTCATCTTTACCGTGCCGTAGAGCATGTCCAGCAGCCTGACATCGATACCGAAGATCGGGGCGCCGGTGACCTTGGCGAGCATGTCGATACGCTTTTGCGGCTTGCCGAGCAATTTCCATTCGGCCTTGTCCTTGAGCCTGAATTGCGCCGGTGGCGCCAGGGCAGCGGCGGCTGCGGCGACCTCTCCATAGGAAACCGATTTGCCCGACGCCTTGTGGCGGATCGAACCGTCAGCCGTTTCCAGGTCACCGGCGGCAACACCGAGCTTCTGCGCCGCCGCGGCGATCAACATCTGGCGCGCCGCAGCGCCCGCCTGCCGCATCTTGCCGAAGCCGTCGCGCATCGAGGAAGAACCGCCCGTGCCCTGCAAGGCGAGGAGTTTCCCGACCACGAGCAGGCCTGAACGTACAGTCTCCGCCGTCATGCTTTCATCGAAGAAGGCGAATGGACCGCCCTCCTCCATGATGCCGGAATTGTAATAGGCATAGGATGCCGGGCCATGCTCGACCTTGACTTGATCGAGGCTGACATCGAGCTCCTCGGCGACCAGGGCGGCCAAGGTCGTCGAGACGCCTTGCCCCATTTCGGCGCGTGGTGCGACGATGGTGATGGTGTTGTCGGCGCCGATCTTCACAAACGGGTTGAAGGTCGCTTCGCCCTTGCCGAGATCAGCCTCGAGCGGGTTGGCGAAGGGCTTGCGGTAGTAATAATAGCCGACGGCGATGCCACCGGCGATGGCGGCAGTGCCAATGAGAAATGTGCGACGGGCGATCTTTCCGAGACTGGCCATGATCAGATGCCCGCTGTCCTGAGGACGGCCGCCCGTTTGATGGCGGCGCGGATCTTTGGATAGGTACCGCAGCGGCAGAGATTGCCGCCCATGGCATTGTCGATATCGGCATCGCTCGGATCGGCGACCTCGTCGAGCAGCGCCACCGCGCTCATGATCTGGCCCGCCTGGCAGTAGCCGCATTGAGCGACCTGCTCTTCCAGCCACGCCTGCTGCACCGGGTGCAGCTTGCCGTTGGCGGCGATGCCTTCGATCGTTGTGATCGCGCCGGTGACCTGACCCACGGGCAGCGAACAGGAGCGCACCGGCTGCCCATCGACATGTACGGTGCATGCGCCGCAAGCGGCAATGCCGCAGCCGAATTTCGGTCCAGTCTTGCCGATGAGATCGCGCAGCGCCCACAGCAGCGGCATCTCAGGATCGGCATCGATGTCGAATGACTGCCCGTCGACGGTAAGGCGCATGGTGATACCCTTCGTTGTCGTCCACAGCCGGAGGCGATATGGCTAGTTGGCCATTTCACCCTCAACCAGCTTGACAAAATACGTCATTTTGTCAAGCTGGTCTTTACGGGATAGCGTTGCACCATGATCGAAGCCGAGGACATCGCCGCGAATACAAAGCGCGCCCGTATCCTGGAGGGCGCGATGAAGGTGTTTCTCGCCTATGGATTTTCCCGCACCAACATGGACGACATTGCGCGCGCCGCCGAAATGTCACGGCCAGCGCTTTATCTCCTCTTCAAGAACAAGACGGACATCTACCGCGCGACGACCATGATGGTCTTTTCCCACTCGGTCGAGCAGGCGAAGGTTGAACTCGCCAGCGATGGCACATTCGCCGACCGCATGGCGCGCGCCATCGACGCGGCGCTGATTTCGATGATGAGCGCCATAGCCGCCTCGCCGCACGGCGCCGAACTTCTCGACCTGAAATCGAGTCTCGCCGACCTCATCGGCCGCTGGCGTGCCGGGCTTGTCGAGCACATTGCAAGAGCGGTCGAGACAGAAGCAAGGGCAAACGGCGTCGACCTCGCGATCAAGAATCTTTCGGCGCGTCTGCTCGCGGATATCCTGCTCGACGCCCTGGAAGGCATGAAAATGCGCATCACCAATCCGGACGAGCAACGGCAGGCGGCCGCCGCGCTGATCAGGGTGATCGATCTCGCGCTGAAAGGCTGAGATCGCTTAGACTGATCTAAGCCCGCCAGCGCTCCGCCTCCGGGTTCTTGCGCGCTGCAAGAAACTCCTTCACCCGGCGGCCGGGTGCCGGCCCGCGCAGCGGCTTGTAGCCGTCGTCGAGTTCGCCGGAGAGATCGAGCGTCGGCCGTTTGCCGACGGCGTCGTAATTCTCTTCCAGCCAGTCGCTGGCGGCGGTGCGGCCGAGATCTCTGAGATAGCTCAGGAATGCCCATTCGGCATTGACCTTGGATGATGCCGACAAGTCCTTGAACGCCTCGTCGGCATCGATGCGGTGCATGCGGATGTCGCGATACTCGCCATGCGGCAGACGGCCGGCGGCGATCAACTCCTTGACGAAGGCGATCGAACGGAATTCGTTCAACAGCCCGGCATTGAAGGTGATCTCGTCGATGCGGTTCTGGATCTCGTTGGCGCTTTTCGGCGTGCCTTCGCGCACCACAGGATTGATCTGCACCAGCAGCACGTCCTCGGTTGCCGCTGTCTTGAAGAACGGGAACAGCGCCGGATTGCCGCCATAGCCGCCATCCCAATAGGGCACGCCCTTGATCTCGACGGCGCGGAACAGTTGCGGCAGGCAGGCCGAGGCCATCACTGTGTCGAGGTCGATCTCGCCGTCAGAAAACACCCGCAGCTGTCCAGTCTCGACATTGGTGGCGGAGATGAACAACTCCATCGACTTGCAGACGCGCACATTCCTGAAATCGATCTCCTGCGCAACGACGTCGCGCAATGGATTGAGGCCGAGCGGATTGGCGACATAGGGCGAGAACACACGCGACATGGTGTCGAAGAAGACATAGCCCGGCGACTTCTCTATCGACCAATTGCCCCAGGCAACATCCCACGGCATGCGCTGCACTGGGCTGAACCGGCCTTTTGCCGCCACCGCGCGCCAGAAATCATCGAGCTTCTTGCGCGCGCCCTCGACCCCGCCGCGCACATATCCGTCGGCCAGCGCCACCGCGTTCATGGCGCCGGCGCTGGTGCCGGAGACGGCCGATATCTCCAGTCTGCCGTCCTCCAGCAGCCGGTCGAGCACGCCCCATGAAAAGGCGCCGTGCGAGCCGCCGCCCTGAAGCGCGATGTTGATCTTCTTCTTTTCCTCCGCCTTGCCGTTCTTGGTCATGGCGTTCCTGTCATCTGATGCGCCAACCTGCCCCTACGTCATTGAAGGATGCAGTTGCCGGCGACTTATGTTGCAGTGCAGCATATAAGGACGGACCAAGGCAAGAACACGAAAACGGTCGCGTGATCACATGAAATTTCGGTCACGCGAAAAAGGCCCCTCCGCTTCGATGCGGAGAGGCCTCGGGTCTTTCGAAACAGAATTGAACTTCAGGCGACGAGATCCGGTACCGGGCCGACATAGCGCGATTGCGGACGGATCAGCCGCCCGGTCGTCTGCTGCTCGCGCGCATGCGCTATCCAGCCGGCAACGCGCCCTGCGGCAAAGACATTGCTGAAAGCCTGCGGCGGAAAACCCGTCGCTTCCAGCACAAGCGCCGTGTAGAATTCGACATTGGTCTGCAGCGCGCGCTGCGGCTTGGCGATCCGCAGCACCTCGAGCGCCGTCTGCTCGACCTTTTCCGCGAAGGCCAGCCGGCGGCCGGTTTCGCCCTCGCTACCGAGCTGCCGCACGACAGTCTTCAGCACATCAGCGCGCGGATCGCGCACGCGGTAGATGCGATGGCCGAAACCCATGATGCGCCTTCCCTGCGTGATCTCGTCGCGAAGCCAGCCGGCCGCATCGCCATGCGCCTGGATCGCATCGAGCATTTCGATCACCGGGCCAGGCGCACCGCCATGCAACGGCCCCTTGAGCGCGCCGAGCCCGGCCAGCACGGACGATGTCAGGCCGGCCAGTGTCGAGGCGACGACGCGGGTGGCGAAGGTCGAGGCGTTGAGGCCGTGGTCGCAGACAGTCACCAGATAGGTGTCGAGCGCTTTTGCCAAGGCCGGCGACGGGACCGAACCGCTGAGCATCCGCAACATGTCGGCGGCATGACCGGCCTTGCCATCTGGTGCAATCGGCTGTTCGCCGCGCTGCAGGCGCAGCAAGGCGGGCGTCAGAACCGCCGGTGCCGCGATCAGCCGTAGCGCGTCGGTCAGGGTCTCGCCATCAGGTAGCAGAGCCATGCCGGCGCGCATGGCGCTGTAGATTTCAAGCGGCGCCAGCAAGGGCAGCGAAGACCGGAGCCGGTCGAATATTTCGACCCGAGCCTCACCCAGTTTCGTCTCCAGTTCGGCGTCACCAGGCAAATCCTCGAAGAAGCCGTCGAGCAGCAGGCGAACCACTTGCGGATAGGTCCATCGGCCGGCCAGTTCCGGCAGCGAATGACCCCGGATCGTCAGGCGGCCGCCCAGACCATCCACATCGGACAGAACGGTTTCGGCCGCCACCACATCATCGAGCCCATTCGGCATTGCTTATCTCCTTGAAGCTTTTCCGGATCGGAGATAAGGCTGTGAAACGCTATCATCAATCTTGATCAATAGAATCAATATCAGAGCCAGAAATGTCGGAATGGTTGTCGCGGGAAGAGGCGCTGGAGAGACTTCGGGTGAGGCCGCAGACGCTTTACGCCTATGTCAGCCGCGGCCGAATCGGCATGCGTCCGGACAGGGCCGATCCGCGCCGCAGCGAATATCGCGCCGATGATATCGCCGCACTGGCGACGCGAAGGGCGCGTGGACGCAGCCCTTCGGCCATCGCGGAAAGCGCGATTGCCTGGGGCGAGCCATCGATCGTCACCTCGATCTCAACCGTTTGGCATGGCCAGCTGATCTATCGGGGCAAGGACGCCGCTGCGCTGTCCGATCATGCCACGCTGGAAGAGACCGCCGCTGTGCTTTGGGCCTTGCCTGAACCGGTCCGCTTCGAAACGCCGTCGCCAGATGCGCCGCGCCAGCTCGGCCGCGCCTCGGCCTTTGCGCAACTCGCCTTGCTTGCCGGCCAGGCGCGGCCTTCGCTTGGGCGCAGCGCCGCCTCTCTGTGCGCTGATGCCGCGCGCGCGATCGGCGTGCTGGCCGGTGCTCTCGGTGCCGAGACCGGACCGGATCCCGTGCATCGGCGATTGGCTCGGGGTTGGTCGGTCGATGATACCGGTGCGGAAGCGATCCGGCGCGCCCTTGTGCTGCTCGCCGATCACGAGCTCAACGCATCGACTTTCGCGGCCCGCGTTGCCGCCTCCACTGGAGCCTCGCCCGCCGCTTCCCTGCTGGCGGGCCTCGCAACACTTTCCGGCCCACGGCACGGTGGCGCCGGCGAAGCCGTGATGCAGCTGGCCGAGGATGCGGCGCGCCATGGCGCCGATGCCACGATCCGGCGGTGGCTCGGCCATGACCGGCCACTGCCTGGCTTCGGCCATCAACTCTATCCCGAGGGCGATCCCAGGGCCACGGCGCTTCTGGCGGCCATCGACAACACCGACGAGACGTTGCGGTCGCTGGAAACCGCCGCTATTGCCGCGACCGGGGCTCCAGCGAATATCGACTTTGCCCTGGCCGTGCTGACGCGCAGCCTCGGCTTGCCGCGCGATGCGCCGTTCCACCTGTTCGCGCTTGGACGCAGCGTCGGCTGGGCCGCACACATGGTCGAGCAGATCGTCAGCGGCAGCATCATCCGGCCGCGTGGCCGCTATGAGGGGCTATTGCCGTGACAGCGTAGAAATCGTCAGGCTGAGTTGGTGGCCCCGAACCGCGCCCGGTACGCAGCCGGCGTCGTGGCGAATTGCTGACGGAAATGATGCCGCAGCGTGCCAGCGGCGCCAAATCCGGCGGTCTCGGCAATCCGCTCGATCGGCATGGCGGTATCTTCCAGCAGGGTGCGCGCCCGCGAAAGCCGTTCCGAGAGCAGCCAGCGCGCCGGCGTGACGCCGGTGGCGGCCGCGAACCGGCGCAGGAATGTCCGCTCGCTCATCCCGGCCAGATCCGCCAGGACAGCGACGGGATATTCGGCGGAAATATCGGCACGCATTCTGTCGATCAAAGGCCCGAGCCGGCTGCGCTCGTGCGGCTCCGGAACGGAACTCTCGACATATTGCGCCTGGCCGCCATCGCGGTGCGGCGGCACGACCAGGCGGCGCGCCACCATGTTGGCCGCCTTGGTGCCGAAATCGCGCCGGACGAGATGCAGGCAGAGATCGATGCCGGCAGCACTTCCGGCCGATGTCAGGACATTTCCCTCATCGATGTACAAAACATCCGGGACCACGGTGATGTCGGGGTACAGCTCCCTCAGTCTTTCACTGTAGCGCCAATGCGTGGTTGCCTTCTTGCCTGCAAGCAGGCCTGCGGCGGCAAGCACGAAGACGCCCGAACAGATGGACAGGATGCGTGCGCCCCGCTCGCTGGCCTTCCGGAGCGCTTCGATCAGCAAGGGCGGCACAGGAGCCTCTGCTCCGCGCCATCCAGGCACGATCACCGTGTCGGCCTGATCGATCAGATCCGGTCCACCGTCGGCGACGATGCGCACGCCGCCCAGGGCGCGCATTTCGCCGGGGTCGATCCCGGCAACCGCAAAACGGTACCAATCCGGCCCCATCTCCGGCCTCGGCAAGGCGAAGACTTCAACCACCACGCCAAACTCGAACGTGCACAAGCCATCATAGGCAATGGCAACCACAAGCGGGTTGGCAGAGCGCGGATTGGCAGGCGGCGCATTTGGCATGATCTTGATGATATATGGCAAAGCTGCCAGCTGCAATCACACCGCTTCGTGCTTTATCTCGGTCGCATCAACAATGGAGATACGAGAATGAGCTACGTGACAGACATTCCGGTGGCATCGCCGGAAATCGCCCAGGACCACTTTTTGCGCCGGCTTTCCGTCGAGACCGACTGTTCCGATGTCGCAGCAGCGCTGCGCAGCGGAGAGCCGGACTTTGTGCTTCTGCATGTGGTCGGTTCGCCTGATGCCTATGAGCGCCGCCATGTGCCGGGCGCGCTTCATCTGCCACATCGCGACATCTCGGCCGAGCGGATGGCGCAATGGCCGGCAGGCACGCTGTTCGTGGTCTACTGCGCCGGGCCGCATTGCAATGGCGCGGATCGGGCGGCCTTCAAGCTGGCCAGCCTCGGCCTGCCGGTCAAGATCATGATCGGTGGCATTTCAGGCTGGCAGGACGAGGATCTCCTCTTCGCCTTAGGCAAGGAGCCCGGTGTCCTGAGCCCATGATCGCCAGCCCGAGGTCTGTGCGCCAACCAGACAGGATCGGCAACGAGGAAAAAAGCCATGCGCAAAGCGGCGGTCACCGTCCGTCCGTTCGAGCGGCGGGATGTCGGCGCGGTGCTCGTCCTTATGCGGGCGCTCGCCGTATTCGAGGGCTATGACGACAAATTCCGCATCACCGAGGCCGACATCGTCGACCATGGGCTGGGGCCATCGCCCCGCTTCGGTGTGTTCGTGGCGGATGTCGGCGGGGCGACCGTCGGCATCGCCGTCCACTATCTCATCCCCTGGACCTACGATCTGAGGCCTGTCGTGGTGCTCAAGGAACTCTACGTGGCAGAGGCGGCGCGCGGCATGTCGGTCGGCCATGCCCTCGTGAAACGACTGCGCGACCATGCCGCCGGCATTGGCGCATCCGCCATCAAATGGACGGTGCTGCAATCCAACATGCCGGCCAAGGCTTTCTATCGCTCGCTCGACGGGCGGGCCGACGAAATCTGGGAATTCTGGCAACTGCCGATCGGTCCATGAAGGTAAGGCATCAACCTGTCGCGGCGGTCAGGATATGCTCTGACCGCCTCTACGACATCGTGTCGAGCTTGCGCTGCATGGCCGCGATCTGGCTCTTCAGCTCCTGAAGATCGTCGGATTTCTCAGGCGTTTCCTTCTTGGCCGGCTCGGTCGGGGCCGCGGCTGGCGCGGAGCCAGCTGGCGGGAACGGCGTGAACAGCCGCATGGCGTTCTGGAACATTTCCATGTTGCGGCGCGTCTGTTCTTCCAGCGCCTTGATCGGCGTTGCAATCTTCATCACGTCCAGCGGCGACTTGCCGATCGCGCCCTTCATCTGCTCGCGAAAGCGCTCCTGCTCCTTGGAAAAGGCCAGCATCGACTGTTCGAGGAAGCTTGGCACGATCATCTGCATCTGGTCGCCATAGTAGGCGATCAGCTGGCGCAAGAACGGGATCGGCAGCATGTTCTGCCCATCCTTGTTCTCCAGCTCGAAAATGATCTGCGTCAGCACCGGATGCGTGATGTCGTCACCGGTCTTTGCGTCCTGGACGGTGAACTCCTCGCCCTTCTTGACCATCTCGGCCAGATCCTCGAGCGTCACATAGGTACTCGTCCCCGTATTATAGAGGCGGCGATTGGCGTATTTCTTGATAATGATCGGGTCGTCTTTTGCGGCCATCTGCATCCTCCCCGGACACCGGCTGGCCTGAGTAAGCAGCCGGTAACGATTGCGCCTTTTCAAAGGATATGCGCAAAAGCGTCATAATTCCAAGCAGTTTGTGCAGTGCGGCATCATTTAATGCTGCAGGGCGGGCACAATATGCTGCGCAGCAATGCAAGGACCGCCGCCGTGGCAACATGCGGCCTGCTTGCGGCGCATGGGCGCCATGCCCATTTCAGGTTTGACTTGGATCATGGAAAGGGCAAGAAAAGTCGCCAACAATGCCCAAAAATACGACAGCTCGAAGTCTGGAGAAGAAAATGTCCTCTGCCAATTCCATCGTTGTCGCCAGTGCCGCACGCACGGCCGTCGGATCATTCAACGGTGCCTTCGCCGCCACCCCGGCGCATGAACTCGGTGCTGTCGTCATCAGGGAACTCTTGTCGCGCGCCGGTGTCCAGGCCGCCGAGGTCGACGAGGTGATACTCGGTCAGGTGTTGACCGCAGCTCAGGGCCAGAATCCCGCCCGCCAGGCCTCGATCATTGCCGGCCTCCCCAAGGAAACCACTGCCTGGGGCCTCAACCAGGTTTGCGGCTCCGGCCTGCGCGCCATTGCACTCGGCATGCAGCAGATCGCCACCGGCGACGCCAAGGTGATCATCGCCGGCGGCCAGGAGTCGATGTCGCTGTCGCCACATGCCGAGCACCTGCGCGCCGGCGTCAAGATGGGCGACTACAAGATGATCGACACTATGATCAAGGACGGGCTGTGGGACGCCTTCAACGGCTACCACATGGGCAACACCGCCGAGAACGTCGCGCGCCAGTTCCAGATCACCCGCGACGACCAGGACCAGTTCGCGCTCGCCTCGCAAAACAAGGCCGAGGCGGCACAGAAGGCCGGCAAATTCAAGGACGAGATCGTTGCCTTCACCATCAAGGGCAAGAAGGGCGACACCATTGTCGACCAGGACGAATACATCCGCCATGGCGCAACGATCGATGCCATGACCAAGCTGAAGCCGGCCTTCGACAAGGACGGCACCGTGACCGCCGCCAACGCTTCCGGCATCAATGATGGTGCGGCCGGCGCGCTGCTGATGAGCGAAGCGGAAGCTGTAAAGCGCGGCATCACCCCGCTGGCGCGCATCGTGTCCTGGGCAACCGCCGGCGTCGATCCGGCAATCATGGGCACCGGACCCATTCCCGCCTCGCGCAGGGCGCTGGAAAAGGCCGGCTGGTCGGTCGGCGATCTTGATCTGATCGAGGCCAACGAGGCCTTTGCCGCCCAGGCCTGCGCCGTCAACAAGGACATGGGCTGGGATCCGTCGATCGTCAACGTCAATGGCGGCGCCATCGCCATCGGCCACCCGATCGGCGCCTCGGGCGCCCGCATCTTCAACACGCTGGTCTACGAGATGCGTCGCCGCGGCGCCAAGAAGGGCCTCGCCACGCTGTGCATCGGCGGCGGCATGGGCGTCGCCCTGTGCATCGAAGCACTCTGACAAAAATATAAAGATGGGCGGCGCAAGCCGCCCCTTTGCTATCCAGTGGCTGCCAAGCCCGACAACAGGGCGATTTCAAAAAGGGGAAATGCATGACCAAGGTTGCAATCGTCACGGGTGGATCGCGCGGCATCGGCGCGGCGATCTCGATCGCTTTGAAAGCCGCCGGCTATTCGGTTGCCGCAAACTATGCCGGCAACGACGAGGCGGCGGCGAAGTTCAAGGCCGAAACCGGCATTCCAACCTACAAATGGTCGGTCGCCGACTATGACGCTTGCGCCGCCGGCATCAAGCAGGTCGAGGCCGACCTCGGCCCGGTCTCGGTGCTGGTCAACAATGCCGGCATCACCCGCGACGCCATGTTCCACAAGATCACGCGCGACCAGTGGAAAGAGGTCATCGACACCAATCTGTCCGGCGTCTTCAACATGACGCACCCTCTGTGGAACGGCATGCGCGACCGCAAGTTCGGCCGCGTCATCACCATCTCCTCGATCAACGGCCAGAAAGGCCAGGCCGGACAGGTCAACTATTCCGCCGCCAAGGCCGGTGACATCGGCTTCTCGAAGGCGCTGGCACAGGAAGGTGCCCGTGCGGGCATCACCGTCAACGTCATCTGCCCCGGTTACATCGCCACCGAGATGGTCAAGGCAATCGACGAGAAGGTGCTGAACGAGCGCATTATCCCGCAGATCCCGGTTGGCCGCCTCGGCGAACCGGAAGAGATCGCCCGCTGCGTCGTCTTCCTCGCTTCCGAGGATGCCGGCTTCATCACCGGCTCGACCATAACGGCCAATGGCGGCCAGTACTTCGCCTGAGACATTCAACGGCTTCTGACTGTAACGAGCGGACCGGGAAACCGGTCCGTTTTATCTAATGCTTTGGGCTCTCGAAACGCCCCGCTGCGACGCAATGATCGAATCCGGTACGCAAAGGTTAACGCCGGCAGAGCCGCTTGTGCGAACCCTGTGGTCAAGCCTGTGGATTGTCGGTGGATAAGCTGTTCACAACCTGAGATATTGAGGGAACAAAACGGGAAAATACGGCCGGTGCTGCTTTGTCGCCGATTCGTTCCGGCTCTGAGCGGAAATTAACGTTAATGGCCCGGAATCACCTGCAATGCCGTAACACTCAATTCAGAAAGATTAACAATTTCATAATCTTGGGTAAAGGGCATGGCGCCATTTCCTTCGTTTCCCGGCAAAGGTTAAGGACGGAGATCGCCCAGCATAAAACGGGCCAGTTCGGCGATTCAGCATGTGGTGAGACTCACGGTCAGAGAATCCACATGTAGCCGTGAACAAAAGCTGAATCTGCGGGAGTCACTGATTCGTCGCCGTTTCGTTCCAGACTCGTTCCAACTCTTAATCAGCGACCATTTTGGAGCTTGACACAGACCCGTCTCGCCGCCGACGGAACATTCCGCTTTCGCTTTCCCCCCGAAATCCCTATGTGTCGCCTGTCATACGCGCCACCCAAGGCACGCTCCCGACAAACAGAGGCCAGAAAGCCTTATTTCCAGACCGATGAACATCCAGCCGAAACACACCGAGCCGCTGATCCTGTCGGGCCGCGACGTGACCGCCGTGCTTGGGCCGACCAACACCGGCAAGACCCATCTGGCCATCGAGCGCATGGTGGCGCACGAAACCGGCGTGATCGGCCTGCCGCTCAGGCTGCTGGCCCGAGAAGTCTACGCCCGTGTCTGCGAGAAGGTCGGTGCCCACAAGGTGGCGCTGATCACCGGCGAGGAGAAGATCCAGCCGCCGGGCGCGAAATATTCGGTCTGCACAGTCGAGGCCATGCCGCGCCAGACTGACGCCGCCTTCGTCGCCATCGACGAGGTGCAGCTCGCCGGCGACCTCGAGCGCGGCCATATCTTCACCGACCGCATCCTGCATCTGCGCGGCCGGCAGGAAACGCTGCTCCTGGGCGCGGCCACCATGCACGGCATCCTGCAGCGCCTGCTCAAGGGCGTGTCGGTGGTGACGCGGCCGCGGCTGTCGCATCTCGCCTATGCCGGTTCGAAGAAGCTGACCCGCCTGCCGCGGCGTACCGCGATCGTCGCCTTCTCCGCCGACGAGGTCTATGCCATCGCCGAGCTGATCCGCCGCCAGCAGGGCGGAGCGGCCGTCGTGCTCGGTGCGCTCTCGCCACGCACCCGCAACGCGCAGGTGGCGCTGTTCCAGTCGGGCGATGTCGACTATCTCATTGCCACCGACGCCATCGGCATGGGCCTCAACCTTGATCTCGACCATGTCGCCTTTGCCCAGAACCGCAAATTCGACGGATATCAGTATCGCAATCTGACTGCCGCCGAACTCGGCCAGATCGCCGGTCGTGCCGGCCGGCATCTGCGCGACGGCACTTTTGGCGTCACCGGCCAGGTCGATCCGCTCGACGAGGATCTGATCAAGAAGATCGAAGGCCATGATTTCGAACCGGTGAAGGTGCTGCAGTGGCGCACCGCGCATTTCGATTTCGCCAGCCTCGATGCGCTGAAGCGCTCGATCGAGACCAACGCGCCGGTCGAGGGGCTGACGCGCGCGCTGCCGGCGGTCGATGCGCAGGCGCTCGAATATCTCTCCCGCGACGAGGAGATTCGCGCGCTCGCCACCGATGCCAAGCGCGTGGCGCTGCTGTGGGAGGCTTGCGCACTGCCCGACTACAGGAAGATCGCGCCGGCCCAGCACGCGGACCTCATCGCCTCGATCTACATGGACCTCGCCCGCCATGGCCATGTCGACGAAAACTACATGGCCGAGCAAGTGCGCCGCGCCGACACAACCGAGGGCGACATCGACACGCTGTCGCATCGCATCGCCCAGATTCGAACCTGGACATTCGTGTCGAACCGGCCCGGCTGGCTGGCCGATCAGGCACACTGGCAGGAAAAGACGCGCGAAATCGAAGACAGACTGTCGGATGCGCTGCATGAACGGTTGACGAAACGCTTCGTAGACCGCAGGACTTCCGTCCTCATGCGGCGCCTTAGAGAAAATACCATGCCTGAAGCCGAAATTAGCCCTACCGGAACCGTCCTTGTCGAAGGCCATCACGTCGGCGAGTTGCAAGGGTTCCGCTTCACCGCCGACCAGACCGCCGGCGGCGAAGACGCCAAGGCTGTGCGCACCGCCGCGCAAAAGGCGCTGGCCGCCGAATTCGAGGCGCGCGCTGAACGTTTCGGCGCTTGCGCCAATGGCGACCTTGCGCTTGGCTCGGATGGCACACTGCGCTGGATCGGCGCGCCGATCGGCACGCTGGTTTCAGGCGAGGACGCGCTGAAGCCCCGCCTCATATTGCTGGCTGACGAACAGCTGACCGGCCCGGCGCGCGACAAGGTCGCCGCGCGCGCCGAACGTTTCGTCAATTTCCAGATCGAGTCGCTGCTGAAGCCGCTGGTCGACTTGAAGAATGCCGACCAGATTTCCGGCATCGGCCGTGGCATCGCCTTTCAGCTGGTCGAGAATTTCGGCCTTATCAATCGCCGTGACATCGCCGAGGAGATGAAGTCGCTCGACCAAGAAGGTCGCGCGGCGCTTCGCCGGCTTGGCGTTCGCTTCGGCGCCTACCATGTCTTCGTGCCGGCGCTGATAAAGCCCGCTCCCGCCGGACTGGTGACCTTGCTGTGGGCGCTGAAGAACGACGGCAAGGACAAGCCGGGCTTTGGCGACGTCGTCCACGCGCTCGCCTCCGGCAGGACCTCGGTGGTCATCGATCCGACCTTCGACAAGACCTTCTACAAGCTCGCCGGCTACCGCAATCTCGGCCGCCGCGCCGTGCGCATCGACATATTGGAGCGGCTGGCCGACCTGATCCGTCCGGCAACCAACTGGAAGCCCGGCCTCGGCCAACGTCCGGACGGCGCCTATGACGGCCAGTCCTTCATGGTCACGCCGCCGATGATGTCGATCCTCGGCGCCACCGCCGACGACATGGAAGAGATCCTCAAGGGCCTGGGCTATCGTGCCGAGCCGAAGCCGCCCGCCGAGGTCAAGGCGCGGCTCGAAGCGCAGGACACCGCCGCACGCGAAGCGTCGGCGGCGAAGCTTGCGGCGGAAGAGGCCGCTCGCGCCGAACAGGCCAAGGCAGCCGAAGCAGCGACCGATGCGACCGCAGAGGCGGCAGTCGGGGATTCAGAACCGGCGGCTGCCGAGGCCGCTGTCGAAACTCCAGCCGAGATCATCGCGGAAACGGCAGCAGAGCCTGTCGCGGAAGAGCAGGCGAAAGCTCCGGCCGAGGACGAGCCTGCAACGGAGGCTGTCGCCGAAGCTGCCGCTGAACCTGCCGCCGAGCAAGAGGCGGAAGCCGAGTCTGTCGAAGCCCAACCAGTGGAGCCCGTTGCCGAAGCTGCGCCGGCAACGGAAGCGGTTTCGGACGAGCCTGCCGTGGTGGCCGATGCGGCCACCGACGAGCCCGCCGCGGAAGCCGAAGCGCCGAAGCCGATCCTTCTGTGGCGTCAGGGCCGTTTCGAACAGCGTCCCCGCCATCACGAAGGCCGCAACAACCGCCAGCGCAACGGACAAGCGCGCGGCCGCGGCAATGCGCCGGCCGATGCCGCTGGCGCACCTGTCACGGCTGCACCGGGAGAACGTCCCGCCCAGGAAGGGCGGCGCGACGGTGCCGGCAAGCCGCGCTTCGACCGCTCGAAGTTCAAGCCAAAGCCGGCCGCCGAAGGCGAACCTCGCCGCGAGGGCCGCCCGCAGGGCGAGCGTCCTGAACGCCGCGAAAGCCGGCCTGACTGGAAGGGTGGCAGGCCGGACGGTAAGGGTGGCCCCGATCGCGGCAAGGGCGGCGCAAAGCCGGCCTTCCAGCCGAAGCCGCGCGAAGAACGTCCGGTGCGCTTCGATCCGGATTCGCCCTTCGCCAAGCTCGCCGCCTTACGCGACCAGCTGAAGAAGTAGGCTCGGCTCGGGTTCGATGGTTGCTGAAGGCCGCCAGCGTATCGATAAATGGCTGTTCTTCTCGCGCGCCGTGAAATCGCGCTCGCTGGCGGCCAAGCTGGTAGTCGCCGGACGCGTGCGCATCAATCGCGACAAAGCAGCGCAGGCCTCCGATCTGGTCAAGCCGGGCGACGTGCTGACCATCACGCTCGACCGTCGCATTTTCGTCTGGAAGGTGCTCGGCGCCGGTGTCAGGCGCGGCCCGGCCGAGGAAGCCCGCACCCTGTATGAGGACATGTCGCCGCCGCCTGCGCCGAAGGGCGACGCCCTTCCAGATGCCATCCCGGCGCTGCGCGAGGCCGGCAGCGGCCGCCCGACCAAACGGGAGCGCCGCCTGACCGACCGCTTGATTGGCGAAGATTGAGGCGTGCCGACCGGAACGCGCGCCGCGATCTCAGGTTGACGGCGTACGCGGGACAGAACTGAACCCGGCAAACAAGACGCTCCACGCGACATCACACGCCCCCGGCGTGTTGGCTGCCTGGAATTCCATTCCGGGAACACCGAGGCCGCCGGGCACGGCCGCCCTTGCAAGCGGCGGGCAAAGGCGTTACCTCACGGAAAAAGCCCAAGAAAACTGGCCCATTGAGCTGGGGCGTCCCGGAGCCGACCGATGACCTATGTCGTGACCGACAACTGCATCAAATGCAAATACATGGACTGCATCGAGGTCTGTCCGGTCGACTGTTTCTACGAAGGCGAGAACATGCTCGTCATTCATCCCGACGAGTGCATCGACTGCGGTGTCTGCGAGCCCGAATGCCCCGCTGACGCGATCAAGCCCGACACCGAGCCAGGCCTCGACAAATGGCTGCAGATCAACACCGAATACGCCGACAAATGGCCCAACATCACCGCCAAGAAGGAAGCGCCGGCCGACGCCAAAACCTTCGACGGCGAGGCCGGCAAGTTTGAGAAATACTTCTCCGCCGAGCCCGGCGAAGGCGATTGACAATGCGGCCGTAAAGGCCGGTATTACGCTGCGTAACAGGTATGTCACATTAACCGCCTTGACAGGCGGCGCTGGCCTGTGGCCTTCGCGAATGCAGCAAAACCTTGATTCTTCCGACTTTTTGTGTTACATCAACGAAACATGCCGGTGACACAACGTCGATTTATGGCGCAGAAGCCCCAAATCACTGAAAGGTGAAAATCCCACTCCGGACCAGAGCGATCTGGGCCAGGCGGTCGCAATTCGTGCGGTTTGCCGGTCCCGGCCTTTCCGGTGGGTTCATCTGTTGTGCGGCTAACGATCGGTTTCCCCGGTCGCACGAGTTCGGGCCGGCAGGACGCCGGTACCACAACAAGGAGTTCAGGGCGTAATGGCAACGATCACCCCGCAGAAGAAGTCCACCGGAGCGCGCCACGGTTTCAAGACCGGCGAATACATCGTCTACCCGGCGCACGGCGTGGGCCAGATCGTGTCGATCGACGAGCAGGAAGTGGCTGGCCATAAGCTCGAACTGTTTGTCATCGACTTCTCGAAGGACAAGATGCGGCTGAAGGTGCCGGTCGCCAAGGCGACCTCCATCGGCATGCGCAAGCTGTCGGAAGAGGATTATGTCGAGCGCGCGCTGAAGGTCGTGCAGGGTCGCGCCCGCGTCAAGCGCACCATGTGGTCGCGCCGCGCCCAGGAATATGATGCCAAGATCAATTCGGGCGACCTGATCTCGATTTCGGAAGTCGTGCGCGACCTCTACCGCGCCGACAACCAGCCGGAGCAGTCCTATTCCGAACGCCAGCTCTATGAGGCGGCGCTCGACCGCATGGCGCGCGAAATCGCGGCCGTCAACCGCATGTCGGAAACCGAAGCCGTGCGCCTGATCGAGGTCAACCTCAACAAGGGCCCTAAGCGCGGCGCCAAGGCCGACAATGAGGAAGCCGAGCAGGAAGAAGCTGCCTGATCGCTTTCGAATTTGAATTCTGAAAAACCCGGCCTCGCGCCGGGTTTTTTGTTTTTGGGACAGGCGAGGCAAGGGCCGTGCTTACGCTTGGCCCCCGGCGTCCTTCTCGGCGTCCTTCTCGGCCTCCTGCTTCAGCGTCGCGATGAACCGCTTCGTGCGTTGCTGTTCCGGATTGCCGAACAGCACGGCGGACGGCCCCTTCTCGACGATGACGCCAGCATCGAGGAACACCGCTTCCTGCGCGATCTTGGAGGCGAGGCGCAGATCGTGCGTCGCCATCACCATGGTCGTGCCTTCGCTGGCGAGCTTGCCGAGCACATCGACCACCTCCTGCGCCAGTTCCGGATCAAGCGCCGAAGTCGGCTCGTCGCAGAGCAGCACCTTCGGCGATGGTGCGAGCGCCCGCGCGATCGCTACGCGCTGCTGCTGGCCGCCTGATAGTGTCGCCGGCCAGGCATCGGCCTTGTGCGCCATCCCGACCTTTTCCAGCAGAGCGAGCGCCCGCTCGCGCGCCTTCTCCGTCGGCCATTTCAGCACCGTCACCAGGCCTTCCATGACATTCTCGATCGCGGTGCGGTGCGGGAACAGCTGAAAATTCTGGAACACCATGCCGGTCTGCAGGCGCAGGCGCTGGATGTCCCTGGCCGAGACCTTGCCACCGGGACGGAATTCGAGCGTTTCCTCGCCGATGCGCACCGTGCCGGAGGTCGGGATCTCCAGCAGGTTGATGCAGCGCAGCAGCGTGCTCTTGCCGCCGCCCGAAGGGCCGACAAGTGCCGTGACGCTGCCTTCGGCGATGGCAACCGTCACGCCCTTCAAAACGAGATTGTCGCCAAAACGCTTTTCGATGTTGCTGAGGCCGATCATAAGCGTGCCTCCAGGAAGCCGCCATAGCGGTTGAGCCGCGTTTCCAGTCGCGTCTGCAAGGCGGACAGCACCGAGCTCAGCGCCAGATAGAGGATTGCCGCCTCGACATAGAGGATCAGCGGCTCATAGGTGGTGGCGACGATGCGCTGCGCCGCCTGGAACATCTCCGGCACGGTGATGGCGGCCGCCAGCGAGGTGTCCTTGACCAGCGAGATGAAGGTGTTGGAGAGCGGCGGCACGGCGACACGGCCGGCTTGCGGCAGGATGGTGCGCCGCATCGCCTGGCTCCAGGTCATGCCTATTGAATAGGCGGCTTCCCACTGGCCTTTCGGCACCGAGCCAATCGCTGCGCGGATGATCTCCGACGTGTAAGCGCCGATGTTGAGCGTGAAGCCGATCAGTGCCGCCGTGAAGGCGTCGAGCAGGATGCCGGCCGACGGCAAGCCGTAGAAGATCAGGAACAGTTGCACCAAAAGCGGCGTGCCGCGGAATATCCAGACATAGAAGCGCACCAGCATGACCAGCGGCTTCGGTCCGAACAGCCGGCCAAGTGCCGCGCCCAGACCGACCGTCAGGCCGAGAACGAACGACAGCAGCGTCAGCGGCACGGTGAAGATCAGCGCTGCCCACAGCAATGAGGGCAGCGAGTCCAGCATCAGTTGCAGCCAGTGCGTCACGAAGGACCCTCCAGACTAATCGAGGCGGCTTCAACGAAGCGCAAATGCAAGCCCATATCACGACAAAAGCGGCGAGCCGTCAAAGACAGCTCGCCGCCGGGCATGTCGCATGAGACCGGCCGTCGGCCGGCCCGGGAAATTACTTCGAAACGTCCTGGCCGAAATAGGTGTCGGCGATCTTCTTGTAGGTGCCGTCGGCCTTGATGTCGGCCAGCGCCTTGTTGATGGCGGCGACCAGTTCCGGATCGCCCTTGCGCACGATGACGCCGGAATAGTCGGCGTTTTCCTCTTGCGCGGCGATCTTCACATTGGCGTCGGGCTTGTGCTTCTTGAAGTCGAGGAAGGACAGGCTGTCATTGATGGTGGCGTCGGCGCGGCCGGTCAAAAGCAGCTGGATCGATTGGTCGAAGCCGTCGGTGCCGACGAGTTCGGCGCCGTTCGTCTCGGCCAGCTTGCCGAAGTTCGAGGTCAGCGACTGCGCCGACTTCTTGCCCTTGAGATCGGCGAAAGTCTTGATGTCGGTGTTGTCGCCGCGCACGATCAGCACCGCCTTGGAGGCGATGTAGGGATCGGAGAAATCATACTTGGCCTTGCGGGCGTCGGTGATGCCGACCTCGTTGATGACGGCGTCATAGCGACTGACGTCGAGACCGGCGATCAGCCCGTCCCACTTGCCCTCAAGGAACTCGGCCTTGACCCCGAGCTTGTCGGCGATCGCCTTGGCGATCTCGACGTCGAAGCCGACCAGCGCGCCGGAGGCATCATGATAGGTGAACGGCGCATAGGTACCCTCGGTGCCGACCTTGAGCACGCCAGCCTGCTTGATCTGATCGAGATTGGCGCCGGCATGACCAGCGGTGATCGCCAGGGCCTGCAGCGTTCCGGCGACGATAAGTGACTTGAGCCATTTCATTTTTCTGTGATCCCGTCCTTGGCCGGTTGCCCGGCATGCTGTGAGGGGTGGAAAATGGCAGATGCAACCGGAAAAAATAAGGAACCTGATTTCAAAAACATCGTGTTTCCGAAATCAGATTCTCGAAACGCCGTTTCTTGGCGACATTCGAAGTCGTTACTGGCCCGTGCGCACATCGTTCAAGCAAGATGATCCGCCTGGCAACAGCCAGGGAACCATTCCCGCACACCGCACGTTTTGGCTGTTCTAGGGCGCGACGCCGCGATTTCAACCGGTGCCCTGCCGAGTTCGTAACGTCAGTCATATCGCCCCAGGGAGCGCCTCATGATGCAAGACACGGCAGGACGGATCATGGTCCGCGCGGCAATGAAGGCTCCCTACCTCGAACGCGACGAAGAACATCGCCTGGCCCTGCTCTGGAAGGAAGACAAAGACCAGAACGCGTTGCACTGCATCACCGTCGCCCATATGCGGCTGGTCATTTCCATGGCCACCAAATTCCGCCATTACGGCCTGCCGCTCGGCGATCTGATCCAGGAAGGCCATGTCGGCCTGCTTGAGGCCGCTGCCCGCTTCGAACCCGAACGCGAGGTCCGGTTTTCGACCTATGCGACGTGGTGGATCCGGGCCTCGATGCAAGACTACATCCTGCGCAACTGGTCGATCGTGCGCGGTGGCACCAGTTCGGCGCAAAAGGCGCTGTTCTTCAACCTGCGACGGTTGCGCGCCCGGCTGGCGAATGGCGCCGAACCCCTGTCGAACTCGACGCTCTATCGCGAAGTGTCGGTAGCGCTTGGCGTGTCCGAGGCTGATGTGGCGATGATGGATTCACGTCTTTCGGCGCCGGACTCGTCGCTGAACGCGCCGCTTGCCGAAGATACGGGGGCAACCGAGCGGATGGACTTCCTGGTCTCCGACGACCCGCTGCCCGATGAGATCGTCGGTGACAAAATCGATGTCGCGCGCCGCTCGCGGTGGTTGAAAGAGGCGCTTCACGCTCTCAACGCACGAGAACTCAGGATTATCGAGGAGCGCCGGCTGAACGACGAGGGCGCGACGCTCGAATCCCTCGGCGAGACACTTGGTATCTCCAAGGAACGCGTGCGCCAGATCGAGGCCCGAGCCATGGAAAAGCTCAAGGTCGCGCTGGTGGCGCAGAACCCGGAATTCATGGCTGCGTAGGCAGGCAGGTTGTTTCCACGGTGCGTCAAAGGGCGCCGCGTGGACGCGGACTACTTATCGGTGACGATCTTGACCTTGTCGCCGGCCGAAACCGCGGCCCCTGGCGACAGTGCGTTGAGCACCCGGAACAGGTCGAGCTTGCGATCGACGCCGACCATCTGCGCGGAGAGCGAGCCCATGGTCTGGCCCGGCTGCACGGTGAGCACGCGGATATGCAGCGGCTTCAAGGCCGCCTTTTCTTCAGGGCTGAGGATACGGAACGACCCGCTGACCGAGCGCGCCACAGTGTCCAGCGAGGTGCTGGCCGAAGGTGCGGCGGTCAACAGCCGGTAGACCTGGCCGCCGGCGCGGATCACCGCGATGTCGAACTGCCAGCCTTCCGCGCCGGCATGCGCGGTCGCGGCCTCGTTGCCGTTGATGGTTTCCTGCTTGACGGTGCTGTCGACGAGACCGGCAACCCAGCCGCTTCTGATATAGTCGGTCAGCGCCCGGTTCTTGTCGATCGAAACGCCGTCGAAGCGGATCGCTATGTCGCCCGGCCCGGTCGCCGTCACCGCCGCCGCCGAATTGTCGATGATGAAACCGTCGGGGACCGTGAACGACACGCCGAGCCCCGGATGCAGGAAGGTCTCGCCGCGCACATAGCCTTCCTCGGGCGTGTCGCCATAGAGCAGCCCGTCTATGCCGGCGAGGAAGGAATCGCGGTCACGCGTGCCGAAGCCGGGCGCGCCGAACTGGCGGGCGTGGCGCTGCGCCAGGTCGATACGCTGCGGCGTGTTGGGGTGCGTGGCCAGGAAGTCGAGGCTCGCGTCGGTGGCACCTGATATCGAGCGGAAATCGGTATAGGCCGACATCGACTGCAGGAAGCGGCCGGCGGCGTAAGGATCGTAGCCCGCTTCACCAATCGACTTGATGCCGATGGCGTCGGCTTCCAGCTCCTGGTTGCGCGAGAACTGCGCCAGCCGGAGCTTGCCGCGGATCAGCGCCGCCTTGGCGGTCGGGCTGTCGCCCAGCACGTCCGAGACCACCTTGGTCGCTAGGCCTTCCTCGGCTTCGAGCTGCTGACGCTGCAAGCCGTGATTGGCGGTGACGTGGCCCATCTCATGCGCGATGACGGCGGCAAGTTCGGACGAATCATTGGCCAACGCCAACAGGCCGCGCGTGATGTAGAGATAGCCGCCCGGCAGCGCGAAGGCGTTGACGTTGGGCGAATTGAGGATGGTGATGCGGTAGGTCTGGGTCGGGTTGGCCGACACCACGGTCAGATTGCCGACGACCTTGGCGACCATTCGCTCAAGCTTGGGGTCGGAATATTCGCCGCCATAGGTCGCCAGGATGCGCGGATGCTGCGCCTTGGCCATTTCGGCGAGCTTGCTGTTGGCGCCGACATTGTCGACTGTGATAGGCTTGTCGGACGGCTGGAAGCCGGATTCCTGGACGTCCGGCGGCGTGAACATCTGGCAACTTGCCAAGGCCACGGCCAAGCCGGCCAGCGTTAAGAAACGCGCCAGCGGATTCCTTCTTGGTCTGTCAACGCCGATCGCCAGAACGGCTTCCTTTCGGGTCCCGGTGCATGACGGAAAAGATCGGGGGCGATCTTCGAAGAGTGTCACGCGCCACTTCAAACTGCTACAGCATCCGTCGCACGTCGCTTGGGGCGGACGGCGGATGCTGTAGGCAAATCACGGCCTGCGCCGGACCGGTATTGAGCGGACCTAGCCACACTACTCCAGTCATGGCAAGCAAGCGCCATATCGCCTCGGGTCGGTTTGGGCGTAAATTATGTCCGCTTCCGGGCAATATCTCGTGATCCAGCCGTCTGAGTGCTTGTGCCAACATAGCGCCGGAACACGTCTGGACCAGCCCCGGCGAAGAAATCATCCGCGCTGCCCTTGGCCGCGACCGCGCCCTTGTCCAGAAACACCACATTCTGGCCGATGCGGCGGGCATCCTCCGGCTGGTGTGTCACGAACAGCACCGTCATGCCGCGTTCTGCATGCAAGCCGGCAACCAGGTCGAGCATGTCGTCGCGCAAGGCGGGTCCGAGCGAGGCAAAGGGTTCGTCGAGCAACAGCACCGGCCGATCGCGCACCAGCACACGTGCCAGCGCCACACGCTGCCGTTCGCCGCCGGAGAGTTCGCGTGGCAGGCGTTTTTCCTTGCCGGCAAGGCCGGTGCGCGCCAGCGCCCCGGCGATATCGGCGCGGTCGGTCTCGGTCAGCCGCAGCGATGGCGAGCGGCCGAGCCCGACATTCTGCTCGACGGAAAGATGAGCGAAAAGGTTGTTTTCCTGGAACACCATCGACACCGGGCGCATGGCCGGCGGCGCGGCCGCGACATCGGCCCCGCCGATCAGCACACCGCCGGACTGAGGTGTCTCGAAGCCGGCGACCAGATTGAGCAGCGTCGACTTCCCCGAGCCGCTCGGCCCCATGACGGCGGTGATTTCCGCTGCGGCGAAGGCGACATCGAAGGTGAGCGGTGCCCCGCCATAGCTGAACGAAACCTTGTCCAGCCGCACCGGAACACCCTTCCTGTCCTTCGTCCCATCAGACATTGCGGACCTTTTCCCTTCCCAGCCAGCCCGCTGCCAGCACCAAGGCCAGGCAGACCAGGCCAAGCAACAGCGCCAGGCCGGCGGCGTCCTCGGTGCGGTAGCTGCCCATGCGCGAAAGCAGAAGGTAGGGCAAGGTCTGCACGGAATCACTGCCGAACAGCGCGATGACGCCGAGATCGCCGAGCGACAGCGCCATGGCGAAGGCGAAAGCGGTGGCCAGCGGCCGCCGCAGGGACGGCCAGTCGACCAGCCACAGCCTGGGCCAGCCGGAAATGCCGAGCTGCGCGCAAAGCCGTTCGTGACGCTCGCTCGCCGCATCATAGGCGGGACGGACGGCGCGCAGCGCAAATGGCATGGCCATCACAGCATTGACGGTAACGACCATCACCGGCGCGATGGCAAAGACATCGCCGACATGGCGCAGCAACAGGAACCAGCCGGCACCGATGACGATCGGCGGCACGACCAGGACAAAACCGGCGCCGGTGTCGGTTGCGTGTTCGAGCAGTGTCTTTGCATCCGCGCGGCGGCTCAACGCCAGTGCCCGGCGGGCTGTGGTGAGAGCCAGCGACAGCATCACCGAAAGCAGCGCCGACAGGAAGGCGAGTACAGCGCTGGTCAGCGTCGCCTGCCGGACAGTGGCCTCACCGGCCAACCGGCCGAGATCGGCGCCCAAACCGGCGATCACCGTGGCCGCCATCGGTCCGACAACGAACAGCAACGCCAGCACGATGAGCGCGGCGTTGAGCGACACCTCGGTTCTGTTGACTGAGAGATAGCGGCGCGGCGCGACCGGCAGGCTGGCATCGCCAATGACATTGGCGCCAAGCCGGGTCAGCGCCAGCACCACGATGAAGGTCAGCGCGATCTGCAGCAATGTCAGCGTCACCGCCCGAGCGGGATCGAAGTCGAAGCGCAGCGCCTGGTAGATGCCAACCTCCAGCGTCGTCGCGGCCGGTCCGCCGCCGAGCGTCAGAACGATGGTGAAGGAGGTGATGCAAAGCATGAAAGCCAGCCCGGCGACACCGGGCAGAGCGGAGCGCAGCGTCGGCCATTCGATCAGCCGGAACGCCGGGCGTGCGCCCATGCCGAGCTGGCTCGCCAGCCGCCACTGGTCAGCCTGTATGGTCTGCAGTGCCTCGAGGAACAGCCGCACGCTGAGCGGTAGATTGAAGAAGACATGGGCGACAAGAATGCCCGACAGGCCGTAAATCCCTGGCCAGCCCTGGCCGCCAATCGCGCTGAACAGCCCGGCGAAATAGCCGGCGCGACCGTAGAGCGCCAGGATGCCGAGCGCCGCGACGATCGCCGGCAGCGCCAGCGGTACCGCAAAGAGCTGCAGGATGAAGGCGCGGCCAAAAAAGCGCGGATGCCGCGACAGGGCACGCGCCACGAACAGCGCCGGGATTGCAGAGAGCAGGGTCGACAGGGCTGCTTGCCAGAGCGTGAAGCGGACGACGCGCAGGAGGTAAAGATCGAAGGCTGCCCAGGCACCCGAGAAGTCGTGGGCGCCTTCGATGAGCAGCCCGGCAAATGCGCCGCCGATCAGCAGCGTGATCGCGGCGAGCGCGGCTATGCCGACGGTGACGCGGGGATCAGCGGGATGGCGCATACGCATGCCGCACTACCCAACACTGCGATGGGTATTGATCGATAGAAATACCTGGCGAAGGCCGAGTCCGCCCCCCTCTGTCCTGCCGGACATCTCCCCCTCAAGGGGGGAGATTACGCACTCGGTCGCTTTCGCCAGTCTCCAATGTTGCTGGCCTCGACAAGGCGCCAAAGCTGCCGATCTCCCCCCTTGAGGGGGAGATGGCCGGCAGGCCAGAGGGGGGCGGCTTGGCGCAAACATCCGACGAAATTTGAACCCTACTTGCTCATCACCGTCAGCCATTCATCCACCCAGGCCTTGCGGTTGGCGGCAACTTCCTCCGGGCTGAACAGCAAGGTCTTGGTTGGCTTGACCAGTCTGTCGAAGGCCGGGTTGAGCGGCTTGTCGGTCTTGCCGGCCGGGAACATCCAGTTGGTCTCGGGGATCGCGTCCTGGAACTTCGGTCCGGTCATGAAGGCGATGAACTTTTCCGCCAGCGGGTTCTTGGCTCCAGTCGTGGTGATGCCGGCGACCTCGATCTGCAGATACTCGCCTTCCTCGAAGGATGCCGCCTGGTAGCGCTCAGTATTCTCGGCGACCATGTGATACGCGGGTGACGTCGTGTAGGACAGCACCATTGGCGCCTCGCCCTTGGTGAACAGGCCATAGGCCTCGCTCCAGCCCGGCGTCACGGTCAGAACCTTCGTCTTGAGCTTGGCCCAGGCTTCCGGCGCCTTGTCGCCATAGACCGACTTCACCCACAAGAGCAGGCCGAGACCGGGTGTCGAGGTGCGCGGATCCTGGATGACGATCTTGTCGTCGACGCTGCCTTCGACCAATTCCTTCAGGCTTTTTGGCGGCGTCTTCAGCTTTTCGGTGTCATAGACGACAGCAAAGTAGCCGTAATCAAAGGGGACAAAAGTATCGTCGCTCCAGCCGCCCGGCACGTTGACATCGCTCACCGCGCCATGCGGGGCAAACAGGCCTGACGCCTTGGCATCGGCCGTCAGATTGGTGTCGAGGCCGAGCACGATGTCGGCCTTCGTCGATGCCCCTTCCAGCTTGACGCGGTTTAGCAGCGCCACGCCATCGGCGACCGAGACGAAGTCGACATCGCAGCCGCATTCGGCCTCGAATTCCTTCTTCACCACGGGACCTGGACCCCAATCGGCGGTGAAGCTCTCATAGGTGTAGACGGTGAGCTTGTCCTTGGCCAAAGCTGGCCCGGACAGCGCCACGACCATGGCTGAAGCAAGAGAGTATAACAGCGTGCGCATCGGCGCCTCCTTCGTTCGAATTGAAAGGAATTGAGGCGTCGGACTGTCCGAAACGTCTAATCCCTCCGCCGGTACAAACCGGATCAGGTTCAGCGGGTTGGCGAGATTGCCTCTCAGCCGGTCCGCGAAGATCGCAGCCGGCACCCCGTTAGAGCGTTTCGACACATAGGCCCGGCCGAGGAACCGCGCAAGTGGCAGTTTGCCGGCCTTCCGTTTCCCGTGCCGGGCTGGTACAGGCCACCAGATATGAGCACATTCACCATCCTGCTTGGCGGCGATCTCATCCGCACGCCCCGGCTCGACCGCCAGGTCGAAGGCTCCCGCGTCATCGCCGCGGATGCCGGCATCGGCCATGCGCGGCTGCTCGGCCTTGTGCCTGAACTGTGGGTGGGTGATTTCGATTCGGTGCCGGCCGACCTGCCGGACGCTCTCGCTGCCGTGCCCCGCCAGACCTTTCCGGCGGAAAAGGACAAGACCGATGGCGAACTGGCGATCGCCGCAGCACTTGAGCGCGGGGCAACACGCCTTGTGCTGGCGGGCGCTTTCGGCGGCAAGCGCGCCGATCACGCTTTCCTGCATCTGGCGCTCGCCCTGCGGCTGGCAGAGGCCGGAACGGACGTGCTGCTGACCAGCGGCGCCCAGGAAGCTGTGCCCTTGCTGTTGGGAAAGGCCGGCTTCGACTATGCCGATGGCACGCTGTTTTCCATCCTCGGTTTTTCCGAACTTGCCGGCCTGACCGTTACAGGCGCAAAATGGCCGCTGAACGAGGTCGAGGTCGCCTTCGGCTCATCACTGACCATCTCCAACGAGGTCAAGTTCGACAAGACCGGGGGCCGCCTCGAAATCGCGCTCGGCCACGGCCGCGCGTTGCTGCTCGCTCATCCCTATCCCTTACCCGAAAGCTGACATGGCCCCGCCCCTTCTCAATCTCGACGGGATAAAGCTGACTTTCGGCGGCACACCGCTGCTCGATGGTGCTGCCTTGTCCGCTTCAGCCGGAGACAAGATCGCGCTGGTCGGCCGCAACGGCTCTGGCAAGTCGACCCTGCTCAAGATCGCCGCCGGCATGATCGAGCCGCAGGACGGCGAAGTGTTCCGCCAGCCTTCGGCGACCATCCGCTATCTGCCGCAGATGCCCGACATGGAGGGTTTCGCCACCGTACGCGCCTATGTCGAGGCAGGGCTTGGGCCTGCCGACGATCCGTATCGCGCCAGCTATCTGATGGAGCACCTTGGCCTCTCCGGCGAGGAGCGGCCCAACGATCTGTCGGGCGGTGAGGCCAGGCGCGCCGCCCTTGCCCGTGTCATGGCGCCGGAGCCGGACATTCTGCTGCTTGATGAGCCGACTAATCATCTTGATTTGTCCGTCATCGAATGGCTGGAGGAAGAGCTCATCCGCATCTCTTCGGCACTGATCGTCATCTCGCACGACCGCCGTTTCCTCGAACGCGTGTCGCGCGCCACTGTCTGGCTTGACCGTGGCCAGACCCGCCGGCTGGACAAGGGCTTTGGCCATTTCGAGGAATGGCGCGATCAGGTGCTGGAAGAGGAAGAGCGCGAGCAGCACAAGCTCGGCCGCCAGATCGTACGCGAAGAGCACTGGCTGCGCTACGGCGTGACCGCGCGGCGCAAGCGCAATATGCGCCGGCTCGGCGAATTGCAGACCATGCGCAAGAATTTTCGCGGCCATCGCGGCGCCGAAGGGTCGGCCACCATGGTGGCCAGCGACGCCGCCGAATCCGGCAAGCTCGTGATCGAGGCGAAGAACATCGAGAAGAGCTTTGGCGATCTCACCGTGGTCAAAGGCTTCTCGACCCGCATCCAGCGCGGCGACCGTGTTGGCCTCGTCGGTCCGAACGGCGCCGGCAAGACGACGCTTTTGAAGATGCTGACCGGTGAGTTGGCGCCAGACGACGGTTCGGTGCGGCTCGGCACCAATCTGGAGATCGCCACGCTCGACCAGAAGCGCGAGGCCGTCGACCCGCAGGAGACGCTGGCGCAGTATCTGACCGACGGGCGCGGCGAGAACCTCGTCATCAATGGCGAGCAGCGCCATGTCGTCTCCTACATGAAGGATTTCCTTTTCAAGGCGGAGCAGGCGCGAACGCCGGTGCGCGAGCTGTCCGGTGGCGAGCGGGCGCGGCTGATCCTGGCGCGCGTGCTGGCACGGCCGGCGAACCTTCTGGTGCTTGATGAGCCGACCAACGATCTAGACATGGAGACGCTGGAGCTGTTGCAGGAACTGGTCGCAGGCTTCGCCGGTACCGTCATCCTGGTCAGCCATGACCGCGACTTCCTCGACCGAACGGTGACCAGCCTGATCGCGCCGGACGGCGACGGGCGCTGGATCGAATATGCCGGCGGCTATTCCGACATGCTGGCGCAGCGTGGCGGAACCCGTCTCGACGACCGCAAGGCGCGGGCAAAAGCCGAGGCCGGCGACGCACCGGCACCGGGCAAGAGCGAACCGGCAGCACCAAAGGGACCGGCGAAGAAACTGTCGTTCAAGCAGAAATTCGCACTGGAATCCTTGCCGAAGAAGATCGAGGCGGTGACCGCTTCCATCTCGCGGCTGGAGAACAACATCGCCGACCCCGCCTATTACGAGCGCGATCCAGCCTCGTTCCAGAAGACCATCGCCGCCCTCGACAAGGAGCGCGCGACGCTGGCTGCGCTCGAGGAGGAGTGGCTGGAACTTGAGATGCTGCGCGAGGAGATGGAGGGGTGAACGATTGCATGCGGTCTTTTAAGCGCGTATATTATGCGCATAAAAGAGGCCATACCAATGCTGCAATCAGCCCCAAAAACTCAGCGAACGTCCGTCAACACGTCCATTGATTCTCAGTTGATCAAGGACGCCAAAGCGCTGGGCATCAACATCTCCCGCGCCGCCGAGGCAGGCATCGCGAAAGCGATTGCAGCGGAAAAAACGCGTCGATGGCAGGAAGAAAACAAGGAAGCCATCGAGAGCTCCAACGAATATGTCAAAAAGAACGGACTGCCTTTGGCTAAACACCGGCCGTTCTGATGGCCCGTTATGATTTCTATCGGAATGATGAGAGCGACGGTTACCTTCTGGACGTGCAGTCAGACATTCTTGAAGGGCTGAGCACGCGGGTCGTCGTTCCTTTGATGCCGCCCAAGATTGCCCCGCTTCCCGGCCGGCGACTGAACCCGACCTTTGCTATAAACGGCAAAGATCATGTGATGGTCACACAGTTTTTGTCGGCCTTCAGTGTTTCCGAATTGCGGAACCCTGAGGGTAATCTGTCCAGGCACCACGACGACATCGTCGCCGCGCTCGATATGCTGTTTCAGGGCTTCTGAGCCAAAGCAGCCGCTACGGCGTGTCCGCTCAGCCCGCCGTCTTTGCCTGCCAGGCCTTGATCGCCTCGTCGAACACCTTCTCGCCGGGAATGCCCTTTTCCATGGTCAACAGCGCCCGCCGTCCGGTCTTGTAGACAACCGGCACGTCGATCCAGTCCTGGCCGCGCAGCAAGGTCATGTTGGCGTCCTCGTCGGCCTTGGTGTCGTTGAGCGCGACGAGGAAGAAGCCGTCGGCGATCTTGGCCGGAATGCCGATCAGCGGGCTGCCGGCATCCTGCTCGGAGCTCTTCATGGCGACGCGCAAAATGTTGTCGACACCGCCGCCTTCAAAGCCGTCGGGCGTCAGGAAGATCATCTCGATGATGTGGCTGGCCGGCAGCGTCTGGTCGGTGTTGCGGCGGATGGTCATGCGCAACTGGATGTCCTTGCCGGGGATGGTCGCCTCGGCGCGGATCGCCGGCTCGGGCGGCAGGTCGCCGCCGGGTGATTCCTGCACCAGCGACCAGACGATGCTGCCGGGCTCGGCCGAACCTTGCGCCGTGCTGGTGCGCTCTTCATAGAAGATCGCCTTCTGGCCGACCGGCAACGAGGTTTGCGCTGCCGGAGTGGCTGCGGCCGGCGTGGCGGCTGCCGGTGCTGGCGGCGTGACGGCCGCAGGTGCTGGCGGCGTGGCGGCGGCATCGGCCGGCGCCGCGGGTGCAGTGCCGTTGGCAGGCGGGGTTGCGGGCGGCGTGGTACTCGCCGCGGGTGGGGTCGCGGCAGGTGCTGCAGCGGCAGGCGCGGCTATAGCCGGTGGCGGTGTGGCCGGCGCGTTCGTCGCGGTCGGCGGCGTGGTCAGTGCTGCAACGGATTCGCCCTCGCCTATGCCGCTTTGCCCGGCGGCCGGACCGGGATCGGTTTCGCCGCCTTCAGGCGTCAGCCGCTGCGTGAATTTCGTCGCATCGGCGCCAGCCGCGGGCGCCGGTGGCGTCGCCGCCGCGTCGGTGACTGGCTTGGCCGGCGCCGGTTTCACCGGCTCGGTCTTGGCAACGACCTTGCTGCCGCCCAGGCCCAGCATCTTGCTGAACGCATCCTTGTTCAGCCAGACGCCATAGCCGCCGCCGGCAACGACCAGCAAGGCGACGACGGCGGCGATCAGTCCGCCATAGCTGCGCTTGCGCTCGGCCGGACGCAGGCGCGGGAAAGCGTCAGCCTCCGCGATCGGCTCGTCATCGTTCGGGAAGACGTCCTCCTGGCCATCGTCCCGGTCCGCAAGCATGCCCGGCAACAGCTGGTCCGCCGGCTTCGGGGCCGGCTGCACCGGTACCGGCTTCTGCCAGCTTGGCTCGACCTTGGCGGCGGGCGACGGCGCGGGGCGATAAGGTTCGGGCTTGGCGGCCGGCGGCGCCGGCCACGCTGGCGCCGCCGGCACTGGCTGGCGCGTATGGCTCGGCTGGTTCTTGTTGCGGTCGATGGAGGAAAAAATATGTTCCAGCTCGGCGAGCGGGTCCGTTTCCGGCACGCTCCGGGCATAGTCGCGCTCGACGCTTGCAATGGCGTCTTCCAGGGAGCGCTTCTGCTTGGCCACGACGTCGGCCGACAGCGGCGGCGAAAACTCCGCAAGTTTCTTGACGAGTGCCGACCGCGCGCCGTCATAGGTCCGCGTGCGCGTTTCGGACGTCGGCTCGCCGTACTTGTCGAGCGCCTTTTTCAGAACAGCAACAAAATCTGCCATGCTTCAGTCGACCTGTATTTTTGCTTCCGCGCCGGCCCCCGCAAATCAGCCGCTATGCCCGGAAAGGCTTCAGAAACTAGTCTTGAAACGGATCGGTCACAAGTATCGTGTCGTCCCGTTCCGGGCTGGTGGAGAGCAGCGCGACCGGTGCGCCGATCAACTCCTCTATGTATCGAACATATTTGACCGCCTGGGCCGGAAGATCGTTCCAGCTGCGCGCGCCGGCGGTGGTGCCTTTCCACCCCTCCAGCGTCTCGTAGACCGGTTCGACACGCGCCTGAGCGCCCTGGCTTGCCGGCAGATAGTCGATCATCTCGCCATCGAGACGGTAGCCGGTGCAGACCTTGATCTCATCCAGCCCGTCGAGCACGTCGAGCTTGGTCAGCGCGATGCCCTTGATGCCGTTGACGGCGACGGCCTGGCGTACCAGCACGGCATCGAACCAGCCGCAGCGGCGCTTGCGTCCGGTGACAACGCCGAATTCATGGCCGCGCGTGCCGAGGAATTCGCCAATCTCGTTCTTCTGTTCGGTCGGGAACGGGCCTTCGCCGACGCGCGTCGTGTAGGCCTTGGTGATGCCCAGGACATAGCCGATGGCGCCCGGACCGACGCCCGATCCGGCGGCGGCCTGCCCGGCAACCGTGTTGGACGAGGTCACGAACGGATAGGTGCCGTGGTCGATGTCGAGCAGCGTGCCCTGCGCGCCCTCGAACAGGATGCGCTCACCGGCACGGCGCTTGTCATCGAGGATTTTCCAGACACGGTCCATATAGGGCAGGATCTGATCCGCGACCGAGGTCAATTCCGTCATGATGGCCTCATGCGTGACTTCGGCATGGCCAAGCCCGCGGCGCAACGCATTGTGGTGCGTCAGCAGCCTGTCGACCTTCACTGGAAGCGTTTCCAAATCCGCCAGATCCATCACCCGCACCGCGCGCCGACCCACCTTGTCCTCATAGGCCGGACCAATGCCCCGGCGGGTCGTCCCAATCTTTGTCCCGGAATTTGAGGCGGCGTCCTCGCGGAATCCGTCCAGCTCCCGGTGCAGCGACAAGATAAGCGCTGTGTTTTCGGCTATTTTCAGGCGGTCCGGCGTCACTTCCACGCCTTGCGCCTTGAGTTTCGCCACTTCGGCCACGAAAGCGTGCGGATCGAACACCACGCCATTGCCGATGATGGACAGCTTGCCCTGCCGCACGACGCCGGACGGCAACAGCGACAGCTTGTAGACCTTGCCGTCGACGACCAGCGTATGGCCGGCATTGTGGCCGCCCTGGAAACGCACCACGACATCGGCGCGCTCCGACAGCCAGTCGACGATCTTGCCCTTGCCCTCGTCGCCCCACTGCGAGCCGACGACCACCACATTGGCCATGTTTCTTTTCCCTTGAGACGCCGCCGAGCGGCTTGGATATGGTTCGAAACGACAGGCCTCTATAGCGTCAAGACCTCGCGAGTGCGACCTTTCTTTGCCGTCGAAAATGCCCTGAGGCACAACAATTTTCGGCATTGTCATCATTTACTTGGGCTGATGGGGGCAATAGGCCGGCAAACACCGCAGCGCATCCGCCGCGGCGGGAATCCCGCGATGCATCGAAGCGCCTACATCTTCCTGCTGCTCACCACCTTGCTGTGGGGCGGCAATTCGGTGGCCGGCAAGCTGGCGGTCGATCACGTCTCACCGATGACGCTGGTCTTCCTGCGCTGGGTGCTGGCCGTCGCGATCCTTCTGCCGGTCGGCTGGCGCACGATCCGGGAGGATTGGCCGGTGGTGCGCAAACACTGGTTGGTGCTGGCGGCACTTGGCGCCAGCGGCTTCACTTTGTTCAACACCATTTTCTACACGGCGCTCAATTACACGACGGCAATCAACGTCTCGATCGAACAGGCGGCGATGCCGGTCCTCATCATCGTCGCCAACTTCATCTTCTTTCGCCTGCGGGTGAGCTGGGCGCAGATTGCCGGCGTCGTGCTGACCATCGCCGGCGTGATCCTGACGGCCTGCCACGGCGATCCGCGCCGGCTGCTCACATTGGAGCTCAATTTCGGCGACGCCATCATGCTGGTCGCGGTCATCCTCTACAGCGGCTACTCGGTCGGGCTGCGGCTGAAGCCGGCGATGCGTTGGCAGAGCCTGATGTTGTCCCTGGCGGTCGCGGCGCTCATCACCTCGCTGCCCTTCTTCCTGTGGGAGGTCGCCGCCGGCAAGGTCATCGTACCCGACACGCGCGGCTGGGCCGTTATCATCTACACCGCGATCGGCGCTTCGGTCATCTCGCAGGTCACCTACATTAGGGGCAACGAACTGATCGGCGCCAACCGCGCCGGCCTGTTCATCAATCTGGTGCCGATCTTCGGCACGCTGCTTTCAGTGCTGATCGTCGGCGAGACCTTCCAGCTCTATCAGGCGCTGGCGCTTGTCCTCGTGCTGGGCGGCATCTCGCTTGCCGAATACAGCGGGCGCAAGGCGGCGATGATCCCGCCAGCCAGGAAAAGCTGAGCAGAAGAAAGGCGCGACCCAAGCCGCGCCTTCTGATCTCTCGGAAAGGCCGGGATCAGATCTCGCCGACGTCGAACTGCAGCCGCTTGGCCGAGTCGATCGACTTGTGCGCCCGCACCTGCTCCAGCACTTTTTCCGGGAACGGCGCGTCGAGATAGAGCAGAGCGATGGCATCGCCGCCCGGCCGGTTGCGGCCGAGCTGGAAGTTGGCGATGTTGACGTCGTTTTCGCCGCACACCGTGCCGAGCAGGCCGATGATGCCGGGCGCGTCGGCATTGGTCGTGTAGAGCATATGCTGGCCGACCTCGGCGTCGAGGTTGATGCCCTTGATCTGGATGAAGCGCGGCTTGCCGTCCGAGAAGCAGGTGCCGGCGATCGAGCGCGTCATGTGCTCGGTCTTGACTGTGAGCTTGATGTAGCCGTCGAACACGCCGGACTTGTCGCGCTTGACCTCGGCGACGATGATGCCGCGCTCCTTCACCATGATCGGTGCCGACACCATGTTGACATCGGCGACCTGCGGCCGGATCAACCCGGCAAGGGCTGCACTGATCAGCGCGCGCGTATTCATGGTCGCGGTCGAGCCATCGAACAGGATCTCGACCTCGCTGATCGGATCGTCGGTGACCTGGCCGACAAAGGCGCCGAGCACTTCGGCGAGCTTCACGAACGGCTTCAGACGCGGCGCTTCTTCCGCTGTGATCGACGGCATGTTGATGGCGTTGGAGACCGCACCCTTGATCAGATAGTCGGCCATCTGCTCGGCGACCTGCAGTGCGACATTTTCCTGCGCTTCCGCCGTCGAGGCGCCGAGATGCGGTGTCGCCACCACATTCTCCATGCCGAACAACTCGTTCTGTTCAGCCGGCTCGACCTCGAACACGTCGATGCCGGCGCCCGCCACCTTGCCGCTCTTCAGCGCCGCGATCAGGTCAGCCTCGACGATCAGCCCGCCGCGCGCGCAATTGATGATGCGCACGCCCTTCTTCATCTTGGCTATTGCCGCCGCGTCGATGATGTTGCGCGTCTTGTCGGTCAGCGGCGTGTGCAGCGTGATGAAATCCGCACGGGCGAAGAGCTCGTCCAGCTCGACCTTGTCGACGCCGAGTTCCTCGGCGCGCTTGTCCGACAGGAACGGATCGAAGGCGATGACATGCATCTTCAGGCCAACGCCGCGCGTGGCGACGATCGAGCCGATATTGCCGCAGCCGATGACGCCCAGCGTCTTGCCGGTGATCTCGACGCCCATGAAGCGGTTCTTTTCCCATTTGCCGGCATGGGTCGAGGCGTTGGCCTCCGGGATCTGGCGCGCCAGCGCGAAGATCATTGCGACGGCATGTTCGGCGGTCGTGATCGAATTGCCGAAGGGCGTGTTCATGACGATGATACCCTTGCGGCTCGCGGCCGGGATATCGACATTGTCGACGCCGATGCCGGCGCGGCCGATGACCTTGAGATTGGTCGCGGCGTTGATCAGCTTCTCGGTAACCTTGGTTGCCGAGCGGATGGCGAGGCCATCATACTGGCTGATCACTTCGAGCAGCTTTTCCTTGTCCTTGCCGAGGTCGGGCAGGTAGTCGACCTCGACGCCGCGATCCTTGAATATCTGCACGGCGGTGGGAGAAAGTTTGTCAGAGACGAGAACACGGGGCGCCATGGCGGCCTCCTTGAAAAATGGGATTGATCCGGGAATGGGCGGCCCGCGGGCCGCCGCAAAAATCTCAGGCAGCCGCTTTCAGCGATGCCTTCTGCAGGGCAAAGGCCCAGTCGAGCCAGGGCAGCAGCGCTTCGAGATCTGACGTTTCGACCGTCGCGCCGCACCAGATGCGCAGGCCGGGGGGCGCGTCGCGGTAGGAGCCGATGTCATAGGCGACACCTTCCTTGTCGAGCGCCGAGACCAGCCCCTTGGCGAAAGCCGCCTGCCCGTCGGCGTCGAGCGCCGCCACATCGGGATCCTTGAAAGAGAGGCAGACCGAGGTGTTCGACCGCGTCGCCGGTTCCGCGGCGAGGTGACCGAGCCAGGACGACTTGTCGACAAAGCCGTCGAGCACGGCGGCATTGGCATCGGCACGGGCGATCAGCGCATCGAGGCCGCCGATCGACTTCGCCCAATTGAGCGCGTCGAGATAGTCCTCGACGCACAGCATCGACGGCGTATTGATGGTCTCGCCCTTGAAGATACCCTCGATCAGCTTTCCGCCCGACGTCAGGCGGAAGATTTTCGGCAGCGGCCATGCAGGCTTGTAGCTCTCCAGCCGCGCGACGGCTCGGGGCGACAGGATCAGCATGCCGTGCGCGCCCTCGCCGCCCAGCACCTTCTGCCAGGAGAAGGTGACGACATCGAGCTTCTCGAAATCGAGCCTTTGCGCGAACGCCGCCGAGGTGGCGTCGCAGATGGTCAGACCCTTGCGATCGGCGGGAATGAAATCGCCGTTCGGCACGCGCACACCCGAAGTGGTGCCGTTCCAGGTGAAGACCACGTCGCGGTCGAAATCGATCTTGGCCAGGTCCGGCAACTCGCCGTAACCGGCTTCGATCTTGCGCACATCGGCAAGCTTCAGCTGCTTGACCACATCGGTGACCCAGCCGGAGCCGAAGCTTTCCCAGGCGACCATGTCGACGCCGCGCTCGCCGAGCAGCGACCACAGCGCCATCTCGACCGCGCCGGTGTCCGACGCCGGCACGATGCCGACGCGGTAGTCCGCCGGGACTTGCAGAATTTGCCGCGTCAGCTCGATCGCCTGTTCGAGCTTGGTCTTGCCGATCTTGGCGCGGTGGGAACGGCCAAGCGCGGCATCCTTCAGCGCCTCGACCGACCAGCCGGGGCGTTTTGCGCAGGGACCTGAGGAAAAGTGGGGATTTGCCGGACGGAATCCGGGCTTCGTATGCGTCGTCATCGTGGTCTATCCTTCCAGATAGTGGCCCCTCGTTGGGGAGGGGTGGCCCACGGACGGCGATATGCGTTCAGGCTTCGGGCGTCAAGAGGAAAGTTTTTGTCGCTGCCGGGATACAGGCGGTCCGCGATCAGGTTCGCGTGATGTCAAACGCAAACGGCGGACCACGAGGATCCGCCGTCAAAATCCCGATCTGTCCCAGGCCTACCAGAGATCGTAGCGCAGCCCGAGCTTGACCTGATGATTGCTGATCCCCTTTTTGACGGGAAAGGAGGTCAGGCTTTCGGCCGTCACATATTCGGCGTCCGGGGCGGAGAAATACTGATAGCCCAGATCGACGGAAACATTCTTCGTCACCTGGTAAGCCAAGCCAGCGTTCAGAGTATAGGCGAGGGAGTACTGTGTCGCATTCTCCTGCCGGCTGAAACTGTTGGCGGGGACATTGTTGTCCGTGTAAGTCGCCGAAAGCTTCCGCGAACTGCGGACAAAACCGATGCCGGCGCCAACATAAGGCGTGATTCCGACGTAGGTCCCGAGATCGACATAGCCATTGAGTATCCCCGAGAACGCAAAGTTCTTCAGCGATCCCGATCCCTGGGTCGGTAATGTCGGCAGTGCGACGACCGCCGAATCGTCATAGCCGAAGCTGGCCTTGTTACCTGGCAGATAGCCGAAGTTGAGATCGGCGCGGAGGTAATCGTTGAAATGATATCCGAAGCCGACGCTCCCAAAATATGCGTCTTCGCTCTGATCAAAGCTTTCGTTGTTGAGCGTTGACGGAAAGGTAAAATTCCCATTCTTGAAGCTCTTCTGCACGAGATAGGAGACGTCACCGCGCAGGTACCAGCCCGAGCCGACCTCGACCGGCACATAGTCAGGCGCCTGGTCGACAACGACTGGCGGATCATAGTCGGCTGCGAATGCCGATGTCAGCGGCAAGAGCCCTACTCCGGCAAGCGCCAGCGCAATACGCGATGTGAGTGTCATGATACCCGACTCCCGAATTTGGCGACGCTTGCAATCACGGCAGCAGCCATCGTCTCAGGGAGCATTGTTAACCATAGTGGTTAAGTCACGGTTAAGGCTAACAGAGCGTTAGCGAATTGATTTCGTTTATGCATATCGCCCAGAAGTAACCTCCGCTTCGGGGTTACATCCCAGGCGTTGCATTGGCGACAACTCAAACGAAAACCGCCCGGCTGGGCCGGGCGGTTCGCGAATATTCGATCGTGAGAGTTCTTACTTGGTGTAGATCGGCTCAGGCTCAGGCTGATAGGCCACCGGCACGCTGCACCCGTTGTTGCCGCCGAACTGATAGCGCAGGCCACCGCGCACTTCGTGGGTATTGATGCCGCGGTCAAAGCCCGGCCCGGTGCTGCTCGCATCCCATTCGAACATGCGGCCGCCCTGGATATGGGAGAAGCGGTAGCCGGCATCGAGGATGACCTTGTCGGTCAAGCAGTAGGAGGCACCGGCCATGACCGCGTATGCGAAGCGCCAGTTGGATGCTCCGGGATTGGTCTCGGTGGTGTTCGGGTCGTAGACCCTATCCCACTTGACGCGCGCGCCACCGATACCGGCGCCGACATAGGGCGTGATGCCGTGCCAGGTGCCGATATCGACATAGGCATTGGCGAGCAGCAACAGGGCGCTCATCTTCGACACTTCGGTCGAGGTCGTGAGGAGATCCGAAGTACCGCCATTGAAGTTCGACTTGAACCAATAGTCGGCGGTCACATCCGCACGCAGATGATCGTTGATCTTGTAGCCGACGCCGCCGCCGAGCGAGAAACCGCCCTTAAGCTTGCCGTAGTCGAAGCTCTTGCCGCCCGGCGTAACCGTACAATTACAAGGGTCGACGCTGTAGGTCATGTAGTCGATGCCGCGCACATCAGACTTGTGATAGTCGATGTCGCCACGGATGTACCAGCCGCCGATATCGACCGGCTGCTCGTAGACCGGCGGTGGTGCTTCTTCGACCTGCGGCTCTGGCAGGTCGGCTGCGAACACTGGCCAGGCCATGCCCGCGAACAGCAACGCGAACAGGGCCTTTCTTGCTGTATTGAACATGCTTGTCACCCCTAGGAACCCTCGGAACAGCGGTCGCGTCCGAATGAGATTGGCTTTCAAGGGTGGATAATGAATTGGAAAAGTTAAAAGGCGTTTAACCCTGTTGCTTAACCACGATTCGCTAAAATTCGAAGGATCGACAACCGCGGGGCCGGCTCTGCGGTCAACAAAAAAGCCCACCAGAAGGGCGGGCTTGGATGCGACCAGAGCGGCCTGCGGGCGCGCCGGGGATCAGGCGGCGCTGCGGGTTTCCGAGATGACCTCGACAATATCGTTGACAACCGCCTCGACCAATTGCGGATCGTCACCCTCGGCCATGACCCGGATCAGCGGCTCGGTGCCGGATGGCCGTATGACCAGCCGCCCGGCTTTGCCAAGACGGTGACGGGCATCCTCGATGGCGGCCTTGACCGGAGCTTCGTCGAGCGGCTTGCCGCCGGCGATGCGGACATTCTTCAAAAGCTGGGGCACCGGTTCGAACTTCTTCGACAGTTCGCTGACCGGGCGGCCCTGGCGCTTGATGCAGGCCAACACTTGCAGCGCCGAGACGAGACCGTCACCGGTGGTCGAGAAATCCGACAGCACGATGTGGCCCGACTGCTCGCCGCCGACATTGAGCCCATGCGCGCGCATATGCTCCACGACATAGCGGTCGCCGACCTTGGTGCGGTGCAATTGCAGCTTCATGTCGCCGAGGAAGCGTTCAAGGCCGAGATTGGACATGACCGTCGAAACCACGCCGCCGCCGGCAAGCCGTCCGCTCTGGTGCCAGGACTCGGCGATCAGCGCCATGATCTGGTCGCCATCCACGATCGTGCCATTCTCATCGACGATGACGACGCGGTCGGCGTCGCCATCGAGCGCGATGCCGATATCGGCGCGCACTTCATGCACCTTCTTCTGCAGGCCGGCCGGATGGGTCGAGCCGCATTCCTTGTTGATGTTGAGACCGTTGGGCTCGACATTGATGGCGATGACCTCGGCGCCCAGTTCCCAAAGGGCGGCCGGCGCCACCTTGTAGGCGGCGCCATTGGCGCAATCGACGACGATCCTGAGACCCGAAAGCGACATCGAGCGCGGCAGCGTGCGCTTGGCGAATTCGATGTAGCGGTCATGCACGCCGTCGACGCGCTTGGCGCGGCCAAGCCCGTCGGAATCGGCGAGCGCCAGTTCGATATCCTTGTCGAGCATGCTCTCGATGCGCTCTTCGATCTCGTCGGAGAGCTTGTAGCCGTCAGGTCCGAACAGCTTGATGCCGTTGTCGTAATAGGGGTTGTGCGAAGCCGAGATCATGACACCGATATCGGCGCGCAGCGATCGCACCAGCATGGCAACCGCCGGCGTCGGGATCGGCCCGAGCAGGAACACGTCCATGCCGGCAGCGCAAAGCCCGGCCACCATCGCATTCTCGATCATATAGCCGGAAAGCCTGGTGTCCTTGCCGAGAACGACACGATGGCGGTGACTGCCGCGCTGGAACGAAAGGCCGGCGGCCATGCCGACCCGCATGGCGATTTCGGCGGTCATCGGAAACTTGTTGGCGCGCCCGCGAATACCGTCCGTGCCGAAGTAATTTCCTGCCATGCTAGTCAGAGTCCTCAAGGGTTCCGTCCGGCGCACGTCATGCCACAATTAGCCGGCGCGCCACGATCACATTGTGTGATTATATGTTACCAATCCTTAGAAAATCATTGTTGTGCACTGCACACAGCAAGGCCGCAGTCTATCATGACGACATTGTGGCGCTGAATATACCAGTTTTGCGAGCTATTCGGTGCAGCCGCACGTGGAAAATCTTGGTTTTGACCCGGTAAGGGGCAATGATTTCATCACCTTATCGGGAGAAACCGGCTTCCGGCGATATATACCTCACTTGGCATCTGGCGCAACCGACCGTTGAGGGTTATTGATTTGGCGGGACGTATAATGGGCTGCAGCAACGGAGAAACGCTATGCTCATCCACCGACTTGCCACACTGACCGGCCTTGCCGTAGCGACGTTGTTCCTGGCTGCGCCAGCCAACGCGTTGACGATGGCCGAATGCAGCACGAAGTATAATGCCGCCAAGGATGCGGGGACACTTGCCGGGGCAACCTGGAACCAGTTCCGCAAGGCGCAGTGCGGCACCGACGCCGCCGCCACGGACACCACCAAGCCGGCCGCAACCAAGGCTGCCGAGACCAAGCCAGCCAAGACGACCAAGGCCGCCGCCGCGGCTGACAGCACGGCCAAGGGCCTGACATCCAAGGAATGCAGTGCCAAGTATCAGGCGGCGAAGGCAGCCGGCACGCTGAACGGCCAGAAGTGGAACGACTTCCGCAAGGCCGAATGCGGTGCAGGCGCATCCGCTGCCGCCGACACCACCAAGCCGGCGACCACCAAGGCCGCCGCGGCTCCCGCCGGGGGCAAGGGCCTGTCCATGGCCGAATGCAGCACCAAGTATCAAGCCGCCAAGACAGCCAATACGCTGAAGGGCCAGAAGTGGAACGACTTCCGCAAGGCCGAGTGCGGCGCCGCTGCCTCCGATGACGACAGCGTACCGGCTCCGAGCGAGGCCAACTACACCAAGGAGCCGCCGAAGCCGACGACGGTTGCGCCCAAGGGCGTCACCTTCCCGTCCGCGATCACGGCCAAATATGCCAGCGAGACCCCCGGAAAGGGCCGCATGCACACCTGCCTCGACCAGTACTATGTCCTCAAGGACGCCAACGCGCTTGGCGGCCTGAAGTGGATCCAGAAGGGCGGCGGCTACTACAGCCTGTGCAATGCCAAGCTGAAGGGCTGATCGCACCACGCAGTTATATTAATCAAGGCCCGCGACGCTTCGGCTTCGCGGGCTTTTTGTTGCGTTGAAAAGCTCAATAGTCCTGCTCCCGCTACCGCGAAAGCCTTGAACCGATAGCGTGGTCGCCCCACGCCCGGCAGCCGGGTGCGGGAGGTCTTCTGGGTGAGGCCGAAGATTCTGGTTGAACATAAAGAGAACAAAAAGTATACAAAAGATGTTCAATCTGTACTCGATATGGAGGGTTTGATGTCTGGCTTGAAATTGACGACGCTGGCTGCAACGACTTTTATTGCCTGGGGTGCCATCCCGGGAAACGCAATGACGATGAAGGAATGCGGCGAGACCTATCGGTCCGCCAAGGAAAGCGGTGCCCTGAACGGCATGGACTGGAACGCTTTTCGCAAGGATAAATGCGCAACGTCCGCTACCGCAAGCGCCGAGGCGAACACGGCCAAAGCGACCGAACAGCCGAAGAAGGAAGCCAGCGCGGTGACCGCACCCACCGTAGCGCCGGCTGGCGTGACGTTCCCGACCACGCTCGCGGCCGAATTTCAGGCCGAAAAACCCGCCAAGGCGCGAATGAAGACCTGCCTCCAAGGCTACCATAGCAACAAGGATGCCGGAACGTTGAGCGGCCTCAAGTGGATCCAGAAGGGTGGCGGCTATTACAGCCTGTGCAATGCCAAGCTGAAGACCTGATCGGCAGCAGCGTCTGAAAAAACAAAGCCCGCGAGCCGCAAGGTTCGCGGGCTTTTTGTTGCCTGTCTGCAGTCGCTGACGTCGACGCTGCCAATCTCCCCCTTGCGGGGAGATTGGCTGTCATTTAGGCTTTCGCCAGTCGCCAACGTTGCAGTTGCAAGATCGCGGACGACTTGGCAACGTCTCCAACCTCGCCAAACAAAAACGCCGCGGGTTTGAAGCCGCGACGTCCCTTTGAAATCAATGGTCCTGCTCAGCTCGACGGCTGAGGCTCCATGCCGCCTTCGGGCTCGGTGCCCTTCTTGCGGCGGCCAGACTTCGGCACGGCCGAGCCGCGGCTGGGCGGCGTATCGTCGCCAAGATCGCGCGAGGGCTTGTTGCCCGCTATCAGCTGCTTGATCTCTTCGCCAGACAGCGTCTCGTATTCGAGCAGGCCTTGCGCCAGCGTGATCCATTCCTTCTTCTTCTTGGTCAGGATGGATTTGGCCGAGACATAGGCCTCGTCGATCAGGCGGCGCACTTCGGCGTCGATGATCTGCGCGGTCTCTTCCGAGATGTTCTGCGTACGCGCCACCGAATGGCCGAGGAACACCTCTTCCTGGTTGTCGCCATAGGCGACGTGGCCGAGCTTGTCGGAGAAGCCCCAGCGCGTGACCATGGCACGCGCCAGCTTGGTCGCCTGCTCGATGTCGGAGGAGGCGCCCGAAGTGATGTTCTCCTTGCCGAACTTGAACTCCTCGGCGACGCGGCCACCCATCATGATGGCGAGGCGCGAGATCATGTATTTGTAGCTCATCGAATAGCGGTCGCCTTCCGGCAACTGCATGACCATGCCGAGCGCGCGGCCACGCGGGATGATGGTGGCCTTGTGCAGCGGATCGGCCGACGGCACGTTCAGCGCCAGAACGGCGTGGCCGGCTTCGTGATAGGCGGTCAGCTCCTTCTCGGCCTGGGTCATGGCCGACGAACGGCGCTCGGCGCCCATCATGATCTTGTCCTTGGCGTCCTCGAACTCGGCCATGGTGACGAGACGCTTGTTGCGTCTAGCTGCCATCAGCGCCGATTCGTTGACCAGGTTCATCAGGTCGGCGCCGGAGAAGCCCGGCGTGCCGCGAGCGACGACCTTGAGGTCGACATTGGGCGCCAGCGGCACGTTGCGCACATGCACCTTGAGGATCTTCTCGCGGCCGACGATGTCGGGGTTCGGCACCACCACCTGGCGGTCGAAACGGCCCGGACGCAACAGCGCCGGATCGAGCACGTCGGGACGGTTGGTGGCGGCGATCAGGATGATGCTTTCGTTGGATTCGAAGCCGTCCATCTCGACCAGCAGCTGGTTCAGCGTCTGCTCGCGCTCGTCATTGCCGCCGCCGAGGCCGGCGCCGCGATGACGGCCGACAGCGTCGATTTCGTCGATGAAGATGATGCAGGGCGCATTCTTCTTGGCCTGGTCGAACATGTCGCGCACGCGGCTTGCGCCGACGCCGACGAACATCTCGACGAAGTCCGAACCCGAAATGGTGAAGAACGGCACGTTGGCTTCGCCGGCAACCGAGCGGGCGAGCAGCGTCTTGCCGGTGCCGGGAGGGCCAACCAGCAGCACGCCGCGCGGGATCTTGCCGCCAAGGCGCTGGAATTTCTGTGGATCGCGCAGGAACTCGACGATTTCTTCAAGGTCTTCCTTGGCTTCGTCGACGCCGGCAACGTCCTGGAAAGTGATGCGGCCATGCGCCTCGGTCAAAAGCTTGGCCTTGGATTTGCCAAAACCCATGGCGCGCCCGGATCCGGACTGCATCTGGCGCATGAAGAATATCCAGACGCCGAGGATGAGGATCATCGGCAGCCACGAGATCAGGTAGCCGAACAGTGAGTTGGACCCGTCGGTCTCAGGCCGCGCATTGATGGTGACGTTCTTGTCCTGCAGCCGCGAGACCAGCGAGGGATCGCCGGGCGAATAGGTCTGGAAGCCGGTGGAATTGTCGCTGTAGGTGCCGGTGATGCGGGCGCCGGCAATGGTCACAGTCTTGACCCGGCCGGCCGCGACATCCTGCAGGAACTGCGAATAAGGCACATCGCTTGAAGCCCCACGCGTCTGCGGCGTCTGGAACAGATTGAAAAGAGCGATGAGCAGGACCGCTATGATCGCCCAGAGCGCGAGGTTGCGATAGTTCGGATTCATCAATTGTCCCGTTGGCGTCCGCGGACGGACAGCATCATGAGAGGAAACTTGGGCCTAACATAGGGAGAGCGCCTCCCCTTGCCAAGCATAACAGCACGTCTGGGTTAAGCTTTCGGCCAACCATCAACCGGCACTATGGCCGCGCCATGGCGGGAGAGGCAGTGGCGACGCGCCGATCAGCCCGGCGACGGCCCGCGCCGGCGCCAGATCGAAGGACGGCAGGAAGCGGGCAAAAGGCGACACAAGCGGCCGCGAAGCGAACCCTGGCGACCCCGGATCGCCCTGCGGCAATCCAGGGTTTTCAATGACTTGCCGCAATGCTGGTTCCGCAGCCAACGCGGCGCGCATCAGGCTTGCCGGGGTTTTGCCCGTGTCGACCGCCAGCCGCTTCGCTGCTGTGGCACCCAACGGCGCGATCAAAAATGGGTCCGACCTGTCGTTCAATGTGATGCGGCGACGGCCATCCCAGACGGCGTTGTCCGTGATCGTCGCAACTGGCGGCAAACCCCGCGCTTCGCGGCGCAGGAAGATGCCGGCGCGCCGGAAATCGATCACGCTCCGCGACAATGTGGCGCAAAGAAAGCCGTCCTTCAGCCGGCCGAACAGTGCCTCGCTGCGGGCATGATCCGGCAGCAAGGCAACGCCTCCGGCGGTGGCCAGCAAAATACGCAACGCATAGACGGCCGCGCGGTCGTCGTCGCTCGACAGCAGGCACGGATCGAGACGGATGAGGCCGATGATTGGCTGGCTGGCGAAGCGATCAATCAGATCGGCGGCATTGGCGCCAAGCTGCCTGCGCTCTACGGCGGCCTGGGCGGCGAGCAGCAGCGCGTCGTCCATGTGTTCGACACTTTCGCCGGCAAGCGCGGCGCGCACGCGCGGCCGCTCGAAGGCCTCGTCGATATTGGTCGGATCATCCGCCCAGCCGACCTGTTCGCACCGCAAGAAATCGCGAAGTGCCGAGCGCCGCGTGTCCAGCAGCGGGCGAACGATCCATTCGCGCCAGTCATAGAGTGTGGCCGGCGCCATGCCGGCAAGCCCACGGCCTGCCATTTCTGCAGACTCCCGGCCATCATCACGCGCTTGCCGCATCAGCACCGTCTCGGCCTGGTCGTCGGCTGTATGACCGGTCACGATCAGGCCGATGTCTTCGGCACGTGCCGCTTCTGCCAGCAACCGGTAGCGCGCCTCCCGCGCCGCCGCCGGCAGGCCGGTCGATGGCTTGCGCCCGGACCAGGCCAGAATGCGATGGGCGATGCCGCGCTCCGCGCACAGCTTCGCCACGGCTTGCGCCTCGGCGGCCGAATTCGTCCGCAAGCCATGGTCGACTGTCACCGCCAGCAGTTTCGCGGACGGCGCGGTTCGGTCGAAATGTCGTTTTAGAAGGAGAAGCAGGGCGGTCGAGTCGCTGCCGCCAGATACGGCCGCAACGGCGCCGTTGGTAAAATCGATATGCGAAAAAAGGCTCTTCGTGCTGAAAAGAAGATTGGTCGAACGATCCGGCTCGCTATCGAGCATCAGCAGGCAGCCAGGGCCTTCTCCTGCTTGACGCGCTCCTTGAGTGCATTGGAAACGTCGGGATAACGCTTGCTGACTTCGCTGAAGGTGGCGCAGGCGACGTCGTGCTGCTTGAGGCCGACCAGCGACACGCCGAGCTTCAAGAGCATGTCGGGAGCCTTCTTGGCCTTGGGGTAGTCCTTGCTGGCGGCGAGGAAGACCTCGGCCGCATCGCGGTACTTCTGCTGGCCAAGCAGGGACTCACCCAGCCAGTAATGCGCGTCCGCCGTCTTCGCATCCTTGGGGAAGCGAGAAATATGATCGCGAAAACCCTGTTCGGCGGTGCTGTAGTCGCCCGACAGGATGAACTGATAGGAATTGCGATAGAGCTCTTCCGGGTCCTTGGTGGAGGGCAGCGCCGCGACCACCGTGCCGTCGGACTTGCTGGCCTTGGCCGGTGCGCCGGTCGCCGGGGCAGTGTCTTGGGCCGCCGCGGCTGCCTGGGTGTTGCCGTCGGCATCGATCACATTGCCGTTCTTGTCGACGGTGATGGAGCCAAAGGTCTTTTCCGGCGCTCCCGTGCCGGGGATCACCTTGCCGGGGTCCCCATCGGGCGATTCGACAATGACGTCCTCGACCGTCTTGCCCTCAGAGGATGCAGCGGCGGTGCCATCGGCGGGCGCGGCACCGGCATCGGCCGGCGCCTGGGTTGCCGGGGCCGAAGCCATGTTGGTGTTGGTGTCGGTGGTTGCGTCGGACTTCTTCTTCGGTGCCGCCGGTGCCTGTCCGCCCTGCGTGCCGCCTTCCAACTGCTGGAAGCGGAACTCGTTGTCTTCCTGCTGCTTGCGGATCTGCTCCTGCATCTGCAGGACCTGGAAATTGAGTTCCTCGATCTTGCCGTTCATCTGCCGCAGCTGGTCTTCCAGGCTGGTGACGGCAGCAGGATCGGACTGCACCATCTGAACCTGATCGGGCTTCTTCTTTTCACCGAAAAGCTTGGGCAGTTCGATGCTGGGCAGATGGAAAGAAAAGCCGCTGTCGGTTGATTGCCCTGTGCCGCTTGCTTCCAGGCCGCTGGCCGGGGCGGTGACGCCTGATAGGAGCAGCAGCGCAAGTGTGCCGCTCAGAACCGATCTCAAATGCATGTGCCTCTCGCCGTGTGTCGTTGGTCTGTTGCGCGCCTTCCAACCAGAATGGGACCAGCCAAGCGCCCTCGGCTCATAGCAGGGCGCGAGACTTCGGCCAAATTTTGTTTCAGGTGTCCGGATATGAAAAAGGCGGCCCGCAGGCCGCCTTTCGCAAAGCTGTGTTGTATTTTTGTCGATCAGGAACCGGCGCCGCTGAGCGTGGTTACCGCGCGGCGGTTCTGCGACCAGCAGGAGATGTCGTCGCACACCGCGACCGGACGCTCCTTGCCGTAGGAAATGGTCTTCAGGCGGCTTGCCGAAACGCCCTTGGAAACCAGGAAGTCGCGGGTGGCGGCGGCACGGCGGGCACCGAGGGCCAGATTGTATTCGCGCGTACCGCGCTCGTCGGCATGACCTTCGACGACGATGGCATACTGCTTGTACTGGTTCAGCCACTGGGCCTGGCGCGAAAGCGTCGTCTGTGCGTCGGCACGGATCGAGGTTGAGTCCGTGTCAAAGAAGATGCGGTCGCCGATGTTGACGGTGAAGTCCTGCGCAGAGCCGGGCGTTGCAGCACCCGCGCCATTGAGGCCAAGGTCGGCGGCGTTGTTCGGCGTCTTCTTCGAGGCGCAACCGGTGATGGCCAGCATCGCCACCAGCGCGATCATGACCGGGTTTCTGGTAAGTGCTGCGATACGGCCCATGCCGCCTCTCCTTCGTATTTCGAGTGATCGTATTCGAGTGATTTCGTTGATCACCCAGTAACCACGTTTGGGTTAACCCGCATTCAAGAAACACGGTTAATATTAGGTTTAGGCTGGTTTAGGTTGCCCGTCCGCAACCTCTTGATCCGAGGCCACAGTTGGCGCGGACCCTAGGCGGAAATGCGGCCAAAACGCGACCAATGCATGGAAAAGGGGCCGAAACGGCCCCTTTTCAGCATGTGTGGCAATTCAGCCGAACCTATTCCAACAACGGCGACCAGGCGGGGTCGGAGGCGAAGTTCGCCGTTGGGATCGGCTGCTCGTTGCGGCCGGTAAGGTCGACCGACACAAGCTTGGGTCCGCCAGCCGAATCGCGGAAGAACATCAGCACGCGGCCATTCGGCGCCCAGGTCGGCCCTTCCTGCTGGAAGCCGGACGACAGGATGCGCTCGCCCGAGCCGTCGGTCTTCATGACGCCGATCTGGAATTCGCCGCCGGTCTGTTTGGTGAAGGCGATGAGATCGCCGCGCGGCGACCATACCGGCGTCGAATAGACGCCGTCGCCAAAAGAGATGCGGGTCTGGCCCGAACCATCTGCGCCCATCACATAGATCTGGGCGCGGCCGCCGCGGTCGGAGGTGAACACCACCTTGCTACCGTCGGGCGAATAGGACGGCGAAGTATCGATGGCGGTCGAGTTGGTCAGCCGCGTCGTCGAGCGGCTGCGCAGGTCCATGGCGAAGATGTTGGAATTGCCGTCGTCGCGCAGCAGGCTCATGATCACCTTCTGGCCGTCGGGCGAGAAGCGCGGCGCAAACGTCATGCCGGGGAAATTGCCGACCAGTTCGCGCTGCCCGGTCTCGATCTGCAAGAGATAGACCCGTGGCTGGCCACTTTCATACGACATGTAAGTGATTTCCTGCCGGTTCGGCGAGAAGCGCGGCGTCAGCACGATCGACTTGCCGTCCGAGAGGTAGCGGACATTGGCGCCGTCCTGATCCATGATCGCCAGACGCTTCTTGCGCGCATTCTTGGCACCGGACTCGTCGATGAACACGACACGCGTGTCGAAATAGCCCTTCTCGCCGGTGATCTTCTCATAGATCGCATCGGCGATGATGTGCGCGACGCGGCGCTGATTGGCGTCGTTGGCGAAAAACTGCTCTCCGGCCAACTGCGTGTTGCCAAAAATATCCCACAGCCGGTACTGGGCGCGGATGCGGCCATCCGCTTCCTTGCTGACGCTTCCGGTCACCAGTGCCTGCGCGTTGATGACCTTCCAGTCTTCATAGCGTGGGGGCGCGTCCGGGTTCGTGATCTTTTCGACAAAGGCCGCCTTGTCGATCGGCGCGAACAGTCCTGACCGTTTCAGATCGGCTGTGACGATTGCCGATATCTGCGCTCCGAGCTCTCCCTGAAAGTCGGGGATGGCGATCGGCATCGGCTCGACATTGCCTTTGTTGACGTTGAGCTCGAGGGTTGCCCGAGCAGGCAAGGTGGCGACAGAAATTATGCCCATCGCCATCGCGGCGACCATCAGGAGCGGCTTGAGGATGGATTTCATGTCTTCTCGCTTCTCTTGCTGATTTTTGGGTGCTCAGGCTAAAGGCCAAGCATCGCTCTTGGATCGAAGTTGACGCGGACGTCAGACCATATGTCCTGCTTCCCCGCGGGAACCTGCAAACCGGCAACGTCACATTTCTGCACGGCGCGAACCGCGCTGGCGTCGAATTGAGGGTTGCCGCTGGACTTTTCGACAGTCGGGCGGCCTTCCAGCTTGCCCGATGCGTCCAGGTTGAAGCGGATGACCACAGTGAAATCCTCGGACCCTTCGAGGCCGACCGGAAGGGTCCAGCAATGACCTAGCTGATCTTCCAGCGCCCCTTGCTCCGACTTCGACAGCTTCTGGCCCTGGTCTTTGTCACCACCCAGCGAGGCCTGCTGCGTCGAGCGCTTGGCGCCGCCACCGGATGGCTTCTGCTTGTCGAGGAGCGCGGTGATCTCGTCGGCGTTGAACTGCTTGTCATCCGACTTCGGCTTGGATGACGCGTCCTTGACCGGCTTGTCGGCATCCTTGCGGTCCGGCGCCTTGGCGCTTTCGGCCTGTGCCGGCTGCGGCTTTGGCCGCGCTTCCGGTGCCGGCGCCGAACTCGGCAGCTGCGTCTCTTCGGTGGGCGGATCCTTGGCTATTGCCTCGGCGACGGCATCCGGCTTCACCTCGGGTGTCGGGTCTATTGCCGCGGTCTTGTCCTGCGGCGGCGGGGTCGGCGCCGGCTTGGCCGGCGTCGGCTTGGGCTCGGTCTGCTTGACCGGCTCGGGCTTGACCTCTTCCTTGGGCGTCGGCGCCGGCGCCACTTCCGTCGCCGGAATGGGCTTCGGTTTTTCCTGCGGCTTCGGCACGTCCTCGGGTTTCGGCTTCTCGATTGGGGTCGGCGCGGGCGGCGGTGCCGAGGTCGTATCGACCGGCTTCGGCTTGGCTTCCGGGGTTATCGGCTTGTCGGTGTCGACAGTGTTTTCGCCGACCTTCTGCGCGACCGGCACGATATCGGGCCGCTGTGTCGGCAACGGCGCCGGCTTTTCATGCATCACGGCCTTCTTGTCGCCCTGCAGCGTCTGCGCGACGGCTTCCGTCGGCACGATCTCGACCGCCACCGACTCGACGTCGGCGGACGGCAACGCGGCCGGCGCCGACAGCGTGAACAGGCCGAAGGCCAGCGCCGCCGTATGCAGGATCACCGATGTGGTGAGGCCGGTCTTCATCGTGGGTCTACTGATCCTGTTCCTGCAGTGAAACCAGACCGATGTTCTTGTAGCCAGCGGCCGAAATGCGAGCCATGACCTTCATCGCAGTGCCATAGTCGGTGGACTTGTCGCCACGGATGAAGATGCGCTCTTCATAACCGGTCTTCGAAATCGCCTGCAGCTTGGCCACCAGTTCCTCGATCGGAATTTCGGTTTCCTGCAGAAAGATCTTGCCGGAGGCATCGATCGAGACGGTGATCGGCTGCGTGTCGGCATTCATCGCCTTGGCCTGCGTGTCCGGCAGGTCGATCGGCACGCCGACGGTGAGCATGGGTGCGGCAACCATGAAGATGATCAGCAGCACCAGCATCACGTCGACCATCGGCGTGACGTTGATTTCCGACATCAGCGCATGGTGACGGCCGCGCCGCCTGTGGCCGCGCCCGCCGCGTCCTCCCATGCCTACGGACATACCCATCTCGTTACTCCTCAGGCCTTGGGCGCGACTTTTTCATCGATTTGGCGCGAGAGTATGGCGGAGAACTCGTCTGAGAACCCTTCCATGCGCACAGCGATCTTGCTCGCATCCGATGACAGCTTGTTATAGGCGATGACGGCGGGAATAGCGGCAAGCAGGCCAATGGCCGTCGCCAGCAGCGCTTCCGCGATGCCGGGCGCAACCACAGCGAGGCTGGTGTTCTTGGATCCGGCGATCGCCTGGAACGAGGTCATGATGCCGATGACCGTGCCAAACAGGCCGATAAAGGGTGCGGCCGAGCCCGTGGTGGCGAGGAAGCCGAGACGGCCCTCAAGCTTCTCCATCTCGCGGGTCAGCGCAAGGTCCATCGCCTTGTCGATGCGGGTCTGCAGCCCGAGCGGCGTTTTGGCGCCCTTCTCGAAACTCTTCTTCCACTCACGCATGGCAGCAACGAAAATGGCGCCCATGCCTGAGGTCTTGCGGTCGGCGAGCGTGCGGTAGAGCTCCTCCAGCGACTGTCCTGACCAGAAGACCTGCTCGAAGCGGTTGAGCGCCAGCCGCATGCGGCCATAGGAGACGAGCTTGTCGACGATGATCGCCCAGGTCCAGACGGAGGCGCAGAGCAAGCCGATCATGACCAGCTTGACCACCCAGCTGGCCGAAAGGAACAGCGACCAAACCGACAATTGCGCGCCCGGATCGGCGAGTGCGATATTTTCCATCGTTACGTCCTTAAGATTTTCCGGGCAAAGCTGGCGGCTGGCCCATGGCATCCCTTGTGGTCGGTTCGCACGAAGCTACCGTGACAACCCCAAACTGTGCCGTTAGCGGCCTTTTCGGGGCAAATATTGGTGAAAGGAAGGCGCAGGATCGCGCCAATCTTCGCCAATCTCTTCATGAACCGTTATGGTTAAGGATGGGTTAGTAAATAAGGCGCGGCGCATTGCCGCGCCCGAGGCGGGGCAGATACAACACCCGGCCGTCGCATGCCGTCTAATCGGCAGCAGGGAAAACCCGAGGCATGAAGGACGCGACCCATTCCTTGGGGAAGCGCCTTGGCCGGCCATTCTCGCCGATGATCGCCGCCTCCACCTTGGCCTCGACCAAAACCTCGTTGCCGCGTTTGAGTTGCTGCGCCATGAAGATGCGCGCGCCGGAAATGGTGTCGGTGCGGGTGTCGACGGTCAGGATATCGTCGATGCGGGCGGGGCTGCGGAAGTCGATCTCCATGCGGCGCACCACCCAGACGATCTTCTCGCCATGCTTGCCGTCGGCAAGTTCCGTGTGATGGACGCCGGTGAGCCTGAGATAGTCGGAGCGGCCGCGCTCGAGGAATTCGAGATAGCGCGCGTGGTAGACGACACCGGAGAAGTCGGTGTCAGCATAATAGACCCGCGCCATCAGCCGGTGGCCGAATTCGGTCAGCGCCCCGGAAATCCCGGCCAGTAATGTCGCCGATTCACCATGATCGTCCATTGCGCTTCCTTTTTCAGTCGCGACGGGCCACCTGTTCCCTACGTGACACGGCATCGGATGGCACTGTTGAGGGCGATGATCAAGAGTTTGATGGCGGCGCTGTTTGTGCTGGTGGCCTTGGCGCTGCCTGGGCAGGCGGCGAGCTTCACCATGAAGCGCGGCCTCAATCTCGACCAGTGGGTCACCTGGCCCGGCGAAGACCGGTGGGGCGACGCCAAGGCGATCCTGCCTTATCCGGAATGGCGAAAGTTCCTCAAGGAGGATGATCTCAAGGCACTGAAGGACGCGGGCTTCGATTTCCTGCGCATGCCCGTCGATCCCTCGCCTTTCCTGTCCGATCAGACCACGGCCCTGCGCGACGATCTCTACGCCAGCGTGCTGGACTCGGTACGCATGATCAACCGCGCCGGCCTGAAGGTGATCGTCGACATGCATCTGATCCCGGCCGGCGGCAGCCGCAAGATCGGCATGGCCGAGGTGATGGACGATCCGCAGACCTTCGACCGCTATGTCGACATGGTGCGCAAGATGGGCCGTACCCTGGCCGGCGAGGATCCTCAAAAGGTCGCCTTCGAATTGATGAACGAACCGATCGTCGACTGCGACAGCGACGGCACCAGCCTGTGGCCTGACCGCCAGCGCAAACTGTTCGCCGCGGCACGATCCTCGGCGACGAAGTTGACCCTGGTCCTGACCGGCGCCTGCTATTCCGCCGCTTCGGCGTTGGAGAAGATCGATCCCAAGGCTATCCCCGACGACAACGTCATCTGGACCTTCCATTCCTACGATCCGTTCCTGCTCACCCATCAGGGTGCGACCTGGGCCGGCGACTTCATCCCCTATGTGACCGGCCTGCCCTATCCGCTGACCGCGGTGCCCAAGGCGCAACTCGACGTGACGCTCGACACCATCCGCGCCCGGATCAAGGCCGAGGCGCCGTGGACACGGCAGAGCGGCCTGCTGGCCTATCTCGACGAGCAGGTTGCCAGCATGGACAGCCCCGACAAGCTGCTTGGCCTGATGGATGCGCCGTTCAGGAAGGTCGAGGCATGGGCGAAGGCCAATGGCATCAAGCCCGAAAACATTACGCTGGGCGAGTTCGGCATGATCCGCCAGGAATACGGCAACGTCTATGTCATGCCACCTGAATACCGCGCTGCGTATGTGAGGGACATGATCACACGCGCCGAAGCGTACGGCTTCTCCTGGTCGGTGTGGAGCTATGGCGGCGCCTTCGGCATCGTCGACGCCTTCAACGGCGACAAGGCCGAGCCGGATGTGATGGACGTAATCCGCTCACTCCACTGAGGCAGATCAGCCGAGATCGATCTGTAGGATTTCCGGCCGCACGCCGAAGCGCACCGGCATGATGGAGAAGCCGAGCCCGCCCGAGACGATCAGATTGCGACCGTTCTCCACGACATGGCCATAGGCATAGCGATTGCCGAAACGCGACGGGACAACAGGTGAATAGCCGAACAGCCGCACCTGCCCGCCATGGGTATGACCGGACAAGGTTAGCGACACCCGCCACGGCACGGTGGCAAAAATGTCGGGCTCATGGGCGAGCAGTATGACAGGCGCGGTGTCGCCGACCTTGGCCAGCGTACCGTCGAGATCGTCCAGTCCCGTCAATCCGGGACGCTCCTTGGTCGGCAGCAGGGCCTGCTGGTCGGCCAACCCGGCGACCCACACGCCGTGCCCATCCTTCTCCAGGCGCACGACATCATTTTCCAGCACGGGGATGCCGACCGCCTCCAACGCCTTTCGCGCTATGGTCGGGCCGGCACCGGCCCGCTGCGCGAAGCCGTCGTGCCACCAGTCATGGTTGCCAAGGATCGAATGCACGCCGAGCGGCGCCTTGAGGCCCGACAGTGCCGATGCCCATTGCGATGGCGTCACCCCGCCCGTCACCATGCGCATGCCGGCGATATAGTCGCCAAGCAGAACGATTACGTCCGGCTGCAGCGCATTCGCATCCTCGACAAGCGAGGCTATCCGTTCCGGTGTCATCCAGGGCCGGCAGGCATGGATATCCGCAAGGGCCACGACGCGCAGCTTCAGGCCATCCGGCCAATGCGGCGGCGTCAGCGCATAGCGCTTCACATGCGTCAGCAGCATCGGCTCAATGCCGACCGCATAGGCGCCGAGCGCCGCAGCGGTCACAAACGAGCCGCCGATGAAACGCAGGAACCCGCGTCTGGTTATCATTTGGCTCCGAGCCCCTTGGATCACGGCGCTGTGCCGCAAGCCGGCGATAAAATCCATGATTGCGCCGGCAAACGGACAAAGATGAGGAGAATTTGCGCACGGACAGTCACAGATGCTTGATCACTGGTCAGGGAACCCACGCCTAGTCAATTGCGTCGCTATTCTTCCTGGAACAGGTTGATCTGTTGCTGCGCCAGATCCTTCGGCGCGTCGAGGCCGAGATGCCGCCAGGCATTGGCAGTCAGCATGCGGCCGCGCGGCGTGCGCTGGATGAAACCCTGCTGGATCAGATAAGGCTCGATGATGTCCTCGATGGCGTCGCGCGGCTCGGAAAGGCCCGCCGCGATCGTCTCGATGCCGACCGGTCCGCCACCGAAATTGCGGGCGATCATGTTGAGATACCGCCGATCGAGCGCGTCGAGGCCGAGCGCGTCGACCTCCAGCCGGATCAGCGCCTCGTCGGCGATCTTGCGGTCGACATGGCCGTCGCCCGCGACCGCGGCGAAATCGCGCACGCGGCGCAACAGCCGTCCGGCAATGCGCGGCGTGCCGCGCGCGCGCCGCGCGATCTCGAGCGCGCCATCATCACCGAGCGGCATTTGCAGGATGCGCGCGCCGCGCCGCACGATCTGTTCGAGTTCCTCGACCGTGTAGAAGTTGAGCCGCACCGGAATGCCGAAACGGTCGCGCAACGGATTGGTGAGCAGGCCGAGACGTGTCGTGGCAGCGACGAGAGTGAACTTGGCAAGGTCGATCTTGACCGAGCGCGCCGCCGGTCCCTCGCCGATGATCAGATCGAGCTGGAAATCCTCCATCGCCGGATAGAGGATTTCCTCCACCGCCGGGCTCAGTCTGTGGATCTCGTCGATGAACAGCACGTCGCCTTCTTCAAGATTGGTGAGTAGGGCGGCGAGATCGCCCGCCTTGGCGATGACCGGGCCTGAGGTCGAGCGGAAATTGACGCCGAGTTCACGCGCCATGATCTGCGCCAGCGTCGTCTTGCCCAGACCGGGTGGCCCGACGAACAGCACATGGTCGAGCGCCTCGTTGCGACCCTTGGCGGCCTCGATGAAGACCTTGAGATTGGCCCGCACCGCCGCCTGGCCGACGAAATCGGCAAGCGTCTGCGGCCGCAAGGTCTGCTCGGCATCCTCGCCGCGCTTTTCCGGAGCGATGAGGCGGGGCGACAGGCTCATGCGAGCAATTCCATACCGGCAATGGCTCTGGCAGCCCGCTGATCAAAGGTGACAGTATGGGAGCAACCGAGATTTCGATTGTGCTCGGCGATCAGCGCATCGGCAAAATCCACATGCGGCAAATTCGATCTTTCGAGCGCAATCACGATAGCATCGAAATCCTCAAAGACTAACGTCCTGATCTTTAGCAGTCGCTGGATTGCAGCCAGCACCTGTTCTTTAGGTAGCCTGTAGCGCGAACTCAGCGACCAGCCCAATTCGACTAGCACGATCAGGCTCACAAAGCCGAACTTATCCTCTTTGAGGCTTTCGCCGAATGCGAGAGCCTTTACGCGTTGCTCCGCATCGTCGTTGAGCACCATTCGAAGCAGAACGTTCGTATCAATGCCTATAGACGTCACGTGTCGCCCTCTTGCCGGCTCCGGGGCTTGTCTCCGACAACGTGCCGGCCAACAGCATCCTGCACCGCGGCGTCGATTTCTTCCAATGATGCTGGACCACCGGGCGGATCTCCCAGAAATCCGGCGAGGTCGGCGAATTCGAGATTGCGGGGCGTCCCAACCAAATTGCCGTCGACGACCGTCCAGGCGATCATGTCACCTGTTTTCAGCGACAACGCGTCCCTGACATCCTTTGGTATTGTGAGCTGGCCTTTCGAGGTCAGACTAGCGTACGCGCCCATTTTCTTACTTTCCAAGAAATTTCTTACCGATCATATGATAGTCGGAATTTTTTTCCAACAACCATATCACCGTGCCAGTTCCTTCAGCCCGAAGCGGATCAGCTTCGGCGCGTCCGCGCCCTCGCCCGCCGTCTTCAGCGCCGCCGCTACAGCATTGGCGGCGGTGTCGCGCGAATAGCCGAGATTGACCAGGGCCGACACCGCGTCGGTGATCGGCGCCGGCGCCACGCCTTCGCCGAGCTCCTGCTTCAGGCCGATGGTGCCAGAGGCCGAACCCGCATAGGCCGGCGCCTTGCTCTTCAATTCGGTGACGATGCGCTCGGCCACCTTCTTGCCGACGCCGGGCGCGCGCGAAACCATGGCGATGTCGCGCAGCGCAATGGCATTGGCGAGATCGGCTGGCGTCAGCGTCGACAGGATGGCCAGCGCCACCTTGGCACCGACGCCCGGCACGTTGTTCATCAAGAGCCGGAACCACTCGCGCTCGAGCTGCGACTGGAAGCCGTAGAGGCGCAGCATGTCCTCGCGCACATAGGTCTCGATGAACAGCACCACCGCCTCGCCGGGCGAAGGCAGTGCGGCCAGCGTGCGCGCCGAGCAATAGGCGACATAGCCGACGCCATGAATATCGACGAGGCAATGGTCTTCGTCGATCTCGTCCAACGTGCCCCTGAGCTTGCCGATCATGCCAGATCTTTCATGGAAGATGGGCCCTCATGGGTGCGTTTCCGGAGAGATGATGTCGAGGTCGGGAAAGTAATTGCGATAACGCGCGGCGTCGCGTGTCAAAAGACGATGCCCGGCAACGGTCGCATGAGCGCCGATGAAGAAGTCCGGCAAAGTTCGTTCGCGAACACCGCCGGCCCGGCGATAGCGGGAATGCGTGACACCCGCAAGAAACGCTGCGTCCCAAGGTACAAGTTCGCGATCCATCTCGAGCATGTCGACGGCTTTCCGAAGCGCGCTCTCTGTCGCGATCAATGGCGCCAACTCCGACCAGACGATGGCATTGACGACCAATGCGCCGTCGCCGCGGCAAGAGGCGATTGCAGACGCTGACCATTCCGTCAGCGGTCCGGCCGGCCCCCAAACGTCGATGAGGACATTGGTGTCAATCAACGTCGAGATCTTCACGCGGGCCTCTCAACCACTCCATGTACCCGTCGGCGCTCATGCCTCCCAGATCCAGCGTGTCCGCCATGCTGTTGAGAGTATCCCTGAACCTGCGCGCGGCTTCTTCGTCGGAAAGGTTTTCATTGACGGCAACGAGCCGAGCCCCTTCCTCGGTGGCCACGAACTCAACCTCGGAACCCGGGCCGATGCCCAGATGATCCCTTATCGGCTTGGGGATTGTCACTTGCCCCTTGGTGGTCACGCGCATGGTAATACCTCTGCGGTATTACTTATCCTCGCAGGGTGAACAAGTCAAGAACATCGCTAGCCGGCAAGCGCCATCCGGTAAGCCACGCTCTGCCGGTGATGCGCGTGGCAAATGGCGATGGCCAGTGCATCGGCGGCATGTTCGGTGTCGAAGGTGGCCTTTGGCAGCAGCACCTTCACCATCATGTGGATCTGCTTCTTGTCGCCATGGCCAACGCCGATGACCGCCTTCTTCACCGCATTGGGCGCGTATTCAGCAACGACGAGGCCGGCCCGCGCCGGCACCAGCATGGCGATGCCGCGCGCCTGGCCGAGCTTCAGCGTCGCCACCGCATCCTTGTTGACGAAGGTCTGTTCGACGGCGGCCTCATGCGGCATTGCCGTATGCAGGATTTCGGCGAGCCCGTCATGCAATTGGCAGAGCCGTGTCGCCAGCGCCGCCTTGTCCTCGGACCGTACCGTGCCCGAAGCGATGAAGCGCAAGGAATTGCCGAGGCTCTCGACAATGCCCCAGCCGGTGCGCCTGAGCCCCGGATCAATACCGATAATGCGAATCGCTTCCCCCATCCGGCCACTTTACCTCCGGTGGATAGCGATGCCAGCGAAATGTGAACAAACCGGAAACGAAATGCCGAAAGATATCAGCCCCGGGCGAAAGCCGTGTTGAGCAGGCTGATCTGGTCCGAAACCGGATTGGGGCGACGGGCCATGGGCTGCATGTCAACTACGGCGCCGGCGCCGTAGATCTCGTCATCCATGCGGCGCACCAGCGCCTGCAGGCGAAGCGAGCGGTTGACGAGATCGAGGAAATCCTTGGGCAGTTCGGCCCAGCCGGTGGCTTCATCGTGGGCGGAAGCGGTGTCGAGACGGACCTTGGACTTTTCCGAAGCCACCTGGTCGCGGGTCATCTCGCCGGAATTCGCCGCACGTTGCAAAAGCAGCCAGGAGGCAACCTGCATCAGCCGGGTGGTCAGCCGCATCGATTCGGCCGCGTAAAGCGTGGCGGCCAGCCGCGACAGCTTCTTGGCCTCGGCGCGGCCCTTGCCGTCGAGATATTCGGCGGCCTGTTCAACCAGGCCCATGCCTTCCTGGTAGAGCGGTTTGAAGGAGTGCGAAAAAACCCGACGCTCCGCCAGCTTCACGGTTTTCGCGCTGCCCTTCGAAGGCTCGTTCATTGAATACGCCCCTGCACTTGCAACCGGCCGATTCGGCTCACTGCCGATACACCCGGAACCCTATAAGACTGAAGCTTGAAAATGCGCTTCGCGGGGGGTGAAGGCAAGCACATGTTTAACAGAAGGTTAACGGCCATTCCCTGCGCAGAGATCAGCCGGAATCCGGGCAAAAAAAGAGCCGCGGATAAGGCGGCTCTCAGGAGTTTAACAGGGAGGCGTCAAACAAAGTGGCTCCAACCACTCGGTAAGAATCCAGATCACTGGATGAACATAGTAAACACCTGTAAAGCTTAATGAAGTCTTAACGGCGCCGATTTTTTGACCAAACGCCGCGTTTCTGTGCCGTAACAGCACAGCCCCAAGAGCCTCTCGGCTTCCGGCTCAGGCCTTTTTCCACACGACAGGCAGGGCGATAAAGGCAAACAGCAGCATGCCCGCATAGAAGCCGATCGAGGAGATTCCCAGCAGCGGTTCTATCCCCGGATTACCGGCGAGCAGAATGTAGAGGCCGATCATGAGCCCGATGCCGCTGATCGCCGTCAGCCAGAAATGAATCTTGGCGAGCACCTTTTGCCCGGCGGCGGGAAACAGATGGTAGAAGAAGGCGAAGACCGCCGACATCAGCCATCCCGCCACCATCGTGTGCGCGTGAGTCGGCATCTGACCATGGTCTTCGCTGATCGCCATGTGGATGCCGAGCGCCATGCCGCACAAAGCATAGATGATCGCCAGCGTGAAGAAATTCCGTGCTACCCCTTGCATGTATGTCCCCTCGAGTTGCCTTTTTCCCCGTTTTCGGGAATGGGTTGATCGTCAGGCGATCCTGTCGCCACCGGGCTCCCGGCGTCCGCGCACTAGCATCGGTACTGTTTCAAGACGATGTCGCGCCGACCCCTCCCGACGCTTGTGACAATAACAGAAAACCCGGCGGCGCGTTTGCCATCTCAACAGCGTCATGCGTTGGCGGAGGCTGAAACAGAGCCGGTTTTTTCGCGGCATCGTTCCGAAACAGGCACGGCGTTAAACGCTTGGTCATCGAAGCGGCGGGCACGGGAGCACGCGTCGTCCTCCAACATTGGGGACCGGGGAGACAACCATGGACTGGTATTCCATCGTCAAATTGCTGCACATTCTCTCGGCGACCCTTTGGGTCGGCGGCGGCTTCACGCTGATCGTGCTGGCGACGCTGGCCGATCGGGCCGGAAACATCCCGGGAACGCTGCAGGCGATGCGTGCCACCGGCGAGCTGGGCAACAGGTTCTTCGCGCCGATGTCGATACTGACACTGGCCCTCGGATTGATCATGTGCTGGTTCTGGGTCGGCTTCTCGCAATTGTGGATCCTGATTGGCCTTGCCGGCTACGCCACCACCTTCTGCATCGGCATGTTCGTCTTCAAGCCCACCGCCGAGCGCATGGCCGCGATGGTTGCCAGGGATGGCGTGACGCCCGCAGCCCTTGCCTGTGGCCAGCGCATCTTGCGGGCGGCACGTTTCGATTATGCGGTGATGCTGGTCATCATTACCGACATGGTGCTGAAGCCGACCCTGCACGACTTCGCCGTCCTGGCCGGCATGGTGCTGGTCCTTGCCGGGGGCGCCACGCTGGCGCTTGGCCGGCCACGGCGCCTGGTGCCAAACGCCGCCTGAATCTGCACCTGCATCTAGGGTCAGGACCTATTAAAGTTCTTGCGGAGACAGCAAACGGCTGATTCATTGGCGGTGCGAGGAGGCGCTGCAATGAGTGATTTGATCTGGCTGTCGGAGGCGCAGATGCGCCGGATCGAGCGGCATTTCCCGCTGTCTCACGGAGTGCCCAGGGTCGATGATCGGCGGATCGTCAGTGGCATCATCTTCGTGATCAGGAACGGCCTTCGGTGGCGCGACGCGCCCAGCGAGTATGGTCCCCACAAGACGATCTACAACCGCTTCA
>NZ_AXAL01000062.1 GCF_000472785.1 Mesorhizobium loti CJ3sym
CGGCCGCATGCGGACGCTGGCGAAGGAACCGGGCCGAGAGAACGTCGAAGCCGTATCGGCGGACCTCGTGGCGATGCCGCAGGCCACGCAGCCAGCGGATGTCTTGTGGCTGCACCTGTTCTACCACGATCTCCACACCGCGCTGATGCAGAAGAAGGGTGCGACGGCGGCCGACTTCAATCGAGCCGTCTATNAGCGGCTGAAGCCCGGTGGGTCCTACGTCATCGTCGACCACGCCGCCGCCGCTGGGTCGGGCACGAGCGACACCCAGTCGCTGCATCGGATTGACCCTGCGTCCGTCCGCGAGGAGGTGGAGGCGGCCGGCTTCGTACTGGACGCGGAAAGCACCATGCTCGCGAACAAGGACGATCAGCACGCGATCAAGGTCTTCGATCCTTCGATCAAGGGCGAGACCGATCGCTTCGCCTATCGGTTCGTGAAGCCCTGACAGGTCTCGGCGCCGACTTCATGTCGACTCCCCGATGGGTGCAAACAAGCTCATCGAAGTCATCGAGGCAACCCTGCTTACCGCCACGAAGTCGGCTTTGGATGAGCTCGTCTGATGGGCCTACGCGACGATGGCGTCTAAGCGCATCGTTCGGGGCGTCGGAGAAATTCTTCGACAAATATTCGACCTACCATCTCGACAAGTCGGAAGTGCGGAGCAAGGCAGCAGTATAGAAGTGTATGGTTCGGCCTCTCGGAGAAACGATTGATCAGCTCCAGCCTCGCTGAGATGTTGCCAATATGGTCAGCGTCGATCGGATACCGCGCAAGCGTCAAATTGATTGCGCCTTAACGGCAAATTAGCCATATTTTGTCGGTAGCACTGTCAGTGTGACAGGGTTGGGGTCGTCGCGAGACGATGGTACGGGTGGGCACCTGAAGCCAGATTCGAAGGTCGGTAGCCATTGGGCGAACCGGCGTGCTACGCAGCATCGGGCGGATCGCAGGGATGAAGATCCCCGAGCCGGCTTTGGTTGTGCCCGCGAAGTTCTTGGCGAGCCGGCGACGGCAAGATTCAGGTCAGACTGTTAGGTTAGATGTGCTCAGCTTCTGCGGCCAGAATCGAGTGGCATGGAAATCGCAATCGCAGTCTTCGACCTGGCCAAGGCCGGCGGCATCGAGCGGGATGCCACAAGGGTAGCGCGCGTGCTGCTCGACCGCAATTGGCGCGTGAGATTGTTCAGCACTTCGGCCGGGCCGCTGGCGGACGGTATTCCGATCTCAATATTGTCCGCGCGGGGACTGACCAACTATGGCCGGATGGCTGCATTTGCGAACGATCTTGAGCAAGCGGTCGACCATCGCAAGCAGTTGGTCGTCGGCTTTCAGAAGCTGATCGGGCTCGATGTTCTCTATTGTGGCGATCGAAGCTTCGCGGAGCGGCCGTTGCCGTGGCTGTTGCCGCGCTACCGCGTTATGCGCAAGCTTGAAGAGGCGTGTTGCGGGCCGCAGTCTAGGACGCGCCTGCTGATGCTCAGCCAGCCCCAGGCCGATGCCTATCGACGGGCGTGGTCGATCGCGCCCGAACGCATCACGGTCCTGCCGCCGACGCTCGATCCCCGCCGTGTCATTGCCTCGCCGACGGACTCCGAGCGCCTGGAATTGCGCCGATCCCTCGGCATCAAGGAGGAGCAGAGCGGATGGCTATGGATCGGCATGCAGCCAAACGTCAAAGGCCTCGACCGGGCAATAGCCGCGCTCTCGATGGTTCCGAACGCGCTGATGGTGGTTGCCGGCGTCGATCCGATGCGCAAACGGGCACGCCGGATGGGCGATGCAAGGAAGGCCGGTCGCCATCGCCTCTGTCAGGCTGAGGGGAAAGCCCTCGACCGGACTGGCCAGCACGAAGATATCGAGGGCGTGGTAAATGGCGCGCGGATCGGTCTGCCAGCCGACAAGCCGAATATGGTCGGCGGCGCTCGATGACTGAATTTTCTGTTCTATTTCGCGGCGATACCAGCCGTCCCCCGCGATGATCAGGACGGCGTTCGCGGCCGGCCTTTGCTGGAGAACGGCCGCAAAGGCATCGATCAGAACATCGATGTTCTTTTCCGGTCCGAGCCGACCGACGTATCCCACAGCGAGAGTCTCGTCCGACAGTCCCAGCCGTTCGCGCGCCTGGCGCCGTGCCGACCCGGTCGGTTCGGTGAACATGGGATCGACCCAGTTCGCGCAGAGGCGGAGCTTGTCTGGAGCCATGCCGAACTCCTCTGTCGCGATCTGCGACAACCGGCCTGACACGACGATCGTGCGGTGGACGCAGGCGTTCATGACAGCGCCGTACTGAGGTTTCGAAAACATGGATCGCCATCTGAACGCCAGCGGAGAATGTTCGATGGTGTAGATGCGCCGGCCGGCTGCCCTGGTCATGAGCAGTTCGACGACAGGTGTTTCGGCGAAGGTTCCGCGGCAGAAAATGAAATCATGGCCGGGATGTCTGGCCAGGACCGAAGCCCAGATGGCGGTTCTGCGAAACCGGAATCGCCTCGGCTTGGCGATGAGACGCTGATAGGAAAGCCGCCGAATATACTCTATCTCGATCGCTTCTGCCGGAAGCAGGTCAGAAAAATAGTCTCTTTCCACGGAAATGATCTTGACTGGAATTCCCAGGGACCTGGCGGCGTAGGCTACGTCGGCCGTGTGGACATGGAGGCCACCGGGATCACCGCTGCCGCCGACGAACAAGAGGTGCCTTTTCTTCACCGGGGAGACTCTTCGACGGCGTCGCCGGCGTTGCGCCGACCGCAATTCATAGATCGCGCCTGCGGGTTCGTAAAGAGTTGCCGGTCGCGATAACAAAGCCGCAAGCTGGACCTACTATAGTTGCCAGCATATTCCCGGTCGCCACGACCCGTTTCAATTTCCCGTCGACAAAATCAACCTCCGGTCTACGGAATCAACTGGCCTTCGCCATACTTCGGCTCGACTGGGGCGCCAAACGGTCGCTGGGTTGGGTGGGAAATCATCGGGTGAAAGACATTTCGGTTATCATACCTGCATGCAATGCAGCGGCTTCAATCGCCTTGACGATCGCTTCTCTTGCCTCGGAAGCAGACCTCATTGAAGAAATACTGGTCATTGACGACGGCTCCACGGACGATACCGGCGGCGTCGCCGAGCAGGCCGGCCGGCTAAGCGGGCTGCCGGTGCGGGTCCGTCGGGTGGAGAGGTTCCATGCCGGGGCGGCCCGCAACTCCGGGTTGGACATGGCGGTGGCCGACTGGCTCTATTTCATCGACGCCGACGACCTCCATCGGACGGGCGGATTGCGCAGCCTGCTCCGCAAAGGGCACGAACATGATGCCACCGATATCGTCATCGGCGCCTATGTCAGGCGCATCGAAGGTATCGACCGCCTGATCGACGCCCCGGCCGGCTATGGTCCCTCACGCCTCGAAAACGCCAGCAATTACCTGATCGACAAATGCCAGACGATCAACATGGGCGGCGCGTTGATCAGGCGGCGCGCCATTGGAGCGGTGCGCTTTCCGGAAAGCGTCCACTATGAGGAAGACACGCTGTTCTGGGCCAGGCTCTTGACCCAGGCGAGCATCGACAAGGTGACGACATCGGTGCTGACCTATCATGCCTCAAGGGCGCGGGCGGACGATCGCCTGACGGTTCTGTCCGCCAATCGCTTCTTCGCCTGGCGCAAGGCTTTGCGCCAGCTCGGCGCTGCGCACATCGACGACAAGGTGCTGCGCAGGCGCGAGGCGCTGCTGGCCATCAAGATCGGACGTGTCCTCTATCTCAGGGGTAATTTCGGCAAGGCCGATCGTTTCCTGAAAATCGCATGGCCGCTGCCCAAGGACGGCAGGACGCGCTGGCGCTTCTGGCGTTATCGGCTAAGGCTGCTGTTCAGTCGGGGTTCAGTTGCCCGGCAATCGCGCAAAGCGTAGCTGGGTTCTCGAAGGCAATGCGGCCGGATTTCTTCAACCGGCGGATGAAGAGATCGAAATTCTCGGCGGTGGTGCGCCGGTCGTCATGGGCCAGGATGACGCTGGCCTCCCTCTTATGCGTCGCGTGAAGCGCCTTGTCGATCCAGCCCTTGGGTTGGCACTGCAAATCCCAGTCGGTCGGGTCCACGTTCCATAGCACGGTGCGGTGGCCAAGGTCGTCGGCGATCGCGCAAACGGTTTGATCGATGGCGCCGAAAGGCGGTCGGAAAATCTTCTCGTCGCGCGTGAAGGCTGAAATGAGCTTGGCTGTGGTTTCGATCTCGTCGCGGATCTCGGCGGCTGTCAGCTCCGTCAGGCGGCGATGTGAAAAGGTGTGGTTGCCGATCCGGTGCCCGGCATCGAAAACACGCTGGACGACAGCTGGCTGCGCGGCAACCTTCTCGCCGATCATGAAGAAGGCCGCCTTGATCCGATGCCGGTCGAGCACCTTGAGTATCTTTTCTGTATTGATGGGGTCGGGGCCATCGTCGAGGGTCAGCCAGACGCGCCGCGGCGATTTCCCGGCATGGCGGATGCGGGTGAAGATCGATGAATATATATTCGACATGCCCACCCGGTCGGCATCGTTCCCCGCGACCGGCCACCCCCTGCGGCCGAAAACGCCCGATGTCGACCGTCGATTTCTAGATCACCGGCAGCTAATATTGAATAAACAAGATCGTGAAGGGCCGTTCACGCCGCGCCGGTCGGGCGTTTGTAGATCTCGACGCGGCGGCCAAGCAGCCGCAACAGCCGACCGGCGGACATCGTTCCGGAGACCAGCAGTTTCGTGGCGCCTGCCTTGTCGGACCGCCAGCGCAAGGCAGCCAGCCCGAGGTCTCGCACGGCCGGGCGAATGCAGCGCAAGCCCAGCTTGACGCGGCGGCGGAGCGGCAGATGAAGCCATTCGATCTCGGCGCCCGTTCCGCCATAGCGCAACGCCCGCCGGAGCAGCCAGCCCATGTTCGCGTTCGAGCTGGAGTGCAAGGAGCCGACGAGCGCCCCGCTGGACCAGACGAGACGGGCGCCGCGATCGAGCATGGCCTTGAACAGATGGGTGTCCTCGCCGCCGGTGAGCCCATAGCCGAGGTCGAAGGGCGCTACCCGGTCCGGCAGGGCCGCGCGCCTCACCAAGGCATTGCCGGTGCGCGTCTGCCACCATCTAAGCTCTGCCCCGTCGGCGAAGTCGAAGGTCTCGAACATGCCGGAGGTGCGGATGTGAGGTGCGACATCCGGCGCGAAGAGATTCGCAATGTTGCCGAAGGCGGCGTCGGCGCCGGTAGCCGTCAGCGTGCCATGCAGACTACCGAGCCAATCCGGCTCCGCCCATTCGTCATCATCGATGAAGGCGAGGAACTCACCGGCGGCGATGGCCACGGCGCGGTTTCGCGTCGCCGCGACCCCGGGCACCGTCTCGCGGCAATAGGTCAGGGCCAAATCACCGACGAAACGGTCGCAAACGGCCTGCGCCGATCCGTCCACGTCGTTGTCGACGACAATCACCTCGAAATCCGGCGCGCCGACCTGGACGCTCAGGGACTCAAGAAGTCTCGCCAGTCCCTCGGGCCGGCGGTGGGTGGCTATGCACACCGAGGTCGATATTGCCAGCAAGATCCCCCAGCGCCGATCCTATCGGCCGCGCCCCGTCTCCATCGGGCGCAAGAAAACAGGCCCGGCCGGCGCCTGGCAAGCAGGCATTCGTAAAAAACCGTGCTTACCCTCCACTCACATAACTGTTTGGACCGGAGACATCGCGAACAGGTGTGCGAAGACATCGCGAACAGTTTCCCATGCTATCGGCTGATTGCGTTGAGGTCGATGGTTTGGATTTTCTGGTGGCGGAAGTAGACGTCGAAGACACCGTCCTGTCCGGTCGGTCTGAAAGCGACAGTCCTGCCGGCGAAGGCGTTGCAGATTTTGAATGCGCGTCCGAACAACGAGGTTGCACCCTTCTGCTGGATTTTGCGGAGGTGGTCGCCGAGTGCGTATTCGAAGGG
>NZ_AXAL01000063.1 GCF_000472785.1 Mesorhizobium loti CJ3sym
CGAACCATCCTCGCCGGGCGGCGTGCCGACCGCGATCATCTGGATTTCGCCGTGCCTGACGGCAGCGGCGGCATCAGTGGTGAACTTGATACGACCGGCGGCGTGGTTTTCCTTGACGAGGCTCTCAAGGCCTGGCTCGAAAATCGGGACGAAGCCCTGGTTGAGCCGTTCCACCTTGCTTGCGTCGATGTCGACGCAAACAACCTGGTGGCCAACCTCGGCAAGCACCGCCGCCTGCACGAGGCCGACATAGCCAATTCCAAACACCGTCAAGTTCATTCGGTTTCGTTCGACGTTGTGTGCATTGGGTGACCGCCTTTCGCATCCGATAGTCCGGCGGCGAACAGACCGACGACGGCGGCAGGTCCGGCAACTGAAACTGCTCTAAACATGACTTTCCTTCCTCGCTAGTGACAGCAGGCAAACACATTATCGCTAATAAAGCTAATACTAATGTTGCACGCGCGGCAGTTACTCAGAAAACGTTGCCTGTTTGGCGGAGCTGTTGTGGCAAACAACGCTGCCGATCCAGGCATTGCGAGGCTTGGTCGGGAGCTGCAAGCCGAACTTCATCTCGAAACGCGCATCGAGAGGTAAGGCGGGGATGGTCAGCGACAGTGGCGCCCTTGCGCGACGATCAAATGCAAACCCAGGCCGGTGATGCCGTTTTGAGCGCCTTTAACACACTCACGCCAAAAGCAATGTCGTGAGTTCCCGGATAACCCCTCTGTCGCAGGAACGGGATTGTCCCAATGGCGCCTTTGGAAGCGCGACTTGCTCGGTCTGCGTGAGATTATGGCGCAGAAAGGCCTATCAAAAAAGGCTTGTCGACCATGGATGACCTGCGGACGGCTTCTTCAAGCGATCGGCCTAACAAAGCACAGAATTCCTCGCGAGTTGTTCGCATGGCCTGCGGGCGACTTTCTTCGCTCCCATTTCTGAAGGGTACAGGAGCGGAAGCCCGAGCGCGACCCGGCCGATCAACGTGCGCCAGCCCTGCCAAAAGCTCACACGAGTATATCCGGGTTTGATGAGATCACACTTCGTGAGCTCCCGCTGGCCGGCCGAGCTTGTTGCGACGCGGGCCTGGCTGTGGCAAGACCCGTTTGCGATATTGGTCAACGGTGCCAGCCTGTTCGAAGAAGATGGGGCCTGCGCAAGTTTCCAAATGGATCTGCATGACTCCAGTGGCGCTCGCGATTGATCTTGCGCATCCCACTTTGGACAAGCTGTATGCGCTGCCAGGACAGAATTTCCTTGCCTGTAAACTGAACGACTAGATCGTCCCTGACTGGCCAGAACGACAACGCCGGTCTTCTTCCGTTAAGATCCAAAGAGACGTGGACTGTCGAGAAAAATGCACTATGTGTCTTGGCGGCGGGGTGAGCAGATCAAATTCGTCAATTCCATCAGATACAGTAAGAGGCAATATATATGACCACGACCCCCGAACGCGACGGCCATCTGGAAACGGTGTCGATAGCGGCCGACATCGTCGCCGCCTATGTGTCGAACAATCCCGTGCCAGCGGGTGAATTGCCGAAGTTGATCGGCGATATCCATGCCGCTTTGAAAGCGATCGGGACGCCGGCACCGGAACCCGTCATCAAGCAGGAACCCGCAGTATCGGTAAGAAAGTCGGTGACGCCAGATTTCATCATCTGCCTGGAAGATGGGAAGAAGTTCAAATCTCTGAAGCGGCATATTGGGGTTCACTACGATCTGAGCCCTGAGCAATACCGACAGAAGTGGGACTTGCCAGCCGACTATCCGATGGTCGCTCCGAACTATGCGGCCACGCGCTCGGCCCTCGCGAAATCAATCGGGCTTGGACGCAAAGTCGCTGCAACCGCACCTGTCGCTACAGGAAAACGAAAGCCAGTTCTTCGCGCGGCTGCAGCGAGCACCGCCGCGGCGTCAATCAAGTCTCCGGCGAGGAAGGCACAAAAGGCATCCGCAAAAGCCTAGCGGAGTGGGCGCTAAGTGTTGAAGCGCCGTGGCTGAAGGTGGCGAGGCCTCGCCTGTTCGTGGGGCCTCCTGTTGCGTGGCGTTGATTTTTCGGCGCTCGGACTCCGAGAGGGTCGCCTTTAGCTCCACCAGAACCGCCAAGGGCAGCAAACGATGTTTTCGCGGTCTATTAATGGATCAGTCACCGAGACGTCGCCTTCGATTTCTCTTTTCAGCGCCCTTGCGGAGGTCTGGTGGCTAAGTCAGGGTAGAGTCAGAAAGTTGGTGGCGCCGCAGCGATTTAGCTTCCCGTTGTTCACAGTCTGTAGTGTCCGGGGAACACAATGTCCTGGTCGACCAGGATGTTGAACTTGTAGCCGGGACGGATTTCGAGTGTCGGCTGGACATCGATGTTCTTTGATATTGTCTGCTCGGCAACCCGCCCGAAGGTTTCCGCGAATGATCGCCGTGCGGAATTTTCAGCGCTGTTTTCTGAGCCAACTCTGTTGCTATCTTCAGGGATGGCCATGTCGACGCCAGCGCCAATCGCGGCGACCAAAATCGCGGATCCGAAAATCCTGAAATAGTGATTGTTTACTTTGTCCTTGAAGCCGCCATAGCCTTGCGCATCCGTGCCGGCCATGCCGCCGATTTGCAAGGTGGCGCCATTCGGGAAGATGATGTCGGTCCAGACGACGAGAACGCGCCGTTGGCCGAACGTTACGCTTGAGTCATACCTGCCAAAGAGCTTAGCGCTCTGTGGGATGAGCAACCGATGACCCGTGGCGCTGTCATAGACGTTTTGAGAGACTTGCGCGGAGATGCGGCCGGGAAGATCGGAATTCACGCCGGTGATTAAGGTCGCCGGGATAACCGATCCCCGCTTGAGTTCGTACGGCGAGAACTGTGGAGCGACCTGGTTGGGGAGGTAGCCGAGGTCCTTGATGTCCTGATTGAAGAAGTCAGCTTTTGCGCCCTGCCCGCCGATGTCACCTCCCGTCTGGCCTGCGAGACCGGCACGCATCGCCGCGGCGTAGAGATCCGCGGCCGCTGGTTGGGACGGGTTGGGGTTAGCGGCGGTGCTCTGCCCTCCGTCCTGTTGGCTTTGGTCGCCGAGACCGATTGCAATCGGAGCGTCGTAAGCTGCATCGTTTGCCTGAAGCCGGGCCATGTGTTGTCGATGGCGCTCACGCAGATACTGCTCGTCTTGTTCACGCTTGAGGCGCGCGCGCCATACCTGCTCCGGCTCTATGGGTGGCTCCAGCGCCGCGTCGGGCTCACCTGTCTTGGGTGCGGGCTTGAATGGATTGGCCGGAGCTGGAGTGACGGCAGCCGGCGCGGGCGATGGTCGAATGACGAGGGGTTCGACCGGCGCCTCAATGACGCCGTCCGACACGCCTCGCTTGAGCTGGTCGGCGAAGTCGCGTGCCGGTGGAGAGTTGGACGACGAGCCGATCCCTCCCTCGCCGCGAAAATACAGGCCGCGCTGCGAGAGCCCATAGATGATGACGCCGAAGAACAGGATGGCGAGCAAAATCGCAGCGACGACCGGCAACCGGTTGAGGCGTCGAATGCGAGGAGCGCCGTCATCGCCGCCAAGCGGTTTGGGTGAGATATCCAACGAAGACATATTTGCCCCCTCAGCTGCGCTGCATGATGGAGAGCGGGCTCGACGGGGCGGCGCCCGTGCTCGTGAAAGTATAGGCTCGGCCGAGATCGACGGTCGACGTCGACAGACGGGCGAGCAAGCTGCCTTCGAAACTGTCGATCACATAGGCGATGTGAATACGCTTGCCGCCGTCGGCTTGTTGATCCGGCGTTGCCACGGCATAGCCCCAGCCTTTCAGGGAAGTCGCCAGGGCCTCGCCGAAAGTCGAGCCGTCGGATTTCAGAACGACCGTTCCGGAGCCAGGCACGACAATCTCGGCAAGCTTGCTCACCATGTCCCCGGCGATTGCTTTCGCAGTCGCTGAAGAAAGCTCCGCCTTGGCGGCACTTGTGGTGGGACCACTCTCGCCCGTCATCTGGCAAGCGCCGATACCGGCGCAAATCAGGGCGACCGTCGCAATCCGGACGAGCGATATGAAAGACCTCGTCATTCGAAAACTGGCCATGGTCACCCTCCCCTCTTGATGGTGATCTTCTCCTGTTTCCAGCCAACGCCGGAAACGAGAACAGCGCGGTCGACCATGTAGTCGACGATCATCATCGTGCCCTTTACCCGGTAGTTGACTATCCGGTTGTCACCTCCCGAAACGACAAAGAGGACGGGCGCGTCTTGGCCGGCAAAGGAAGACGGGAACTGGATGTATGTCTTTGTTCCGTCGGAATAGACCCTGGTTGGCTTCCAGCGTGCCTGGCCGCTCGTGCGATAGCCAAAATTTAGGTTTTCTGCTGGAACGCCGGCACCAGGAATGGCGCTTGCCTCGATTCGTGCGGTGATCTCGGCCAGTTTCTGGTTGACCTCCTCCGGATACTCGAACCCGACGCGTGCCATGTACTGCGTCTGGTGCGATTTGAGCTGGACATGATAGGTCCGCCGCGACGTCGTCACGACCATCGAGGACACCAGGTCGGGTTCGGAAGGCTTCACGATCAGGTGTACCGCCTGACCGCCTACCGCGCCTGATGTTGCCGGCTCGACCTTCCAGCGCACGGTATCGCCGACAAGGACATCGCGAACGACCTCCCCGGCCTGAAGCTCTATGTCACACACCTGGAGCGGCGAGCAGACGACCGATGGCTGCACTTCGCCATAGAGAAAGACCACCTTGCCATCGGCGCCTTTGGTGACAAGTCCTGGCGATCCGCGCCATTTTCCCGAAATGCTGGTGCCCTTCGCCTCGTTGGCGTTCATTTCCTGTGCCCACGAGTGCATCGCCCAAGTCGATGACACTGCAAGCATTCCAACGCAGGCGCCCGCTCTTACGGATGATGGGATCATGGTGTCAAACCTCGCGGACTTCATAGTTGGGCGGTCCAATCGAAGTCGCGGAGATACAATCCGATTGGGTTCAGGCGGATGATTTCCTCATCCTGCGGTGGGGTCAGCGTGACGGTGGCAATGCCCCGAAAACGGCGGGTCGCCGTCTCCTTGCCTTTCCGGTCACGCTCGAATTCCGTCCAGTCGATCTGGTAGCTCTGGTTGGACAGGGCGACCACGTTGTTCACCTCGATGGCTACTGTCGCGGTCTTGGCTTTCTCGAATGGTGAATTGCCCCGAAACCAGCTGTTGATTTTCTCGGTGGCAGGATCCGACTTTCGGAGTAGCGCGTAGGTGCGGTCGATGTATTGCTTCTGGACGACCGCGTCCGGAGTGATCGACCGAAAGGATGTGATGAAGCCGCCGAGGGCTGCGCGCACAACCCGGGGATCGGCATACTCAATCTGCTGGGGAAAGCCGACGATGGCGGCGACGCCTAATTTGTCGACTTCGACGATGTAGGGCACCAGCTTCACCTGGGTGCTCTGATAGAGCGCGTAGGAGAAGCCGATCACCGCCATGGTCATGCCGGTGATGCCAACGATGCGCCAGGCACTCGCCGCCTTCACATAGTGTTGATTTTCGCTGAGAACTGACCCGGCATTTCCACCGAGATTTGACCCGCCTTTCATGTATGTTTCGGTTCGGGGTTGAGGGTCAAGGTTCTGGTTTTCTCCTTCGCTTTTTTGGGTTCGTGGGCAGAGCTGTTCTTGAAGCGGAAGCTGTCATTTCCGGTTTCAAGGATGTGGCAATGATGCGTCAGCCTGTCGAGAAGCGCGGTCGTCATCTTGGCATCGCCGAAGACACTCGCCCACTCGCTGAAGCTGAGGTTTGTGGTGATGATGACGCTGGTGCGTTC
>NZ_AXAL01000064.1 GCF_000472785.1 Mesorhizobium loti CJ3sym
CGGTCACCCCGAGGTTCCCGGCAGGTTGGTGTTCGACCTGGATCCTGGTCCGGAAGTCGCCTTTGCCGATGTGGTCGCGGCCGCAAAGGAAATGCGTGATCGTCTTGAAGATTTGGGACTGGTCAGCTTTTGCAAGACCACGGGTGGCAAGGGCCTGCACGTCGTCACGCCGCTGGCGGGCCAACGCAGCAAAACGACCTGGCCCGAAGCCAAGGCCTTTGCCAAGGCCGTCTGCATGCAGATGGCGGCAGACAGCCCGAACCTCTATCTGGTCAACATGGCAAAGAAGCTGCGGACGTCCCGGATCTTTCTCGATTATCTCAGGAATGATCGCATGGCGACCGCCGTTGCACCGCTGTCGCCCCGCGCCAGGGAAGGTGCGACGGTTTCAATGCCGCTGACATGGGGCCAGGTGAAGGCGGATCTCGACCCCAAGAGATACACCGTCCGCAGCGTGCCAGGCCTGCTGAAGAAGACTGTCGCCTGGGCCGACTATGACGAGGGCGAACGGCCGATCAGTACGGCCATCAAACGGCTCGGCTCGACGAAGACCGCCGCATGAATTCGAAGGGATCAAAACCGTCGTTTGGTGTTCCCTTGCACACGGAGCCGATGGAGGCAAAGGCTGCGGACGCCTTGCCGGATGACACCGGGCAGTGGCAGTACGAACCCAAATGGGACGGATTCCGCTGCCTGGCCTTCAAAGCCGGTGACGAGGTCGACTTGCGGGCAAAATCAGGCAAGCCACTTGGCAGATACTTTCCCGAAGTCGTCGCGGTCGTGCGTGAGCTGAAGGGCGAAGGCTTTGTGGTCGACGGTGAGCTCGTCATAGACCTTGACGGCTCGCTCTCTTTCGATGCGCTGCAGATGCGGCTGCACCCGGCGGAAAGCCGAATTCGAAAGCTGTCTGTCGAGACCCCGGCAAAACTTATCCTGTTCGATATACTGGCCAGCTTGGATGCCAGCCTGATGGGTGAACCGCTGTCCGCAAGGCGCGAGGCGCTGGAACTGTTGCTAAACTCGGCGGGGCGCGTCGGTATCGAACTGTCTCGGTGTACCCGGGATTTGCCCACCGCAATGAAGTGGGTTGGCGCATCTGGAAAGGGTTCCACCGATGGCGTTATGGCCAAGCGCCTCGGCGATGCGTATCGGCCGGGCGAGCGCGCCATGATAAAGGTCAAGCGACTGCGCACGGCCGATTGCGTCGTCGGCGGGTATCGGTATCTGGCGAACGCGCGCGAGGTAGGCTCCTTGTTGCTGGGGCTCTACAATGAACAGGGCAAGCTCGACCACGTAGGCTTTACTTCGACGATCGCTCGCGCAGACCGGACAGCGCTGACGCGACAGGTTGAGGCGTTACGGTCACCGCCTGGCTTTACCGGCAAAGCGCCAGGTGGCCCAAGTCGCTGGAGCACCGAGAGGAGCGGGCAGTGGGAACCGGTTCGCCCTGATCTGGTGGTCGAAGTGCGTTTCGATCAAGTCACCGGCGATCGCTTCCGGCATGGCACGAAATTATTGCGCTGGCGCCCTGACAAAAACCCAAAGCAGTGCACCTTCGACCAGATCGTGAAAACATGAGCGCTTCGCACGCGACGGTTAGCATCGAGGCGGCCTGACCTACGCTGTATCCACGCGCTTGAGATCAGATACACGCACCACCCCGTGCTGGCTGATGAAGGTCAAGGTGGACCCGGTGCTTTGGCTCTGTGAGACACCAGATATGCGATGGTCGCCGGTGTCGTAGATCTCCGTGTTTCCGTGGTCGTCGATGACCAGGCGGCGTTTCTCCGCAAACGCCGCATAACGCATGTGCTTCTGGGAGCCGGCGGCAGAGGGCTTTCCAAGCTCATCTGGCCACCACGACGCCGCAGCTACCATACCAGCGGAACGATAGCTCACACCCGTGTCGCCGCCCCGCCGCTCGGAGGGATGGTCGCGCAGGTATTCAGACAACGCTCCCGCGATAGCGTTGAGCTTGGCCTTCAGGCTTTCGTTGAACATGTCGCCAACCATCGTCATGCCCGAAGACCATTGCGACATGCCGCCAAAATCGGCGTGACTGAATTGGGCCATAGTGCCGCCGCCACGCTGTAAGCCGTCCAGAACAGCCCTGACAGCGTCTTCGGAGATGCCGTGCTCGCGCGAAAGGCGGGTGGTCAGGTCGCCTAAGTTCTGGGCCATTATGTTGTCCTGAGAATCAGTAGCGTTCAGCCGCCAGTCTGCGCGACACAGCAGCAACGATCGTCGCAGGGCGAGGTTCCTGGATCCGCAGAAAGACAGCAATTTCCAATGTCACTTCGAGACGTTGGTCGCCGCCTGGTCCGAACACCGCGAACGTCCGTCCACGTCGTTCGGCCGCAAAGCCGTCCTGTCTGTTGGAACATTTCGACCCGCACACTTTTTTCGGCACGGACTGTTGCCGACTGTTGCTCGACGAACACAATCGGTCTGGCGGCCTGGGGTATGTCGGAACGCTTTTCGCCTTGGTGAATTGGTAGGACTAGTGCGGTCGGCAACGCCAGGCCTCGCCGAAAAAAGCAGCCCGCCGGCCCGACAGGCTGGCGGGCTCTTTCGTCACGGTCATGAAAGACGTGGACCTCATTCAACGACCGCTTGCGCGGTCACGATCTCTATAGCCGAAGAGCTCGCTTTGGCGGCTCACGGTTCTCGTCGGGGTTGGGGATGGGCAATTGATCCGGCAGGAGGTCAGGGTCAGGCTCGCGCACGTCTGGGGTCCAGCTTGGTGAATCCACCGGTGGTTCTTCATTCGGCGCTGGTTTGGGCGGCATTGACTATTCTCCCCGTTTGTCAGTTGGGCGCGGTGTCTTGCGGGCTAGCCGACGTGCGTCGCTTTGTCTGGCCGGGAAGGGGCCGCCAAAAGGCTGTCAGGTTTAAGCGGAGCGCCCCCCGTTTTAGGGCTGACTGGCGCTTCGCCGGCGTCCTTGACGCCGGGGCCTTTGCGCTCGATCTCGGCGCCGGCCGTCTCCGGCTCTCTTACAATTGCATCGTTGAGGTTTTTGATCTTCGCCATGGCGTTGTCTCCTTTACGGGCCAACGACCGGCCATCAGGAATGTTCCAGATGGCATGGAACTCGGTGCGCCGGCGATGGTTGTCGATGGCCACACAGGGAGGAACAGAAAATGTCTGGCGACGAAAACCATCGTGAAACCGGAGCGACGAAATATCCGGCCAGAACCGATAAAGACCCATCAGATGCCTTCTCGCAGGACGCGGCTGGAAACAAGAAGCCCAAGGACGGCGTCGGATTGACGCGGCCTGCGGACGAAGTCGATGACAAGACGCATCAGTCGGATGGGCAGAACCCACCACACCAGGTAAAGAGTTCCCGGCCATGAATGTCGCCAATCTGCAGCTAGAAGGTCTAATGATGGCGGTCGCCTCGATCAACAATGTGCTGGTCCACAGGGACTGCTTTCGATCGACGACATCGATATTGCGCTACGAAAGGCCGAGGCCAGCGTCGCGGGCGATGAGCGGACTTATGAAGACATGTCCCCGGCCAACCGCGACGCCATCTGCTTTCCGATCCGGCTTCGCAGATCGCAAACAACGCACAAGGCGAATCCGACGTTCGGCCGTTTTCGGAACTGGCAAAAATGGTTGGACAAACGAAGCAGCCTTATAACGATCAGCAGTAGCGCTAACGATCGCACCCCTCCGTGACGGCCTACATTTCGCTGTTTTGAATAATTCCCGCTTCGCCATCCTGGATATGCGTCCGCGACGACGTTGACGTCTTGAGCCGAACGCCGGGGCCGCCATGGATCGTCTCACCGTCGCGCAGAAAGGCAACACCCGCCTGTTCAAGCGCCGATCGCATCGCAGCCAGCAGGTCGCGGGCCGGAAGGCGCTTGCTCTTCTCGAAATCGCGAACCGTTCCCTCGCTAACCTGCGCCTTGGCGCCAAGCCTGGCTTGCGACCAGTCCAGCAGACCCCGCGCCGCCCGGCATTGCTCCACGGTTAATTGGGTCACGTAAGTCTCCTCGGGTCGATGTGTTCGCGTTTTGGTCTAAGCGCTCTTGCGCTTTGCCGGGGCGCTCTTTTTGGAGGTTGCCAATCCCTCCTGTTTCAGACTCTTCTTCAGGATTTCGGCAAGGTTGATGACGTTCTCCTCCGGCTTGGGGGCCGCCTTTGGTGGCGCCTTGCCCTTTCGTTTCGCATCGATCATGGCAATCAGCGCATCTTCGTAGGTGTCCTCGAATTTCGAGGGATCGAAGGTAGTTACCTTCTTGTCGATGAGCATGCCGGCAATTTCGAGCAGCTCGGGATCGTATTTCGCCTTCGTCAAACCATCAAAGACACTGTCCGCGGCGACCATCTCGTTGTGGTTTCGCAACTCGGTCATCACCATGCCCTTGCCATAAGGCTGGATCACAACTTCCCGGCCGCGCTGGTAAAGCACGACGCAGGACCGTGCTGCGACGCCCTTGTTCTTCATTGCATCACGGATCACGCCATAGGCCTCGACGGCCGCGCCGTCGGCTGGAATGAGGTAGTAGGGCTTCTCCAGATAGCGAGTGTCGATCTCGCTGATCGCCACAAACTCACCGACCTCCAGCGTGTGATCCGAGGTGAGCTTGAGCGCCTTGATGTCGTCGGGCTCGATTTGAAGGAACTCATCCTTCTCAACCTCGAACCCCTTGACCTGGTCTTCCGTCTCGACAGGCTTGCCTGTCTTCTCGTCGGCATAGACGCTTTTGACCGGGAGGCCGTCATTACGGTTCAAGATCTTGAAGTGGATCTTCGACGCTTCACTGGTGGCCCCGACAATCTTGACGCCGCAAACAACGGAACCGACCTTCAAGAAGCCCTTCCAGACAGCACGTGGCGCGACCATGTCGTTTATCCCCGTTTCAGGTCAAGGCAAACGAGCGTCCAGCGAAACCGTTCCCTGGATCAGCCCAGCCAAAGTGAATGTCGGCGGAGTTTGGTTGGAACGTTTCGCCAGGCGGCAGGTTACTTCGTCGCAAGCCATATTCTAGGTCGCAATGGCGATGTCCTGATAGTCGACGACCTTTCGCGGGCTCAGGATCGCCATGGGGTGGAAGAGGGACCCCAGTGACAGACCTGACTTGCCCCGCGACATTTGGATGCAGAATATTGATGAAGAACTCACCGTCACCAGTGTTGGCATCGGACGATTGGCTTGTGCAGGGATAGCCCCATGAAATCGGATGATGTCCCTGTGCCTGGCACGGTCGATTTCGGGGATTTCAGCGGCGTCGAGCCATTGAGCAGATCATTTGGCGGTGATCGCGGTACGCCGCTGGACCGTTACTACATAGAGAGCTTCTTGCGCCGCCATGCAGACGATGTCCGAGGCGATGTCGCGGAAATCGGTGACGCTGTCTACACTCACCGTTTTGGCGGAGACCGGGTGATGCGTTCTGAAATCATCGACTCCCCGCAAAGCAATAATCCAGGCGCGACCATGAAGGTCGATCTCCAGAACGCAGAGACAATCGTCGCTAACCGCTTCGACTGTATGATCG
>NZ_AXAL01000065.1 GCF_000472785.1 Mesorhizobium loti CJ3sym
TGACAAAAGTCGCATTTGGCAGCAGCGCCTGCAGCATCTTCCACCGTTCTAGTGTCAAGAACCATGAGTGCTCATCCACGCCGACACGCCCGGCCGCCAAGCCCAAGCCCTCGAGGGCTCTCCGCGCCGCGTCGAGTGAAACGCGGATCGGATCGGATGAATCTGCGTAGCTCGTGTGGCTCGTGACCCAAGACGTGAGGTNCGCTGCTGGGATTTCTACATCGCGCAAGATCAGCACTGGATCGCGATGGCTCGGAACCGCTACGGCGTGATATGAGAAAAAGCCCGCCCCAGCGTCGAGACCTGTCAGATATTGAATGTTCTCGGGCTGATGCAGGAGTAACACGTCCAGATCATGCTTTGCCATTTCCTCCTGCGTGCGTTGAAGGCGTGTCTTATATTCTTCAACAGGGAAATCCATCCCGCTATTCGTATGCTCGGTCACCGTCGTGGGCTCCTTCGTTGTCGCCCCACCTCTAGATGTGCGTACCTTCTGCATTCGCCTGGGTGAAACAAATCTCTTGGCCAAGGATAGCAATTGGGCAAGTGGTACCATCCGGAGGAGAGGACTTTGCGCCAAAATGAGTCAGCAGCTGAAACGTGAGCCGCGCAAGGGTGCTCGGTTTGACATGCAATCTTCCGTTGGCCTCCGTTCGACGACCCGTTAGGGATTCATCCAAATCAACGGGCTGTATGTAAGCGAGGATCTACTGCTCGTCATCGCGATCGGCATGAAGGGGCGGAATAAGAGCAGTTCGAAATCGTACGAGGCCTTTATCAACCAAAGACAGCTACGGCGGATTTGACGATGATGCAGCCATACTGGCTTTGGCGCATCTGACGACCTATGGCTGTGCGAAAAACATTCGTCAAGTGCAGCGCAGGCGTCACGCGCGGCGACAGGGTACGCACGCTCTCCCGGCCATGCCTGGTTTTGCGAATGACGTTTCCTGTGACGACGCGCTGCGACCATCGGAAGTCGATCTCGTGGAAATACAGGTCGGCATGCTGCGGGCTGATATGATGAAAGACGCCGGCGATGGTACGGGGGACGCGGAGTTGAAGCCCTCGACCGAGTTGACGTGGACAGCGTCGCGAACAGCTGGTCTCATGCTTGGCAAAGCTCTCACCAATGGCCATGAATGCCTTCCACTCGTCGCTCATCAAGTGAGCTCCGGGTTCAATCTGCGCCTCAACGACGCGTTCGCTTGCTCGCGCCGAAAGACCGGTCACAACCGCCGCACGCGCATCACCGGCCAGCGTGCCACGCATTACATCAGTCGGACGCCGCACCATTGCCATAACTGACGTTTTGTGCGTATTCGCCTGGCCTTTCCAGCCGCGGCCCGGAGGTGGGTCGTCGGGATTCTTTCTGGGCCTTTCACCGAGATGGAAATGGTCGATCTCCACCGTGCCGGCGAGCACGTTCTCCCGCGCCACCAATAAGACGCAGTGCATGTCCAATTCGCCAGATGCTGGCTGGCTCACCCCGAGCGCCTCGGCTGGACGCACCCACGACAAGCCCTTGTCGGATGGCAGTAACAGCCACATAGCCTTCAGGCAAACACTCAAGGGAAGCTTCGTGGAGTGCAGAGGCGTATGTGTCGTCACCGTGAACTGGAACCGGCAATCGCCGCTGGAACATTGATAACGACCCGGTCGGGCACGCCGCTTGCCGGTATCGCGACCGGCAAGTGCAATCGAGCGTTTGTATCCGCAGGCGGAGCAGATCCGGCCATCCGGCCGAACCAGCAACCGACGGCTATGCTGCTATCCGGAAGGCCGCGATCATTTCTTCAACAGTTCGAATGCTGGAAAGCGTGACAATGTTCTTCATCAGCCATGCAGCAGCCACGCCTGAACCAGGGTACCAAGGTTCGAAATAAGTGCAGCTGACCACTAGCAACGGAACGACTTATGTAAAACGGTAACGGGTGGAGATGTTCTCCTCGACATTGTCAGAGCTTCTCGATCGATTGCGGGCTGGATTTCACGAGTTATTCAAATGGCCCTCGCCATTCAAGCCAAGCCGCCAAACTTGCGCACCCGCTAACACCAGAAGCGGGATCCGTCATGGCTAGGGTCAGGATCTGTAATTTGCAGAGCTTGGCGGTGTATCCCTTGAGGGTTTCAAGGATCTGTCCGCACTGGCCGAGCCGGAGCTGGTCGTGCTGTATCGGGTCTCACAAGGCCGGACGTTGCATTGACTCGAAGCGGGCTGTCAGGCCCATCTGACTACCTTCGCATATCGTCCGTCCCTGCGTTCCCTCGCGGGACACCGCCCTCGGATCAGCGCTGGCGCTTCACCGCTGGCAAACTGTTTCTACCTCATCTCAAGCCTCGAACAAAGTGCCGTCGCGCAGCATGGCATGCATGATGACAGCGAGACGCCGCGCGAGTGCCACTCGGGCTTTCTTCAGGCCGCGGCGCTTCGAGATTTTCAGCGCCCAGGTCTTGAGCGCGAAGCTCTCCCGGCTCCGAGTCAGGATTGAGTTGGCCGCTTCATAGAGAAGCTTGCGGACCATGCTGTCACCTTGCTTGGTGATCCGGCCGGTCCAGTCGAGTTCGCCAGATTGACGACGCCTGGGCACCAGACCAAAGTAGGCGCCCGCGTTTCGCGATTGTCGGAACCGACCGCCTCGTCGATGGCGGCGGAGAACGCGGCTGAAGTCTGGATGCCAACACCAGGTATACTCATAAGGATTTGGCAGGCCTGCGACTGAGCGGCGAGCATACGCAGCTTGAGATCCAGCTCCTTGATCTGCTCGACCAGTTGCACGCGCACCGTCAGCAACGAAGTAATCGCTTCGCCAAGACCAGGGATGTGGGATGCTTCCATGATGCGTTCGATGAAGGCCTTTCCCTGCCCGACGCCCGGCCTATAGCCGAAGGTAGCGCACAACCAACGGATCATGTTGTCGAGCCGGACACGGGCCTCCACCAGATGACCGCGAGCGATGATCATGCTGCGTATACCGTGTGCGCCCGGCGATTTGACATGAACCTCCTTGTAGAAGCCCGTTCTTGCCAGTTGCGCGAGCCCTGCAGCATCATGCGGATCGGTCTTGTTCGCCTTCATCGCCTCGAGGCTCTGGTGCGCCTGGCGGGCATCGATACACACCACGTTGACGCCCAACTCCCGCAGGCCAAGGCAGATCGCGGGTGACATACGTCCGGTTTCGATCACCGCCCGCTCGATCGGGCCGTGTCGGCGTAATGCGTCGGCGATCGCATCCGGCGTGCTCTCAGCGTTCTCGGAACTCAGCTTGCGCCCATTTTCATCGATAATGCAGACCTGCGTGCTTTCCATCGACAGGTCCAGTCCGGCATAATGCTTCATGGCTGTTTCCTTCCTTCAGGATTCGACAACCAGAAGTGTGCGCCTCACCCGAGTCCCGAGGGAAGCAACCACAAATTACACGATGACTCATAAGCGCGCAGCCACAGGCGTATTGACGCGAGCTGGACCATGGGGAGGAAGTTGTCGGCGAGCTTTTCATAGCGGGTTGAGACGCGACGGAAGTGCCTCAACTTGGAGAAGAAGCGTTCGATCAGGTTGCGCTCGCGGTAGAGCCGTTTGCTGAAGCAGGGCTTCCATTTCCGGTTACTCTTGGCCGGGATGTTGGGCGTGGCACCCTGCCCCTGGATCAGTGCCCGGATGCGGTCGGCGTCGTAGGCTTTGTCGGCCAGCACGATGGTGCGTGGGCCAAGATGATCGAGAAGCCGATCAGCGATCTGACCGTCATGTGCCTGTCCTGCTGTCAGACCGAGCCGGATTGGGAGCCCTTGCGCGTCGTCGACGACGTGGATCTTGGTCGTGAGCCCACTGCGCGATTGACCGAGACAATGATCTGGCCCCCCTTTTTTGCCGTCGCAGCCTGCTGGTGCGCCCGGATGGAAGTGCTGTCGATCATCTGTATGGCGCCGTCGTGGGCGGCGCTGATGGCGTCCATCAGGCGGTCCCATACGCCTGCCTTCCGCCATCGCGCAAACCGGTTGTAGCAGGTGGTCCGCGGACCGTAGCGTTCCGGCAGGTCTCGCCATGGGGCACCGGATCGCAAGACCCAGAAAATGCCGTTCAGCACGTGGCGGTCATCGACGCGCGGCATCCCTCCCGGCTTGTTGGGCAAGAGCGGCTCGATAACGCGCCACTCGAAGTCGGTCAAATCATATCGGCTCATAGAGAGTCTGAATCAGAATTCGCGGAGATATGAAAGTGGACCGTCGGAAAACGGCTTAACCGCAAATATTGACGGATCGCTTGGCAACGCTGCATCCTTGGCACCATGCTAATCGCAGACGCTGAAGCCAGGATCCGTGAGATCATAATTTCCATCTCCGCAGGGGACTGCCAGAGTGCAGTCACCAAAGCGGATGTGTCGCACTGTTCGGCGGCCGACGTCGATCGCGTTATATCGGATTATGGACGAACATTCTCTGCGCCGCCGTTTGCCGTTTGGATGTAATAGCTGTCAACACAGCGGTCGGCGAAGAAGTGGTCAGTCCGAGCGCCGCTTTGGAGCCAAAACGAAGGTGGTCGATCCGATTTGGAGCTTCGTCTCACCGTGACAATGATCAACGGTGTGGCGACGGTTGAGCTAAAGCGTGTCGCGATTAATTGGCCTCATATCCGGCAGCTTTGAAGAAGTTTCTGCATTCGGCTGGCTGGAACAGATGGCAGATATCGCCGAGAGCCTCGCAGAGGGCATCGAAGCTTCTGGCCGCCTTCTTTCGCAGCCTCGCCTTGAGTTTTGAATAGGCCATCTCGATCGGGTTGAGGTCTGGCGAGTATGGCGGCAGGAACAGGAGCCATGCGCCCCTTTGGCGAACCAGTTGCGCGGCGCGCTCGTTCTTGTGGAAGCCGACATTGTCGAGAATGACGACATCGCCGGGCGACAGTTCGGGAGCGAGCTGAGTTTCGACGTAGCGTTCGAAGATGGCGGCATTCATCGGCGCGTTGACGATCCATGGCGCGACAAGACCGTGGCATCGCAGCCCGGCGATGAAGGT
>NZ_AXAL01000066.1 GCF_000472785.1 Mesorhizobium loti CJ3sym
CACACGATACGACAAGCGATCTGATAACTTCCTGGCTGGCGTCAAACTCGCTTCTCTGAGAATCTGGATGCGATTTAATGAGTCTATGACCTAGAGCAATTCCAGGAAAAGTGTGAGACGGTTTTCCGTCCGGAATTGCGTCAAAACAAAGAGCAGCGGCTACCTGGAGTTCAGCCGTGACGGAATTGGCGATTAAGCCCTGTTCATGCGCAAAGGCTGGAATCCCGGCGACCTACCGCGCGTCAGTCGTGCGATACAGACAGCCCCGCGAGAAGCGGGGCGTGGGCGGCGAGCCTGCGGGACACGAACTCGGTAAAGAGCCGCACGCGCTTCGTCTTGCGTGCCTCCCCCTGTGTGAGAAGCCAGAGCGTCCCATGCATGGGCAGGTCGGTGCCCGGCACCCTCACCAATAGAGTATCGGCATCTCCGACGAAGCACGGCAGTTTCGTCATCCCGATCCCCTGCTGCGCCGCTACGATCTGCGTCTCGGCGTCCGGGGTCCTGAACGGAACTCCCGTGGTGTGAACCTCTCTCTCGCGCGCCCAGGCCGGGATTCCATGATCGTCTATGACGATCCACCGGATGGGATCAGTCGCGCCCGCACGCCATGCAGCCAGTCGATCGCGAGACATGTAGACGCCGCTGAACAGCTTCGGTCCCTTCAGGCCATGAAGATTGAGCGGCAGGGTCTTGCGGTCGGCGACAATGCGGATCGCGACGTCGGCCTCTCGGTTGGTCAGATTTGCCACCTCGCCGGACGTCAAGATTTCCATCTCGATGTCCGGATGCAGACGCGCGAAATCGGCAAGATCCGGCATGAGCAGGTGTGTGGCGAGGAACGGTGGAAGCGTCACCCGTAAAAGCCCGCGCGCGCTCTGGTCACGCCCGAAGACGCGCGTCTCCAACTGGTGCGACGACGCTTCCATCTGGTGCGCGAGATCGAGGACCTCCTCGCCCGCAGCCGTTAGGCGGTAGCCCGAAGGCAGCTTTTCGAACATATGCGCGCCCAGGCGTTGTTCAAGCTGAGCGATGCGTCGCAGCACGGTCGCGTGGTTCACACCGAGGCCCTTGGCGGCGGCCCGCACCGAGCCTCCGCGTGCGACGGCAAGGAAGTAGCGAACGTCATCCCAGTCGATCATGGTGCGATCCTGCACCGCGCGGTGCGCCTTCCAAAGCTCTGACTTGTCGCACAACAGCACAGGGCGGACATTTTAGCACCTGTCGACATAGCACCTGTCGACGTACGGGCCTAATTCCGAACGCAGGAACCTTATCGTCGCTGCTGCCGTTGATAGCCGTACCGGATCGATTTTGCACCACCGATGTGCGCTCTTCCTCACTCAACGCCTGACCTCGGCAGACCCATCTTGAAGTCTCGGGGCGTTCCCGAATGACCAAGGCGGAAGCCTGGAAGGATGCACGTCATGACCAGATTGAATGGAAAGACCGCCGTCATCACCGGCGGCGCCACCGGCATCGGCCGCGCCGCGGCGAAACGATTCGTCGAGGACGGCGCCTTCGTCTTCATCTTCGGCCGCCGCCAGGAAGCGCTCGACGCCGCGGTGGCGGACCTCGGCCCCAACACTCGCGCGGTGAAGGGCTCGGTCTCGGATGAGGCCGACCTCGACCGGCTCTACGCGGCTGTGAAGGCCGAGCGCGGAAGCCTCGATATCGTCTTCGCCAATGCCGGGGCAGGAAGCCCGCTTCCGCTCGGCCAGATCACCGCCGAGCACATTGACGAAACCTTCGACACCAATGTGAAGGGCACGATTTTCACGGTCCAGAAGGCGTTGCCGCTGATGGGCCCGGGCGGTTCGATCATCCTGACCGGATCGAGCGCCGGCACCACGGGCGCCCCGGGGTTCACCGCCTACAGCGCGAGCAAGGCGGCAGTGCGCAATCTAGCGCGGACCTGGGCGGCGGACCTGAAGGGCACCGGCATCCGGGTAAACGTGCTGTCGCCCGGGGCGACGGCGACCGAACTCGCGAAGGAGGCGCTGGGCGAGGAGGGCCAGAAGGCCTACGGCGCGATGACTCCGCTCCAGCGCATGGCCGATCCGGCGGAGATCGCAGCGGCGGCTGCCTTTCTCGCGTCGTCGGACAGCAGCTTCATGACCGCCAGCGAGGTCGCCGTCGATGGCGGTCTTGCGCAACTCTGAGCCCGATGCGGGACCACGCTCCTCAAGCTTTACGACAAAACAACACACACAACCACAGGTGAAAGATCATGAAAAAACTCGAAGGCAAAGTCGCAGTCATCACGGGCGGAAGCAGCGGGATTGGCTTGGCCACCGCCAAGCGCTTTGTGAAGGAAGGTGCACACGTCGTAATCACTGGGCGACGGGAGAAAGAGCTGAAGGAGGCCGCAGCCGTCATCAAGAGTAATGTTACGGCCGTCGTGGGCGACGTGTCACGCTTGGAAGATCTGGACCGGCTCTACGCCACCGTGAAAGAGAAACATGGTCACATCGACATTCTCTTCGCGAACGCGGGCGCAGGGACAGTCGCGCCGCTCGCGGCAGCTACCGAGGCCCATTTTGACCAGACCTTCGATGTGAACGTGAAGGGGTTGTTCTTTACGGTGCAGAAGGCCCTTCCCCTCTTCAAAGACGGCGGATCGATCATTCTGAACTCTTCGGTCTCGAATGTGATGGGGCTGCCCGCGTTCAGCACATACGCAGCAAGTAAGGCGGCTGTTCGCAGCTTCTCGCGGTCTTGGACACTGGAACTGAAGGACCGCAATATCCGCGTCAATACGATGAGCCCTGGCGCGATCGAGACTCCCGCCTTGGCGACGACGACCGGCCTTAACGCTGAGCAAGCCGAGCAGGCGGTCGCCCAGTTTGCTGCACAGATCCCAATGGGTCGCAGGGGCAAGCCTGAGGAAATCGCGGCTGCCCTCACGTTCCTCGCCTCGGATGAAAGCTCCTACATCACCGGCATAGATCTCGCGGTCGATGGTGGTTGGGCGCAGGTCTGAGCCCGGCGCGGTCCCGTGGCTGGCCCTTCAACCCCGCCAGTAGTGATCCCGCTTCTCAAGCTTTAGTTCCAGCACAAGACAGGAGAAACATTATGAGCTATTCAATTATCGGCTTCGGTAATATCGGCAAGGCCCTGGCCAAGGCCTTTGCCCGCAAGGGTATCCAAGTATCCGTCGCAACCACGCGCGACCCGGAAAGCTTTGCAGCCGATGCGGCCGCGATCGGGCCTACGATCATTCCCAAAAAGCTGGCGGACGCGGTCAAGGCGGACATCATCTTTTTGGCGGTCCGTTTCGAATCGCACCCGGATGTCGCCAAGACGCTCCCCACCTGGCAGGGCAAGACCATCGTTGATGTGACCAATGCCTACGGCGTGCCCCCCGAGGAACTGGGAGGACAGCCTTCTTCCAGGTTCATCGCGCATGCTTTCTCCAGCGCAAGGCTGGTCAAGGGCTTCAACCATTTGGGCGCTGCCACCCTTGACCAGGATCCCGCCGTACATGGTGGCAGGAGAGTCGTGTTCCTGGCGAGCGACGATGACGCTGCCGCAGCGGAGATTGGTACGCTCGCGGAAAATCTCGGTTTCTCGCCGATCAAACTTGGCGGGCTTTCGGAAGGCGGATTGCTGGTCCAGGCGCGCGGAAATAGCTGGGGTCAACTGATCTTCAAGGACCTGGCCAAGTTCGACTGATGAACACGACATGCCAACCGGCAGGGCCACGATGCACGGATCGGATCGAGCGCGATGCGATCCGGGGAATGCATAAATTCCTATGAGTACCGAACATCCAGACCGTAAAGGAGATTCCGATGTACGACCAATCCAAGGTATCCGAGTTGATCCGGTTCGCACGTGTAGATGCGGGCTCGACTGTCATTGATGTCTA
>NZ_AXAL01000067.1 GCF_000472785.1 Mesorhizobium loti CJ3sym
CGCTATGACCGCTGCGCCCACACCTTCATGTCCGCGATCTGCATCGCTGCAACCGTAATCTTCTGGCTCTGATCAATGAGTCCTGAGCCTAGATCGCGGCAGCCGCTATGGAAATGCATATTCGATGCGTTCGGCTAGAGGTTCAGGGAGACGTCCATAAAGGGATGCCGCATTCGCCAGCTAAAGCTGGCTCGGCAGCAAAGACCTTACCGGTTCGCTTCGACAGAGCATTCAAAACACGTCGATCATCGTCGATGTGCAGCCGCTTGGTTATATGCGCGTCGTCGTAGGCATGTCCGTCCTTAGATAATGAGACCCCGGCCATCACCACGCGGCCCGCGCCTACGAACAAAGACAAGCCAGCGCCAAGGACGCCGCAATACGGAAACCCATGCGACCGGGTGGGTCGACTCGAAAATCGTCGATCTGCGTAGGCTTGGCGGCGAGTTCAGCATGGCGCTCGGGATCAACGAAGCGGGCCTTGTGGTCGGAAACGCGGCGCTCAAGGGCAACTCCCCAACTCACGCCGCCTTGTGGATCGGGACGGCGATCTACGACCTCAACGATCTGTTGGACTCCAGCGGTCGCAGCTGGACGCGCTTCGAAGCGCGAGACATCAACTCGAGCGGCCAGATCGTTGGATTTGGCCGCGCGCCGTCGGGAGAGCCGCACAGATTTCTGCTGACGCCGACAAAACCCATTCCGCTTCCAGCGAAAGACAAGCCGTAGAACGCGGCCCCGCTTATCGCGTGAAGTGCGGATGACGTGCCCAATAGTGTTGGTGACGGTCAGCTACGCGGTGTTCGCCTATGCTTGGCGAACGGGTTACAAGCCAGGACAAAGGTCAGGCCTTGATGGCCGATGTCCCGGCCGCGCGGAAGACGGTACTTAGCCGCAGGGACGACTGCCTGCAGATTAACGCCACCAAACCCGCCGTCTGACCGACGAAAATTTGCTGTGCTAGGGAAGCTTTGCGCCCAATCTCGGCCGTCAAAGCTTCGCTCGCCGATCTCCAAAAGCTGACATTTCCAATGGTGGTGACCTTATTGCAGTCGTCATCTGTGACGCCATTGGCAGAGTGTCACTCCCTGATCGCTTCTTACGAAGAGCAAATCGTCGTCGTCTTGAAGCCAGCCCATGCACATGCCTATCATTTGCGATTGTTGAACCTTTTGTCGCAGTGCTGCGACACAAGGTTATGCAATCCATGACGGCAGGTGTTTTCCGCCCCGCGTTCCCCTAAGGAGGTTTTCATGCGCCGCTTATTGCTGCTTGCCATCGCTCCATTCGCGTTTGCGGCCATGCCGCATGCGAACGCCGAAGGTGTGGCCGACACCGCTATTTGTGCTTCGAGCGATAACGGCGGCTATTCCGCCGAGCAACGCATCGCGGCCTGCACCGACCTGATCGAGGGCAGCAAGAACGATCGGTCGCCGGAATTCGTTGCGGCCCTGGTCAGCCGTGGCGCGACCTATTGGTATGTCGACAAGATGCCGCTCGCGGTTGCCGATCTTAATCGCGCCATCGCGCTCGACCCGAAGAACGCACGTGCCTACCGCGAACGCTCGAACATCTATCGGAGCAGCGGCAGTCTCGACAAGGCGCTGGCTGACGCTAACGAGGCGGCACGCCTCGATCCGAACGATCCGCAGGCCTTCGACAACCGCGGCAACGTGTTCAGCAACAGCAAGCAATACGATCGCGCCATCGACAACTATAACGAGGCGATCCGGCTGGATGCGAAATATGCTCAGGCCTGGCAGGATCGTGGCGCCGCCTACTACTTCAAGCAGAACTACGCCGAGGCAATCAAGAACTATGACGAGGCGATTCGGCTTGATCCAACCAACGCCCGCTTCTTCACCAACCGCGGCGCGGCTTACATGAAGATGGGGCGAATTAGTCAAGCTATCGCCGATGAGAGCGATGCAATTCGGCTCGACCCCACCAGCCCGGAATATTTCGACAACCGGGGCCTGTCCTATGAGGCAAACAAGGACTACGACCGTGCCATCGCCGACTACAATGAGGCGATCCGGCTGCGCCCGCAGGCGAACTTCCTGACCAACCGCGCCGACGCCTACAATCTGAGAGGCGATTTGGACCGCGCTGTCGCCGACTACGACCGCGCGCTCGCGCTCGATCCGGGCTTCTATCTGGCCTACCACAACCGCGCCGCGACCTGGCAGCAGAAGGGCGATCTCGACAGCGCCATCTCCGATTACGAACAGGCGCTACGCATCGATCCAAATGCGGGCTCGGATGCCGAGCAACTCGCCAACTTGCGCCAGGATCGCGACCGCCGCGACGCCCCGCGCTCCGAGCGGCTGCTGCCGACCTTTGATTGCAAGTCGGCAAGCCGCGCGGTCGAGAAGGCGATCTGCTCCGATCCCGACCTGTCGCGACTCGACCGGCAGATGGGCGACGCCTACAAGGCTGCGCTGTCAAAGGTCGACCGGAAGGCGGTGCGGGGGCTGCGCGAGCAGCAGCGCCACTTCATCGCCAAACGCAATAGATGGTTCGGCCGCCCCGACTACCATCTCAAGCGCGAAATGGAGCATCGGCTTACTGAGCTGCGCGGGATCGACGTGGGGAATTGAAACTCTCCGCGGTCATTCCGGGAACTGCACGCGGACTCTACAAAGCGCCGATCCGCGTGGCGCGCCGGGAACGCAATCATCTTGCCAAACGCCTGCGGCCCAAGGGCCGAGGAAGCCGCCTCGGCCCAGTCATCGTAGCGATTTGATGCCTGCAGCGCGAGGTCCGGCACCGCGTTGTCTTCCAGTGAGAGCGCCGCAGCGGCGATAATGTCGCCCGCCCCATAAAGCAACTCGTGGCTTCTCGCGAACGCGTCGAATCAGACCGTCCGCAAGCGCGTGCGGTAGCGTTGGCGTGCTTCGTAGAGTAAGTGCAACTCGCCGTTGTCCCTCTAGTTGATATCCATCTTAGCGAAGATTGGTGATCTCTTCGGCGCGGTCACCATTGCCTTGTCCATACAAACCAAGTTGAGCGCTGCTTGGGGTTCCTTTGCCGTGGCATCAGATGGCGGCGCATGCCTGTTCGCGAAGGGCTTGCTCCACTTGGTAATCGGGCGCGGTGTATCCGGTCCTGTCGCGTCTCATGGACGACGCTTTTGGCTTAGGGTCAGAATCGACTTGCTGCGGGAAGCAGGTAGGCAGCGTCAGGCGTTTGATCAAACAGCTCGATGTGGAGCCTCAACAGGTTGTCCTCGGTCCAGCCGAGGCGGCTGATTGGTGTTAGTGACTTTAGGCTGCCGTGCGGACGATGCCAATTGTATC
>NZ_AXAL01000068.1 GCF_000472785.1 Mesorhizobium loti CJ3sym
TTCTTTGCCGCCGCCGCCAAGCAACAGCTGCCGGAGCGCGAACGGCTGCTGCTGGCCATGGCCGATGTGACGCCGGACATGCGCGGCGAGGTCGAGCAGATCGCCAGCGATGCCGACATGCCGCTGGCGCCACTGTATGGCGCGCTGCTGTCTGAGAACCTTGCCGCGCTCGGTCCCGAGCAACGCGCCGCCAAGCTCAGGGAAGCCGCGGATGCCTTCGTCAAAGTGCAACGGGAAATGACCACGCTCGCCTCGGGCGATCCAGCGGTGACGCATTTGCGGCAGGAAGCGGAACGGCAGCTCTCGCTCGGTGCTTTCGATACCGCTCGCGCCAGGCTCGCCGATGCCGCCGGTATCGACAAGGATTCGCGCCGGCGGCTCAAGGCCAATTATGTGGAACGCACGCTTTCGGAAGCTGCAACCCATTCGCTGGAAGGCGGCGCGGCAAGCGCTTTGCTCAGATACCAGCTGGCCGCGGATGGCTATGAAAAGGCGACAGCGCTCTACCGCGAGGTCAATGGCGAGGACATTCCGGCTGACGACCGGCTGCAGCAGCTTCTGACGCTTGCCCGGCTGGGCGACGTCTATACGACGCTGGGCAGGCTCGATGACGCCGCCAAGGCCTACAAGGAATGGAACGAAGGATCGACAAGACGTGCCGGCATCGATCCGACAAATATCCTCTGGCAGCGGGATGTTTCGCTCAGTCTGGACAAGATGGGCGATACCGCCGTTGCCCAGGGCAAGCTCGGCGATGGCCTTGCCGACTACCAGGCATCGGCCGGCATGGCCGAGAAGGTCGCTGCCGCGGCCCCGACCGAGCTCGAATGGCAGAGCGATCTCTCCTTTGCCTACGATCGCATCGGCTACGTCATGCGCTCACAGGGCAATCTCAAGGACGCGATGCCCTATTACCAGAAGTCGCTGGACATTTCCAAACGGGTGGCCGGGCTCGAACCCGACAATGTTGCCTGGCAGCGCCGGCTCGGCGTGGCCCATGATTCGATCGGTGACGTGCTGATCATGGAGGGCGATTACAACGGAGCCCTCGACGCCTTCGGTTCGGGCTTTGCCATATGGCGCAAGCTGACGGAGCTGGACCCCGGCAATCTTTCCTGGCAGCGCGATCTGTGCGTCTCCTACACCAAGATCGGCGACAGCTTGCAGATACTGGGCGAATACAAGGACGCGATCGTTTCCTATCAGGCCGGCTTGAGCGTGAGTTCGGCCCTTGCCAGCGCCGATCCTGAAAATCTCGAGGGCCAGCGCGATATCGCGATCCTGCATGACAGCATCGGCGACGCGCAGCTCAATCTGCGGGCAAATGCAGAGGCTCTGGCCGCCTACAGCGAGGCCAACCACATCTGGGAAATGCTGGTCAAGACCGACCAGAGCAACACGCGATGGCTGCGCGATCTCGAAATCAACTACAGCAAGCTGGCCGACGCGCATTTGGCGAATGGCGAGCCGGACGCGGCGTTGTCCGCTTACAAATCGGCACTTGATGCATCTCTAGCCCTCACCGGAAACGACGCCAGCAACAGCCTCTGGCAACGTGATCTGGCGATCAATTGCGGCAAGATCGGCGATCTCCTGGCAAGAACAGGCAGCAAGGATCTCGCCACCCAATTCTACCAGCAGTCGCTCGACATCGCCGAGCGCTTCTCTGCCATCGATCCGGACAATTCGATGTGGCTGCGCGATATGGTCATCGACCATTTCAAAATGGCCGAGATGGGCCTTGATGTCCGTTCGAATCTAACGGCCGCCCTCAAGATCGCGTCCGATATGCAGCAGGCCGGAATCCTCTCCCCCACGGACGCCTGGATTCCGGATGAATTGCGCAAGCGGCTCAAGCAGCTCGACGCTCCGGCCAAGTGAAAGAGCCGTTTTTCGGCCTGGCTTGCTCGCGCCATAAAGAGATGGAATGGTCGGCATAGGACTGAGCCGGGGTTCGATTTGCGTTTGCTGTTTGCCCTGCTGCTGATACTTGCGACCACCGCCACCGCGGTGGCGGAGCGGCGCGTGGCGCTGATCATGGCCGAAGACGACTACCGGCTGGTCAGGCCCTTGGCCAATCCCCTCCATGAT
>NZ_AXAL01000069.1 GCF_000472785.1 Mesorhizobium loti CJ3sym
TCGTCAGGCTCATAACCTGAAGGTCACAGGTTCAAATCCTGTCCCCGCAACCAAACTCTTGAAAATGGCCCGCCCTCGTGCGGGCCTTTTTTGTATCTGGCTCTGGGGGCCGGCGATCTTAACCGTCATCAGCAGCCCCGCAACGAGGCGAAGCTGACGCCGCGGGACACAAAACGCAAACCCTGGCGACAATGCCAACCTCTCAAAACAAGCCCGCCCTCAAGCGGGCCTTTTTGTTTTGGTGATCATCTAGTCCCTGGCTCAGCAGCCCGCAGACATCGCCGGCCAAAGCCCCGCGACAAAAACGCAAACCATGGCCAAAATACCAAAACTCAACAGCCCGCAAGGCGATAACACGGCAGGCCGCTTCGCTTTCCGCAGATGGGCGCCATCGAGTTGATGAGGAACGAAGGGTCTGAAAGAAACTTCAGCCCAGTCGCGCGAATAGGATCAGGCCGTCTCGAAGCAGAAGCCAACGGCAAGAGCCGAATCGCAGCGGCGACCCACAACCAATTGCGAAGTGAATTTAGCCGGCGGGCCCTCTTTCTCAATTGGCTACAGTGCCCGTCGTATCTCCTGGATGACGAGAACAGATTGCCGCAGCTGTCGATTGCGGATTCGATCCTGGATGGCGTCGCCGGCATGGGGGGGGCGAGGCGATATATCGCTTGTGCCGAATCATGCGAATCAAGCCTTGTCTGCGTGACAATCCGAATCAGAGGACAGGCAGAGTGCCCCAGAATCAATCGAAATTGCCAACAGATGACATCTATTGCTATATCTCGGGTGTAACCGCGTGTTTTTCCAGGAGGTTGCCATGCCCAATTACGCTCTGAACGACCACTATGAGAGCTTCATCCGGAAGCAACTCGAATCAGGTCGCTATAACAATGCCAGTGAGGTTGTCCGTGCCGGCCTGCGCATGCTCGAGGATTTCGAGGCGGAGCGGGAGAAATGGTTGCGCGAGGAAATCCCGGCGCGCCTGACCGAGCTTCAGCAGGATCCGGCGAAGGGAGTTCCTGCCGAGACGGTTTTCTCGCGGCTTGAGGCGCGTCATCGCGCGAAGCAGGCGAGAGTGAAGTAGCGGATGGAGTATCGGATTGTCTTCCATCCCAAGGCGGAGGCCGAACTCGAACAGCTCTATGACGACATAGCCGAACGGGCGTCGCCGGTGATCGCGTGGAATTTTGTTGCGGGCATTCGCGACCATTGCCTGGGCTTGTCGACTTTTCCACAGCGCGGCACAGAGCGGGTGGAGATCATGCCTGGGCTGCGGATTGTTGGTTACCGTCGCGCCGTCAGCATTGCTTTTGCGGTCGACGGCGAACGGGTGCTGATCCTGGGTATCTTTTACGCCGGCCGGAACATCACGCCGGAATTGCTGGAAGACCGGCTCTGAAACACTGGTCAGGCTGCGCGGCGGCCGACATTCATCTGCCAGGGCAAGCGATTTTCGGGCCTATGGCACGCACCCGGCGCCCGGGGCGACGAGCCTCGACGGGAATGATCGGCAGCCGAACGCCGCGCACAATTTCAACCAAGCCAACTCATGAATTTCAGCCCCGTGGATATCTCCACGAGAAATCGAAAAAACATCTGAGATGGCTGTTGACAGTTTTGGTTGGTGGCGACTATATACGCCTCACGAACGAGGGCGGTGCGCCGCTGGCGACGAAGAAGTTTGCTTCTAGGTCTGCCCTC
>NZ_AXAL01000070.1 GCF_000472785.1 Mesorhizobium loti CJ3sym
AGGTCCGGCCGTTGCAGTCAGGCCATAGACGACGGTGCCGGCGCCATCGGAACCGAAGGCCGAGGTGAAGTTGGCGGCGAAGTTCGCCGTGGCGTCTGTCGCCAGGTTGGTCTCGTCGACGGTCAGCACCGGCTGCGTCGTTGCATTTGCCGAGATCGACGGACCGTCATCATGGAAGTTCAGCGACTGGCCGATGTTCAGCGTCGCCGCCTGATGATCGCCGTCGCCGTCGGTCACCGTTGCCGTCAATGTCACCAGATTGGCCGCGGAAAGTGTCTTGTTGTCGTCGGCGTTGTTGGTGTCGGGATGGACAACGGCGCGGACCTGATCGAGCGTGACATTGGCGCCGCTCACTGTTGCCGTGAACACGATCGGGCCGCCTGCGGCGGTGCCGCTGTTCGTGCCTTCGCGGCCGACGACTTGCCCGCTTTCCAGGAACAGGAACACGTGATTGCCCGTTGCCGTGTCGACCAGTCCGGAATCGGCGCCGCTGGCGCTGACGCCCAGCGCATAGGTCACCGCGCCGGCGCCGTCGGCACCGTAAGCCGAGGTGAAGGCAGCGGCAAAGCTCGCCGTCGCATCCGATGTCAGAACCGTCTCGTCCACGGTCAGCGACACGGGCGTGCCGCTCAATCCGATCAACGGCACGTCGTCGACGACATCGATGGTGATGGTGTTGGTGATGGTGTTGCCGTGATTGTCGGTCGCCTGGTAGGTGAAGGTCTCGACATTGTTGACCGTGTCGGTGCCTTGCGTCGCAGGTCCGTGTACCGGCGTCGTCAGTGTGTAGCTGTAAGTGCCGTCAGGATTGAGGGTCAGCGTGCCGTGTGAGCCGGTCGGGCTGCCGACCAGCACAAAGCTATAGGGTCCGGTGCCGCCCGAAACATTGTCGGCCAGCGTGCCGGTCACCGTCTCGGCGGTGCTGGTCGGATTGCTGCCGGTCGCCAGCGCCGCCTCGTTGACCGTGGCATCCTCGTTCGACGCGGAGAGCCCTGAATCGGTCAGGTTGATGGTCAGCGTCGTCGTCGACAGGTCGCCGTCGCCATCCTTGATGGTGTAGACAAAAACGTCCGTGGTGTTCGAGGTGATGTCGTTGGCCGTCGATTGATAGGTGTAGGAGCCGTCGGTATTGAGATGCAGTGTGCCGTGTTGGCCGGCTATGTTGGTGCCGGCGCCGGTCAGCACCGAAGTCGTCGTGTCGAGGCCTGCGGCACGGACGCCGACAACGCCGCCTCCGACCGCATAGCCGTCGGCGCCCGAAATGTCGTTGGCCAAAACGCCTGCCGCCGCGGTCACGGTCAGCAAGCTGCCTTCGTTAACATTGCCCGTATCGGCATGCGCCGTCGGCACATCGTCGATGATATTGATGGTGAGGTTGCCGGCGGGAGCGCTGTCGCCGTCGGCGTCGGTTACAACCACGGC
>NZ_AXAL01000071.1 GCF_000472785.1 Mesorhizobium loti CJ3sym
CAGACGATCTATGACTGGCGGCACTATCTGGCTGTCGTTCAGCGCAAGCCAGGCGCCCTACGCAACGGAGCACCGTTTGCCGAACTTCCCGATGCATTCAGGTCGTTACAGCAGCATTTGCTCAAGAAGCCGGGCGGCGATCGCGAGATGGTCGAGATCCTGGCACTTGTGCTGCAACACGACGAGCAGGCCGTGCTCCTGGCCGTGGAGATGGCGTTGGAGGCCGGCGTTCCAACCAAAACCCATGTGCTGAACCTTCTCCATCGGCTCGTCGACGGCAAATCGCTCACGCCCCCGACCATCAGCGCTCCCCAGGCTTTGACGCTCACCAATGAGCCGAAAGCAAATGTCGAACGCTACGATGCTTTGAGGAAGGCCCTGGAGGTGCGCCATGCGTCATAACCCTGCCAGCGGCGCAATCGTCATCATGCTCCGGAGCCTGAAGATGCACGGCATGGCACAAGCTGTGGGCGAACTCACCGAACAGGGAGCGCCAGCGTTTGAAGCCGCCATTCCGATCCTGTCGCAACTGCTCAAGGCCGAGACGGCGGAACGTGAGGTCAGGTCGACAGCCTATCAGCTCAAGATCGCACGCTTTCCAGCCTATCGCGATCTCAACGGCTTTGACTTCGCCAGCAGCGAGATCAACGAGGCACTCGTGCGGCAGCTTCATCGCTGCGAATTCGTCGATGAGGCCCACAACATTGTGCTCGTCGGCGGCCCCGGCACAGGCAAAACCCATATTGCGACCGCCCTCGGCGTGCAGGCCATCGAGCATCATCACAAGCGGGTTCGGTTCTTCTCGACGGTCGAACTGGTCAATGCGCTGGAACAGGAGAAGGCACAGGGACGATCAGGCCAGATCGCCAATCGCCTCGTGCATTCCGATCTCGTCGTCCTGGACGAACTTGGCTATCTGCCGTTCAGCGCATCAGGTGGGGCATTGCTCTTCCATCTGCTGAGCAAACTCTACGAACGCACCAGCGTCATCATCACCACAAACCTCAGCTTCAGCGAGTGGGCGAGTGTCTTCGGCGATGCCAAGATGACGACCGCGCTTCTCGACAGGCTGACGCATCATTGCCACATCCTTGAAACCGGAAATGACAGCTTCCGCTTCAAGAACAGCTCTGCCCACGAACCCAAAAAAGCGAAGGAGAAAACCAGAACCTTGACCCTCAACCCCGAACCGAAACATACATGAAAGGCGGGTCAAATCTCGGTGGAAATGCCGGGTCAGTTCTCAGCGAAAATCAACA
>NZ_AXAL01000009.1 GCF_000472785.1 Mesorhizobium loti CJ3sym
TGTGGGGACCATACTCGCTGGGCGCGTCGCGCCACCGAAGGCCGTTCCTGATCACGAAGATGATGCCACTGACGATCCGCCGATCATCGACCCTGGGCACTCCGTGAGACAGCGGGAAATGCCGCTCGATCCGGCGCATCTGCGCCTCCGACAGCCAGATCAAATCACTCATTGCAGCGCCTCCTCGCACCGCCAATGAATCAGCCGTTTGCTGTCTCCGCAAGAACTTTAATAGGTCCTGACCCTAGGTAATGGACTGCCTCATCGTCTGTAATTGCAATATTTAGCTTGTCTCGAACAAACTGGTGCCGGCTTATGCAATCGTGCAACAGCTGGCCCCACGTCTTAATCCACACCTTGCCATTCCCTTCTTTAAAAATGTGCGCGCACCCTGGTGCTCGGTCATTTGAGTTGACGAGCGGATCGAGGTCGTCAGCAACATCGGTACCCACCAACCAAAATGACCATTCGACATTCGTCTTATGATATCGCGTGTCTTTCATTATAGCGCTTGCATACTTTAGCAATTGCCCGAAATCACCGTAGCTCAGGGATTTACTTGCCCGCTTCAATTCTACAATAAGGTGGTGGTCGTCGTCGCGACCACTTCGTTTATTTGACTGGCAAAGCAATAAATCGATGCGCGCATTCTTTCCACCGGAAACCAAGACCGGCTCCAGCACCCTCGTATCCATTTTAAGTTGTCGTAGATGTTCCCGAAGTGCATTCGTCAACGACGATTCCGATTGGCCAAGCGTGAATTGTTCGCCAAACAACCATGAATTTCGTTCAACGATCTGATGGATGTGTTGGCGTTCCTTCATCGTTGATCTTGTGTCGTCAGAGCAGACCAGAGACCTTAGGCCGATAGCTGTGCTGATACGATGCTCAACGAAAGAGACAGCATCCAATATATCCGACAACTTCGTTCTATCGAGAAGTAGCGAAAACTGCTTCTGTTTTTCCTTAGAAAGGTTTAGAACTTCTGAAAGTAACCGGGATATCTCCTGCGGCCGTTCCTCGATTGCCTCTCGAAGTAACCGGAAAGACAGGGCTTTCGTCATACGGCTCTGTTCATCGAATCCCTTGGCATGATCGTTGATCGTCACGGCGCACATATTGAATATACGTTTCGCCTGCTTAGTCACTGGCGATACCTCGTTGTCTCCAAACGGGTAGACCTCCTCGTTCTTCCATTTTTCGATGAGAGACGACGCCTTTTCCCGTTCTCTCTTTCTGAAATGACCCGAGAGGTGTTCGCGGGCCTCTTTAACGAGCTTTACCAGACCCTCTTCCATATCGATGTCGGCCAATGAGCCGTTCTGGAGCTCGCCGAAGTGTGAGCTCTTAAGGTATGCCCCGAAATCGAAGCCGGGCGCTCTGACTTCAGGTGCACGCTCCGATAGCGTAAAGCCCGTTTCGTCGCACAGATACAATGCCCTCCCGAGGGCCATATTCCATTCAATAATCTCGAGATCGGCTTGAACTTTCTTTCCACTTGAGAGCGTATACGGCCCCAACCGAGCTTCGCTCGACCCGCTGACAATCTTCGTGACGTCGATCTGCTGGTCGTCGTATACGACTGATACAGCCCGATATTTATTTAGGTAAGGCGCGAATACTCTAGCCAGTTCATTTGAGCGTTCTCTTGTAAAGAACCATTCGGCGCGCTGGAATATATTGTCGATAGACACGATCGTTTCGGTTGATTTCTGTTTTGATATTACGACGTCACTCACCTCGAAGAGTCCCAAGGTCTCATGGCTGGCGGTGATGTTGTACGATTTGTACTCGTCCCCATCTTTGTATGTGGTCTGCCAGGTCACTATTTCACCTAGAGATAGTGCTCGGAAACGACCTTCTCCATTCCTACCCTGTAACAGTCGTTGCTTCTGAATTGAGCGACTGGCCTTAAGCTTCCAAGAATTTCCGAGCTGAGAAAACAGATGTTCGTTATTGGCGTAGGGTATTCCAGATCCGTCATCCGTGAACAGCAAACGACTGATTGCGCCGAGTGCGTTTCGTTTGACAGCAATAGTTATTAAATTTGAGTCCGCATCAAACGCATTGGAGACGACTTCCGCAACAGCTCTGACCGGAGTGCCCGAGACCAAGCGTTTCCAGAAATCTTGCTGTGCTTTGACCTCGATTGTTTCAGACATGGCGTTTATCCCAAACCGGTAAATGGCGTGCAGCAACTGTAATTATTATGGCATGAAGTACCATTCATTTCTGATGAATTGGCGGCCACCCTCCGCAGCGCCTCCACTTCGCGAGCCATCACGCAGCCGACCACTCTTTGAGGACGCTCCACCCCAGCGTATCCTCAGCCCAACTTGGGGACCCCTCACACACACCACTCCAGACACCATCGCCTCTTTCGGCCTCGCCATCGGCGGCATCTTCGGCCTTGCCGGCACCTTCGTCGCCAGCGCTCCGCTGCGCGAATCCCTCTGGGCGATCGACGGCGTGGCGCTTGTGGTGGCGACGGCCTTGCTCACCATGAAATACCAGCGGCTGGGCAATGACTGCTTCGTCGCGGGCTTCCTGACCTTCCTGGCCGGCGAGACGCTGTTGCTGGCCGGCAATGCGGCCGGCTTGCAGGCCAGCGTGCCTTCCTATGTCGGCGGCATTTCGCTTTGGGCGGCGGCTCTGATCCTGATCAGCGTGCCCTCCACTTTTGCGCTGTGGATGCGGCTCACCGCGCTCGTCGCCGCCGCGCTGTTCCTGGTCTCGGTGAGCATGGTGCTGTGGGGCACGCCCTTGCTGCCGACCTCGTCACCCCTGCCCGCCGCCGGCTATCCCTTCCTGGTGCTGACTTTTGCTGGCTGGATCTGGACGCTGGTGAGGGCTGAGGGGTGAGCTGGGCGTGCTCTTCCTTCCCCCCTTGTGGGGGAAGGTGGATCGGCGCGCAGCGCCGAGACGGATGAGGGGTGTTCCAGCGGAGTGAGGCGTTGGTGTTTTCTGGTTCGGTTCGCCGTTGACGTATCGCCAAGCTGGAACCATCCGACCTCGCTTCGCGAGGCCACCTTCCCCCACAAGGGGGGAAGGGAAGACCAGCGCCGCGCCCGCCCCGAAGCACGCCCCCGCATTGACATCGCCCAAATACCGGCGCCTTTGGACACCGGCCATTGGGGGCTAAGGGGGCTATCCATGAAGAAGATCTATGCAAAGCCGACGCTGAACAGGCGCCAGAGGCTCTCGGCCGTGACGGCTGCAACCTGTCCGATATCGCAATCCTGCGGAAAATAGGGTCCGCTTAAAGGCCCGGCGGGGCGGGTCACCGGGCGCTGTCGCTGGACAGCGCCGTCTTCCACGGTTCCAACCGGCTTTGTACGGAACCGTACTAACCGCCCGGCTTGGTTGATCGAGCTCGCGCCGCCGGCTACAAAAATCGGGCGGCGGACCTTAATCAGGTCGCCAGTGGCCGGCGCGGGACTCAGGCAATTGTCTTCACCGGCACGCGCGCCGGCCATTTCCCCTCGTCCGCCCGGCCATCTCACCGCGAACAATCCAGTTGACGAGGCCACTGTCGACATGCGCCCTGTCCGTGAGCTCGCGCAGCAGCGCCTTGCAATGGTCGGCCCATTGCGCCTCGGGGATGAGGTGTTCGGCGATGGATGCCTTGAATGCCCTGCGCAGCACATGGAAAGTGAGCGCCGGCCCGGTGGGGTCTTCCATTGCATTGCTCCCGAAGGGGGCGGGAGCACGCTGACACTCTCAAGCACCAGCGCCCATTTGCGTGGCCGGCGACAGCGCAACCATGCGCCCCGTGGCGGCGGCGGTCCACAGCCTGGCAGCGCACGCTTTGCACCGTACATGAAATGTTGGGCTGGGCGATGCTGCAGGCCGACCACGGAGTGCTCGACTCAAACCCCGCTTTGCGCTTCACTTGCGCTCATGTCCGCCCCCGTCGAAATCCGCAACAGCGCCTCCAGCAACACTCTTGCGGGGATCGCGCCGTTCATCGGTGCGGCCGTCGCCGGGGTGCTGGCGTTTCGCTCGATCTCGACCGACACTGCGCGCGGGCCGGTGTTCCTGCTTATTGTCTTTGCCGTGGGATGCCTTGGCTGGGGCCTGTTCAAGGCGAGCAGCGGGTTCGACAGCGGGGTTCAGGTGACGCTGGATGCCAAGGGTTTTCGCGACAGGCGCGCCGGCGATGTGCTTGTGCCCTGGGACACGGTGCGAAGCGTCGGCCTGGTGCATGGCAACCATGGCGGGCCGACGCTGGTGAATTTCGAGCTGACCGGGGAGATGCCGGAGGCGATCAAGTATTCAGGCGCCAATGCATTGAATCTCATGCTGCCGGGGGGCGGCAAGACGGTGCATATGGAGATGTCGTCGCTGGATATTTCCGAGGGGGATATGATGGCGGCGATACGGAGATTGGCGCCTGGGGTGAAGGTGGTGCGCTGACGCGAGCTTTGCCCTTCCCCCCTTGTGGGGGAAGGTGGATCGGCGCGCAGCGCCGAGACGGATGAGGGGTGTTCCAGCGGAGTGAGGCGTTGGTAATTCTGCTTGGTTCAGTGGTGCTGACTTGGCGCCAAGCTGGAACACCCCTCATCCGACCTCGCTTCGCGAGCCCACCTTCTCCCACAAGGGGAGAAGGAAGAGCCGCGCTGCGCCTTAACTCTCAATCCAAACCTTCTCAAAATGCTGCTCCAGCGCCTGGTGCTGTTCGCAGCCCTCCACCCCCTTGCGATAGGTCCGGAAGACCGAGCGCCAGTAGGGTTGGATGATGATGCCTGAATCGCGCAGATTCTTCTCGATGCCGGCCATGATCTCCTTGCGGGCCTTGGCGTCGGGCGTTGCCAGCGCCTTGTCGAGCAAGTCGTCGAACTCCTTGCTGGCGTAGGCGCTTTCGTTCCAGGCGGCGCCCGATCTATAGGCCAGCGCCAGCACCTGGACGCCGAGCGGCCGTCCCAGCCATTCGGTGCACGAGAAAGGGTATTTGCTCCAGTCATTCCAGAAGGTGGCGGCGGGCAGCACGGTGCGCTTGATCTTGAGGCCGGCCTCGCGCATCTGCGCCGAGATGGCGTCGGCGGTGCTCTTTTGCCATTCGACGTCGACGGAGATGAGCTCGTACTCATGGTCGGCCTTGCCGGAGGCGGCGAGCAGTTTTTTCGCCTCCTCCACGTCGCGTTTCGCGGGGCCGATATCGGCATATTCGGGGTGCATGGGCCCGACATGGTGGTTGTCGGCCGGCTTGCCGCGGCCGTCGAGGCCGAGCTTCAGCACCGCGGAATTGTCGACGGCGAGCTGGGCGGCGCGGCGCAGCTTGACGTCGTCATACGGCGAGTTGCCGATGTTGAAGCGGGCGACGATGGTCGAGCCGGTGGCGATCTCGGAGTTCTTCAGCCCCATCTTGTCGGTCTGCGAGACGGCATCGGATGCGGTTTCGTGGTCGGTGTCGATCTCGCCGGATTCGAAGGCCGACAGCATGGCGTTGGGGTCGGAGCCGTAGTCGATCCACTGGATGCCATCGAGGTAGAATTCACCTTTCCACCATGGCTTGTCCTTGCGCTTCACCTCGGCGCCAGTCTCGGCATCCCATTTCACCAAGGCGCAGGGGCCGGTGGTGATGGCAAGCGCCTTCATGGGGTCGCCGTCGCCATCATAGGAGCGGTGCATGATCAAAGCGGGATAGTCGGCCATGCCGGCGATCAGCGAAATGTCCGGCTTGGGCAGGTTCAGCTTGATGGTGTAGTCGTCGACCTTCTCGATGCCGCCGTCGACCACCTTCTTGGTGTCGGCATTGACCAGTGCGCCCATGCGCGCGGCGACCGAATTGCCGGCAACGCCGGCCTCGCACCAGCGCGTGAGGTTGTGGACGACATCGTCGGCGTTGAAGGTGTCGCCATTCGACCAGGAAATGCCCTTGCGCACATGCAGCGTCAGGGTTTTCGCGTCGTCGCTCATCTCCCATTTTTCGAGCAGCCAGGGCTCGAACGAGAAATCGGTGTTCCAGCGCACCAGATATTCGTTGCAGTGGCGGGCGACGTTGGACATTTCGACGCCGTCGAAGGTGCGCGGGTCCTTGAACCCCTTGACGTTCATGGCGACGCGCAGCACGCCGCCCTTTTTGGGCTCGGCGGCGCGGGCAGGCGTCGCGGCGAGGCCACCCAGCGCCAGCGCGCCGGCGGCGCTGACGCCAAGGCCGGCCATGAGGGCAAGATATTCGCGGCGGTTGATGGCGCCCATTTTGAAATCGTCGGCGACGGGCTTGGCCCGGGGATGCAATTTCCGATCGGTCAGCATGAATCTCATCGTCGTTCCCTTATCGTTGGTGCATGCCGCCCAAGGGTGCGAAGCAAATTTGGGACATGCACGGAAGCAGGCTCGCCCCGGCTGATCGCCTACGCGGGGCGGTTGCGACCGGCGGGGCGCCATTGCCTGAGACGGCGATGATAGGGTGAGGTGATGCCGGGGAGTGTTCTGGAATCCGCAGGAGTTATGCGGTGTTCCGCAGGGTGTGGCGCAAGTGGGTGGTCCGGAACAGGCCTGTCTACGCCGAGTTCTGTCACCGCCCCCCTCTGTCCTGCCGGACATCTCCCCCTCATGGGGGGAGATCGGATGTCATGAATGCCTTCGCCAACGATGAACGCGGAAGAAACAGCGCCAAGGCAGAAGCTGCCAATCTCCCCCCTTGAGGGGGAGATGTCCGGCAGGACAGAGGGGGGTGCTGTCCCGCCAGCATTGCCGAGGACAATGTAGAACGCCCTGACAAAAAACCCGGCTCAAGGCCGGGTTTTTCGAGCAATCCTATCAGCCGAGCCTCAGCTCACCTGGACCTTGGACGCCGCGGCCTGGTCCTCGGCCAGCTTCTGCTGGAACATCTGCGCGAAATCGATCGGGTCGAGCATCAGCGGCGGGAAGCCGCCATTGCGGGTCGCCTCGGCGATGATCTGGCGGGCGAAGGGGAACAGAAGGCGCGGGCATTCGATGAACAGGATCGGCAGCATGTGCTCCTGCGGGAAGCCTGCGATGGCGAAGACGCCGCCATAGACCAGCTCGACGTTGAACAGCACTTCCTGGTCGAAGGAAGCCTTGGCGTTCAGCGTCAGATTGACGTCGAACTGCTTGTCGGAGAGCGGGTTGGCGTTGACGTTGACGTTGATGGCGATGCCGGGCGCCTTGTCGCGGCCGCGCAGCGAGTTCGGCGCGCCGGGGCTTTCGAAGGACAGGTCCTTCACATACTGGGCGAGCACGTTGAGCGACGGCTGCGCCGCCGCGTTGCCGTTGCCGTTGGCCGCACCGGTCGGCGCGTCATCATTGCTGGCCATGAGCCGTTTCCTTTTCCCCTGGGCAGCTTTGCTGACCGAATTGAAATCGGGCGTTGGCTAGCATGGCGGGGATGACAAGACAAGGTTTGCCGCCTTGCGACGGGAGGTGACCCAGACTGTGTCGAGATTCAGGTCAGGCCGAGTCGAAAATGGTTGATACCGAGAACCGGAGCGGAGCGTACTTTTCGTACGTGAGCACCGGAAGCGCAGGTATCAGCCATTTGCAGACCGGCATCACCTGAATATCGATACAGTCTCAATCGTCCTTCAGCCGCCGCCACGGCGAGTTGTGGTCCGGGCCGCGCTTGAGATCGTCCTCGCGCGAATAGTCGCCGTCTTCGAGGTCGATGACCTTGTCGCGGCTCCGGCCGCGAAAGCCGCCGGTCGAGAAATTGGTGGCGACGACGATGCGGCCCTTGAACCGGCTCCAGGCAAAGTCCCGCACCGGCGGCACGAACAGCAGCAGGCCGATAATATCGGATATGAAGCCGGGGATGATCAGAAGGATCGCGGCGACCACGATCATGGCGCCGTGCGCGAGATGGCGGCTGGGGTTCTGGCCGGCTTCCATCTCGGCGCGAATGCGGGCCATGACGCCAAAGCCCTGGTGCCGGAGCAAAAGCACGCCGGCTATGCTGGAGGCCAGCACCAGGCCGACCGTTGCCAACGCGCCGATCTCACGGCCGACGATGACGAAACCGGCGATTTCCAGCAGCGGAAGCGCGAGGAGAAAGAAGGGAAGCAGCGAAATGCGCAAGTCTTTACCGACCATTCGTTTGTTTTGTCCCGCTGGCGACCAATCGCCGCTGGCACGGAGGCTGTTAGATAGGTATGCCTGCCATTGATTTGAATGATTGCACCTTGCGTTCTATATGCTTTGAATGTTGAACGCTATGCGACCGCGGCCTGTTGGCTGGGCGGTCCGGCCTCGGGCAGGGATTGATTGGCGGAAGATATGGGATTCTTCGACTTCGGCACGATTTTCTTCCTGATCGCGGCGGTGGTGATCTTCTTCCAGCTGCGCAATGTGCTGGGCCGTCGGACCGGTAGCGAGCGGCCGCCCTTTGATCCCTACACGGCAGCGCGCACCGACAAGGACGCCGCCCAGAAACCCGAGAATGTCGTTTCGCTGCCGCGCAAGCGCCTGCCGGGCGAGCCGGCACCGGCCGACGCCTATACGGCGATCGACGCCTTCGCCAAGCCCGACACCGACCTCAACAAAGGCCTGCGCGCGATCAAGGACAACGACCCGTCCTTCGAGCCGAAGGGTTTCGTCGACGGCGCCAAGATGGCCTATGAGATGATCGTGATGGCCTATGCCGATGGCGACCGCAAAACGCTGAAGAACCTGTTGTCGCGCGAGGTTTTCGACGGTTTCGTCGCCGCGATCGGCGAACGCGAGGCCAAGGCGGAAAAAATCCAGTCCTCCTTCGTCGGTATCGACAAGGCCGACATCGTCTCGGCCGAGATGAAGGGCGGCGAGGCGCACGTGACGCTGCGCATCATCAGCGAGCTGATTTCGGCGACGCGCGACAAGGCGGGTGCGGTCATCGACGGCGATCCCGAAACCGTGGCCGAGGTCAAGGATGTCTGGACCTTCGCCCGCGACACGCGCTCGCGCGACCCGAACTGGAAGCTCGTCGCCACCGAAGAAGAAGACTGAATCCGGCAAAGCGGCGGGGCTCCGGTGTCGCTATCGCCTCTCTTTTCGGCAAAGTCCTTCGACGATCTCCCCGGCTGGGGCGAGGATGACCATCTGCCGGCCTTCGAGGCTTTCCGCCGCTCCGCTTTCCATGTGCTGACAAAGCCTTATCGCAGCGGTGCGCTCGGCGTCGATTTCGGCGCGTTCACTGATGCCTATGCGCAAGCGCGCGCCGCCTCGCCCTTGGATGGGTCGGATGCCCGCGCGTTCTTCGAACGCCATTTTGTCCCGATGCTGGTGCGGCCCGAGACCGGCGCCGGCCTCGTCACCGGCTTCTACGAGCCGCAAGTCGAGGCTTCGCCGGTGCGGACGGAGCGTTTTGTCGTGCCACTGCTGTCGCGGCCGGCCGATCTCGTCGATGTCGATGATGCCAACCGCCCGCAGGGAATGGATCCTTATCTCGCCTTCGCGCGCCGGACCCCCGGCGGACTGGGCGAATATTTCGACCGTGGTGCCATCGAGCGCGGTGCGCTTGAGGGCCAAGGGCTGGAGATCGCCTGGCTGGCCGACAAGGTCGACGCCTTCTTCATCCATGTGCAAGGGGCGGCGCGGCTTGCCATGACCGATGGCCGGCTGCGCCGCGTCACTTACGCCGCCAAGACAGGCCAGCGCTTTACCGGGCCGGGCAAGGTGCTGAGCGAGCTGGGTGAAATACCGCTGGCTGAGGTGACGATGCAGTCGATCCGCGCCTGGTTCAAGGTGCATCCGGACCGCGTCGACGAGATCCTGTGGCAGAACCGCTCCTACATCTTCTTCCGCGAGGCTGATGTCGAGGATGCAGCACTCGGCCCGATCGCCGCGGCCAAGGTGCCGCTGACGCCGGGGCGCTCGGTCGCGGTCGACCGGCTGCTGCACACGTTCGGCACGCCGTTTTATATCGACGCGCCGACGCTGACTGCCTTCGACAAAAGACCGTTCCGGCGGCTGATGATCGCGCAGGATACCGGCTCGGCCATCACCGGACCGGCGCGCGGCGATCTGTTCGCCGGGTCGGGCGATGCCGCCGGAGAAATCGCCGGCGTGGTGCGCAATGCCGCCGATTTCCATGCGCTGGTGCCGCGCTCGCTGATCGGGGGCGCCTGATGATCAAGCGCCCGGATAAGCTCAGCGAGGACGACCGGGTGCTGTGGAACCTGGTGGCGCGCACGGCCAAGCCGCTGAAGGGCAGGACTGCCGTCGATGTTCCCGACATGGCTATCGAGGCCAAACCGTCGATGGCGCAGCCGGCCCAGCCCGCCGCCACTGCGGCGGTTGCGGCAAAGCCGAAGGCGCAGCATGTCACGCACCGCCTTGACGAGCCGACCCTGGACAAATTGTCGAAAGGCCGGCTGCCGATTGAAGGCCGCGTCGACCTGCACGGGATGACACAGGACGAGGCCTATTCGCTGCTGTTCTCGTTCCTGCACCGGGCGCATGCCGGCGGCGTCCGTTACGTCCTGGTCATCACAGGCAAGGGTTCGTCCTCCGGCGGCGACGGTGTGCTGCGGCGCGCCGTGCCGGCCTGGCTGTCGACGCCGGCGTTCCGGCCGTTGGTTTCGAGCCACGACCATGCCGCCCGCAACCATGGCGGCGCCGGCGCGCTCTACATAAGGCTGCGGCGGGTGCGCGCATGAGGGTTGAGGAGCAGCCCGCATGACGCCGTTCGGCGAGAAACTGCGCCTGCTGCGAAGCGAGCGCGGCGTCAGCCAGAAGGACATGGCGGCGGCGATCGGCGTCAGCGCCGCCTATCTCTCGGCGCTCGAGCACGGCAGGCGCGGTGCGCCGACCTGGACGCTGATCCAGAAGATCATCGGCTATTTCAACATCATCTGGGACGATGCCGAGGAGCTGGCGCGGCTGGCCGAAGCCTCGCACCCGCGTGTGAAACTCGACACGTCAGGTCTCAATCCCGCCGCCACGGAGCTCGCCAACCTTCTGGCCGAAAACATCGAAAAGCTGGACGAGGCGGAACTGCGCCGCATCACAGCCTCGATCCGCGCGGCGCTGGGTCGGCGGGCGTAGTCGCACCGACCGGGTGTTCCCCGCAAGACAGTGCCCGCCGGCGTCGGCCAGCGGGCAGCTGTGGCGGGGTCAGGGCTTGCCGGCAGCGCCGCCATTGCTATTGGTGCCGCGGCCACCATTGTCGCCGTGATCGCGACCACCGTTGCCGCCGCGCAGGCAGTCCGATGTGCCGGCGGCGCCGCAACAATTGCCGGCCCACAGATCGTTTAGGTTGGTGTGGGAGCAGCTTTTGGTCTCATCGGCCATAGCGGTGCCGGCAAGGCTCGACATGGCGATGGCAGCGAGAAGGGTGTTACGCAGGAAAGCAGTCATTTGAAGTCTCCATGGTTGGGTTTCGTCGTTCACAGCTGTGTGTCGCCGGGTGGGACGAAATGGTTCATGGAGGGTGTGGAAAAATTTTGAGGTGGCGTGAGGAACGCTGCTGGAAACGGTGGCGCCGCCCCTCATCCGCCTGCCGGCACCCTCTCCCCGTATAGTGACGGGGAGAAGGGAACTCCTACTGAACCGAGCCCACTAGGATCTGCTGGCCGCCGCGGATCGAGACCCAGCGGCCGGTGTTGTCGATCGCCTGGCGCTTGAGGAAACGGTAGCCGGTCTGGTCCCAGGCCTTGACCTTGTTGGTCAGATTGTCGAGCACGTAGTCGCCCTTGTCGGTGCGCACCGTCAGCACGGAGTGGCCTTCACCGTCTGGCTTGCGCACCACGGTGATGAGCAGATCGGACAGCGAGATGCCCATGTGGGACAGCCGGCGGCGCTTTTCCAGCACATAGTCCTCGCAATCGCCAACGCCCTTGTCGGGATAGGCCCAGACCTCGTCCTTGCCGTAGATGTCCATGTCGCTCATCGGCTTGACGGCGGCATTCACGCGGGCGGTGACGCCGGCGAGCTTGCTCATCAGCCCATTGGTCATTTTTGCCGGCGCCAGATTGCTCGGACGGATCGAGCATTCGCCGGGATGCAGCTTGCAGAAATCATAGTGACCGATCGGCTGCGAGGTTATCCCCCCGGTCGCCATCGCTCCGGCGGCCATTGCCGGCCAGCTTCCCGTGACTGCCAGTCCAGCTACAGCCGCGCACAGACGCAGCCTTTTCGCGATTGTTGAGGAATTCATTGTCCCCGTCCGCCCTGTTGTTAACGAAATGTTAAGGGGGATTTACAGCCCGTGTCAATCGCGACGACCACAGGACTGGGGACATGGTTACCCACGGGGAAGGACAGCGGCACATGTGCAACAGAATCATCCGGCCGCTGGTTTTGCCGAGGGAATATTGCGCGTGTTGCCGCTATACTTTTGTTTTACGCACGGTCGTTGTCACAAGACCGTCGCGCACCCCCGGTCAGGCCGGTGGGTGCGCCCGGTGGGTGCGCTTTGTGCGACGTGACGCTATCGCTTGGCGCTGCGGACCAGCCTCGGCTTCACCGCGACGCGGTTCTGGCGGCCATAGCTGGTGATGAAGTCGACGATGCGCGGCACGATCTCGGCGCGGAAGCGCGAGCCGTTGAAGACGCCGTAATGGCCGACCGCCGGCTGCATGTAGTGGGCCTTCTTGTCAGCCGGAATGTTGACGCATAGATCCTGCGCCGCCTTGGTCTGGCCAAGACCCGATATGTCGTCGTTCTCGCCCTCGACCGTAAACAAGGCGACGTTGCGAATAACCGACGGATCGATCTTCGTGCCGCGATGCGTCATCTCGCCCTTGGGCAAGGCCTGGCGCACGAAGACGGTGTCGACGGTCTGCAGGTAGAACTCCGCCGTCAGGTCCATGACGGCCAGATATTCGTCATAGAAGTCGCGGTGTTTTTCGGCATTGTCGCCATCATGCTTCACAAGGTGCATGAAGAAGTCCTTGTGGGCGATGATGTGGCGGTCGAGGTTCATGCTCATGAAGCCGGACAGCTGCAGGAAGCCGGGATAGACCTCGCGGCCGAAGCCCGGCACCGGCCAGGGCGCGTGCATGACGACATTGTCGCGGAACCAGTCGATGCCTTTTTCCTCGGCCAGTAGATTGACCGCTGTCGGGTTGCGGCGGGTGTCGATCGGGCCGCCCATCAGGGTCATGGTCGACGGCACGAAGGGGTCGCCCTTGGTCTCCATCAGCGCCACCGCCGCCAGCACGGGCACCGAAGGCTGGCACACCGCCATCACATGGGTGTCGGGGCCGAGCGCGTGGAACATCTCGATGATGTAGTCGATATAGTCGTCGAGATCGAAGCTGCCGTCGGCCAGCGGCACCATGCGGGCATCGACCCAGTCGGTGATGTGGACGTCGGCGTAGGGCAGCATGGCTTCCACCGTGCCGCGCAGCAGCGTCGCATAGTGGCCCGACATCGGTGCCACGATCAGAAGCTTCGGATCCGGCTTGCGGCCGGCGGGGAGGGCGCGCTCGAAGCGGACGAGGTTGCAGAACGGCTTCGACCAGACGGTTTTCTCGGTGACCGCGACGCTCTTCCAGTCGACGACGGTCTTGTCGAGGCCGAAGGCCGGTTTGCCGTAGCGGCGCGTGGTGCGTTCGAACAGTTCGGCGCCCGCCGCGATCGAACGGCCCCAGGGGGTGTGCGAGATCGGATTGAGCGGGTTGGAGTAGAACATCCGCACCGCATCGGCGTAGAGGCGCGCAGGCTGCAAGGCGGCGTGGTTCATTTCGTAGAGCTGGTAGAACATCAAGAACCCCGCTGCTGCCTCGACCGAAGGGACGACGAGCAGCGCCGAGCCTTAAATGTCTCGCGGCGAAGTTAACAACTAATTGCTGCGACGCAATACGTCACGTTGCGTGACCAATGGTTCTTTCGTCCAAACCGTTGCAAATCCGCCTGGAATGGCCGAGCCGGCTCAATGTGCAGTGCAGAAATGTGTAGGAAATGTGTCTGGCGATGCCGGACACCGGACCATGATCCCGAAAAGCGGGGTGCGGTTTTCGGTAGAGATCATGGTCCAGGGAAATCGGATCAGATGCGCGCCATGCAAACGGCTGTCTGGCCGGAGCCGATGAAGCCGAGCTGGCCGGCGGCGCCTTTCGACAGGTCGAGCACGCGTCCCCTGATGAATGGACCCCGATCGTTGATGCGCACGATGACGCTTTTGCCATTGTTCTGGTTGGTGACCCGCAATTTGGTGCCGAAAGGCAGCGTGCGGTGGGCGGCGGTCATCGCCGAAGGGTTCATGCGCTCGCCCGATGCGGTCTTCGAATGCAGCGCATACCACGATGCACGGCCGCACTGGCCGGCAGCGGCGGTTGCCGAAGTGGCGGAAGCGCCGACCATCAGGCCAGCAGCGATCGTTACCGCGACAAGCGCGGTCTGATTTAGGTTCTTCATCTTTTAGGGGTGGCTCCGTTTTTGACAGACCCTGCCGTTAGGTGGCGAATAAGGCAGGAAATGCGGCAAGCATCTGTCAGTTCCGTGGCAAGAGCACACGTTTGGAGTCACTGGGTAACAGTCTGTCAGGGATTTTCCGGAAGGCCGCGACCAATTCTTGATGATCTTCGTGGCACTATCCGGGACTATTTTGACAAGACCTAGCGTTGATATTCAAGTAGAAATGAGCGCCAAGGAGCCAGATCCTTTGGCTCTTTCATCGCGCCCACGGCGCCGCAATCGATCGACTGTGAAAGTGAGACCCGTCAATGAGACTGACCAAAAATCTGCTGGCCTTGATTGTGCTGGCCGTAGGCGCGCTGTGGTCGCTGCAAGGCATCGGAGTGGTCGGCGGCAGCTTCATGACCGGCCAGCCGCAATGGCTCTATATCGGCCTCGTCGCCATGCTGGTCGGCCTGGCCGGGTTGGTGTGGGCGAACCGATAGGGTGAGTGGCGCGAACGAGCGCATTCGCGATTGGCCGAGCCACCCTCAACTTCGTCATCCTAGGGCGGAGCAGCCGCGAAGCGGCGTCGCGGAGACCCTGGGATCCATGCCGCGACCTTCGTCGAAGGGTGCAGCGGTGCAGAATGATGAACCGTGGCGGCGCTCAGGAGTCCCGGCAGGATCCTATGGTCTGCGCCGCGTCGCTTCGCTCCTTGCTCCGCCATAGGATGACGAAGGGGTGGGGCGCTTTCGCAAAGGTCAACTAAGCGGCCAGCCAAAGCCTTGCCGCCCCCGAAAGTATCCTAACCGAACAGCCGGTCGAGAATGGTGCCTTCAAGGCGGGCAAGCTCGGCGGAACCGCGCCGGCGGGGCCGGGCCACGGGCACGTCCAGATCAAGCGCGATCTTGCCTTCGCTGATCACCACGACCCGGTCGGCGAGCGCCACCGCCTCGGCGACATCATGCGTCACCAGCACCGCGGTGAACTTCTGGGCAAGCCAGATGCGCTCCAACAGTTGCTGCATCTCGATGCGGGTCAGCGCGTCGAGCGCGCCGAGCGGCTCGTCGAGAGCCAGGATCTGCGGGTGGCCGACCAGCGCGCGGGCCAGAGCAACGCGCTGCTTCTGGCCGCCGGACAACACCGAGGGCCATTCATCGGCGCGATCGGGGAGCCCGACCTCGCCCAGAATGTCGAGCGCGCGCCGCCTGGCGTCAGTCCCGGACGCGATGCCGGTCAGCCCGACCTCGACATTTTTCACCACGCTCGCCCAGGGCAGCAGGCGCGGCTCCTGGAACATGAAGCGCGTGCGGCTGTGGCCTTGTTCCTCGGCGCCCAGCGTCAGCGATCCCGATGTCGGCCGGTCGAGCCCGGCCAGCAGCCTGAGCAACGTGCTCTTGCCGCAGCCGCTCTTGCCTATGACGGCAACGAACTGTCCGGCCGGCACGTCAAGGTCGATGCCGTCGAGCACGGTCTCGTCGCCGAAGCGTTTTCCCACGCCCTTGAAGGCGAAGGCGCGCCGTCCTTCCGCCGATATCGCCGGGCGCACAGGGGCAGGTGCTTCGACAAAGGAGCGGACGGCGGTCAGGCTGGCGGCTGGCATGGGCATTATCCGTTCTGGAAGGCCGGATGCCAGCCGAGCGACAGCCGCTCGAGCAGGCGGGCGAGACTGTCGGCGAGCTTGCCGAGCAGCGCATAGATCAGGATCGACAACACGACGACATCGATCAGCAGGAATTCGCGCGCCTGCATGGCCATGTAGCCGAGGCCGGAACTGGCCGAGATGGTTTCGGCGACAATCAGCGTCAGCCACATGATGCCCAGGGAATAGCGCAGGCCGACAAAGATCGCCGGCAGCGCGCCGGGCAGGATCACGCGGAAGAACAGCGCGCGCCGGTCCATGCCGTAGACGCGGCCCATCTCGACCAGTTGCGGGTCGACGCTCTGGATGCCGAGCAGCGTGTTGACGTAGATCGGGAAGAACACGCCAAGCGCCACCAGGAACAGCTTTGCTTCCTCGTCGATGCCGAACCACAGGATGACGAGCGGGATCAGCGCCAGATGCGGGATGTTGCGGATCATCTGCAACGTGGTGTCGGTCAGGCCGCGGCTGAGCCGCGACAGCCCGTTGGCGAGGCCGAGCGCAAAGCCGATCGAGCCGCCGACGGCGAAGCCGGCAAGGGCGCGCGCCGTCGACACACCGATGTTGCGGATCAGTTCGCCCGACAGCGTCAGCCGCCAGAAGGCCTCGGCAACGGCGCTTGGCGCCGGCAGCACATTGGCCGGCATGACGCCCGCCCGCGATGCGGCTTCCCAGCCGGCGATCACCAGGATCGGCAACACCCAGCCGATGGCATTTGCCTGGAGGCGCGAGAGAAAGCTCATGAGGAGGCCTGCAGCCGGGCGGCGCCATGGAAGCCGACCGAGAATTCATTGGCGATGTTGTGATGCGCCCGCTGCCGGCTGGTGCCGAGCCCGAGCTTCGGGAACAACAGCTCGGCGACGCGGTAGGCTTCCTCGAGATGCGGATAGCCGGAGCCGATGATGGTATCGATGCCGATCGCCTGGTACTCGCGGATGCGCTCGGTGATCTGCTCGGGCGTGCCGACCAGCGCGGTGCCGGCGCCGCCGCGCACCAGGCCGACGCCGGCCCACAGATTGGGCGACACGACGAGCCTGTCGCGGCGGCCGCCATGCAGCTCGGCCATGCGGCGCTGGCCGACCGAGTCCATCTGGTTGAGGAAGCGCGCCTGGGCGTTTTCGATCTGGTCTGACGTGACGTGGCTGATCAGCCGGTCGGCGGCGCGCCAGGCTTCGTCCTCGGTTTCGCGAACGATGAAATGCAGCCTGATGCCGAAACGCAGTTTCCTACCGCGCAGCGCTGCTTTCTTGCGCGCTGAAGCGAGCTTTTCGGTGACCTGTGCCGGCGGCTCGCCCCAGGTCAGGTACATGTCGACCAGGTCGGCGGCGAGGTCCTGCCCTGCGTCGGACGAGCCGCCGAAATAGAGAGGCGGCCGTTCCTGGCTTGGCAGCAGGTCAAGGCGGCCATTCTCGACGCGATAATATTTGCCGTCGAAATTGACGCGCTCGCCCGACACCAGGCCGCGCCAGATGGTCAGGAATTCATGCGCCTGGGCATAGCGTTCGTCATGCGGCAGGAAGACGCCGTCACCGGCAAGCTCGGTCGGGTTGCCGCCGACCACGACATTGAGCAGCAGGCGGCCATTGCTCAGCCGGTCGAGGGCTGCCGTCTGGCGCGCGGCGAAGGTGGGCAACGTCACGCCGGGCCTGAGTGCCACCAGGAATTTGAGTTTTTCGGTGAGCGTCGCAAGCCCCGTCGCGGTGATCCAGGAATCCTCGCAATTCTGCCCGGTCGGCAACAGCACGCCGGGAAAGCCGAGCCGGTCGACCGCCTGGGCGATCTCCTTGAAGTAGCCGAATTCCGGAGGCCGCTGCTGCTGTTCGGAGCCGAGACAGGAGCCGTCGCCATGCGTGGGGATGAACCAGAAGAAATCGAGCTGCCCCTCTGGCGTGATCTTGGCTGGAGCGGTTGTGTCTGGCGCAGTCACGGGCGGATCTCCTGGAGATTACAAACGGCAAAGGCGCCGGACGTTTCCGCCCGGCGCCGCGCGAGAAAAATCAGTTACCCGGCGCGGTCCACACCGCGTCGGAAATGCGGACCGCCTTCGGGATCAGGCCGAGCTTGTAGAAGCGGTCGGCGGTCGCCTGCTGGCTGGCGACAATCTCGTCGCTGAGCGGGAAAATGCCGAATTTGCTGCGGTTGGCGGCGATGATCTGGGCGTCGAGCGGCACACCGGTCACCTCATGCAGCGCCTCGGCGACCTTGTCGCGGTTCTGGTCTGCCCATTTCGCGGCCTCGCCCAGAGCAGCGATGGTCGTGGTCACGACCTCCGGATGCGCCTTGGCGAAATCCTTGTTGGCGAGAATATAGCTGTTGACCTTGAGCACGTCGCTGGAACGGGCCAGCACACGCGGCTGGTAACGTGTCTCGGCGATGGCGAAGAACGGATCCCAGACCGCCCAGGCATCGATCTGGTCGCTGGCGAAGGCGGCGGCGGCATCGGCGGGGCTGAGATAGATCGGCGTGATCTGGTCGTAGGGAAGGCCGGCCTTCTCCAGCGTCGCCACAAGAAGATTGTGCGCGGAAGTGCCCTTGCCGACGCCAACGCGTTTGCCCTTGAGATCGGCGACCGACTGGATGGGAGAGGCCGGTTTGACGAAGACTGCCTCGCCATCGCCATTGGGCGGCATCGCAGCGACATAGACAATGTTGGCCCCAGCCGATTGTCCAAAAATCGGCGGCGCGTCACCGGTGTAACCGACATCGACGGCGCCGACATTCAGGGCCTCGACCAGCGGCGGACCGGCGGTGAATTCGACCCACTTCACCGCGACGCCCTTGTCGCTCAGCGCCTTCTCGATCACCTGCTGCTGCCTGGCGATGACCGGCAGGCCGGTTTTCTGGTAGCCGACGCTGAGCTGCTTCAGCTCCTGCGCGGAGGCGCTAAACGACAGGGCAACTGTCGCGGCCACAAGGCCGGTGCCGAAAACGCGTCTCGTCAGACTGAACATGATCCCTCTCCTTCGCTGCGGATCGGCGCCGGGAAAATGTCCTCGCCGGTTGGATAGGGATCAGGCTAGGTAGTTCTATAAATTTAGTAGAGGAATTATTTTGCGAGTTGTCGATATGACGTGGAAAGATTTTCTGCGGCAACCCATCGTTCGTCATCCTAGGGCGAAGCAAGGAGCGAAGCGACGCGGCGCAGACCCTAGGATGACGAAGGTGTGGGTTGGCGCACCCCCCATCCACTCACTGCGACCAGTACTGCCAGGCCCAGTAAAAACTCTCGTCGCGTGGCGGCAGGCGGTCTCGGCCGGCCTGGAATTGGACCGGCGCCGGCGAGCGCCGGCTTTCCTGCCTCGACACTTTGTCATCGGAAGCAAGGCCCAGCAGCCAGGCACCGAAATGGGCAAACAGCACGGCGGTGGAATGGGTCATCGTCATTCTCCTGCGCTTGGTTTGATCATTCGCGTCCCGCCCAGGGGACGAGCACGCGCTCGATCCGGCGGATGATGAATTCGAGCACGAAGGCGATGGCCGCGATCACCAGAATGCCCATGATCACCACATCGGTGACCAGGAACTGGGCCGCCGACTGGATCATGAAGCCAAGCCCGCGCGTGGCCGCCACCAGTTCGGCCGCGACCAGCGTCGACCAGCCGGCGCCGAGCGCGATGCGCAGCCCGGTCAGGATCGACGGCAGCGCGCTGGGCAGGATGACGTGGCGAACCACTTGGCGCTTCGTCGCGCCAAGCGAACGTGCCGCGTTGATGCGCTCCTGCGAAACGCCGCGAACGCCGGACGCGGTCGACAGCGCCACCGGCGCCAGCATGGCGATGGCAATCACCAGGATCTTCGATGGCTCGCCAATGCCGAACCAGATGATGACCAGCGGCAGATAGGCGAGCGGCGGGATCGGCCGCAGGAATTCCAGCAGCGGATCGAAAATGCCACGGCCGACAGTGCTGATGCCGATGGCGAGACCCACCGGCACACCGATGAGAAGGGCCGCGACGAGTGCTGCAAACACGCGGCCCAGGCTGGCGACGGCGTGCTGCCACAGGGTCGCATCGACGAAGCCGTCGTTGGCGACAACGAAGAATTTGTTCCAGACGGCGGCAGGCGAGGGCAGGAACACCGGCGAGACGAGCTGCAGGCGGGCCGACAACGCCCAGATCGCCAGCACCGCCAGAATGGTGGCCGCGCTGATGATGCGCGCCGAGACGCCCTTGCGCCTCGGGGCAGCCGGCGACCATGGCACCGACAGACCATCGACCTCATCGATCTTCTGGTTCGATCGTTCGGTATAAGACGTCACAGTCATGCCACCTCTCCCTCGAAGATGGCGTCGGTCAGTTCGCCCCGCGCCGCCGCGAAGGCCGGATCGGCCTTGATCGTACGGATGGCCTCGCCCGCCGCGTAACGCCTGGAGAAACCAGGCTCGAAGGTCCGCACCACACGGCCGGGGCCGGGCGCCAGCACGACGATGCGGGTGGCGAGCACCAGCGCCTCCTCGATGCCGTGCGTCACCATCAGCACGCCGACATGGCTTGCGGTCCACAGATCGAGCAGCGTCGTCTGCATGCGTTCGCGCGTCAGCGCGTCGAGCGCGCCGAGTGGTTCGTCGAGCAGCAGGAATTCAGGTTCGGCCGCGAGCGCTCGGGCAAGGCCGACACGCTGGCGCATGCCACCCGAAAGCTCCCAGATGCGTTTGTCGCCGGCGTCGGTCAGCTTGACCAGCGCCAGCAGTTCATCGGCGCGGCGCGCCCGTTCAGCCGGCCGTACACCGCGCAGCCTGAGCGCGAAGGCCACGTTTTCGCGCGCGGTCAGCCAGGGAAACAGCGCATCGTTCTGGAACACCACGGCGCGATCCGAGCCGGGCGCGGTGATCGGCCTGCCGTTGGTGGTGGCCATGCCGCGCGACGGCGTGACCAGGCCGGCGGCGACATTGAGCAGCGAGGTCTTGCCGCAGCCGGAACGGCCGACCAGCACGACAAAGTCGCCCTTGGCGACATCGATCGACACACGCTCGACAGCGGGTGCCTGCTGGCCCTCATAGTGGATCGAGATTTTATCGAGCACGAGATGCGGCATGAGCCCTCGCGGGAGGTCTGTTGAAATCTGACTGCCCCGAAACCGCTCCTCGTCAGCGGTTGCGGGGCAGACAGCACGCGGCGTCAGGGAAGGAGCGCGCGAGCCACTTGAGCGCCCGCATGCCCGTCAAGACATGCAGGGACGCTTCAGCACTTGGGTTCAGTTCGAGGCCAGCGCCTCGGTGACGTATTTCGATGTCACGTATTTCGAATAGTCGGGCAGCACGGCGTCGATCTTGCCTTGCTCCTTGAGGAAGGCGGAAGCCGCCGCGACCGCCTTGACCGTGCCGCCGCCGAGGAACTTGTCGGAGGCCTGCTCCTCCAGCGTCGGGAAGACATAGCCCTTCAACAGCTCCGGCACCTCTTCCAGCTTGGCGCCGGTGAGCTTGGCGATCTTGCCAGCCTGCGGCGAGGATACCGACCAGGCGTCGGGCTTGGCCAGGTACTCGGCATAGGCAGCACCCGTCACCTTGACGAAGTCGCGCACAGCTTCCGGGTTCTTCTCGGCAAAATCGGTGCGCACGATCCAGGCGTCGAAGGTCGGTGCGCCCCAGGCGGCGACCTGCGAGGAATCCAGCACCACCTTGCCCGTCGTCTTGATCTGGCCGAGCGCCGGATCCCAGACATAGGCCGCATCGATGTCGCCGCGCGCGAAGGCGGCGGCGATTTCCGGCGGCCGCAGGTTGAGAATCTCAACCGACTTCGGATCGACATTCTCGTGCTTGAGCGCGGCAAGCAGGCTGTAATGCGTCGTCGAGACGAAGGGCACGGCGACCTTCTTGCCGGCGAGGTCGGCGACTTTCTCGATGCCGGCGCCGTTGCGGGCGACCAACGCCTCGGACGGCCCGATCAGGCCGACGACGAAGATGGTCTGGATCGGCAGTTCGCGGCTCGCCGCCGCTGCCAGCGGGCTCGAGCCGACATAGCCGATATCGACCGAGCCGGAAGCGACCGCGGCAATGACATCGGCGCCGGAATCGAATTTGCGCCAGTCGATGCTGGCCTTGGTCGCCTTTTCATAGGTGCCGTCGGCCTGCGGCACTTTGGAAGGCTCGACCACCGTCTGGTAGCCGATGGTGATCTTCAAATCTTCGGCCAAGGCCGGGCTGAGGATGGCGGCGCCGGCAAGGGCGGCGGACGACAGAAGAAGGATGCGTCGCGAAATGGTGGACATCAAAGGGCTCCATGAAAACAGAGAAAACCGGATTGCCCTATGATAGTCCGCTAATTCTATCGTTCTTGTAGAGTTAAATCCTTCCAACGAAGGCGGGTTTCTTGGAAAAAACGGTCGATGGCAGAGCACCCAAGCGCATAAGGCGGCTCAGCGGGCGTCCTTCCCGGCTCGCGATCGCGAACCTGCGATCCGGTTCAGTGTTCTCTGAGGCTGGCGGGACAGCACCCCCTTCTGGCCTGCCGGCCATCTCCCCCGCAAGGAGGAAGATTGGCAGCTTCGCCATTCGCGTCTCTTGTTTCGGCGTTTAAGATTGGCGAAAGCGGACGAGATCCGATCTCCCCCCTTGCGGGGGAGATGTCCGGCAGGACAGAGGGGGGTGCTGCCCCGCCGGCTTGGACGTCTACACAATCGGAAGGCTCTGACTTATCTCCCAACCAAACTTCCCTGTTTTGCTAGTGCCACGCAAACCCATGCCACAGACAGCCAGGGAATTGACAACCGGTTCCGCGTGTTCGAGGGTAAGTATAGTATCCTTATCGACATTAAGGGAATTGGAGGCGACGATGAGCGGGCACCCCATCACCAGGATCGCTCGCGGCATGAAGCGGCTGCCGACGTCGCATGAGTCGGCGCGCGACGCGGCTATCCCCGGGGGAATCAATTGTCGCCTTTTTGCTGTCGACGCGCATTTCTGTGCTCTTAATGGCCCAAAGGCCTGATAAAATTGCCACAACGGCTTGAAAACGAAGCAAAATCAACGATTCTCGGCTTGTATATCATGTCACTAGAATTTATGTGTCATGGATGCTTGGGCGCGGCGGGGAAGCTCGCCAGGCGTTTCGCAACGGATGGCGTCGCGCCATCGCATGACAGAGAAACGTTGGGTCTATGCTCACCAAAAAAGGCAAGTACGGCCTCAAGGCACTCGTCCACCTCGCGCAGCTACCGGCCGGGCAGCTGGCTTTCGTTGGCGATATCGCGACCGGCAACACCATCCCGAAGAAATTTCTCGACGCCATCCTGGGTGAACTGCGCAATGCCGGTTTCGTGCAGAGCCGCAAGGGCAAGGATGGCGGCTACCGCCTGGCGCGGCCTGCCGACGAGATCAAGGTCGGTCATGTCGTGCGCGTCCTCGACGGGCCGCTGGCCCCAATTCCCTGCGCCAGCCGCACCCAGTATCAGCGCTGCGAAGACTGCAACGAGGCGACATGCCAAGTCCGACATCTGATGCTGGAAGTCCGGCAGGCGATCGCCGAGGTGCTCGATCAGCGCAGCCTCGCCGAGATGCGCGACATTGCCATCGACGAGACCCCGCTAACGGCAAAGGCGCAGGCCTGACGCCTCTCACCGGGCAGGGCCTGTCATGACCGGGCGCGCCAATTCGATCATCCCCAGTTCCATCATCATTGTCGGCGGCGGCGCCAGCGGCGTCGTGATGGCCGCGCATCTCCTGAAATCGCCCAATCCGGATCTGCGCGTGACGCTGATCGAAAGGCGCCCGCATTTCGGACAAGGCGTCGCCTATTCGACGCTGCTGTCGGCGCATGTGCTGAATGTCAGCGCCGCCGGCATGAGCGCCTATGCCGACGATTCCGGCAATTTCTGGCGCTGGCTGCAGGGGCGTGGGCTGGTGAGCCCCGAGCAAACGCCGCAGACGCCCTTCTACGCGCCGCGCAGCATCTATGCCCGCTACCTCGGCGAGCTGCTCGACGAGCTCGAAGCGCAGGAGCAGCCGACCGGGCGCCTGCGCCTGATCCATGAGGAGAGCCGGTCGATCACGCCGACCCCGTCCGGCGTCGAGGTGGCGCTTGCCAACGGTACCAGCGTCGTCGCCCGTCTGGCCATATTGGCCACTGGCCATGACGAGCAGCCGGCGCAGGGCCATGCGATCCGGATGGGTTCGGAAGCCGACACGGAGCTTGTCCCCGACAGAAGGGTGATGGTGCTGGGCACCGGCCTCAGCATGGTCGATGCGTTCCTGGCGCTGGAGCAGCGCGGCCACAAAGGCGAGATCGTCGCCGTTTCCCGGCGTGGCCTGCTGCCGTCGCCGCACCGCAAGGGCAACCCGATCAAGCTCGATGTCGCCGACATCCCGCTCGGCACGCAGCTCTCCTATTTCGTCGGCTGGTTCCGCGACCTGATCAAGGAGAACCAGAAGGCCGGCGTCGACTGGCGCGACGTGGTCGACGGCCTCAGGCCGTTCAACCAGAAGATCTGGCAGAACTGGCCGGCTTCGGCCAAGCGCCGCTTCGTCGAACACACCAAGGCGTGGTGGGACATCCACCGCCACCGCATGCCGCCCGAAATCTATGCGCGCGTGACCGAGGCGGTGAAAGTTGGCCGCATCCGCCTTGTCGCCGGCCGCGTCGTCGACATCGCCAGGGGTGGCGACTTCACCGTCCAGGTCCAGTCGCGGCACACGCAGCGCCTCGAGACCTTCGACGTCGCCCGCATCTACGATTGCTCCGGCATCGTGCGCGACATCTCGACCTCGTCGAACAGCGTGGTGCGCTCGCTGGTCGATCGCGGGCTGGCGCGGCCGGATCCGCTGCGCATCGGCCTCGACGTGTCAGCCAATTGCGAGATCATCGCCGGCGACGGAACGGTTTCGGCCAAGATCCTGGCGGTCGGCCCGCTGACGCGCGGCACCTTCTTCGAGATCGACGCCATTCCCGACATCCGCGTTCAATGCGCCCGGTTGAGCAAGCGGCTGCTGGGGTAGCGCCCGTGGCGCTCAGCCGCCCAGCGCTTCGCAAACCAGGCGCGCGGTCTCGGCGCCGGAAAAATTCTGCTGGCCGGTGATCAGATTGCCGTCGCGTATGGCAAAGTCTCGCCAAAGCCCGGCCTGGACGTAGTTGGCGCCGATTGCCTTCAGCTCATCCTCGATGCGCCAGGGCATCAGATGCTTGCCGCGCTCGAGCGCGCCCATCTCCCAGGTCGCGTTGTCGGCGAAATCCTCCTCGGCATTGGCGAAACCGGTCACCGTCTTGCCGGCAACGAGCAGCGATCCGTCGGCGCGCCTGGCGTAACGCAGCAGCGCGGTGCCGTGGCAGAGCGCTGCCGCCACCTTGCCCGCTTCATGGAAGGCGACGAATATCCTTTGCAGCGTTTCCGCGCGGTCATAGCTGAACATTGGTGCCTGGCCGCCGGCAACGACGATCGCGTCGAAACTGTCGACGTCGATCTCCGCCACCGGCCGCGTGGTTTCCACCAGAGCGGCCAGTTTCGGGCTCGACAGGAAGCCGAGCGAGATAATATCGGTTTCGGAATAGCCTGAAGCGTCACGCGGATCGCTCAGCGCGTCGGCCTCGCATCTGCCGCCTTCAGGCGAAAAGATCTCCACGGCGTAGCCGCGTTCGGTAAAGGCGAACCACGGATGCGTCAGCTCGCTCCACCAGAAGCCGACCGGCCATCCGGTGGTGGTCGAAATGGCCGGATTGGCGATGACGATCGCCACACGCTTCGGCTTGCGCGCATTGACCGGATTGGCATCCCTGACACTCATCGTGGCTCTCCCTTATGTAGCTGTCGCCGACAAAGCCAGACCATGCAATCTGGCCACATGGCCGGGCAAAATCCGCTTCCGTCGCGGCGGCGCCTTGCCTAGGGTCGGCGCATGACCCAACGCGGAAGACTCTATGGCTGCCCGGTCGAGTTCGCGCTCGATGCGCTCGGCGGCAAGTGGAAAACGGTGATCATCGCGCGGATCAAGCAGAGCCCGCTGCGCTATTCCGAATTGCGCCGCTTGATCCCCTCGCTGTCCGACAAGATGCTGACGCAGCGCCTGGCCGATCTGGTCGAGATCGGCTTCGTCGTGCTGGAGACCTCGCCGGACGGCAAGGCGCGCTATGCTCTGACCGGACGCGGCCACGATCTGGCCGTAGCGCTCCAGGCGCTCTACGACTGGGGCAGCCTGCATGGCCGTGCGGAAGGCGTGCGCTTCCGCACCGACATCGACGCGGCGGCTTAGCAACTTTCGTCCCTCAGCTCGCATCGGCAAGCGCACCGCAAAAGCCCGCGACATCTGACATGACGGCCTCACCGAGGTAACGCAGCGTCGCCAACGAGCGGTCGCGCGCTTCACGGTTGCCGAAGCCGCAGGCGTCCTCGATCACCACGGCCACAAAGCCGGTGTCGGTCGCCTGGCGGACGGTCGGCTCGATGCCGATCTCCATGGCGATGCCGGCAAGGGCAATGGTGCGGACGCCGCAATCGCGGAGCGCAAAGCCAAGTGCGGTGGAATCGAAGGCCGACATGGTCAGCTTGTCGAACACGGCTTCATCAGCACGGGGCGCGAGTTCGGGGACGATGCCCGTCGCGTCAGTGTCGCGCAAAAACCACGGCTCGACCATGTCGGGACTGCTGCGGCGCTGCCAGGCCATGGCGGTGCGCAACTGGGTGGCGCCCATCCATTTGCGCGGCAAGGACAGATGGCGCGTGAACGCCACCCGCATGCCGGCCGAGCGCGCGGCTTCGAGCACGATGCCGGTGCGTTCGACAATCTCAGCCGCGCCGGCAAGCTGGCGGCAAATGCCGACCTGCATGTCGTAGACCACCAGCGCCATGCGGTGCGGTTCGCACCATTCGAACAGGCTGGTCGGGATCTCTATGCCTTCGCTGGACCGGATCATGCCGCGGTCCGGTCCCAGGGTCTGGCGATGTCGACGCTGGGGTCGAACAGATATTCGAGCGGCAAGGGTGCAGAGTCGAAAGCGAGGAACTGCCATTCCAGCAACCCGGCCTTCGACAGCGGGAAGTCGTCGGTGTAGCGGCGCGCTTGCTCGACGCTGTCGAGTTCGAAAACGATGATGACGCCGCCGACATCGGCGCGGGCATAGTTTTCGCGCACGATGCCTGCCTTCCACAGCCGCCAGACATTCGACACCTCATCGCGCAGATAGGGTTTCAGATCGTCGAGGGTGACGCCGGGCTTGAAGTTGTCATAGGCAATGATCTTCATCGGCTGTCTCCTCTTGGGATGTCAGGATCGCGCGGCCGGCTTGTTTCGGCCGGTATCCCGTTCGGCTAGCATGTTGAAAATGGCCGCTTCAACGAACGAGATGGTTCGTTGAAGCGGTGGGCCGAATGCCCTTTCGTGGCGCGGCATCCGGTGGAGAGGGACAAGAGAATGGTTATCGAGCGGCTGAACCCGAAAGGGATGCACAGCAACCCGGCCTATTCGCAGGGCGTGGCGCTGCCGGCCTCGGCGCGCATCGTGCTGATCGGCGGCCAGAACGGCGTCGATGCCGCTGGCCAGGTCGTCGGCAAGGGCGACATCGCGGCACAGACCAGGCAGGCGCTCGCCAATCTGGCGATGGTGCTCGAAGCCGGCGACGCCAGGCCGGACGATCTTGTGCGCCTGTCGATCTACATTGTCGGCGATGCCGACATCAGGCCGGCTTTCGGCGTCTGGATGGCGTTCTGGGCCGATCGTGGGCCGCCGCCAGTAGTGACCGGCATTCGCGTCCTTGGCCTCGCCAATCCGGATTTCCTGATCGAGATCGAGGGCCAGGCCGCGGTTGAGGCATAATGGATCAGGCACCTCTTGGAATTTCATTCCCCGTCTGGCCGGGTGATTGGCACGTTCTATCTTCTTTCCAACTGTAAACGGCTGGAAAAGGAGCTACGCTGCCGCTCCGTCGGCTCAATCAAAAAGTAGAGCATGGTGTCGTCCGAAAACCGCTTCACACTTTTCGGCATCCATGCTCTGGACGGTCGCTTGATCAGGGAGCTTCGATATGAGCGAGCACGGAAAAGCTGCGCCAGGCAGCACCCCCTCGGACGGCCCATCGTCCCGCCTGCGCCCACCTTATGCGTCGGTTCTCGACCTCATCGGCCAGACGCCGGTGGTCGAGCTGACCAAGTTCGACACCGGAAAATGCCGGCTGTTCATCAAGCTTGAAAGCCAGAATCCCGGCGGCTCGATCAAGGACCGCATCGCGCTGTCGATGATCGCGGCGGCCGAGAAAGAGGGCAAGCTGAAGCGTGGCGGCACCATTGTCGAGGCGACCGCCGGCAATACCGGCCTCGGACTTGCCCAGGTCGGCATTCCCAAGGGCTACCGCATCGTGCTGGTCGTGCCCGACAAGATGTCGCGCGAAAAAATCCAGCATCTGCGGGCGCTGGGGGCGGAAGTACGCATGACACGTTCCGATGTCGGCAAGGGTCATGCCGAATACTACCAGGACATTGCCGAGAAGCTCGCGGCGGAGGTGCCCGGTGCCTTCTATGCCAACCAGTTCGCCAATCCGGCCAACCCGCTGGCGCATGAGACGACCACCGGCCCTGAGATCTTTTCGCAGCTCGACGGCAATGTCGACGCGGTTGTCGTCGGCGTCGGTTCGGGCGGCACGCTGACCGGGCTTGGCCGCTACTTCGCCGAGGTCTCGCCGAAGACGGAAATGGTGCTGGCCGACCCGGTCGGTTCGGTGCTGGCGCCGCTGATCAAGACCGGCAAGATGGAAGAGGCCGGCAGCTGGACTGTGGAAGGCATCGGCGAGGATTTCGTGCCGCCCAATGCCGATCTGTCGCTGGTCAAGAAGGCCTATTCCATCACGGACAAGCAGAGCATGCTGGCGGTGCGCGATCTCTTGTCTCGCGAAGGCATCCTGGCCGGCTCGTCGTCGGGCACGCTGCTGTCGGCCGCCTTGCGCTATTGCCGCGAGCAGACGACGCCGAAGCGCGTTGTCACCTTCGTCTGCGACAGCGGCAACAAGTATCTGTCGAAAGTGTTCGACGATTTCTGGCTGGCCGAACAGGGATTGGCCGAGCAGGAACATCATGGCGATCTGCGCGACCTGGTGATGCGTTCGCACCGCACCGGTGACACGGTCTCTGTCGGCCCGGACGAAAGCCTGCTCAATGCCTATGGCCGCATGCGCCGCTCGGATGTGTCGCAGCTGCCGGTGCTCGACAATGGCAAGCTCGTCGGCATCGTCGACGAAAGCGACATACTGGCCAAGGTCGAAGGCCCGCATGACGGCCGCTGGGAGCGCTTCAACGGCCCGGTGCGCACGGCGATGACGTCCAATCTGCACACGCTGCAGGCCAGCCAGACGCTGGACGCGCTGCTGCCGGTGTTCGACCGCAACGAGGTCGCCATCATCTTCGACGGCGACGAGTTCGTCGGCCTGATAACCCGCATCGACCTGATCAACCATCTGAGGCGCGCACGATGACCAAACATACCCCGCCAGCCGGCAAGAACCGCCTGGCCTTTTCGACGCGCACCATCCATGGCGGCCAGAGCCACGACCCGCTGACCGGCGCGGTGATGGTGCCGATCTATGCCACCTCGACCTTTGCCCAGCAATCGCCCGGCGTGCACAAGGGTTTTGAATACGCCCGCAGCCAGAACCCGACGCGCTTTGCCTTCGAGCGCGCGGTGGCCGATCTCGAAAGCGGCTCGGCGGCCTTCGCCTTCGCTTCCGGGCTGGCGGCGATCTCGACGGTGCTGGAACTGCTTGACAGCGGCGCCCACATCGTCGCCACCGACGACATTTATGGCGGTTCCTTCCGGCTGATGGAGCGGGTGCGCAAGCGCTCGGCCAATCTGCAGGTCTCCTTCGTCGACTTCACCGACCTTGCGGCGGTCGAAGCCGCGATCCGGCCGGACACGAAACTGCTGTGGGTCGAGACGCCGACCAATCCGCTGCTGCGCATCGTCGACCTCGAAGGCGTCGCCGCGCTCGCCAAGCGCAAGGGCATCCTGTCGGTTGCCGACAACACGTTCTGCAGCCCGTACATTCAGCGGCCGCTGGAGCTCGGCATCGATATTGTCGTCCACTCGACGACCAAATATCTCAATGGCCATTCCGACATGGTTGGCGGCGTGGCCGTCGTCGGCGACAACAAGGAGCTCGCCGCCCAGCTGAAATTCCTGCAGAACGCCATCGGCGCCATATCGGGCCCGTTCGACAGTTTTCTCGCTCTGCGCGGCCTGAAGACGCTGGCGCTCAGGATGGAGCGTCATTCCGAAAACGGGCTGAAGATCGCGCAGTGGCTGGAAGCCCGCAAGGATGTGCGCCGGGTCATCTATCCCGGCCTCGCCAGCCACCCGCAGCACGCCATCGCCGTCCAGCAGATGCATGCCTTTGGCGGCATGATCACCGCCGTGCTCGACCGCGACCTTGCCGGCACCAAACGCTTCCTCGAACGCACGCAACTGTTCACGCTGGCTGAAAGCCTCGGCGGCGTGGAAAGCCTGATCGAACACCCGGCGCTGATGACGCATGGGTCTATTCCCGCCGAAAAGCGGGCGGAGATCGGGATTTCGGATTCGCTGGTCAGGCTGTCGGCGGGGATCGAGGATGTCGATGATTTGATCGCGGATCTGGAGCAGGCGCTGGGGGGATAGACCTTCAACCGCCAAGGCTGGCGCCGCCCCTCATTGCCCTGCCGGGCATTTCTCCCCGTAAACGGGGCGAAAGAGGCTAAGCGCTGCCGCCGGTGATTGGCGAAAGCGGCGATGACAGCGTCCCTCGCCCCGTTTACGGGGAGAAGATGCCGGCAGGCAGGTGAGGGGCGGCGCTGACGGTCCAGGTTCAAGCATCGGCCAGATTGACCTGGCGCGCCATTCGCCCGAGATGTAGCGCCCATGGCGACGCGCGAACCCGAAAAACCCAACGAGCCGCTCACCTTCGCGGTGTTGGTGTTCCCCGGCTTTCCGATGATGGCGTTCAGTTCGGTCATTGAGCCGTTGCGCGCCGCCAATGTGCTGGCGAAGCGGCAGTGCTATCGCTGGATCATCGTCGGCGGCACGAAAGGTTCGGTCGAGGCCTCGAACGGCGTCGTCATCCAGCCGGGCTTTTACGCCGAGGATGCGCCGAAGGTCGACCGCATCGTCGTCTGCTCGGGCGGTGACGCCGATCATCTCGTCGCCGAGGGTGCGGCGAGCTGGATCCGCCGCAGCCTGCGCAATGGCGCCCATATTGGCGCGGTGGCGGATGCGGCCTTCTTCCTGGCGCGGGCCGGCCTGCTCGACGGCCATGCCTGCACCTTGCACTGGACCAGCCAGGCTGCCTTCACCGAGGCGTTCCCCAACATCGAGCTGCGGCGCGACCTCTATGTCATCGACCGCAAGCGTTTCACCTCGGCCGGCGGTGTCGGCAGCCTCGACATGATGCTGGAGATCATCACCCGCGATTACGGCGCCGAACTTGCCGCCGGTGTCGCCGAATGGTTCGTGCACAGCCAGCTGCGCTCCAGCGTCGACCGCAAGCTGATGCCGCTGCGCCTGCGCACCGGCGTCCAGAACGAGCTGGTTCTGTCGGCCATCGCCATCATGGAGGATGCGGTGGAGGAGCGGCTCGGCATGGCGGAGCTGACGGCGCGCCTTGGCGTGTCGTCCGACAAGCTCGAACGCTCGTTCCGCTCCGAACTCGCCATCTCGCCCAACGGCTACTATCGACGGCTCAGGCTGAAGCGCGCCGCCGATCTCTTGGCGCATTCGACGCTTGCCGTGCGCGACGTGGCGCTGGCCTGCGGCTTTGCCTCGATGTCGAGTTTCGCGCGGGCCTTTCGCGAGGAGCATGGCCACCCGCCTAAGCTGGCGCGGAGGCATTAGGACTAGAATTGGCTGGTTGCCGTCAACGGCCGAAACGACCAGAAAGCGGAGTATCAAACCCGCGATCCGAAGGAACCGTGCCACTTGGGATACGTCAATAACGTTCCATCTTCTAAACGGGGCATTAAGGCGACAGGTGCATTCTGAATCCTGGAAGATTCTGCCGGGAGTAAAATGTACATCTTGATCGGTGACAAACGAGCTGTCGTAAGATTGCCCATTATCGTTGGCACTATTGCTATCTTTTTCATCCTCCTACTCTGGTTGATCGGACAGGCTTCGACATCGAACGCCGTGATTGTGATGAACTTGTTTTTTGTCTTGGGACTAGGTGCAATCTATTTTTGCCTTCGCCTTGATCATCAAGAAAGCGTGTGGAGACCTTGGGCGACTTTTTTAGACTCACCCATCCAATTTACGATATTTTTGTACATGATTTACAGCTCGTTGGGGCTGTTGTTTATAATGCGAGACAGAATTTCGAATACTTTACCCCAGTTTTCGCTCGCGTTGATTTTCTTGCTGACGGTCTTTCCGGACGCGCTCCTCTTTCTGCGCGCAAGAGCAGGCAATGGGGCCCCCGTCTATGAAAAGGCAAATCGTGTTGCCTTTTGGATGTTGATCATCGTTCTATTCATTTCGTTCGCTGCGGGATTCCTCGCGAGAGATTAATGACACCTCCGGCCGAGATACGTTGAGGTGTGACCACGAGAGCGTAGAGACGCAAATTTTCATCGTCCGATTTGGCTCAAGCCCGAGCGTTCGGATTGATTCGTTTTGGCCGAAGTGCAGCGGCATTCCGCACAACAAATGCGGTTTTCCGCACAATGCTTTCGCCCCTCCTGCGCCATGGTCAGGCCTCATAATCAAGCCAAGGCCGAACCCCCATGAGCATCGTCGTATTCGAACCGGACAGCACCGAGGATGTCGATTTCAAGGACCGCATGCGCCACCCCGCGGCAGCCGATCCGGCCGGCGGCATGTGGTTGTCCGACACCGAGCCGTCTTTCATCGATGCGGACGCCTTGCGCAAAGGCCGGCTCGCCAAATTGCGTGGCTGGATGCGCGAGGCCGGCTATGGCTGCGTGGTGCTGTTCGATCCCTACAACCAGCGCTATGCCACCGGCTCGCGCAACATGTTCGGCTATTTCCTGCGCAACTCGACCCGCTATTTCTTTATCCCAACCGTTGGGCCGATCGTGCTGTTCGAATATCCGCAGAGCTACCATGTCTCGATGGTGCTCGACACGATCGACGAGGCGCGTCCTTCCAAGCTCGTCTGGTCGTCAGTCTCGGGCCGCGACGACGAGACCGCCGGGCCCTTCGCCGACGAGATCACCGAGCTGTTGAAAAAACATGGCGGCGGCTCGATGAAGCTCGGGCTCGACCGTTGCAGCCATCTGCAGGCGCTGGCGCTGGAAAAGCGCGGCTGCGAGGTCCGCGACTGCCAGGGCGAGATCCTGGCGGTGCGGGCGGTGAAGACGCCGGAAGAGGTCAAATGCCTGCAGGTGTCGATGGCTGGCGCGGAAGCCGCTGTCTATGCCGTGCGCGAGGCGATCAAGCCCGGCGTTTCCGAAAACGATTTGTTCGCCATCATGTATGGCGAGGTCATCCGCCAGGGCGGCGAGTTCATCGAGACGCGGCTGCTGACCTCAGGCCAGCGCACCAACCCGTGGTTCAACGAGGCCAGCGGCCGCAAGATCCGGCCCGGAGAACTCTTGGCGCTCGATACTGACACGATCGGCTGTTACGGCTATTACTCCGATTTTTCGCGCACCTTCCGCTGCGGGCCGGGCAAGCCGACACCCTACCAGAAGTCGCTCTACCGCATGGCGCATGACCAGGTTCAGCACAATATTTCGATCGTCAAACCCGGCATGGCGTTCCGTGAGATCGCCGAGAAGGCATGGAAAATCCCGGACCGTTTCGTCGACCAGCGCTACACCTCGGTGATGCACGGTGTCGGCATGCATGGCGAGACGCCATTCATCGCGCATGCCATGGATTACGAGACCTATGGCCGCGACGGCCATATCGTGCCAGGCATGGTGGTGAGCGTGGAAAGCTATATCGGCGAGAAAGGCGGCCGCGAGGGCGTCAAGCTGGAGGACGAGATCCTGATCACCGACACCGGCACCGAACTCCTGTCGCGCTTTCCCTATGAGCATGAGTTTCTGGAGAGAGAGGTTTGATGCTGGTATCCGCCGCTCATAACGAGCGCCCCGTTCCTTCGCGCCCCCCTCTATCCTGCCGGACATCTCCCCCTCAAGGGGGGAGATTAGCGGTTTCGCCTCCCGCGCTTATTCCTGCAACTTTCATCGTTTGCGAAAGCATTCGCGACAGCCGATCTCCCCCCTTGAGGGGGAGATGCCCGGTAGGGCAGAGGGGGGCGCTGTCCCGCCGGCCTGACGAAGTGCGCGCATGAAATCGCCCATCTCCATCAAGCGCGGCACCGTGGCCGCAATCTTCATCGATCTCCAGGAAGAGCACCGGCAGGACCCGCGCTATCTGGTCGAGGGCTTTGCCGGCATCCTCGCCAACGTCCAGCGCCTGCAGGCGGCGGCGCGCCAAAACCACGTGCCACTCCATCACTGGGCCTATATCGTCGATCTCGACAAGCAGGACCGGCCCTTTCATCCGCTCGATGCGGACGGCAAGTCGGCTTTTTCGGACAAGAGCGACCCGCTGACCGAGATCTGCCATGAGGTGGCACCGGCGGAGGGCGAGGCGCTGCTGATCAAGGCCGAGGCGAGCGCCTTCCGATCAGGGCCGGCCGCCGACCGGCTCAAGGCTTCCGGTATCGAATGGCTGGTCGTCGCCGGCGTGTGGACCGAGGCGTGCATCGACGCCACCGTGAAAGACGCGGTGGCCAGGGGTTTTCGCGTGCTGCTGGTCAAGGATGCCTGCGGCAGCGGCAGCGCGGCCATGCATCAGACCGGCATCCTCAACTTGGCCAACCGGCTCTATGGCGGCGCGGTCACCGACACGGACGGCGCCTGCCGGCTGCTGGCGGGCGAGACGGTCACCGTCTGGCAGGTCGAAGGCTCGGTGCCGCTGCGCTTCAGTTTCGACAACGCCGCCCAGCTTTACGCGGATCTATGACAAGGCAGCGCGGCAAATACGAAACCCGGCTCGATCCTGACCTCTGGGCCTATATCGACGCGGTGAATGCCTGGTATCCGCCCGAGATCATCGGCCTGCCGATCGACGGGCAGCGCGAAATCTATGACCGGATGTGCCGCGCCTTCCACCAGGGGCGCCCCGCCGGGGTCAAGGCCAGCGACGGCCTGATCGCCGCTTCCGGCCACGGCGTCCCGATCCGGCGCTACCAGCTTGCCGGCAAGGCCGGGCGGGCCATGGTGCTCTATTTCCATGGCGGCGGTTTTATCCTGGGCGGGCTCGACAGCCATGACGACATCTGCGCCCAACTCTGCGCCGGCACCGGCTTCGACGTCGTTTCCGTCGACTACCGGCTGGCCCCGGAGCATGTCCATCCCGCCGCCTTCGACGATGCGCTGGTCGCTTTCGAATGGGTAGCGGCGGCGTCAGCCCTGCCGCTCGTCCTGTGCGGCGAGAGCGCAGGCGGCAGTCTCGCGGCGGCAGTGGCGCAGGCGACGCGGCGCCATATCAGCGCTGCAATCGGCCAGGTGCTGATCTATCCCGGTCTCGGCGGGGATGAGAGCAAGGGGTCCTATGTCGAGCATGCCGAGGCGCCGCTGCTGTCCCTCAGTGATATCGCCTTCTACCGCGATGTCCGTTCGGCCAAGCGGCAATCACCGGACGATCCGACATTTTCCCCACTGCGCGACAGCGATTTTTCCGGCCTGCCGCCGACGGTGATCGTCACGGCCGAGTGCGACCCGCTGTCATCCGATGGCGAGACCTATCGCGACCGCATCGTTTCGGCCGGCGGCAAGGCTTGGTGGCATGAGGAGCCCTGTCTCGTGCACAGCTTCCTGCGTGCCCGCATGACGGTGCCGGCCGCAGCGGAAGCTTTTGCGCGCATCATCGCGGCGGTGGCAGCGCTGGGGCGGGGCGAGTGGCCGTATTGAGGGCTGCGCCCTACGACGAGCTTCGGATCAACCGGCTTTCAGCCACAGCGCCTTTTCGCCGAGCGTGGCGACCATGGCGGCATGGGCGGCCCGTTCGGCCTCGGTCAGGCGCGGCAGCAGCGGCCTTGGGCGCTCGGCGACGATGATTTCGATGTGGCGGACATTCTCGCCCTGCGCCGGCGCGGTGGCGCTGTCGAGGATTAGGGCCGCCTGCTTGCCGCCAATCAGCTCGATATAGACCTCGGCCAGCAATTCGGAATCGAGCAGCGCGCCGTGCTTGGTGCGCTTGGTGTTGTCGATGCCGTAGCGCCGGCAGAGCGCGTCGAGCGAGTTGGGGCCCATCGGATGCTTGCGCCGCGCCAGCGCCAGCGTGTCCACGACAAGGCCGGGATCGACATTGGGATGGCCAAGCCGGCCGAATTCGACATTGAGGAAGCCGATATCGAAGGTGGCATTGTGGGCAACCAGCTTGGCACCATCGGTGAAATCGAGCCAATCCTCGGCGATGTCGGCAAAGGTCGGCTTGCCCGCAAGGTCCGCCGCGCTGATGCCGTGCACGGCCTGCGCCTCGGCGTGGATCGCGCGCCCTTGCGGGTTGATATAGTGGTGGAACGTCCTGCCGGTTGGAAAGCGGTTGACCAGCTCGACGCCGCCCAGCTCGATCACGCGGTCGTCGCGCGAATCAAGGCCGGTGGTTTCGGTATCGAAGATGATCTCTCGCATCGAATCAGGCGCTCCAAAGCAGCAGAATCATACACCGGGACAAAATGGCAATGCCTCTTTTCCCTTCTCCCCCTGTGGGAGAAGGTGGATCGGCGCGCAGCGCCGAGACGGAAGGGGTGTTCCAGCGGAGTGAGGCGTTGGCGTTCCCTGGAGTACCCCTCATCCGTCGCCTCCGGCGACACCTTCTCCCACAAGGGGAGAAGGAAAGCTTCAGCGCAAGAGCTCCGCAATGATCGCATCCACCTGAGCCCGCGCGGCATCCAACCCCTGGCCGGTGTCGATGACGAAATCGGCCAACCTGCGTTTCTCCTCATCCGGCACCTGCTTGGCCAGGATCGCGGCCAGTTTTTCCTCGGTCATGCCAGGCCGTGCCAGTACGCGCTGATGCTGCACTTCGGCGGGCGCGGTGACGACGACGACCTTGTCGACCCGGCCGCGCCCACCGGTTTCGAACAGCAGCGGAATGTCGAGCACGGCCATCGATTCGACCGCGTTACGATGCCTGGCCAGGAAGGCGTCGGCGTCGGCACGCACCAGCGGATGGATGATGGCTTCCAATGCCTTCAGCGCGGCGGTGTCGCCAAGCACACGCGCGCCGAGTTTTGCCCGGTCGACCACGCCATTGGCGGTGGTGCCAGGAAACGCCGCCTCGACCAGAGGCGCCGCCTTGCCGGCATAGAGGCGATGCACCGTCTCGTCGGAATCGTGGACCGGCACGCCGGCCTCGGCAAACATTTTCGCCGTCGTCGACTTGCCCATGCCGATCGAGCCGGTGAGGCCGAGGACGATCATGGTTTCGGCACCAGATCGGCAACGATGATTGCGCGGAGTTCAGCCGTGACTTGCGGCCTGACGCCGAACCAATGTTCAAAGCCGGGCACGGCCTGGTTGAGCAGCATGCCGAGGCCGTCGACCGTCTTCAGCCCCCTGGCGCGCGCCGCGGCGAGCAATGGGGTTTCGAGCGGCACATAGACAAGGTCGGTGACGATGGCGTGGTCGGGCAGCAGGGCCGGATCGGCCGGGAGGCCTTCATTGCCGACCATGCCGAGCGCGGTGGTGTTGACCAGCAGCCCGGCGTCAGTCAGCAGTTCGCCGGTCGCCGCCGTGCCATGCGCCGAGACACCGGCGCCGAAACGATCGCGCAATTCCTGTGCCCGGGCGAGCGTGCGGTTGACGATGCGGATGTCGGCGACACCGCGTTGCTTCAGCGCCTGGATGACGGCGCGCGATGCGCCGCCGGCGCCGAGCACAACCGCAGGACCCGTATTCGTCCAGCCCGGCGCGTAGTCATCGAGGTTGGCGGCAAAGCCGTGGCCATCGGTGTTGCCGCCCCACAGGACACCATCCTGGAACCACAGCGTGTTGACGGCGCCGATCTCTTCCGCGGCCTGGTCGCGGCGTTCTGCCAGCGCGAAGGCTGCTTCCTTGTGCGGGATGGTGACATTCCCACCGCGAAAACCGGCCGCCTGCAACGTTCGGATGAATTCAGCAAAGTCCTGCGGCGCCACATCGATGGCCTCGTAGCTGCCGTCGATGCCGTGCTTGGCCAGCCAATGGCCATGGATCTTCGGCGAGCGCGAATGCTTGATCGGATGGCCGGTGACGAAGGCCTTCTTGGTCAACTCAGCCATCGATGGCTCCCAGTATGCGCAGTTCGGCCAGCAGCGGCAAAAGCGGCAGGCCGACAATGGTGAAATGGTCGCCCTCGATCTTATCGAAAAGCTGGATGCCTTCGCCCTCGATCTGGTAGGCGCCGACACTGGCCAGCACCTTGGCGCCGACACGGGCGAGGTGACGGCCGATAAAGCCCGGGTCGAGCTTGCGCATGGTCATGGAAGCGATGCCGACATGGCGCCACAGCACCTGGCCGTCGCGCACCAGCACGGCAGCGCTGTTGAGCTGATGGGTCTTGCCCGACAGCGCCAGCAGATGCCGTCGCGCGCCTTCCATGTCGGCGGGCTTGTGGAACACTTCGTCTCCGAGCGACAAAGTCTGGTCGCAGCCGAGCACCAGCGCACCGGCTTTGCGTTCGCTCACCTCGGTGGCCTTGGCCTCGGCCAGCACCAGCGCGACATCTTCGGGCGAAACACCGCTGTGCTGCAACGGCGCCTCGAGCGCGCGCTCGTCGACTTCGGCCGGCACGGCTTCGACGTCGATGCCAGCATTGATGAGCATCGCCTTGCGGAAGGGACTGCCGGAGGCGAGGATGATTTTTTCGGTCATGTTTTTTTCGCCCGGTTTCCTGGCGCCAGCTAGGGTGTTGAGATTCAGGTCAGGCCGAGCCGAAAATGGTGGCTTCCGAGAACCGGAGCGGAGCGTACTTTTCGTACGTGAGCACCGGAAGCGCAGGAAGCCGTCGTTTGCAGGCCGGCCTGACCTGAATATCGACGCCCTAGCGCGTCTTCCCCCGCAGGGCAACGATCGCGGCCGCGGTTTCCTCGATCGAGCGGCGGCTGACGTCGATCATCGGCCAGCCATGGCGGGTGCAGATCTGGCGGGCGTAGGCGAGCTCCTCGGTGATGGAAGCGCGGTCGACATAGTCGGTTGCCTCATAGGAGCTGCTGTTGCCAAGAATGCGGTTCTGGCGGACATGCGAGATGCGCTCGGCGGTGGCGATCAACCCGACGATCAGCGGCGTCTTGGCGGCGACCAGGCTTTCCGGCACCGGCACGCCGAGCACGATCGGGATGTTGGCGGTCTTGATGCCCCGGTTGGCGAGATAGATGCTGGTCGGCGTCTTCGACGTTCGCGAGATGCCGATCAGCACGACATCGGCATCGTCCATGTTGAGCGGCAGCTGGCCGTCATCATGGTCCATGGTGAAATTGAGCGCATCGATGCGGCGGAAATATTCGGCGTCGAGCACATGCTGGGCACCGACGCGCCGGCCGGCCGGCGTGCCGAGATAGGACTGGAACACGGTCAGCACCGGCTCCAGCACAGAGACACAGGGCAGCCCCATCGTGGCGCAGCGCTCGTCTATGCCGCGCGCCAGCTTCTGGTCGACGACCGTATAGAGGATAATGCCCGGTTCCTCCTCGATATCCTCGAACACTTTCGCCACCTGCTTTTCGGTGCGGATGAGCGGGTAGATGTGCTCGATGGCCCGCGCGTCCTTGTATTGCGCCGAAGCCGCCCGGCCCGCAGCGAGCAGCGTTTCGCCGGTCGCGTCGGAAATCAGGTGCAGGTGAAAGAAGCTCTGGGGTTTGTTCACAGGGTTCACCTGGGGCTGTGGGTGGGTGTGGATAAAGCGGGACAGAAAGAGGGGCCGGTCGGGGGCGACTGTATCAGATGGCAGTTTGTCCACAATTCGCTGTGCTGTCAGCTTCGTCGGGCGGTTGGGGACAAGTCTGGGGACCGGTTTCTTTGCCCTGCCTCCGTCCACAGGGCTGACTTTTTCCGGAGGATCCTAAAGCTTTGTAACCAGTGACAGATTCCGAACTATCCCCAGAACCCTACATCCGGGAGAAAGAAGCGCGCGACAATATGCTTGCTGGTGTTTTTCGGGGCAAAGCGGGACAGGTGACAACCACCACAACCAACAGACTCTTAGAATCAGAAGAATCTTAGATATAAGAATCTTTAAGATTAATAGGAGGCTGGGAGAGGCGAGCGCTCGATGCCGAAAAACCGGATCATGCTGGACGTCCTGAAAGGCGAAGCGGTGTTTCCGCCTCCGCTCTGGATGATGCGCCAGGCCGGGCGTTATCTGCCGGAGTATCGGGAGACGCGCAGACGCGCCGGTTCATTCCTCGATCTCTGCTACGATCCCGACCTTGCGGTGGAAGTGACGATGCAACCGATCGAGCGCTTCGGCTTCGACGCGTCGATCCTGTTTTCCGACATCCTTGTCGTTCCGCATGCGCTTGGCCGCGACGTGCGCTTCGAGGAGGGAAGAGGACCGCTTTTGACGCCGATCTCCGCGCCGGAGATTCTGGCTCTGGAAAGCGATGTGTTTCACGTGAATCTCGAACCGGTCTACGAGACGGTTCGCCGGTTGCGGACCAAACTGCCTGAGGAGACAACGCTGATAGGCTTCTGCGGCGCGCCGTGGACGGTGGCGACCTACATGATCGCTGGCCATGGAACGCCTGACCAGGCCCCGGCGCGGTTGTTTGCCTATCGCGAGCCGGCGGCGTTTCAACATCTGCTGAAAGTGCTTGCCGACAACTCCGCTGCCTATCTGATCCGCCAGATCGAAGCGGGCGCGGATGTGGTGCAGATTTTCGATTCCTGGTCCGGGGTGCTTGATGATGCCTCGTTCGAGCAGTTTTGCGTTTGGCCGGTGGCCGAGATCGTCAGGCAGGTTCGGGCCGTCCATCCCGATGTTCCGATCATCGGCTTTCCCAAGGGCGCCGGCGCTCGCTACCGCACCTATCGCCAGAAGACCGGCGTAACGGGCCTGGGGATCGACTGGACGGTGCCGCTGGTAGCAGCGAAGGACTTGCAGCGCTCGGGTGCGGTCCAGGGCAATCTCGATCCCTTGCGCCTCGTGGCTGGCGGCAAGGCGCTGTCGGATGGTGTCGAGACGATCCTTAAAGCGTTGGGAGATGCGCCGCTGATCTTCAATCTCGGTCACGGCATCACGCCGGAAACGCCGATCGCCCATGTCGAGGCGATGGTGAAACAGGTGCGGAGCGCGAAACGCTGATGGCTTCTTCAAACAACGCCGGCAATGCCGGCAACAGCACCGGCCAGGCGATGATGCGGATGACCGTCGGTATCGGTGTGCTGGTCGTTCTCACCGCGCTTTTGTTTTTCCTCGCGCCCGTCAGCTTCTATCCCTGGGCGAAGGCGATCCATATCCTCGCCGTCATTTCGTGGATGGCGGGCATGCTCTATCTGCCGCGCCTATTCGTCTATCACGCCGATGCCGAGAAGGGTTCGGTGCAGTCGGAGACCTTCAAGGTGATGGAGCGGCGCCTGCTGCGCGGCATCATCAATCCGGCGATGATCGTCACCTGGGTGTTCGGCCTGTGGCTCGCCTGGAAAGTGTTTGGGTTCCAGGGCGGATGGCTGCATGCCAAGATCGGCCTGGTGCTTCTGTTGTCCGGCGTGCATGGCTATCTGGCTGGCGCGGTGCGCAAATTCGCCGAGGACCGCAATGAAAAACCGGCTCGGCACTGGCGGATCGTCAACGAAATCCCCACATTGCTGATGATCGCAATCGTGATCCTGGTTGTCGTCAAGCCGTTCTAATGCATGTCGCTCAAAAGTGGTCCCGGTTTTGGGGCAACGACATGCATAAGGTGTTTTAAGCCTTTTGCGTCCCCGCAAAACGCGGCTTGCTCTTTCACCCGACCGACGATAAAAGACGGGTCTTCCTTCCCGTCATGCGCCGCCCCTCATTGCTTTCGGCCGCGCCCGGCATTTGTCGCATCCCGTCGATATCCTCCCAAAGCCTGCCCAGACTCCATCTATTCAAGGTCCGTTTATGCAAGAAATGAAACTCGCCGAGTTCAAGAACAAGAAACCGCCAGAGCTGATCGCCTATGCCGAATCGCTCGAGGTCGAGAACGCCAGCGTCATGCGCAAGCAGGAACTGATGTTCGCGATCCTGAAGAAGCTGGCCGCCCAGGACGTCGAGATCATCGGCGATGGCGTGGTCGAAGTGCTCCAGGACGGGTTCGGCTTCCTCCGCTCGGCCAATGCCAACTATCTGCCAGGTCCCGACGACATCTATATCTCGCCGTCGCAGATCCGCCGCTTCTCATTGAAGACCGGCGACACCGTTGAAGGGCCGATCCGCAGCCCGAAAGAGGGCGAGCGCTATTTCGCGCTGCTCAAGGTCAACACCATCAATTTCGACGATCCCGAAAAGATCCGTCACAAGATTCACTTCGACAATCTGACGCCGCTCTATCCGACGTCACGGCTGAAGATGGAAATGGAGGTTCCGACCTCCAAGGACATCTCGGCCCGCGTCATCGACCTGGTGGCGCCGCTCGGCAAGGGCCAGCGCGCCCTGATTGTGGCGCAGCCGCGCACCGGTAAAACCGTGCTGCTGCAGAACATCGCTCACTCGATCACCACCAACCATCCCGAATGCTACCTGATCGTGCTTCTCATCGATGAGCGGCCGGAAGAAGTGACCGACATGCAGCGTTCGGTGAAGGGCGAGGTTGTGTCCTCGACCTTCGACGAACCGGCGGTGCGTCACGTCCAGGTCGCCGAAATGGTCATCGAAAAGGCCAAGCGCCTGGTCGAACATGGCCGCGATGTCGTCATCCTGCTCGATTCGATCACCCGTCTCGGCCGCGCCTACAACACCGTGGTGCCGTCATCCGGCAAGGTGCTGACCGGCGGTGTCGACGCCAACGCCCTGCAGCGGCCGAAGCGCTTCTTCGGTGCCGCCCGTAACATCGAGGAAGGCGGCTCGCTGACCATCATCGCCACCGCGCTGATCGACACCGGCAGCCGTATGGACGAAGTCATCTTCGAAGAGTTCAAGGGCACCGGCAATTCGGAAATCGTGCTCGACCGCAAGGTTGCCGACAAGCGCATCTATCCGGCCATGGATATCCTCAAGTCCGGCACCCGCAAGGAAGACCTGCTGGTTGCGCGTTCGGACCTGCAGAAGATCTTCGTGCTGCGCCGCATCCTGGCGCCGATGGGAACGACCGATGCGATCGAGTTCCTCATCGACAAGCTCAAGCAGACCAAGACCAATGCGGACTTCTTCGATTCGATGAATACGTAAGGTCTAGCCACCTTCCCTAACCTTTACGTCGAAACCCCATTCCGGAAGGCCGGGATGGGGTTTTTCATTGCCGGTTAGGTCTGCGGGTATGGCAACAAGTCGCATAAGTCGGCGCCCCACTCATTGCCCTTGCAGGCATCTCTCCCCCTAAACGGGGCGAAAGAGGCTGACCGCGACGCGCGCGCCTTCTTTTGTGACGCGGGCAATTGCCGAAATCGGCGACAAGATCGTCGTTCTCCCGTTCACGGGGAGAAGACGGCGGCAATCAGATGAGGGGCGGTGCCGCCGTGGGGAGTTGTTCCTATCGACGGCTCAACAGCCGCTCCAACTCTCCAGCATCCGTCACGACCGGCAAACACACCTGCCCAGTACAAAGCCAGGCACCCACCTCGTCGGTCGGCGGCAGAGTCTCTCCGGGCAGCAAGGGTCGATTCGTTTCCGAACCGATTGCGACGACAATGTCTACACGGCGCGGGTTAGGGTTTCGATTCGCAACCGGAACAAGCTTGGGATCCGCCAGGTCGTCTATCAGCACCAGTTTTAACGGCTCGATCGCCAGGGCGCAGGCATTGACGATGCCGACCTGGCCATAGGCCTGGTGCGCGGCACGGCCGGCCGCATGCTCGGCGACCTGCCAGGCTTTCTCCTGCAGGTCGAGATCGCCGGTGACGGAAGCGAGGCGGATCAGCGCTTCGATGATCTGGCTGGTGGCGGAAGGGATCGCCTCGTCGACATCGCCCCGGATGCGGATCGGCACGTCGGTGCTGTCCGAGGCGGTGAGATAGTAGCCAGTGCCCGTGGCGTCGGCATGCCAATGGTCGAGCTGTTCGATGAATTGCTTCGCCTGGTCGATATAGCTCCAATCGCCTGACGCCTCGAACAGCGAGATCGCGGCATTGGTCATGGCGGCGTAGTCGCTGGACAAAGCGGGAAACAGTTTCCTGGCGCCGAGCATGGAATGCGGCAAACGGCCCTCTCGGCTGGCGGCGCTGATATGGGCGAACGCCTTTGCCGCGGCCTCGATCCAGTCTCGACGCCCCAGCGAGCGGCCGGCCTCGGCAAGTGCTGCAATCGTCAGGCCGTTCCAGTCGCTGAGGGTCTTTGCATCGAGGCCCGGCCTGACCCGTTCTTCGCGGACGGCGAGAAGCCTGGCTTTGAGGGGATTGAGTTTTTCGCGATCGGTTACACTTTGTGCCTGCTGCGACCGGGTTTGATGGACAACCGGCTTGCCTTCCCAGCCATGCGGGCTGGATAGTGTGAAGTGTTTGAACAATATAGCTGAATCGCCGCCAAGGGCCGCTTCTATGTCGTCCTTGCTCCAGGTGTAGAACAGCCCTTCCTCACCATCGCTGTCGGCGTCGAGGCTGGCGGCGAAGGCACCGCCGTCGACGCACATCTCGCGCAGCAGCCAGTCGGTGGTCTCTTCGATTCGCATCCGGAACAAATCATCGCCGCTCGCCGCGTAGGCCCAGTTGCAGAAACGAATGAGCTGCGCATTGTCGTAGAGCATCTTCTCGAAATGCGGCACCAGCCATTCCGCATCGGTCGAGTAGCGGCTGAGCCCACCGCCAATGTGATCATAGATGCCGCCGCCCAGCATCTGTTCCAGGCTGACGAGTACGTCGTCGCGGTGGGCGGCGTTGCCGTCGCGCAACCAGGACAGCCAGAGCGTGAGCATGAAGGGGGCGTTCGGGAATTTCGGCGCGCCGCGCAGGCCGCCGAGGTCGCGGTCGATCATGCCGTCGATGCGGCCTGCGAGTTCGGTCAGTGAGCCGCGGTCCAGGCTCTCTTTGGCATGCGTGCCGGACAGACGCGCCTCGACATGCGAGGTCAGGCCATCGGCGCTCTGATGCAGGCTCGCCCGCTTCTCGCGCCACGCCTTGTCGACCGCTTCCATCACCTGGATGAAACCCGGGCGGCCATAGCGCGGCTCGCGCGGGAAATAGGTGCCGCCCCAGAACGGCTTGCCATCCGGCGTCAGGAACATGGTCAGCGGCCAGCCGCCTTGCTCGCCCATCGAGGACAGCGCGGCCATGTAGATCTGGTCGATGTCGGGGCGCTCCTCGCGGTCGACCTTGATATTGACGAACAGACGGTTCATGACGGCGGCGACGCCGTCATTCTCGAAGCTTTCATGCGCCATGACATGGCACCAATGGCAAGCGGCATAGCCGACGGAGAGCAGGATTGGCTTGTCCAGGGCCTTTGCTTCGTCGAGCGACGCCGGCGACCAGGCCCGCCAGTGCACGGGATTGCCGCTGTGCTGCTGCAGATAGGGGCTGGCCTCTTCAGCAAGCAGGTTTTGCGCGGGCAGCGTCACGATGGGCAAACTCGGGGTTGTTTCGAAGGCGCGAAGCTAGGGCGGTTCGACAGAGCGGGCAAATGATTTCAGGTGATTCGATCGTGGCGCTGTCGAGCGGCCGGCTTCCGGCCGGCGTTGCCGTGCTGCGTATTTCCGGCCCGCAGACTCGATTCGTAGTCGAAACGATTGCCGGCGGCATGGTTAAAGACCGGGCGGCGGTCCTTCGGCGGTTCCGAGCACCTGATGGAACCGTGCTGGACACTGGCCTGGTCGTCTTTTTCCCCGGCCCGGCCAGCTTTACCGGCGAGGACGTTGCCGAGTTTCAGGTCCATGGCGGACGCGCCGTGGTGGCCAGGATGCTGGAAACGATTGCTGGGTTTGACGGCGTCAGGCACGCCGAGCCGGGCGAATTCACACGCCGCGCCTTTATCAATGGCAAGCTTGACCTGGTCGAAACCGAGGCGCTGGCCGATCTGGTCAATGCGGAAACCGAGGCGCAGCGGCGCTTCGCCATACAGAATGCGGAGGGCGTCCAGAGCGAACTGTATCTGAGCTGGCGTCGCCGGTTGATCCATGCACGCGCGATGATCGAGGCCGAGATCGACTTTGCCGATGAGGATGATGTGCCCGGTTCCGTTTCGGATACGGTCTGGTCCGATGTCAGGGCGATGATCGGTGAGATCGACCATCATGTCGCCGGGTTCCACGCCGCCGAGATCATCCGCGATGGGTTCGAGGTCGTCATTTTGGGTGCGCCGAATGCCGGCAAGTCGAGTCTGTTCAATGCCCTGGCGCGCCGCGATGCAGCTATTGTAACGGATGAGCCGGGCACGACACGGGATCTGCTCGAGGTCGTGTTGGATCTCCAGGGATTGCGTATTAGGCTGACGGACACCGCCGGCCTGCGCGAGGCGCCGGGCAAGGTCGAGGCGATCGGGATCGAGAAGGCGAGGGCAAAGGCTGACCGTGCCGACCTTTTGCTGCTGTTGGCAGACATTTCTTCCCCACGGGACATCGGTTCAGTCCCAACTGCGCCTCTGTTGCGCGTCGGCACCAAGGTTGACCTGCTGGGTGAGAAGGCTGCTTGGGATGCCGCCGGTCGCTATGACCTTGTCATTTCAGTTCTTAACGGGGCGGGTGTGGAAGCGTTGTTGACGGAGATCGGCCGTCGCGCGGCAGATGCGGCCGGGGATATAGGAGATGTACTGCCTTCGCGCCTGCGCCATGTCGAGCTGCTCAACGATGCGAATCGCCACCTGGTTCTCGCGATCGATGGCCACGCCACTGGGCAGGAATTGCGCGCCGAGGAGTTGCGGCTCGCGGCGGACCGCCTGGGCAGAATCGTCGGCGCGATCGATGTCGAGGATATGCTGGACGTGATCTTCGGGCAGTTCTGTATCGGCAAATGACTCACGTGAAACAATCACTTGGCCGAACAGCGATGGTGCTGGATGCTAAGACACTCCTATCTGGCGGAGACATCAGACGAAGTTGAATGGCGCATTCGCGAGCCGTGACTCACGTGAAACAACCGCAACGGCGTGACTCACGTGAAACGTCGCTACGTGAGGCTCACAAGCTGTTTCACGTGAAACTTGCAGCGAAGTTTTCTTGACAGCTTCGCCCCGTGGGGACATGTGTCCCTCAATCTTTCGAGTCCAGGACATTTGGAAATGACCGATCACTATGATGTGGTTGTGGTGGGCGGCGGCCATGCGGGTTGCGAGGCTGCCAGCGCTGCCGCGCGCGCCGGTGCCAAAACCGCATTGGTGACGCTGCGCTTCGACACGATCGGCGTGATGTCGTGCAATCCGGCGATCGGCGGGCTTGGCAAAGGCCATCTGGTGCGCGAAATCGATGCCATGGACGGCTTGATGGGCCGCGTGGCGGATGCCGCCGGTATCCAGTTCCGCCTGCTCAATCGCCGCAAGGGCCCGGCGGTGCGCGGGCCCCGTACACAGGCCGACAGGAAGCTGTATCGCCTGGCGATGCAGGAAGCGATTCGGCAGCAGAACGATCTCGACGTCGTCGAGGCGGAGGTCCTGGATTTCGAAATCAGCGAGAGACGGATTGTCTCTGTCCTCCTGGCCGACGGTCGGCGGCTTACCTGTGGTGCGGTCGTGCTGACGACCGGGACTTTCCTGCGCGGCCTTATTCATATTGGCGAAAAGAAGATCGTCGCTGGCCGCATGAACGAGCAGGCCAGCCTTGGGCTGTCGGCGACTATGAGCCGGGCGGGCTTCAAGCTCGGCCGGCTGAAAACCGGCACGCCGCCGCGGCTGGATGGGAAAACCATCGACTGGGCATCGCTCGAAAGCCAGGCGGCGGATGATGATCCGGTGCCGTTCTCGCTGATGACCAACCGCATCGAGACGCCGCAAATCGAGTGCGGCATTACCCGCACGACGACCTCCACGCATGAGCTGATCCGCGCCAATCTTGGCCGCTCCGCCATGTATTCCGGCTCGATCGAAGGCGTCGGACCGCGCTATTGCCCGTCGATCGAAGACAAGATCGTCAAGTTCGGCGACCGCGACGGCCACCAGATTTTTCTCGAGCCGGAAGGGCTCGACGACGACACGGTCTACCCCAACGGGATTTCGACCTCGCTGCCCGAGGATGTGCAGCTCGACATCTTGAAGACCATTCCCGGTCTTGAGCGCGCGATCATGCTTCAGCCCGGCTATGCCATTGAATATGATCATGTCGATCCGCGCGAGCTCCACCAGACACTGGAGACGAAACGCGTCGGCGGGCTCTTCCTCGCCGGGCAGATCAACGGCACGACAGGCTATGAGGAAGCGGCCGGTCAAGGCCTGCTCGCCGGCCTCAATGCGGCGCGGCGGGCGTCTGGCAGCGATCAGATCGTGCTCAGCCGCACCGAGGCCTATATCGGCGTGATGGTCGATGATCTGACCAGCCGCGGGATCAGCGAGCCCTACCGCATGTTCACGTCTCGCGCTGAATTCCGGCTGTCGTTGCGTGCCGACAATGCCGATGAGCGGCTGACGCCGTTGGCGGCAAGGCTTGGAATCGCCTCGGCGCGTCGGATGCAGCGCTATGGCGACGTCATGCAACGCCTCGATGAGGCACGGGATCTGGCGAAATCGTTGACGATGACACCCAATGAGGCTGCGCGACATGGACTGGAGATCAACAGGGATGGTGTGCGCCGGTCCGGCTATGAGTTGCTGACCTATCCCGACGTCGATGTGGCCTGGCTGGCAAGGATCGATCCGGGATTTGCGGCGATCGACGCCAAGACTGCGGAACGTCTCGGAACGGAAGCGAAATATTCGGTCTATCTTGATCGTCAGAAGAGCGATGTCGCACAAATCCGGCATGAGGAGAGCCGGCTGATCCCCGAGACAGTCGATTTTGCCGATGTGCCCGGCCTGTCCAATGAGTTGAAGCAGAAGATGCAGGTAGGGCGGCCGCGTTCCATTGCTGATGCGCAGCGGATGGAAGGCATGACGCCGGCGGCGCTGGCGATCATTGTCTCGCATGTCCGCCATCATGAAAGCGCACAGAGGAACGTTGCGTGAGCTCTTGCTCCCTGGGGAGCCTGCAGGAAGCGGCGGGCCCGGTTTCACGTGAAACATTCGATCGTCTGGTGGCGTTCGAAGAGATGTTCCAGAAATGGAACCGGAGCATCAATCTTGTCGCACAGTCGACTGCAGGCGATGTCTGGCAGCGCCACATATTGGACAGCGCGCAACTCGCGCGAATCGAGCCCAATGCCACACGCTGGGTTGACATAGGCTCAGGCGGCGGGTTTCCCGGCCTGGTGATGGCGTTCCTCCTCGGCGAGCGCGACGGGGCCAGCATCGACCTGGTGGAAAGCAACCGTAAAAAAGCGTCGTTCCTGCAAACCGTTATCGGCCAGTTCAACCTGCCGGCACGGGTCGTGGCGCGCCGTATCGAAGACAGCCATGCGCTTGTTTCAGCACCGCAAATCGTCACGGCGCGGGCCCTGGCGTCGCTTTCGACCTTGCTCGACCTGTCGGCGCCCTGGCTGATATCGGGCGGGCGCGGGCTGTTCCACAAAGGCCGGGATTATCGCGCCGAAGTGCAAGAAAGCGTTAACCGATGGACCTTCGATCTGGTAGAACATCCCAGTGTGACCGACCCCCATGGCGTCATCCTCGAACTGTCTGACCTGCGACCTGTCTGATGTCAGACTTGTCGGCTATCTGGCGACCCAAAAAAATGAATTTCTGGCATAGACCCATGATGAAAAACGGCCCCCGAATCATCACTGTAGCCAACCAGAAGGGCGGTGTCGGCAAGACGACCACGGCCATCAATCTTGCCACCGCGCTCGCCGCAATCGGCGAAAAGGTGCTGATCGTCGATCTCGATCCGCAAGGCAATGCCAGTACCGGTCTCGGCATCGACCGCAAGGACCGGACGGTCTCGTCCTATGATGTGCTGACCGGCGAGCTGGATCTGGAAGCCGCGGCCATCCCGACAGCGGTGCCTGGCCTGTCGATCGTGCCGTCGACGCTTGATCTGCTCGGCATCGAGATGGAGATCGCCTCGGCGCCGGACCGGGTGCTGAAGCTGCGCAATGCGCTACGCGCGGCGACCGAGCGCGGCGCGCCCTTTAATTATGTGCTGATCGATTGCCCGCCTTCGCTCAACCTTTTAACTTTGAATTCAATGGCCGCGGCGGATTCTGTTCTTGTGCCGCTGCAATGCGAGTTCTTTGCCCTGGAAGGCCTCAGCCAGCTGTTGGAAACGGTCGAGCAGGTGCGCCGCTCGATCAATCCGGATCTCATTATCCAGGGCATTGTGCTGACCATGTATGACGGCCGCAACAATCTCGCCAACCAGGTGGTGCAGGATGTGCGGGCGCATATGGGCGACAAGGTCTACGAAACCATCATTCCGCGCAATGTGCGGGTGTCCGAGGCGCCATCCTACGGCAAGCCGGCGATCCTTTACGATCTGAAGTGCTCGGGCAGCCAGGCCTATCTGCAACTGGCCTCGGAAGTGATCCGCCGCGAGCGTAAATTGCGCGCCGCTTGATTAGATCGGATGCATAAACAGCCGATTCGATACCGAAACGATCTTGAGACTTTGGAATAGACATGAGCGAAGACCTTTCGAGAAAAAGACTGGGCCGTGGACTGGCCGCCCTGATCGGCGAAATAGATCGCCCGGTGGCACCGGAAAAGCCCGGCATGAGCGCCGACGGCAAGGTGCCGATCGAGTTCCTCAGCCCCAATCCGAAAAATCCGCGCCGGCACTTTGGCGATGCCGAATTGACCGACCTTGCGCAGTCGATCCGCGAACATGGCGTCGTCCAGCCGGTGGTGGCCCGGTCGTCGCCGACCCAGGCGGGCCGCTATGAGATCATCGCCGGCGAGCGGCGCTGGCGGGCGGCGCAGCGCGCCGGGCTGACCGAGATCCCGGTCATCATCCGCGAGGTCAACGACCGCACCGCGCTCGAGCTTGCCATCATCGAAAACGTCCAGCGCACTGACCTCAACGCGGTCGAGGAGGCGCTGGGCTACCAGCAATTGATCGACGAGCACGGCTATACGCAGGCCGATCTCGGCAATGTTATCGGCAAGAGCCGCAGCCATGTCGCCAATACGCTCAGGCTGCTGAAGCTGCCGGATGTGATCCGCGACATGCTGGTCGACGGCGCGCTGTCGGCGGGCCACGCCCGCACGCTGGTGACGGCGGAGGATCCGGCCGGCCTCGCCAAGCGCATCGTCGAAGAAGGCCTTTCTGTCCGCCAGGCCGAGGCGCTGTCGCAGATGCCGGCGGGTACCACTCCGGCCAAGCCGAAACAGTCGCAAGCCGCGCCGGAAAAGGACACCGACACGCTGGCGCTTGAAAAACTGATGACCGACACGCTCGGCATGATCGTGGCCATCGACCACAAGGGCAAAGGCGGCGAGTTGCGCGTTTCGTATCGCTCGCTGGAGCAGCTGGACGAGCTGTGCCGCAGGTTGAAGCAGGAGCGGTAGGCACTGTATTTAGCCGGCAAACTAAGTTCTGGCTTAACATCAAGAACGATAGGGGCTGGCGGTTGCTGGCCCTTTTTCTGCTGCACTGATGTTGGGCGACGGCGTCCAAGTTGCCAATCTCTCGTGGGGGAGATGCCCGGCAGGGCAGAGGGGGGCGCTGCCCCGCCGGCGCCTCATGTGCCTTCGGGTGAGTTCTCGGCCGATCGCAGATCACAAAGGTAGCGCTCTACGGCGCCCCCCTCCGGCTTGCCAGCCATCTCCCCCACATGGGGGAAGATTGGCCAATCACCTACCGTTGCCCCAGCCTTGCGCTCTCCACCGCAATGCCCAGCAGCGCCTGCCGTGCCAGCGCCACCGAAAGGTCCGGCCTTCGCCGCGTCTGCAGCACCGCGGTCTGCAGCCGGGTCAGCGCGCGGCTGAGCGCGTCGCTGCTCCAGCGATCAAGCGCCTTCTCCACCAGCTTGCGCCTTGAGAAAAAGACCGGCGGACGAGCGGCGGCAACGACCGAAGCGGCGTTGCGGCCGGCAGAGTCCATCTGGCCGCGCATGATCTGGATCTGCTGCAGCTGGCGCATGGCGGATGACAGCACCAGGAAGGGCGGGCCGCCGGACTGGCAGTGGCGGGTGAAAGCGGTGTCGAAGTCGCCGACCTTGCCTTCGAGCAGCGCGTCGACAGCATCGTCGAAGGAAGCGCCGGACACGTCGCCCGACATGGCCCTTACTTCTTCCAGCCCGATTTCCTTCTGGCCATGGGCATAGAGAATGAGCTTTTCGATCTCTCCGCGCGAGGCCAGCCGGTCGCCGCCGAGATTGCGGCGCAACGCCTGTCTGGCCTCCAGCGTCATCGACATGCCGGCCTTGCGCAACTCGTCGTCGATGACCGTGTCGATGTCGCGGGCTTCGTCGGCGTAACAGGGTAGCGCCATGGCGATGTCGGCGGTTTCGACCACGGCGCGCAGGCCGACGCCTTTCTTCAGGTCACCGGCCTCTATCAGGATGATGGCATCGCGCGCGGGCTCCGCTGCCAGCGCCTTGACGTCGTCGGCCAGCGCTTTCTGGCCGGTGGCATTGCGGACCCACAGCAGGCGCCGGTCGGAAAACATCGGCACGGTGCGGGCTTCGTCGAGCAGCCGGCCCTCGTCGCGGTCGACCTCCGAACCCTCCAGCCGGACCACGGAGAAGGGATCGTCGAGCGGCAGGCCGGTCTTTTCGGCGAAGGCCTTCGCCCGCTCGGAGACAAGCCCGCGATCGGGGCCGTAAAGCAGGACGATGGAGATGCGTGCGTCAGGCTTCGCGAGCCAGGAATCGACTTCGAACGCTTTCTTCTGTGCCATGCAGGGTGGTTAGCATGGAGAGGGGTTGGGGTGAATGGCGATCGGCGCCGACGCTTCTTTCCTTCTCCCCTTGTGGGAGAAGGTGGATCGGCGCGCAGCGCCGAGACGGTTGAGGGGTGTTCCAGCGGAGTGAGGCGTTGGCGTTCCCTGGAACACCCCTCATCCGTCGCCTTCGGCGACACCTTCTCCCACAAGGGGAGAAGGAAGACCGCGCGATGGTCTGCCGCTCAATCACCTTATCTGCCGTAAATCCCGTCCAACCTTGCGCCAAATTGCGCGCCACTGCCCAACATCGACAAGAAATTTCGCGGACATATCTACATCTTGTACCGGGAAGGCAGGATCGGCCGCAATGGCTGGTCCGATGGCGAAGGGCTTGCCCGACGAATTCGCACTGGTCTGGCGGCACGGATGTGCAAATATCCTCGGGCCAGGCACATTGGAGGACAAAGGTCATGGCCGATGCTGGGATGTTGCGGTTTCACGTTCCGGAACCGGAAGTGCGGCCGGGCGGCACGCCTGACTTTTCCAATGTGACCATCGCCGAGGCCGGCTCGGTGCCGCGTCCGGACATCGATGTCGATCCGCGCACCATCCGCGACATGGCCTTCTCGATCATCCGTGTGCTGAACCGCAATGGCGAAGCCGTCGGGCCGTGGGCAGGTCTGCTCTCCAGTGACGAACTGCTCGAAGGTCTGCGCCACATGATGACGCTGCGCACCTTCGATGCCCGCATGCAGATGGCGCAACGCCAGGGCAAGACCTCCTTCTACATGCAGCATCTTGGCGAGGAGGCGGTGAGCTGCGCCTTCCGCAAGGCGCTTTCGCCGGGCGACATGAATTTCCCTACTTATCGCCAGGCAGGGCTACTCATCGCCGACGGCTATCCGATGGTCACGATGATGAACCAGATCTATTCCAACGAGGCCGACCCGCTGAAGGGCCGGCAGTTGCCGATCATGTATTCGTCGAAGGAGCACGGCTTCTTCTCGATCTCCGGCAATCTGGCGACGCAGTATATCCAGGCGGTCGGCTGGGCGATGGCCTCGGCGATCTCGAACGATTCGAAGATCGCCGCGGCCTGGATCGGCGACGGCTCGACGGCGGAATCCGACTTTCATTCGGCGCTGGTGTTCGCCTCCACCTACAAGGCGCCGGTGGTGCTCAATGTCGTCAACAACCAGTGGGCGATCTCGACCTTTCAGGGCATCGCGCGCGGCGGCTCCGGCACCTTTGCGGCCCGCGGCCTTGGCTTCGGCATCCCGTCATTGCGCGTCGACGGCAATGATTATCTGGCGGTGCACGCGGTGGCCAAATGGGCGGCGGAGCGGGCGCGCAATAATCTCGGGCCGACGCTGGTCGAATATGTCACCTACCGCGCCGGTGCCCATTCGAGCTCGGACGATCCCTCGGCCTACCGGCCGAAGACGGAATCCGACGCCTGGCCGCTCGGCGATCCGGTCATGCGGCTGAAGAACCATCTGATCGGGCTGGGCGTCTGGTCGGACGAGCGCCACGCGCAGGCCGAGGCGGAAATCCTCGACACGGTGATCGCGGCGCAGAAGGAGGCGGAGAGCCACGGCACGCTGCATGCCGGCGGCAAGCCGTCGACGCGCGAGATGTTCGAGGGGGTCTTTGCCGAAATGCCCGCGCATCTGCGGCGCCAGCGCCAGCAGGCGGGAGTCTGAGCCATGCCAAGACGGACCATGATCGAGGCCATTCGCGACGCCATGGATGTGTCGATGGGGCGCGACGACAAAGTCGTCGTGTTCGGCGAGGATGTCGGCTTCTTCGGCGGCGTGTTCCGGGTCACACATGGCCTGCAGGCCAAATACGGCAAGAGCCGCTGCTTCGACGCGCCGATCAACGAATCCGGCATTGTCGGCTCGGCCATCGGCATGGCTGCCTACGGCCTGAAGCCGTGCGTGGAAATTCAGTTTGCCGACTACATGTATCCGGCCTACGACCAGTTGACGCAGGAAGCAGCACGCCTACGCTACCGCTCGAACGGCGATTTCACCTGCCCGATCGTGGTCCGCATGCCGACCGGCGGCGGCATTTTCGGTGGCCAGACGCACAGCCAGAGCCCCGAGGCGCTGTTCACCCATGTGTCAGGTCTGAAGACCGTGGTGCCGTCCAACCCGCATGATGCCAAGGGGCTGCTGATCGCGGCGATCGAGGACCCCGATCCGGTGATCTTTCTCGAACCGAAACGGCTCTATAACGGCCCGTTCGACGGCCATCACGACCGGCCGATAACGCCCTGGTCGAAGCATGAGCTCGGCGAAGTTGCCGACGGTCACTACACCGTGCCGCTCGGCAAGGCGGCGATCCGCAGGGCGGGCTCGGCTGTCACGGTTCTGGCCTACGGCACCATGGTCTATGTCGCGCAGGCTGCGGCCGAGGAGACAGGCATCGATGCCGAGATCATCGATCTGAGAACCCTGCTGCCGCTCGACCTCGATACCATCGTTGCGTCGGTGAAGAAGACAGGGCGCTGCGTCATCGTGCACGAGGCAACGCTGACCTCGGGCTTCGGCGCCGAGCTCTCGGCGCTGGTGCAGGAAAACTGCTTCTACCATCTGGAGGCGCCGGTGGCGCGGGTCGCCGGCTGGGACACACCCTATCCGCATGCGCAGGAGTGGGACTATTTCCCCGGACCCGCCCGGGTCGGCCGCGCTCTTCTTGAAACATTGGCAGCTTAAGTATTGGGGGAACCTGAGATGGGTGAATACATCATCAAGCTGCCCGATGTCGGCGAAGGCGTCGCAGAGGCCGAGCTCGTCGAGTGGCACGTCAAGATCGGCGACATCGTGCGCGAGGACACCGTGCTCGCCGCTGTCATGACCGACAAGGCGACGGTCGAAATCCCATCACCCGTCGACGGCGAGATCCTGTGGCTGGGCGCCGAGATCGGCGACACGGTGGCGATCGGCTCGCCGATCGTGCGGCTGAAGGTGGCGGGCGAGGGCAATTCGAAGCCGCAGGGCAGCGCCAAGGCCGAGGCGGTGGTTTCTGAGCCTGCGCCGACGCCAAGGCCCCAGACCGCCGAGCCGCCCGCGAAGACCCCGCCAAAGGCCGGCGTGCCGGACGTGAAACCTGCTCCGGCCGTCTCGAAGACTTCCACACAGACTTCCGTTTCCGGCGCGCCGCGCCCGGAAGGCGAAAAGCCGCTGGCGTCGCCAGCCGTGCGCCTGCGGGCAAAAGAGGCAGGCATCGATCTCAGGCAGGTTGCGGGGAGCGGCCCGGCCGGGCGCATCGGACATGAGGACATCGAGACCTTCCTGGCGCGTGGGCCACAGGTCGCCAAGGCATCCGGCCTTGCCCGCAACGATGCGGTCCAGGACATCAAGGTGGTGGGTCTCAGGCGTAAGATCGCCGAGAAGATGACGCTGTCCAAGTCACGCATCCCGCACATCACCTATGTCGAGGAGATCGACGTCACCGCGCTGGAGGAATTGCGCGCCGCGCTCAACAAGGAAAAACGCGCCGCCAAGGGTGGAGCAGAGAGGCCGAAGCTGACGCTGCTGCCGTTCCTGATGCGGGCGATGGTCAAGGCGATATCAGATCAGCCGCAGCTCAATTCGTTGTTTGATGACGAGGCCGGGATCATCCATCAGCATGGCGGCATCCATATCGGCATCGCCGCGCAGACGCCGTCGGGTCTGGTGGTGCCGGTGGTCAAGCATGCCGAAGCGCGCGACATCTGGGATTGCGGCGCCGAGGTCATCAGGCTGGCCGAGGCGGCCAAGTCCGGCACGGCGACCCGCGACGAGCTGTCCGGCTCGACCATCACCATCACCTCGCTCGGCGCCATGGGCGGCATCGCGACGACGCCGGTCATCAACCATCCGGAAGTGGCGATCATCGGAGTCAACAAGATGATGGTGCGGCCGCTGTGGGACGGCACTCAGTTCATCCCGCGCAAGATGATGAACCTGTCGTCGAGCTTCGATCACCGGGTGATCGACGGCTGGGATGCGGCGGTGTTCATCCAGCGGATAAAGGCGCTGCTGGAAACGCCGGCGCTGATTTTCGTGGATTGAGGGCGATGAGAACCGTCGCAAAGTCTCCCTCACCCGGATTGCCAACCGAATTGCAAAGGCAATTCGGGGCAATCCGACCTCTCCCCGAGGGGAGAGGAGGTTGTCAACGCCGGCGCCAGTCTCTTCTCTCTAGCGGGGAGAAGGTGGCCGCGAAGCGGCCGGATGAGGGGGCCTTCACCAAAAAGAGCGTGCCAAGATGAAAGAAATCTCCTGCAAGCTGCTCGTCATCGGCGCAGGTCCAGGCGGCTATGTCTGCGCCATCCGCGCCGGCCAGCTCGGTGTCGATACGGTGATCGTCGAGGCCGGCAAACCGGGCGGCACCTGCCTCAATGTCGGCTGCATTCCATCGAAGGCGCTGATCCATGCCGCGGAGGAGTTCGAGAAGGTGTCGCACATGGCCGGCGGCAACAGCCCGCTTGGCATTTCCGTCACCGCACCTGTGCTTGACCTCGGCAAAACCGTCGCCTGGAAGGATGGCATTGTCAGCCGGCTCAACAGCGGTGTCGCCGGGCTGCTGAAGAAGGCTGGCGTGAAGACCGTGCAGGGCTGGGCAACGTTTCGCGACGGCAAGACCGTAGCGGTCGAGACCGAAACCGGCACGCAGATCATCCGGGCCGAAACGATCGTTATCGCCACCGGCTCGGCGCCGGTCGAGCTGCCGTTCCTGCCGTTCGGCGGGCCGGTGATTTCATCCACGGACGCGCTGGCCTTGAGCGAGGTCCCCAAAAAACTCGCGGTCGTCGGTGGCGGCTATATCGGACTGGAACTCGGCATGGCCTTCGCGAAAATGGGGGCCAAGGTTACGGTGGTCGAGGCCTTGCCGCGTGTGCTGGCGCAGTATGATGCGGAGCTTACCCGGCCGGTCGTCAAGCGACTCGTAGCACTAGGCGTCGATGTGATGCTGGGCGCCAAGGCCAAGGGGTTGTCGAAAAAAGGCGATGCGCTGCTGGTCGAGACAGCGGACGGCAAGAGTGTCGAGATCGCCGCCGACAAGATCCTGGTGACGGTCGGGCGCAAGCCCGTGACCGAAGGCTGGGGGCTCGACCAGATCGATCTCGACAGGGCCGGCAAGTTCATCAAGATCGACGATCAATGCCGTACCTCGATGCGCGGCATCTTCGCCATCGGCGACGTCACCGGCGAGCCGATGCTGGCGCACCGGGCAATGGCGCAAGGCGAAATGGTTGCGGAGATCGTCGCCGGCGACAAGCGTAGCTGGGACAAACGCTCGATCCCCGCCGTCTGTTTTACCGATCCCGAGCTGGTGACGGCAGGGCTGTCGCCGGAGGAGGCGAAGGCTCAGGGTGAGATCAAGATCGGCCTGTTCCCGTTCGCCGCCAACGGTCGGGCTATGACGAAGCTGGGCGAAGATGGCTTTGTGCGGGTCGTGGCGCGCGCGGACAATCATCTGGTGCTCGGCATCCAGGCGGTCGGGCAGGGCGTGTCGGAACTGGCGGCGGCGTTCGGGCTGGCGCTGGAAATGGGCGCGCGGCTGGAAGATATCGCCGGAACGATCCATGCGCATCCGACGCAAGGTGAAGGATTCCAGGAGGCGGCGCTGAAGGCGCTGGGGCACGCACTGCATATTTGAGGTGTGACAGGCGTAAGAAGTGGTGACGTCGGCGGGGCATCGCCCCCCTCTGTCCTGCCGGACATCTCCCCCTCAAGGGGGGAGATCAGCAGTTTCGGGAACCGCGCCTGTTCTTAGGCTTTGAAAATTAGCGAAATCTTAGATTACAGCCGATCTCCCCCTGGAGGGGGAGATGCCCGGTAGGGCAGAGGGGGCAATGTCCCGCCAACCTTTCTCAAGAAACGCGCTGCAACTTCAGCTCGCCAGCCGGCTTACCATCTCATGCTGCGCATACGCCCGGCCAAAGCGATTGGCCAGAAAAGCATCCAGCGCAATCTCTTCCTGCTTGACGAAACCGGTCGCCGGCAGGCTGCCGTCGGCCAGCATGTCCAGCACGGCGCAGATTCCGGAGGCCGTGGTGATCTGGATGGCGCTGCGCACGGTCTGGCCGACGCGCTGCGAATAGATCTTGTTGGCGTAGGTTTCCTGCAACAGGCGACCGTTGCGGCGGCCGGAGACGGTGACGAAGACGATCACCACATCCTGCAGCGTTGCCGGCAGCGCGCTTTCAAAGATGTCCTTCAGCACGTCGCGGCGGTGGCGCAGCCCAAGGTCGTTGAGCAGCGCCTTCATGATCGCGGCATGGCCGGGGTAGCGGATGGTGCGGTAGTTCAGCGTGCGCACCTTGCCCTTCAGCGTCTCGGCCAAAGTGCCGAGCCCACCCGACGTGTTGAACGCCTCGTAGGTGACGCCGTCGAGCGAGAATTCCTCGCGCTCCTCCAGCGGCGGCACTTCGATCAGCTCGCCCTCGACGATCGCTTCGCAAGGCTCGCAATATTCGTTGATGACGCCGTCGGTGCTCCAGGTCAGGTTGTAGTTCAGCGCATTGGACGGGTATTGCGGCAGGGCACCGACGCGCATGCGCACGCTTTCCAGCGTGTCGAAGCGGCTGGCGAGATCATTGGCGACGATCGAGATGAAGCCTGGCGCCAGCCCGCATTGCGGAATGAAGGCGCTCTTGGCCGTGCGTGCCAATTCCCTAACGCGGCGGGTCGAGACGACGTCTTCCGTCAGGTCGAGATAATGCACGCCAGCACTTGCCGCTGCCTCGGCGATGCGCGTGGTGAGATGGAAGGGGGCGGCGCTCAGCACCGCGAACTTGCCGGCGAGCGCTGCTTCCAGCGTGCCAACGGATGCGATGTCGAGTTCGAGCGTCTCGACGCCGGCAGGCACTTCAGCCGCGGCGAGCTGAGCCGCCGAACGGTCGACAAGGGTGACGCGGTAGTCGCCCGTTGCGGCGAGCATTTCGGCAATGGTCGAGCCAATCTTGCCGGCGCCGACGATAACAATCTTGTTCATGATCAAAATACCCCTACGAGTTTCAAGTCAGCAGGAATCATCGCAGCTTGCCTGTCGAAAAGAAGTGTGAAATCTGGCAGAGTGAACCCTAACTTTAGCTGATCTGCCGAAGGGATTCGTCGAAATGCTCAGTGAAGCCGAACTGGCGCTGCTTTCCCTGCTGCGCGCCAACGCCCGCGCCTCGACCGCAGAACTGGCGCGGCAACTCGGCGTGTCGCGCACGACGGTGCAGAGCCGGATCGAGCGGCTGGAACAGCGCGGCATCATATCAGGCTATGGCGTCAAGCTCTCCGCGGACTATGAGCAGGGGCTGGTCAAGGCGCATGTGCTGCTCACGGTCACGCCCAAGCTCGCCGACAAGGTGGTGCGGGCCCTGCAGGCGCTGCCGTCCGTGCGGACGTTGCACTCCGTCAGCGGCGGTTTCGACATGATCGTCATCGTCGACGCGCCGTCGATCCGCGACCTCGACGCGCTGCTCGACCAGATCGGCGCCATGGACGGGGTTGAGCGGACCTCGTCGTCGATCATCTTGTCGACGCGGATCGACCGCTGAGGCAGGCTCTTACCGATTTGTAAAAACCTGGCAAGGCGTCCGTATTCTCCATCAGGCATAGTCGCCCGTGACATGCTGCGGCAGCTCGGATTTCGGGCGTCGAAAGCCCGTCGCGCAAGGAGTTCGTCATGCAGGGTCGCCAACATTCATCCGCCTACTGGATCCGTGCCGCCATGCCCGCGGCGCTGCTGGCCATGCTCTGCTTGCTGCTGATCATGTTCCGCTACCCAACGGTCGTCGACGAGCGGTCCTACCTGTTCTGGATATGGTGATCTCCACGCGATGGAGAAGCCGGGCCGCGGGCGGCCCGGCCGTGTTGCGGGCGGGTAAGGCTGTGCATTTGCCGGCTAATCAGTTGCCAGGGGAAAACCAACCACGACAGCAAGGCCAGGTTCGCAGTCGTCAAGGGCAATGGATGCGCCGTGCAGATCGGCAATGGCCCTGACAAGACTGAGCCCGAGGCCACTGCCGGGCGTCGAACGGCTGTGGTCCAGCCGATAGAGCCGCTGGAAGACTTTCTCGCGTTCGTCCGCGGGGATGCCGGGGCCGTTGTCGGCAACGGTGGCAAGGATGCGCCCGCTCTGGCGCGTCACCGATAGTTTGATCGTCGTGCCAGGCGGACAATGGCGCAGCGCGTTCTCGACCAGATTGGCGAACATCTGCGTCAGCAGTTCACGATCGCCATGGATCCGGTCCGCTGTCTCATTGCGCTGCGTGGACGACAACACCTTTCCATCGTCCTCGGCAACGTCGGTGTAGATCTCCGCCATGGTTTGCTGGATCTCGCCGAGATCGACATCGGTGAACCGTGCCTTGCGTGCTCCGGCCTCGATCTGGGCGATGCGCAGCAGTGCGTCGAAAGTCTCGTTGATCTGGTGGCCCTCGGCGCGCGCATCGGCCAGATCATCGGAAACATCGCGATCCTGCGCGGCCCTGTCGGCTGCGCCCTCGAGGATCATCTGCAGCCGGTTGAGCGGCGTCTTCAGATCATGCGCGATGTTGGCGCTGACCTGCTTCATACCTTCGACCAATCCCGACAATCGGTCGAGCGCCGCATTGATCTGGCTGGAGACGATGTCGATGTCGTCGCCCTTGCCGGTTAGCGGGATGCGGGTGTCGAGCCGGCCATGCGACACATCGACCATGGTGGCGGCGATGCCGTCTAGACGAGACTGGACGCGCGAGGCAAGCAGGGCGCCACCGGTAACCGCCAGGCCGGTGATGATCAGGGTTGCCCAGCCGAAGCTCATCATCGCCACCGTTTCCAGCTCCTCCGTCTCGGAAAGGCTGAAGGCGACCGTCAGGGTGTTGCCGCCGACCGAACCGGAAAAGGCCCGGTACTCCGTGTCCGGAGGGACGCCTGGCAACACGGCCTCGAACGCGGAAAACCCTTCAGGAAGCCCGGCGGCGGTGAAGTTGCCGGCCAGGTGATTGCCGGCCGGGTCGGTCAGCGAAAACAGCTGTTCTTTCTTCGGGCTGCGCAAGGAGTGGCTTTCGACCGTCTCAACCAGCTCCTTGCGATCATCCTCGGCATAGGTCGCGGCGACGACGGAATAGGTTTCCTTGATGGTCTCGTCGAGCCTTTCGGCAAGATCGGCGCTCATCATCTCGTAGACGATGGCGCCCGACAGGATGAAGGCCAGCATGAACAGGAAGCCGAATGTCAGCGCGAGCCTGAACGGCGTGCTGCGCAGCAGGCGGGACCATGTTCCGGTCATGATGGAAGCGGTGCGTGCAGGCTGTAGCCGGTGTTGCGTATGGTGTGGATGAGCTGGGTCTCGAACGGCTTGTCGACCTTGGCGCGCAGCCGGCTGATATGGGTTTCGACGACGCTGGTCCGGGGGTCGAAGTGAAAATCCCAGACGCGTTCCAGAAGCATGGTGCGGGTGATGACGCGGCCTTCGCCGCGCATCAGCACTTCGAGAAGGCTGAATTCGCGTGGCTGCAGGTCGATCACCTGGTCCTGACGGGTGACGCGCCGCATGATCAAATCCATTTCGAGGTCGGCGACCCGCAGGGTGGTCTTCTGCTCCTGCGCCGCAGGCCGGCGGCCAAGGGCGTTGATGCGGGCGAGAAGCTCTGAAAAGGCGAAGGGCTTGACCAGGTAATCGTCGCCGCCTGCCTCCAGGCCTTCAACGCGATCGTCGACCCCGCCGATGGATGTCAGGAAGATCGCCGGCGTCCGCACGCCGGCGGCGCGCACCGCCTTGACCATCGACAGGCCGTCGAGGCCCGGGATCATGCGGTCGGCGACGATCACGTCGTAATTGCCCCGGGTCGCGGCGAATAGCCCGTCATGCCCATTGCGCAGGAGGTCGCAGACATGGCCGGCCTCGGTCAGTCCCTTGACGATGTAGTCGGCCGTCCTGTGGTCGTCCTCGACAAGAAGAAGTCGCATCGCTGTTCCGGTTGATTTGCCGATACTGGAGACAGGCTATCACCGGCGCGGGCTTGTTCCTAGGATGGTCGCGGGGCTGGGCAGTTTGCGTCCCGTACCAGAGGTTCAGTCTGATTCGAGCAGGATTTCGTCCAGCTCGTCGCCGTTTTTCTTCATTGTCATGTAGAGAACAAGCGCAATGATGCAGCCAAGGAAGATCAGGCTGGTGAAGGTGGTGCCGAAGCCGAGGCCGCCATATTCAGCCGGCTGCGACAAGAGATCGCCGAAGGAGGCGCCCAGCGGCCGCGTCAGGATATAGGCAAGCCAGAAGGCCAGGATGGCGTCGAGATGAATGAGGTAATAGGCAAGCGCGATCAGCGCGATGGCGCCGCCGAATATGAGGCCTGAGGTGAGGTAACCCATGTCCAGGCTCTCGGCGACGAGGTCGCCGGCGGCGGTGCCGAGCGAGAAGGTGAACAGGATCGCCAGCCAGTAGAAGATCTCGCGGCGGGTGGTGAAGATGGTGTGGATCGAAAGCGTCCGCTCGCTCGCGTACCAGACCGCGAAAGTCGCTACCAGCGCGACCGAGAAGGCAATCGTCGTGGTCTGCAGCCGCACACCGAAAGTGTCGACCAGATTGTCGGTGATCAGCGTGCCGACGACGCTGATCAGCACCACCGCCAGCCAATAGGCCCAGGGTACGTAGCGTTTCTGCGCGAACTGCAGGACAAGGGCGACGATCAGCACGCCGCTCATGATCAGCGAGGTGACCGTCAGCCCGAGCCCGAGGTTGACGGCGAGATAATCGGCCGCCGTCTCGCCCATGGTCACCGCCATCAGCTTTATCAGCCAGAAATCGAGGGTGACGTCCGGAACCCGGTTGTGGATCGGTGCGGCAGGATGGATCTGGGGCGCTGGCATGGCTGAAATCCTCGATGGTTGCGGCTGGCTGTCTGCCGGATTACTTGCCCATCACCGTCATGGCCTGGGCGAAGAAGTCGTCGGCGCGCTTGTCATCGTCGGCATTGCAGCGTTCGATGCCTTTGGTCTCCAGTTCCGAGACCTTTGCCTTGTCAGCGGCGCTGAGCGTGGCTGTGGCCTCCGCGGCGCGAAGGTTTTTCAGCGTCTGCTCGCAAGGCGCGGTGGCCGCGTGAACAGAGGGTATGAAGGCGGAGACGGCGAGGGCTCCGGCTGCGAGGGCAAGTGCTAATCGTCTCATTGAAAAATTCCCTATCTGACGCCGGTGATCCGGCAATGGAAGCCGGCCCCTAAATGGCGGGCGGGCATCTGAACGATAGGCGAGCGACTTCACTGCAGCCTGTCTGGAGGCATACAAATTCGTAAGGATGGACGTGATCGGCGCAAAAGGTCTTTACGAACGTGGTCCGCTGCGCTGATAGAAGGTGGTCGCCTTGTATCCGCCATCAATCGCGCGCCCCAGTGCCGAACTCGCGAAGAGTGCCCCAGGAAACACGAATGACCTATGCGTCCCTCAAGCCGGTTTCACAGGCCTTCGTGCAGCGCAAGCGGCTGATCTTCGTGCGGGTGGCGGCGGTGCTGGCGGTGCTGCTGCTGTTTCTCACCAAGCCGGCGCTTAGCGAGGGTTCGAACGGGCACGAAATGCTGGAATTCTTCGGCTTCTGCCTTGTGCTCGCCTGCGTCGCCGGGCGGCTGTGGAGCATTCTCTACGTCGGCGGCAAGAAGAACGAGGAACTGGTTTCGTCGGGACCGTTCTCGATGAGCCAGAACCCGCTCTATTTCTTCTCTACGGTCGGCGCGGTCGGCATCGGTTTGCTCTACGGCTCGGTGCTGGCGGCTTTGGCGCTAGGCCTCGCCAGCTTCCTGATCTTCCGCGTCACCGCGCGCAAGGAGGCCGCATACCTGCTTGGCAAGTTCGGCCCGGCGTATCTGGCCTACACCAAGAGAACGCCGCGTTTTTGGCCAAACCCGCTAATCTACCGTGACGGTGACCAGATGGAGTTCTCGACACGCGCGCTCAAGCGTACTTTTTTTGACGGGCTCTATTTCCTCGCCATCTTCCCGGCCATCGAGCTGGTCGAGTATTTCCGGGAGACGGGCCTGCTGTTTCCGGCCTTCGTCACGATCTACTGATCGTTAAGGCCTGCTGCCGCTAAATCATGACGTTGCCGGACGCCCGGCCGGTCTTGGTTTGAACGGAGATGACCCCATGCCAGCTTCGCTGCTGACCAGCAGGGCCAGTCTGACAGTCTTCACAGCCGAAGACGCAGCCGTCTGGGCAGGCCTTACGGCGGCGGTGCCGGCGGAGATCGGCGATGGCCTGGCGGCGCTGCAGAAGATCGCCGGCGTCAGCGGCGTGGCGCAATACAGCGATGGCCGCCCGGAGGCGATCGTGGTCGGCCAGCGCCGGCCGGCGGCAGCGATGATGCGCATCGCTCTGTTCTGGTCCGCCACCAGCTTCGTTGCGACTGACGGCCCGCGCCTGCTGGAGACGCTGGAGAAGGAGGCGTACGGGCAAGATGTGCTGTGCCTGCGCGCCGATGAGGCGACGGAGCTGCGTATCGGCGGCCAGTGGGAGCGCCGGGACGGTTTCCTGCAACGCTGGATCGGCATCGAACCGTACCGCCGGCAGGAGCTGATACCACCCTCCTGGCCGCAGACGGCGGGCTTCACCTGCGGGCCGTCTGCGCTCGCCATGGCCATGGCCGGTCTCGATCCGGCCTTGCTGCCGGACTGGGCGCTCGAAGTCGAACTCTGGCGCGAGGCGACCACGATCATCGGCCCGAGCGGCCCGGGCGGCTGCGACCCCTACGGCCTGGCGCTGGCGGCGCACCGGCGCGGGCTGCGCGTCGAAGTGTTCATGAGCAGCACTGAGCCGATCTTCCTCGACCGTGCCCCCTCGGAGGAAAGGCGCGGCCTGATGACCTTTGTCCAGGCCGGTTTCAAGCGCGACGTTGAAGCCGCGTCCCTGCCGACCGAGCCGCGCCCCTTTGCCATCGAGGAGATCGGAGCGGCGCTCGATCGTGGCTTGCTGGTGCTGGTGCTGATCGATCAGGCGCCGATGATGGGCTACACCTGCCCGCACTGGGTGCTCGTCCACGGCCATGGCGGCGGCATCTATTTCCTCAACGACCCGTGGATCGAGCCCGACCGGCTCGAACAGAAGACTGATGTCGTCGACCTTCCGGTGATGGCGGCGGAGTTGGACCGCATGGCGTGGTATGGCAACCCGGCCTACCGGGCGGCGGTGCTGGTTGGGCCGGGTCCCGGGGTCTAGGCTCCCAGCGGATAAGGCATGTAGCCGACGAAGCCAGCGATCTTCCAGCTGCCGGCGACCTTCCTGCAGAAATACAGCGTTTGCCATTTCAGCCGGTCGGTGCTGCCGTCGGCCTTGGCGATGCTGCCGTCGAATTTCTTGTGCAGCACGGCGCGGTCGCCGTCGACATCGATGTCGCGCAGATTGGTGACGCGGAAAATCGCCTCGCGCAGCGGCTCGGCGAATTTGGTCGCCGCCGTCTCCTTGGCCTGGCGCAGCCATTCGTCGCGATAGATTTCCAGCCTGGGGAATTGCAGCCGCCAGGCGTCGGCATTGGGCAGGAAATGCGCGTGCATGCCGAAGAAGCTTTCGGCGATGAAATCATTCTCGACCATGGACCAGTCCTGGCCGATGAAGGCGTCGATGTCGCGCCGCACCAGCATCTCCCATAGCGCGTGGCGGTCCGCGTCGCCTGATGGAAACGGGTTCTTGTCGAAGGTCATTCTCGGGTTCTCCGGTCTTGCAATGGCGTCGGCCCGGCGCGGCCGCAAGGCCGTCCGGCAAGGGCGCACGATGCAAGCGCTCTTGTAATAAAGCAACACGGATTTCGAAGAATGTTGCTTTCCAACAAGGGCCCTATCGGGATCGCCGCTATCGCGGTAAATCTTGACCGAAGCGGGCGCGGCCACAGCGCCTGGCCACGTCATCAGAGGAGATCATCCCTTGCCCAAGCAGACTTTTGGAACGTCGCATGTGCCGCTGTCGCCCGCCGTGCGCGCCGGCGACTTCGTCTATATCTCCGGCCAGGTTCCGGTCGGCAGCGACGGCATCGTGGTCAAGGGCGGCATTACGGAACAGACCGAGCAGGTGCTTACCAATGTGAAGGCGGCGCTGGCGCTCGCCGGCTGCACCCTGGACGATGTGGTGAAGACCACCGTCTGGCTGGAGGACGCGCGCGATTTCGGCGCCTTCAACGCCGTCTATGCCAGGCATTTTCCGAAGAATCCGCCGGCCCGCACGACGGTCGAATCGCGGCTGATGATCGACATCAAGATCGAAGTCGAAGCGGTCGCTTACAGGCCGGTCTAAGAGACACAGCAAAGCGGAGGTTCCCCCCATGCAATTTGACCTCCTGCTGAAGGGCGGACGGCTGATCGATCCGAGGTCGGGCATCGATGCGTTGCGCGATGTCGCCATTGCAAATGGCCGTGTCGCCGCGGTCGAGGCCGACATCCCGGCGGAGCGCGCCAATCAGGTCGTCGACACGACGGGCTGCATCGTTGCGCCCGGTCTCGTCGACCTGCACAGCCACGTCTACTGGGGCGGCACTTCGCTCGGCGTCGATGCCGACCGGCTGGCGGCCAAGAGCGGCACCACCACCTTCATCGATGCGGGCAGTGCGGGGGCCGGCAATTTCCTCGGCTTCCGCCGCCACGTCATGGAGCGCTCGAAGGTCCGTATCCTGGCCTATGTCAACATTTCCTTTGCCGGCATTTTCGGCTTCTCGCAGACGGTTTCGGTCGGCGAATGCAGCGATCTCAACCTGTGCGAACCGCGCGAGGTTGTTGCCGCCGCGCGCGAGCACGCCGATGTCGTCGTCGGCGTCAAAGTCCGTTCCGGCAAGCATGCCGGCGGCACCAGCGGCATTGCGCCGGTTGATCTGGCGCTGGAGGCCGCCGACAAGGCCGGCCTGCCGCTGATGGCGCATGTTGACGAGCCGCCGCCCGGCCGTTCGGAAGTGCTGCCGCGCCTGCGCAAGGGCGATATTCTTACGCACTGCTTCCGGCCATTCCCCAACGCGCCGGTGTTTGCCTCAGGCGCGGTGCGGCCCGACATGCGGCTGGCGCGCGAGCGTGGCGTCATCTTCGACCTCGGCCACGGCATGGGCTCGTTCGATTTCGAGGTGGCGCGTGCGATGCTGGCCGAGGGCCTGATGCCGGACGTGATCTCGAGCGACGTGCATCTCTACTGCGTCGACGGACCGGCCTTCGACATTCTGGTCTGCATGTCGAAGCTGATGGCGCTCGGCATGCCGCTGGTCGAGGTTCTGCGCGCGGCAACGCAAGCGCCGGCACGGGCGATCGCACGGCCGGACCTCGGCACGCTGGCGGTTGGCACCGTCGGCGACGTCGCGGTGCTTCGGCAGCGGTCGGGCCGTTTCACCTTTGTCGACGCGGTCGGCACGTCGCTGGTCGCCGACCAGCGGCTGGTCTCGGAAGGGATTGTTGTTGGCGGCACCTGGTGGCCGAACGAGGCGGTCAATGATGTCAGCGAGACCGAACGCTTCGAGGCGCATGCCGCTCATACCCATGTCGAGGTGGCGGCCCGGCATTTCGGACGTCGGCATGAGTGATCAGCAATCTCCCCCCTCGTGGGGGGAGATCGGCAGTTTCACCGACCTGAATTGCTCGGCTGCCCGTAAACAGGCGTCTCAATACCCTCCATCCGCGCCTTGATCTGCAGCGCGACATATTTCGAATAAAACCGCGACAGTGCCAGATTGCCACCGTGAAACCACAGCGCTTCCTGCGCGGTCGGTCTCCACATGTTGCGCAGCTCGCCTTGCCAGGGGCCGGGGTCGCCCTTGACGCCCGAGCCGAGGCCCCAGCAGGGGCCGACCTTGTCGGCGACCTCGCGTGAGACGAGCGCGGCGACATTCTCGTTCATCGACTGGTAGCCGGTGCAGGCGATGATGGCGTCGGCCTCGATTTCGCTGCCGTCCTCGAACAGGATGCCCTTCGGCGTCAACGACTTGATCGCGACGCCGCTGCGGATGCCGATCTTGCCGTCGATGATCAGATCCGAGGCGCCGACATCGATGTAGTAGCCGGAGCCGGTGCGGTAGGCCTTCATCAGCAGGCCGGTGTCGTCGTCGCCGAAGTCGATGGCAAAGCCCGAGGCGCGCAAGCGATCGTAGAAGGCCGCGTCGCGCGCCTTGATCACCTCGTAGAGCGCGCGCTGACCCTTGGGCACCAGCGCGAACGGCGTCGAGGCGACGATCATGTCGGCCTTCTCGGTGGTGATGCCGCGCGCCAGCGCGTTCTCCGAAAAGATCTCGAAGCCGACTTCCATCAGCGTGCTGGACTTGACCACGGTGGTCGGCGAGCGCTGGACCATGGTGACATCGGCGCCGCTTTCCCAGAGGTCGACGCAGACATCATGCCCCGAACTGGCCGCGCCGATCACGGCAACCTTCTTGCCGCGGAATTTGTCGCCGCTGGCATACTGGCTGGAATGCAGCAACTCGCCGTTGAACTGGTCCGCGCCCGCCAGGTCGATCTTTCGCGGCGGGCCATAGGCGCCGGTGGCGAAGACGATGTGCTTGGGCTTCAGCGTGATCTGCCGACCGACACGGTCGACGACCACGGTCCACTCTTTCGCGGCCTCGTCATAGGAAGCGCTGAGGCACTTGGTGGCGACCCAGTAATTGAGCTCCATGACGCGCGTGTACATTTCCAGCCAGTCGCCCATCTTGTCCTTGGGCGTGAACACGGGCCAGTTTTCCGGGAACGGAATGTAGGGCAGATGGTCGTACCAGACCGGATCGTGCAGCACGAGCGTGCGGTAGCGGTTGCGCCAGGAATCGCCCGGGCGCGCATTCTTCTCGATGACGATGGTCGGCACGCCGAGCTGCCTCAGACGCGCGCCCAGCATGATGCCGCCCTGGCCGCCACCGATAACCAGGCAATAGGGTTGTTCCGAGGCGCCGAGATCGCGCGTTTCGCGTGCCCGTGCTTCCGACCAGGTCTCGCGCTCGGGGTCGGCCTTGTGGCGCACGCCCAGCGGTCGTTCCGCGCCCTTGCGCTCCTCGAACCCCTTGAGGTCGGTCATCGCCGTGAACAGGGTGCGGCAGCGGCCATCACGCAGGCTCATGATGCCTTCGCCCTTGGCGACCGCCGTTTCGAATGTGAACCAGGCTTCGATCGTGCCTTCGTCCGAGGTCGCTTCGCCGGTGAGCCGCCATGCGCCGGGCTTGGTTGTCGCCAGCGTTGATTTGAGCATGTCGGCGATGGCTTCGCGGCCTTCCATGGTGGTGACGTTCCAGGTGAAGGTCAGAAGATCGCGCCAGTAGCAGTCGTCGACGAACAGGTTGGTCGCGTCCGCCACGTCGCCGGCTGCCAGCGCCTGGGCAAGGGAGTCGAGCCATGCGGCGGCCTGTTTCGTTGGTGCGATGTCGAGCATTCTTTCCCTCTTTGCTTCGCGTTGCGCGATCCGGTCTTTCCTTCTCCCCTTGTGGGAGAAGGTGGCCGAGCGAAAGCTCGGTCGGATGAGGGGTGCTCCAGCTTGGCGCCGACGGCGCTCCGTCACCCACCCCTCAACCGTCTCCGCGCTGCGCGCCGATCCACCTTCTCCCACAAGGGGAGAAGGAAAAGCGCCCTAATCGCCGAGCGGCTCCATCTCCTTGCCGGTGCGGTGGATCTGGGCGTTGTATTTGATGCGGCGGACCGTCTCGCGGGCTGAGCCGTCGAGCTTGTAGGCGGAGGCCACGGCCAGCAGGTCGATCGCGGCCAGGAAGGCATAGCGCGAGGCCGTCGGCTTGAGCGTGTCGGGATATTCTGATACCGCCACCGTCAGCCTGACGTCGCAGGCGCGCGCCAGGTCGGTGTCGGGTGCGGTCACGGCGATGGCGTTGGCGCGGTAGTGTTTTGCGAGCTCGACAGCCTCGATCACTTCGCGCGTGCGCCCCGTGGCCGAAATGGCGATCACCAGGTCGCCGGGCTTCAAGGTCGAGGCGGTCATGCGCATCAGATAGGGGTCGCACTGGGCGCTGACCGTGATGCCGTAGCGAAACAGCCGGTACTGGGTCTCCTGCGCCAGCGCCGAGGAACTGCCGCCGAGGCCGAAGACGGTGACCTGGCGCGCCTTGGCGATCAGTTCGGCGGCCTTCTGCAGCTCACCCGGATCGATTTGCCGCTCGGCCTCCTGCAACGCCCGGCGCGCTTCGCCGAAGACGGCGTTCCAGAACGGCATGCCATTGTCGTTGCTGACGGTTGGCGACTTGGCCAGATAGAGCGCGCCGACGACGAGGCTCTGCGCCAGCTTCAGCTTGAAGTCGCGCACGCCCTCGCAGCCGATGGCGCGGCAGAAACGGGTCACCGTTGGCTCGCTCACCCCGGCGCGCTCGGCAATCGCCGCATTGGAGGCATCGACGGCGTATTTGACATCGTCGAGCACGACATCGGCAACGCGGCGCTCGGCCGGTCGCAATTCGGCGTAGGAATCCTTGACCAGCGAGATGATGTCGGGGATGCGCCTGACGTCTCGCCCTTCCATGTCTCCACTCAAGGCGCTGCCTTCCCTGCTGTCAGCTTCGGTCATGAAGTCGGTCTTCCCTGCACCTTTTTCGACCTGACCTCTTATCATGCTTGCACGCTGTCGTTCCATGCGCCTGGGAATGCTGCAACCGCAGCGTGCCGTAAGGGCATGCCGACGCCTCTTGGTCGGAGTATGTAGGAAAGCAACAAGACTTTCAAGGCAGAGAAATCGCTTTGGAAACAATATGATACTAGCGGCCAAGAAATTTGCTGATACTGGTACCATCGCCGATGCTTGACAGCAAAGTAGGATAGTTACAGACTGACTTTTGGCTAGGGATGAGCTACGGGATCATCACGCAATCTCCGAGGGGCGGATGAACGCGGGCGAGATAACAACGCCGAAGCTTGGCGTTCAGGCAGCGACCAAGGTCTATCACACGGCGTCCGGCGACCTCTTGGCGCTGGACCGCTGCAGTCTCGATGTCCGGGCCAATGAAATCGTCTCGATCGTCGGCCCGTCCGGTTGCGGCAAGACCACGCTGTTGTGGTCGATGTCGGGCCTGCACAGCCTGACCGGCGGCGAGATCCGGCTCGACGGTATCAAGATCACCGGCCCGCATCCCGATATCGGCATCGTCTTCCAGGAAGCCAACCTTTTGCCGTGGCGCAATCTTGACGCCAACATCCGCTTTCCCTTCGAGATCAAGGGCGAGAAGCCGGATCGCGCCTGGATCGCGCATCTCTTGAACCGCGTCGGCCTCGACGGTTTCGGCGGCAAGTTTCCGCGCGAGCTGTCGGGTGGCATGCAGCAGCGCGCGGCGATCGTACGGGCGCTGGCGCTGAAACCATCGGTGCTGCTGATGGACGAGCCGTTCGGCGCGCTCGACAGTTTTACGCGTGAAGAGATGAACCGGCTGGTCGAGGAGATCTGGCTCGACACCAAGACCACCATCGTCTTCATCACCCACTCGATCGAGGAAGCGATCTTTCTCTCGGACCGCGTGGTGGTGCTGAGCGCGCGGCCGGGCCGGGTCGCCAAGGAATATCGCGTGCCGTTTCCACGGCCGCGCTCGCTGGAGATCATGGCGACCAAGGAGGTCTTCGACCTCACCAACCGGATCAAGATGGACATTGTCGGCGAGCGCACCAGGCCGAAGCCGGCGGAGCGCACCAGCGCCGAGATCGTGAGGATCAGGCCGTGAGCGACGCCATCCCGGAATTTTCCAAATCCAAATCGGGTGCCAAGTCAGGTGACGGCAAGGATGTCAGCCTGACCAATCTCTCGGCCTTCGCCAGCGGCCCCGGCATCAAGTCGGGCAAGGAAGTGGCCGCCATCATCGCTGTTGCCGTGATCATCATCGGCGGCATCGAACTAGCGCTGCGGCTGTTCCATGTGCCGCTCTACATCATGCCGCCGCCGAGCTCGATCGCCTATGCGCTGTTCGACGAGTTCCCGCTGATCGCGCCGCATCTCGGCTACACGCTGGTCGAGCTGGTGTCCGGCTTTGCCATCGGCGCCGCCGTCGGGCTGGTGCTGGCCGCCGTAATCACCCAGTTTCCCTTCGCCGAGAAGATCGTCGCTCCGTACATCCTGCTGCTGGTGACCACGCCGATGCTGGCGCTGGTGCCGTTGCTTATCCTGCGCTTCGGCTTCGGCTACACGCCGCGCATCATTGCCGTGGCGCTAGCCGCCGGGCCGATGGTGATGATCAACGCCGCCACCGGCTTTCGCCGCGTCGACAGCGCCAAGATCGCGCTGGCGCGGTCCTATGGCGCCAGCACCTTGCAGATCTTCTGGAAGATCCGTGCGCCGATGGCGCTGCCGATGATTCTGGTCGGGCTGATGATCGGCGCCATTTTCGGGCTGCTGACGGCGGTCGGCGCCGAAATGGTCGGCGGCGGCTTCGGCCTAGGCAACCGGCTGACTACCTATTCGTCGATGATCCAGATGCCGCAATTCTTCGCCGTGGTGCTGATCCTGTCGACGCTCGGCATCCTGATCTACGTGCTGTTCTTCCTCATCGGCAAGAAGTGGGCGAGCTGGGAGGCTTGAAGACAAGGGTGAAAACAACGCCCGGGAGGCGGGCGCCAACAGACTGACGTCAAACAAAAAGGGGAAAGCGATGACCAAAGACGATTCGATCCGCCAGGCGGGTATCAGCCGCCGTTACTTCCTGCAGGTCACCGGCGCGGGACTGGTGACGGCAACGGCGCTTGGCGCCACCGGCCTCAAGGCGCGGGCCGAGGCCTACGGCAAATTCACCTGGATCTCGCCGCGCGGCACGCTCGAAGTGCTCGACGACTATCCCTACTGGGCAGCCAAGAAGGCCGGCTATTTCGACGGGCTGGACACCGACATGCAGCCCGGCCCATCGGACGGCACCGCGACGGTCAAGTTCGTCGATGTCGGCCAGGCCGATATGGGCTTTCCGTCGCCCGGCGTGTTCTCCTTCGCCATCCAGAACGGCATGAAGCTGAAGTCGGTGTTCCATATGGGCGCGCGCGACACGTTCAGCATCGCCTTCCGCAAGGGCGAGGGCTCGAACGATCTGAAGAAGCTCGAAGGCAAGACCATCCTGCTCGGCTCCGCCGCCTGGCAGTCGATCACCGATCCGCTGCTGGCCGCGCAAGGCGTCGACATCAAGAAGGTCAAGTATGTCGAAGCCGGCTGGCCGACCTGGGGCACAGCACTTGCCGGCGGCCAGGGTGACGCTGCCCTGGCGTGGGAGGGCCTGCGCGCCGAATGGATCGCCAAGGGTCTCGATTTCGAATACTGGCTCGGCGTGAAGAACTCCAAGCTGCCGGCCAACACTTTCGTGGTGCGCGCCGCCGATCTCGAGGATGCCGACAAGAAGGCGTTCTTGGAAAAATACCTGCGCGGCTGGGCGATGGGCCTGGAATTCGGGTACCAGAATCCGCGCGCGGCGGTCGAAGCGGTGTTCGAGCAGTTTCCGACACTGGCCAAGAATCTCGGGCCGGAACTCGGCACCACCTCGATCCTGCAACAGATCAACGTCTTCCGTGGCGACATGGACAAGCGCGGCGGCTGGGGCTCGCACGACATGGCAAGCTGGCAGGGCTTCTTCGACGAGATCCACAAGATCGGCCAGATCACCAATCCGGTGAAGGCCGAGGACGTCTGCAGCAACGAGCTAATCCCGGCCGCCAACAGTTTCGACAAAGCCAAGGTCAAGGCCGATGCCGACGGCGTCAAACTGTCGGAAGGCTTCGCCGCGCTCGATGTCGAGAAGATCAAGGCGCATCTGTTCGATTCGGCGATCAAGTAGATTGCCGACAGCAACATCGGGCGGCGACAGGGTTGCCGCCCGCAATCCATTGAAGAAAAGCGTGGGAGGCTGAGATGGCCGAAAAGGTAAAAGTGCTGGTGGTGGGTCTCGGCAATATGGGGGCGTCGCATGCCAGCGCCTATCACCGCTCCGAGGGTTTTGAGATCGTCGGCATCATGAGCCGCTCGATCAAGAGCAACACCAAGATCCCGCCGGAACTGGCCTCCTATCCACTCTACGAGGACTTTGATCTCGCGCTGAAGGAGACCAGGCCGGACGCCGTCTCGATCAACAGCTGGCCGAACACGCATGCCGAATACGCGTTGAAGGCGATCGCGGCCAATTGCCATGTGTTCATGGAAAAGCCGCTCGCCACCAACATCGAGGATGCCGAAAAGGTCGTGGCGGCCGCGCGGGCAAAAAACCGTAAGCTGGTGCTCGGCTACATCCTGCGCGTCCACCCCTCGTGGATCAAATTCATCGAGGTCGGCAAGACGCTGGGCAAACCGCTGGTCATGCGGCTCAACCTCAACCAGCAGAGCAGCGGCAGCGCCTGGCACTGGCACAAGAACCTGATCGATTCGCTGATCCCGATCGTCGATTGCGGCGTGCACTATGTCGACGTCATGTGCCAGCTGACCGGCGCCAAGCCGGTGCGGGTGCACGGCATCGGCGCCAAATTGTGGGCGGAGGCCGACAAGCAGAATTACGGCCATCTGCATGTCACTTTCGATGACGGCTCGGTCGGCTGGTACGAGGCCGGCTGGGGGCCGATGATGAGCGAGACGGCCTATTTCGTGAAGGACGTGGTCGGGCCCAAGGGCGCGGTGTCGATCGTCGCCGGCCAGGCTGCCAGCACCGCGTCGGACGCCGAAGTTTCCAATTCGGCCGACATCGACCGCCACACCAAGACCGATGCGCTGAAGATCCACTATGCCGCGGTCGATGGCGACAAGAACTTTTCCAAACCCGACGAGATCGTCAGCATGGAGGACGAACCCGGCCACCAGGAACTGTGCGACCGCGAGCAGGCCTTCTTCCTGCGCGCTATCCGCGAGGATCTCGATCTGACCGAGCAGATGGATGCCGCGGTCAACAGCCTGCGCATCGTGCTCGCCGCCGAACAGAGCATCGAACTGGGGCGGACTGTCGAGCTGGCCTGACGCCGCGCCGGCCCCCCGTCCGGCCGCTTCGCGGCCATCTGTGCCGGGGCGAGTCACGGGCCTCGCCCGTCCTTCGGACCCCCGTGGGGGAGAAGAGGGAAGCGCTGGCGCTGACAATCTCCTCTCCCCTCGGGGAGAGGTCAGCCGAGCGAAGCGGAGGCTGGGTGAGGGTGAGTCACTCAGCCACCGATATAGTGTGAAAGGAGTAATACATGGCCGCTGTCACCGACAGTCTGTTGAAAACCTATGCCGAGTCCGATGCGCTCGGTCTCGCCGCACTGGTGCGCGGCGGCCAGGTGTCGCCGGCCGAGCTGGTCGAGGCGGCGATCACGCTGGTCGAGCGGCTCAATCCGGCGCTGAATGCGGTCATCCATCGCCTCTATGACATGGCGCGGGCGCAAGCGCAGACGGTCGACAGATCGGCGCCCTTCGCCGGGGTGCCGTTCCTGCTCAAGGAACTGGCCTCGTCCTGGACCGGCGCGCCGAACACCAATTCTTCGTTCTATTTGAAAGATGTCGTCGCCGACTTCGACACCGAAGTCGTTCGCCGCATGAAGGCGGCGGGGCTGGTGCTGGTCGGCAAGTCGAACGCGCCCGAAAATGGCTGGTCGATCACGACCGAGCCTAAGCTTTATGGCGTAACCAAGAACCCGTGGAAGGAAGGCATCACGCCGGGTGGGTCGAGCGGCGGCGCGGCGGCTGCCATCGCCGCGCGCATGGCGCCGATCGCGGAAGCCAGCGACGGCGCCGGCTCGATCCGCATTCCGGCCTCGTGCTGCGGCATTGTCGGGCTGAAACCGTCGCGCGGCCGCGTCAGCCTCGCGCCGTTCGGCGACTATTGGTATGGCGGCGCCTATTTCCTCTGCTGCTCGCGCACGGTACGCGACACCGCGGCCTATCTCGACGCGGTGGCCGGTGCGCTCCCGGGCGACCCTTATACGCCGCCGGTGCCGGATGCCTCCTGGCTCGGCCTGTCGGCGCGGGCACCGAAGAAGCTGCGCATCGGCTTCACCGTCAAGCCGCCCAACGGCACCGCCATCGACCCGGAAGTGAAGGCGGCGGTGCTGGCGACGGTGGCGGCACTCGAGCGTCTAGGGCACGATGTCGAGGAGCACGACATGCCGCTCGATGCCAATGGCGTGTGGGCAACCTACACCAACATGACCTGCGTGCAGACGGCGGCGACCTTCGACTATCTTGAAACGGTGATCGGCCGGCCGGTGACATCTGGCGATGTCGAGGCGGTAACCTGGGCGATCATCGAGCGCGGCCGTGCCACCAGCGGTGTCAGGCACATCGCCGATGTCGAGCAGCTCCGGCAGATCGGCCGCGATATTGTCGGCGATCTCAACGCCTATGATCTTTTCATAACGCCGACGCTGACGCAGCTGCCGCGCCCGTTCGGCTATTACGACATGTCTGAGACCGACCTCGACCGCTACAACGCCAAATGGGCGGATTCGGTGTTCGCCTTTCCCTTCAACATCTCCGGCCAGCCGGCGATCTCGCTGCCGCTCGGCTGGTCGAAAGGCGGCGTGCCGATCGGCGTCCAACTGGTCGGCCGCTACGGTGACGAGGCGACGGTGCTGGCGGCGTCGGCGCAGTTGGAGCAGGAGATGCCGTGGAGGGATCGGCGGCCGGCTGTGAGTGGTTAGGGGCTGAGTGGGGGTTGACCATTCGTCGGCAAACCTTTCCCTTCGTCATCCTGGGGCGGAGCAAGGAGCGCAGCGACGCAGCGCAGACCCCGGGATCCATGCCGCGACATTAACAACTCCGCAGCGGTCCAGAATTCTGCTCCGCCGCACTCCGTGGCAAGGTCGCGGCATGGATCCCTTGGGCTGCGGAGCAGCTCCAGGGGTCTCCGCGACGGAGCTTCGCTCCTGCTCCGCCCGTGGATGACGAAGGTGGAAGGGCTTCGGCCAGTCTCCGGAGTGAAGTCCCTCTGCTACGCAATCCTTTCCAGCCGTCTCGGCAGCCGGTTCATCGCCGCCGGCCCATCCGCTGTGATCAGGAACTGGTCTTCCAGATTGAAGCTGGCGAGGCCGTCTATGTAGAGCGGGATTTCGAAGGCCAGCACCATGCCCGCTTCGATGACGACATCGCTGTCGGCCGCAATAAAGGGCCATTGCTCGGAGAAGACCGACTGGCCGACGCTGTGGCCGAAATGGCCGCGACGATAGGAGCGCAGGCCTTGTCGCGCGAGGCTCTCGGTGGTGATGCGGTGGACGTGGGCGAGCGTGTTTCCAGGGATCAGCACCGCCAGCCCGTCATCGAAGGCGCGCTCGGCGATCGCGTGCAGTTCGGCCTGGTCGGCGGAAGGCGTTCCGAAGGTGAAGTTGCGCGACATGTCGGAGGCATAACTGCCGACCGTGCAGACCATGTCGCATTTCAGCGGATCGCCGGCCACGGCCCTGGCATCGGCGCCCTTGGCGCGGGCGCCGAGCGTCACATATTCCGCCGTCACGACCGGATGCGACAGCCCAGCCGCGGCCTCAGTGACGCCCTTGCGGTAGAGCGCGATCAGGTCGGCCTGGCGCATGCCGGCCATGGCATCGACCTGCAGCCGCTCCAGCCCTGCTTCCGAGAGAAAAATACCTTGCTGCAGCAGATCGATCTCGCGTTGCGACTTGATGGTCCGCAACCTGTCCAGAATTGGTGAACCGTCGACGACAGGGCAATCCGGCAGCAACGCCTGGATGGCCGCGAAATCGGTTGATGGAATAAAGTCGAGGTCGACGCCGAGCGTTGCACGCTCCAGTCCGAACTCCTCCAGCAAGGCCTGTAACTGCCGCGCCGCGCCGGCGAGATCGAAGGTCGCGGGACGGGAGAAATCCGGCGCGCGGCCAAGCGTGGCAAGGCCGGCCTCGATGCGCTCGGCCAGAAGACCGTGAGTGCCTGTCTCCAGGGGTACGGATTCGATCCAGATCGGGTGCGACCGCACCACCGCTTCCGGCGCGGCTAGCAGCAGCTGCGCCACGTTGAAGTCGGCCACGACAACGCCGATCGGCAGGTCTTGTCGGGCCGGGATGACGACGAAGCCGGCGCCGGCACGCCGGAACAAGCCGGCCGGGCCGATCCATGCGCCGGTCGCATAGTGGAAGGCCTCGGGCGCGCACAGCACCAGCGCCCCGATGCCGGCGCGGCCCATCAATTGCGCGGCGCGCTGGCGGTCGACAAAGCCTGTCATGGTGCTCTCCGGATGTCCGAAGAGGCAAGGGAGCATTGCACAGGGCGACAATCAAGCCAGTTGCTCGCTGATGACGGTCTGCGGGCATGGCATCATTCGAGATTGCAGAGGGCGAAGTGACGGATGGTGCGCTCGCCGATTGCCGAGACATCCGATCCGTGGACGCAGGCAGTCCACCCAACCGAACGACGAAACCCCTACTTGATCGATTCCAGTTTGGCGACAGCCGCGGTGAAGCCGGCCAGCGATACCGGGATGGTGACCGGCTTGCGGGTCACCGATTCCATGCCGATGTTCAGATTGGTTCCCGACTTCATCGCCTTGACCAGCTCCGGCGACAGCGGCGTGGCGGCATAGGCGCCGTTCTGGTCGCTGGTCTGGATGGCGATGACGACCTTCTGTCCCTGGTCGACCTGGTAGCTGGCGCCGGATGGCAGGAACAGGCCGTGCGGCAGAGCGAGCAGCATGGCCAGGCTGCCATTGCCGCTGTCGCGGCGCACGGTCACGGTCAGCACACGCTGGCCGGTCTTGGCCTCGGTCAGGTTCTGCGACACCTGGCATTGAAGCTCGGAATTCGCCGAGCCGCTGGAGCAGTTCACCGCCCATGGGTTGGCGTCGGCCGGCTTGGGTTGAGCCTCCTTGGCCTGGGCCGGTTTGGCGGCATCCTCGGCAAGAACGGGTCCGGCGACGGCCAAGATCAGCCACAAGGCGCCAAATCCTGACGTCAAGCCTGTTCTATTAGTCTGTACTAATATTGATGCCATGTCTTCCGTTCCCCGCCTAGTTCCTCGCCTTGGACAGGTATTTTCGCAGCAAGGGCTTGATACTACACTGGGAACCGTTGCGAAAGGCGGAGTCCCGGCAAGACAGCCGGCGAAACTACTGTGACCATCCTGCCACACATAAGAACTTTAACATGCATTCAATGAATTCGAGGCACCCCAGACTCGCTATACAATAGAATTCGCGTAAAAACTTGCACACGCGGGACGTGCAAGTCCCAGAAGGACTCGCCAGGGATGGGAACTACCGAGAAGTCTCGGCAAGTTGGTGAGATGGCAGCGCGTGGGGAGGGTTTCCACGTGCGCGCCGGTCTTCGCCGTTCGCAAATTGCAAGACAGTTGTGGAAGACGACAGCGCTGACAGCGCTCACGCTCGGCCTTTCCGGTGTCGTCGCCCATGCCGATCCCGATGGGCTCTGGCAGCCGCAGATCCGCGCTATCATCGGCGCCGACAACAATGGCGGCAACGCCGCGCTCGAAGGCTTCATCCCGATCAAGCAGACCGCTGAATCGGTGCTGTTCCTGGATGTCCGGGCCAAGCACGATTTCAAGGATGCTTCCGGCCAGGACATCGGCCTCGGCATTCGCCGCATCGTCAACCCAGACCTGATGCTCGGCGGCTACGCCTATATCAACGTCGAGAACTACAACAGCACGCAGTTCACTGCCGGCACGCTGGGCGTCGAGGCGATCACGCCGAATTTTGACGCGCATGTGAACGTCTTCGTGCCGATCAAGGGTGACTCGACCGACCATTCGGTCTCCTCGACCCTGTCGATGGTCAGCAACCAGCTGATCGAGCAGATATCGGTGCTCGACCATCGCGACTACGCGGCCTGGGGCATCGAAGGCGAGATCGGCGCGCAGGTGCCGATCAACCTTCCCGACAAGCATTCTCTGCGGCTCGACATTGGCGGTTACCATTTCGAGGATCCGCACGGCGACGACGGCAGCGTCACCGGCGCCAAGGCCGGCTTCGAATACACGATCGGCGATGTCTTCGGCAGCGGCACCGAGCTGGTGCTGGCCGGCGAGGTCCGCGACGACAATCGCGACCACACCCAGTTCGCCGGCAGCGTGCGGCTGAACATTCCGTTCAATCCCGGCCATGGCTCGGACACGACCGGGGCGACCAGCGACGCGGAGCCGGTCTATCCGGTCAGCGAAGGCCTGCGCAAGCGCGTCAACGAGCGGGTACGCGGCGATATCGGCGTCAGGGTCCAGTCGCAGGATCTGACCGGCGGCTCGTTCACGCGCGTCGCCATCAATGCCGCTACCAGTGCGGCCTTCGGCAAGTTCTACTACGCCGATGGCGTGGGTGCCGGCACCGGCACGTTGGCCGCCCCTACGACGCTGGACAGTGCGGTCGCCCAGGCCGGCACCGGTGGCTTCGTGGTGGCACTTGGCGGCAACGGCAATTTGACGACCGCTGGCGTGACGCTGGCGAATGGCCAAACCGTCATCGGCGGCGGCGAAAGCGTTACCGCGAAACTGTTCGGCGGCGGCACCGCAACCTTCAACCTCGGCGGCAGCAACGGCACGATCCAGGGAACCAACGTCGCCAACAACGTCATTACGCTGGGCAATGGCAACACGCTGAACGGCATCACCATCACGGGCGGTGCCGACGGCATCTTTGGCAACAACGTCACCGGTACGACTTTGACCAATGTCACGGTGACGGGTGCCGGCGGCAATGGCGCCGAGTTCACCGGCAATTCGACCAATGTCAGCGCTTCCAATTTCACCGCGACAGGCAACGGCCTCGACGGCCTGCATATAGAAGACAACGGCACCTACAATTTCACCGGAACGACGCTGCTGCAGAGCAATCTCGACGACGGTCTCGATATCACTGGCCAGGGCACCTACACCTTCGCGACCGTCAACGCGCTGGACAACCACGATGCCGGAATAACCGTCAAGGGCACCTCGGTCGCCGGAAGCTTCACCACCACCGGCGGCCAGGTTTCGGGCAACAAAGCCCTGGGCGACGACGGCGTCAGCGTCTTTATCGATCCGATCACCGCGCATGTGGTGCTGGATTCGATCACGCAGACCGGTGGCACGTCGGGTGTGGTGCTCGACCACGTTTCGGGCAGTTTCACCGTCAATGGCGCGACGACGATTTCCAACACGACGGGACCGGCGATCGCCATTACCAATTCGCCGGCGACGATCCGCTTCGGCGACATCAACATCACCAATCCCGGCGCTGACGGCATGTCGTTCAGCGGCGTCAACGCCGCGGTGGTGGCCGGCAACATCGTCATCTCCGGCCTCGGCGTCGGCACAGGTCTCGATTTTTCCGGCAGCCAGACGACTTTCACCGCGCAGTCGCTCAACATCACCGGCCCCGGTGCCGCCGGCACCATCGGCATCGACCTCTCCGACACCACCGGCGACGCCTCCATCATCATCACCAATGGCGGTTCGATTTCCGGTGTCGAAACGGGCGTGCGTCTCGGCATTACCGGGTCGCTGACCCATTCGGCCAACGCCAAATTCACCTTCGGCGGCGGCTCGATCTCGGGCACTACCGCTTCGCTCGATGCGCGCGGTCTCAACCAGACACTCGGTCTCTACGCATTCGGCTCGACCACGTTCAGCGGCCCGCAGCTGTTCGATGTGCAGAATGTGATCTTCGTCGGCGCTGTCGGATCATTGGGTGATGGCTCTTCGACGTCGAGCCTGCTCGCGGTCAACCAGGCCGACCTGAACACCCAGAATAATGCGATCTTCGTGCTGGTCAACGAAGGTTCGCCTATCGACGATGCGGGCGGCTTCTCGCTCAGCGACGGCCAGACGCTGGCCTCCTTCGGCAACGGCCGCACCTTCTCGCTCGGCGGCGTGCCGATCAACGTCACCGGCGACAACATCCAGCACGACACCGTTGTCTCGGACCCCGGCGGCGGCGCGGCGACACTGACCAATTCCGGCGCCGGCGATGTCGTGACGGCGGCCAACGGCAACTCGCTGCTCGACTTCAACATTTCCGGCGGCAGCGCAGTGGGGATCAACGCAACCGGGATCAACGGCCTGACCGTCCAGGGCGTGACGGTCAGCAATGTCGCGACAGGTCTTGTTCTCGACAGCGTGACCGGCACGGTCACGGTCGACGATCTCGATGTCCAGAGCGCGAGCCAGACCGGCATCGCGCTTGTCGCTTCGAGCGCGACCGTTAATTTCACCGGCAACACCAAGATCACCAGCGCCACCAATGTCGGGCTGTTCGCCAACAATTTCGATGGAACCGCCACCTTCGACGATCTCGATATCACCGGCGGCGGCATAGGCGTCGGCATCGTCGGGGGATCGAGCGGAACCCTGACCTTCGGGGTCGGGAGTTCCATCGCCGGCACGAGCAGCAACGCTTTCTCCATCACCAACTCCACACCCAACGTCACCTATAACGGCACCATCAGCCAGACGAGCGCGGCCAGCGCGGTGAAGATCTCCGGCATGACCGGTGGCACCGCCACCTTCGGCGGCAAGATTACCGCCAGCACGGGTGCGGCCAATGCGATCGACCTGTCCGGGAACACCGGCAGCACGATCAACTTCACCGGCGGCCTCGACCTGACGACCGATGGCGGCTTCGCCTTCAGCGCCGTCAATGGCGGCACGCTGACGGTGACCGGATCGGGTAACACGGTCAACACCGGCGCCGGCGCGACGGAAAACGGGATTCAGCTTCTCGGCGGCGCCAGCGGCCTGACCATCGGCACGGCGGGCGTTACCTTCGCCAGCGTCACGGTGGACGGCTCCGGCGGCACCGTGCCGACCGGTATCGTCATCGACAACACCAGCGGCGGCGACGTCACCTTCGGCAACGTCAACATCAGCCGCGCCAACGGCGACGCCATCCGCCTCAGCAACATCGCCAGCGGCACCTACACGTTCAGCGGCGTCACCACCATCGCCACCGTCGGTGGCCCGGGACCGGGCTTCGTCGTTCAGAACAGCGCCGCGACGGTCAGCGTCACCAATCTCGTCACGACCGGTGTGTCGGGCGCCGACGTCAGCTTGACCAACAACACCGGCACGATCGGTATTGGCGGCACCATTACCAATTCCGGCGCGAGCGATGGCGTCGTCGTCTCTGGCGGTACCGCTTTGATCACCATCAGCGCGGCCATCAACAGTTCCGCGACGACCGGTGGCACGGCCGCGAAGGTCGATGGCATCACGGGCGGCTCGGTCAACTTCACCGGCGCGATCACCTCGACCGGCACCGGCAACCTCTTCGCGATCGGCTCGACCACCGCCCCGACCGGCGGCACGATCAGTTTCACCGGCTCGGGGCTGACAGCAACCGGTGGTGGCGGCGCGATCGTCTCCGGCCTCGGCGCCGCTGCGACCCTCAACGTGACCGCGCCTTTGTCGATCACCAATCCAACCGGAAACGGCTTGTCGATCTCGAACGTGGCAGGTAGCGCGACGTTCGGCGCGGTTACGGTGTCGGGCGCCGGCGGCAACGGCATCGACATTGGCGGCAATACGGGCGCGGTCAAGTTCACGGGCACGACCGGCGTGACGATGGGCTCGGCCGCCAGCACAGCGGGCATCAACTTCAGCGGCACCAATGCCGACGTCAGCTTCGGCACGACGACCATCAGCAATATCGGCGCCAGCCAGACCGGCATCGACTTCAGCGGTTCCTCGACAACGGCCACCTTCGGCCTGACGACAATCACCGCCAATGGCGCCCTGACCTCGGTCGGCATTGACCTGTCGTCGACCACCGGCGACAAGACCATCACTTTCCTGCGCGGCTCCAGCATCAGCAATGCCGGCGTCGGCGTCGAACTGTCGTCGGGTGGCACCACGGCGACCTCGGCCAACGCCAACTTCACCTTTGGTGACGGAACCTCGGCCGACGGCCTGCAATCCTCCATCTCCGCGGCGGCCAGCGGCTACACGGTCAACACGATCGGGCTCGATCCGACGCTCGGCAACTACAATTTCAACGACGTCGCCTTCACCGGCCCCGCCCATCTGGCGAGCGCGGTCGGCGGCGTGATCATGGTTTCGCAATCCGGTGGTGTCATTGCCGCCGGCACGGACGGGCTCAGCGCATCGGTGACCACGATTTCGGTTGCCGCTGCTGACGCCTTGGCCGGCACGCAGACGTTTGCCTTTGTCGGCACTGTCGATCTCAGCGGCACGCCGTTCACGCTCGACTCGGGACAGTCGATCACCGGCTTTGGCAACGGAACCTCGATCACCACCGCCGGCACGATTCAGCCGATCAATGTCCAGGGCAATCTCGGTGCAACGGGCGCCAATGTCACCGGCAATGAGGGTGTGGTTACCGGCACCGGTGACTTCATGCACCTGCTCGGCGGCAATCAGGTGCGCAACACCGCTTTCGACTTCACAGGCGCCGCCGGTTCCGTCTTCACGATCGACCAGAACGCGGCCGGCTTCAACAATGCCGGCGGCATCGTCATCGAAGGCGTGACGGTCAGCAATGTCGCCGCCGGCCAGACAGCCTTCAAGGTCGTCGACGTCGACACCAATGTGTCGATCATCAATAACAACATCAATGTTGCCGGCACGCTGCTCGACGCCAATGGCGGCAGCGGCAACATCACGGTGACGCGCGGCACCTTGCCGAACAGCGTCACGCCGGGCACGCTGACGGGCGGCGGCATCTCCATTGCCAACCGCACCGGCGGCCTGGTCAAGTTCTCCGACGACGTGACGATCGGCGGCAACGGCGTTTCGCTCACCAACAATACCGGCTCCACGGTCACCTTCGAGGACCTCGACGTCTCGACGAGTGGCGCCACCGCGTTCACCGCCACGGGCGGCGGCGCGATCAATGTCACGACCGGAACGGTGGCAAACACGAACGGGCAGGCGATCGCGCTCGACGGCATCACCGCCGGCATCAATTTCGCCTCGACCAGCGCGACATTCAGCTCCGGCAGCGGCATCGACCTGCAGAGCCTGGCCGGCACGGCGACCTTCGGCAGCGGCACGCTGACCAACACCGGTTCGGGCACGTCGTTCAATGTCGGCTCGGCGACATCAGCCAGCGGCGGCAACGCCGTCATCGCCTATGGCGGCACGATTGCGACCAACGACATTGGTGCCGCTGTCTCGATCCAGGGCCTTACCGGGGGCTCGGTGACGCTGTCGGGCAAGCTGACGGACGGCCTCGCGGGCGCCGGCGGCAACATTGTCATCGCCGGCAACGACTCGGCCACCATCACCTTCTCGGGCGCGACCAAGCAGATCAACTCGGGCGCGACCGACGGCGTCAATATCGGCTTCCCCGGAGGCTTCCCTGTGGGAACCCCGAGCGCGAATACGAATTCCGTGATCGATTTCACAGGCGGTGGCCTCGACATAACGACGACAACCGGCGCCGGCTTCGAATCTATCGGGGATGTCGTCAATTTGCCGCCCGGCACGCCGTCGACCATTACCGTCACCGGCACTGGCAACAAGATCAACTCCGGCGGCGATGGGCTGTTGATGCTCGGAGCCAACGTCGACGGCGGCGGTATCACCTTCGACAGCATCTCGTCGGTAGCCACCGCTTCCGGCGGCAGCGTGGTTCTTAATAGCGTCGACCTCGCGGGCAACGTAGACATCGGTGGCCTGACCAATACGGGTGCCACTGGCGTCACCATTTTCGGCGTGACCACCAGCAACAGCAGTGTGGTCAATTTCACCGGAACGACCGATATCGACATCGGAAACACGGGGATAGGTTTCCAGTTCAGCGGTGCGGTCCCCACGGTCAACATCGCCAATGTCGCGGGCTCCAGCCTGACCATCGATGGCGGCTCGATCGGAATTTCGCTTAACGGCATGTTCCCGGGTGTCGTCAATGTTGGCGGCAATGGCGGCACCGCCAGCATCGGCGCGACGACGAGCACCACCGGCTGGGCCATCAACCTCAATGCCAACGCCGCCGGCGCCACGCTGAACTACAATGGTTCGATCAAGGTCGGTACGGGCAGCGTGGTCGGCACCAGCACGGCCGACCTCGGCACCCTCAACCTCAGCGGCTCGGTGACGTCGACCACGGCATCGACGGCCTTCGACTTTGCCGGCGCCGACGGAACCTATACGATTTCGAGCACCGTTTCGCACACTGGGGCCGCCGCCGGCACCGGCGTTTCGATGGATGGCACGTCGGATGGTACGATCACCTTCTCCGGCACGTCGAAGATCTTCAGCACCGGCGCCAACGACGCCGTCGTCAAGGCACCCAGCATTGGGCCGGGACAAGGCGCGGGCACGCTCGCCTTCACCAATGGTGGCCTCGTCATCACCACCTCGAGCGGCACCGGCTTTACCGCCAGCACCTTCGGGTCGGGCACGATCAGCGTCACCAAGGACGGCGGTGCGGACAATACGATAACGACGACGGGCGGCGGCACCGCGCTGAAGCTCGACGGCGCGACAATCGGGGCTGCCGGCATAAACTTCGCGAGCATTTCGACCAGTGGTCCCGCGACAGCGACCGGCGTTTCGCTCAACAACGTTTCTGGCGGCGCCATCAGCCTTGGCGCGGTCGACCTGCAAAACATCACCTCGCGCGGCGTCGATATTTCCGGCACGCTCGGTTCGGCGCTCAGCTTCGACAGCCTGAACATCGGGCTCAATGCCGCCAATGCGATCGGCCTCGACCTCAACGGAGCTGCGCTCGGCACGAGCAACATCACGGCGGGCGATTTCGACGTCGACGGCGGCAGCCTCGCCGGCACGATCGGCATGGACATGGCCGGCACGACCGGCACCGGCACGATCCAACTCGGCGACACGATCAACAACAACCCGGCCGGCCAGACCTCGAAGATCGAGAATGTCGGCTATGGCGTCCAGTTCTCCAGCACCACCAATGCCAAGCTGGTCTTCGGCGACGGCCAGGGTCCGGCCGAATCCACGATCTCGACCTTTGGCGGCGGCCAGGTCATCCACGCCACGGACAGCCTGCCGACCTCGGGCGACTACAATTTCAACGACGTCAATTTCTCCGGCGACACGTCGAACCTATCGTCGATCAGCGTCTATTACGTCATCGATGGCGGCACCGGCGACGGCAGCCTCGCCGATCCGGGCAGCTATACGGACGCCCAGAACTCGGCGGCCAATGTCATCGTGCTGATCGACAAGACCACCGGCGGCAGCCAGTCGACGATCGACCTCGCCGGAACCACGTTCAACCTCGACGACGGGCAGGTGTTGCTTGCCTTCAAGAGCGGCGACGCCGCCGTCGATGTCTCGCAGCTCGGTGTCGATGCCAGCGGCGGCGCCTCGGCGGCGTTCCATTTCACCACGATACAGAACACGCCTGTTATCTCGGCGCCGGCAGGCATCGATACGCTGCGGCCGATCCTGCAGAGCAACAACGCCACCTCGGTGATCAATTTCGCGACGACCGGCACCGGCACCATCACCGGCGGCATCGAGAACCTGATCATCCGCAATCTTGGCAGCGGCGCCGGAGTCACTGGCAGTGCGGCAACCGCCTCAAGCTTCTTCATCCACGACAACGACATAGCCGCCGGCGGCAGGGGGCTGGAGTTCTCCACCAGCGGCGGCGCGACCGCCGACAAGCTTCTGCTTTCCATCGACGGCAACACGCTGCAATCGACCGGTACGCAACGGGCCGTCTCCATCGTCGGCCAGAACGTCAACGCCACGCAAAACTCGATTGCGGTCCGCTCCTTCGCCAACAACACGGTCGTCGGCGGCACGGGCGCTGGCGTCGTCTTCGACAGCGTCACGTTCGACTCGACCGGCGCCGGCGGCACGGTCAATGTCGGCACGCTCAACATCGGCACCACAGGCGCGCGTGTACAGGGCGACGGCCTCAGCCTCGCCTTTGCCAGTGGCACGCTCGACCTCGGCACGTTCAACATCGCCAACAATGGCGGTACAGGCTTGGCGGTCAACGCCAAGAGCACCACCTTTACGCTTAACAGCTCGGGCGGCTCGGTCGACACCACCAATGGCGCGGCCTTCGATCTCGACCCGCTGACGGTCAACATGACGGTCGGCAGCGTCACCGCCACCGGCGGCGCCAGCGGCATCATCTTCGACGGTGTGGCCGGCACATTTACCGTCAGCGGCGCGACCACCATCACCGGCACGACGGGCGCCGGCATCAGTGCGATCAACGCCAACACCGGCACCTTCAATTTCAACACGGTGACGGTCAACAACACGACCGGCGGCGGCATCGGCTGGGCCAGCGGCACGCTCAACGTGTCCGGCCTCGCCAACATCGACACGACAACCGGCGCCGGCATTACGCAGAGCAGCGGCACGACCGGCTTCACCGGCGGGCTGACTATCGACACCACCACCGGCACTGGCATCTCGGGAACTGGCGGCGCGATGACCATCGCCGCCACCGCCGGAGCCGAGACGCTGAATTCCACCGGCGGCCAGGCGATCAGCCTCTCGGGCGTCGCCGCCACCATCGCGCTCGACTCGACCTCGTCGGGCGGCGGCTTCAACAATGTCAGCTTGACCACCGTCACCGGCACCGTCGGCCTCGGCACCGGCGCCCTGAGCGGCGCGACAAGTACTTCGTTCCTGGTCACCGGCGGCAGCGTGAACGCCACCTATGCCGGCAATATCACCCAGGCCAACCTCGCCGGCATGGTCGCGGTCACGGGCGGCCATACTGGCACGCTGACCTTCAACACCGGCACGCTGTCGGCCACCAACGGTACCGGCCTGCAATTTAACAATGCCGACGGCACCTACAATTTCAACGGCACGACGACGCTGAACGGCGGCCTCGCCAACATCGGCATCCTCGGCAGCTCGGATGGCACGTTCACTTTCGGCACCGGCACCTCGATCATCAGCCCTACCGCGACGGCCTTCACTGTTGGCGTTGGCGCGGCCAACGTCACCTACAGCGGCAACATCACCCAGGCCAACAACTTTGCCATGGTCAACGTCGCAGGCGGCCATACCGGCACCTTGACCTTCCAGACCGGCACGCTGTCGGGCACCAACGGCACCGGCCTGCAATTCAACAATGCCGACGGCACCTACAATTTCAACGGTACAACGACGCTGCATGGCGGCGACGCCGGCATCGACATCCTCACCGGCTCGGGCGGCAGCTTTAGCTTCGGCGCCGGCACCTCGATCACCAATCCGACCGGCGTGGGCTTCAATGTCGATGGCGGCGCCGGCGGCATCACCTATGCCGGCACCATCGCCAAGAATAATGCGGGCAACATCGTCTCGGTCGCGAACCGCACCGGCGGCACGGCGAGCTTCAGCGGAACAATCGCGGCCACCGGCACAAGCGGCGGCATTACTCTCAACAACAACACCGGCGCGACCATCAACTTCACCAACACGCTGACCCTCGGCGGCACCGCCGGCTTCAGCGCCACGGGCGGCGGCACGATCAGCGCCACGGGCGCCGGCAGCACCATTTCGAGCGGCACTGGCACGGCGCTCAACCTGAACGGCGTCACCGTCGGCACCGGCGGCGTGAACTTCTCCAGCGTTTCGGCCACTGGCGCGGCAACCGGCATTTCGCTGACCAATGTCGCATCGTCCGGCGGCGGCGCCATCGCGCTCGGCACCGTCAACCTGTCAGGCATCACCGGCACCGGCGTCGACGTTTCCGGCACGCTTGGCGCGGCTCTGAGCTTCAACTCGCTCGCCATCGGCCTGAACAGCACCACGGGCGTCGCCTTCGACCTCAACGGCGCCACGCTCGGCGCGGCTATCACCGCCAATGATTTCGACGTCACCAACGCGGCAGCGGCCGGCACGTCGATCGGCGTCGATCTGCGCGGCACCACAGGCGCCCAGACGGTGCGGCTCGGCGACACCGTGGCTAGTGGTGGCGCCAGCTCCAGCATCTCCGGTGTCAACACCGGCGTGTTCCTGAACAGCACGACGAACCTCGCCTTCATCTATGGCGACGGCGAATCGGTGATCGACAAGAGTTCGACCATCAGCGCCAATGTCGGCATCGACGCCTCCAGCGCGCCCGGAGGCGGCACCTACAATTTCCAGGACGTGAACTTCCAGTCCAGCCCCGGCCTCGGTTTCGGCATCGGCAAGATCTATTTCGTCGGCGCCAGCGCCACCGGCGACGGCAGCGGCAAGGACCAGAACAATCTGGCGACGCTGACCACGGCGGAAGCGGCGGCGGTTTCAACCGACATCATCGTGCTGGTCAATGATGGCGGCGTCATCACCGCGGCCGGCAGCAACGGCAACGACACGCTGGCGATCGCCGCGGGCGAACAGGTGCGAGGCTTCGGCAACGGCAACATCAACCTGGCGCTGTCGGTGCCGTCGACGATCCAGCTGGCCAGCAGCAACCTCTCGATCATCGATCAGACGCCGAATGGAGCCGCGACGCTGACCACCAACGATGGCAGCACCGCCATCACACTCGGCAGCAGCGGCAACATCATCGACGGCTTTATCATCGATGGTGACGACAGCGTCGGCGCGAATGCCGCGATCGGCATCAGCGGCGCGACATCGGGCACCACGATCAGCAACATGACGATCCGGAATTTCACGGCCGCCAATATCGACTTCGGCTCCGGCGCCACGGGCGCGACGACGCTGACCAATCTCGCCATCACCTCGGCAGCGGCCGGGACCGGCATCAAGTTTGGCGCTGCCTCCGGAACGGTCACCGCCACCAATGTCGACTTCACGGGCGGCAGCGGCCTGTCCGTCATCGGCGGCAATGCGGTGTTCAGCTTCGACAGCACGAGCTCGACTGCCAGCGTCGCCGGTACCGCCATCAGCATCACCAACCGCAGCGGCGGCAGCTTCGGCTTTGCCGGCACGGTCGCGGCGAATGGCGGCGGGAGCGGCATCGCCATTTCCGGTGCGACGGCGGCCAACACGGTCAGCTTCACCGGCGCCGTCAACCTTGGCACGACCACGATCATGAACGGCACCGCGGTGTCGATCAACAACAACACGACGGCCTCGACGGTCAGCTTCGCCAACCTCGCCATCGTGACGACCAACAGCAATACGGCCTTCACCGTGACCAATGGCGGCACGGTCAATGTCACAACCGGCACGATCAACGCGGCCGGCCAGGCGATCAACCTCAACGGCGTCGCCACGGCGACCGGGATTAATTTCACCTCGACCACCTCGTCCGGCGGCACCAACAACGTCGTGGTCAGCGGTGTCACCGGCGCTGGCGTCGTCAGCCTCGGCAGCGGTTCGCTGACCGGCGCCACGGGCGTCGCCTTCCTTGGCTCGGGCGGCACGGCCGCCGTCACCTATGGCGGCTCGATCACCAAGAGCAGCAACGGTCGTGCAATAGACATCCAGAACCGCACCGGCGGCACGGTCGCCTTCAACGGCGCGATCTCCTCGACCGGCACCAGCGACGGCATCTTCCTGAACAGCAACACCAGCTCGACCATCAACTTCACCGGCGCGCTGACCATCGACACCTCGAGCAGCAACTCCATTGGCTTCAACGCAACCGGTGGCGGCACGGTCAGCGCGACGGCTTCCGGCAGCACGATCGACTCGGGCACGGCGACGGCGCTCAATGTCGTTGGCACCACAATCGGCGCAAGCGGGTTGAAATTCGAGAGCATCTCGTCCAGTGGCGGCACAGCTGCCGGCATCGTTCTCGACAACACAGGTTCTTCGGGCGGCTTGACGGTGACGGGTACGGGTACCGCCGGAAGCGGCGGCACGATCGCCAGCAAGACAGGCAGCGGCATTCTGACTGGATCGGATGCAAGCGGCCAGACCGCATCCGGCTCGGTTGGCACCGGTATCTTCCTGCGGAACACGAGCGGTGCATCGTTCACCAACATGCAGTTGAACGACTTCTCGAACTTCGCCATTTACGGCAACAACGTCACCGGCTTTACCCTCGCCAACAGCGTCATCAACGGCGCCAACGGCTCCACCAATGCCGGCGACCTCGAAGAGAGCTCGATCCGCTTCGACAATCTGCTCGGCACCGCCTCGATCAGCGGGTCGAGCATCTCGGGCGGCTTCGACGAGAACATCGATCTCTACAACACCAGCGGCACGCTGGCCCGCCTGACCATGAACAACAACACGTTTGGACTGGTCGGTTCGACCGGCAACGACAACGTTCGCGGCCAAGTCTACAACAGCGCGACCGCCAACTACACGCTGACCAACAGCACGTTCGCCGGCACACGCGCCGACTTCATCGCCTTTGCCGCCAACAACAATGCCACCATGGATGCCGTGGTGCGGAGCAACACGTTCCACAACGGACAGGCAATCGTGCCGGGCGGCGGCACGGCGGTCGATATACGCAGCGGTTCGGGTGGCCTTACCTCTGCCGCTCATACGACCTTCGACATCTCGCACAACATCCTGACCGATGGCGGCGCCAATGCCTTCGACACAGTCGGCATTTTCGTCGCCAAGGGCCAGGACAATGGCACTATGGCCGGCACGATCGCCAGCAACGCCGTCGGCCCGGCGAAAACGGGCTCGAATTCCGACGGCATTTTCGTCCGCGAGGCCGGCACCGGCACACTGACAGTGCTGATCCAGAACAACACCATTACCGGTGTGGGCGACGCTGGCATCGCCCTGCAGAACAATGACGGCAGCGCGACGATGAACGCCACGCTTTATGGCAACAGCGTGTCGTCTCCGACGAGCGCTTTCCCGTTTGCCGCACTCGATGTCGAAAATGGCGCTACCGCGACCGATACCTCCACAACGAACATTGTCATCGGCATGGACACCGGAGGCGCTGGCAGCAAGAACACACTGACCCACTCGTCTCTTTATGCGGTCGATGTCGAACTGAGCAATTTCAACGCCAACACGCACCTGAACCTTTCGACAAACGGTTCGGGCTCAGGCACCGCCCAGGGCGTGATCACCGACGACAACAATGGTTCACCGGTGGTGGATACGACGGGTGGAAACGGTACGACGACACTGGTCAACACCTTGCCGGCGTTGCCGCCCGTGGTGGCGCCGTAACCCTTCCGGCCGGCTTCAAACGAAGCCGGCCATTTTTAATAAAAGCCAAGTTAAAAATATTCTTTTATTTGAGCGCTTCCTGACGTTGCGTAAGCCGGCAGTCGTGCGCTAGTGTACGCCAACAATGAGGAAACAACGATGGCGGAACCATTTCTTTCCGAAATCAGAATCATGTCTTTCGGTTTCCCACCGAAAGGTTGGGCACTGTGCGACGGTCAATTGTTACCGATAAATCAGAACCAGGGGTTGTTCTCTTTACTTGGAACGACTTTCGGCGGTGACGGTCGCGTGAACTTCGGACTGCCCGATTATCGTGGGCGCGCGCCCATCCATCCCGGCGGCGGTCATGTGCTTGGCGAGCGTGGCGGCGAGCAGGCGCATACGCTTTTGCTCGGGGAATTGCCGATGCATAGCCATATCGAGCAGGCCACGACGGCCAATGCCGACGCGCCGGTGCCCAACGGCAATCTGCTGGCAACGGTCGCCAACGTCTATACGGCGCCCGGGAACCCGACGACGGCGATGGACCCCGGTACGCTCGCCTCAGTCGGTGGCAACCAGGCGCATATCAACATGCAGCCATTTCTGACACTGAGCTTCTGCATCGCCCTGCAGGGCATTTTCCCATCGCAGACTTAAGGGAACGAGATCATGGCACAACCCTATGTCGGTGAAATCAGGATGTTTGCCGGCAATTTTGCGCCGGCCGGGTGGTTGATGTGCGAAGGGCAGCTGGTGCCCATCTCTGAAAATGAGACGCTGTTCAACCTGATTGGCACCACCTATGGCGGCGACGGTCAAAGTACCTTCGCGATGCCGGATCTGCGTGGCCGCCTTCCGATCCATCAGGGTAACAGTTTCATCCTTTCCCAGACCGGCGGCGCGGAAGAGGTCACACTGTCGACCCTGCAGATACCCTCACACACACACCCGTTCGTCGCCTCGTTGAACAACGCCGCGGCGAGTACGCCCACAGGCAATTTGACCGGGCAGGTCGGCGCGTCGCAAATCTATCGTGAATCGCCGGCGACTACGCCAATGTCTCCGCAGACTGCCGGACAATCCGGCGGCAACCAGCCGCATACCAACTTCCAACCGTATCTCTGCGTCAATTTCATCATTTCGCTGTTCGGCATCTTCCCGTCGCAGACTTAAGAGGACCGTCATGGCCGACCCGTTCGTCGCCGAAATCCGCATCTTCCCGTTCAATTTCGCACCCAAGGGTTGGGCGTGGTGCGATGGGCAATTGCTGCCGCTGTCGCAGAACACCGCGCTGTTCTCCCTGCTCGGCACGACTTATGGCGGCAACGGCAAGTCCAACTTTGCCTTGCCCGATTTGCAGGGCCGCGCGCCGATGCACCCGGGGCAAGGACCGGGCCTTTCGCTGCACGATCTCGGCGAGACGGGTGGTTCGGACACGGTGCAGCTGCTGATATCGGAGATGCCACAGCACGGGCATACGCTGATGGCGAACATCAATCCCGCCAATCTGGCGGCGCCAAGCCCGGCACGATCCTTCGCGCGTACCAATCCCGGGCAGTCTTACTCGGCAACGGCCACTTTGACGCCGCTCAGCAATCTGGCAGTACGGCCGGTCGGCAGCGACCAGCCGCACAACAATCTGCAGCCCTATCTCACCTGCTATTTCTGCATCGCGCTGCAAGGCGTTTATCCGCCGAGAACCTGACACCGAGGCACGGGACCAATCAAATGGCCAAGACAGCAGCTCCAAAGTCGAAATCGGCCAGTGGCAAGAAGGCCGCAGCCGCGGCGTCTCCCGCGCCTTCCTTCCAGCAGATGCCGGCCGGCACACCGTTCTTCGAACTGTCGCGGCTGATGGTGGTGGGCATCGATTCCGCCGCCGGGCGGCTGATCCAGAAGGCTCAGGTCGCGCCGAACGGGTCGTGGCCCGCGGCCTGGTCGGCCATCGCGCCCGGCGCCTGGATCATCATGACGGCGGGTCTGACCAAGGACGGCCGCGTCGCCGTGGTCGGGCAGCCCTCGGGCACCACCAATCTGTCCTTCATCGCCGAAGACCCCAACCAGATCGGCCCGATCGACAAGTGGACCGCGCCGGTCGGCATCGGCGCCCCGCCCGGCGTCGCCAGCTACCAGAAGCTGTCGTTGGCCAACGACGCCGATGGCCGCATCGAGGTCTTCCTCACCGACAATCAGGGCCGCATCTGGTGGATCTACCAGAACCCCGATCGGGTGATCCAGGTGCAGAAAACCATCACGCCGCCCGGCACGACGACGCCGATCGTTGTCACCGTCGACGAACTCGCGCCGCCCCTCACGCCATGGAGCGACTGGCAGCAGCTGACGGGTCAGCTGGTGGCCATCACCGCCATACGCCAGGCCGATGGCCGCATCGCGCTGTTCGGCATCAATTCGGGCCTGCATCTCTATCGCTGCCAGCAGGCCAAGCCGCAGGCGCTGAAGGTGGCCGACTGGACGGGATGGGCGCAGATCGACACCACGCAAACCGGTGTGTTCACCGAAATGGCGCCGGTGGTCGGCCCGCTCGGCGTCACCAATCTGTTCGGCCTGACTCAGAACGGCCAGGTGCTGCACACCCGCCAGCAGCCCGCCGGTACGGATACATGGACGCAATGGGCGACGACGGGTTACTCCCGGGTGCCCAAATACACGCTTGCCGCCGGCATCCAAGGCGATGGCGACATCGTTCTGGTCTCCTCCGACCAGCAGCGCGTCCACGAATTCAACGCGCAGTGGGATGCCAGCACCCAGAACTGGTCGGGCTGGCGCGATTTCGGCGTATCCCTCTACTCGACGCGGCTGACGCTCAACTACAATGCTGACGGCCGGCTCGCGCTGTTCAGCATGATGATCATGCCGGACAACACGTTTGGGCTCTGGACGATCAACCAGATGGGTATCGACAGCTCCGAATGGGAGTATGCCTGGACGTCGCTGACCGACGGCAACCTCAAGCAGATTGTCGTGGTGCGCGACCTGACGCCGCCGGTCTGAGCGTTGACCGCAGGCAGCGTGGCAGAAGCAGGTTTGGAACATCGCCCTCCAGTGTGGGCCCGGTCGAACAAGGTCGGGCTAGCTTTCCGTCCGTCGACTGAGGCCGACCTGCCGTTCCTGTCGCGGCTCTACGCCTCGACGCGCATGGAAGAACTCGCCGTGACGGACTGGAGCGCGGCGCAGAAAGCCGCCTTCCTCGACATGCAGTTCCAGGCGCAGCACGCGCATTACCACAAGCACTATCCCGAGGCCGACTGGCTGGTGGTGGAGCATGCCGGACAGGACATCGGCCGCCTCTACATCGAGCGCTGGCCAAGCCAGCACCGCATCATCGACATCGCTTTCCTGCCCACCCATCGCCGCAAGGGCTACGGCACGGCGCTGTTGCGCGACCTCATCGATGACGCATGGTTAGCCGGCAAATCAGCATCGATCCACGTCGAGAAGAACAATCCGGCCAGGGGGCTCTATGTCAGACTCGGCTTCACGGTGGTCGAGGACAAGGGTGTTTACGACCTGATGGCGTGTGCGCCGGCGTTGGGGGGTGCGGCCGGGTCGTGACGGGTTGCGGCAGGTAACATCGTTCGTTTTAGCGGGCTGCCGCAAACTCTGGAGATTGGCCAAGGCCTCCACGCTTCGTCATCCTATGGCGGAGCAAGGAGCGGAGCGACGCGGCGCAGACCTCTGGAGCTGCTCCGCAGCCCAAGGGATCCATGCCGCGACATCAATCGAGAATGCGGCGGTCCAGAATGGCTGCCGATCAGCGGCACGGATGTAGAGAGCAAAACCTGCACCGTTGCGTCGCTCTGACGTCACGGCATGGATCCCGGGGTCTGCGCCGCGTCGCTCCGCTCCTTGCTCCGCCCCAGGATGACGAAGCGGAGAAGGCTTCGGCCAATGTCGAGCGCCTAATTGAACACCGCCTCATAAAGCCGGCCGGCCGCATCGGCGGCAACCGGCACGATGAAGATGTCATGGGTCCCGCCATTGCCGGTGAAGCGATAGGTCGCCTGCGGCAATGCGATGTCGCGCGGCCCCCTGAACATCAGCGAAAACCCGCCATCCGGGCGAGGGCTCGAAGCGATGCGGTTGACCGCGCTCAATTCGAGGGCGATCTGCCCGCCACCGGTTTCGATGGTGAACGCCTGCCCGATGGCCTGTTCGAAATCCGCCGCCGTCATGCCATCAGCCTCAACCTGCTTTCCGGGGCGGTTCAGTGTCCGACAGGACCCGCTCCAACCTCTAGTGCCCAAGGGAAAACCGCCGCGCACTTTTCCCGGAATTGCTTTGCTGGCGGCACTGTCGCCGCTTCACTGCGGCCTGTCCATAGGCCCCGCCGCCAGGCCAAGCTTGCGCGAGACAATTGCCGGCAAAAACGCAAAATACAGCGACGGTTGTACTTTTATGCGTGGCTTGGACACTGTAGTACTTTGTTCGGGCGCGGGAGTCTTGGCCAGCCAAGATCAGTGCAACAAGAGCAGATTCCAGTCTTCGGGGTCTGATGCCGAAGGGCCGGCCTGATCGGCTGGCGGGAGAAAGGGACGGACCATGGCTGATAACAAGGCAAAAACGGAAGCGCCTGCAGGCGCCGCAATGCCACTGTTCTACTCCAAACCCGAGGCGCTCAATCCGACGCGGCACGGCTCGCTCGGCCTGACCGCGCGCAGCGATTTTTCCTTCGCGCGCGCAGCGCATGCCATTCCGGTTGTGGCATCGGAAATGCCGGCGGCAATGCGCTCCTATCCGATCGTCTTCATCGGCGACGGCAAGGCGCCTGTCATCATCACCGGCGTGCGCCAGAACGAGAACCTGTTCGTCGATGCCGACGGCCGGTGGACCGCGCCGCATTACGTTCCTGCCTATGTCCGCCGCTATCCCTTCATCCTGGCCGAGGATCCGACCACGGCAGGCCGGCTGACGCTGTGCGTCGACCGGGCAAGCGAGCGCGTCGTCGACCAGACCGTGGCGCCGTCGCGTGACGACAAGGTCGCGCCGTTCTTCATCGGCAACGAGCCGACCGAGGCGACAAAGCAGGCGCTTGCCTTCTGCAACCAGTTCCAGATCGACTTCAGGGCTACCCGCGAGATGGTCGAGAAGATCGACGCGCATGGCCTGTTCGCGCCGCGCCAGAGCAAGGTGACGCTGGAAGGCGGCGAAGTGCTCAACCTCACCGATTTCCAGGTGATCGACGAGCCTGCCTTCAACAAACTGAGCGACGCGGCCTTCCTCGACCTCAGGAAATCCGGCGCGCTCGGCCTGCTCTACTGCCACCTCGCCTCGACCAATAGCTGGACGTCGCTGGTCCACCAGGCGTCGCTGCGCAAGGCGGGGTAAGGGCGGCCGGCGGTGTGATGGCGATCGGGAAGGGGTGATTCACAGGGCTTAAGCGACCAGGGAAAGGCTCTTCGCCAGACAATGGGGCGTGTTATTCATGCGAGGCTCCCAGGAATCGCGATCCGCAAATGCCTTCACTCAAGCAACTTATCAAGAAGCCGGTTCATGCACTCAGTTCGCGGTTCGCGACCAGCAGGCTGGAGCGGGTGGTTCGTGAAATTGAAAATGCGAAAATGGAAGAGCTTTCGCATAGCACGTTTCTCGAAGCGAAAATCCGCCAGATCGGCCTGCGCCACGACCGGCGTGCCCTGTATGGAGATGATGTCGATGACATGAATTTCCATGCGCCCGGTTTGTGGCAGATTCCGAGGCAACTGGCGCAGGCCATGGCGCTGTTGGCCGGCCAACGGATCGTCAGCTTTCTTGAAGTGGGAACCTGCGACGGTTTCACGTTTTCATTCATGGCGGCATGTCTGTCGAGGCTCAACCCGGGCCTGAAAGCGACGACCATCGATATTGCTTCCCGCCTCCCGACTTGCGCGCGAATCGTCTTCAAGACACCAGTCGAGTTCCTTGCCGGCAAGACGTCGGACGCATTCGCCGGCCACGTCTTCGATCTCGTTCTTATCGATGGAGATCACTCCTACGAATGGATCACCCGTGACTACCGAAATGTCGGTCGGCAGGCGCGCCTCTGTATGTTCCACGATATCAACGATCGATTTTGTGGGGACGATACGGTCCCCAAATTCTGGCGGGAGCTAAAGACCGAGGAATCGGGGCGCGCCGATTTCCATGAATTTTTGTATCACTCCAATGCCGACAGAGTGATGGGGATTGGCATTCGGATCAAACGCTGAGCAATCGCGTCAGGGCTGGGCGACGAGGCAGCGCTATGACCTCGAAAGCAAAACGGCCGCCCAAGGCGACCGTTTTTGATGCTTGATTCCCCTGGAAGGAAATTGGAGCGGGTGAAGCGATTCGAACGCTCGACCCCAACCTTGGCAAGGTTGTGCTCTACCCCTGAGCTACACCCGCTCACACGGCGTCTTGGCCGCAAGCCGGGCCTATATGGCTGAAGAGCGCGGCGATTGCAACAGGGAAATGTCAGGCTTTTCGCAACGTCCCGGGCGATGCCGGCAAACCGCCCGCCACGAGCGGATTTCGCCACCCCATTGCGCGATGGTCTTGTGTCGGCCACCGCATTGGCCGTAAACGGCAAGGCGGAAAAACGACGAAGAAGACAATCGATGCCGAAGACCGAAGCTGACCTTTTTGCCTTTCTTGCCGAACTCGGCATTGCCGTTTCGACGATACGCCACCCGCCGCTCTATACGGTGGCCGATTCGCAGGCGCTGCGCGGTGAGATTGCCGGCGGGCACACCAAGAACCTGTTCCTGAAGGACAAGAAGGACAATTTCTTCCTGGTCACCGTCGGCGAGGACGCCGTCGTCGACCTCAAGCAGATCCATCAGCTGATCGGCGCCGCCAGCCGCGTTTCCTTCGGCAAACCGGAGATGCTGCTGGAGCTGCTTGGCGTCACGCCTGGCGCGGTCACGGTGTTTGGCGTCATCAACGATACGGCAAATCGGGTCAAGCTGGTGCTCGACAAGGATTTGATGGAACATGCCGTCATCAATGGGCATCCGCTCACCAATGAAGCGACGACATCGATCGCCAGGGATGACCTTATCAAATTCGTCGAGGCAACCGGGCATGATGCTGCTATCTTGAAAGTCTCGGCATGATCGCCACATGCATGGCGAAAGCCGACTTCCATTGAGAGACATTGCGCCAACCCGCTGGCCGGCGGCGCGACTGAAAGGGTGACGAGATGAGCGACAACAAGCCGTTTGGCGGGTCATTCGGCAGCAGTGGCGGCCAGTATGCCACCACGGTGCAGTATGGCGGAACCGCACCCGCGCCGGCAAAGGTGGCGCTTGGCGATGCGCCGGCCGCTCCCACCGGCGATGTCATCAAGGACACGACGACGGCCGCTTTCGCCGCCGACGTCATCCAGGAATCGCGCCGCCAGCCGGTGCTGGTGGATTTCTGGGCGCCGTGGTGCGGGCCTTGCAAACAGTTGACGCCGCAGCTGGAGAAGGCGGTCAAGGCCGCCGGCGGCAAGGTCAAGCTGGTCAAGATGAACATCGACGACCATCCCTCGATCGCCGGCCAGCTCGGCATCCAGTCCATTCCCGCGGTCATCGCCTTCAAGGACGGCCAGCCGGTCGATGGCTTCATGGGGGCAATCCCTGAAAGCCAGATCAACGAATTCATCACCAAGGTCGGCGGCAAGGGCAATGGCGCTCCGCCCGTGGCCGATGCGCTGGCGGCAGCGGCTGAAGCGCGCGAGGCCGGCGACATGCAGACCGCAGCCGACATTTTTGACGCCATCCTGGCGCAGGCGCCGGAGACGATCGAGGCGATCGCCGGACTGGGCGATCTGCTGTTCGAGGCCGGCGACACCGAAGGCGCCGAGGCGCTGCTGGCAACGGCGCCGGAAGCCAAGAAGGATGCGCCTTTGCTTGCCGCGCTGCGTGCCAAGATGGCGCTTGCCGCGCAAGCCGCCGCGCTTGGCAATCCGGCCGAGTTCGAGCGCCGCCTGGCCGAGAACCCCAAGGACCATCAGGCGCGTTTTGATCTGGCCATGATCCAGAACGCCGGTGGCGACCGCACGGCGGCGGCCGACAATCTGCTGGCCATCATCAAGGCCGACCGGGCCTGGAACGAGGATGGCGCCAGGACGCAATTGCTGCAGCTGTTCGAGGCCTGGGGCATGACCGACGAGGCGACGCTGGCCGCGCGGCGCAAATTGTCGGCGCTGCTGTTTTCCTGAGCCGGCGGCTGTTTCGTCGCACGGGCTTGTGATGTCAGGCCAAAGCGCCAGATAGACAGGCTGGATCGAGGACACGCTTCTTGATGGAAGCGATGGGAGGAATGAGGTGCAAGCGGGAAACGCGCATTACCGGGTCGCCAAGGATCTGCCGTCGACGATCCCGATCTTTCCGCTCGAAGGCGCGCTTCTGCTGCCGGGCGGGCGCATGCCGCTCAACATCTTCGAGCCGCGCTACCTGCAGATGGTGGACGAGGCGATTTCCGGCTCGCGGCTGATCGGTGTCATCCAGCCCAGTCTCGACGACGCGTTGCGCGAGGATGGCGAGCCGCAGCTCTGCAATGTCGGCTGCGCCGGGCGCATCATCGCCTTTTCCGAGACCGGCGACGGCCGCTACCTGATTTCGCTGCAAGGTGTGTACCGCTTCCGCATCGCCAGTGAACTGACGGTCAAGACGCCGTTCCGGCAGGCGAAGCCCGCACCCTTCCTCGCCGATCTCGATGACGATCCGGCAGCGAACGAGATCGACCGGCCAGCGCTGCTCAAGGCATTTCGCGCCTATCTGCAGGCCAATGATCTCGAAGCCGACTGGGAAAGCGTCAGCCGCGCCGAAAATGCCATGCTGGTCAACGCATTGTCGATGATGGCGCCCTACGGGCCGGCCGAGAAACAGGCGCTGCTCGAAGCCGCGGATCTGAAGACGCGGGCCGAAACGCTGATCGCCATCACCGAGATGGCGCTGGCGCGCGAAAACGAGGATTTCGGCTCGAGTCTACAGTAATACTCGAACACATGTTGCGATAGTTGGTCAGGAGACAACACCGTGGCGGCGGACGGACGGGACGGAAAGAAGATCAAGGTCGATCCCAAGCTGCTGGAACTCCTGGCCTGCCCGCTGACCAAGGGGCCGCTGGCCTGGGATCCGGAGCGGGGCGAGCTGATCTCGCGGATCGCCAAGCTCGCCTATCCGGTGCGCGACGGCATCCCGATCATGCTGCCTTCGGAAGCGCGGACGTTGTCGGCGGAGGATGTGCTGGCGCCGCCGAGGCTGAGTGGGCCGGGTTGAGCGGCAGAGCATCCCCCCTTAGAGAGGCTGGCGGGCCAGCGTTCTGTTCGTAATCGCTCCGCCTGCGACAACGGAGCAGGCTAATGCCTACTGAAAATTACGCCCCTTGGGCATGACACTCTCCGCCTCTTCCGACAGTGTTGCGAGGTCTTTGACCGGTGTGTCTCGTAACACCGGTTGACTGGCTCCGCTCACCTTCTCCAGAAGCACGGTCAGCCACGGCGTCAGATCCTCGATCTTATCGGCGACGATATGGACCACACCGGATTCCGCCTGCAATTTGCCGGTGACCTTCACGAACCGCGCGCCCATGACGATGGGGCGGAAGCGGGTAAAAGTTCGCTCCCAGAAAATGACATTGGCGACGGCCTTATCGTCTTCCAGCGTCAGGAAGATGGCGTTGCCCTTGCCGGGGCGCTGCCGCACCAGCACGAGACCGGCGACGGAAACCCGCCTGCCGTCGCGTACCGAAGGCAGGTTGGCATTGGGCGTGACGCCGGCGCGGTCGAGCCGCTCGCGCAAGAAAGCGACCGGATGCGCCTTCAGCGACAGGCCGAGCGAGCGGTAGTCGTGGATGACATGCTCGCCGAGCGGCATTTTCGGCAACTTCGTCTGCGGCTCCAGCTCGCGCAGGCGCAGCGCCGGCTGGTCGAACAGCGGCAGTTTTTCGGCCGCACTCTTGGCGCCCAGCGCGCGCACGTCCCACAGTGCGGCACGGCGGTCGAGGCCGATCGAACGAAAGGCATCGGCCTGCGCCAGCCTCTCGATCTCGTCGACATCGAGGCCGGAGCGCAGCCAGACATCCCGGACGGTTTCGTATCCTGAACCGCGCCGCCTCACGAACTCCTCCATGCGTTCCTTGGAAAGACCCTTGATCTGCCGGAAGCCGAGCCGCATCGCATGGGACGTCTCGATGACGCCGCGCATCTCGGCATGGCGCGGCAGGATGCGAGCCGGGTCGAAGGGCGCCTTTTCCAGGGTGCAGTCCCAGACCGAGAAATTCACGTCGACCTCGCGAATGTCGACGCCATGGTCGCGCGCGTCGCGCACCAGCTGGGCCGGCTGATAGAATCCCATCGGTTGCGAATTCAGGATCGCGGCGCAGAACACGTCGGGATAGAAGGTCTTGAACCAGCAGGAGGCATAGACGAGCAAGGCGAAGGAAGCGGCATGGCTTTCGGGAAAGCCATATTCGCCAAAACCCTCGATCTGCTTGAAGCAGCGAACGGCGAAGTCCTCGGTGTATCCCTTGCCAACCATGCCCTTGATCATACGGTCGCGGTAATTGCCGATAGTCCCGGTGCGCTTGAAGGTGGCCATCGCACGACGCAATTCGTCGGCCTCGCCCGGTTTGAAGCCGCCGGCGACGATGGCGATCTTCATCGCCTGTTCCTGGAACAGCGGCACGCCGAGCGTTTTGCCGAGGATCTCTTTCAATTCCGACTTTTGATATTCGGGCTTCTCCTTGCCTTGCCGGCGGCGCAGATAGGGATGGACCATATCGCCTTGGATCGGGCCCGGCCGAACGATCGCCACCTCGATGACAAGGTCATAGAAATCGCGTGGCTGGAGCCGCGGCAGCATCGACATCTGCGCGCGAGACTCGATCTGGAAGACGCCGAGCGTATCGGCGCGGCAGATCATGTCATAGACGCGTTGGTCCTCTGCCGGGAGAGTGGCCAGCACATAGGGTTGCCCATATGGGTCCCGTGCCTTTGGATAGTGGTCGGTAAGCAAGGTGAAGGCGCGCTGGAGGCAGGTCAGCATGCCGAGCGCCAGGATGTCCACCTTGAGGATCTTCACCGAGTCGAGATCGTCCTTGTCCCATTCGACCATCTTGCGCTCGTCCATCGCCGTCTTGACGATGGGCACGATCTCGTCGAGCCGGTCCCGGGTGATGACGAAGCCGCCGACATGTTGCGACAAATGACGGGGGAAGCCCATGATCTCGTTGGCCCGTTCCATCACATGCCGCGATGTCGGGTCGCTGCGGTCGAGGCCGCCGGCGCGGGCTTCCTTCTCGCCGAGTTCGGAGGTCGACCAGCCCCAGATCGAGCCGGACAGGGACGCCCGGACATCCTCGGACAGGCCCATTGCCTTCGACACTTCGCGCAACGCTGAGCGGCCGCGATAGCTGATGACGGCGGCGGCGAGCGCGGTGCGTTTGGAACTGTACTTCGTATAGATGTACTGCATGACCTCTTCGCGTCGCTCGTGCTCGAAGTCGACGTCGATATCCGGGGGTTCGTTCCTCTCCTCGGAAATGAAGCGCTCGAACAGCGTGTCGATCTTGTCCGGCCCGACCTCCGTGATGCCGATGCAGAAGCAGATGATCGAATTGGCGGCGGAACCGCGTCCCTGGCAGAGAATGTTCTGGCTACGGGCGAATTTGATGATGTCGTAGACGGTCAGGAAGTAGCGCGCGTAGTTGAGACGCTCGATCAGAGCGAGCTCTTCCTCGATGCGTTTAATGACGCTGGCTGGGACACCGCCCGGGAACCGCCGGGTCGCCCCTTCCCGCGCCAGCCTTTCCAGCTCGGCCTGCGGGCCGAGTCCGGATTCCGTCGGCTCGTCGGGGTAATTGTACTGGAGGTCGCTGAGTGAGAAGGTCAGCTCTTCCGCAAAGCGCAAACTCTCGGCCAGCGCCTGCGGATGCCTGCGGAACAGGCGGGCCATTTCCAGCGGTGGCTTCAAATGGCGTTCGGCATTGGCGGTGAGTTCCAGCCCAGCCTCGGCGACGGGTGTGTTGAGGCGGATCGCGGTCAGCACATCCTGCAACGGGCGCCGTTCAGCCGTGTGGTAGAGAACGTCGTTGGTCGCCATCAGCGGTATGCCAGTCGTCTGGGCAAAAGCCGCTGCCTGCTCGATGCGGAAACGATCATTGCCCGCATAGTCGGGCGAGACGCCAAGCCGCAGAGCCCTGCCGAAGCGGTCCTCGAGCTGGCGAATGAGGGCGAGGCTGTCTTGCGCGTCCGCCGTCAGATCGGGCAGGACGGCGAGTGACATCAGGTCCCCCCATTCGAGCAGGTCGCTGCGCTGGAGAAGGGTGGCGCCCTTTTCGTTCTCGTCGCGCAGATTGGCTTGCGTCAGCATGCGGCACAGATGCCCCCAGCCCTTGCGGTCCCTGGGATAGGCGAGAATATCCGGCGTGCCATCGCCGAAAACCAGCCGGCAGCCGGGGTGATAGGAGAGCTTTTCGACCTTGGCCTGCTGCCAGGCGCGCACCACGCCGGCCACCGTGTTGCGGTCGGCAAGCCCGATCGCGGAGAAACCCAGTAGCTTGGCGGCGACCACCAGTTCCTCCGGCTTGGAGGCGCCGCGCAGGAAGGAGAAATTGGACTGGATGCCGAACTCGGCATAGGGGATGACGGTCAGCGCGTTCATGCGAAGATCCCATGCATGAACCAGCGCGGCGGCACTTGCGGGTTGCCGTAAAGGCCTTGCCGGTAGAGCCAGTAGCGGCGGCCATCGCCATCCTCGATGCGGAAATAGTCGCGGGTCGATGTGACCGGATCGCTTGACGCTTCACGCCACCATTCGGCGGCGAGCCGTTCCGGCCCTTCGGCGCGGGTGACGCGGTAGAGCGCACGCCGCCAGCGAAAATGCAGCGGCGGTCCCTCCGGCATTTCGGTGGCCGGCACGTCGATAGGCTCGGGCGCGCGAAACAGCCGGATCGGCCGCTCCGGCGGGAAGATGGTTGTGGGCGCCTGCACCTTGACTGGCTTTTTCGGCGGCGTGGTCCGGCGCGGCGCTTCGGTGAACGGGATGGTTGCGACGGCGCGTTCCGGCAGATGGCTCTCAACGAGGACCGGCTGCAGCACCGCGCCCTCGCCGAGCCGGGCGCGGATGCGGTCGGCGAACAGGGCGATGTCGGCGCCGTCGTCGGTCACCTCGCCGGTCAGATCGGCCTGCGCCATGTCGAAAGCGGCGGCGGCCAGCACCGAGAGCCGCACCAGATCGAAGCCATAGCCGGCGTCAATATCCTGCTCGAGTGCGGCCAGCCTTTCATGGAACAGTTTCTGGATCAGCCGGGGGTCGCGCATCGGCCGCGAGGTGCCGAGCGCAATGCGGCTGACGGCGCCGTCGACGCGGAAGAGCAGCAGCGCCAGCGTCCGGGCGCCCTCGCCACGGCGCTCGAGGTCGGTCTTCAAGGTCGCGGCCAGCATGCCGACCAGCCGCTCGATCTCCTCGGTCAAGGTGATTGGCTCCGCGAGATGGCGCTCGACCGAAAGCGGCGCGACGGGAAGCCGCGGCGAGACCGCCTCGTCAAGGCGGCCAAGCGCCTGGTCGAGACGCAACAGCAAGGTGGCGCCGAAGCGGCGGGCGAGCGGCGCGCGTGGTGCCGCCATGACGGCGCCCGCCGTGCGCAGGCCGACACTTTCCAGGCTGGCGCGGGTCGCCGGGTCGATACGCAGTGCGGCCAAGGGCAAGGGGGCGAGCAGGGCTTCCTCCTCGCCTGACACAACGATGCGGTCGCCGCAAAAGTGGGCCGCCGCCCAGGCAGCACCCGGTGTCGGGGCAAGGCCGGCGCGGACATCGAAGCCCTGATGGAAGAAGCGCGACAGGATGTCGTCCAGCATGGCGCGTTCGCCGCCAAACAGATGGGTACAACCGGTGACGTCGAGAAACAGGCCGTCTGTCGCGTTAATCGCCACCAGCGGGGTGTAGCGGTCGCACCAGTCGGCAAGACCTTCGAGCAGGCGGCGGTCGGCCTCCGGATCGGCCTCGACGATGTCGATCGACGGATGCATGGCGCGCGCATCGGCGATGCCCATGTCGCGCTTCAGGTGCAGCGCCTCAGCCCGCTCGTCGAGGGCCGAGATGCGCTGTGCGTTCCCTTGGCGGTGGCTGATTATCAGCGGTGGATGATCCGACGGCCGGGAACGCCAGGACCGCCCCAGACGCTGCCGCAGGATCCTTTCGGCCGCCAGGTAGGGAAACCACAGCGACAGGATTCTTTGCCCGTTCCCGTTTTTCCTCGCCTCTTCTCTCGTCGAATGCGCGTTCATCGGGGTTCCACTCCAGTGTGAATTGTCCAGGCAGGGCCGTGCGGCTCTTGCCGATGGTGATGGTGAAGGCGGGGCGGCCGATCGAACCGGCGAGCGGCCCGGCGATGGTGTCGCGTGGCGTTGCCGGCGCCGACGAGACGATGAGGCGGACGGGTGCTGCCGTCGGCTCGGGCTCGGCCGCCTGCCGCAGCAGGAACACCGGGCGGCCGGCGCTTGCCGCCCTTGCATGCAGCCGGCGCGTCGCGGTCAGGTCCAGCCGCTGCGGATTGCCGCGGATTTCCAGGATGACGGCGGCGAGCGCTGTCATCCGGGCCGCCTCCTCGGCGATCCACAGTGCATCGACGAGCTTTGGCGCCTCGGAAAACAGCAATTGCTCCGGCTTGATGCCGAACGAGGCATGCAACCCCCTGGCATAGGGAAAGCCGGCCTCGCGGAAGATTTCCGACGTGCCGATCCATAGGATGGGCAGTCCTTGCGCCTGCTTGAGGATCAGGCTGGTGAGTGACAGCGCAAAGCCGGCCACGGCTCCGGCATCGCGGGTTTCCAGACCATGGATTTCGCTGAGCGCGGCTTTCGGCAGGCCGCCGCTCAAAGCGGCATCGAGGCGCTCGATGCCGATGGGCAGGAAGGCATCCGGCAAGGCGGCGGCAAGACCGCGCCGGACGATGGTAAGATCGACATAGGCGCTGGCGTCAGCATCAAGAGGCGCGCCAGCCGGCGCCTGCAGGCGCTCGGGCAGCGTTCCCTCGATTTTCGCGATCTGGCGGCGCAGGGAAAAAACAGTCTCCCGCGCCACGGCTGATATCGCCATGTCGGTCAGTGTCCACTCACAATTGTTCCTGTTATGTTCCTATAGATTCCAGAGTGGACCAGGAGAGTCAAGCAGAGTCACAAGGAATTTATTCCTCAGAGGGTCGGTCGCGAGCCCAGCATATGGGTAGGCCGCAGCATCTCGTGATTTCGTCATCCTAGGGCGAAGCAGCCGCGCAGCGGCGTCGCGAGACCCTGGGATCCATTCCGTTACTTCGACCGAACGGTGCAGCGGAGCAGAATTCTGCACCGTAGCGGCGCTCTCAGGTCACGGCATGGATTCTGGGATCTGCGCTGCGTCGCTACGCTCCTTGCTCCGCCCCAAAATGACGAAGTGACGGGGTTTCTTCGCCAATCACCAAGGCTTCTCCGCCGGGAAATCAGCGCTGACCGCCAAACGCCAATCGTGCGGCAAGCCCGGCAAAGACGGTTCCGAGCAGAATCTGCGGTGCGCGCCGGAACCGTGTGCGCTTCGACAACGCCGCTCCGATCCGGCTTGCGGTCAGGATGACCAGGCCGTTGACCACCAGCCCGATCAGGTTGAGGACGGTAGCCAGCAGCAGGATCTGGCCTGCGACGGAACCGGTCTCGGGGTGTGCGAATTGCGGGAACAGCGCCAGCACGAACAGCGCCATTTTCGGGTTGAGCAGATTGGTCAGCAGGCCTTGCCGGAAAATCCGGCCGCGCGAATAGCGCGGTAGGCCGGCGATAGGGGCAAATGCCGTTCCGTCGGAACGGAACGCCTTCCAGGCGAGCCAGGCGAGGTAGGCCGCGCCGGCATAGCGCACGATGTCGTAGGCGATGGGTGCTGCCAGGAACAGTTGCGACAGGCCGAAGGCGGCGGCCAGCGCGTGGCAATAGGTGCCGGCGGCGATGCCGGCATAGGTCGCCAGACCCGAGGAGCGCCCCTGGCTGGCGCTGCGCGAAGCGATCAGCAGCATGTCCGGCCCCGGTGCCGCGGTCAGCGCGAGGCAGGCAATGGCGAAAAGTCCGATGGTGGAAAGGTCCGGCATGAGAACTCCTGAGAGATGGCCGGAACCGACCCCTACGCGATTCCCCGGCAGTGGCAAAGCCGTTGAGCCAGGAATCGACGCTTCATTTGCCTCGCCCGGTGCGAAAGCCTATATGCCGGGTTCAAAGGACAAAGCATGGCCCGTATCTACAAATCCCGTACCTGGCATGGCGAACTCGCACCCTCGATGGAGGAGATGGAGTTCCTCGCCCTGGAGGCGTACGCCCACTTGCCGGAGGACTTTCGCAAGCTGACCGGCGAGATCGTCATCCAGATCGCCGAATTCCCGACCGACGAGATCATGGACGATCTGTCGCTGGAAACCCCGTTCGACCTGCTCGGCCTGTTCGAGGGCCGCGGCATCGCCGAACGCTGGAACCCGCAGACCGGCGAAGGCCCGAACCGCATCACGCTCTACCGCCGCGCCATGCTCGACTACTGGGCCGAAAACGAGGAGACGCTGGGCGATATCGTCACCCATGTTCTGATCCACGAGATCGGCCACCATTTCGGCCTGTCGGACGATGATATGGAGAAGCTCGAAGAGGCTGCCGAGTAGGCTGTGCCGATATTCAGGTGAGGCCGGCCTGCAAATGGCGGTCCCCTGCGCTTCCGGTGCTCACGTACTCAAAAGTACGCTCCGCTCCGGTTCTCGGGCACCACCATTTTCGACTCGGCCTGACCTGAATCTCGACACAGCCTGCGTCGGCGCTTTGCAAAATCTACCAGTCGCTAAGCTTTGTATCCGGCCCATATTCCTGGCCGTCGATATCCTTCACCACGGCCTGGCCGCAGCGCATGGTTTTGGCTTTCTTGTCATAGGCATAGGTCGGCGAGCCGAACAGGTGCCAGCCCTTGTTCAATGCGGCCGTCACCTTGTGGCAGAAGCTGGCATCGTCCGGGGCGGTCAGAAAACGGTAGAGTTTCATCTTCTCAAGTCCTGTCGTGAAATAACCTTAGCCGGATCATGCGCCGATGGCGGCCGCCTTCGCCAGCAGTTTTTCAGCCTGCGCCAGATGCAGGCGCTCGACCATCTTGCCGTTCAGCGAAATCACGCCCTTGCCGGCATTCTCGGCAAGTGAAAAGGCGTCTTTCACTAGCTGCGCCTCGGCCAGTGCTGCGGGGGCTGGCGCGAAGGCGCGGTTCGCCGCGTCGATCTGGGCCGGATGGATAAGGGTCTTGCCGTCGAAGCCCATGGCGGCTCCCTCCGCGCACTCCCGGGCAAAGGCCTCAAGGTCGCGAAAATCGTTGGAGACGCCGTCGAGCATGTCGAGGCCGCCGGCGCGCGCGGCCAGCACCATCTGCATCAGCCATGGTACGAGGTAGCGCCGGTCGGGCGTCGCCAGCACACCGGTGTCCTTAACCAGATCATTCGTTCCGGCAACGAAACAAGCCAGTCGTGACGCCGGATCGCGGCCCAGTTCGGCGATGGCGCCGATGTTGAGCAGTGCCTTGGGCGTCTCGATCATCGCCCATAGTTTCACGCTGTCGGGGGCAAAATTGTCGTCGAGCACGTCGCCGACTTCGAGGATGTCGCGCGGCGTAGCGACCTTGGACAACAGGATGCCGTCGGGCTCGAATTTTGCCACGGCCAGCAAATCGTCGGCGCCCCATTCGCTGGCCAGCGCATTGACGCGCACCACCATCTCGCAGCGCCTAGCGGGGCGATTGGCGAAGATGCCGGCCAGCTTCTCGCGGGCGGCGATCTTGTCGGCGGGGGCGACGGCATCCTCCAGGTCGATGATGATGGCATCGCAGGATAACTGCGCGATCTTGGCCAGCGCCTTGTCGTTGGAAGCCGGGACGTAGAGCACCGAGCGGCGCGGGCGGTAGGGTTCCATGTCCGATCTATGCCGCGTGTGGGCGGGTGAGGCAAGCTGTCTCCCGCTCTGCACGAAAACTGCACAGGCCAGCGGAAAACCTCCTCGGATCCGCCCTGCGATCTCCCCGCCCGCCTGCGAGACAGGGGCATGCACAAGCGAGCAAAACCCCGTTGGTCTCTTCCCTACCGCCTGCGCAGCGAAGGCTGGTGGCTGGTCGATCCGCCGCGCGCCAGCCCTGAAGCGATCCTCATTCCCTTTGTCCGCAAGAGCCCGCCGCCAATGCGGCCGGAGGCCATCGGGCCAGATGCTATTAGGAAGGTCAGTTCATGACATCGTTTTTCACCGCAGCACCAAGCTATTGCAGCCGCTTTGGTGTCGCCGCGCTGCTGGTCGTGCTGGCGGATTTTTTGTTTTATGGCCAGCCTGCCGGCATCACGGTTTTCCTGTTCGCCATCCTGATCGCCGCAGCGGTGGTGGCCGTTCATCCCACAGCCTTCAACGACATCAGGGTCTGGCTCAAACCCGCCGCTTTGCTGGTCGCGGTGCTGCCGCTCGCCGAAAATGTCAGCGCCTTGTCTGTCTCGATCGCGCTTGCTGCCCTGGTCGTGTTTGCGCTTTCGCTGAGCGGACGCCTGCGGCACAGCATGGCGCGCATCGCCGGCCAGATCGCGCTGTTCTGGCTGGCGGCGCCGTTTCGCTTCATCAGAGATTTTATCCGCTGGCGCAGGACGGCGCGGCGGTTCGGCGGGCGCCGCGTCCGGCTGGCGGCGGTCGCCGTCTGGGTGATGCCGCTGACGCTGGGCGCCGTGTTCCTGGCGCTGTTCGGCGCCGCCAATCCGGTCATCGATTACTGGCTGTCGCTGATCGACCTGATGAAGCTGCTCGATCTCATCCAGCTGGCGCGGATTGCCTTCTGGCTGTTCGTGCTTGCCGGCGTCTGGGCTTTTTTGCGGCCACGCCTGCCGCGTTTTCAGCAACGCATCCCTCGGCCAAATCATGCCCTTGCCAATGCTCAACCGGTGGCCAGTGCGCAAAGGCACGTCGTTGAGGACGTCCTGTTTGGCAAGGCCGCCATCCTGCGCGCACTTGTCGTCTTCAACATCCTGTTTGCGCTGCAGACCGGGCTCGACACCACCTATCTGTGGGGCGGGGCAGCACTCCCAGACGGGTTGAGCTACGCCGCCTATGCACATCGCGGCGCCTATCCCCTTGTTGCCACCGCGCTGCTTGCCGCCGGTTTCTTGCTGGCAGCGCTCAGGCCCGGCAGCGAGACATCAGGCGATCCGCTCATCCGCCGGCTGGTCTATGCCTGGGTGGCGCAGAACATCATGCTGGTCATCTCGTCGATCCTGCGGCTCGACCTCTATATCGGCATCTATGCGCTGACCTACTGGCGCATCGCGGCTTTCCTCTGGATGGGGCTGGTGGCGGCAGGCCTTGCGCTGATCATCGCCCGCATCGCGCTGGGAAAATCCAATGAATGGCTCTCCTCCGCCAATCTTCTGACGTTATCGCTGACGCTTTATTCCTGCTGTTTCATCAATTTCACGGCTACGATCGCCAATTACAATGTCGACCATTCCCTTGAAATGACCGGCCAGGGCATCCCCCTCGACGCCTGGTATCTGCGCTCGCTCGGGCCGGGCGCGTTTCCGGCGCTCGATCGTTTCTTCGATCATCAGGACAAGACGCCTGCCGCCGGCGCTGTCCGCGAACTGGAAGGATTGCGGGCAAGCGACGAAGACTGGTATCGCACGGTCCAGCTGAACTGGCGGGCCTGGAGCTTTCGCGACTGGCGCCTGCTTCGATATCTCGACAGCAAGGGGTCGCTCGTGCTTCCTCAGCCTCAGCAACCTTCCTTGCCGGGGCGCTGACCGATGCCGCATCACATCCTCGTCGCCGACGATGACCCGCATATACGCGAAGTGATCTGCTTTGCCTTGGAAAAGGCGGGCATGAAGACGCATGCAGTGGCCGATGGTGCTGCTGCCCTGCAGGAAATCGGACGCCGCCCGCCCGATCTTGTCGTGCTCGACATCGGCATGCCGGAGATGGACGGGTTGGAGGTCTGCCGGCGGCTTCGGCACACCTCCGATGTACCGGTGCTGTTCCTGTCGGCGCGCGACGAGGAGATCGACCGCATCCTCGGGCTCGAAATGGGCGGCGACGACTATGTGACGAAACCGTTTTCCCCGCGCGAGCTGGTGGCCCGTGTCAATGTCATCCTGCGCCGCGCGCGCCCGGTGCCGGCCGAACCGGCCGACGACAGGCAGTTCACGCATGGCAAGCTCACTCTGGCGCCGGCCAGCCATGCCACCAGCTTCGACGGCAAGCCGCTTGCCCTGACGGGGATCGAATTCTCGATCCTGAAAGGGTTTCTGGCGCGGCCCATGCATGTGCTCGACCGCGACGCGGTGATGGCAAACGCCTATGCCGGTAAGATCCATGTCGCCGACCGCACCGTCGACAGCCACATCAGAAACATCCGCGCCAAGCTGGCGGCGGTGGGCTGCCTGGATGCCATCGAGACCGTGCACGGCGTCGGCTTCCGGCTTGGCCGATGCGGCTGAGGGCTTCGCGCAAATGGGTCGGCCGCAAATGGCGGCCACGGCTTGCCACGGTCGTCGTCGCCATCCTGATCCTGGTCATGGCCTTGCCGCTGGTCGGCCTGTTCTTCTTCCGCCTCTATGAAAACCAGCTGATCCGCCAGACGGAAGCCGAGCTGATCGCGCAAGGGGCGGCCATCGCGGCCGTCTATGCACAGGATGTGCGCGACGCCGGCATTGCCCCGGACAAACTTGGCCCGCCGATGCCGCAAGCCAATGGAAGTGCCAGCCGAAGCGCCAATCCCGACGGCCCCTACCGGCCGATCGAGCCGCGCCTCGATCTCGCTTCCGATTATGTCCTTCCGACCCGGCCGGCCGCCATGCCCGCCACTCTTGATCCGGCCTTCGCCGCGATCGGCACACGCCTGTCCGGCATTCTCGATGCCACGCAGAAAACCACGCTGGCCGGCTTCCGGCTGCTTGATCCCCGTGGCGTCGTCATCGCCGGGCGTGGCGAGGTCGGGCAGTCGCTTGCCGAGGTCGATGAGGTGCGCGAGGCACTTGCCGGCCGCTATGCCAGCGCGCTCCGTCTGCGCATTCCGGACCAGCCGACACCGCCGCTTTACTCAGTCAGCCGCGGCACCAAGGTGCGCGTCTTCGTCGCCTTGCCGGTGGCCGTCGCCGGTCAGGTCGCGGGCGTGGTCTATGTCTCGCGGACGCCCAACAACATCGTCAAACATCTCTATGGCGAACGCGGCAAGGTGACCTTGGCGGCGATCGCCATCCTTGGCGGCACGCTGCTCATCGGCCTCGTGTTCCTGCGCACCGTCAGCCGGCCGATCTATGCGCTGATCGACCGCACGCAGCGCATCGCCGCCGGCGAGCGCGACGCGATCCGGCCGCTCGACCATCACGGTACCTACGAAATGGCCGAGCTGTCCGCCGCCTTCCTCGACATGGCGGAAAAGCTGCAGGCGCGCTCGGACTCGATCCAGACCTTTGCTACCCATGTCTCGCACGAGCTCAAATCGCCGCTGACGGCGATCCAGGGGGCGGCCGAACTGCTGCGTGATGCCGGCTCGACGATGGACGACGACGAGCGGCGGCGTTTTTCCAACAATATCGTCACCGATGCCGGGCGGCTCAACCTGCTGGTCCGGCGCCTGCTCGATCTGGCAAAGGCCGAAAATCTTGCGCCCAGCGGTGAAAGCACTTCGGTCGGTGCAGCACTTGCACTGCTGCCCGTCGACACCAGGCTGGTGGTTCGCGTCGAGGCGGGTGGCGATCTGTCCTTGCGCATCTCGGCCGAAAACGCGGCGATCGTGCTTGCCAATCTCATCGACAATTCGGCCAGGCACGGCGCGACGCAGGTTTCGATCACCGCCGCAAGCGCCGGCGGCAAGGCGACGGTGCTGGTTGGCGATGATGGCGACGGCATTTCGCCGAGCAACCGGTCGCGCATCTTCGAGCCGTTCTTCACCACGCGGCGCTCTACCGGCGGCACCGGCATGGGTCTCGGCATCGTGCTGGCCCTCCTGAAAGCGCATGATGGCACGATCAGGCTGGTTGACAGCGAGCGCGGCACGCGCTTCGAGATCACACTGCCGGCGGCATAGACAGGTGGCCGGCCGGATCGGAGAAAAAATGCGCTACGACATCGTCATCATCGGCGGGGCCATCGTCGGATCCTCCATTGCCTACTATCTGCGGGAGGAAGGGTTTTCCGGGTCGATCGCGCTGATCGAGCGCGATCCGCAATTCGCGCATGCGGCAACGACGCTGTCCATGGCCTCGATCCGCCAGCAATTCTCGATCCCGGAAAACATCCGCCTGTCGCAGTTCACGCTAAAGCTGTTCCGGCGGCTGAAGGAAGAATTCGGCGCGGACGCCGATATCGGTTTCCGCGAGGGCGGCTACCTGATCCTCGCCGGAGAAGCCGGGCTGCCGATCCTCAAGGCCAATCATGAGGCGCAGATCGGCGAAGGCGCCGACATCGTGCTGGAGGACGCCGAACAGCTGACGCGGCGTTTCGCGTGGCTGTCGACTGAGGGCGTTTCCGCCGGTGCCTATGGCCGGAGCGGCGAAGGCTGGTTCGACGCGCATGCGATGCTGACGCTGTTCCGCAAGGCACTGCGCGACAAGAAGATCGATTTCATCACCGCTTCGGTCACCGGCATTGCGCGCGACGGCAACCGCGTCACCGGTGTCTCCCTCGACAATGGCCAGACGCTGGAAGCCGGCATCGTCGTCAACGCCGCCGGGCCGAACGCCGGCAAGGTTGCGGCGCTTGCCCAGCTTTCGCTGCCGGTCGAGCCGCGCAAGCGCAACGTCTTCGTTTTCGAGGCGCGCGAGAAATATGCCGACATGCCGCTGCTGGTCGATCCCTCCGGCATCTATGTCAGGCCGGAAGGCTCGGTCTACCTTACCGGTGGCGCCGAGCCGGAAGAGGGCGACGGCCCGGCCGACCCCAAGGATTTCGAAGTCGACTGGCCGCTGTTCGAAGAGGTGATCTGGCCGGTGCTGGCAACCCGCATTCCGGCCTTCGAAGCGATCAAGGCGACGCGCGCCTGGGCCGGACACTATGATTACAACACGCTGGACCAGAACGCGGTGATCGGCCCGCATCCAGAGGTCGGCAATTTCCTGTTCGCCAACGGCTTTTCCGGCCACGGCCTGCAGCAGGCGCCGGCGGTCGGCAAGGCGCTGGCGGAACTGATCGTGCATGGCGGGTATCGGACGGTGGATTGCAGGGCGTTCGGCTATGGGCGCGTGGCTGAGGGACGGGCGTTTCGGGAATTGAATGTGATTTGAGAGGCGCCTCTTCCTTCTCCCCCTGTGGGAGAAGGAAGAAGCGCCTGGGCAATCATCGCCTCAACCTTGAGAGCGTTGCCAAGCGCATGGCCTGATGCCGTGTTGTCGAAAATCCCCCAGACTTCGGCGCCCGAATCGGCCGCTGCTTGCACCTGGCGGCCGATCCGGTCGAGGCTTTCGGCGTTGTAGTCCGAGTAATACACGCGCGGCGCGCCGTGCCAGCGGAAATAGGCGAGGCCGGGCCAGCCGCCCGGCGTCGCCGCGAGAGGAACCGGAGCCGGGTCGGCGGCAACGCGGGCGATACGGCGGCCGGCCAGAAGCGCCTCCGCCTCGGCTTCGAACCAGCTGGGGTGGCGCGGTTCGCATGCCAGCCGCGCCTTTGTTCGCTTGCTCAACATGTCGAAGAAATCGCTCACGACATCCGCTTCGAACGGCAAACTCGGCGGCAGTTGCACCAGAAGCACGCTCAGCTTGCCGCCGAGACCTTCGACCTGATGAAGAAACGCATCGGCGTGCGCATCGCAATCCGCGAGGCGATGCTCATGGGTTATTGTCCTGGGTGTCTTGACGGCAAAGCGGAAGTGCTCCGGCACGGCGTTTGCCCAGCGCTGATAAGTCTCGCGGCGATGCGGCTTGTAGAAGGACGTGTCGATCTCGACGATCGGAAAGTGCCTGGAGTAGCGCTCGAGATGCGATCCGGGTTGCGGAAAGTCCTGCCTGTGTCGGGTTGGAATTCCCCAGCCGGCCGTGCCTATGAAACATCCCCGCTCTTCCATGCATGGGATGTGGACCAGATGCGGTGCGGGTCAAGGCGAAGATGCGTGAAGATCGCTGCCAACGGACCCGATGCTCAGGCCGCCGACAGTCTTCCAGCCTCGACATATGCCTGCAGCGAGGTCAGCATCCGGCCCCAACCCTCGGCATGCTCTGTGGCCGCTGCACGCAGCCCGGCAAAGCCGCCATGGCAGATGGTGAGGCGCGTGCCCTTGGCGACGGGTTCCAGGAGCCAGGCAACCGTCGTCTGCCGCCTGCCAAGCGTGGGGTGGTCCCATGCATAGGCCCGCGTCTGGACGATGCGGCGCGGCGCTTCGATCTCGAGGAATTCGCCGCCGGCCGGCAGGTCCCTGCCGTCAGCCGTGCGGACGACAACCGTCCAGTGGCCGCCGACGCGAAGGTCGGCTGACCAATCGAGCACCCGGTTGGTATGGGCGGACCCCCACCATTGCTCGACTTCCTTGCCGATCAGTGCCCTGAAAATGTGTTCCGGAGGTGCTTCGATGTCGGCCGATGCCATGACGGTTTCGCCATTGGTCATGCTCTGCGCGATAGGGCGGTGCATCATGGGCGCTTCCAGCGAATATTTGTTTCGGTATCGAAACGAGCCTTCATCGTTTTGATGGCGGGCGCTCAAAACCCTTGCCGGTCTCAAGCAGGCTCTTCAGGCTGGCCAGCACCAACGGCCACCCCTTGGCGACATTGCCGATCAGGCTGTGTGGCCCGTCTGCTTCATGGGTGACGGCAAGCTTCATCAACTCGCCATCTTGTTCGATGGTGAAGGTGCAGCGCGTGTAGCCGTCTTCCCTCACCTCGGGCATCCATTCGTTGCGCCATTTGATGACCAGGCGTCGCGGCGGATCAATCTCGAGGATCTCGCCGCTGTCGGCGACGCGGCCGTCGGGGAATATCAGTTTCCAGCTGGAGCCCACTTTCCAATCGCTCTCCTGATAGGAGCAGAGGAAGAACTGCCGGTTGAACTCCGGGTCGGTCAGGGCCTCCCAGAGCTTCTCGGGCGTGGTGCGGATGTAGGTCACGTAAACGAAGCTATTGGCCATCAGTCTTCCCTTTCGAGGCGTTTCTTCAGATCGCTGAGGGCCGTCAGCCGGCCCCGCTCGAATTTGCCGATCCAGCGTTCGGCGATCTCGTTGATGGGAACTGGGTTGAGGTAGTGCTCCTTCTCACGGCCCCGGCGGAGCGTGGTGAGGAGGTTTGCTTCCTCCAGGATCGCCAGATGCTTGGCCACCGCCTGGCGCGTCATGGCCATCTCCTCGCATAGAGCGTTCAGCGTCTGCCCGTTCCTGGCATGGAGGCTGTCCAGCAACTGCCGGCGTGTCGGGTCGGCCAGGGCGCGAAAAACTGCATCCATGCTCATGGCCTTAATATGCAACCATTTGGTTGCATGTCAAGCGGCAAAAGCGCTTGCCATTTACCGGCTGCAGTCACAGGCGAAAAATCAACCCTTTCGGTCGAACCAGAAGGCGTCTGGCATGCGCTTCATGCCGATGCGCTCGTAGAAGCCAACGGCGTCGGGCACGGAGAGAAGGCTGATGGCGACCGATGGGCCGAGCTGTCGCCGCGCCTCGTTCAGCAGGCCTTTGCCAATGCCAAGTCCCTGCGCCGATTGGGAAACGGCGAGCTCCGAGACATAACACACCCAGGAGAAGTCGGTGACGGCGCGGAGGAGGCCGATCAGCGGCTTGCCTTCGATGTCGAGGCGCGCTGTCAGCACCAGATTGGCGCCCGACAGCATCGCCTGCAGCCTGACGGGATCATCGACAGGCCGTGCCTCGCCGAGGCCGGATTCCACCAGAACGCGGCGGAATTCGGCGATGTCGAGCGCGGGTTCGCTGTTGTAGAGGACATGAGAGTTTTCAGCCATGGCAGCCAGACTGCACCAACGGGTGGCGAATTCGAAGCTGTTCTTAAGCGGCACTCTTGTGCCAGCGCGCACAAACAGTTGCCTTTTATTTGCCCTCGGCTTTGTGTAAACCGTGCCTCAGCAAATCCCCCCGCAACAAAAAAACGGGCCAAAGCCATGGAAAAATTCACCAAGCTCACCGGCGTCGCCGCTCCCATGCCGATCGTCAATGTCGACACCGACATGATCATCCCGAAGGATTATCTCAAGACGATCAAGCGCACCGGGCTTGGCACCGGCCTGTTCGCCGAAATGCGCTACAAGGACGACGGTTCGGAAAATCCGGACTTCGTGCTCAACAAGCCCGCCTACCGCAAGGCGCAGATCCTCGTCGCCGGCGATAATTTCGGCTGCGGCTCGAGCCGTGAGCATGCGCCGTGGGCGCTGCTCGATTTCGGCATTCGCTGCGTCATCTCAACCTCGTTTGCCGACATCTTCTACAACAACTGCTTCAAGAACGGTGTGCTGCCGATCACCGTCAGCCCCGAGGATCTGGAAAAGCTGATGGACGACGCCTCGCGCGGCTCCAACGCCACTTTGTCGGTCGATCTCGAAGCCAAGGAAATCCGTGGCCCCGACGGCGGCGTGGTCAAATTCGACCTCGACGAGTTCAGGCGGCACTGCATGCTCAACGGGCTCGACGACATCGGCCTGACCATGGAGAAGGCCGGCGCCATCGCCTCGTTCGAGAAGCGCAACGCCGAACAGCGCCCCTGGGCCTGAGCGGCTGCTTCTAACGGATAGACCCGGCCTTTCGGCCGGGTTCGCGGCGACTGAATGGGGAGGGCAGTCATGACACGTTCGCTTCTGGCCGGCGTTTGCGGGCTGGCGTTGTTGGTGGTGCCCGCGGCTAGCGCGTTTGCGCAGACACAAACGCCCGCCGCACAGCCGGCGCCGGCGGCGGATCAGCCGGCAGCCGATCCGGGAACGAACGCCGCCAATGCTGCCGATGACGACAAGCAGGCACCTGTGCCGTTTGAGGGCGGCCAGCTGACCATCACCCAGAAGGAACAGTATGGCGAGAAGGTGCTGGCCTATGACGGCCGGCAGTTGGCCAGCAATTATGATGTTTTCTTCGACAAGATTGTCGAGGTCGGCGGCGTCAAGGTGGCGTTGTTCGCCGTCGGCGATGGCGGCAATCAGTGCGGCCCGGCGACGGTGATCGTCTGGAAGCCGGAAGGCGGCACCATCCAGAGCACCAAGGTCGAGCAGGACGAATGCGGCGCCCCGCCCACGGCGGTGTCCGACAGCGCCATCTATTTCGTGCCCTATCTCCTGCCGGGGGAAGAGAAGCCGGCTTTGCAGTGGTCGCCGACGGACGGGCTGACGATTTCAGGCAATCTTACCTATATGCCGGAACCCGGCACCGACTGGAAAGACATCGATCCGGAAAAGTATCAGAACATCATCGATGCCTTCCACAATGAGGCCGTCTACAGGCAAGCCGAGACGCTGCTGGGCAAGGACATGACCGACATGGCGACCAGCCTGCTGGTCGGCGGCGGCACGGAAAAGACGGCGTCCGGCGCCTTCTACGCCACAGGTTGCGTACCGCATGATTGCGGCGGCAATGACGGCTTCATGGCGGTCGACCCGGCCAAGCACAAGCTCTACTTCGCCCGCCGCGGCGACGATGGCCAGCCAAAGGGCTGGCCGGCGCTGGCGACATGGCCGGCCAATATCAAGGCAGCGCTGGACAAGGCCCAGGGCGCTGCGAATTAGCGGGCATCGCCAAGCGACGGGTTTCCTGTTGCCATTTCCCGACGGAGGTCACGATGCAGAATCGGCGACAAGTAACGACGGCCGGGCTGCTTCTCGGCGGCGGCCTGCTCGCACCGACGCTGGCTCGGGCAGCGGCCTCGCCTCAATCACTGGCGGAACGGTTCGCGGCGACATTGAGCGCAGGCGATATTGACGGCTTCTCCGAACTGTTCGCCGACACCTATGTGAATCATCAAAAAAGCGCCGCGGCACCGCCGCCCGCGAACATCACGCCGAAACAGGGAACCGTGGCCTTCTTCAAGGCGCGGCTGGTGGCAATGCCGGACCTCAAGGTTGCCAGGGAAGTCGTGGTCGCGGACAAGGATCATGTGGCCGCGAGCTTCGTCTACAGCGGCACACACAAGGGTGCCTACTTCGGTGTGGCACCGACCGGCCGGACACTGCGCTTCACCTCCTGCGACATTTTTCGGGTGCAAGACGACCTCATCGTCGAGCATTGGGGCATGGGCGATATCGCAGGCGTCCTGGCGCAACTGCGAGTGTGACGATCCGAGTAGCTGGACACTAACCCGGCCCCTATGCCGGATCGGCCGTTCGGTGCTGATGGCCGGCGCTATTGTTTTCCCTGAATGGTCAGCGAGAAAGCCGGAGGTGGGGATTTGGCCGGCGGCGGATTTGCTGCCCAGGCGAACACGCCGAAGCCTAGAATTGCCAACAGCGTGCCAATGGCCAGCCCGTAGCAAAGGTATGTGAACCGGTTGCGCACGACGTTGAACCCGGCATCGGCGTTGAATGTGGCGAAGTCGGTTGTGGCCTTGGCGATCAAGTCAGTATCGGTTTTATCCTTACCGCCCTGCTTTATGCGCGTCTGCGCTTCGTCAACATATTGCTGATAGCGGTCGAAGGAGTCCGCACCCGCCGGGAACTCCTTTTGATAACGCGAAAGCAGACGGTTCCTCACCATGCTGATTTCCGGATCAGTGGAAGTGGCGAATTCTCGAAACGTCCTGGCTTCGACGACAAGAATGCGAAGTGCCGGAATAAGGATGATGGCGAGGCCAGCGAATCCGACAAGAAGAGCGCCAAGGGCCAGCAGCATCCTCTGCCTGTCTTCGGTCGGATCAAGCGCTCCGAGCGATGTCAGGGAACTGCCGGCAAAGACGGCGGCAGCGGTCGCCACCACTCCGCCCACGAGCCATTTGGCGGTATCTCTCAACGACTGTGACCCGGCTGCCATTGCTGTCACAACGGGCGGCGTCGGGTCGCTCATTTCTTCAAGCGTCCCAGGTCGCCGAAGTCGATCGCCAGGGGAATATCCCTCATGCTCTTCTCGATCTGCTGTTTCAAACGGCTGACCTCGTGAAGGTCGGCCTGCCGGGCTTGAAGCAGGACCATCTGCGGGTCAGGTTTGGCTGGATCGGAAATCTGGTCTTCGAAATCTCTCAGAAGCTGTTCGATATCGATTTTGCCGTCTGCCTTTTTCGGCACATTGAGATAGATGCCTGGTATGTCACCCGGGTTTATGGGAACGTCGCCGGGAATTATTGGCGATCCGGCCCCTCCTGCTGTGGGCTGATAGCCCTCCACCTCAATTTCAAAATCGGTGTCACCGCATTTGATCCGGATGATGCCATTGCTATCCGGGGCCATCTTCACTCGTATGACCATCGCCGCCTCCAGCTACCGAGGCTGGCAAGAGTGTCACAACTCAAAAGCCATGAACAGCAGCTCGAAAGCTTCAGAGGCGTTGTCGGGGCAACAATCGCCCCTGCCTGGCATATGGCGCGGTGGCTCGCCCTCCATCAAGATGGTCACCAGACACAGTGAGGAATTCTTATGCGAAAACTCATCTCCACCGGCTCGCCGTTCGAAAAGACCGCCGGCTATTCGCGGGCCGTGGTGCAGGGCGACTGGTGCTTCGTCTCCGGGACGACCGGCTACGACTATGCGACGATGACGATGCCGGAGACCGTCGAGGCGCAGACGCGCAATTGCCTGGCGACGATCGGCAAGGCGCTTCACGATGGCGGCTTCGACATGGCAGATGTGGTGCGGGCGCATTACTACATCACCGACCAGGCCTTCGTGGACGTGGTCTTCCCGATCCTGGGCGAGACCTTCGGCGACATCAGGCCGGCGGCGACGATGATCGTCTGCCAGCTCAACAAGCCGGAAATGAAGATCGAGATCGAAGTGACGGCGCTGCGGCGGACGGCATGAAAGTCCGGCGCATCATCGCCAACATCGAAACATCAGATATCGTGGCGGCCAAGCGATTCTATCAGGACGTGCTCGGTCTCGATCTGCTCATGGATCACGGCTGGATCGCCACCTATGGCTCGCAAGAAAAAATGGATGTGCAGATCAGCTTTGCCGAGCAGGGCGGCTCGGGCACGCCGGTGCCGGATCTGTCGATCGAGGTCGACGATGTCCCGGCCGCATTCGAAGGCATGAAGGCCGCCGGCTTCGCCATCGAATACGGACCGGCCGACGAACCCTGGGGCGTGCGGCGCTTCTATGTGCGCGATCCCTTCGGCCGGCTGGTCAACATTCTCTCGCATCGGTGAAGAGCGCTTCTCAACCCTAGGCTTGCGCGCCGGACGCTTGGCGTTTAGCAAAGCGCCGGTTCAAATCTTTTCTGGGACGGTTTTCTCCATGGCAACGAAGCATCTTTTCCTGCTCTCCGGCGACGGCATCGGCCCCGAGGCCATGGCCGAGGTCAAGAAGCTGATAACGGCCATGAACGACAAGTTCGGCAGCGGCTTCGTCACCGATGAGGGCTTGGTCGGTGGCTGTGCCTACGACGCGCATGGTGCTGCGATTTCGGATGCCGACATGGCAAAGGCCATGACGGCCGACGCGGTGCTGTTTGGCGCGGTCGGCGGCCCGAAATGGGATGCGGTGCCTTATGAGGTGCGCCCCGAGGCCGGCCTGCTGCGGCTGCGCAAGGACATGGAGCTGTTCGCCAATCTGCGCCCGGCCATCTGCTATCCGGCGCTGGCGGCATCCTCGTCGCTCAAGCAGGAAGTTGTCGAAGGCCTCGACATCCTCATCGTGCGCGAGCTGACCGGCGGCGTCTATTTCGGCGAACCCAAGCAGATCATCGATCTCGGCAACGGCCAGAAGCGCGGCATCGACACGCAGGTCTATGACACGTTCGAGATCGAGCGCATTTCGGGCGTCGCCTTCGAGCTGGCGCGCACCCGCAAGAACCACGTCACTTCGATGGAAAAGCGCAACGTCATGAAGTCGGGCGTGCTGTGGAACGAGGTCGTCACCCAGACCCACAAGGCGCGCTATGCCGACGTCAAGCTCGACCACATGCTGGCCGACGCCGGCGGCATGCAGCTGGTGCGCTGGCCAAAGCAGTTCGACGTCATCGTCACCGACAATCTGTTCGGCGACATGCTGTCCGACATCGCCGCCATGCTGACCGGCTCGATCGGCATGCTGCCGTCGGCCTCGCTCGGCGCGCCTGATGCCAAGACCAAGAAGCGCAAGGCGCTCTACGAGCCGGTGCACGGCTCGGCGCCCGACATTGCCGGCAAGGGCATCGCCAACCCGATCGCCATGATCGCCTCTTTCGCCATGTGCTTGCGCTATTCCTTCGGCATGGTCGAGGAAGCCGACCGCGTGGAAAGCGCGATCGCCGCCGTGCTCGATCAGGGCCTGCGCACCAAGGATATTTTGTCCGAGGGCATGACCGAGGTCGGCACGGTCGAGATGGGCGACGCGATCATCGCCAAATTCCTGGCTTAAGCCCCAGGGGCCAGTCTCAACGGATATCGCCAGCCAGCTGACGCAGCAGGCCGACGAGCTGCGCCTCATCCACGGACTGGAAGAAGGCCGCGTCGGCGGCTTCGACAGCGACGATGGCGCGCTGCGCGGCCGCCGCCCCTGTTGGGGTGATGCGGATCACCTTGGCCCGGGAATCCCTGGGGTCCGTCTCTCGCGCAATCAGTCCTTTTGCCTCGAGCCGGGCAACGACATCAGACGTCATCTTCACTTCGGTGCCAGCCTGGGCGGCGAGCTGCACCTGGTTGGGCGGCTCGCCGTCACGGCCGAGCCACATCGCCGAGGCCAGCAGCACGAACTGGACATGCGTCAGGTCGAGCGGCGCGAGCGCCGCCGTCATGACGCGCTGCCAGCGCATGGTGGTTCGCCAGAGCAACAAGCCGGGGCTCTCCGAAGGTCCGCTGAAGCGCGTGTTCAAATCCTGCCCATCAGCCATTTTTCGCCAATGCCTCTGCCTGCTCGAACAATTTGGCCATCGAGACGTCGAAATCGCCGCTGATCTGCGGGCCGAGTTCGGGTCCGACCTCGGCGGCCGAGGGTCCTGATATTTCGAGCCTGTGCGTCACCTGCGTGCCGCCTTCGACGGGCACCAGCGTATGGCGGAACAAGAGTCTGGTGTCACCGAACGAGGTCTCGTCGGCATAGGTGACGTTATCGACGAGATCGACGATAACAGATTCAAACGTGTCCTGCCCGACCGGCGTCACCGAGACGCGGGTGCCCTTGGCGAACGGCCCGTGCAGCACGAAATTATCCGACCCTTCATAAGTGAGGCGGCCTTCGTGCAAAGCCTTCAGCGCGTTCCAGATGGCCGCTGCGGGAAGCGAGGAAATCGCGGTGTATTCATTGGTCCACATTGTCTTGACTCCTGTCCGATCGACCATTCGATCTGTGCACAGACTATCTGTGCACAGAGTAAATTGCAAGAGGAATCTTGCTGCTTCGCCTGGACGGTGCCAACTCCTTGTTTTTATGCAGTTTCGGACGGGTATGCCGCCGGGGTCGTTATATTCGGACGCCCGCCGGCACCGGTCCCCACTGGTTTTCGCGGGCCTGCGTCGGGATGAACGCAAAGACCAGGATGATCAAACTGCCGATGGTGGGGATCACGATCACCAGGCAGAGCCAGCCGGTCAGCCCGATGTCGTGCAGGCGGCGCACGATCATGCCGAGGCTGGGCAGGAAGGTGGCCAGCAGGAAGGTGCCGCACACGCCAACGGTGACCGCCGCTGAGAAGCTGGTGTCGAAATTGCCCATTTCGATGTCGGTGAAGATGCCGATGCCACCGATGATCAGCAGGCAAACCGTCCAGAACAGGCAATAGCTCCAATATTCCTTGCGCCGGGCGCGGCCGGCAAAATTGAAGTAGTTCTGGGTCACGCTACGCCAGAAATAGCCCCAGAGATCGGTGGGCTCGGCCGTCTCGGCTGTCCGGCCGAAAGGCTGCGTCTGCGATACGGCGGCCGCAGGTGCAGGGTTGGCTGGAACCGGCGCGGCGCTTGTGCCGGCGGCCGGGCTTGCGGTCTGGGCGGCCACCGGAAAGACGTCGCGCGCCTGGCCGCCGCCTGGCTGGAACTCGACCGCCGTGCCGTTGGGCATTGCTGCCTGGCGGCGCAGGTTCTCGCGGGTGAAGGTGTAACGGTTGCCGTCGGCTCCGGTGATGAAGCCGAAGCCCTGGTTCTCGTCGTAGTGAAGCACTTCGCCGCGCATAACCCACCCCCTTGTCACCGCGTCCCTGCCAAGATGTGGCACAGGGCCGAGCTTGGGGGCAAGCCGTGTTCCCTGGCTACCGCCTTCGCGGCAAATAAAGCATAAGACATCGAGTGCAACCGTTTCGCCAAAGCAGACAATGACAGTCGAACGTTCCGATGCCGGCGCTGTGATCGAAGACGGGAAGATCGCAAGGTCCTCGACACCGGTCTCCCCGACATTGGCCATCGACGCCACAGGTCTGATGTTCTGGCCTCCCGGCAAGGGCCTGGCGGGCATTCCGCGGGTGGAAAGCTTTCTCGTCAACGCGGCGCTGGCGGATCCCGATCCCTGCGTCGAGGTGGTGGCGTTCAGGTCCGGGGAAGGCCGGTTTCGACCGCTTGCACCTTATGAACAGGACCATGTCGCGGCGGGCGAGATTTTACCGCATCGTGTGAAACGATGGCCGGGGCGAAGCGCGGCGCTGTCGCAGGCCTTCGAGGCGGTGCGGCAGCAGCCTTGGGCCAAGCGCGAGACTGACCGCCATCTCGCCAAGACGGTGACCAACGGCCGCAAGGGGATCGCCTATCAGGCGACGCGGCTGCTGATCCGCGCTTATCGTCTGTGCCAGCGGATGAAGATCCGGTTGGGCTTACCCCCGGATGCCGCAAGCCAGCCGGCCGGGACCAAGCAGGCGCTTGTGCTGATCAGCCATCACATCCTGACCCAGGAGGACCGATCCGCCGTTTCGGGTGCCGCCGGCAAGCTGGCTTTCCTGTGCCATGACATCATCCCGGCCTTGCGCCCCGACCTGCTTGGCGCGGGCACCGGCGAGCGCCGTTTCGGACCCTATCTCGAACACCTCGTGCGCTCCGGCGCTCCGGCATTCTGCGCCTCCGATGAGGTTGGCGCGACACTGACCGAGCATATGCGCAAGGCCGGCATCGCCGCACCGGTGGTGTACCGCTTTCCGATGCCCTCGATCCTGCACGAGACCGCTTCCCGCATGGGCACGACCTCGCGCATCGAGGGCGGTGAGCCGTTCGTGCTCTACTGTTCGACCATCGAAGTGCGCAAGAACCACATCCTGCTGGCGCGGATCTGGCAGCAGGCGCTGGAAGAAGGCGTCAAGCTGCCGCGGCTTGTCTGTGCCGGGCGCTGGGGCTGGATGATCGACGAGTTGAAGGCTTTTCTCAAAGCGCATCCCGAGCTTGCCGCGTCGGTGACGTTCACCGGGCTGGTCAGCGACGATCAGCTCATCCAATATTATCGCAGCGCCACTTTCGGCGTCTTCCCCTCCCACATAGAGGGCTGGGGCTACGGCGCCTCGGAATGTCTCGATTTCGGCGTTCCGGTCATCGTCTCGACCACGCCGTCGCTGATCGAGGCGAGCGGCGGCCTGATGCCGGCGATCGATTCCAACGACCAGGCTGGCTGGTATGCCGCGATTCGCAGGATGGCGGAGGATCACGCCTGGCGTTCGTCGCTTGCCGAGCGCATTGCCATGCAGCATCGGCCGACGCCGGCATCGGCAAGCTGGGCCGCTATCAAGGCCGGCTTGCAGGAGAGCGCGTCCCGCCAGCGCGCCAAAGACAGGACGGTCTAAGACGGCCGCTTCGGCTTCTTGTGCTTCGGCGGACCGGCATTGTCGAATTTCGGCTTGCCCGGCTTTTTCGCCCATGGCTTTGCCTCATGCGCGGCTGCCGGGCGCTGGTCGGCTGAAGCCGGCGCACGCTTCTCGAATTTGCGCTTTGGCGCGTTCGGGTCGAATGGCGCCTTGCCGCGGTGCGGTTTCTTGTCCGGGCTCGGCGGCTGGTAGCCGGCGCGCGACAGGTCCGGCGTGCCTTCCAGCCGCTTCACCAGGATGTTGCCCTGCAGTTTGCGGTCGGGACCGATCGCGGCCAGAAAACGGTCGGCCCAGTCGGCGGCGATCTGCACGAAGGTTTCTTCCGGCTGCATCTTGATGGCGCCGATCTCGCGCTTCGAGATGCTGCCGGTGCGGCACAGCATCGGGATCAGCCAGCGCGGCTCGGCATTCTGCCGCCGTCCGATCGACAGCGAGAACCAGACACTGTCGCCGAAATCGTCGCGGCGGCTGGGAGCCTCGTCGCGGTGCGCGAATTTTTCGCCCGCCGGTCTTTCCCGCGAAGGCGTGAACGGGGCGATATCCAGGAGATCCTCGGGCGCCGAGCGGCTGGCGCGGCACTGGCGCACGAAGGCGGCCGCCACCTGTTCGGCGCCATGTTTGGCGAGCAGTGCATCGATAAACTCGCGCTCATCATCCTTCACGGCCTCGTCAAAAACTGGATCGGCCAGGATGCGCTCGTCGTCACGCCGCATCACGTCGTCGGCCGAGGGTGGGCTTGCCCATGTCGCCTTGAGGCCGGCGTTCTGTAAGAGCCGCTCGGTGCGCTTGCGGGCGCTGCCCGGCACGATCAGCGCGCTGACGCCCTTGCGCCCGGCGCGCCCGGTGCGGCCGCTGCGATGCAGCAGCGTTTCCGGGTTGGTCGGCAGGTCGGCGTGGATCACCAGTTCGAGATTGGGCAGGTCGATGCCGCGCGCCGCGACATCAGTGGCGATGCAGACTTTGGCGCGACCATCGCGCATTGCTTGCAGTGCGTGGCTGCGCTCGTTCTGGCTGAGCTCGCCCGACAGCGCGACAACGGAAAAATTGCGGTTGTTGAAGCGTGCGGTCAGGTGGTTGACGGCAGCGCGGGTGTTGCAGAACACCAGCGCGTTCTTGGCCTCGTAGAACCGCAGCACGTTGATGATGGCGTTCTCACGGTCGGCCTGGGCGACGCTCAGCGCCCGGTATTCGATGTCGAGATGCTGCTTTTCCTCGCCGGCGGCCGAGATGCGGATGGCATCGCGCTGATAGCCTTGGGCCAGCGTTGCGATCGAACGCGGCACGGTGGCCGAAAACATCAGCGTTCGGCGGTCGGCCGGGGCGGCATCGAGAATGAATTCGAGGTCCTCGCGAAAGCCGAGATCGAGCATCTCGTCGGCCTCGTCCAGCACCACGGCCTTGAGCGCCGACATGTCGAGCGAATGCCGCGTGATGTGGTCGCGCAGGCGGCCGGGGGTGCCGACGACGATATGGGCGCCGCGGTCCAGCACGCGCCGCTCGGTGCGCATGTCCATGCCGCCGACGCAGGACGCCACCGTAGCGCCGGTCAGCTCATAGAGCCATTCCAGTTCGCGTGTCACCTGCAGCGCCAGTTCGCGCGTCGGCGCCACGGCCAATGCCAATGGCGCCGCCGCGCGGTCAAAGCGCTCGGCGCCGTCGAGAAGCGTGGGCGCCAGAGCAAGACCGAAAGCGACGGTCTTGCCGGAGCCGGTCTGTGCCGACACCAGTGCATCGGCCTGGCCGAGCTCCAGAACCGCCTTCTGCACCGGCGTCAGTTCGGAATAACCGCGTTTTTCCAGCGCCTGTGCAAGCGCTGGAACTATAGCTTCGAAGTTGGACATCTCGCTCTTTCGGAATTCAGGGTTCTGCGCTCATCATGGAGCACGAGCCGGGGCCGGCGTCACGCCAGCCAAACAATCTTGGCCGTTCGTACTTCCTGGCGCCGCTCTTGTACAGGGCGCGCCTTGAAAGCCAGGCGATGCGTCGCCAATTGACTCCTGCCGCAAACCGCGTAAAAGCCCGCTTCGAACGGGATCGTTTTCGATGCGCGGCCTTTTGATGGCTCTTCTTGCATTCGACGCCCCCAGCCTCAATGCACATCATTGGGCCGGGCGTTTTGGCGCGTCCCCTCGTTCCAGCAAAACCATGGCCAAAAAAACCACCACCAAAACGGTGTGATTCCCTTGGCCTAACCACCCTCTCCCGGGTCCGGCCCGGGGGACGGAACCCGCATCGGCCAGCGGGTTTTCTCCAAAAACCAAGCGGAGAGGGACAGGAGATTTTCGATGAGTTTCAAGGTTGCAGTCGTCGGCGCCACGGGCAATGTGGGCCGGGAAATGCTCAACATACTGGAAGAGCGCGGCTTTCCGGTAAGCGAAGTCGTGGCGCTCGCCTCGCGGCGCAGCCAGGGCACGGAAGTGTCGTTCGGCGACCGCACGCTGAAGGTCAGGACGCTCGACCAGTATGATTTTTCCGACACCGACATCTGCATCATGTCGGCTGGTGGCAATGTCTCCAAGGAATGGTCGCCCAAGATCGGCAAGCAGGGCTGCGTCGTCATCGATAATTCGTCAGCCTTCCGCTACGACCAGGACGTACCGCTGATCGTGCCGGAAGTGAACCCGGACGCGATCTCGCTGTTCACGCGCAAGAACATCATCGCCAATCCGAACTGCTCGACCGCGCAGCTGGTCGTGGCGCTGAAGCCGCTGCATGATTTCGCCACCATCAAGCGCGTCGTGGTCGCCACCTACCAATCGGTGTCGGGCGCCGGCAAGGAAGGCATGGACGAGCTCTTCACCCAGACCCGCGCGGTCTTCGTTGCCGACGGCGTCGAGGTCAAGAAGTTCACCAAGCGCATTGCCTTCAACGTCATCCCGCATATCGACGTCTTCCTCGACGACGGCTCGACCAAGGAAGAGTGGAAGATGGTCGCCGAGACCAAGAAGATGCTCGATCCCAAGATCAAGCTGACGGCGACCTGCGTGCGCGTGCCGGTGTTCATCGGCCATTCCGAAGCGGTCAACATCGAATTCGAGAAGCCGATCACCGCCGACGAAGCGCGCGACATCCTGCGCGAGGCTCCCGGCTGCCAGGTCTTGGACAAGCGCGAGGACGGCGGCTATATCACGCCGCTCGAATCGGCCGGCGAGGACGCTACCTTCATCTCGCGCATCCGCGAGGATTCGACCATCGACAACGGCCTGTCGATGTGGATCGTCTCCGACAATCTTCGCAAGGGCGCGGCCCTCAACGCGGTGCAGATCGCGGAGCTTCTGGTCGAGCGCGGCCTGATCCAGCCGAAGAAGAAGGCGGCTTAATTCTCGCTCACGGGCCGCACCGCCGCTTGCGCGGCTGGCCCTGCGCGGGGGCGCCGGACGACCGGCGGCCCGCAGTCGCGGGCTCGGCCTTCGGCCGTTTTGGCGTTAGGTTCGCGAAGACATCGACGAAGGCCGATCTCCTCCTCGAGGAGGGAGATCGGCAGCTTTGGCCGATGCGCTACACTTTGTTCTCTTTCGCCAACTTTACCAGCAGTTCCAGCGCCTCCGCCGCTCGCTCCGCCGGCACGAACAGATGATCGTGATAAAAGGCCGAGACCGGATTGACGCCCAAGCCGGCGCTTGCCAGCCGCGTGGTGATGGCGGCGAGGAAGCCGACTGCTTCCAGCGATGAGTGGATGTTCAGCGTGATCATCCGGCAGCGGAACGAGGCAGTGAGTCCGGCTGCCTTTGCAGCCTCCTCGCTCACGATCAGCGTCTGGCCTTCACGCTCGCGAAACACCATCACCGGCTCCAGGCCTTCCGGTTGGGCAACCCCATGTGCAAGGGTGACGAAGACATGGACGCCAGGAAGCAATTCCGGTGTCATCGATGCCAACAGGGTCTTCAGATCGGTCTCGCCGGTCATTTGTTTTCTCATGCCTGATGTAGGACGGGGCCAGGTCTGCAGGCCTTTCAATATCCGTGACTGAAGCAAGCCGATAGTCCGCACGCTGCACGCACGACATGGCGATGTCGCTTGCCGATGGGCTTGCGAAGCTATCGCATCGCACAATAGAGAAGCTGAGGACCCGCGCCGGTCCGTGAAAGGCTCTTCGATGATCGTTCGCCCGCGTCCGGGATTCCTGCAGCTGTTCTTCATCATGCGCGGTTCCGTGGTGCCACGTATCCTGCCGCAGATTTTTGGTTTTGCGCTCTATTCGGCGATCATCGTCGCCCTCGCACGCAGGTTTCAGCTGGATCTTGGCGTCTTCAACATCACGCCGTTCGGGCTGGTAGGCGTGACCCTGTCCATCTACCTCTCCTTCCGCAACAACGCCGCCTACGACCGCTGGTGGGAGGCGCGTAAGCTGTGGGGCACGCTGGTTTTTGAGATCCGCAATCTGGCGCGGGCCACGACCAGCCTGATCGCCGACCCGGCCGAGCAGCGTGCTTTGCTCATGGAGGCGCTTGCCTTCTGCCATTTCCTGCGCGGCCAATTGCGCAAGACCGACAGCATCAACGACGCCCGCGCCTTCATCGATGCGGATGCGGAGACGGCCGCACAATTCGCCAATCCAGCCGACGAGATGGTCAGACGCATGGGCCGCCGCGCCAATGCCCAGCGCCGCGTCGGCGAGGTCGATTCGATCGGCTTTCGCATCCTGGATGAGAGGCTGGCATCGATCACTGCCATCCAGGCCGGCTGCGAGCGGATTGCCGGCACGCCACTGCCGTTCGCCTACACGCTTTTGGTTCACCGCACGGCCTACATCGTCTGCCTGCTGCTGCCGATCGGCCTGATCTCGACGACCGGCTGGGCAACGCCACTGTTCACGGCGCTGATCGCCTACACCTTCTTCGGCCTCGACGCACTTTCGGAAGAGCTCGAGGATCCGTTCGGCACCGAGGCCAACGACCTGGCGCTCGACGGCCTCTGCCGCGTCTGCGAAATCTCGGTGTTCGAGGCGCTGGGCGAAACATCGCCCAAGATGATTCCGGCCGAGAGGTTCTATTTTTCCTGACGATGACCGTCGACGGTGGCTGCCGGGCATTTCGCGGGCGCTCTGGTCAATGGAGGACCGGTGCGAGAAGATGGATGCCTTGATGCCTAAACCCGGCGAGCTCGCGGTCCGTAAGAAGCTGGATGTCGAAACGAATTGACAGATCATGGGTCGTGTTTGCCTGCGTCGAAAAGGACGAACATGACCGCTGTGTCGATATCTTCTCCAGACCGGACGGATCGTTCGGCTACGAGGAATTCCGCAGGGATGTTGAGGATGGTGGCGCCTGGACGCCAACGGAATACTACTCCGGTGCGCGTTATAATATGGCGGAGCTCGCTTATGTCAAGTGCCGTGGTCGGTCGGGGAATTGTGTTTCAATGGGAAGGCGGGATGCGCCGAAGCTTCGGACTGACCCTCAGCACTTCGGCCAGCCAGAAAACGGATTTCTCCGCCGCGGCACCGCGCTTTATTGTGTCGTATATAACCGAAAGGTTAGATAACCACTTGGTTGGATAAGCATGGCAACCGACGCACTCAGCCTGACCTTGGCCGCACTGGCCGATCCGACGCGGCGCGCCATTCTGGCACGGTTGTCGCTTGGCGAGGCTTCGGTGACCGAGCTGGCCGAACCCTTCGCCATGAGCGGTCCCGCAGTGTCGAAGCATCTCAAGGTGCTGGAGCGCGCCGGTCTGGTGGCGCGCGGCCGCGATGCGCAATTCAGGCCGCGCCGCCTGCAGCCGGAGCCGTTGCGCGAGATCGATGCATGGCTGGAATCCTATCGCGTGCTGTGGGACGGGCGGTTCGATCGGCTCGAAACCTATCTGCAGGCTTTGCAAAAGGGAGATCCCGACGGCAGCCGAAGCTGAAACCGGAGGGATCGGTTCACCAAGGGGAAAACCGTGACAGATCAGTCGATAGACATTCCATCCGACGATCCGGCGATCATCATCGCCAGGACCTTTGAAGCGCCGCGCGCCCTGATGTTCAAACTGTTCACCGATCCCTACCATCTGGTGCGGTTCTGGGGACCGGAAGGATCGACCTATCCGGTCTGCGAGATGGATGTGCGGCTCGGCGGCGAATGGCGGCTGACCATGCGCTTCGCGGACGGCAGCGAATATCCGACCAACAGCGTCTATCTCGAGATCACACCGCCGGAGCGGATCGTCTACCGGGATGCGCCGCTCGACCGCAGCCAATGGCAGGATAGCCTGCCACCGGCCCAGATGGTGACCACCATCCAGTTCGAGGATGTCGGCGGCAAGACGCGTATCGTGGCAACCGTTCGCGCCAATTCGATCGATGCGCGCGACATGGCGGTCAAGATGGGCTTTGGCCAGATGGTCATGGCGAGTTACGCCCGCCTCGAGACCTATCTCACCACGCTTTGAACGAACACAGGTCCCGGCAATGCAACGCGTCGCGCGTCGCCTTGCCGGGCATCAAAAAAGTATCCGCGGCGTGTCGGGTCAGCGCCTCGCCGCGCGTCCTTGGATCGACCTTCACGAAGAAGGTCGGCGCCCAACTGAAACACTGAGGGAAGAGCAATGACCATTTCTGAAACCGCGCCCGTCTCGTCGGCCGCTCTGTGGACCGGCCGCGTGCTCAGCGGCGTCATCATCCTGTTCATGATCTTCGACGGCGCCATCAAGCTGCCGCCGCTCGACATCGTCACGCAAACCATGGTGCAGCTCGGCTGGCCGGCCGATCCGAATGTCGCGCGCATGCTCGGCATCATCGGCCTGATCTCGACGGCACTCTACGCATGGCCACGCACCTCGGTGCTCGGCGCCATCCTGCTCACCGCCTATATGGGCGGCGCCATCGCCACCAAGGTGCGCCTCGACAGCCCGCTATTCTCGCACACGCTGTTCGGGGTCTATCTCGGTGTCATCCTGTGGGCCGGCCTGTATCTGCGCAATCCACGGATTCGTGCGCTGTTACCGTTCAACCGATAAGCACGAAGGCGAGAAAAATGTTCAGCACAATCCTTATTATCCTCGTCGTCATCATCGCCGCCGTGCTCATCTATGCGGCGACGCGGCGCAATGATTTTGTCACCACCCGCACCGCCAGCATCAAGGCGCCGCCGGAAGCGATCTTCCCGCTGATCAACGATTTCAGCCGCTGGCCCGAGTGGTCGCCTTACGAAAAGCTCGACCCAGATATGAAGCGCACCCTCTCCGGTGCGGCAAGCGGCAAGGGCGCCGCCTATGCCTGGGAAGGCAACGGCAAGGCCGGCAAGGGGCGCATGGAGATCGTCAATTCGGTGCCGTCCTCGCTGGTCGCGCTCAAGCTCGATTTCGAGAAACCGTTCAGGGCCAACAACAGCGTCGACTTCACCTTGACGCCCTCAGGCGACACCACCGCCGTCACCTGGGCGATGCGCGGCAGCCGGCCCTTCATCGCCAAGCTGATGGGCCTGTTCATGAATTTCGACACGCTGATCGGTCGGGATTTCGAGGTCGGCCTCGCCAATCTCAAGCGCAGCACCGAAGCATGACCGGCCAGGACCTGTCCGCCGAGCGCCTTAATGGCCGATCAAATCATGGGATGGTGAAGGGTGCCGAGTCCGAAACCGTTCCGTCGATGATGAGGTCGACACGATAGGTGCCAACCGGCCACCCGGCCGTGGGTTTGCTGAGCTGCGAATCCGCCTGGGTGTTCTCTCCGACGTGGAGGTCAACCTTGTCGATCGTATAGTTGGCTGGCGCAACGCCATGGGAATCGATCGAAACCCACGAGAATGTGATCGTCGACGTGGCCGGAATGTCCACCAGGTCGGCCGATAAATAGATGACCGGCGTGTCCGCGGGGAATGCGTTCTGGGGTTCGCCGCCCTTCGTCGCGGAAAGTACGATGTTGGCGAAACTGGCCGCCTGGGCCGGCATGCCAAGGGTTAAGGCCAAAAAGGCCGCGACAGCTAAAGCCAGAACTGATTTCAAGACGCACACTCCCCAAACTGTATCGGCAGGAGATCAACGTCGGAGTCTCCCGTCAAGTGGGGCGCAGGCGAGGCCCGAATTGGGCTGAACATGAAAACGGCGGGCACGGGCCCGCCGTTTTCATGTGATGGATAGGCTACAGCAACTTGCGGATGCATCCCCAAGCTTCCTGGCCGAGATCTGCATCGGCGCGGTCATTGCCGCCATGGGCGTGCGATGCCGACCGTGGCGTGGTTTCCCCCGGCAGGAGAATGCGGTGGCCCGCGTCGGGAGTTGAAACGAGGTGCGTTGCCTTTCCGGCATCTTTTCGACGCCGAAGGATCGATTGCGCAAAATCGAGGGATGGCCACAGCGCGTCACCGCCACCCGCGACCAGTACAATCTCCGCCGAGATTGCCTCGACGGGAATGGCGGCTCGATCCGCTTCCTGCTCGAAGCTTGCCAGGCAGTGCTCGAAAAGTCCCCTGTAGGATACAAGGCCATCGATATGGCTTGCCTGCCAATTCGGATCGGTCGGAACGAAGGGCAGCGGGACTCCCTTCAGCGTCCATGACGATCGCTCGGGCCAGCTTATGCCATCGCGTCCTGGCCCGATATTGCCCCAGACCACCGATGTCGGGCTGATCGCGACCACGGCGTCGATGCGCGGGTCGTGAACCGCCGCGAGCAGTGACGCCTCGGCGCCTTTCGATGTCCCGGCATAGACGATGCGCCGGCAGCCCAGTCCGACAAGACAGTCTGTTGCGGCGAAAAATGTCTCGAGAGGAATCTCGCAGATCCCGGCCGGCTGGCCTTCGCCGCCGAACCATTGGAGCGCGAGCGCGGACACAGCCTCGTTGGCAAACAGCCGGGCGCGGGCGACCTCGACGCGGCCACTCGATCCGCTCAACACCACGACACCTGTCGTGGCGCCGGCGCACCGCAACAGGGTTCCGGCGACCTCGCCGGACAGGGTTTCTTGCATGATTTCCCGCTCGGCCATCCTCATCCGCTCGAATGCCACCATGCCGCACAATAGCAAAACGGCGGGCACAGGCCCGCCGTTTCGTCGATGCGATGAAGCAATATTTATTCGGCGGTGGCGGCTTCCGCCTCGGCCGGGGCGGCAGTGGCGGCCGCAACGGCGGCGGCAGCGTCTTCCTGCGCCTTCTTCAGAAGCGAGGCGCGTTCCTGCGCCTTCTTGCCCGGCTCGGCCTTCTTCGGGTTGGAGCGGGCGTCGCGCTTGGCAATGCCGGCCTCGTCGAGGAAGCGCAGCACGCGGTCGGTCGGCTGGGCGCCATGCGACAGCCAATGCTTGACGCGGTCGGCGTCAACCTTGACGCGCTCGCCGTCCTTGGGCAGCAGTGGGTTCCACGAGCCGAGCGACTCGATGAAACGGCCGTCGCGGGGCGAACGGGCGTCGGCAACGACGACGTGATAGTAAGGACGCTTCTTCGAGCCCGCACGGGCCAGTCGGATCTTCAGTGCCATTTCTTTTCTCCTAAAAACTCTGATTTCGTTGATCGGTTTGGCTGGGGTTTCAGCCGGTTTTCGTCACGCCGTTGGCAGCGGCGATCTGTTCGTGGTGCCGGATCACTTCGCGGACGACGAAGTTGAGGAATTTCTCCGCGAAATCCGGGTCGAGATGGGCGTCATTCGCCAGCTGGCGAAGACGGGTGATCTGCTGCTGCTCGCGCGCCGGGTCGGCCGGTGGCAAGCCATGCTCGGCCTTCAGCACGCCGACCGCCTTGGTGCAGCGGAAGCGCTCGGCCAGCATATGGATGAGGGCGGCGTCGATGTTGTCGATCGAGGCGCGGTAACCGGCCAGGATGGTGCGTGCGTCGGCCATGTCTTTTTCTTCGTTCATAGCGTCCTCACTTCTTCTTGCCCAAACCAGGCAGCTCGCCGCCACCGAGACCGGGCAACCCTGGAAGTTTCATGCCGCCAGGCAGGCCTGGCAGCCCACCACCGCCGGGAAGTCCACCGGGCAGGCCCTTCATGCCGCCAAGGCCTGCGGCCTGCGCCTGCTTCTGCAAGGCTTCGAGCTGCTTGGGATCCATCTTGGAGAGGTCAGGCATCCCGCCGCCCATCATACCCCCTAGGCCGCCGCCCGGCATCATGCCGCCGAGGCCCATCTTGGAGGCAAGGCCGCCCATCATGCCGCGCATAAGGCCGCCGCCTTTGCCCTTGCCGCCCATCGCCTTCATCATGTCGGCCATGCCGCGATGCATCTTCAAAAGCTTGTTGATCTCGGCGGCATCGGTGCCGGAGCCGGCGGCAATGCGCTTCTTGCGCGAATGCTTGAGCACGTCGGGGTTGGCGCGCTCGGCCTTGGTCATCGAAGAGATGATGGCGAGCTGGCGGCCGAACATCTTGTCGTCGAGACCGGCGGCCGCCATCTGGTCCTTCATCTTGCCCATGCCGGGCATCATGCCCATGATGCCGCCCATGCCGCCCATTTTCGACATCTGCTGAAGCTGCTGGGCGAGGTCGTTCAGGTCGAACTTGCCCGACTGCATCTTCTTGGCCATCGCCGCCGCCTGCTCGGCGTCGATGTTTTCGGCGGCCTTTTCGACGAGGCTGACGATGTCGCCCATGCCAAGAATGCGGTCGGCGATGCGCTTGGGGTGGAATTCCTCCAGCCCGTCCATCTTTTCGCCGGTGCCGATCAGCTTGATCGGCTTGCCGGTGACGGCACGCATCGAAAGCGCCGCACCGCCACGGCCGTCGCCATCCATGCGGGTCAGCACAAGGCCGGTGATGCCGACGCGTTCGTCGAAGCTTTTGGCCAGGTTGACGGCGTCCTGGCCGGTCAGCGAATCCGCGACCAGCAGGATCTCGTGTGGGCTCGACACCTTCTTGATGTCGACCATCTCGACCATCAGCGGCTCGTCGATATGGGTGCGGCCAGCGGTGTCGAGGATGACGACGTCATGGCCGCCGAGCTTGGCCGCCTGCACGGCGCGTTTGGCGATATCGACCGGATTCTGCCCAGCAATGATCGGCAGAGTGGCGACTTTGACCTGCTCACCGAGCTGGCGCAGCTGCTCCTGCGCGGCAGGACGCCGCGTGTCGAGCGAGGCCATCAGGACCTTCTTGTTCTGACGCTCGGTCAGGCGCTTGGCGATCTTGGCCGAGGTGGTCGTCTTGCCGGAGCCCTGCAGGCCGACCATCATGATGACGACAGGAGCCGGCGCATTGAGGTCGATGGCTACGCCCTCGGCGCCGAGCATGTCGACAAGCTCGTCATGGACGATCTTGACGACCATCTGGCCGGGCTTGATCGACTTCAGGACAGCGGCACCAACGGCCTTTTCGCGCACCTTGTCGGTGAAGGAACGCACCACTTCCAGCGCCACGTCGGCCTCGAGCAGCGCGCGGCGCACCTCGCGAAGCGCTGCCGAGACATCAGCCTCCGACAGCGCGCCGCGGCCGGTGAGGCCGTTCAGGATCGAACCAAGACGTTCCTGTAGCGATTCAAACATTCTGTTTCCTTTTCCCTGGCGCCGGATGGTGCCCGAGAGGTAATGCGTTCGCGCCAAGTGTCCAAGTCTCATGGCGAGCAAAAGCCAAAACCAAAAAGCACCCGGGGGCGCTCAGCGCTGCCGGGTGTTGGCCTCCAGGATCGATTTACAGCACTTGGCCTCAAAGAGGCTTCGGCGTCCTGGTCGGCTTGCTCGGAGGGATACTCGTCGCGGAATTCGAGGCGTGTAGACAGGAAATCGGCCGTGGAGTCAAGACAAGGGCCGTACGGCCTTTATAGCAGTGGTTTGACGTCTATTAGACAAATTTCCCTTGGAAGGTCGTCTCCGGCTCCCAGTATCAGCTGGCCGGCTCGGTTGTGATCTTCACCCCGAGCGCCTTGGTGACCCCCAGTAGTGTCGAAAGGCGTGGGTCGCCGTCGGGCCTCAGTGCTTTGTAGAGAGCTTCACGCGTGACGCCCGCTTCCTTTGCAACTGCGGTCATGCCGCGCGCCCGGGCAACAATGCCAAGCGCGTTGGCGATATAGCTGGGGTCGCCGGTCGCAAAAGCGTCGGCCAGCAGCTCGGCCTGTCCTTCGGCGCTGCCAAGATGTTCGGCGGGATCAAAGGGAACGGTTTCGATTGCCATGATCATAGCTCCTTGGCCATCTGGATGGCCTTCTTGATGTCGCGACCCTGGCCGGACTTGTCGCCGCCGCAAAGCAGGATGATGACTTTGTTGCCGCGCTTGACGAAATAGAGCCGGTATCCGGGCCCAAAATCCAACCGAAGTTCGCCGATACCATCGAAGTACTTCACGTCGCCCATGAGGCCGGACTGGATACGGGCAATGCGGATCGCGATCTTTTCGACGGCCCGCTTGTCCTTGAGACTGTTGAGCCAGTCGTGAAAGGCGGTTGTTTGGCGAACCTCGATCACCTGTGAACTATAGTTCACATGGTCGATATGTCAAGCTCTGTGTGAAAAATAGTTCACAGACAGCCATCTTCCATCTATCTGCCCGGCACGCTTACGGAAGCTCGGCCGTGACCTTCAGCGGCGAGCGCGGATGCAACAATAGCACGATCGTCAGCAGGCTGCAGGCGACGCCGATAAGCGCGATCAGAATGGCATCCGACATCATCCAGCCCGGCCCTTCGAGGGGTCTGGCAGCGAACAAAGCGAAGGAATTATAGCTCTCCTGGTGCGAGATCAGCAGGAAGCCGGTCAGATTGTTGCCAAGATGGGCGCCAAGTGCGGCATTGAGATTGCCGGTGGCGTAGACCACGAGTGTCAAAAGCAGCGCGAAAGCGGCGATCGAGACCAGCACGCAGGCGTTGATGGCTGACGACGAAGCGCTGCTCCAGTGCAGCGAGGTGAACAGCAGGCCGGGCAACAGCGCCCAGATCAACGGGCTTCTGAACCGGTTGGCCAGGCCGCGCAGCAGGTAACCGCGAAACAGCACTTCTTCCGACGACGTCTGCAGCAGAGTGAGCGCGACGATCGGGACCGCGAACAGCAGCCAGGACGACAGGCTGATCGTGCCACGCGAAATCCCGGGCTGCAGGAGGTAGAGCAGGATTTCGGAGATCAGCGAGGTGATCAGCACCGCGACCAAACCCTTGAGGAAATCCGGCCACGACACACGGCGGCTGGCGCCGAGCAGCGCCGACAGCGGTTCTCCATGCACCCAGCGCATGGCCATCCACAGCCCGATCCAGATGCCGGCGAAGGAGGCGAGCGCGCTGAGGATGCCGATCGGCGAGGCGAGGAAGCCCTGCACCACGCCATCGGCCGGAGGAACCGCCGCTGCCTGCCACGCGAAGTAAACATAGGTGCCGCCGAACAGCACGGCCGCTGTGGTGGCGCCCCACAACAGGACGACGATCAGCGTTCCCAGGAACAGGCGCAGCAAGGTCGTTTTGGCATTCGGCGACCGCCGGTAGCGCTCGAAGGCAGTGTCGTCGATCCTCACGCTGGTTCCTTTTGCCCTCTATTTGTTCTGACGCAATTCCGGACGGAAAACCGCTCGCACTTTTCCTGGCATTGCTCTCCATCAGCGCGCCTGGGATCGGCGCTGCCGGCAGGCTTATCCCGGTCTGGTCAACAGATCGTGCACGAAGGCGAGCTTGCCCGCGGTGATGTCCGAAATGACGAAGGGGTAGAGGTCAGGAAGGCCCATGCAGCGGTTGATCGAGTTGGATGCTTCCGACAGCACCAGCCAGCGGGCCAGGATTTTTTCGAAGGGCTCGGGCGTGTTGGCCGGCTCCGAAGGTGCCGCCTGCAGCCCGCCGCCGGTGTCGCCTTGCGGCAAATCTTTCGCGTCGACCGTCTCCAGCCGGCCAAGCGGGAAGTTCAAGGCATAGACCATCTCCAGCGTGTCGGTGATGTGCAGGTGATGAGCCCAGGTTTCCGCCCAGTCCTCCCATGGGTGCGAGGTGGCGTAGGCCGAGATGTGGCGTTGCTGCCAATCGGGCGGCGCGCCGTTGGCGTAATAATCCTTCAGCGCCTGTTCGTAATCGGCGCGGTCGTCGCCGAACAAGGCGCGGAAGGCTGCCAGCCTGTCCGGATTGTCACGGATCAGACGGTCCCAGTAATAATGGCCGAGTTCGTGGCGGAAATGGCCGAGCAGCGTGCGATAGTTCTCGCCCATCTCGACGCGCCGCTTCTCGCGCTCGGCTGAATCAGCCTCGGCGACATTGAGCGTGATCAGGCCATTGTCATGGCCGGTGAGGATGCGCTCGCCGCCGGGCCCGCCACCGATCGGATCGGCAAGGAAGTCGAAGGCGAGGCCGACCTCGTCCGTCGGGTTCTGCTTGGGCGCCACGGGCAGTCCAAAGGCGAGCAGCGAATAGATGGCGCGTTTCTTGGCCGCCTCGACCCGGATCCAGCGGCGGCGGTTGCCGTCGACGGAGAGATCGGGGATCAGCTTGTTCAGCACGCAAGCGCGGCAGAAAACCTGTCCAGGCTCTGCCATCCAGTTGCACGCGCATTCATCGGCGTTGGTGCACTGGAAGATGCCGTCGGTGCCCGACAAGGCAAAGCGGGCATGTTCGGGATCGTAGAGCACGAGGCTGGAGCAGTTCAGGCATTGGGCGTTCTCGAAATAGAGCCGGTGGCCGCAATGCGGGCAGTCGAAGAGCTTCATTTGGGGGTCCAACCATGAGGGCCGGGGAAGGATGTCGTTCAAACGCTGATCGCCAGGCGTCGTTCCGTTCCGTGATACCATTCAGTAATATGGCTGTGGGATCAGCGAGGTCCGGTCGCGCCCGCCACAATATTTGCTTGATCGTAGGCAAATTCGCCTTCATTGGCCAGCTTGACGCGGGGGACAGTGACAAGTGCGTCTTTCGCTGGCAAATTCGCAGTTGGGACGTGAATCAGGCAATCAGGAGAAACAGGACATGGCATTTCTTGCCAAGGGTAGGATTTTAGCGGCTGCGGTGGTGGCTGTGTTTGGGCTGGCGACAGGCGCACAGGCGGCGGCCAGCTGTGGCAGCACCGGTGCGGGCTTCGAGGCCTGGAAGCCGGGGTTCGCCGCACAGGCCAAGTCTGAGGGTGTGGGTGCCAAGGGCCTGGCCGCTTTGGCTGGCGCCACTTACGCGACAAAGACGATTTCCGTCGACCGCGGCATTCACAAGGCCTTCAGCGGTTCGGTGGACGCCTTCATGAAACGCCGCGGCGGGGCGGCGATCATTTCCAAGGGCCGTGTGCTTAAGAAGTCGAACGCGGCGCTGTTCAGCCAGATCGAAAGCACCTACGGCGTGTCGCCCGGTGTGTTGCTGGCCATCTGGGGCATGGAGACGGGCTTTGGTTCCTCGATGGGCAACCAGAATACGGTCTCCGCCATTGTGACGCTTGCCTATGATTGCCGCCGGCCGGAGTTCTTTCATCCGCATGCCATCGCGGCCCTGAAGCTGGTTGATCGCGGAGCCTTGAGCGCCTCGTCGGTCGGCGCCGCGCATGGCGAGATCGGCCATACGCAGTTCTTGCCGGGGAACGTCTTGAAGTATGGCGTGGGCAGCGGAAATCTGCGCGACAAGGCAACGGCCCTGGCTTCGACGGCCAATTTCCTGAAGGGCCATGGGTGGCGGCGGGGTGCGAGCGCAAGTTCGAACATGGGCGCAATTGCCGGTTGGAATTCCGCCAGCGTCTATCAGCAGGCCATCGCCCAGATCGCCGACGCGATCGACGGCAACTGATAGAATATCCCAGAGTTATTTGACAGAAGCCCGGCCATGCGCTGGGCTTTTTGTTGGGGTCCAGCGCATTTCGCGGTCAACATGGCCGGCAGAGGCAGGACTACCTGCCTTTGATGACTTTCCAGATGTCCGTGGATTGGTCGAACTGGAGGCGGTTTATGTCGGAGAAGGTCAACCGGCCGCTCTTCATAGCATCGACAAGGCGCCGGCACAGCAAGGGTGGCATGCGCTCCACAGAAACGTCCATGAAAGTGGCGATCTCGTGTTTGGCCGATACGTTCGATATGGCCACCTTGCTGATGCAACGGTCGTATGCCGCCTTGGGATCCTGACTCACCTGCTCCTGCCCGGTCTGGCAACCGGCCAGCATGGTGACTATTGCAGGCACCCAAAACCATACCTTCATCGTCAATGCTCCTCCTAACAGTGAGGGGAAGCTAGACAAGGCCGTGCAAAGATCAAGCTGGAAAAGCGCAGTACAGTCATTTGGTACCACTATAGTTGAGTGCAAGGAAAATCAGGTTTTTATGGGAGAAACCAATGCCGCAACGGCCAGGTTCGATCTCAGCGCGCTCTCAATAATGCGCGTAGCCGCTCACCGGGCATTTCTGGGAAATAGGAACTTGGAAGGCGCCGTCGATACCGCTGCAGTTACGGTACTTAGACGTCCGCGGCGGCGTTGCTTTCGCCCTTGACCTGCCCTTAATGTCCGCGCTGCTCGGTTGGTTGACATTCGCGTAACCGCTCACCGGGCATTTCTGGGAAATGGGGACCTGGAAGGTACCGTCAATACCGCTGCAGTTACGATACTTAGACGTCCGCGGCGGCGTTGCTTTCGCCCTTGACCTGCCCTTAATGTCCGCGCTGCTCGGTTGGTTGACATTCGCGTAGCCGCTCACTGGGCATTTCTGGGAAACGGGAACCTGAAAAGTACCGTCAATACCGCTGCAGTTACGGTATTTGGACGTCGGCGCCGCAGGGGTTTGCGTGGATTGGCACGCCGTAAAGGCGGCGGCCGCCGCAAGAAGAAGAAAAACTCGGTGTTTCACGGTCAAAACCCTCCATTCAGCAAGAGAAGTCAGATCAAACCACCTAAAAGTCAAGAGTAAGGCCATCCGAGAGGGCGACTTCTATAATATTGTAGATAAATAGAAGCCTGGCGTCTCCGCAAAGGCTCCTGACAGTTCTGTATGAGGGCAACGGTCCCAGCCTGCTGTATGGTATAATCAGCCCTTACGGTTGCGCGCGGCCAGCGTCCTGAGCCGCAGCGCATTGAGGCGGATGAAGCCGGAGGCGTCCTTCTGGTCGTAGGCGCCGCGGTCGTCCTCGAAGGTGACCAGCGCGTCGGAATAGAGCGTCTTCTTCGACTTGCGGCCAGTGACGATGACATTGCCCTTGTAGAGCTTCAGCCGCACCGTGCCTTCGACGTCTTCCTGGCTCTTGTCGATCATCGCCTGCAGCATCAGCCGCTCGGGCGAGAACCAGAAGCCGTTGTAGATCAGCTCGGCATAGCGCGGCATGAACTCGTCCTTGAGGTGGCCGGCACCCCGGTCGAGCGTGATCGATTCGATGGCGCGGTGGGCAACGATCAGGATGGTGCCGCCGGGCGTCTCGTAGACGCCGCGCGATTTCATGCCGACGAAGCGGTTCTCGACCAGGTCGAGCCGGCCGATGCCATTGTCGCGGCCGAGATCGTTGAGCGCGGCCAGCATCGTCGCCGGCGACAGTTTCTTGCCGTTGAGCGCGATCGGATCGCCCTTCAAGAATTCGATCTCGATCTCGGTGACGGCGTCAGGCGCATCCATCGGCGAAATGGTGCGCTGGTGGACGAATTCCGGCGGCTCGACCCATGGGTCTTCCAGCACCTTGCCCTCGGAGGACGAATGCAGGAGGTTGGCGTCGACCGAGAACGGCGCCTCGCCCCGCTTGTCCTTGGCCACCGGGATCTGGTGCTGCTCGGCGAAATTGATCAGGTCGGTGCGCGACTTGAACGACCAGTCGCGCCATGGCGCGATGACCTTGATGTCGGGGTTGAGCGCATAGGCCGACAACTCGAAACGAACCTGGTCGTTGCCCTTGCCGGTGGCGCCGTGCGCGATCGCATCGGCGCCGGTCTCCCTGGCGATCTCGACGAGGTGCTTGGAGATCAGCGGCCGCGCGATCGAGGTGCCGAGCAAATAGGTGCCTTCGTAGACGGTGTTGGCGCGGAACATCGGGAACACGAAGTCGGAGACGAATTCCTCGCGCACATCGACGATGCGGATGTCCTTGATACCCATCATCTCGGCTTTCTGACGCGCCGGCTCCAGTTCGCCGCCCTGACCGAGGTCGGCGGTGAAGGTGACGACCTCAGCGCCGAGTTCGGTCTGCAGCCATTTCAGGATGATGGATGTGTCGAGGCCGCCAGAATAGGCGAGCACAACCTTCTTGACGTCTTTGGTCTTGGACATTTCTGCTCCGTCGATGGCGGACGCTTGAAGCCGGGCGTCACGGATTGTCGGAGCGCCTTTTAGCAGGAACGGCAAAGCGAGCAAGCATGCGCGGCACCAGACTGCTGATCCAGCGCGCTGCAGGCGGCGATGCGAGCTGGAGAACAACCTGCTGCAATCAACGGCTGCATTCGACTGGAGGATTTAAGCAAGTTTTCACGCCCTGCCGCTAAACGAGCAAGACAGAGCTGCGTTGGCCACGCGAGTGCCGAAGCGGCTTTTGCCCGCTCAACGCGGGTGTCCTCGGGCTTGGGCCATTCTTGATGCGCGTTATATCATGCATCGTCACGGAGCATAATCTGTGGCTTGTCCTGCTGGCGGCGCTGATATGCGTCACAGGCTGCTGGGTAACGATCGGTCTGCTGGACCGCGCCAGGAAAACCGTCGGTGTGCAGATGCGCGGATGGCTGTTCCTGACCGCGGTCGCGGCCGGTTCCTCGATCTGGTGCACGCATTTCATCGCCATGCTGGCCTATCAGCCCGGCGCGCCGATCACCTTCGATCCGGCGCTCACCATGATATCCCTGGTCATCGCCATGGTCGGAACAGGGGCTGGCTTCGGTCTTGCCCTGGACAAAGGCCGCGACCTGGCGCCGGAATGGGGCGGATGCCTTGTCGGGCTGGCGATCTCGGCGATGCACTATACCGGCATGATGGCCTATCATGTGGCCGGCATCGTCGAGTGGGACGCCGTCTATGTCGTCGCGTCGCTGGTGATCGCGATGGCGTTCTCCGCCGTGGCGATCGGCCAGGCGGTGCGCCGGCCGCACCGCTGGTCGCACTATTTCGGCATCGGGCTTTTGGTGCTGGCGATTGTCGGCCTTCATTTCACGGCGATGGCGGCGGTGGCGGTAACGCCGCTCTCCTTCATCACCACGGGCACCAATCCCGATATCCTCGAAGCGATGGCCGTCGCGGTCGCCGTGGTCGGCATGATCGTCGCGGCCACCGGCTTCGCCAGCTACCTGATCGACGAACGCGGCCGGCTCGAAAGCTTCGAGCGGCTGCAGCATCTTGCCCTCAATGACGCGCTCACCGGGCTTGCCAACCGCGTCGCCTTCAACGACCGCCTCGACCATGAGATCGAGCAAGTGCGCGAGGATGACGAGACAATGACCGCGGTCATCGTCATCGATCTCGACCGCTTCAAGGAAATCAACGACCTCAGGGGACACGCCGCTGGCGACCAGGCGCTCAAGATCGTTGCCCGCAGGCTGGCGAAGCTGGCGGGCGACGGGGAGTTCGTCGCCCGGCTCGGCGGCGACGAATTTGCCGCCATCAAGCGCTTCAAGGACCAGAACGACCTGCTCGGCCTGGTGTCGCGCCTGGAAAAATCATTGTTCCAGCCCTTGCGGATCGACGATTTCGAGACAATCACCGGCGCCAGCATCGGCGTCGCCGTCTATCCGCGTGACGGCGCCGACCGCGAGAGGCTGGTCAGCAATGCGGATCTGGCCATGTACCGGGCCAAGAACGACGTGACGCGGGCCGTCTGCTTCTACGAATCGGCCATGGACGAGACGGCGCGGGCGCGCCGGGCGCTGGCCACCGACCTTCGCCTGGCGATCGAGCGCGGCGAGCTCTCGCTGCACTATCAGGTGCAGACCTCGGTTGCGACCGGTGCCACCTGTGGCTACGAGGCGCTGCTGCGCTGGACCCATCCCGTGCGCGGCATGGTGCCGCCCGTCGAATTCATTCCGATTGCCGAGGAGAATGGCTCTATCCTGGCGATCGGCGAATGGGTGCTGCGCACCGCCTGCCGCCAGGCCGCTTCCTGGGACAATGGCCACAAGATCGGGGTCAATCTGTCGCCGGTGCAACTTGCCCACGCCGATCTCGCCAAACTCGTCCACCAGATCCTGATCGAAACCGGCCTGTCGCCGAAGCGTCTAGAGCTCGAGCTCACCGAATCGACGATCGTCGCCGACAAGGTGCGCACGCTGCATGTGCTGCGCCAGATCAAGGCGCTGGGCGTGACAATCGCGATCGACGATTTCGGCACCGGCTATTCCTCGCTCGACACGCTGCGCTCGTTTCCGTTCGACAAGATCAAGCTCGACCGCTCCTTCATGGCCGATGTCGAGCGCAGCCCGCAGGCCAAGGCGATCATCCGCGCCGTGCTGACACTGGGGCGCAGCCTCGACATTCCGGTGCTCGCCGAAGGCGTCGAGACCCATGTCCAGCTCACCATCCTGCAGGTCGAAGGCTGCAACGAGGCGCAAGGCTATTTCCTTGGCCGGCCCAAGCCGATCGATCAGATCTTGCTGACCGGAGCGGCGGCTATTGTGCTGGCCGAACTCGATCAGTCGGCGGCCTGACCTTCGCCTGCGTGCATGCACCGTGCCCATATCTGGCGGCGCTGCCGCGCATCCTGTATAGGCCCGGGCAATCCTGCGAGGCCGCCCATGTCCTTCATTCCCGATACCGCCACGCTGATCCAGTTCGCCATCGCCACGGTCATCCTCGCGATCACGCCCGGGCCTGATATGACCTTGTTTGTCTCGCGCACGCTGAGCCAGGGGCGCGCCGCCGGCTTCGCCTCGTTGGCCGGCGCGCTGTGCGGCACGTTGATCCACACCACGCTGGTGGTGGTCGGCATCTCGGCGCTGATCGTCGCCTCGCCGATGGCCTTCTTCGTGCTGAAGATATTTGGCGCCGGCTATCTCGTCTTCCTGGCCTGGCAGGCGATCGCCAAGGGCTCGGCCTTTTCACCGGAGAAGAAGACGGGCCCGCAAATCTCCCTGTTGCGCAGCTGGGCGGCGGGGCTCGGCGTCAATCTGCTCAACCCGAAGATCATCCTGTTCTTCATGACCTTCCTGCCGCAGTTCGTTTCCGCGCATGATCCGCACGCCCCGGGAAAATTGTTTTTCCTGGGTTCGACGTTCATCGTGCTGTCGATCCCGGTGACAGCACCGATGGTGCTGGCGGCGGAGAAATTCTCGGCGGCGATGAAGGCCAGCCCGCGCGTCACGCGGGTGGTCGACTATCTCTTCGCCGGCGTGTTCTCGGCCTTCGCGCTCAAGATCCTGACGGCCCAGGCGAAATAAACCTCCCTGCCGCAGTCCATGGTTTGCACTGAAGGATAGATCAGCGGAACGTTTGTGCGGCGTGGCGCACCAGGGCGGCAGTGGCCGCGAGAGCGATCAGGGCGCAGACGCCCGGCCAGCCCCATTGCCCATAGGCCCTGACGCCGATCCATGAGCCGGCGCTTCCGCCGAGAAAGGCTGAGGTCATGTAGGCGGTGTTCAATCTGCTGCGGGCATCGGGGCGAAGCGCAAAGACGCGCGCCTGGTTGGCGGCTTGGCCACATTGTATGGCAACGTCGAGAACAAGCATGCCGGCGACCAGCGCTATCAGGCCAAAATGTGCTCCGAACTGACCCGCAAGAAGTATCGCTGCCGCCAGGATGGCCCCGACAAAGGAAAGCCAATTGACGAAATCCGATCCCTTGCGGTCTATCAGCCGGCCGACGATTGGCGTGCACAGCACACTGGCCGCGCCGACCAGCGCGATCAATCCGACGGCCTGGCTGCCAAGACCATAGAGGGGGCCGCCGAGCACCAAAGCTATGCTGGTCCAGGCCGCGGTGAAACTGCCGAACATGAGTGCCTGATAGAAGCAGGATCGCCGCAGTTCCGCCTCCTGGCGAAACAGGATGAAGGCTGCGGCGATCAGCGAAGGATAGCGCTGCGACGATGTCGGAGTGGTCTTCGGCAACACGATGGCCAGCAGAACCGCGAACACGAGCAGCACCAACGCCGCGATAACATAGGGTCCCCGCCAACCCAGATGCTCGCCCAGAACCCCGCCAAAGGTTCGCGCCAAGAGGATGCCGCCCAGCAACCCGCTCAGAAGCGTGCCGGTGACGGCGCCCCGCCGCTCGGGTCCAACCAGCCCGGCCGCCATCGGCAACAGGATTTGCGGGACAATGGTCGTGAAACCCGTCACCAGGCTGGCAGCGGCCAGGATCGAAAGCGTCGGCGCCCGGCTCGCAATCAGCAGAGCGAGCGCCGTGAGGGTCAACAATGTTGCAACCAAAGGACGGTGGGACAGCCGGTCTCCCAAGGGGACCAGCAGCAGCAGACCCAGCGCGTAACCAAGCTGGGCCATTGTGACTACAGCGGCGGCGGCTTCAGGGGCGACCTGCAGGTCGGTCGCTATGACCAGCGTTATGGCTTGCGGAAAGTAGATGGTGGCAACGCTTACCCCACACGCAATCGAGAGAATGAAGAGGACGCCACCGCCCAGAGCCGGACGCGATCGGGCCGCCGGTGTGCCGCCATGGCGTCCTTCCGCTTCGGCAACGACTGCCGTCGGCGTGTCCGCCAAACCGTCAACATCAACCATGGATCACCCTCTTTGCCACCCGTTCAGCCCCCATTGTTGGACGATCGACACAGAATAAGAGTTGCGATCCGATGTCAAATGAATTATGTGTCAATCGACCAAGAAAGGGTGGCTGCATGGCTGGACGACCTCGGGAGTTCGACCGCGATGAAGCGCTGGCAAAGGCGCGCGACGCCTTCTGGAGCCATGGCTATGAGGGAACCTCGATCAACGATCTGGTCGCGGCTCTTGGGCTTGCATCGAGCCGCATCTACGCTGCCTTCGGCACCAAGGAAGAACTTTTTCGCGAGGCGGTCTCGCTCTATCGCGACGGCGAGGGCGGCGGCGCGATAAAGGCGCTGCAAGCCGGTGCGACCGTGGTTGAAGGCATCGAACAGATGTTGCGGGTCGCTGTCGTCACCTACACGCAGCCTGGCCGGCCGCGAGGTTGCATGGTGGTGACTGCGGCGGCAAACTGCTCGGCCGACAACGCGTCTGTCATGAACTGGCTTGCCGACCACCGGCGCGCGCGGACCCGGGCCATCTTCGATCGCCTGCAGAAAGGCGCCGAACAGGGGGAACTCCCGCCGCTTGCCGATGTCGCGGCTCTGGCGGATTATTTCAGCACGCTGATGTCCGGCTTCTCGACACAGGCACGAGATGGCGTATCGCGCAGCAAGCTGCTTGCCGTGATACCCATGGCCAAACGGGTGCTCCGGGACCAGCAGCAATAAAACGGGATTGATTGGCGCTTGGCATCAGGTTCGATCTGTCGATCTGGTCTGGGCAAGCCACCAGCTTCCGGCCCAGCGCCCGGCGCTCAGCCAGTAGAAGATGCCGCCGACCATGCCGCCGCCGATGACGGCCATGATGGCGCTGGTGTCGGTCACCGCGAAGGTGGACTCTTGGGCGTGATCGACGAGGCCGAGGAAAACGCCGGCGACCACGGCGCCCGCCAGCGCATAGAACAGCCAGTCCCGCCGGCCGAGGATTTCGGCAACCAGAATGACGATTATCGCCGGCATGAAGGCGAAATAGGCGACGAACAGGGCGACGAAGGGAATTGAAAAATACAGCGAAGCCGTCGCGACCGGCTGCGCGTCTTGCGGTGTAAAGCCGAGTGAGGCCAGGAACAGGATGTTCAGGAAAGCGCTCGCCGCCAGCGATGCGACGGCATAGCCGAACAGGATGATGGCAAAGCGGACGAGATAGGCGACGAGACGGTTCATCAGGGATGCCGGTTCATAAGCTGGCCGGAGTTGCGTCCAGCTAGAAGCCAGTAGACCGACCCGCCGGCGCTGCCGGCCGTGGCCAGGAAGCCGAGAAAGCCTGGGTTGAACACAAACCCTCCGGCCGAGCCTGGAACAAAAACACCAAAAGCGATGGAGGTGATCGCCCCGGTCACCGCGAAGTAGAACCAGCCTCGAAACGACCACCGTTCGGCGATGAAGATCACGGGGCCGACGATCAGCAGCGCGCAGACCGCCACGGTCAGCACCGCGATCGGGAAGGAAACCAGCCAGTCGAAGGTGAAAACCATGGACCAGTTGCCGTATTCGATCCCTTCCAGAAGGGTGATCAGCAGCACGGGCACCAGGATCGAGGTCAGCACAGCGGCGACATAACCGACTGCTATGGTGGCGACGCGCTTCGACCAGGCGACGAGACGGCTCACGCCTCGCCGTGCCCCGCGATCATCATGGCTTCCAGCGCCAGCCGGTCCACTTTTCGCATGCGCTCCGAGTCCGACTTCAGCTGGCCGCAGGCGGCCAGGATGTCGCGGCCGCGCGGGGTGCGGATCGGCGAGGCATAGCCGGCATTGTTGATGTAGTCGGCGAACTTCTCGATCGTCTCCCAGTCCGAGCACTGGTAGTTGGTGCCCGGCCATGGGTTGAACGGGATCAGATTGATCTTGGCCGGAATGCCCTTGAGCAGCTTGATCAGGCCCTTGGCGTCCTCGATGGAATCGTTGACGTCCTTCAGCATCACATATTCGAAGGTGATGCGCTTGGCGTTCGACAGGCCGGGATAGGCGCGGCAGGCGGCGATCAGCTCGCTCAGCGGATACTTCTTGTTGATCGGCACCAGCAGGTCGCGCAGATCGTCATTGGTGGCGTGCAGCGAGATAGCCAGCATGACGCCTATCTCCTCGCCGGTGCGAAAGATTTCGGGCACGACGCCGGAGGTCGACAGCGTGATGCGGCGCTTCGACAGGGAAAGGCCGTCGCCATCGGAGGCGATCAGCAGCGCCTTCTTCACCGCCTCGAAATTGTAGAGCGGCTCGCCCATGCCCATCATGACGATGTTGGACACCTTGCGGCCTTCGGCCGGCACGATGGCGCCGTCCGGCGTGTTGCGATCGGGGAAGTCGCCGAGCCGGTCGCGCGCGGTGAGCAATTGCGCCAGAATCTCTTCCGCCGTCAGATTGCGCACCAGCTTCTGTGTGCCGGTGTGGCAGAAGGAGCAGGTCAGCGTGCAGCCGACTTGGGAGGAGATGCAGAGCGTGCCGCGGCCTTCCTCGGGAATGTAGACGGTCTCGATCTCGACCGGCCGGCCGGCGCCGCGCGGTGGAAAGCGGAACAGCCATTTGCGGGTGCCGTCGGAAGAGATCTGTTCCTCGACGATTTCGGGCCGCGCGACCGTAAAATGCTTGTCGAGCTCGGCGCGCAGATCCTTCGAGATATTGAGCATGCCAGGGAAGTCGGAAACCCCGCGCACATACATCCAGTGCCAGAGCTGCTGGGCACGCATTTTTGCCTGGCGCTCCGGCACGATGCCGGACGCGACGAGCGCCTCTGCGAGCTCGGCGCGTGTCAGGCCGATCAGCGACGGCTTCTCGGGCGCGGCGCGGGCGCGCAACGCGTCACGGGCACCTTCAGTGGTGAGGTCGAAGGAAAGGGTCATGGTTGCACAGATATAAACGGTTTGCGGCCGATTTCATCCATCGGCCCGATATGAAGCGCGGCGCATAGCACAGGTTGAGCGCGGAGTCATGCGGGGCGGACGCAACCAAGCGCGCCGGCAATGTTTCAGTCACGAATAATCTGGTCGACACACGGACCAGCCCTCTTCAACTGACTGGCAGCCTTCGTTCCATAGTCCCGCCGCACGCCGGACCCGATCACATAGTCGTGTTGCAGTAACGATCCCCGTCCCGCCTTCGAAGCCTGAAGGGGGCAACCATGCCCTTGCAAAATGGGAGTATGCTGAATGAACTCGATCAAGCTCGCCGTAATTGCCGCCCTCGTCGGCCTTGCCACCCCGCAGGCTTTTGCCGAAGACGCAATGGGCGCGATGACCATGATGAAAGGCGGGGAGGTGACGGCGATCATGCCGGACGGGCATATGGGAACCATGATGCCAGATGCAAAGATGGGCGCCGAGATGATGAAGATGGCCAAGCCGATCAAGCACTGCATGATGATGATCACCGATGCCAAGGGCAAAGCCTACATGATCGATACATCGACCAAGAAGGCCCAGGCCGAATGTGAAAAAATGGCCATGTGAGACCTGGATCCGCAGCAACCGCCCCCGCCGGCAGCAGCTGGCGGGGGCATCCTTCGCTCGGAACACCGACGCAGCGCCGAGCCTCGGGCGGCGTTAAGGACTAGCCTCTAAAACTTCGGTGTATTCCAAACAGCCGCAATCACGGACGTTTGGCCGAAGCCCTTTTTCAAATGATGGCGTGACAGCGACTTGATCCGGCAGGCTTGATCGAGGTCATGTCTATGCTAGGGCTGGGCCTCCATTGTGAGGACAGTCATGGCCGGCACATCGCGAAAATACCCCTTCCTGCGGCGCTCGCGTGCGATGTTGGGCTCGCGGCGGGTGTGGCAGCCGCGGCTGGTGTTCTGGGCCGGCGCGGTCTCGATCGGCGTCATCAGCGTGCTGTTCGCGGTGCTGGCCGACAAGGCGCAGGCGCTTTTCCACCTGATGACTGGCGACAAGGGCGGCTGGCGTTTCTATCTGCCACTCATCGTTACACCGCTCGGTTTCGTCCTGTGCGCCTGGCTGGCCCAGGCCTTCTTCCCTGGATCGCAAGGCAGCGGCATACCGCAGGCGATCGCCGCGCGCCATTTGCGTGACGAGGAAGATCGCGGCCACCTTCTGTCGTTGCGTCTGGCGGCGGGTAAGATCGCGCTCACCATCATCGGCCTGTTCTGCGGCGCTTCCATTGGCCGCGAAGGCCCGACGGTGCAGGTCGGCGCCTCGCTGATGCTGCAGGCGGCGCGCTGGGGCGGCATGGCGCAGGCGCGCGGGCTGATCCTGGCCGGCTCGGCCGCCGGCATCGCGGCCGCCTTCAACACGCCGCTTGCCGGCATCGTCTTCGCCATCGAGGAGATGGGCCGGACCTACGAGTCGCGCACCAACGGGCTGGTGCTGACGGCGGTGATCCTGGCCGGCATCGCCTCGCTCGGTCTGCTCGGCAATTACACCTATTTCGGCGTCTCCAAGGACACGATCTCATTTGCCGCCGAGTGGCCGCTGGTGATCGCCTGCGGCGTCATTGGCGGCGGCTTCGGTGCGCTGTTCTCGCTGCTTGCGCTGAAGGTGACGCGGCGGATCCGGCGCTGGCACACGCAGCAGCCCCTGGCTCGCGCACTGCTGGTCGCCGCGGTCTGCGGGCTGGCGGTAGCGATGATCGGCATCGCCTCGGGCGGGCTGACCTTCGGCACTGGCTATATGCAGGCGCGCGGCGCCGTCGAAGGCACGCCGCTGCCATGGTTCTTCTTCGGGGAAAAGTTCCTGGCCGGGCTGCTGTCGATGGTTTCGGGCATTCCCGGCGGCATCTTCGCGCCCTCGCTGGCAGTCGGCGCCGGCATCGGCAGTTCGCTCGGCCTGTTGTTCGGCGCGAGCACCGGTGCGGCGGCACTGCTTGGCATGGCCGGCTATTTCGCCGGCGTCGTGCAGGCGCCGATGACGGCTTTCGTCATCATCCTGGAGATGACCGGCAATCACGACAATGTCATTGCGCTGATGCTGGCCTCGATGCTGGGCTACGGCACGGCGCGCATGATCTCGCACGAGCCGCTCTATCACGCGCTGTCGCGGGTGTTCATCGCCGAGGCGATCCGGCGGCGGCGAGCGGAGACCGCGCCAGAATCAGGCCATGGCTGAAAAGCAACAGGCCGGGCTTTGCGGCCCGGCCTCTTGGTCTCAGAACGAGGCTCTGCCTATTTGCACTTGGCGATCGATGTCAGCGCCGCCGAAATGCCCTTCAGCGAAAAGACATAGTTCGTAGGGTTGCCGCGGCCGGACTTGGCGGACACCTTCATGTCGGTGCCGGTCTTCATGGCGGCGATCAGAACCGGTTCCTCGGCGGCGTTCTCGACCCAGGCCGACTTGCCGCGCGTGAACATCGAGAAGGACTTCTTGTCGATGGTGACGGTGGCCTTGGAGCCTTCCTGGAAATTGTAGCCGGCAATGAACTGCGGCTCGTAGGACACCTGCTGGCCGGGGCGCTGGCTGACGAAGAAGAACATGTCGCCATGGTCGAGCGTCGGCGGCTGCTTGTCGGTCGGCACGGTGAGGACGTAGCAGACCTTGCCGCCCGATGCCTGGTAGCTGTAGGTGCCCCAGGCATTGTGCTGGCCGATCTTGGTCGCCTGCTGCGCCAGCGCCGGCGCTGCGAAGGCCACCAGGGCCAGGCTCGAGACTAGTGCTATCAATCCGCGCATCGTTTTTCCCGTATTCCAAATGGTGCGGAGGCCGGCCGGCGTGGCGTCCTGCCTTCGCTTCATTTTGATTTAATCTGGGTTACCAAACGGTGAATTTCCCTCAACAAAAGGACGCTCACCGCAGGAAACCGCCACCATTCCCGCACCGCCGCCTTGTCAGCGGCCAGCGCGGCGTCCCTTTGGCGACTTGGAGGCCACGAAAGCGGCAAGAGTTTGACTTTTTTGCCGGGCCTCGGAACGCCGGTATCCAAAGAGCAAGTGCCGGTTGAAGACGCTCAGCCCTTGTCGGCGATGGCGTCCTTGGCAGCCTGGCGATGCGCCGGCGTGATATGGCCGCTGACAGCGGTGATCGCGGCAGTCAGCACGGCGATGTCATCGGTGAAGCCGATCCCGAAGATGAAGTCGGGGATGAGGTCGAAGGGCAGGACAAAATAGCCGAGCGCGGCCACCAATATGGCCTTGGCGCGCAGCGGCGTGTTCTTGTCCATGGCGCAGTAATAGGCGGCGACGACCTCTTCCATGAACGGAATCTGCCGCGCGGCCTTCTTAGCCGTGCGCCAGAATTTCTCGCGCACTTCGCCTTCGCCACCAAGCTTGTCGCCAAAGCCGAAGAAATCAAAACCGGGTTGTTGCGCCATCAATATCTCCTCGCGGGTCTCATGCGCATCCTGGCGCACGCTCGCGAGGGAAAATGTGGTGAAAGGTGAACCCGGCTGCAAGATGCCGGTGCCGATTTGGCGATTCCCCGCCTGCCCGTATGCAGGGACACGCGGTGTTCAGCCGCCGAAGTAGCGGCTCATCTTCTTTGCAAGCGCGATGTCGAGCGCCGTGACGCCGCCAGCGTCGTGGGTGTTCAGCGTGACGTCCACGGTCTTGTAGACGTTTGACCAGTCGGGATGGTGGTCCATCTTCTCGGCTGCCAGCGCGACGCGGGTCATGAAGGCGAAGGCTTCGGAAAAATTGTTGAAGACGAAGCTGCGCTTGATCGAGGCGCCGTCCGTGGCCAGCGACCAGCCGCCGAGTTCGGCAAGGGCAGCGGTGATTGCGTCCTTGCTGAGTTTTTCTCTCGTCATGATGATTTCCCGTGCTATCTCGAATTTGAGCCTCACCATAATGCAAGTCGCCGAAAAGTGCTTTGCGGTTTTGGGGGTCCAAATGCACAAACGGCGCATATCGAATGAGCATAAAGCCGATAAATTCCATTCTTTTCGTCTGCCTCGGCAACATCTGCCGCTCGCCATTGGCCGAAGGGGTGTTTCGCACCGTCCTGGCGGAACGCGGGCGCGACATGCTGCTGGACTCTGCCGCGACCAGCGGCTGGGAGGTGGGCTCGGCCCCCGATCCTCGATCGATCGCGATTGCCTTGCATCATGGCATCGACATTTCCGGGCAGCGGGCACGCAAGGTCACGCCGCAGGATTTCTCCCGCTTCGACCTGATCCTTGGCATGGACCGCTCCAATGTCGCCGATCTCAAGGCGTTGGGTCCGGCTGAGCGGGACCGGGTGCAACTTTTCCTGGAATTCGCGCACGGGCAGGCGCGCGACGTGCCCGATCCCTACTATGATGGGCCGGAGGCTTTTGCCGAGGTCTACCGCATGATCCGTGAGGCGTCGGAGGCGCTGGCGACAAGGCTGGCGGCACGGGCGTCGTTGCCCGACAGTGACCAGGCTTCCTCGACGATGTAAGGCCCGCCGCCGACCGAATCGCGCGATGACATCAAGACGAAGCGGCCGATACGGAACGGCAGCGTCGAGAAATTGCCGCGCGCCGACAGGTATTGGGCGACATCCAGCGGGGTCGAGTTGCGCAGTCTCGCAAGTGTGACATGCGGCATGAACTTGCGCGGATCGGCGGGAATGCCGAGCCGCTGGCAGATGCGGTCGATCTCGCCCTGAAGGGCGGCCAGATCGGGCGAGGGGGAAGCGCCGGCCCACACCGCGTGCGGCTTTTTCTGACCAAAAGCGCCGACGCCCGACAGGGTCAGCGAGAAGGAGGGGCGGTGAACGCGGTCTAGGGCGTTGGCGATCTCATCGGCTACGTGGCCGGGGACATCACCGATGAAGCGCAGCGTCAGATGGTAGTTTTCGACGTCGATCCAGCGGGCCCCAGGCAGGCCGCCCCTGAGCAGGGACAGCGAAAGTGCGGCATCACGCGGAATTTCGAGGGCGGTGAAAAGACGCGGCATGAAGAGCCTCCCTTCCTCGAATCGAAACTGTCACCTGTAGCGAATCATCGAAAGCCTGATGGAGCAAGAGGTTTATTGGTCACAGGCTTTGCTAAAAACTTCCCCAACGGAAAGCGGTTCCGGAAGACGTCACGACCCGCCCGGCGCTGCCGCGATGGCCTTCTCGACGGTGGGCAGGATGCGTTCGATCATCACGTCGACCCCGCGAGCGTTCGGATGCAGGCCATCCTCGAGCCGCAGGCCAGGTTGGCCGGCGACGCCATCGAGGAAGAACGGGTAGAGCGTGATATCGTATTTCTTCGCCAGGTCCGGAAAGATGGTGTCGAAGGCGGTCTGGTAGTCGGCGCCGAGATTGGGCGCGGCGCGCATGCCGGCCAGGAGCACGGCGATCTTGCGCTGTTTCAGTCTGCCCAGCATCTCGTCCAGGTTCTTGCGGGTGATATCGGGCGCGACGCCGCGCAGCATGTCGTTGGCGCCGAGTTCGAGGATGACCAGCTGGGTTCCGTCCGGCACCGACCAGTCGAGCCGAGCCAGGCCGCCGCTCGTGGTGTCGCCGGAAACACCGGCATTGGCGACGGTCACATCATGGCCCTTGGCGCGCAGCGCTGCCTGAAGCTTGTCGGTGAAACCCTCGCCCGGCCCCAGGCCGAAGCCCGCCATCAGGCTGTCACCGAAGCCGACGATCTTGAAGGGCTCGGCCCGCGCCGACGAAATGGCGCCGCAAACGGCGAGGAAAAGGATCAAGCCTGCGGCTATCTGGCGTTTGAAAGACATGCGGCAGGCCCCATATGACAGAAAATTCTCTTCGGCTTCCGGCAAGCAGAGCCTTCATCCCTTGATATAGGACACTTTGATTTTGACAGAAGCCGTCATCGCGCTGAAAGACGTATCCCTGACGCTCGGCGAAGGCGCGTCTTCAGTCCATGTGCTGAAGGGCGTCAGCCTCGAAGTGGGGCGCGGCGAGGCGACCGGCATCGTCGGTCCTTCGGGATCCGGCAAGTCGACACTGCTGATGGTGCTGGCAGGCCTGGAAAGGGTCGATTCGGGTACGGTACGAATCGCCGGAGAGCTCCTCAACGGCAAAAGCGAGGACCAGATTGCTTCGTTTCGTGGCCGAAACATTGGCATTGTGTTCCAGTCCTTCCACCTCATCCCCAACATGACGGCGCTCGAAAATGTCGCGGTGCCGCTGGAGCTGGCCGGCCATGCCGATCCGTTTTCGGTGGCGGCGCGCGAGCTGGCGGCGGTGGGCCTGAGTGACCGCGTCACCCATTATCCCGGCGAACTGTCGGGCGGCGAACAGCAGCGCGTGGCGATCGCGCGGGCGCTGGCGCCGTCGCCGCGCATCCTGATCGCCGACGAGCCGACCGGCAATCTCGACCAGGCGACGGGGCGGCAGGTCGCTGACCTGCTGTTCGCCAAGGCAGCCGAACGCGGCATGACGCTGGTGCTGGTCACCCATGATCCCGCGCTCGCGGCGCGCTGCTCGCGCCAGGTCTCGATGCGCTCGGGACAGATCGAGGCGCCGGCGCCGCTCAAGGTCACTGCCTGATGCCGTTGGCGCAGACGTTGAGGCTTGCGATCCGCTTCTCGCTGCGCGAGATGCGCGGCGGCCTGTCCGGGTTCCTGATCTTCCTCGCCTGTATCGCGCTTGGCGTCGCGGCAATCGGCGGCGTCAATTCGGTGGCGCGCTCGATCAGCACCAGTGTCGCCAACCAGGGCCAGACGCTGCTTGGCGGCGATCTTCGCTTCGAGATAAACCAGCGCGACGCCAGCCAGGCCGAGCGCGGCTTCCTCGACGGACTGGGCACCGTTTCGCGCACCGCCAGTATGCGCTCGATGGCGCGTCTTGCCGACGGGTCGGACCAGGCGTTGGTCGAGGCCAAGGCGGTCGACGACGCCTATCCGCTCTATGGCGCGCTGGAGACGGAGCCGGCGCTTTCCAAGCAGGACCTGTTCGGCGAGCGCTCCGGCGTTTTCGGCGCGGCGGCACCCGATCTGCTGTTCGAACGGCTGCATCTCAAGCTCGGCGACCGGCTGAAGCTCGGCACCGCCACCTTCGAACTGCGCGCCACGCTGGTCACCGAGCCGGATGCGGTGTCCGACGGTTTCGGTTTCGCGCCAAGGCTAATGATCTCGACCGAGGGTCTGGCTGCCACCGGGCTGGTGCAGCCGGGCAGCCTGATCGAAAATGCCTACAAGATCCGGCTGCCCGCCGACGCCGATGAGGCGCGGCTCAAAGCCATCCAGGGTCAGGCGGCCAGCGACTTTCCGGAGGCCGGCTGGTCGATCCGCACGCGCGACAATGCCGCACCGGCGCTGTCCTCCAACATCGAACGCTTCTCGCAGTTCCTGACGCTGGTCGGGCTGACGGCGCTGGTGGTCGGCGGCGTCGGCGTCGCCAATGCGGTGCGCGCCTATCTCGACGGCAAACGCGGCGTCATCGCCACCTTCAAGAGCTTAGGTGCTTCCGGCGGCTTCGTCTTTGCCGTCTATCTCGTGCAGATCCTGATCATTGCCGCGTTGGGCATCGTGCTCGGCCTCGTGCTCGGGGCGCTGATGCCGTTCGTGGCGAGTGACGCACTCCAGTCCGTCATTCCGGTGCCGGCGCAAGGCGGTTTCTATCCCGGCGCGCTCGGCATGGCGGCGCTGTTTGGCCTGCTGGTGACGCTGGCCTTCGCGCTGTTGCCGCTCGGCCGCGCCCGCGACGTGCCGGCCACCGCGCTGTTTCGCGAGATGGGGCTGGAAGGCCGCGGCCAGCCGCGCCTTGTCTATGTCGTTTCGGCGCTCGGCATCGCACTGCTGCTGGCGGCGCTGGCAATCCTGTTTTCGGGCGACCAGCGCATCGCCTCGATCTTCGTCGGCGCCACCATCTTCGCCTTCCTGGTGCTGCGCCTGGTCGGTGCGCTGGTGCAGTGGGTCGCAAAAAAGAGCCCGCGCGTGCGCTTCGTGGCGCTCAGGCTCGCCGTCGGCAACATCCACCGGCCCGGTGCCTTGACGCCGTCGGTGGTATTGTCGCTGGGGCTCGGGCTGACGCTGCTGGTGACGCTGGCGCTCATCGACGGGAATCTGCGGCAGCAGATCTCCGGCAGCCTGCCGGAGCGGGCGCCGAACTTCTTCTTCGTCGACATACAGAGCAGCGATGTCGATGCCTTCACCGCGCTGGTCGGCAAGGAGGCGCCACTGGGAACCCTTGCCAAGGTGCCGATGCTGCGCGGCCGGGTGATGGCGCTGAACGGCGTCGATGTCGACAAGGTCAAAGTGCCGGCCGAAGGCGCCTGGGTGCTGAAAGGCGATCGCGGCCTGACCTATGACGCCAAACAGCCGCAAAATGCGACGCTGACCGAAGGCAGCTGGTGGCTGGCCGATTATAGCGGCGAACCGCTGGTCTCGTTCTCGGCCCAGGAAGGCAAGCAGATCGGGCTGAAGCTTGGCGACACCGTCACCGTCAATGTGCTTGGCCGCAACGTGACGGCCAGGATCGCCAATTTCCGCGAGGTCCAGTGGGAGACGATGGGCATCAACTTCGTCATGGTGTTCTCGCCCAACACATTCGCGGGCGCCCCGCATGGCTGGATGGCGACGCTGACCGAGAAGACTGCCACCACTGCGGACGACGCCCGGATCCTCAATGCCGTCACCCGCGCTTTCCCGGCGGTGACGACGGTGCGGGTCAAGGACGCGCTCGATGTGGTCAACCGGCTGGTCGGGCAGCTCGGCACGGCGATCCGGGCGGCGGCAGGCGTGGCACTGATCGCTTCGGTGCTGGTGCTGGCCGGCGCACTCGCGGCCGGCAACCGGGCGCGCATCCATGACGCCGTGGTGCTGAAGACGCTGGGCGCCACCAGGCGAACCTTGATCACGGCATTCTCCCTGGAATACATATTGATCGGACTGGCCACTGCCATCTTCGCACTGGCCGCCGGTGGGATCGCGGCCTGGTACATTGTCGCCCGCATCATGACGCTGCCATCGCATTTCATGCCGGAAGTGGCTGTGGCGACCATCGTGTTTTCGCTGGTCATCACAGTCGGCATCGGTCTTGCCGGCACCTGGCGGGTGCTCGGTCAAAAGGCAGCACCGGTGCTGCGCGAGCTGTAATTTCAGGGCCGGAGCGGCCAACCCGGATTAAATCTTGGTAAGGATGAGGCTCGGAAAGCCGGGGAATCGGCATTTCGCTGCCTCACGAACCGTTACATCCGGTTACGGTCTTGTTCTTGACGCGAATAACCATCATATTTCGCCACAGGCATGCTGGAGTCCCGCCAGCGGCGCCTGGGTCCGTAAGAGGCCCGACACCGGACGGGACAGAAGCAATAGAGGATTCCAATGGCTGATCCCATTCGCAACTATCAGACGTCGGCGGTGCCCGGCGTTCGCGCCGACATCGATCAGGGTCTGCGCGCATATATGATCAAGGTCTACAATCTGATGGGGCTTGGCCTCCTCATCACGGGTCTTGCCGCCGTCGGCACGATCATGCTGGCCACCACCACCGATCCGGCTTCGGCTGTCGCAACGCTGCCCAGCGGCGAGATGCTGACGTCCTTCGGCTACGCGATCTTCGGCTCGCCGCTGCGCTGGGTGGTGATGCTGGCGCCGCTGGCCGCCGTGTTCTTCCTGTCGTTCAGGATCCAGTCGATGAGCGTCGCTGCCGCGCAGACCACGTTCTGGGTCTATGCCGGTCTCGTCGGCCTGTCGCTGTCGTCGATCTTCCTGGTCTACACCACGGCCAGCATTTCGCAGACCTTTTTCGCCACGGCCGCCGCCTTCGGCGCGCTGTCGCTGTTCGGCTACACGACCAAGCGCGACCTGACGGCGATGGGCTCGTTCCTGATCATGGGCGTGTTCGGCATCATCATCGCGTCGGTGATCAACATCTTCCTGCAGTCGTCGGCGCTGTCCTTCGCCGTGTCGGCGATCGGCGTGCTGGTCTTCGCCGGCCTCACCGCCTATGACACGCAGAAGATCAAGGAAATGTATTTCGATGGTGACGCTTCCGATGTCGCCGGCCGCAAGGCCATCATGGGCGCGCTGAGGCTCTACCTCGACTTCATCAACCTGTTCATGTTCCTGCTCCAGTTCATGGGCGACCGCCGCTAAGGCTTGGTTCGCATCATGGTCTGACTGGACCATCAACTTCCGGAAGGGCGGCCCAACGGCCGCCCTTTTCTTTTGTGTCGGCCTTTGCTGTTATTGCGGGCAGATAGAAGGCTTGCACAAAGAATGAGCAGTATTGTGATTCGGACGGCCAGCGTGGCCGACCTCGACGCCATCACCAAAATCTACGCCGACGCGGTGACACATGGCACGGCGAGCTACGAGCTGGAGCCGCCCAGTCGCGCCGAGATGGGCACGCGATTCGACTCACTCACGGCCGGCGGCTTTCCCTATCTGGTCGCGGACAAAGACGATGTGGTGCTCGGCTATGCCTATGCCGGCGCCTTTCGGCCGCGCCCGGCCTATCGCTTCATCGTCGAGGATTCAGTCTATGTCGCGCCTCAAGCCAAGGGCCAGGGCGTCGGCCTCATGCTGATGCAGGCCCTGATCGCGGCGGCCGAGGCGGCGGGCTTTCGCCAGATCGTCGCGGTGATCGGCGACGGCCATCCCGACAGCGCCTCGGTCAAGCTGCACGAAAAGCTGGGCTTTTGCCATTCGGGTCGGCTCGAAGGTTCCGGCTACAAACACGGGCGCTGGCTGGACACGGTGTTCATGCAACTGTCGCTGAACGGCGGGGCATCGCTGCCGCCTGATCCGGGTTCATTGCCCGAGCGGAAGTTTCTCAAGCAAAAATAATAGCTTAAGCCTAAACCAGCTTCAACTTACTGTCGAAGACGCCAAGCACGCGGCCAAGCTCCTGGCCGCGTTTGAGAATGCGGCCGCCGGCGGCGATGACGGCGAAGGCGCCCTGCTTGCGCGCCAGTTTCGGATCCTTGACGATCTGGAACAGCGGCACTTCGCTGGCACGGCGGAAGACGGAAAACACGGCCCTGTCGGTTAGATGATCGATGGCGTAATCGCGCCATTCATTGGCGGCGACCATACGTCCGTAGAGTCTGAGGATCTGGTCCAGTTCGCGCCGCTCGAAGCGCACCGGTTGATCGAGGCGCTCGCGTCGCGCCTCGTGCAGCGGGATTAATATTGCGGATGCGTCCCCATCCCCCATCCCGCCGCTGTCGTCAGTCATGCCTCGATCCCTCAAAATGAATCTTTGCCAACCAAAGTTGGCCCCTTCGCGCTGCAATTGCAAGAGCCGGCGAAGCGGTGGCGGCGCCGCGCCGTTTTTGTGGCGTCCAGTCACTTTTGTAATGCGGCGTGTTGGAATTGGTGATGCTTCGCCACATTCTCGCCATTTTTTATCCGCGCTCATGCCCCAATGTCCGACGAATTTACCGGTGTTGCCTGAGACGGTTCGGTCCGGCACCGGCTCGTAAACCCCAAGCCCCCCGCCCACGGGTCTGCGTCGGATCGAACCAACCTCGGTTTTTCCTCGGAAAAATCGGGTGCGACGATCCCAAAACTAAATGACCGACGTCAGAAGCAAGCTGACGTCGGTTTTTTCATGCCTGCCGTCCAGTTAGAGCGGTTCACCCTTTCACGGAAACGGCGAACGCTCTAACTCTTTGATTAATGCAATTCCGGACGAAAAACCGCTTCACACTTCTCCTGGAATTGCTCTGGAAGGCAGTAAATAATGCAAGCCAAGCACAATGGCGACGTGTCGTTCTGGTATGCCGATATCGGCGGTGTCCCGGCCTATCGCCCCCCGCTGCCCGGCGACATCGAGGCCGATGTCTGCATAGTCGGCGCCGGCTATACCGGTCTGTGGACCGCCTATTATCTGAAGAAGGCGCAGCCCTGGCTGCGCATCGCCATCGTTGAAAAGGAATTCGCCGGCTACGGCGCTTCGGGCCGCAATGGCGGCTGGCTGTCGGGCGGCTTCAGCTGGTCGCGCGAGAAATACGCAAAGACATCGTCGCGCGGCGCGGTGGTCGACATGCAGCGCGCCATGTTCGGCACCGTCGACGAGGTGATCTCGGTGACGCAGGCCGAGGGCATCGACGCCGATATCCGCCGCGTCGACAACATCACCGTGGCCACCAACGAAGCGCAGCTGCAGCGCGCCAGGGCTGAATATGATGAACTGCTGCGCTGGGACATGCCGCAAGAGCGGCTCGCTTTTCTCGACGCGCGTGAGGCGCGAGAGCGCATCGCCATCGACAAGGTGCTGGGCGGCTTCGTTGTCCGCAATGTCGCCCGCGTGCAGCCGGCCAAACTCGTGCAGGGGCTTGCGGCCGCGGTCGTGCGGCTTGGCATTCCCATCTACGAGCAGACGCAGGTTCTGGCGATCGAGAAAGGCAAGGTCACCACCACCAGGGGCATCGTGCGGGCCGAAAAGATCGTGCGTGCCACCGAAGGCTTCACGGCCGGCATTCCCGGCCTGAAACGCCTCTGGCTGCCGCTCAACAGCGCCATCGTGGTGACCGAGCCGCTGCCGCAAAAGCTGTGGGGCACGATCGGCTGGAGCGGCTACGAGGTGCTGGGCGATGCCGCGCACACCTATTGCTATGCCCAGCGCACGCGGGAAGGCCGGATCGCCATGGGCGGTCGTGGCGTGCCTTACCGCTTCGGCTCGCGCACCGATGTGCGTGGCCAGACCCAGCAGGCGACCATCGACCAATTGCACGAAGTGCTGACCAGGTTGCTGCCGCAGACGAAGGGCTTGCGCCTCGACCATGCCTGGTGCGGGACGCTTGGCGTGCCGCGCGACTGGTGCACCACCTCAGGCTTCGATCGCGAGACCGGCATTGGCTGGGCCGGCGGCTATGTCGGGCTCGGCGTTTCCAGCTCGAACCTGTCGGGTCGCACCTTGCGCGACCTCGTGCTCGGCCACGACACCGAGCTGACCCGGCTGCCCTGGGTCAACCGCACGGTCAAGAAATGGGAACCGGAACCGCTGCGCTGGCTCGGCGTCCATTCCATGTACCAGCTCTACCGCATCGCCGACCAGCGCGAGGCAAACGGCCTGGGGCGGACGTCCCGGCTGGCCGCTTTCGCCGACCGGCTGACCGGGCATTGAAGTCTTTTCAGGCCGTCTAAATCAGGGTTTGTGGATGAAGGCGGCACCGAGGATGGGGCCGGGCATGCCGTCCTTGCCGACCGACTGCAAAAGCACGGCGCAGCCGCCCTTCTTGTTGATCTCGCTCATCGGCAGTTCGTAGCGTTGCGCCTTGCCGTGCCACATGCCGGCGGTCTGGATGCCGGTGACCGCGTTCCAGTAGGTCATCTTGCGGCCGGAGTTCTCGCCCTGGGCGATCTTGACCGTCTGCGGCTGCTCGAAATAGACGATGACGACATGGGCGTCGCTGGGGCCGGATCCGGCATCGCCGGCATCGATGATCACACGATCGCTGGTGCGGCTGACCTTGATAGGGACGCGAATGCCTTCGCCACCCTTGGCCATGCGGGCAAGCGCGCCGTCGACCTCGCCGCGATTGGCGCCGTTGACATGCACGCGGCCGTTGAGGACTGCCTGCGGCGTATAGACGGAGCGGCTGCCGAAGGCGCGCATATAGTCATATTGCCGCTCGGTGTTTTCCTTGCGGCTCAGCGTGTCCTTCCAGCCGAGATAGTCCCAATAGTCGACGTGATAGGAGAGCGCGACGATGTCTTCCCTGGTGGCCAGTTCGGCAAAGAACGCATCGGCCGGCGGGCAGGAACTGCAGCCCTGGCTGGTGAACAGTTCGACCACGCCGAGCGGCTTGTCCTGCTGCGGCTTGTCGGCCTGGATCCGCTCGGCCTCGCCTGCATGGCCAGCCCCGGCAAAGGCAGAAAAGGCCAGCGCTAGGGCTGCCAGCCACAATGATTTTCGCCAGGCCATGATCATTCCAGTTCCCGCCGGTGGCGCCGGCTTTGTTCTGATTGGCTGAAATATGTGGCAGAAGCGGAAGTCAACGGGAAGTCACGTTGCGGTGAAATTTTTGCCATTGCAGTCGCAGGTAAGGCCGCAATGGGAGAGGTACTGCATTTCACGGCGCGGTTAGATTCGGGGTAGGATCATCACCATGTGGCAAACTCTCCTGACCCCTGTCGATCTTTATTGCGAGCGGACCGGCCCTGGACTTTGGGCCGAGCCGGCTAATGCTTTGACAAACCTTGCTTTCATTGCCGCGGGGTTGTGGGGGGTGCGGGAAGTACGGCGGCACAAAACCGGCACCTTCGCCGAGGTACTGGCCTGGTGGGTGGTGGCGATCGGCATCGGTTCGACGATCTTCCATACCTTCGCCACCAAGGGCACGGTCTGGATCGACGTGCTGCCGATTGCCGGCTTCACGCTCGCTTACACGCTGTTCAACCTGCGACGCTTCCTCGGCATGGAATGGGGCAAGGCGATCGCGATCTTCATTGTCTTCTATGTGGTGGCCGGGGCGATCACGTTCGCGGTGCCGGACTGGCTGCGCCAGGCGTCGAACGGCACGACAGGCTATCTGCCTCCGTTCCTGGCGCTCGCTTTCTTCGGGGTCTGGGTAACACTCAGCGGCAACCGGGCCGGCTGGTATAATCTGGCAGGGTCGGGGATCTTCGTCGTGTCCGTCATCTGCCGCATGATCGACCCGATGGTCTGCGCCAGCTTTCCGCTCGGCACGCATTTCCTCTGGCACATCTTCAACGGGCTGATGCTGGGTGTGCTGCTGGCGGCGACGGCGCGGTATGGGGCGACGAAGGTTAGGGCAGTAGGCAGTAGGCAGTAGGTCCCCATTCCCTACCGCCTAAGCCCCATTCCCTTGCTGCCTCAGGCAGCCAGATCGCGCAGCACGTATTGCAAGATGCCGCCGTTCTTGAAGTAGTCGAGCTCGTCCAGCGTATCGATGCGGCAGATGATCGGCACGTTCTTCACCGTGCCGTCGCCATAGGTGATCTTGGCGGTCATCGTCTGGCGCGGCTTGATGGTGCTCAGGCCATCGATCTCGACCAGCTCATCGCCCTTGAGGTTGAGCGAGGCCCAGGAGGTGCCGTCCTCGAAGACGAAGGGGATGACGCCCATGCCGACCAGGTTCGAGCGATGGATGCGCTCGAAGGACTGGGCGATGACGGCGCGGACACCAAGCAGATTGGTGCCCTTGGCCGCCCAGTCGCGCGACGAGCCGTTGCCGTATTCGACACCGGCGAAGATGACCAGCGGCACGCCTTCCTTCTTGTACTCCATCGCCGCGTCGTAGATCGATTCCTCTTCCTTCGACGGATAATGGATGGTGTAGCCGCCCTCGCGGCCGTTCTCGCCCAGCATGTGGTTGCGGATGCGGATGTTGGCGAAGGTGCCGCGCATCATCACCTCATGGTTGCCGCGCCGCGTGCCGTACTGGTTGAAGTCGGCAACGCCGACGCCGTGGTCGGTGAGGTATTTGCCGGCCGGCGAAGCGGCCTTGATCGAACCCGCCGGCGAGATGTGGTCGGTGGTGATCTTGTCGCCGAACAGGCCGAGCACACGGGCGCCCTTGATGTCGCCGATCTTGCCGAAACCAGCAGTCATGCCGGCGAAATAGGGCGGGTTCTGCACATAGGTCGAGTTGTCGTCCCAGGCATAGGTCTGGCCTTCCGGCGCCTGCACCTTCTGCCAGTGCTCGTCACCCTTGAAGACGTCGGCATATTTGCGGGCGAACAGCTCGCGGGTGACGTTCTTCTCGATGAACTCCTGGATCTCGGCAGAGCTCGGCCAGATATCCCTGAGGTAGACCGGATTGCCGTTCTTGTCCTCGCCGAGCGGCTCGGTGGTGAGGTCCTTGGTGACGGTGCCGGCCAGCGCATGCGCCACCACCAGCGGCGGTGAGGCCAGGTAGTTCGCCTGAACATCGGGCGAGACGCGGCCTTCGAAGTTACGGTTGCCGGAAAGCACGGCAGCGGCGATCAGGCCCTTGTCGTTGATGGTCTTGGAGATCGGCGCCGGCAGCGGGCCGGAATTGCCGATGCAGGTGGTGCAGCCGAAGCCGACCAGGTTGAAGCCGATCTGGTCGAGCTCCTTCTGCAGGCCGGATTTCTCCAGATATTCGGCGACGACCTGGCTGCCGGGAGCGAGCGAGGTCTTTACCCATGGCTTCTGCTTGAGGCCAAGGCGGTTGGCGTTGCGGGCCAGCAGGCCGGCGCCGATCAGCACGCTCGGGTTCGAGGTGTTGGTGCACGACGTGATGGCTGCGATGACGACGTCGCCATGGCCGAGGTCATGGTCGGTGCCTTCGACGGCATAACGCTTGTGGATTTCAGCCGCCTTCTTGTACTCGGTCTCCATTGCCTTGGCGAAGCCGGCCGGAATGCCTTCGAGCGGAACGCGGCCTTCGGGGCGCTTGGGGCCGGCCATCGACGGCACGACGCTGCCAAGTTCGAGTTCGAGCAGGTCGGTGAAGACCGGGTCGGCGGAACCCGCCTCGCGCCACATGCCTTGCGCCTTGGAATAAGCCTCGACCAGCGCGATGCGGCTTTCCTCGCGGCCCGACATTGTCAGGTAGCGGATGGTCTCGCTGTCAACGGGGAAGAAGCCGCAGGTGGCGCCGTATTCGGGCGCCATGTTGCCGATGGTGGCACGGTCGGCCAACGTCATGTTGGAGAGGCCGGGGCCGAAGAACTCGACGAACTTGCCGACGACGCCCTTCTTGCGCAGCATCTGGGTAACGGTGAGCACGAGGTCGGTCGCCGTGATGCCTTCTTTAAGCTTGCCCGTCAGGCGGAAGCCGATGACTTCGGGCAAAAGCATGGAAACCGGCTGGCCGAGCATGGCCGCCTCGGCCTCGATGCCGCCGACGCCCCAGCCGAGCACGCCAAGACCGTTGATCATCGTGGTGTGCGAATCGGTGCCGACGCAGGTGTCGGGATAGGCGGTGGTTTCGCCGTCCTCGGTGTTGGTCCACACGACCTGACCGAGATATTCGAGGTTGACCTGGTGGCAGATGCCGGTGCCGGGCGGCACGACGCGGAAGTTGCGGAACGCCTGCTGGCCCCATTTCAGGAACTTGTAGCGCTCTTCGTTGCGCTCATATTCGAGCTCGACATTGCGGGCAAAGGCCATCGGCGTGCCGAACTCGTCGACAATGACGGAATGGTCGATGACGAGGTCGACGGGAACCAGCGGGTTGATCTTCTGCGGATCGCCGCCGAGCGAGGCCATGGCGTCACGCATGGCGGCGAGGTCGACCACGGCCGGAACGCCGGTGAAATCCTGCATCAGCACGCGGGCCGGGCGATAGGCGATCTCGACACCGGCGGTGCCCTTGTCGGTCAGCCAGCCGGCAACCGCCTGGATCGATTCCTTGGTGACGGAGCGGCCGTCCTCGTTGCGCAGCAGGTTCTCCAGCAGCACCTTCATCGAATAGGGCAGCTGGGAAATGCCGGTGAGGCCGCTCTTCTCGGCCTCGATGAGGTCGAAATAGGCATATTCGGTACCACCAGCGGTCAGTGTACGGCGGCAGTTGAAACTATCGAGGGATTTTGACACGTGCGATCCGTCCTTGTCTGTTCAGCCTGAAAGGGAACGGACGCCGATGGCATGCAATCACGCGCAAAGGTGCGGGTACGGCCATTTCCGCTGTCCGTTCCCAGCCAACCCGAGCCGTTCAAGGCGGCGCGTGCGCTGGTTCGGCGCTAATTCGCTTCCCGTGCCGACCGCTGGCACGGATGCACCGCATATAGAGAATTTTCTGGAATAGTTCTAGACAGTTGCGGAGCAAATTTGTGCGATGCGGCAGCGCTCGCGAAACATTGATTTCAGGGCAGGCGACGGATGCGGCTTATCGCCGAAAATCTGGGCGGCGAACGCGGCGGCGAGAGCGTGTTTTCCAGGGTTGGCTTTGACCTTGGGGAAGGCCAGGCACTGGTCGTAACCGGGCCGAACGGGTCGGGCAAATCAACCTTGCTGAGGATCATCGCCGGGCTGCTGCCGGTGGCGGAAGGCCGGTTGCTGCTCGAAGGCGGCGGCGAGGCGTTTCCCTCTGTTGCCTCAGCCTGTCATTACCTTGGCCACCAGAATGCGATGAAGCCGGCGCTGAGCGTGGTGGAAAATCTGCGCTTCTGGCGTGATTTCAATGGCAATGGAGATGTCGGCGTCGAGGAGGCGCTGGAGGAGGTCGGGCTCGGCGGGCTTGGCCATTTGCCATTCGGTTATCTCTCCACCGGGCAACGGCGCCGCGCGGCGATCGCGAAGCTGCTGGTCAACCATCGGCCTCTGTGGCTGCTCGATGAGCCGACGGCGGGGTTGGACAAGGTTTCGGAGGCGCGATTTGCGGGGTTGATGGAGAGGCATTGCGGCGATGGCGGGATGATTGTCGCGGCGACTCATCTGCCGCTTGGGATTGACGGGGCGGAGTTGAGGATGGGGATTTGATGTCGGCGCCAGACACCCCCCTCTGCCCTGCCGGGCATCTCCCCCTCAAGGGGGGAGATTGGATATCGCCTCGACCTTCGCCAATCTTCAGCGTTCGAGGGCTGGCGAGGCTTGTGAGCTGCCAATCTCCCCCCTTGAGGGGGAGATGGCCGGCAGGCCAGAGGGGGGTGCCTTGGCAATGGCATCTCACATCATGCTAGCCCTCTTCCTGCGCGACATCCGCCTCAACATTCGCGCCGGCGGCGGCGCGTTGACCGGCGTCATCTTCTTCCTTGCCGTGATCGCCACGATTCCGTTCGGCGTCGGTCCTGACCTCAAGCTGCTGGCCCGCATTGGTCCGGCGATCCTGTGGATCGGCGCGCTGCTGTCCTGCCTGCTCGGGCTCGATCGGCTGTTCCAGGCCGATCGCGAGGACGGTTCGCTCGATCTGCTGGTGCTCGGCAACGACCGCCACATGCTGGCCTTGACGGTGCTGGTGAAATGCCTGGCGCATTGGGCTGGCAGCGTGCTGCCGCTGGTCGTCGCTGCGCCCCTGCTCGGGCTGTTCATGAACATGGAGCCGCTCGCCATCGGCGCCACGGCGCTCACCCTTTTGGTAGGCACGCCGGCGATCACCTTCATCGGTGCCGCAGGTGCCGCGGTGGCGGTGGCGCTGCCGCGGGGCGGGCTGTTGATCTCGGTGCTGGTGCTGCCGCTGACCATACCGGTGCTGATCTTCGGCGTTTCGGCGAGCTATGGCGCGACGGCCAATCCCGAACCCTTCCTGCAGCCCTTCCTCATTCTTGCCGCGCTGACGCTGTTTCTTGCGGTGCTGGGGCCGGTCTCGGCGGCGCTGGCACTGCGGCATGGAACGGATTGATGGGACCGCACAAGCCTGGAGGCCGCGACGCGGCGTCCGATTGCGAAGCCGGTGGCGCAAAGCTATGGGAAGACCATGATCGAGCACGGTGAAGCAACAGCGGAAGGTTGTATGGGGTGCGTCGCATGAGCGCGCACGCCCTTTATGTCACCGCCGCCTATGGCATCACTACCGTGGTGCTGGCCGGGCTGATCGGCTGGATCCTGCTCGACCAGCGGGCGCGCAGGCGCGAGCTTGCCGAGCTCGAAGCGGCCGGCGTGCGGCGGCGTTCCGACAAGGCTGCCAAGCCATGAGCACGGAGACAGAAACACCGACACGCAGTCGCCGCCTGTTCGTGCTGTTGCCGCTATTGATCTTCCTCGGCCTTGCCGGCCTGTTCCTGTCGCAGCTGCTTTCCGGCCGTGATGTCTCGGAAGTGCCGTCGGCCCTGATCGGCCTGCCGGCGCCGCAGACCAATCTGCCGGCGCTGGAGGGGTCAAATCTGCCGGGGCTCGATTCCAGGGCGTTCGCCGGCAAGGTCACGCTGGTCAATGTGTTTGCGTCATGGTGCGCGCCGTGCCGGGAAGAGCACCCGGTGCTGCTGGCGCTGTCGCAGGACAAGCGGTTCGTGATGGCGGCGCTGAATTACAAGGACCAGCCGGAAAACGCCCGCCGGTTCCTCGGCGACCTCGGCAACCCGTTCCAGGCGATCGGCGTCGACGAAGCCGGTCGCACGGCGATCGACTGGGGCGTCTACGGCGTGCCGGAAACCTTCGTCATCGGCAAGGACGGCAAGATCGCCTATAAGTTTGTTGGGCCGCTGACGTCGGAGACGGCGCAGACGCTGCTGTTGCCGCAGATTGAAAAGGCATTGGCGGTGCCTGGTTAGGCGGTAGCGCCAGGCCCCCTCATCCGGCCACTACGCGGCCACCTTCTCCCCGTGGGGGAGAAGAGATGACGCCGGAGCTGACCCGCTCCTCTCTCCTCGGGGAGAGGTCGGATTGCCCGAATTGCGCTTGCAATTCGGTTTGGCAATCCGGGTGAGGGGGCAGTGCCCCGCGGTCCGGAAAACCGACTGGAAAGATCAGCCGTAGATCTGCTTGTGGACCTGGTACAGCATCTCGCTGCGGTCGGCGCGCATGTCGGCCAGATCGCGGCTGGAGAAGCTGTCGATTTCGGCGACGAGGCGGTTGTAGTGTTTGCGCTTGGCGATGCTGTTGCGAGCGCGGTTCATGAGATCGTTGAACATAGCAAGGGTTCCTTCTGTGCCGCATTCTGGCGGCCGGTTTCTTCCTCCCTTGGTCAATACGGAACATGACATAGGAATGGTGCATTGCAAAAAGAAGATGTTGCAATGCACCATTGCACTCAGCGCATAGCCGGTTAATCGAGTCCTAAGGTACGTCGTGGTTGAGCGGTCGCGATCCAGCCCTGGTCGCACGGCTGCTTCCTCGCCGGTTTGTCATACAAATTGGCAAGGCCCCGTCTTGCCAGATCGATCGCGGGCTGGCTTGATCCGGCGTCACGTGATGCCTGGAGGAAAATGCATGGCGGCCGCAGATTATTACGAAATTCTCGATCCGCGCTTTGCGCGCCTCTTCAACGGCAGCGCGCAGGTGGAGAAGCTGTTCACCGGATGCCGCTGGGCGGAAGGGCCGGCCTGGTTCGCCGCCGGCCGCTACGTCGTCTGGTCCGACATTCCCAACAACCGCATGCTGCGCTTCGATGAGACCGACGGCAGCGTCAGCGTGTTCCGGCAGCCATCGGGCAATTCAAACGGCAACACCGTCGATCGGCAGGGCCGGCTGGTCACCTGCGAACATTCGGGCCGCCGCGTCAGCCGCACCGAGCATGACGGCTCGGTCACCACCATCGCCGCCAAATGGAAGGGCAAGCGGCTGAACTCGCCCAACGACGCGGTGGTGAAATCCGATGGCTCAATCTGGTTCACTGACCCCAGCTACGGCATCGACACCGACTATGAGGGCGATAAGGCCGAGAGCGAGATCGGCGCCTGCCACGTCTACCGGGTCGATCCCGACACTGGCGATGTCGAGGCCGTCATCACCGACATGGTGAGACCCAACGGGCTTGCCTTCTCGCTCGATGAAAGCCTGCTCTATGTCGTCGACACCGGCCGCACGCATGGCGCGCAGAATCCGGCGCATATGCGGGTATTCAACGTCGGCACGCATGGCAAGAAGGTTTCCGGCGACAAGGTGTTCGCCGACTGCACGGCCGGCCTGTTCGATGGCTTCCGGCTCGATGCGGACGGGCGGATCTGGACCAGTGCCGCCGATGGCATCCATTGCTACGATCCGGATGGAACGCTGATCGGCAAGGTTAAGGTACCGGAGGTGACGGCGAACTGTGTGTTCGGCGGCAACAAGCTGAACTGCCTCTACATCGCCGGCACCACCTCGCTTTACATGGTCCGGCTGATGGTGAATGGGGCCAAGACTTTTTGAGTGAGACCGTTTGGAAATTCTACTCTGGCGGCCATCTGAAGGCGTTTTCTGCGCTTCCGCGTTCTACTGCACCGCAGTAGAACGGTGCTCACGGACCCAAATGTCCGCTGCGCTCCGGTTCTCGAAACCACCATCATATGACTCGCCAGAGCGAATTTCGAAACGGTCCCTCAGCGGCGTAGCTATTTGAAGGGGACAAAATCATGCCATTCGTCAACATCCGCATCGTCAAGGAAGTGATCGCCGCCGATCCGGCAGGCAAGAAGGCTGATATCGCCAAGAAAGTCACAGCCGCCATCATGGAAGCCACCGGGCTCGGCAATGACGATGTCTGGGTGGTTTTCGAGGAGGTCAACGCCCGCGACTGGTATGTCGGCAAGACCGATGTCGAGACGTTGCGGAAGGGGTAAGGCGGCTACAGCCGTAGTGCGAACGTTATGAAAGGCTGGCGGGACAGCCATCGCATAGTGGCCGCGGGCTCAACGCGTGCGGATGAAATCCGCGAAGGCAGCCAGCGCATTGCGCATCGCCAGTACGTTCGCCTCCTCCGCCAGAATGCCTTCCACCTCCACCGCCTTCTTCCCCAGCAGTGCAATTTCCAGCCCACCGTCATAAAGCGCGAACGACATCGTCCGCATGATCTCGGCCAAAGCGGCGCGGGCATAGAGTGAACGCGGCGAGGCGTGCACCGGCATGGCCGGCTTGCCGACGGCGGCGTCGCGCGACACCAGCCAGTCGAGCGCGTTCTTCAGCCCGCCCGGCACGCCATGGGCATATTCAGGACAGGAGACGATGATGCCGTCGGCGCTGGTGACGGCGTCGATCAGCGCGGACGCTTCGTGCGGCGTCCGCTCGCCCTCGTCATCGGGATTGAAGATCGGCAAGCGGCCGAGCCTGTCATAGACGGTGATGCGGCAGGCCGGCGGCGCGTTGCGCGCCAGGGCCGCGACTAGGGCCGAATTGGTGGAGGCGGCCCGCAGGCTGCCGGAGATGGCGAGGATGTTCAGCAAAGTATGGAGCCAGTTCGGACGAATCGCGTCCGCAAAAGCCTACCACATGGTCTGCTTGTATTCGTCGTCGAGCCAGCGATCGGTCGCCTCGGCCGAATCGGCAACCACCAGCTGGTCGCGCAGGATCTGGCCGAGCGTCGGCAGCGTGGCGCGGTCGTACCAGGTGTCAGGCTTCCACAGATCGGAGCGCATGAAGGCCTTGGCGCAATGCATGTAGGCGGCCTTGACGGCGACGACGACGACGCTTTGCGGCTCCTTGCCGTCGACGGCCAGGCGCTCGCGCAAGGTGGCGTCGACGGTGATGCGGGCATCGCCATTGACGCGCAGCGTCTCGTTCATGCCGGGGATGAGGAACAGCAGCCCGACCGAAGGATTGCGCAGGATGTTCTCCAGCGTGTCCAGCCGGTTGTTGCCGGGCCGGTCGGGGATGGCGATGGTCCGGTCGTCGAGAATGGCGGCGAAGCCGGGCTTGTCGCCCTTGGGCGTCACATCGGCATTGCCTTCGCCGTCGGAGGAGCCGATCAGCACGAACGGGCTCTTGCCGATGAAGGAGCGGCAATGGCCGTCGAGCGCCTTCAGTTCCTTGCGGATCGAGCCATCTGTCGGGCGCGGCGTCTTGTAGATCGTCCGCAACTCCTCACGCGTGGTGACGAATTCCATGGCTCTCCCCACTTTGTTTTGACGCAATTCCGGACGGAAAACCGCTTCACACTTTTCCTGGAATTGCTTTACTTCCCGGGCTTTTCTTCCCCGCTTGCCTTGTCGTCCAGCGAATGATGCAGGATCAGCGGCATCTGGCTGAAGGTGAACAGAAGCGTGATCGGCATGATGCCCCAGACCTTGAAGGTAACCCAGGCGTCTGTCGAAAAATTGCGCCACACGACCTCGTTGACGACGGCCAGGAAGATAAAGAACAGACCCCAGCGGAAGGTGAGTTTGCGCCAGCCTTCAGCGTCGAGCTTGAAGGCGGATTCGAAGACATAGCCAAGCAGCGACCTGCCGAAGAACAGGCCGCCGAGCAACACGCCGCCGAACAGCGTGTTGACGATGGTCGGCTTCATCTTGATGAAGATGTCGTCCTGCAGATAGAGCGTCAGCGCGCCGAAGATGAAGACGACGACGCCCGAGACCATCGGCATGATCGGCAAGGTGCGCGTCAGCAGCCAGGAGGCGATCAGCGCTATTGCCGTCGCCGCCATGAACAGGCCGGTGGCAACGAAGATCGGACCGCCGAATTGAGCCAGAACGGGGAATTTCTGCACCAGCCATTCGCCGCGCGCATTGGCGAAGAAGAAGACCAGCAGGGGTCCGAGCTCAAGCACCAGCTTGAGCACGGGATTGACGCCTTCCTTCTTCTCTTTCTGCGGGTCGGACGGATCGCGTTCGAGAATGGGTGGGTTCATGATCTTCCTTCTTACACACGATCCCGTTTCAAGGGATCATGCCGTTACGCCACGCCAGCGATCGCCCTGGCGAATTCGCTGGCTGAGAAAGGTTCGAGGTCGTCGACCTGTTCGCCGACGCCGATGAAATAGACCGGCAATTTGTGCTTTGCCGCGATTGCCACAAGAATACCGCCGCGCGCCGTGCCGTCCAGCTTGGTCATCACCAGGCCGTTGACACCGGCGATGTTGCGGAAGATCTCAACCTGGTTGAGCGCGTTCTGGCCGGTGGTGGCGTCGACCGTCTGCAGCACGGTGTGCGGCGCTTCCGGATCGAGCTTGCCCAGCACGCGCACGATCTTTTCCAGTTCGGCCATCAGCTCGGTCTTGTTCTGCAGGCGGCCGGCGGTGTCGATGATCAGCACGTCGGAGCCCGCTTCCTTGGCCTTCTCGAAGGCGTCATAGGCGAGGCCGGCGGCATCGGCGCCGATCTTGGAGGCGATGACAGGCGATTTCGTGCGCTCGCCCCAGATCTTCAATTGCTCGATCGCGGCGGCGCGGAACGTGTCGCCGGCGGCCAGCATCACCGACAGGCCGCCATCGGTGAGTTTTGCCGCCAGCTTGCCGATGGTCGTGGTCTTGCCGGTGCCGTTGACGCCGACCACCAGGATGACATGCGGCTTGTGCGAAAGATCGAGCTCCAGCGGCCGGGCGACAGGGGTCAGCACCTTTTCCACCTCGGCCGCCATGACGGTGCGCACGTCTGTGTCGGAGACGTCCTTGCCGTAGCGGCTGGCGGCCAGCGCGTCGGTGATACGAAGTGCTGTCTCCATGCCGAGATCGGCGCGGATCAGCACATCCTCCAGGTCCTGCAGCGTTTCCTCGTCCAGCTTGCGTTTGGTGAAGACGCCGGCAATGTTGCCGGTCAACTCGCGCGATGAACGGGCCAGCCCGTCCCGCATGCGCTGGAACCAGGAGCGCCGCGGCGCCGGTTCCGGTGCTTTTACTGGCTCGGCCTTCTGCTCGACCTTTTTGGTGACGGTCACCTTGCCGGCAGCGGTTTTCGGCTCTGGCAAGGGTTGTGGGGCCGGTGGCGCGATGGGCTGCGGCGCGACCGGCGCCGGCTGGCGAATGGGGGGGGCGATTTCCGCCGCCGGGGCTTCCGGCGCCACCTGCACGGTTGGCGCTTCCTCTTCGACGTCCGCAAGCGGAGCCGCCGCGTCACCGACAGCTTCCTTCTCCCCGTCCCTATACGCGGAGAAGGTGCCGGCAGGCTGATGAGGGGCAGCGCCAACCTCTGAAGTCGACTGCGCGGAAGGCGAGGCCGGTGGTGGCACCTCTATTGGCGCGGGTTGTTCGGCTGGAATCTCGGCAGGCGGGGCCGGAACTTCAATCGGTGTTGGCTCCGGCAACTTCTCTGGAGGTGGCGGCGCAACTTCCGGCTGGGCGGGTGCGGGCACCTCTTGCGGCAGCGGTTCGGGAGCAGGCTCCGGTGCTGCCGGGGGTGGCGGGATTTCCTCCGGCTGCTCGACAGGCGCTTCCGGCGCGGCCGGCTTCGGTTCCTCGACCGGCGCAGGCTCAGGCTGGATTTCCGGCTTGGACGGAACGATCGGCTCCGGCGCTGGCGGGATGGTCGGAGCCGGCTCAGGAGCCGGTTCCTCGACGGGCGCCGGTTCCGGTGGGCGAGCTGTCTCCGGTTCGGCCGGTGCAAGCGCGACCTTCGCCTCAGCCTCAGGCTCGTCGCGCTTCAAGAATTCCGGGACGACCTGCTCGGCCGCCGGCTTCAGCGCGTCGAGCTGGTCCCATTTGATCGGCGGCAGGGGCGCGGTCTCATCAATCCGCTCCTCGACAACCTCCTTCTTGCCGAACGAAAATATCTTCTTGAAAAAACCAGCCATGCTTTGCGTTTCTCAGGCGGCGCGTGCGGCAAGCGGCGCTGCGATTAGCCGGGCGCCATCGTGGCCAGTAATTGTCGCGTCAACGATCTCGCCCGGCACGCCAGTGCCGAGCGCTGCCAGCGTGAACCCTTCGGTGCGGCCAACGCCGTCGCGCTCGATCAGGATCGACTGGCGCGTTCCAGGCAGCGAGGCGAGATGGCGCCGATATGCGGCTTCGCCGGCGGCACGCAAGCGCGCTGCGCGCTGCTTGACCACTTCGCGGCGCAGCTGCGGCATGCGCGCGGCGGGCGTGCCTTCGCGCGGGCTGAATGGGAAGACGTGGAGATGGGTCAGCCCGCATTCCCCAACGATTTTTTCCGAATTCTCGAACATCGCGTCGGTTTCGGTCGGGAAGCCGGCGATGATGTCGGCGCCGAAGACAATATCCTTGCGCAATTTGCGCACATCCTCGCAGAAGCGGATCGACTGATCGCGCAGATGCCGGCGTTTCATGCGCTTCAGGATCATGTCGTCGCCGGACTGCAGCGACAGATGCAGATGCGGCATCAGCCTGGGCTCGGTGGCGATGGCGTCGAGCAGATCGTCATCGGCTTCGATCGAATCGATGGAGGACAGCCGCAGGCGCTTCACGTCGGGCACCTGCCTGAGGATGGTCTTCACCAGCCTGCCGAGTTTTGGCGCGCCGGGCAGATCGGCGCCAAAGCTGGTCATATCGACGCCGGTCAGCACGATCTCGGCATAGCCGTGGCCGGCCAGCCGCTTGACCTGCTCGACCACGGCGCCCATCGGCACCGAGCGGGAATTGCCGCGGCCATAGGGAATGATGCAGAAAGTGCAGCGGTGGTCGCAGCCATTCTGCACCTGGACGAAGGCGCGCGCCCGGCCCTCGATGGCGTCGACCATGTGGCCGGCCGTCTCGCGCACCGAAAAAATGTCGTTGACGCGTGCCTTCTCGGTGTCGTTGACGCCGAAATCCGGCAGCGCCCGATACGAATGGGCCTTCAGCTTCTCCTCATTGCCAAGCACGAGATCGACCTCGTCCATGGCGGCGAATTTTTCAGGCTCGGTCTGGGCAGCGCAGCCGGTGACGATGATGCGCGCCTGCGGGTTGTCGCGGCGTGCCTTGCGGATCGCCTGCCTGGCCTGGCGCACCGCCTCGCCGGTGACGGCGCAGGTGTTGAAGATCACGGCGCCGCCTTCCAGCGCGCCGAGACCAGCACTTTCGGCCTCGCGCCGCATCACTTCGGATTCATAGGTGTTCAGCCGGCAGCCGAACGTCACCACGTCAATGCGGCTGGGAGCCTCGGATAGGGAGCCCTCGAATTCGGGGCTCTTCGACAGAGCCGACATCAGGCCGCGCTTTCGGTGTCGCGGGCCCAGGCGCCGGTCGAGGGGTTGAAGCTGCCGGAAAATTCCCATTCGGCGGCGCCGGTCAGGATGACATGGTCGTCGTCGCGCCATTCGACATGCAGCGTGCCGCCGCCCGGCGTCAGCAGGTTGACGCCGCGGCCGGTCCGCCTGGTGCGGGCCGCTGCCACCACGGAGGCACAAGCGGCGGAGCCGCAGGCCTTGGTCAGGCCGGCGCCGCGTTCCCAGGTGCGGACGATCATGCTCTCGGGCGAAGTCACCTGGGCGATGGTGATGTTGGCGCGCTCGGGGAAGATCGGGTGGTTTTCGAGCAGGGGGCCGAAGCGTTCGAGCTCATAGGACCAGACGTCGCGGTCGACCCAGAAGATGGCGTGCGGATTGCCCATCGAGACGGCCGAGGGCGAATGCAGCACAGGCGCGTCGATCGGGCCGATCTGCAGCTCGATCCTGCTTGTGTCGTGGAACTCCTCTGCGAGTGGGATGTCCTGCCAGCCGAAGCGCGGCGTGCCCATGTCGACCGAGATCGTGCCGTCGGCATGTTCCCTGGCGTTGAGGATGCCGGCGCGGGTCTCGAAGGTGAAAGTCTTCTGGCCGCTCTCGGCGGCGAGCGCCTGGACGACGCAGCGCATGCCGTTGCCGCAGGCCTGCGCACTGGAGCCGTCCGAATTCAGGATGTCGACATAGTAAGCCGTACCCGCTGTGCGCGCATCATGGATCGCCATGATCTGGTCGAAGCGGGTCGCGGCATCGGCGTTCAGCGCAAGGGCGGCAACCGCCGTCACCTGATCGGCGCGGCCGCGCATGTCGGCAACGATGATCTCGTTGCCGATGCCGTTCATCTTGGCGAAGGGGGCGGTGCCTGCCATGGCTCTCGCAAATTCCTGTCCGTTTTGCCGCTATATGGCGGAAACGCAGAGGAATTACCAGTGCGGAGCAGCCCTAGAGACCGTTTCGAAATTCGCTCTGGCGAGTCATATGATGGTGGTTTCGAGAACCGGAGCGCAACGGACTTTCTGTCCGTAAGCACCGGAAGCGCAGAAAACGCCTTCAGATGGCCGCCAGAGTAGAGTTTCCAACCGGTCTCTTACGTCACCGCGAAGATGCCAAGCACGACCAGCAGGAAGATGACCAGCACGATACCGATGAGGACGCGCGCGCCGGTGGCGGCGGCGCCGGCCAGAGCCGGCATGCCGAGAAGGCTGGCGGCGGCGGCGACAATGAGCAGAATGATGATCCACTTGATCATGAAAACCTCGCAAATCGACTTTGTTTGCAGCGGCTTAGGAACGCCGCCCGCGCACTCTGGTTCCGTCGTTGCGAGGCTTGGGTCTCGAGGCGCCTATCCGGCGATCTCGAAATCGGTGGTGAAGGGGGCGGTCTTTTGCGAGTTCTCGTCATGCATGAGGAAATCCGCACGGTATTTGCCGGGCGGCACGCCATCCAGGGAGACGTTGAGCTTGAAGAACATTTCGCGGTTATGCGAGCGCGAGGCGAGCTGGATGCGGCCGAGCTTCTCGAAAGTGCCCAGCTTCTCACCAGCCGCGCTGAGCACGGTGAGGTCGACATAGAGCGCGATCTGGTTGTTGCCGAGCCCGTCCGAGCCATAGCCATAGCCGACGGGCTCCATGTAGAGCACGATCTCTTCGCCGGACTTGTAAACATGATTGGCGCGTTCGGTGTAGATGCCGAAGCCGCTGGCCGCGCTTATATGCCTGACGTTCATCACTTCGAGGGGCATTGCTTTCCAGAGCGCTTCCTCGGCGTCGCGAAATTTCGTCAGCGCGCCCACGCCGTCATTTGCTTGCAGTGCTTTCTCCGCCGCTGCTGCATTATCGGCGATCTCGCCGGCAAAAGCGGCGGTCGATGTCGAGATGATCAGCGCAACCAAGGCTGCCGCAAGAAACTTCATAGGCTTCCTCCCAAGGACGATCCATTAGCATCGTCTTCTAAAAAGACCGCCGGGTAAACTGCCCGTTTATCGCGATGTGCTGTTCGGCACGTCCCACACCTCGCCCGGACGCATGGCGCGAAAACGCTCCTGTTGCAGGCCCTCGGCGTCAAGCGCCTCGGCCAGTTTCCAGGCCGGTTCGTCGATCGGCTCGTCGGTGAGCTGGAAGGTGCCCCAATGGCAGCCGGCGGCGAAGGCGGCGTTGCACAGCTGCATGCCTTGCACGGCTTCTTCAGGGTTCTGGTGCTGCGAGGCCATGAACCAGCGCGGCTCATAGGCGCCGATCGGCAGGATGGCGAAGCGGAAGCCGCCATGTTTCCTGGCCATCAGCCGGTAGTTGATGCCATCATGGAAGCCGGTATCGCCGGCGAAATAGATTTTTCCGCCTGGCGTTTCGACGACGAAGCCGGCCCACAGTGCCATGCGCCGGTCGCGGGCGCCGCGCGCCGACCAGTGATGCGCCGGCTCGACATGGATGAAAACGCCGTTGCCGATCTCGACCCTTTCACCCCAATCATGCGCTGCCAGCCGCATGCCGGGAACCGCGCCACCAATGAGGACATCGTTGCCGAGCGGCGTGATCACTTGCGGGTCGTGACTGGCCTTCAGCTGCTTCAACGTTGCCAGGTCGAGATGGTCGTAGTGATTGTGGCTGACCAGCACGAGGTCGATCGGCGGCAGATCGGCAAAGACGATGCCCGGCGGATTGATGCGTTTGGGTCCGGCAAAGGAAAATGGCGAGGTGCGCTGCGACCAGACCGGATCGGTGAGGATGTTCAGGCCCGCCGTCTGGATCAGCAGCGTGGAATGGCCAACCATGGTCACGATCAGCCCGGAGCCTTCGACACGCTCGGCCGGCATTGCCTGCGGAAAAGGGCTTGGGCTGGTGGCCGGCCATTTCGAACGTTGGCCGCTGAACTGCCATTTCAGCAGATCGGTAAAGCGGCCGGGCAGCCGGCCGCCTGGATTGAAGAACAGGGTGCCATCGAAATGGTCGCTAGGCGGACCGCTGTAATAGCGGTTGGCGGCTTTCTTTCCTGCGGCCAAGCTCTGCGCTCCAGCGGTTTCGGCTCCTAGACATAAGTCCTGCGCAGGCCGGCGCAAGCTTTTGCAGGCCAACGACGTGGGAACCGGCCTTTCCCGTTAGGGATGGCGGGGACCGGGCGATGAGGGCGCCGGCTCAACCTGATTGCGATAAATTTGCAACAATTCTTGCTGCAAACCCTATTTTAACCATATCAGGTTGAAATTTCGCCACCTTCTCCATCTTGGTGGAGGTGAGATTGTGCGGACGGCGTCCCCCCAGCCGGATCCGACGGAGGTTGGAATGAATTTTTCGAAAAGCGGCCTGGTGGCCGTATCGCTGGCTGCGCTTGTTGCGAGCGGCTGCTCGACCTCGCGGTTTTCGTCGATGGACGACCAACAGCCGGCGCCGCTGCAGCCGGCCCCGGCGGGCCAGGTGAGCTCGAATCAGCTGCCGCCGCCGGCCTCACCGGGCACCACCGATCCGTCAAAGTTCCCGACCGCACCGGCAAACACGCAGGTGGCTTCCTTGCCGCCGGATGGCACGGCGCCCGCCGGTGCCTCGGATCTCAGCGCGGCAAGCGTCGCCGGCGTCTGGAACGCCAGCGTTTCCGGCCAGAGCTGCAAGATCGCGACGCCGCAGACCAAGTTCGGCGCCGGCTTCCGTGCCGGGCCGCTGCATTGCCCCGCACCGATCGACGGCATCAAGTCGTGGAACGTCGCCGGCAAGCAACTGACGCTTTATGACGAGAATGGCGGCTCGCTGGCGCGGCTCTATTCGTCGGGCGGCTCGAAATTCGATGGCCAGACTTCCAACGGCCAGCCGATTTCGCTTACAAGGTAGTCGATACTTCCTCGACAACGACGTGACCGATGCATCTGCGTGACGGCCTCCAGACCCATGCGACCGTCAGGCAGCGCTACGACCATCTGGTGGCAACCGGCGCGATCGAACGCGATCCGGCGCAGGAACGCATCGCAGCGGCACTCGACCGGCTGACAGCGGAAATCTCGGCAAAACGGCTGGCGCACAAATCCAGTGCGCTGGGCTGGCTGTTTGCCCGCAAGCGCGAGACGCGCGACATCGTCAAAGGCCTCTACATCCATGGCGGCGTCGGCCGCGGCAAAACCATGCTGATGGACATATTCTTCGAACTGCTGCCGGTGCGGCGCAAGCGCCGCGTCCATTTCAACGACTTCATGGCCGATGTGCAGGACCGCATCCAGAAGCACCGGCAGGCGCGCAAGGATGGCACGGTCAAGGAGGATGATCCGATCCCGCCGGTGGCCAAGGCGCTGGCCGAGCAGGCCTGGGTGCTGTGCTTCGACGAATTCTCGGTCACCGATATTGCCGACGCGATGATCCTGTCGAGGCTGTTTTCGGCGCTTTTTGCCAGCGGCGTGGTGCTGGTCGCCACCTCGAACGTGGCACCGGAAAATCTCTACAGCGACGGGCTGAACCGCCAGTTGTTCCTGCCATTCATCGGCATTCTGGAACGACACGCGCAGGTGCTGTCGCTCGACAGCGACAAGGATTACCGGCTGGAAAAGCTCGCCCGTACGCCGGTCTATGTCACGCCGGCCGATGCGGCGGCCGACCGGATGCTCGACGAGGCCTGGCGAACGATGACGCGCGGCGCGCCGACGGCCGCGACCTCGCTGGCACTCAAGGGCCGGCAAGTGACGGTGCCGGCTGCCGCCGGCGACGCGGCGCGTTTCTCCTTCGCCGACCTCTGCGAAAAACCGCTCGGCGCACGTGATTTCCTGGCCATTGCCGGGCGCTTTTTGACTGTCTTCATCGATCACATCCCCGTGCTGGGAGAAGGCAAGCGCAACGAGGCCAAGCGTTTCATCCTGTTGATCGACACGCTCTACGACCATCACGTCCGGCTGGTGGTGAGCGCCGAGGCGCCGCCGCCGCAGCTTTACGTCGCCAAGCGCGGCGTCGAGGTGTTCGAGTTCGAGCGCACGGCATCACGCCTGATCGAGATGCAGAGCCGCGACTGGCTGGAGGACTGGGCCGAGCGGCGGACGAAGGCGGCGACGGAAGCGTCGCAGGCGCAGGCTTAGAGACGAGAAAATTCGTGATCCTTCGCGCCCCCCTCTGTCCTGCCGACGGTTAAAACTCACATCCTCGCCACCCGCATCACAAGGGCGTCATCGGCTCTTCAAGCCTTCTGATCGCCACCCTAATTGTGTATTGTCAGCCAAGTCGGCTTACAAACTTTGACGTTTACGTAAACCCCAAACCATCTAACCGATTGAAAATGCTCATCCGAAAATAATCGTTTGAATTTATCGCGCACCGGGGCTATTGGGTGCGGCGAAATCTCGCGGTTTCCCCGCAGCATTCCGGCCTCTTGCTCGACGCCGTCATCAAGTCGCTAAAGACTTGAGGCACCGTCACACACAAAGGGAAAACATCCTCACATGGCACGCAACAAGATAGCGCTTATCGGCTCGGGCATGATCGGCGGCACGCTCGCTCACATGATCGGCCTCAAGGACCTCGGCGACGTGGTGCTGTTCGACATTGCCGAGGGCACGCCGCAGGGCAAAGGGCTCGATATCGCGCAGTCGTCGCCCGTCGATGGTTTCGACTCCCGGCTGACCGGCGTCAACGACTATGCCGGCATCGAGGGTGCCGACGTCTGCATCGTCACCGCCGGCGTGCCGCGCAAGGCGGGCATGAGCCGCGACGATCTGCTTGGCATCAACCTCAAGGTCATGGAGCAGGTCGGCGCCGGGTTGAAGAAGTATGCGCCAAAAGCCTTTGTCATCTGCATCACCAATCCGCTCGACGCCATGGTCTGGGCGCTGCAGAAGTTTTCCGGCCTGCCCAAGAGCCATGTCGTCGGCATGGCCGGCGTGCTCGACAGCGCGCGTTTCCGCTACTTCCTGGCCGAGGAATTCAAGGTCTCGGTCGAGGACGTCACCGCCTTCGTGCTCGGCGGCCACGGCGATTCCATGGTGCCGATGATCCGCTATTCGACGGTCTCGGGCATCCCGCTGCCCGACCTCATCAAGATGGGCTGGACCTCGAAGGAAAGGCTCGACCAGATCGTGCAGCGCACCCGCGATGGCGGCGCCGAGATCGTCGGCCTGCTCAAGACCGGCTCGGCGTTTTACGCACCGGCCGCCTCGGCGATCCAGATGGCCGAGGCCTATCTCAAGGACAAAAAGCGCGTGCTGCCATGCGCGGCGTTCCTCTCGGGCCAGTATGGCGTCAAGAACACCTATGTCGGCGTTCCCGTGGTGATCGGTGCCGGCGGCGTCGAGCGCATCATCGAGATCGACCTTAACAAGAGCGAGCAGAAGATGTTCGACAGTTCGGTGGCGGCGGTGCAGGGCCTGACCGAGGCCTGCGTTAAGATCGCGCCGCAGCTCGCTTCGAAGTAAACCCCTGCCGTTGATCTGGAGACAATCCGCATGAACATCCATGAATATCAAGGCAAGGCGCTGCTGAAGAGCTTTGGCGCGCCGGTGGCCGAAGGCGTGCCGGTGTTCAAGGCAAGCGAGGCGGAAGCCGCCGCCAAGGCGCTTCCAGGTCCGCTCTATGTGGTGAAGAGCCAGATCCATGCCGGCGGCCGCGGCAAGGGCAAATTCAAGGAGCTCGGCCCCGATGCCAAGGGCGGTGTGCGGCTGGCGAAGTCGGTGGCCGAAGTGGTCGCCAACGCCAACGAGATGCTAGGCCACACGCTGGTGACCAAGCAGACCGGCCCGGCCGGCAAGCAGGTCAACCGGCTCTATATCGAGGACGGCGCCGACATCGAGCGCGAACTCTATCTCTCCATCCTGGTCGACCGCACGGTCGGCCGCGTTGCCTTCGTCGTCTCGACAGAAGGCGGCATGGACATCGAGGCGGTCGCGCATGACACGCCGGAAAAGATCATCACCGTTGCCATTGACCCCGAAAAGGGTGTGACATCAGCCGACCTGAAGGCGCTCAACGGCGCGCTGAAGCTCGATGGCGATGCGGCCAAAGACGGCGATACGTTGTTCCCGATCCTCTACAAGGCCTTTGTCGAGAAGGACATGAGCCTGCTCGAAGTCAATCCGCTGATCGTCATGAAGAGCGGCCGGCTGCGCGTGCTCGACGCGAAAGTGTCGTTCGACAACAACGCGCTGTTTCGCCACCCGGACGTGCTCGAACTGCGCGACACCACGGAAGAGGACGAGAAGGAAATCGAGGCGTCGAAATACGACCTCGCCTATGTCGCGCTCGACGGCAATATCGGCTGCATGGTCAACGGCGCCGGCCTTGCCATGGCGACGATGGACATCATCAAGCTCTATGGCGCCGAGCCCGCCAACTTCCTCGACGTCGGCGGTGGCGCGTCCAAGGAAAAAGTGACGGCGGCGTTCAAGATCATCACCAAGGATCCGGCGGTCAAGGGCATCCTGATCAACATCTTCGGCGGCATCATGAAGTGCGACATCATCGCCGAGGGCGTGATCGCCGCGGTCAAGGAAGTCGGCCTCAAGGTTCCGCTGGTCGTGCGCCTCGAAGGCACCAATGCCGAGCTCGGCAAGAAGATCATCAACGACAGCGGCCTGAACGTTGTGTCGGCGGATGATCTCGACGACGCGGCCAAGAAGATCGTGGCGGCGGTGAAGGGCTGAACCTGTGCCTCCGCGCAAGATAAACCTGGTCGAGGCGGCGGATCAAAAGATCAGCAAGGTCTTCGATCCGCATATCGCCGGCGACGTGAACGATGCCCAAGCGAAGGTCGCCAAGTTCGGTGAGACCTTCGACTGGCATGCGCATGAGAATGAGGACGAAGCCTTTCTCGTGCTGCGCGGTCGCATCGCCATCGATTTCCGCGACGGCCCGGTCGAGCTTGGCGAGGGCGATTTCATGGTTGTGCCGCGTGGCGTCGAGCACCGGCCGCGCTCACTGACCGCGGAGCCGGTGGTGCTGATGTTCGAGCCGGCGACGACGCTCAACACCGGCAATGCCAAGAGCGACCTCACCGTCTCCGACCTGAAGCGGCTCTGACCGATGAACGCTGCATCCTTCTCCTCGCTCTCGGAAGGTCACCAGCGCCTGCAGGCGCTGGTCGGCGCGTGGCGCGGCGAGGAAGAGGTGGCGGACACACAATGGGCCGATGGCGGCGCGGCGACTTCGGAAGTGCTGGCGGAGCCACAGTTCGGCGGCCTGTTCGTGGTGCAGCGTTATCGCCAGCGCCGCGACGGCACGATTTCGTTCGGTTCGCATAACGTGTTCGGCTTCGATCAGCAAAACGATGTCGTCACCATGCACCAGTTCGATTCGATGGGCTTCGTGCCGGCCGGACCGTCAACGGGTAGCTGGACCGGTGGCCCACTGACGCTATTGCGTTCATCGCCACGCGGGGCCGCACGTGTGACCTACAATTTCGACGGCAGCGACAGCTATCGCATGCGGCTGGAATTCCAGCCACCCGGCAGCGGTACCTGGCAAGAGATGGTGAGCGGCCTTTACCGGCGCGTTCTACCTTCCGAGTTGAGGGAAGGCTGAGCAATGGAGATCGTGGCCAGGACGGTTGCAGAATTACACATAATCACACATATTGCTACTGTGTATTTATGTGGAGGCGCACGATGAAGAACGTCACCCTGGCCATGGACGAGGCTCTGCTTGAACAAGCGCGAGGCCTTGCCGAACGTCGCAAGACGACCCTCAACGCCCTCATTCGTTCCCTGCTTGCGCATGAGGTCGAACAGGAAGACCGGATTGCCTGGGCCAAGGCGGGAATGAAGCGGCTCATGGACGAGGCCGCGAAACGGAGCGACAGCGCAGACACCCCTTACAAGTGGGATCGAAGGGACGCCTATGCCGACCGGGAAGATCGATTGCTTTCTCGACACGAACGTCCTGATCTACGCGGCTTCGGAGAAGAATCGTGATCCGCGCCGCGCGCCAATCGCCGAAGACCTGGTATCGAGCACTGTCTTTGGCGTGTCGGGGCAGACTTTGGCCGAATTCACCGCAGTGGCGCGCGGGAAATCCTTGCTTGGCGATGATCTGCTCGACCAGTGGCTGGTCCTCCTCGGGACTTGCCCGTTGGTACCTGTCGATGAAAGCTACGTTCGCGCGGGACTGGACCTCGCGCGACGCTACGGAATTCACTACTACGACGCCGCGCTTCTCGCTGCGGCCGGGTATCTCGGCGCGCCGATTTTCTACACTGAAGATCTCAACCACAACCAGGTTTATGGCTCGGTCCGAGCCGTCAATCCTTTCTTGTAATCGCTGAATTCAGAGGCGTAATCACCCATGTCCATTCTCGTCGACAAGAACACCAAGGTGCTGGTGCAGGGCCTGACCGGCAAGACCGGCACGTTCCACACCGAACAGGCATTGGCCTATCACGGCACCAAGATGGTGGGAGGCATCCATCCCAAGAAGGGCGGCGAGACCTGGACCGGGTCGAAGGGCGAGAGCCTGCCGATCTTCGCCACCGTCGCCGAAGGCAAGGCAAAGACCGGCGCCAATGCGTCAGTGGTCTATGTGCCGCCGGCAGGTGCTGCTGAAGCCATCCTGGAAGCGATCGAAGCCGAAATTCCACTGATCATCTGCATCACCGAAGGCATTCCGGTGATGGACATGATCAAGGTCAAGGCGCGGCTCGACCGCTCTACCTCGCGGCTGATCGGGCCGAACTGCCCGGGCGTGCTCACTCCCAACGAATGCAAGATCGGCATCATGCCTGGCAGCATCTTCCGCAAGGGCTCGGTCGGCGTTGTTTCGCGCTCGGGAACACTTACCTATGAGGCAGTGTTCCAGACCACCAATGTCGGCCTCGGCCAGACCACCGCCGTCGGCATCGGCGGCGACCCCGTCAAAGGCACCGAGTTCATCGACGTGCTGGAGATGTTCCTCGCCGATGACGAGACCAAGTCGATCATCATGATCGGCGAGATCGGCGGTTCGGCCGAGGAAGACGCCGCGCAGTTCCTCAAGGACGAAGCCAAGCGTGGCCGCAAGAAGCCGATGGCCGGCTTCATCGCCGGGCGCACGGCTCCGGCCGGCCGCACCATGGGCCATGCGGGTGCTGTCATCTCCGGCGGCAAGGGCGGCGCGGAAGACAAGATCGCGGCCATGGAATCGGCCGGGATAAAGGTTTCGCCATCGCCGGCGCGGCTGGGCACGACGCTCGTCGAGGCGATCAAGGGTTAAAGTGAGTAGTGAATAGCGAATAGGGAAGAAAGAGTAACGACGCGGTTGGGAGAATCCCTACTCGCTATTGGCTACTCCCTATTCGCTCCAACAGGAGACGGAGCGCGGCTCCGCTAAGTGACATGGCAAGACAAGATCAGGCCAACGACCAATTTTCGCTCACCTCATTCCTGTACGGCGGCAACGCCGATTACATCGATGCGCTGTACGCCGCCTATGAGGACGATCCCGCCTCGGTCAATCCCGAATGGCAGGAGTTCTTTGCCGGGCTGAAGGACGATGCCGGCGATGTGCGAAAGAACGCCAAGGGCGCCTCATGGGCCAAGCCCTCCTGGCCGCTGCAGGCCAATGGCGAGCTGGTGTCGGCGCTCGACGGCAATTGGGGCCTGGTCGAGAAGACGGTTGAAAAGAAGGTCAAGGACAAGGCGGTCACCAACGGCGTCGTCCTGTCCGACGCCGACGTGCACCAGGCGACGCGCGATTCGGTTCGCGCCATCATGATGATCCGCGCCTACCGCATGCGCGGCCATCTGCACGCCAATCTCGATCCGCTGGGCATCGCCAAGCCGCTCGAGGATTATAACGAATTGTCGCCCGAGAATTACGGCTTCACCGGAGCCGACTATGACCGGCCGATCTTTCTCGACAATGTGCTTGGGCTCGAATTCGGCTCCATCCGGCAGATGCTGGAGATCCTGACCCGCACCTATTGCTCGACGCTCGGTGTCGAGTTCATGCACATCTCCGATCCCGAGGAGAAGGCCTGGATCCAGGCGCGCATCGAGGGCGCCGACAAGGAAATCTCTTTCACCGCCACCGGCAAGAAGGCGATCCTGCAGAAGCTGATCGAGGCCGAAGGCTTCGAGCAGTTCATCGACGTCAAGTACAAGGGCACCAAGCGTTTCGGCCTCGACGGCAGTGAAGCGCTGATCCCGGCGCTGGAGCAGATCGTCAAGCGCGGCGGCCAGCTCGGCATGAAGGAAATCGTGCTCGGCATGGCGCATCGTGGCCGGCTGAACGTGCTTTCCCAGGTGATGGCCAAGCCGCACCGCGCCATCTTCCACGAGTTCAAGGGTGGCTCGGCCGCCCCCGACGAGGTCGAAGGCTCAGGCGACGTCAAGTACCATCTCGGCGCCTCGTCGGACCGCGAGTTCGACGGCAACAAGGTGCATTTGTCGCTGACCGCCAACCCCTCGCATCTGGAAATCGTCGACCCCGTGGTGATGGGTAAGGCGCGGGCCAAGCAGGACTATCTGTTCGGCCGCGGCCGCGAGGAGATCGTGCCGCTGGAGGAGCGCGCCAAGGTGCTGCCGCTGCTGCTTCATGGCGACGCCGCCTTCGCCGGCCAGGGCGTGATCGCCGAAATCCTCGGCCTGTCCGGCCTGCGCGGCCACCGTGTCGCCGGCACGCTGCACTTCATCATCAACAACCAGATCGGCTTCACCACCAATCCGCGCTTTTCGCGCTCGTCGCCCTATCCGTCCGACGTCGCCAAGATGATCGAGGCGCCGATCTTCCACGTCAATGGCGACGATCCGGAAGCCGTGGTCCACGCCACCAAGGTGGCGATCGAATTCCGCATGAAGTTCCACAAGCCGGTGGTCGTGGACATGTTCTGCTACCGCCGCTTCGGCCACAATGAGGGCGACGAACCGGCCTTCACCCAGCCGCTCATGTATCGCAACATCCGCACCCACAAGACGACGGTGCAGATTTATGGCGAGCGGCTGATCGCCGAGGGCCACATCACACAGGCCGAGCTCGACAAGCTCAAGGCCGACTGGCGCGCGCATCTGGAATCCGAATGGGAAGTCGGCCAGCACTACAAGCCCAACAAGGCCGATTGGCTGGATGGCGCCTGGTCTGGCCTGCGCAGCGCCGACAACCAGGACGAGCAGCGTCGCGGCAAGACCGCCGTGCCGGTCAAGGTGCTGAAGGAAATCGGCAAGAAGCTGACCGAAGTGCCGAAGGGTTTCGAGGCGCACAAGACGATCATCCGCTTCCTCGACAACCGTCGCGAGGCCATCGACTCCGGCGAGGGCATTGACTGGTCGACGGCCGAGGCGCTGGCCTTCGGCGCCATCCTGCTCGACGGCAATCCGATCCGCCTGTCGGGACAGGATTCCGAGCGCGGCACCTTCTCGCAGCGCCATTCTGTGCTTTACGACCAGCGCGACGAAACCCGCTACATCCCGCTCAACAACCTTTCGGCGGCACAGGCCGGCTACGAAGTCATCAATTCGATGCTGTCGGAAGAAGCGGTGCTGGGCTTCGAATATGGCTACAGCCTTGCCGAGCCGAAGGCGCTGACGCTGTGGGAAGCCCAGTTTGGCGACTTCGCCAACGGCGCCCAGGTGGTGTTCGACCAGTTCATCTCCTCAGGCGAGCGCAAGTGGCTCAGAATGTCGGGCCTCGTCTGCCTGCTGCCGCATGGTTATGAAGGCCAGGGGCCCGAACATTCCTCGGCCCGGCTCGAGCGCTTCCTGCAGCTTTGCGCTGAAGACAACATGCAAGTGGCGAATTGCACAACGCCGGCTAACTACTTCCACATCCTGCGCCGGCAGCTGAAGCGCGACTTCCGCAAGCCGCTGATCCTAATGACGCCTAAGTCGCTGCTGCGCCACAAGCGGGCGGTGTCGACGCTGCCGGAAATGTCGGGCGAAAGCTCTTTCCACCGGCTGCTGTGGGATGACGCGCAACTGCTTTCCGGACAGGCGATCAAACTGGTCAAGGATTCCAAGATCCGCCGCGTCGTGCTGTGCTCGGGCAAGGTCTATTACGACCTCTACGAGGAGCGCGAGAAGCGTGGCATCAACGACATCTACTTGTTGCGGGTCGAACAGCTTTATCCGTTCCCGGCCAAGGCGCTGATCACCGAACTGTCGCGGTTCCGCAATGCCGAGATGGTGTGGTGCCAGGAGGAGCCCAAGAACATGGGCGCCTGGTCGTTCATCGACCCCTATCTCGAATGGGTGCTGGCGCATATCGACGCCAAGCATCAGCGCGTTCGCTACACCGGCCGGCCGGCGGCCGCGTCGCCGGCGACCGGGTTGATGTCCAAGCACCTTGCCCAGCTCGCCGCCTTGCTCGAAGACGCGCTCGGCGAATAACAGAACCCGACCAAAAAACGGACAGGCACAATGGCTACCGAAATCCGCGTCCCCACTCTCGGCGAATCCGTCACCGAGGCGACCGTCGGCAAATGGTTCAAGAAGGTTGGCGACGCCATTGCCGTCGACGAGCCTTTGGTCGAACTCGAAACCGACAAGGTGACGGTGGAGGTGCCTGCCGCCGCCGCCGGCACGCTGGGCGAAATCGCCGTCAAGGAAGGCGAGACTGTCGGTGTCGGCGCGCTGCTCGGATCGATCTCGGCCGGTGGCGCCGCTGGTCCGGCAACCAAGCCACAGGCGGTGTCGCAGGCATCGAGCCCCGACGCGGCGCACACGACCAAGCAGGCCGCGGCCGAGACCGCCAAGATCGCCGGTGATGCCGGCGCGGTCGAGCCGCGCAGCATGCCGCCGGCGCCCGCCGCCGCCAAACTGATCGCCGAGAACAATCTGTCGGTCGACCAGCTTTCCGGCTCGGGCAAGCGCGGCCAGGTGCTGAAGGGCGATGTGCTCGACGCCATCTCCAAGGGCGCGCCGTCGCAGCCGGCAGAGACGCCCAAGGCAGCGCCGGCACCAGCGGCGCCGATTGCCGTGCGTGCGCCTTCCTCGGGCGACGATGCCTCGCGCGAAGAGCGCGTGCGCATGACCAAGCTGCGCCAGACCATCGCGCGCCGGCTGAAGGAAGCGCAGTCGACCGCCGCCATGCTGACCACCTTTAATGAGGTCGACATGTCAGCGGTGATGGCGCTGAGGAGCAAATACAAGGATGTGTTCGAGAAGAAGCACGGCGTGAAGCTTGGCTTCATGGGCTTCTTCACCAAGGCGGTGACGCATGCCTTGAAGGAAATCCCTTCGGTCAATGCCGAGATCGACGGCACGGACATCATCTTCAAGAACTATGCCCATATCGGCGTCGCGGTTGGTACCGAGAAGGGCCTCGTCGTGCCGGTCGTGCGCGATGCCGACCAGATGTCGATTGCCGAGATCGAGAAGGATATCGGCCGGCTGGGCATCGCCGCGCGCGACGGCAAGCTGTCGGTCGCCGACATGCAGGGCGGTACGTTCACGATTTCCAATGGCGGCGTCTATGGCTCGCTGATGTCGACGCCAATCCTCAACGCCCCGCAGTCGGGCATTCTGGGCATGCACAAGATCCAGGACCGGCCCGTCGTGGTCGGCGGCCAGATCGTGATCCGGCCGATGATGTATCTGGCGCTCAGCTACGATCACCGCATCGTCGACGGCAAGGAAGCCGTGACCTTCCTGGTGCGCGTCAAGGAGAGCCTGGAGGATCCGGAACGGCTGGTGCTTGACCTCTGAGGCTGGTCGAATGGCTGCTCGCGGCAGGGTCGGCCAATGATGGCCCGTTTGCTTGGGGCCAAACCGGTTGTGCTGGTGGCCGGAATGGTGTTGGCCACCGCAAATGCCCATGCAGCCTGCCCGATCGAACTCGCCGTCTATGGCGACGCGCAAAGCGGCAGCGAGATCGATTTTACGCCGACCGGCACCTCGGCTGTCGTCACCAACTCTTTCCGCATGATCCTCGACAACAATGTCGTGCTGAACGGCATTGTGATGTGGAGTTCGGGTGAAGCGCGGCCGAACGGCTCCTTGATGTACAAATGCCCCGAGGGCGACGTCACCGGCGGCGAGCTTGCCGCCTGCACCTTGTGGAACGGCGTGATCTATACGTCGGATGACAAGGGCGCGATCGGGCTGTTGCCGGCGCAAGGCGTCGATGCTCCGAAAACACTGATCCTTCCCGATCTTGGGCCGTCATTGCGGCGTTCACTGGCCTATGGTGGCAGCGGTTTTTCGAAAGTGCCGTCGGATGTTTTCACGCTGAAGGGATGCCAGGAATGAGCGAAGCGCAGAAGGTGCTGCTGGTCACCGGCGGCAGCCGCGGCATCGGCGCCGCCGTATGCCGGCAGGGGTCAAAGGCGGGCTATCGCCTGGCAATCAACTATGCCTCGAACGAGGCGGCGGCCGACGCGTTGGTTCGCGAGATCAAGTCCGCCGGCGGCGACGCTTTCGCGGTCAAAGGCGATGTCGGCAGCGAGGCCGACATCCTGGCCATCTTCGAAGCGGTGGATCGTACCTATGGCCGGCTCGACGCCTTCGTCAACAATGCCGGCATCGTCGATGCCAAGGCCCGCGTCGACGAGATGAGCGCGGCACGGCTCGAACGCATGATGCGCATCAATGTCGTCGGGTCGATCCTCTGTGCCCGCGAAGCTGTCAAGCGCATGTCGACGCGTCACGGGGGTTCGGGCGGATCGATCGTCAACCTCTCTTCGGCAGCAGCGGTGCTGGGCGCGCCGGACAATTATGTCGACTATGCCGCCTCCAAGGGTGCCATCGACACGTTCACCGTCGGGCTCGCCCGCGAGGTGGCGACGGAAGGCATCCGGGTAAATGCGGTGCGGCCGGGCATCATCGACACCGACATCCATGCTTCGGGCGGGCAGCCGGACCGGGTGGCGCTGATCCAGGACTCGCTGCCGATGAAAAGAGCCGGCACCGCTGATGAAGTCGCCGGAGCGATTCTCTATCTTCTATCCGACGCCGCATCCTATACGACAGGTGCGATCCTGAATGTCAGCGGCGGCCGTTGAGCGCCAAGCAAAGGGAAACAAACATGGCTTATGACGTCGTTATCATCGGATCGGGACCGGGCGGCTATGTCTGCGCCATCAAGGCGGCACAACTTGGTTTGAAGGTCGCGGTGGTCGAGAAGAACGCGACCTTCGGCGGCACCTGCCTCAACATCGGCTGCATCCCGTCCAAGGCGCTGCTTTATGCCTCCGAAATGTTCGCTGAGGCCGGCCATTCCTTCGATACGCTCGGCGTCGAGATCGCCGCACCCAAGCTCAATTTGAAGAAGATGATGGCGCACAAGGACGCGACGGTGTCGTCCAACGTCAACGGCGTCGCATTCCTGTTCAAGAAGAACAAGATCGACTCCTTTCGCGGCACCGGCAAGGTGGCGGCGGCGGGCAAGGTCTCGGTCACCTCTGAAGACGGCAAGGTCGAGGAGATCGAAACCAAGAACATCGTCATTGCCACCGGGTCCGATGTCGCCGGCATTCCCGGCGTCAAGGTCGACATCGATGAGAAGGTGATTGTCTCGTCGACCGGCGCGCTCTCGCTGGAGAAGGTTCCCGGTCATCTGGTTGTGGTCGGCGGCGGCGTCATCGGGCTGGAGCTCGGCTCGGTGTGGGCGCGGCTCGGCGCCAAGGTCACCGTGGTCGAGTTCCTCGACACCATTTTGGGCGGCATGGACGGCGAGGTCTCCAAGCAGTTCCAGCGCCTGCTGTCCAAGCAGGGTTTTGAGTTCAAGCTCGGCGCCAAGGTCACCGGCGTCGCCAAGGCCAAGAAGGGCGCGACTGTCACCTTCGAGCCGGTCAAGGGCGGCGCGGCTGAGACCATCGAGGCGGATGCTGTGCTGATCTCGACAGGACGGCGCGCCTATTCCGACAGTCTCGGCCTGAAGGAGGCGGGCGTCGAGGTCGACGAGCGCGGCCGGGTCAAGACCGACGCCCATCTGCGGACCAATGTGCCCGGCATCTACGCGATCGGCGATGTCATCGCCGGACCGATGCTGGCTCACAAGGCCGAGGACGAGGGTGTGGCGGTCGCCGAAACCATTGCCGGCCAGGCCGGCCATGTGAATTACGATGTCATTCCGAGCGTCGTCTACACCAGCCCGGAAATCGCCTCTGTCGGCAAGACCGAGGAAGAGCTGAAGAAAGCCGGCATCGACTACAAGGTCGGCAAATTCCCGTTCAGCGCCAATGGCCGCGCTCGCGCCATGCTGCACACCGACGGCTTCGTCAAGATCCTCGCCGACAAGACGAGCGATCGCGTACTCGGCGTCCACATAGTCGGCTTCGGCGCCGGCGAGATGATCCACGAGGCTGCGGTACTGATGGAGTTCGGCGGCTCGTCGGAGGACCTCGCCCGCACCACCCACGCGCATCCGACGATGTCGGAAGCGGTCAAGGAAGCGGCGCTGGCGACGTTCTTTAAGCCGATCCATATTTGAAGGCAGAGCTTTGTCTTCGTCGGGTTAAGCCCGAGGATGAACGCCTGATGACACGCCTAAAACAAAACGGCCCGCCTTTCAGCGGGCCGTTCGTATTTGATGTCGAGCCGATCAGTTGGCCGGTGCAGGAGCCGGCGCGGGTGCCGGAGCTGGCGCCGGGGCAGGAGCCGGAGCTGGCGCCGGGGCAGGAGCCGGAGCCGGAGCTGGCGCAGGAGCCGGTGCTGGAGCCGGTGTGGCGGGCTTCATCGGTTCTGCCGGTGCGGGCGCTGGGGCCGGTGTGCTGGCCGCCGGCGGCTCTGCAGGTGCCGGATGTTGGCCGCTTCTGCCGAAAACGTAGTATGCGACTACAGCCAGGATAACCACGACCAGCGCAATCAGCCAGGGGCTACCGCCGCCGCCACTTGTTGGCCTGTCGTTCGATGGATTTGCCATAAAAGTTCCCTCCGTGGATGAAAATGATCAATCAACAACCATCAACGTGCAACCGTTGAATGGGTTTCACGCTAGGGAAGGAAAACGCCGAAAACGCGGCGTTTGAGCCCTTCCGCCGTCGCCGACTCAATTGACGGCGGTGACAGTATAGCCGGCTTTGCGAAAATCCTCGACCAGTCCCTGCGGGCCGGGAAGGTGCAGCGCGCCGACCGCCATGAAGGCATTGCCCCTGGCCAGGATCGGCTCGGCGTGATCGACCATCACCTTGTTGCGGCTGGTGATCATGGTTTCCTCGAAGGCGGCATAGCCCGCGGGGTCGTTCTGCTCTTCCGGCATGGCGGCGCGAAACAAAGGCCAGAACATGCCGGTGTCGCCGCGCTGGTAGAGCAGGATCATGGTCTCGTTAATGTCGTTGACCTTGTCGCCCAGCTTCAGCGTGTCGACCAGGCCCTTCATGTGGAAGGCGAGCGGCAGCGAGGCCATGGCGCGCAACTGGCTCTCGGCGGTTTCCAAACCCTCCACCGGCTTGCCGGCCGCCTTGGCGCCCTCGGCCAGCTTGACGTCGAGCACCGGCGCGCCGCCCGACTGGCGGGCGAGTTCGCAAGCCGGCAGCGCCATCATCGCCGACAGCATCCAGGGCTTCATCTTGGCAACGGTTGCCGGCGGAATGCCGCGCGCATCGAGCGCGGCATTCATGGCCGCCGCCTCGTCCGGCGTCAGCAAGGACGACAGCGTGGTGGAGTCGGTGAACATCATCAGGTCCGGCTCCTTCAGCATCGCCGCCATCATCTTCTGCTTGTCGAGAACATCGGTGGTTTCGATGATGAGGGTGCCGGCGGCGTCAAAAGCCTTCTGGGCTTCCGGCGTCAGCGTGGTGACGCGCGGATCGGTCATGTGCATGGTGCCGAACAGGTAGGATGGCTGTTCGCCGGATTTTTCCAGCTTCCATAGCAGGCCCTTGCCATTGAGCGTCGCGGCGGCTTCCGCCTCGATCTTGCTGTAGGTGGCAGGGCTGTTCTTCTGCAGGTCCGACAGCATGTCGGCACCGCTGCAGGTCGGGATTTCCGCATGCGCCCTGCCGGCCGCGAACAGCAGGACGGCGAGGAAGGACAGGACAAACAGCACGTTGAGCGCGATAAGCAGCTTCAGCGACAGGGAAGCCGCACGGTCGGCGATGGCAATGACGCGTTTCATAGGCGTTTTCTAACGGTGAAAAGCGGCAAAACGGTTAATTGGCGCAGCGAAATTGAAGGGTTTACGCCCTTGGATGGGCCGATTCGTAGATTTCGAGCAGCCTTGCGGTGTCGACGCCGGTATATATCTGCGTCGTCGACAGGCTGGCGTGACCCAAGAGTTCCTGGATGGTGCGCAGATCGCCGCCACGTCCGAGCAGATGCGTGGCGAAGGAGTGGCGCAGCGCGTGCGGCGTTGCGGTGTCGGGCAGGTTGAGGGCCGAGCGCAGTTTTGCCATGTCACGCTGGATGATGGCCGGGTTGAGCGGGCCGCCGCGGGCGCCGCGAAACAACAGGCCTTTCGGATCGAGATGATAGGGACAGAGCCTGCGGTATTCGGCGATGGCCCTCAGCGCCACCGGCAGCACCGGCACCAGCCGTGTCTTGCCGCCCTTGCCGGTGACGCGCAACACGGTGTCGCTCTCCGATGCGAGATCGGCGCCGGCCAAACCGAGCGCTTCCGAGATGCGCAGGCCGGAGCCATAGAGCAGCGTCAGCACGGCAGCGTTGCGGGCGGCGATCCAGGGCTCTTCCGCCAATTGGCCTTCGACGGAGACGACATGCTTGGCGTCGCTTGCCGTCAGCGGTTTGGGCAGGGATTTGGGCTGGCGTGGCGCGCGAAGTGCTGCGGCACCCGCCGCATTGGCGAGCCCGCGCCGTTCAAGAAAACGCAGCAGCGAGCGGATGCCGGCGAGACCCCTGCCAAGCGTGCGCGCACCGGCGCCGGCATTGCGGCGGGCGGCGAGAAAGCCGCGCAGGTCGGCGGGGCGCAGATTGGCGATATCCGAAATGCCGGGCGAGCCGCCGCAATGGCCGGTGAGGAAATGCAGGAATTGGCGTGTGTCGCGCTCATAGGCCTCGACCGTTGCGGGCGACAGCCGACGCTCGCGCGCCAGCATCTTCAGCCAGCTTTCGCGCGCCGCCTGCAGATCGGGTTTCGCCGGGATGAGGAATTCCTGCATGGCGGCATTTTCTTGTATCCGGGTTAGGAAGCGGTGAAGAGCCCGTCGTTGAAATGACAACGGGCAATCATTGAAATGGCGCCGGGCTGGGGTTAGAGCAGGGCCAAAGGATATCGAGCCCCATGAGCAAGCCGCAAAACCCCGTCCAGATGGCCGTGATCGGCGCCGCCCATGGCATCAAGGGCGAATTGAGGGTGAAAACCTTCACCGGAGAGCCGATGGCGCTGGCCGATTATGGGCCGCTCTATGCCAGGGATGGCCGTGCCTTCCAGATAACAGACATCCGCCCCGCCAACACGGTCGTTGTGGTGCGCTTCAAGGGTGTTGCCGACCGCAACGCCGCCGAAGCGCTCGCCGGCACCGAACTGTTCGTCGACCGGTCGATGCTGCCCGACGATGGCGAGGAGGATGAATTCTATCATGCAGACCTGATCGGACTGGAAATCCGCGACGAGACGAGCACTGCCATCGGCAAGGTGGTCGCGGTGCACAATTTCGGCGGCGGCGACATTCTCGATGTGACGCTCGCCGGCCGCAAGGGCGTGCTGATCCCGTTCACGCAGGCCGCAGTGCCGCAGGTGTCGATCGCAGAGGGTTTCATCCGCGTCGACCCGGCGGCTGCCGGGCTTGTCGAGGAGGAGGATGGCGATGCACCGCGCGACGAAGATTTCGACCCGAAGGGCAGGCCGCGCGGACCACGCGACGCCGGGGGCAACCGGTGACGTTCAAGGCTTGCGTGCTGACGCTCTATCCCGAGATGTTTCCGGGCGCACTCGGTGTGTCGCTGGCGGGCCGCGCGCTTGAGGCGGGCACATGGTCGCTGGAAGCAATCCAGATCCGCGATTTCGCCACCGACAAGCACCGCACCGTCGACGACACGCCGGCCGGCGGCGGCGCCGGCATGGTGATGCGCGCCGATGTGCTGGCCAGGGCGATCGACCACGCTTCGCCGCCGGGCGATTCACGGCCGCGCCTGCTGATGAGCCCGCGCGGCAAACCGCTGAGCCAGGCCCGCGTGCGTGAACTGGCCGCCGGGCCGGGCGCCGTCATCCTGTGCGGTCGCTTCGAGGGCGTCGATCAGCGGGTGATCGACGCGCGAGGATTGGAGGAAGTCTCGATCGGCGATTTTATTCTCTCGGGCGGCGAGCCGGCAGCGCTGGTGTTGCTCGACGCGGTGGTGCGGCTGCTGCCCGGCGTCATGGGCAATGCCGTGTCGGGCGAGGAAGAGAGCTTTGAGAACGGCCTGCTCGAACATCCGCACTACACGCGGCCGCAGGAATTCGAGGGCCGGGAGATTCCCGACGTGCTGATCTCGGGCAATCACAAGAAGATCGCGGCATGGCGGCGGGCGGAGTCGGAGGCGCTGACGAAAGAGCGGCGGCCGGATCTGCTCGGGGCTCAGCCCTTGGTAAAGTAGTAAAAAGCCAGAAACAGGCCGACGGCGATGACGAAGCCGCGCACCACATTCTGCGGCACGCGCTTGGCGATCCACACACCGGCATAGCCGCCCAGCGCGCCGCCCGGGATCATGATGACCGCCTGCGGCCAGGCGACGACGCCGCCCGAGACGAAGACGATGATGGCGACAGCCGCGATGACCACGGCCAGCATGTTCTTCAGCGCGTTCAGCCGGTGGTAGTCGCCGGCCTGCGTCAGGCCGAGCGTCGCCAGCATCATCACGCCCATGCCGGCGCCGAAGAAGCCGCCATAGATGGCGGTGACGAACTGTGCCAGCGAACCGGCCAACGAGCCGATAGCCACGTCCTGTCCGGGCCTTGGCACTGGCTTCAGCCACGGCCCGGCGGCAAACAGGGCGGTTGCGGCCAGCAACAGCCATGGCACCAGGACGCGGAAGGACGGATTGTCGAGTGCCAGCAGGATGAGCGCGCCTGCCAATGCGCCTATCGCCGAGATCAGGCAGAGCAGTACGGCGCCGCGCCAGAAATGCCTGATATCGGCCCAGTAGGCGAGCGTCGAGGTGATGTAACCTGGAAATTGCGTGACCGAGGAGGTGGCGTTGGCGACGATGGGTGGCACGCCGACCAATGTCATGGCGCCGAAGGTGATGAAGGTGCCGCCGCCAGCGACCGCGTTGGCGGCGCCTGACAGGAAGCCCGCCAGGAAAAGCAGAATGGCGTCGAAGACAGACATGGAATGCCGCCGCAGAAAACTGTGCTATTGCAGGCTTAGGGAGCCCTGACCACGGGCGCAACCCTGCACCGGAAGGTTGCGATGATGCCATGCCGGCAAAAAAGACTCAGGGTCGGGCGTGACAAAGCGTTGAAATAGCTGTATGTGCCCGCCCGTACCGGCCAGAAGAATCTGCCCGGACCCGTCAACAATGACGGTGTAGTCGCCCCTGCCCGATGTCTTCTCGACTAACGGCATAACCGAGCGGTCATTGGAACTGCAAGGCGAGCGCAGGGCGCTCTGACTGTCGAAGAACAAGAAGTGGACTATTGAGATGGATATCATCCGTCAGCTCGAAGCCGAACAGGCCGCCAAGATCGAAGCCAAGCGCAAGCTTCCCGAATTCCAGCCCGGCGACACCGTGCGCGTCCAGGTCCGCGTGACCGAAGGCACCCGCACCCGCGTCCAGGCCTATGAGGGCGTCGTCATCGCCCGCGCCGGTTCCGGCTTCCAGGAAAATTTCACCGTCCGCAAGATCTCCTACGGCGAAGGCGTCGAGCGCGTGTTCCCGGTCTATTCGCCGATGGTCGAGGGCGTCGAGATCGTGCGTCGCGGCAAGGTGCGTCGCGCCAAGCTCTATTATTTGCGCGACCGTCGCGGCAAGTCGGCCCGTATTTCGGAAAACACCGGCGTGCGCGCCCGCAAGCTCAACGATGAGGAGCGCGATGCGCTGAACGCCGAGAAGGCCCGCATCGAGGCTGAGAAGGTCGCTGCTGTCCAGGCGCTGGCCGCCGAGACGGCCGCCAAGGAAGCCGCCGAGAAGAAGGCCGCCGCCGAGGCCGAAGCAGCTGCCAAGGCTGCTGCCGAAGCAACTCCCGCCGAATAAGATTTCGGAAATTCCATTCAAAAAGGCGGCTTCGGTCGCCTTTTTCGTTTCACCAGACTGTGAACGCTTTCAGCCCCGGAAACAGGATCCAGGTGTTGACCGCATATTATCTTGTGTACTAAATAATCGTGCACAAGATAATTGGAGATTTGATATGGCACTCTACACGACACAGGCTCACGTCACCGGCGGCCGCGCCGGCCATGGCGAGACCAGCGACGGCCTGCTCAACGTCGATCTGGCGATGCCCAAGGAACTCGGCGGGCCGGGTGGCGCCACCAATCCCGAGCAGCTTTTCGCCATCGGCTATGCCGCCTGCTTCGAAAGCGCTGTCCGCTTCATCGCGCGCAAACAGAAGCTGCCGCTTACAGACGCCGGGGTAACCTCCACCGTCAGCCTGCTTCCCAATGGCGAGGGCTTCAAGCTCGCCGTCGCGCTCGCGGTGGAAACGAAAGGCCTTGATCAGGCAGCCGCCGACGCGCTTGTATCGGCGGCGCATCAGGTTTGCCCCTATTCCAACGCCATCAAGGGCAATATCGACGTGGCGCTTTCGGTAAAGGCGGCATGACGGCAAAAGTCGAAACGAAAGCCAAGGATGTCCCGGCGGAGGCCGCCGGGACTTTTGCCATGCCGCGGCTCGATCAGCAGTTGTGTTTCGCGCTTTATTCGGCGAGCGGGTTGATGACCAAGGTTTACCGCCCGCTGCTCGAGCCGCTTGGCCTGACCTATCCGCAATATCTCGTGATGCTGGCGCTGTGGGAGCGCGCGCCGAGCACGATCGGAGCGCTTGGCGAAGCGCTGGGCCTGGATTCCGCGACACTGACGCCGTTGCTCAAGCGGATGGAGGCGGGCGGCCTCATTACCCGCCGGCGCGACGCCGCCGATGAGCGCCGGGTACTGGTCGAGCCGACGGCCAAAGGGCAGGCCATGCGCGCCCATATCAAGGACGTATCCGCAGGTCTTGCCTGCGCCATGCCGCTCGAAGCTGAAGAGCTGAAGTCGCTGCACCGCACCTTGACCGGGTTCGTCGCGAAGTTGCGTAACGCTGCGTCAACATCCTGATCCGTCGTTTGACGGTTTCCCTGGTGTCCGGGAGAGGCCTAGCTTTGCCGTAGCGGGATCACGGAATGAATGCCGGCCCCGAGGGGTTCTAAAACCCCGCCGGCCGAAGGCATTGGAATCTGCTTTCGCCTGACGTAGAGCATCGGACCGGCTTGCAAGGCGTCTGCGGACAGCTAAAGTCGGGCCGAATTTTCTTGTAAGCCCATCTGGGCGCTTTCAATTTTCGGGAGTGTGTCATGACCAAAACGAAACTGCTGCTGGCCGGCCTGCTTGCTCTTGTCCTGGCGCCCGTCGCCGCCTGGTCAGCCGATGCGCTGCCCGATCTCGGCGGCAAGAAGGTGGTGGTGGTGACCGAGAACGCCTATCCGCCGTTGCAGTTTATCGATGCCAAGTCGGGCAAACAGATCGGCTGGGAATATGATGCGATGAACGAGATCGCCAAGCGGCTCAATTTCAAGGTCGAGTACCAGAACACTTCCTGGGACGCGATGATCCAGGCGGTTTCCGACAACCAGTACAATATCGGCATGACCGGCATCACCATCAAGGACGACCGCAAGCAGAAGGTCGACTTCTCCGATCCCTATATGCGCTCGGAGCAGTTCATGCTGGTGCGCGGCGACGAAAGCCGCTTCACCGACGCCAAGACCTTCGGCGCCTTCAAGGACGGGCTGATCGGCGCCCAGGCCGGCACGACGCCGTTCTACACCGCCGTCTACAGCGTGCTCGACGGCAATGAGCAGAACCCGCGCATCAAGCTGTTCGAGACCTTCGGCGCCACGGTGCAGGCGCTGAAATCGGGCGATGTCGATGTCGTGCTCACCGACGGCACCGCCGGCAAGGGCTACGTCGACGCTTCCGCGGGCAAGCTAAAGCTGATCGGCGGGCCGCTCGGCACCGAGGACTTCGGCTTCATCTTCCCGAAAGGATCCGACCTGGTGAAGCCGGTCAACGCGGCGATCGCGGCGCTGAAGGCGGACGGCACGCTCGATGCGCTGAACAAGAAGTGGTTTCTTGATTACAAGATGGGGCAGTGAGCCATCTTGGTGGGGGTCTCGGGTGATAGCGCGCTGACATTGGCGCGATCCTTTTGATGGGGGCACCCTCCACCAAACCCGACTTCCCCTGGTGGCTTGCCGTCGCCATCCTTCTCGCATTGGCGGCGGCGCTGTTCATCGCTACCAGCGACCTTTACGCCCAGGTCTTCGCCACCGTCGCCAAGGGCATCTGGACCACCATCTTCGTCACCCTGATTGCTTTCGCACTGGCCTCGATCATCGGTCTCGGGATCGCCTTGATGGGCCTGTCAGCTTCACCCTGGCTGCGGCAGGTTGCCCGCTTCTATGTCGAGATCATTCGCGGCGTGCCGATCCTGGTGCTGTTGTTCTGGATCGCCTTTGCCGGCGCGCCGGCCTTCGTCGCGGCCTGGAATGCGCTGACCGCGCCGTTGCAAAGTGCCGGCCTGTTCAGCGAGCTTTTGGTGCGCGACGTGTCGCTTTTGTGGCGCGCCATCATGGCGCTGACCATCGGCTACTCCGCCTTCATCTCCGAGGTCTTTCGCGCCGGCATCCAGTCGGTCGAGAAGGGCCAGATCGAAGCGGCCAAGGCGCTGGGCCTGAGCCGCGCGCAACGCTTCCGGCTCGTCGTGTTTCCGCAGGCGATCCGCACCATCCTGCCGCCGCTCGGCAATGATTTCGTCGCTTTGGTCAAGGATTCTTCGCTGGTCTCCGTGCTCGGCGTTGCCGACATCACCCAGATGGGCAAGGTCTATGCCGCCGGCTCGTTCCGCTTCTTCGAGACCTATTCGATAACGGCCTATATCTATCTCATCTTGACCGTCAGCCTGTCGCTGGCGCTGAGGGCGCTGGAACGGCGCTTGCGCCGCCAGCACGAGGAATAGTTTTTCGACGGAGACAAGGTTACCATCCCCGACATATTTCGTTGGGGAGGCCTCATGATCGTCGACAACGCCAATGCGGCGCTGGATTCCGTCTATACAGCCGGCTCGCCGGAAGCGCTTGAGGAGGCTTATGCCGCCTGGGCCGCGACCTATGACAGCGAGACAGCCTCGCTCGGCTATCTCCTCCCGTTCCTCATCACCGCCTGGGTAGCGCGCCATGTTCCGGTCGGCGAAGGGCCATTGCTCGACGCCGGCTGCGGCACCGGCCTGTCGGGACCGTCGCTGAAGGCGCTGGGCTACGGCGACATCGCCGGGTTGGACCTCTCGGACGACATGCTCAAGATCGCCGGCAGCCGGAACGCCCATAGCGAGCTGAAGCAGGCGATGCTGGGCGGGCCGTTGCCATGGCCGGACGATCATTTCCGCGCCTTCTTCTCGACCGGCGTGTTCACCATCAGCCACGCGCCGGCGTCCGGCCTGCACGAACTGGTGCGCATCACTGGAAAGGGCGGCCATGCCATATTCACCGTACGCGACCAGGTGTTTGAAAGCGGCGGCTTCCAGGGTGTTTTCGATGAGCTGGAGCAGGCGGGCAAATGGCGGCTGATCGAGCAAAGTCCTTGGTTCCGCTGCTATGCCATCGCCGAGCCGGATGCGCTGGTGAAGACGTTTGTGTTTGAGGTGATGTGAGTGGAGCCATCTTTCCTTCTCCCCCTTGTGGGAGAAGGTGGCCTCGCGAAGGGAGGTCGGATGAGGGGTGATCCAGCTTGGCATGGACGGCGATCCGTCACCTACCCCTCAACCGTCTCGGCGCTGCGCGCCGATCCACCTTCTCCCCCTGGGGGAGAAGGGAAGATCGCACCGCCACTACCGCAATTGCCGAAAAGCCAAAACATTGGTATGAGCCACGCCATGGAAGAGCTTTTTGGCGATCCGGCTTACAAGGGGTTCGTGCTGCAGGACAGAAAACGCCTGCCGTCGCGCTTTTCCGCGCGCGTCAGCGGTGCACTGAGCAGCCGATAGGCCGACCTGTCCAGGTCGTCTCGCCGGACCGAGCCTTACCGGCGTCTGCTTTTTCCCATTCTCATATCGACGGATTTACGCACATGAGCGCACCGCGCACCCTCTACGACAAGATATTCGACGACCATATCGTCGACCGCCAGGACGATGGCACCTGCCTGCTCTACATCGACCGCCACCTGGTCCATGAAGTGACCAGCCCGCAGGCCTTCGAAGGCCTGCGCATGAGCGGCCGCAAAGTCCGGCATCCTGAAAAGACGCTGGCCGTGGTCGATCACAATGTCTCGACCTCGCCCGAGCGCAAGTTCGGCATCAAGAACGAGGAAAGCCGCATCCAGGTCGAGGCGCTGGCCAAGAACGCTAGGGATTTCGGTGTCGAATACTATTCCGAGAACGATATCCGCCAGGGCATCGTCCACATCATCGGCCCGGAGCAGGGCTTTACCTTGCCCGGCATGACCATTGTCTGCGGCGACAGCCACACTTCGACGCATGGCGCATTCGGCGCGCTGGCACACGGCATCGGCACTTCGGAAGTCGAGCATGTGCTGGCGACGCAGACGCTGATCCAGCGCAAGGCCAAGAACATGCTGGTTCGTGTCGATGGCCAGTTGCCTGCAGGCGTCACCGCCAAGGACATCATCCTGGCCATCATCGGCGAGATCGGCACCGCCGGCGGCACCGGCTATGTCATCGAATATGCCGGCGAGGCGATCCGCGCGCTGTCGATGGAAGGCCGCATGACGATCTGCAACATGTCGATCGAAGGCGGTGCGCGCGCCGGCCTGATCGCCGCCGACGAGACGACCTTCGCCTATGTCAAGGACAAGCCCCGTGCGCCGAAGGGCGCGGCCTGGGATGCAGCACTCGAATACTGGAAGACGCTGCAGTCCGATGAGGGCGCGCATTTCGACAAGGTGATCGTGCTCGACGCGGCCAAGCTGCCGCCGATCGTCTCCTGGGGCTCCTCGCCCGAGGATGTCGTTTCGGTGCAGGGTGTCGTTCCCAATCCGGAAGAGATCACGGATGAAAACAAGCGCACCTCAAAGATCCGCGCGCTCGACTATATGGGCCTGACGCCGGGAACCAAGATCACGGACATCGCGCTCGACCGCGTCTTCATCGGCTCCTGCACCAATGGCCGCATCGAGGATCTGCGCGCCGTGGCCAAGGTGGTCGAGGGCAAGACGGTGAGTGCGCATGTGGATGCGATGATCGTGCCGGGCTCCGGCCTGGTCAAAGAGCAGGCGGAGGCCGAGGGCCTAGACAAGATCTTCATCGCCGCCGGTTTCGACTGGCGCGAGCCGGGCTGTTCGATGTGCCTGGCCATGAACGACGACCGGCTGAAGCCGCATGAACGCTGCGCCTCGACTTCGAACCGCAATTTCGAGGGCCGGCAAGGCTTCAAGGGCCGCACCCATCTGGTGTCGCCGGCGATGGCGGCGGCGGCGGCGATCGCCGGCCACTTCGTCGATATCCGCGACTGGAAATAGCTTCCGGTCTACACGGTTTATTGATTGCCGGACCCCGGACCGCATTGCGGTTCCGGGGTCTTTTTCATTGGTGCGGCTTGCATATCCGCTTGCGCTTAACCGCTTGTTTGGGCTTGAGCGCTAAGCTCTTCCCCGACGTCAGTGAGGGGAAGTCACCGTCCTTTGGACACAGGTCTGTTCATAGCGCTGCTTAATCCAACGATCGCGCTGGCACTCGGCGCGGCCTTCCTCGTGCTATGGACCTATCAGCGCCACCGCCCCTATCTCGCCGTGCTGGCACTCAGCTACGGTATTTCGGCACCCGGCTTTCTGTTCCAGTATTTCACCTTGCCGGTCGGCATGGCACTGTCCAAGCTGGTCTCCAACATCTGCTTCACCATTGCCGGCTGTTGCCTGTCGGGCGCTATTGTCGCCCGCTACGGCCGCAAGGTTCCCTATGTGGCGATCGCCATCCTGGGTGGAGGCGGGCTGGCGTCGCTGTGCTGGTTCCTGTTCGTCGCGCCGGATCTCACCTGGCGTATCCTGGCGATGAATTTTGCCTTCGGCGGCATCAGCCTTCTGGTCGCCGCCGAATTGCGGCCCGTGCGCAACAACGGCCCGACCGAGAACATCCTGTTCGTGCTGTCGCTGCTGTCGGGGGTGAACTTCTTCGTGCGCACCCTTGTCGTCGTTATCGCGCACGGGCCATTCACCAGCTATGACGGGTTCTACGGTTCGTCCTACTGGACAACAGCGCTGCTGTCGCATGCGCTGCTGTCATTGCTGATCGCACTTTGCCTGTTCAGCGCCGCGGCCCTCGACGTGATGAAGGCGCTGAAGGCCGAGACGCACACGGATCCGCTTTCGGGTCTTCTCAACCGCCGTGGTTTCGAGGAGCGCGCGGCCCTGCTCCTGCAACATTGCGCGGTGGCCAAGTTTCCGGTGGCGCTGGTGCTGGCCGACCTCGATCATTTCAAGGCGCTCAACGATGTGCACGGGCACGCCGCTGGCGATCGCGTGATCGCCGACTTCGCCGCCAAGCTTCGGTCTGCGACCGGTGCGCGGGGTGCTGCCGGGCGTATCGGCGGCGAGGAGTTCGCGGTGCTCCTGCCGTTGAGCGATCTCGGAGCAGCGCGATTGTTCGCAGAGGCGGTGCGCACGCTCTATTCGGCCGGCAGCGTCGACGGGCTTCCCGCCGGCACCAAGGTCACCGCCAGCTTTGGCGTGGCGGCCCGCAGCGGCGAGGAAGCGCTGGAGCCCTTGATGCGCCGTGCCGACGAGGCGCTTTACAAGGCCAAGAAGAACGGCCGCGACAGCGTGCGCCTTTCCTACGAACGGCCCGAAGCGGTGTTCGTGCCGGAGCTTCCAAAGACCGGCTGATCGTCTCCCAAGCCAGCGTTAACGTCTTTTTCGCCCGTCGGTGTTATCTGAGACACGGGTGCGAAAGAGAGATGAGCGGCGCCAACTTCATCCTGTTGATCAACCTGTCGGTTGCCGGCCTGCTGGCGGCATCCTTCATGGCGGTCGCGTTCCATGATGTCGGCCGCGCCCCGGCGCGCTGGTTTGCCTCTGGCTATGTCCTGGGCATGGCCTATTCGGCGATCGAATTCAGCATTCCCGCTTTCACCGATGCGCGGATCCCGGTGGTCACCGCCTTCGCGGTCTTCCTCGGCGCCACCATGGCCTTCAACGCCGGACTGGCCCGCAAATACGGCGTCGCGCCGCGATGGCCGCCGATGCTGTTCTTCCTGGTCGCCGCCACCATCGCCGTCTATTTCGTGCAGGACCTGCCGCGCCAGTCGCTGACCCGCATAGTGGCCTATCAGCTTCCCTATGCCGTCATGCAATTCGTCGGACTGGCCATCGTCTGGTCGTCGAGGCAAAGGCGTGGCCGGCTCGATCGCATCCTGATGGCCGTGCTGGCGGCCAGCGCTTTACAGTTCGCGTCAAAGCCGTTCATCGCCCATGCGCTTGGCGGTTGGGGTGCCAATCCGCAGGCCTATCTGCAAAGCAGCTACGCGCTGGTCTCGCAATCGCTCGGCACTGTCTTTGCGCTGGCGCTGGCGCTACTGATGCTGGCCATCCTGGTTCGTGAGGTGCTGGCTGAAGTGACGTCGAAGTCGGAGACGGATACGCTCTCGGGACTGCTCAACCGCGGTGCCTTCACGCGCCAGGCCGAGCTTGCGGTGATTGGCGCCATGCGGCAAGGCGTGCCGGTCGCGCTGGTCATCGCGGATCTCGATCATTTCAAGCGCATCAACGACAGTTTCGGCCATGCCTCCGGCGACCGGGTGATCGAGACCTTTGCCGGGTTCCTGCGCGAGGCGGCCGCCGGGCACCATGTCGCCGGCCGTATCGGCGGCGAGGAATTCGCCATCATCCTGCCGGGAACCAACCTGGCCGCTGCCCGGCTGTTCGCTGAAGGCACGCGTAGCGCATTCTGCGCCCTGCCCATCGACGGACTGCCGGCGGACATCAGCTGCACGGCGAGCTTCGGCGTCGCCGAACTTCATCCCGGTGAAACCATCGCCGATCTCATGCGGCGCGCGGACGAGGCGCTTTATCTGGCGAAGAATGCCGGGCGCGACTGCGTGGGCGCCTCAGCCGGGCCGGGAGGCGAGTGGCCGTCTAACGCGATCGCCATTAACTTCAGCGGCAAGGGCTGAGTTCGGGCATCTCACCGTCGGAAAGCCCGTACATGTAGCTGCGGCCCTTCACGAACACCGGTGGCCGGTAGCAATCGCTGTAGCCTGATATCTCGTCGGCTTCGTTCTCGTAGATCACCTTGGGCTGGCCGGCACTGGTGTAGTCGGACAGTTGCTTGGCCAGCTTGCCTTCGCCGACGATGATGCGCTTGTAGCCGGCGGCGCTGTCGATGACGAGATTGCCGAAGGAATCGGCGTAGACGCGATCCTGATGACGGGCACCGGCGAGTGCGGGTGCCGCCATGCCGGCGACCGCAGCCGCCAGGATGAGCGCCGCAAGGCGCGATCTGCCAGAGTTCGAACGCATGGCGTCCTCCATGAAAGTCACCGCGAATCAGAAATTAACCTTTTATTAACCTTTGTTAAGAGGCTGACGCGATGCGCGGCGATGTCTCGTCAAACATGGTTAATTTCCGACTGGAGGGAAAACCCGATGGCCATCATTCGGCCATGCTTGCCCGCTCCATCGCAGCCGGCGCCAGCGGATCCAAAAGGTGACGTCGGAGCAACCTTGATCTTGGCGCGGTATCGCGGCTAGTTTGCCGCACGGGAGGACAGCATATGGCGTTAGGCCGGACGGTTTGGGTGTCCGTTTTCCCGTTGATGATTGTCGTTGCTGCCTGTGTGCCGCAGGATGGCGCGCCGAAGGCGGCCAATCCCGCCTCGTCTGCTCCCGCTCAGCAGTCCAGCGCGACCGTGGCGGCCTCGGCATCGACGCCTCCAGCACCGGCAACCAAGACCACCACCGATCTCACCGCGCCGCGCTCCACTGTGGGTACAGCAACCTATGGATGCGGTAATGGCAGCGCGATCACCATTCAGAATCTCGGCTCGTCGCTGCGTGTGATCGAGCCGAATGGCGTGACCGAAGAGTTTTTGGCGTCGCCCGCCAACCAGTCCAGCCGCTACCAGGAGACCGCCACGCATAACGCAATCGTGATCGACGGGCGTGAGGCGCTGGTGATGAAGAGGGGCTCGACGCCGCAGACCTGCAAGCGATAGTGCGAATCTCAAACACAGCCGGGCTCTGGACCAGACATGCTGCACTGCAGCGATATCGAGTCGGCTTCGGCCCATCGGCCCCTAATCGATTGAAGCCCGAGCCTGCCTTTTTGTCAGACTAAATGACGTTTCCAAAACGATTTTCCGGCTTTGACGCGATGCAAAAAGAGCATTAGAAACCGGCTGTCCGAAGTCATACATGAAGGCGGCAAATGCCGCTTCCCCATAGCGGCTCCGAACATCGAACTGGGGGAGCCATGAGCAAATCACCAGCCACCCGCGAGCTTGCCAGACGTGAACGGCCGCTCTCGCCGCATCTGACGATCTACCGGCCGCCGATCACCATGACGATGTCGATCATCCATCGCATCACCGGCGGTGCGCTCTATTTCGGCACGCTGCTGGTTGCCGTGTGGCTGATGGCGGCGGCGACCTCGCAGGGCGCCTTCGATTGGGTCAACTGGGCGTTCGGCACCTGGCTCGGCCGGCTCATCCTGTTCGGCTACACCTGGGCGCTGATGCATCACATGCTCGGCGGCGTGCGCCACTTCATCTGGGACACCGGCGCCGGGCTCGAGAAGCACACGGCATCGAAGATCGCCTGGGCGACGCTCGCCGGGTCGGTTGTGCTGACGCTGGTGATCTGGGTCGCCGGCTACATGGCGCGGGGAGCCTGATCATGAGCGGCAACAAAAGCAACGATATGCGCACGCCGATGGCCAAGGTCCGCGGTCTCGGCTCGTCGCATGAGGGTACACAGCATTTCTGGCGCCAGCGGCTGACGGCGCTCGCCAACATTCCGCTGACACTGTTCTTCGTCGGGTTCCTGATTGCGCTTAATGGCGCCGGTTATGCGGAGGTGCGGGCAGCCCTTGCCAATCCGTTCGTGGCGCTGGTGATGATCCTTTTCCTGATCTCCGGGCTCTACCACATGCGGCTCGGCATGCAGGTGATCATCGAGGACTATGTGATCAGCGAAGGCCTGAAGCTGGCGACAATCGCGCTCAGCACATTTTTCACCATAGCGGTCGGCGTCGCCTCGATCTTCGCCCTGCTTAAACTTGCATTCGGAGGCTGAGTTGGCCAAGGACGCGAAATCAGCCAACACGGCGGGTTATACTTTTGTCGACCACAAATTCGACGTGGTGGTCGTCGGCGCCGGTGGTGCCGGCCTGCGCGCCACGCTCGGCATGGCCGAGCAGGGCCTGCGCACCGCCTGCATCACCAAGGTGTTCCCGACCCGCTCGCATACGGTGGCCGCGCAAGGCGGCATCGCCGCGTCGCTGTCCAATATGGGCCCGGATTCCTGGCAGTGGCACATGTACGACACCGTCAAGGGTTCGGACTGGCTGGGCGATGTCGACGCCATGGAATATCTGGTGCGCGAAGCGCCGGCCGCGGTCTATGAGCTCGAGCACTATGGCGTGCCGTTCTCGCGCACCGAAGAGGGCAAGATCTACCAGCGGCCGTTCGGCGGCCACATGATGAATTTTGGCGACGGCCCGCCGGTGCAGCGCACCTGTGCGGCCGCCGACCGCACCGGCCACGCCATCCTGCATACGCTCTATGGCCAGTCGCTGAAGAACAACGCGCAGTTCTTCATCGAGTATTTCGCGCTTGACCTGATCATGGAGCCGGACGGCACCTGCACCGGCGTCGTCGCCTGGAACCTCGATGACGGCACCATTCACCGCTTCTCTGCCAAGATGGTGGTGCTGGCGACCGGCGGCTATGGCCGCGCCTATTTCTCGGCCACCTCAGCCCACACCTGCACCGGTGACGGTGGCGGCATGGCAGCCAGAGCCGGCTTCCCGCTGCAGGACATGGAGTTCGTGCAGTTCCATCCGACCGGCATCTACGGCGCCGGTTGCCTGATCACCGAGGGCGCGCGCGGCGAGGGCGGCTATCTCGTCAATTCCGAGGGCGAGCGCTTCATGGAGCGCTATGCGCCGTCGGCCAAGGATCTAGCCTCGCGCGACGTCGTCTCGCGCTGCATGACGCTAGAGATCCGCGAAGGCCGCGGCGTCGGCAAGAAGAAGGATCATATATTCCTTCATCTCGACCATCTCGATCCGGCTGTGTTGCACGAGCGGCTGCCCGGCATTTCGGAATCGGCAAAAATCTTCGCCGGCGTCGACCTGACCAAGGAGCCGATCCCGGTGCTGCCGACGGTGCACTACAATATGGGCGGCGTGCCGACCAATTACTGGGGCGAGGTGCTCAGCCCGACGGCAGAGAACCCGGACCGGGTGTCGCCCGGTCTGATGGCGGTGGGCGAGGCGGGCTGCGCCTCGGTGCATGGCGCCAACCGGCTGGGTTCGAACTCGCTGATCGATCTTGTCGTGTTCGGCCGCGCCGCGGCGATCCGCGCCGGCCAGGTCATCGATCGCAAGTCGGCGATCCCTTCGCCCAACGAAGCCTCGGTCGAAAAGATCATGGATCGCTTCGACGGGCTGCGCCACGCCAATGGCTCGACACCGACAGCGGTGCTGCGCGAGAAGATGCAGAAGGCGATGCAGGAAGACGCCGCCGTGTTCCGCACCCAGGAATCGCTGGAAAACGGCTGCAAGCGCATTTCGGAAATCTGGAGCGAGCTCAAGGACATCAAGGTCTCCGACCGCTCGATGATCTGGAATTCCGACCTGGTCGAGACGCTGGAACTGGAGAACCTGATGGCCAACGCCATCACCACGGTCTACAGCGCCGAGGCCCGCAAGGAGAGCCGCGGAGCGCATGCGCGGGAAGATTTTGCGTCGCGCGACGACAAAGTCTGGCGCAAGCACACGCTGGCCAAGCTGAGCGAGGACGGCAAGGTAACGCTGAGCTACCGGCCGGTGCACACCGAGCCGCTGCTGGCCGAAAAGGACGGCGGCATCAGCCTCGCCAAGATCGCGCCCAAGGCCAGGGTGTATTGAGATGGCGCTGGCGGCCACGGGATATTCCGCCACGCCGCTTCCGGCCAAGCTTGGCCTGAAGGACGGAATGGTCGCGGCGTTCATTGCGCTGCCTGATGATCTCAGCGATCTCACGGAAGCCGTCGACTTCGCACAAGTCGATCGGTTGGGCGACTGGTCCGATATTTCGGGGACGACGCTCAAATACGATGCCGTCCATGCCTTCGCGATGCAGCGCGCCGAGATCGAGGATCGGCTGGGCGATGTGCAATCAGCGATCAAGCGCGACGGCATGGTTTGGGTGTCCTGGCCGAAAAAGGCATCGAAAGTGCCGACCGACGTCACCGAGGGTGTCGTCCGCACTGAAGCGCTGAAGCTCGACCTTGTCGACGTCAAGGTTGCCGCCGTCAATGAAATCTGGTCGGGGCTGAAGCTCGTCATCCGAAAGGACCTGAGGTAATGGTCGAACTGACGCTCCCCAAGAACTCGAAGATCCAGCAAGGCAAGACCTGGCCGAAGCCGGAAGGCGCCACCAATCTGCGGGAATACCGCATCTACCGCTGGTCGCCGGACGATGACGAGAACCCGCGCATCGACACCTATTTTGTCGACATGGACGATTGCGGGCCGATGGTGCTCGACGCGCTGCTGTGGATCAAGAACAAGATCGACGCGACGTTGACCTTGCGCCGCTCCTGCCGCGAAGGCATTTGCGGCTCCTGCGCCATGAACATCGACGGCTCCAACACGCTGGCCTGCACCAAGGGCTGCGACGACATTTTCGGCGCCGTGAAAGTCTATCCGCTGCCGCATATGCAGGTGGTCAAGGACCTGGTGCCCGACCTCACCAATTTCTATGCCCAGCACGCGTCGATCCAGCCATGGCTGAAGACGGTGTCGCCGGAGCCGGCCAAGGAGTGGCTGCAGAGCCATGAGGACCGCGAGAAGCTCGACGGGCTCTACGAGTGCATACTGTGCGCCTGTTGCTCGACCTCGTGCCCGAGCTATTGGTGGAACGGCGACCGCTATCTCGGTCCGGCAACCCTCTTGCAGGCCTATCGCTGGCTGATCGACAGCCGCGACGAAGCCAAGGGCGAGCGGCTCGACAATCTCGAAGACCCGTTCCGGCTCTACCGCTGCCACACCATCATGAACTGCGCGCAAACCTGCCCCAAGGGCCTCAACCCGGCCAAGGCGATCGCAGAAATCAAGAAGATGATGGTGGAGCGGCGAGTCTAACCGCGATCGGTTTTCCGTTTTGTGCGCCTTCGGCGACGCAGCTGCGGAGACCGAGAAGATGATGGTGGAGAGACGGGTTTAGCCATCGGATGGGATCATTGCCCGCTGACTTTTCGCCGGACGCCGTCGCGGCCCTCCGGGCGCCTGGATCTGGTGCGAAGCCAGGGCGTGAAGATCTTGGTTGCGATCGAGAGCGGCAGCCGCGCCTGGGGCTTTCCGTCGCCCGATAGCGACTATGACTGCCGCTTTGTCTACATCAGGCCGGTGTCGGATCACCTCGTGCTGCAACAGCCACGCGACGTGATCGAATTCCCGATCGAAGGCGAGATAGATGCCGGTGGCTGGGATCTGCGCAAGGCCCTGCTGCTGGCGCTCGGCGGCAATGCGGTTATCGTCGAATGGGCAAAATCGCCCATCGTCTATGAGGAGGTCGCGGGATTTCGCGCGCGTCTTCTCGACCTGCTGGCCGAGATCGTCGATCCGGGAAAGGTTTCGCACCACTATCTCGGCCTGGCGCGCTCGCATGTCGCCAAGATCGGTAGTTTTTCCGGAGAGGTGAAGCTGAAGAAGCTGTTCTATCTGATCCGCCCGCTGGTAGCGCTGGACTGGACGGAACAGCGCGGCTTTGCCAGCCTGCCGCCGATGAACCTTGGCGAATGCCTCGACCAGACGGACGTGCCGGCGCCGGCAGCAGAGGAAATCCGCCGCCTGATCGAGCAGAAAGGCCAGACGCGGGAGATGGGATCCGGTCTCATCCCGACCGCAATCGCGCGCTATCTCGAAGCGCGCTATGGCCACCATCAAATGAACCTTGCCGCCACCGTCAGGGATGACGCCCGCCAGGCGCGCAAACATGCCCTTGCAACCGCGTTCTACCGCCGGGAAGCTGAACAGCTTTCATGAGCGAAGATCTTCTCATCCCAGAGCGGATCGCCGTTTCCACGAAACTGTGAAACGCTCCAGTTGGGCCGCCGGCCACGCCCGATCACTTTTCAAACATGCGCCCATATTAGCGACAACGCAAGTAGCTGATTGACGGATGCGCGAGACGCGCAGTATTGTCTTAGTATAGTCTTAAGTGATGTTCGCTACTCACTTCCGTAATCGTCGTTCGAGTGCGAAGTGATGCGCGGCTTCATCGGGAATGGGTATTCAGTATCCGGGCTATTCATCAGCGCCACAACAGTGGGATCGCTCACCTGGCTTGTGTCGCTGATCTATTTTCAGGAGAAGGTGCTGCTTGCGGCTCTCGGCCTGGGGGCCTTGATCGCGCTTCTCTTGCTTGACGGCTTCCGGGACAAGAAGGCGGGTCAGCAAGAGAGCAGGTGGTTCAGGCTCTATTTCTCGCTCTTTCCCTGCCTTTTGTTCCTTGTCTATGTCTATCTCGAAAGTGTTTTTGGCTATTTCGACTGGGGTGCGATGTTCATGCATGCCGGCGCCGGGACGGTTACGCCCAGTGTCGTCTTTGAGTATCTGTGGAATACCGGAAGCACGATGCTGGTCATTGTGGTCGTCCTTTTCGGCCTTGGCGCCCTGAAGGCGCGCGGCACGTTGACCAGAGGATTGGATGTCGCCCTGATGGCGGTCTTCCTGGCGGCAAACCCGATGCTGACGCGTCCGATCTCGGCGGCGATCCACCCCAACCCGCTGCATGATTTCCTGTCCACGCAGTTCGTCGATATCACTCCGTTGAAAAGGCCGGAGGCTGGAACGGCGCCCGTGACCGCTGCGCCAAAGAACCTCATTCATATTTTCATCGAGAGCGCCGAGCGCACTTACATGGACAGGGCCGCGTTTGGCGACGTCATGGATCCGCTGCTCGAATTCGACAGGCGTGGCGTTTCGGCGACCAATATGGTGCAGCTTGCCTACACCAACAATTCCATCTCAGGGATGGTCGCCGCGAACTGTGGAACGCCGCTGCTGATAACGTTCTTCACAACCCGCCAGTATCTGGAGGAGAATGCGCAATTCCTGCCAGGCCTGACCTGCCTTGGCGATGTTTTGAGCGCGCGGGGGTATCAGCAGAACTTCGTTACGGGTTGGCCACTCAGCTTTACCGGCCAGGGGACATTCTATTCCACCCATGGCTACTCGTCGCTTTTCGGCGGGCCAGAAGTGGTGACCGCCATCAATGGGCGCGGCAACTCTTTTGGCGCCGACGACGCTGAAGTCCTGGATCTGAGCTTCGACATTTTGCGGCGCGCGCAGCGCGACGGCAAACCGTTCTCGTTGACGATCGCCGTCAGCGGCGGGCATGCGATGGATGGCTACCTCTCAGACAAATGCATCGGCAAGACGGGGCTTTCGCCGCAAGCTCCCAATATTCTCCATGCCGTGAAATGCACCAACATGCTGATTGCCGACTTCATCCACAAAGCCGAGGCCGAAGGTCTGATGGCGAACACCGTTCTGGCATTGCAAAGCGATCATCTCAGTGCGCCGAGCACGGTGACGGATAGCCTGAACAGACATGAACGACGCAACTTTTTCTCGCTGTCGGGGGATGGTATTCCGTCCAAGACGCATACCGGGCTTTCGGGCACGATCGACATATTTCCCACCATCCTCGACGCGCTGGATGCGCCGCTCCCCAATGGCCAGGCTGCCTTTGGCGTCTCGCTGCTCGGGGATCGACCGACGCTGGCCCAGCAACTTGGACAGAACCGGTTCGATGACGCGATCTATGCGGAGGATGTGCTCGTCAGGTCATTCTGGCAGCCGAAGCCGGAGCGAAAGGCCGCGGCGCCTGGGATTGATGCGCTCTAACTCTTTGTTTTGACGCAATTCCCATGGGAAAACGCTATGCGTTTTTCCCGGGAAAACCGTTTCACACTTTTCCTGGAATTGCTCTAGCAAGCTGTTCCATCCCGATTGAATCGGGATGGGAGCTTCGGCTATGAGAGATCCATGAGCGAAGACCTTACCATCCTTTCCCCCATCGAAGCGCGCGTGCTCGGCTGCTTGATCGAGAAGAAGGAGCTGACGCCGGACGTTTATCCGCTGACGCTCAACGCAGCACTTGCCGCCGCCAACCAGAAGACGGCGCGCGAGCCTGTCATGGCGCTGGAGCAGACAGAGGTGCACCGGGGGCTGAAGCTGCTCGAGCAGAAGGGGCTGGTGCGGCAGATGTTCGGCTCGCGCGTCGAGCGCTATGAACACCAGATGGCGCAGCGCTTCTCGCTGACCACGCCGCAGACCGCCTTGCTCGGCCTGCTCCTGCTGCGCGGACCGCAGACGGCGCATGAGCTGCTGGCGCGCGCCGAGCGCATGGCGCGGTTTGCGTCGATCGAGGATCTGCGCGCTGAACTCGACATGCTGATCGGCCGCCGGCCGCCGCTGATCCAGGAAATCCCGCGCGGGCCTGGCCAGCGCGAGGACCGCTACGTGCATCTCCTCGCCGGCCCGGTGGATGTCGCAGCGCTATCGGCGCAGCGCAGTGCGCCGGCCCTGCCTTACTCAGACCTGGAAGCGAGGTTGGAGGCTCTGGAGCAGGAAGTCGCCGCACTTCGCGCCCGGCTTGACGCGCTGGGCGCCTAGTTCTCTTTCCATGATACCCGGCGCGACCAGGCGCGCCGGATTTTCACGGGAAATGCAGCAGTCTCAGCCGAGCTTGACGTCGAGCGATACCTTGATGGCGCCGAGCGCCTTCGAGACCGGGCATTCGGCCTTGGCCTTTTCGGCCAATTCCTTGAACTTCGCCGCATCGATGCCGGGCACCTTGCCGACCAGCGTGATCGCGCTGCCGGTGATGCCGGTGCCGGGAACCAGCGTCACCACGGCCTTGGCGTCGAGTTCTGTGGCGGGCGTGCCGTTCTCGGCCAGGAAGTGCGACAGCTGCATGGCATAGCAGCCGGCATGCGCGGCCGCGATCAGCTCTTCGGGATTGGTGCCGGATTTGCCGCTTTCATCCTGGAAGCGCGCCTTGAACGAATAGGGAGCGGCCTTCAGAGCGCCGCTCTGGGTGTCGAGCGTGCCCTTGCCTTCTGTAAGATTGCCTTTCCAGACGGCGGTTGCGGTGCGGTCCATGAAGTCCTCCTTGGTTGTGGGTAAGCGTGGCGTCCGGTCAACTATAGCGCGGGCGTGTGCGAAGACCACTGCGCTGTTTGGACCACGGCACGATGCCGGCTCATTCGTTCCGGATGACTATTTGGGCGTTCCAGAAAAATAATCAGGCTTTCCGGAAAAAATGTTCGGGCAAAAATGTCGACTTTCGTCCGGCCCGGGCGTCCTGCGGGCGGCCAAGGGATTTGTGGCTGGATGGAGGTTCACATGGACAATCTGTTTTTCGCGCTGTGGAAGAGCCCGGGCTGCAGGCTTGAGCGACAGCAAGACTTCTGGCTGGACCCGCCGCCGCTCGGCTTCGGCAGGCTGCTGGCCGCTGTCGCCATCATCGGAGTCGCGGCATGCCTCCTCGACCATGCGGCGGTGATCGCGGGCCAAGCTGACACGCTCGTCGCCGCATCCTATGGTTTGTCACAGCAAGGGAGCTCGAAATGAAATATATGTGCCTGGTCTATGGTGAGGAAAAAGACCTTTACGCGCTCACCGCCGAGAGGGGGGCCAAGCTCGACGCCGATTCGCTGGCTTACGACAGGGTGTTGGATCAACAGGGCAAGCTGATCGTCGCCGAGGCGCTGCAGTCGGTGAAGACAGCCAAGACCGTGCGCCGGCGCCAGGGCAAGCGGCTGATCATCGATGGTCCCTTCGCCGAAACCAAGGAGCAGTTGCTCGGTTTCATCATGGTCGAGGCCGCCACTCTCGACGAAGCGCTGGACATTGCCGCCGGCATTCCGCTGGCCGAGATCGGCACCATCGAGGTTCGGGCGATCTACGACATACCAGAGTCATAGGCGGGCCGGGGTCATGAAGACCGCGTCATGATCGGCCAGGGGTGACGGGTCCCGGGACGCTCGGATTACACGAGCGGCCCGGGTTTTGTTCATCAGGCGCAACTCTTGCGTGTTGAAGCAACGCAAGTGTTCTTCTATCGTCAGGCGGATTTCTCGGGGGATTTCGACATGCCTTTCCTGATTGCGATCCTTGGCGTGCTGGGAGCAGCAGGTTTCTGGTGGTACCGGATGAAGGCCATGAACGATGCCGCGCGCGAGGTCGCCGATGTTGTCGGGCGCGTGCAAGGCAACATCCGCCGCAAGAAGCTGCGCAACCAGGCGGCCCTGTCGCCGCTGACGGCGATCGACGATCCGGTGGTGGCCGCCGCGACGCTGATTACATCGATCGTCTCCGAGAATGGGCCTGTTCTGCCGCAGCGCGAGGCCGTCATCCGCGCTGTCATTTCCGAGATCGCCGACAAGAAGAAGACCGACGAGGCGGTGATCTACGCCAAATGGGCGGCGGCACAGGTCGACGACACCACTGTCGTCATCGACAAGCTGGCGCCGTTCCTGCGCCAGCGTCTCGACGTCGCCGAGCGAAATGATCTACTGCAGATGGTCAATCGGGCTGCCCAGGGCGGCGAGAAGCGCCTTGAGATCGCCGATCAGCGCATGCTGCGGCTGCGGCAGAAGCTGGGTTTTGAGGTAAACTGAAATTGCCGGAGCGCTTAGATCGCCTCGCCCTTCAATAGACGCGGCGTACCCGCGGACAGCCCCGATGCCTGGCGGATGAAAAACGCCTTCAGGCGCGGCATCCGTTCGACGAGACCAAGGCCGATGTCGCGAACGGCGCGCAGCGGGGTGATGTCGTTGGAAAACAGCCGGTTCAACACATCTGTGGTGATGCCCATCTGAACCGTGTCGAAACGGCGCCATTGCTGGTAGCGTTCGAGCACGTCGAGCGCGCCGATGTCCTGGCCGAGCCGGTCCGCCTCGACAATCACCTCGGCAAGCGCCGCGACATCCTTGAAGCCGAGATTGAGGCCCTGGCCGGCGATCGGATGGATGCCGTGCGCGGCGTCGCCGGCGAGCGCGATCCGGTGTGCGACGAAGGCGCGCGCGATAGTCAGGCCGAGCGGCCAGTCACGCGGCTTGTCAGCCACACGGATTTCTCCGAGCTTCAGGCTGAAGCGCTGTTCGAGTTCCTGCTCGAAAGCGAGATCGTCGCCTTCGACGAGCGCTTTGGCATCTTCCGCGCGTTCGACCCAGACGATCGACGAGCGGTTAGTGCCGTCCGCGTCGGGCTTGAGCGGCAGCGTGGCAAAGGGGCCGGCCGGCAAAAAATGCTCTTCGGCGCGGCCATTGTGCGGGCGTTCATGCGCCACGGTGCAGACAATGCCGGATTGGCCATAGTCCCACTTCACCGTCTTGATGCCAGCCATGTCGCGCAGCTTCGAATTGACGCCGTCGGCGGCGACCAGCAGCCGCGCGGTCAGCGTGGCACCGTCGGCCAGATGCACCGATATACCGGCGCCATTGGTCTCAAAACCTTGCACCGCGACACCTTCGATGATGTCGATGCCGAGCTTTTCGGCCCTGGCGCGCAAAGCGCCGTTCAACGCCCTGTTGGCGACCATATGCGCGAAGGGCTCGCCCGGTGCCACTTCGCCGCCGAAGGTCAGAAAGACCGGGCGGACCGGATCGGCGCTGCGCGAATCGGTGATGATCATCTCGGTGATCGCCTGCGCCTGCGGCGCGATCTCCGCCCAGACGCCGAGCTGGTCGAGCATGCGGCAGGCGGCGGCGGCAATGGCCGAGGCACGACCATCCCTTTGCCAGGCGCCGGCGGGCGCGGCATCGACCAGCGCAACGGCAAGGCCCGGCCGCGCCTGCTTCAGCGAGACGGCGGTGGCCAGCCCGACGTAGCCGGCGCCGGCGACCAGGACATCGAGCTTTGCCTTCGCATCGGCCTTGCGTTCCGTCATTCCCGAATTCCTTTCGCACGCGGGGCCATCCAGGCCATTGCGGCCTTGACTGCCTGTCCGTCCTGTCGGAAACCGCCATAACACTTCTGCGGCGAGGGCGCGAAAGATGACGGCAGCCATGGACGAGCTTCTCGGCATTCTCGACCTCGAGAAGCTGGAACACAATCTGTATCGTGGTCGCAGCCCCTTGCTCGATTGGCAGCGCGTCTTCGGCGGCCAGACCATCGCCCAGGCGCTGGTCGCGGCTCAGCGAACCGTCGACCCCGATCGCCATGTCCATTCGCTGCACGGCTATTTCATGCGGCCGGGCGACACCCAGGTGCCGATCGTCTACGAGGTCGACCGCATCCGCGACGGTGGGTCCTTCACCACACGGCGCGTGGTGGCGATCCAGCATGGCCAGGCGATCTTTTCGCTAGAGGCATCGTTCCAGCAGGATGAGGTCGGGCTCGAACACCAGGTTCCGATGCCCCATGACGTGCCTGGACCTGAAACATTGCTGTCGCAGCGCGAGCTGCTGGGCAAGTTCGCCGAAGCTGTGCCCGAAGGGATCAAGCGCTATTGGGAGCGCGACCGCCCGATCGAGATGAAGCCGGTGATGCTGAAGCATTACACCAGCCGGGAAAAACTGGAGCCGAAGCAGAACATCTGGATCCGCACGACCGGTCCTGTGCCGGCCGATCGCGCCACCCAGGCGGCGGTGCTCGCCTATCTCTCCGACATGACGCTGCTCGACACCTCGACCTTCGCGCACGGCCGAGCCATCTTCGACCGCGATATCCAGGCGGCGAGCCTGGACCATGCCATGTGGTTCCACCGCAGCCACCCGCTCGACGACTGGATGCTCTACACGCAAGACAGCCCGTCGACGCAAGGGTCGCGCGGTTTTACACGCGGCTCGCTGTTTGCCCGCGACGGCACGCTGATCGCCTCGGTTGCCCAGGAAGGTCTGATCCGGCTGAAGCGTTCGCCCGCAGAATAGGCATTTCGAGAAAATTGCCTAATATTTAATCAGATGCCTTGCCGCAACTGCGAGCGGACTGCGCCGGCGTAGCTCTCAATCCCTTTGTTTACAACCGGTTAACACCCTGCTTCGGCACTTGGCACGGAGCTTGAATCCTGATGAGCACTCTCCGGCTCTTTGGGATCGGTGAAGTCGTGCAAACGCGGGGGACCGCAACAGCAAAGGGTGAAACCTTATGAAAATCGTGATGGCAATCATCAAGCCGTTCAAGCTGGACGAGGTACGCGAAGCGCTTACCGCCGTCGGCATCCAGGGCCTGACCGTCACCGAAGTCAAAGGCTACGGGCGTCAGAAGGGGCATACGGAAATCTATCGCGGGGCGGAATACGCGGTCAGTTTCCTGCCGAAGATCAAGATCGAGGTCGCGGTGGCTGCAGACGTTGTCGACAAGGCCGTCGAAGCCATCACCGCGGCGGCCAAAACCGGCCAGATCGGCGACGGCAAGATCTTTGTTTTCGGTATCGAGCAGGCGGTGCGCATCCGCACCGGCGAAACAGACTCCGACGCATTGTAAGCGGCGAACACGTATTCCAATGGAGAGTTCAATGAACATACCTTCCACCATGAAGACGACGGGACGCGTGGCGGCGCTGAGCTCGCTCGCTCTCGCTGCATTGGGCACGGTCTCTGCATTCGCGCAGACCGTAGCTCCCGCCGCGGCCGCCGCAACGCCGGCTGCTGCCCCCACCCCGGTGCTCGATACCGGCAACACCGCCTGGATGCTGACCTCGACGGCACTCGTGCTGATGATGACCATCCCCGGCCTGGCCCTGTTCTACGGCGGCATGGTGCGCAAGAAAAACGTGCTCGCCACCATCATGCAGAGCTTTGCCATCACCTGTCTGGTGACGGTGCTGTGGTTCATGTTCGGCTATTCACTCGCCTTTTCCACCAATGACTCCGCCAGCCTGAACAACTACATCGGCGGCGCTTCAAGGTTCTTCCATCACGGCATCACCGTCTCGACCCTGTGGCTGCCGGGCGTGGCGAACATTCCTGAATTCGTCTTTTCGATGTTCCAGATGACCTTCGCCATCATCACGCCGGCGCTGATTGCCGGCGCCTTTGCCGAGCGCATGAAATTCTCGGCGCTGCTGATCTTCATGGCGCTGTGGCTGCTCATCGTCTACGCGCCGATCGCGCATTGGGTCTGGGGCGGCGGCTTCCTTGGCGCGGCTGGCGTGCTCGACTTTGCCGGCGGCACGGTCGTCCATATCAACGCCGGTGTGGCCGGTCTCGTCTGCGCGCTCGTTCTCGGCAAGCGCGAAGGCTACGGCACCACCAACATGGCTCCGCACAACCTGGTCTATTCGGTGATCGGCGCTTCGCTGCTGTGGGTCGGCTGGTTCGGCTTCAACGCCGGTTCGGAACTGGCGGCTGACGGCCTCGCCGGCGCTGCCATGCTCAACACCCAGGTCGCCACCGCCGCAGCGGCGCTGGCATGGATGTTCGCCGAATGGATCGTCGCCAAGAAGCCTTCCGTGCTCGGCATCATCTCGGGTGCTGTCGCCGGCCTGGTGGCGGTGACCCCGGCTTCCGGCTTCGTCAACCCGACCGGCGCCTTCATCGTCGGCATCGTCGCCGGCGTGGTCTGCTACCTCTCGGCGGTCAAGGTGAAGCATATGTTCGGCTATGACGACTCGCTCGACGCCTTTGGCGTCCATGGCGTCGGCGGTGTGGTCGGTGCGTTGCTGACCGGCGTGCTCGCCGATCCGGCGATCAATGCGCTCGGTAAGGACGCTTCGATTGGCAAGCAGCTCTATGGCATCGCCTTCACCATCCTGTGGACGGCGGTTGCCACCTTCGTGATCCTTTACATCGTCAAGGCGCTGGTCGGCCTGCGTCCGACGACCCAGGAAGAGGTCGAAGGCCTCGACATCTCCCAGCATGGCGAAGTGGTGCCGTAAGGCCAGCTTAGCCTACGGGGCCGGCGGAACCCTCCTCCCGCCGGCCCCTTGCTTGCCTTCCCGATGCCAGCCGAGACGCTGCACGATTTCCTGGCTTCGAAAAGAATCCCGTCGTGACACTCCCGCAAGGAGTTCACGCATTGAGGCCCGGATCGCATCCGGGCCTCTTTTTTTGGTAATTCATTCTGCGTATGCCTGACCTTGCGCAATCACGTTCTCGTGAGGAAGATTTTCGAAGAAACATTGACCGTCCTCGCCCCGAACTGTGAAAGCGATCGTCGTTCAGGCGCTCGTTTGCAAAACACAGGGAAGGAATTTCCTCATGAACTTCAAGAATATCTGCCTCGGAGCACTCGCTCTTTCCATGGTCAGCGGCGTTGCATTGGCGGGCATCCTCGACGAACCTGATAACATGGCGCCGTTCTTCACCGATTCCGGCATGAAAACCATGAAGCCGATGGAAGAATTCAAGGCTGCTTTCATGGCCATGCCGAAGGATAAGCAGGACGCCATGATGAAGGAGTGCCAGGACGCGGCGATGAGCAAGGCCCATGCCGAGTTCTGCGGCAATCTGAACACGCTCGGCGGCGCCAACAAGTAACGCTTTCAGGAAAAGTGTGAGACGGGCCGGTGGCAAGTCTAGCCGCCGGCCCCGTCATCCATCATGGTGCCAGTCAGCGTCTCATAGGCGCTGCTGCATATACCGGAATGGGGCAAATGTGGATGATCAACACCGGCGCCACCGTCAGAATCGCTGCAATCAGAATTTGCAGGCCGATCGTCAGCAAGCCAAATCCCCTGCCAAGGATGCCCCTGCAGAGAAAATAGAGACCTTGTGCCAGACAGGCTGCAGCAAGCGTGTGGAGGAGGGGGTCGGTCGCCCTTGCATAGGGCGTGATGTAACCATCCGGAAAGCCCACCATGCCGAGGTCGATGAACCAATGCAGGGCAAGCAAGAGGCTAAATCCCGCCCAGGCCACTACCGCCACGCGGAGGAAGACGGATTGCATGCCTCTATCCACCTTGGTGGTCCGGCAGTGACGTTGCATGCCCTGCCCTTTTGGGCTTCAACCTGGAGTGACGGGGTATGATCATCTCAACCTCTTATAGTTAATGCAGCCTTAACCTTCCCACGGCTAGTCTGGCCCTCGAATCTGCCGCAGTGCGTCATGCGCTGCGGCCAGGCAATCACTGACGGGGAAGAGCATGCGTTCAGGGGCTTCAGCACCGCTCGCGCTGGCCGATACGGGGCACGGCATCCAGGCTTTTGCGCGGCGGCAGGTCGGCCGGCTGGTCGGCGCCGGCCTGTTCCTGTCTGTTGCCTTCGGGGTTGCCAGCCTCGCCACCTGGAACGTTGCCGATCCAAGTTTCTCGCACGCCACCAACAACAATGTCACCAATGCCATGGGCTATGCCGGCGCGGTGTTCTCCGATCTTGCCATGCAGTTCTTCGGGCTTGCCGCCGTCGCCGCGCTGGTTCCGGCAGTGATCTGGGGGTATCTGCTGTTTTCGGCGCGCGGCGTCGACAGGCTGCCCAAGCGCGGGCTGTTCTGGTTCGGCTTCGCGCTGCTCGCCGCCGCGATCGCCGGCTGCATCGTTCCGCCCAAGACCTGGCCTCTGCCCACCGGCCTTGGCGGCGTGTTCGGCGACATGGTGCTCAAGATCCCCGGCGTCCTTGTCGGCGGCTACCCGAGCGGGTTGATCGCCAGTGTGCTCGCCGTGCTGCTGGCCGCGCCGACGCTGTGGCTGTTCGCCTATGGCGCGGCGCTGATCGGGCGCAAGAACGGCTTTGCCGTGATGGAAGAACCGGCTGCGGCGGAACCGCGCGAGGACGATCTTCTGTTCGACAATGACGAGGATGAGGGCGACGAGGGCATATTGGCGCTTGGCGCCATCACCCATTGGTGGCTCTCGTTGCGCGCATGGATGCATCGCCGCGCCGTGCGCCGCAGGCAGGAGCGGGACGAGTATGAACCGGAGATGGAGCAGCGCTCCACCGCCTGGCGGCGCGCCGCCGAACGGGTCGAATCGGCCGAGTACGCTGAATCGCGGATGAGCCCGGACGGCCGCGCCCGCGTCGAACCGGAATTCTTCGCCGCCATGGTCAGTGACCGCAGTGTTTCCGTCGATCCGGACGATGACGATGTCTTCGATCGCGACGACGAGGATATCGATCTCGACGACGAGCCCGCCACCCAGCGCCGTACGGCCCCCACGGCCAAGGTGCAGCAGTTCCGTTCCGATGCCGCGACCCGCGTCGCGGCGCCGGCGGCACGCCCCGTGCCGGGCGCCCGCGTCCAGCGCGAGGCGCAAACCTCGCTGATCGGCTCCGAAACGTTCGAGATGCCGTCACTGCATTTCCTGTCCGAGCCCAAGAATGTGGTGCGCGACGCCAGCCTGTCGAAGGACGCGCTGGAGCAGAACGCGCGGCTGCTCGAAGGCGTGCTGGAGGATTTCGGCGTCAAGGGCGAGATCATTGCCGTGCGTCCCGGCCCTGTCGTCACCCTCTATGAGCTTGAGCCGGCGCCCGGCATCAAGTCGTCGCGCGTCATCGGCCTTTCCGATGACATCGCGCGCTCAATGAGCGCGATCGCCTGCCGCGTCGCCGTGGTGCCCGGCCGCAACGCCATCGGCATCGAACTGCCGAACGCCAAGCGCGAAACCGTCTATCTCAGGGAGATCCTGGCCAGCCGCGATTTCGAAACCACCAAGGCCAAGCTGGCGCTGGCGCTGGGCAAAACCATCAATGGCGAGGCCGTTATCGTCGACATTGCCAAGATGCCGCACGTGCTGGTCGCCGGCACCACCGGCTCGGGCAAGTCGGTCGCCATCAACACCATGATTCTGTCGCTGCTCTACAAGCTGACGCCGCAGGAATGCCGGCTGATCATGATCGACCCGAAGATGCTGGAACTTTCCGTCTATGACGGCATCCCGCATCTGCTGACGCCCGTCGTCACCGATCCAAAGAAGGCGGTGGTGGCGCTGAAATGGACCGTGCGGGAGATGGAGGACCGCTACCGCAAGATGTCCAAGGTCGGCGTGCGCAACATCGACGGCTTCAACGCCCGGGTCCAGCAGGCCGAGAAAAAAGGTGAAAAAATCTCGCGCACGGTGCAGACCGGCTTCGACCGCCAGACCGGCGAGGCGATCTACGAGACCGAGAATCTCGATCTCGAGCCGATGCCCTACATCGTCGTCATCATCGACGAAATGGCCGACCTGATGATGGTCGCCGGCAAAGACATTGAAGGCGCGGTGCAGCGCCTGGCGCAGATGGCGCGTGCCGCCGGCATCCATGTCATCATGGCGACGCAACGTCCTTCGGTCGACGTCATCACCGGTACGATCAAGGCCAACTTCCCGACCCGTATCTCGTTCCAGGTGACGTCGAAGATCGACAGCCGCACCATCCTGGGCGAGCAGGGCGCCGAGCAGCTGCTCGGCATGGGCGACATGCTCTACATGGCCGGCGGCGGCCGCATCCAGCGCGTGCACGGCCCGTTCGTCGCCGACGAGGAGGTCGAGAAAATCGTCGCGCACCTGAAGCTGCAGGGCGTGCCGGAATATCTCGATGCCATCACCGAGGATGACGACGAGGACGATGACGAGCCGTCCGGCAAGAGCGGTTCCGGTGGCGGTGGCGGCAACAGCAATCTGGACGATTCCGACGACCCGTATGACCAGGCGGTGGCCGTGGTGCTGCGCGACGGCAAGGCGTCCACCAGTTACATCCAGCGCCGGCTCGGCATCGGCTATAACAGGGCCGCCTCGATCATCGAGAAGATGGAAAAGGAAGGCATTGTCGGCGCCGCCAACCATGCCGGCAAACGCGAGATCCTGGTGCCGACCGAAGACGACAAATTCTGATCGGAGGCCGGCCGCAACCTTGAACCTTGCGGCGCGTTGAACCTGAACCTTGCAGCGCGTTGAAGCGGATTTCCGCCAAACTTCAGCCCAACTGGGGGCTCAGAACAACGACAGATATAGGAATCACCACGAGAGTGACTGCCATGAAAAACGATCTTTCCGCACTCGGCAATTTCACGCCAACCCGCCGCCAGCTGCTTGGCCTCGGCCTTGTCGCGGTGGGTGCCGCCGCACTCAATGTGGTGCCCGGCTTCGAATTGCTGGCCTCGGCGCAGGCTGCCGTGCCTGCTGCCGCGCAGAAAATCGCCGATCATTTTTCGTCGGTCAAATCGATGAGCGGGGAATTCGTGCAGTTCGGCCCCAAGGGCGAGCAGACCGGCGGCAAGTTCTTCCTCGAGCGGCCGGGCAAGATCCGCTTCAACTATGATGGCGCCTCGAATTTCAAGGTGATTTCCGACGGCAAGTCGGTGGTCATCCTCAACAAGAAAATGAAGACGTCGGATCTCTATCCGCTGTCGAAGACGCCGCTGAAGCTGCTGCTCGACGACCGCATCGACCTCTCCGGCGACCGCGTCAAGAGCGTCAAGGAAGAGGACGACCTCACCACCATCAAGCTCTCGGACAAGTCGGTGTTCGGCAATGCCATGATCACCATGATGTTCGATCCGAAAACCTATGACCTGCGCCAGTGGACGATCACCGACGCGCAGGGCAAGGACACCACGGTGATGATCTTCAACACCAAGGAAGGCGTCAGCTTCGCCGCCGACACCTTCGCCATCGACTATACGGCGAACCGCGAGCTGAACACCAAGACGCGGTAAGGTGCGCAGATATTCAGGTGAGGCCGGCCTGCGAATGGCGGCTTCCTGCGCTTCCGGTGCTCACGTACCCAAACGTACGCTCCGCTCCGGTTCTCGGAATCCACCATTCTCGACTCGGCCTGACCTGAATCTCAGCGCACCTTAGGTCGCGCCTGAGCAGGTTTGCGAGCATAGCCCGGCTTGTCTTTGCGGCGCCCGGCTGGCAGTTTCCAGATCGACTCCCTCAAAAGGCGTCTTCTGCGTCAGGGCCATCGGTCCTGGCCGGCTGTGCGCTGTCCTGGATTGCTAATGCCCTTCTCCATCGCCACCTGGAACATCAATTCGGTTCGCCTGCGCATGCCGATCGTCGAGCGCCTACTCGATGAGTATGCCCCGGATGTGCTCTGCCTGCAGGAAACCAAGGTTCCCGATGAGCTGTTTCCCGAAAAGGCGTTCCGCAGGCTCGGCTACCAGCACATCGCCTTTCATGGCCAGAAGGGCTATCACGGCGTGGCGACGGTGGCGCGGCGGCCGATCGAGGTGGTCGAAAAGCGCCGTTTCTGCGAGATCGAGGACAGCCGGCATCTGTCGGTCACGGTGCAGGCCGGCGGCAAGACGATCCTCGTCCACAATTTCTATGTTCCGGCGGGTGGCGACGAACCAAATCCCGAGATCAACAAGAAGTTCAGGCACAAGCTCGATTTCGTCGCCGAGATGAACGCCATCAGCGCCGAGCACAGCGAAGTTTCCGCCTCGGTGCTGGTCGGCGACCTCAACATCGCGCCGCTCGAGCACGACGTCTGGTCGCATAAGCAATTGCTCAACGTGGTCAGCCACACGCCGGTCGAGACGGAAAATTTCGAGGCGATGCGGCGCGCCGGCAATTGGGTCGACCTGATGCGGCTCAACATTCCGCTCGAGCAGAAGCTCTACACCTGGTGGAGTTATCGCGCGCAGGATTGGGAAGCCTCCAATCGCGGCCGGCGGCTCGACCATGTCTGGTCATCGCCCAACCTAGTGCCCGATTTCGCCGGCTACGAGATCCTGAGGGCGGCGCGCGGCTGGGAACGGCCGTCGGACCATGTGCCGGTCATCGCACGCTTCGACCTGGATTGATCACCCCGACTGCCGCTTTTCCCACTCGGGCCGCAATTGCGCCATGACCAGTTCGTCGCGGTGTACGCCGTTGAAGAACGCACTGCCGCGCGCAATGCCTTCAGCCGTGAAGCCGACAGCCTCGTAAGCGCGGCGCGCGCGATGATTGTCCGGGAAAAGGCCAATGCAGAGCCGGTAGGCATCGGTCTCGACAAAGACCCGATCAACTGCTGCCGCCAGCAGTAGTCTGCCCTGGCCTTGCCCCGGCGCGACGACGGCAATGCGCTTGATCAAGGTAACAAATTCGGCGGAAGCCCAACCGCGCAGGATGACGAAGCCGATCGGCAAGGAATCGCTGATGCCGAGAAAATAGGCGTGGCTGTCATCGAGGAGAGCCCTGCGATGGCGCGCCTCATCCCAACGCCCGACGAAGGCCTCGTAGCCTTCTCGCCGCTCGGTTGCCATGATGAAGGGCAGGTCGTTTTCGCTGGCACGAACAAGCTGAAACGTCATGCCCGCATCGCGCCTCACCCCGAAAACCGCGGCGCCAGTTCCTCGATGCGGCGGATCATGGCCTGGAATTCCTCGGAAATGCGCTGATGCAGCTTCATCGCCACCTCGGGATATTCCTCCAGGATGCGGCGAAACATCTTTCGGCTCAGCCGGATCACTTCCGCATCGGTGGCGGCGGAGGCGCTCGTCAGCCGCTTCGTGTCGGCAATCAGTGCCAGTTCGCTCAGCATGGTGCCGGGTCCGGCGATACCGATCGGGATGCGCTCACCGTCCTGCTCGCGATAGAGCGCGATCTTGCCGCTGACCACGACATAGGCCGAATCGGCCTCGTCGTCCTCGCGGTAGAGCTTGCGGTCGGTTTGCAGGAAGGTGGTCTCGGCACCGAAGGCGAGCAGGCGCAGTTGTTCCTGCGTGAAACCCTGGAAGAGCCTCACGGCGGACAGGATGCGGATATCGTCATCCAGCGCCATCTCTAGCTGCGTCCCCGAACGGTCAGTCCAATCCCTCCTTCACGAGTAGATCCCGAATCCCTCTCCACAGGACCGCACCCGAAAGCGGTCCCGCCCAGACCGCTCATTGGATAATGAAATGTTTAAGGAACCAGCTTGTAGCCGCCGCTTTCTGTCACAAGAATTTCCGCATTGGAAGGATCGCGCTCGATCTTCTGGCGCAGCCGGTAGACATGGGTTTCCAGCGTGTGCGTGGTGACGCCGGAATTGTAGCCCCAGACCTCCTCGAGCAGCACGTCGCGGGTCACTACTTTCTGGTCGGCGCGATAGAGATATTTGATGATCGAGGCTTCCTTCTCCGTCAGCCGCACCTTGCCGCCGCGCGGGTCGATGAGCAGCTTCTGGCTGGGCTTGAAGGTGTAGGGGCCGACCGAGAAGGTGGCATCCTCGCTCTGCTCGTGCTGGCGCAGCTGCGCACGGATGCGCGCCAGCAGCACCGCGAAGCGGAACGGCTTCGTCACATAGTCGTTGGCGCCGGCCTCGAGACCCAGAATCGTGTCCGAATCGGTGTCGTGGCCGGTCAGCATGATGATGGGCGCCTTATAGCCGCCCTTGCGCAGGATCTTCACCGCCTCGCGGCCATCCATGTCGGGCAGGCCGACATCCATGATGAGCAGGTCGATAAGGCCGCCGCGTGCGGCGGTGACGCCTTTTGCCGCGGTCGCTTCCTGCAGCACGTCGAATTCCTCGTAAAGGGCAAGTTGCTCGACCAGTGTGCCGCGCAGGTCGTCATCGTCGTCGACGATCAGGATGGTGCGTGAAGTCATGGATCAATCCGTTGTTTTGAAAATGAAATTCATTTGACCGCTGCGTATTTATGCGGAAGCTGGCGTACACAATAGCCGATCACAGTGATTTGTTCAGTGGCACGATCATACAAGAAAAAACGCGATCGCAATGCAGCCGGCGCAATTTTGGTAAAAGGGCTGCGTGTGCTGACCGTGCGGGCAAGGCCTGGCCACCCCACCCAAGGCCTGCTGCAGGCCGGAAAAACGGTGTTTGCCTGTGCGCTGGGGCGGGGTGGCATTTCGGCCGACAAGCGCGAGGGCGACGGCGCCACGCCGCTCGGCCCGATGCGGATCCTGTCGGGTTACTTCAGGCGAGATCAGTTTGCCGGTGGCCGCCGGACGCGGCTGGCGATGACGCCGATAGGGCCCGATCTTGGCTGGTGCGAGGTACCGGACGACCGCAACTATAACAGGCCGGTCAAAATCCCCTATGGCGCCAGCCATGAACGCATGCGGCGCGACGACCGGCTCTATGACGCATGCCTGGTGCTCGACTGGAACATTGCGCCGCGCCGCCGCGGGCGCGGCAGCGCCATCTTCTTCCACCTGGCGCGCCCCGGTTTCACGCCGACGCAAGGCTGCGTCGCGGTGACCGCGCGGACCATGGCGCGGCTGCTGCCGCTGCTGTCGGATCGGACGGTGGTGAGGGTGGTGAGGTAGGGCAGTAGGGCAGTAGGGCAGTAGGGCAGTAGGGCAGTAGGGCAGTAGGGCAGTAGGGCAGTAGGGCAGTAGGGCAGTAGGAAGTGTCTTCCGGTGCTACCTTGCGTTTCCCCTACTGCCGTACTGCCCTACTGCCTTATTCCCCTAACTTCCGTCTCGGCTGCTGCCAGCCGATGTCGAGCAGGCCCAGACGGCCGATCTCGCGGTCCATGGCCCGGGCGATGTCCTTGCGGCCAGCGCCGATGTCACGCAACTGGCGATCAGACAGATCCTCGACGTTCTGGTGCGGAAGATGGACCGCGACCCTGGCCTGACGCAGCCAGTCACGGACTGCCGACAGCCAGGCCGGCCGGGCGATGTATGCAGGATGAAGAGCGATGTGAGACATGATCTGATCCGTTCTCTCCGGACTTCAAATCCGGTTTAATGGTACTTCGATGATCACATCATGCCTGATTGAAATCTTGGGAGGAAATGAGTAGTTTTTGCTCAATCATCAAGTTTAATTTGAGGATCCGAACGCCATGGTCCGTTCTTTCGAGGTCACGCGCTGATGGCCCGCCTGCTGCCCGGAACACGTGCGCTGAGGACCTTCGAGGCGGCGGCGCGGCACCTCAATTTCACCCGTGCCGCCGACGAGCTCGGGCTGACGCCGGCCGCCGTCAGCCACCAGGTCAAGGAAATAGAGGACCAGCTCGACCTGGTGCTGTTCACGCGCACCAGCCGCACCATGCGGCTGACGGAAGCGGGAAACGTGTTGTTCGAGGCGTCGATCGACGCGCTCGACCTGCTCAACCGGGCGGTGTCCCGGGCTCGCAAGATGACGCGCGGCACGGCGCTGCTGAAGGTGACGCTCGACGCGCAGTTCGCGACAAAATGGCTGATGCGGCGCGTTGATGATTTCCGCCGTCAAAGGCCGGGCATCGAGTTGCGCTTCGACATCACCTACGATGTCAGGGACTTCGAGCGCGACGACGTCGATATCGGTATCCGCTTCGGCACCGGCAAATATCCGGGGCTATGCGCGCACCGGCTGTTCGAAAACATCATCATCCCGGTGTGCAGCCCCGCACTGCTCGCCTCAGGCCCGCCGCTCAATGAGCCGCGCGATCTGTTCCAGCACACGCTGGCGCATATCGAATGGTCGCGGCAAGGCGTCACCTGGCCGAACTGGAGCATGTGGATGCAGGCGGCCGGCGTCGACGATTTCGACGACAGCCGCACCCTCGTCTTCGGCTCCTCGACCGATGCCACGCAGGCGGCACTCGACGGCAATGCGGTGGCGCTGGCCGACTTCGCCATGGTGGCCAACGACCTGTCGCAGGGACGTCTTGTCCGCCCCTTCCAGCTCGGCATCAAGGTCGCGCCGGAGTTCGCCTATTTCCTGGTCTATCCGCAAACCGTGAAGGACGACGCGCGCATCGTCGCATTTCGCGAATGGCTTCTTGAGGAAGCGGCAAAGACGCCCAGCACGGACAAGGCATAGGCCGGTTCCGCCGCGCTCGGTCCTTGGTTCACGACCGGGCGTTGTGACCGAAGACCATCCTTGTGTACTTCTTCCACTTCCATTTCAGGCTCTTGTACAAACGCGGGTATCTTTTCGCGGAAATGGAGGTCTCAAACGCTCCGTTTTCGCTTCCCTGCTCGACAATCGGCCGTTCGAACCACAGCATTTCAATGCCGAGCTTCTCATCCATCTGTTCGACCTGGTGGTCGATCGAGGTGTATATCTTGTTCTGATCGATCCAGGCGCAACGGGCTTCGGCGACCGGACGGGTGATGAGGTAGGAATCGGTGCATCTGGCATGGAGTGCCGGGTAGAGCCTTTGACCCTTGCGCAATTTCCAGCTCGGCGTGTAGTAGTTGCTGCCATTGCCGAGATAGATGACGGCCTTGCGCGTGGGGCTGCCGAGCTCGGTCAGCCCTTGCCGGAACTTGGCGACAAAGTCGCGGGCAAGGAAGACATCGTCCTCGAACACCAGGCAATAGGGCAGGTCGGTTTCGAGGAAATCGCGCCAGATGCCGACATGCTTCAGCGCCAGCGAAACGGCCGGTGGGTGGGTAAAGGCAGGGGCGACGAGCTCGTTGCGGATCTCCGGGGTGATATCCGGCCGATCCCAGTCCGTGTAAAAATAGACCGGCACGCCGCGCCGCTCGAACTCGCGGACGATGTGGCGGCGCCGGTCGTCGTAACCTTGCTTGACGTGACAGATCCGGGTGAACACCAGGTCGCGTGGAAATTCGTCTGCCATCGTCAATGCACTGTCCTAGCTTGCCGTGGCGCCGAACCAGCCGATCACCGCGCCGATGATCAGCAAGACACCCAGCCAGTGGCCGCCGTCGATGAGGGTCAGGTCCCAGCCGAAATTCTCATAGCGATGGTTGACCGACAGGGTCGTGGCGACGAAACCCAGCCAAAGCACGAAGCCGAAAATCAAGCCTGCGAGCCATGTCGGTTCGCCACCGGTCATCGCGCCGACGACCAGGGCCATGATGTAGGCCATGACCAGTTCAGCGATGAAGCTGATGATAAAGGGTAAAGGCGATTTCTTCATGGTCGTGGCATCGAGCCTGGCTGCCTTCAGCCACGGCTTGCTCAACGCCATGTACCATGCGGCGCCGAACAGCCAGGCCACGACAGCGGCGACGATCACCGCCAGCCAGTTCACTGCTGAAAAATCCATGAGCTTCCCCCTCCAGACACAGGCCGAGCACCCTGCATGTGCCTTGTATCGAGCGCTTCGGCGATGGCGTCAAGCAAACCGCCAGACAGTGGTGCGCTTGACCAACGCGTCCTCCAATGCCCGGGTGACGGCGACTTCATAGACGGCAAGCGGTTCCAGCCCGGCCGTTGGCATGTATGACCGACCGGGATCGCCAACGAAGATTTCGGCGCCGCGTGCCTTGAGTGTCGCGAACCATGGCATCAAGAGATCGGCGAAGGATTTGTCGTAGAAAACGTCGCCGGCCAGGATCACGTCCCAGCCTGCATCGGTGCCGATGCAGTCGGTACCGAGGAATTTGATCTGGACGTCATTGGCCTCGCCGTTGAGGCGGATCGCGGTGGCGCAGAACGGATCGATGTCGGCGGCGATCACCTCAACGGCGCCCGCCTTGGCTGCGGCGATGCCGACGAGGCCGGAGCCCGAGGCGAAGTCGAGCACGCGCTTGCTTCGCACCTTGTCGGGATTGTCGAGGACATAGCGGGCGAGGCCCTGGCCGCCGGCCCAGGCAAAGGCCCAGAAGGGCGGTGGCAGGCCGATCTCGACCAGTTCGTCCTCGGTTCGCTGCCAAAGATCGTGCGCTTCATCGGCGAGATGAAGCTGGATTTCTGGCACATGCGGCGGCGCTATCAGCGCCGTGTTGTCGAGAATGAATTTTTGTGCGCTGTTTGGCGTAAGGACCGTCACGGAGCAGGTATCAGGCCGCCCATGCGGCAGACTTCCTTCCATTCGGCCGGGGTCACCGGCTGCACGGAGAGCCGCCCGAGCCGCACCAGTGCCATCTCGGCAAGCTCGGGATTGGCCTTGACCTGTTCCAGCGTCGGCGGGTTCGGCATGTCCTTGACGGCACGGATGTCGACGCATTCCCAGCGCGGGTCGTCCGATGTGGTGTCGGGATGGGCGAGCGCGCAGACCTCGGCGATGCCGACCACGTTCAGCCCCTCATTGGAGTGGTAGAAGAAGCCGAGATCGCCGATCTGCATGGCCTTCATGTTGTTGCGGGCGGCGTAATTGCGCACGCCGTCCCATTGCGTGCCAGCCTTGCCTTTGGCCTTCAGCATCTCGAAGGAGAACTTGAACGGCTCCGATTTGAACAGCCAGTGGTTCATTTTTTCTCCTCCTCGCGGGCCAATTGCGGACTACCGGAAATTAACTAGCCGCCGGCTTGTTGAACGTCCAGTTCCACTGGCGGATTTCGACGCTTTCGAACAGCCCGGCCTTGGCGTAGGGGTCGGCGGCCGACAGGGCTTGTGCCGCCGCAAGGTCCGGCGCCTCGACGACCACGAGGCTGCCATTCGGCTTGCCTTCGGCATCGAGGAACGGGCCGGCAAAGGCCAGTTTCTTCTCCGCATTCAGCCCTTCGAGAAAAGCAACATGCACCGGCCGCGTGTCGATGCGCACCTGCAGGCTTCCGGGCTTGTCCTTGCAAACAAAAGCAAACAGCATGGTCTTTCTCCTGGTCGTTGGATCAAAAGGGATCAGTCATTGGTTTCGGTCTTCAGCGGCCGGGTCATCAGGGCCGTCACAGCCTGGCGGATGGTGATGGTGCCATCCAGTATGGCCGCCACGGCGGCGATGATCGGCGCGTCGATGTTGCGTTCGGTGGCTATGCGGGCGGCGATGGCCGCTGTCGGCACACCCTCGGCCAGCGGCAAGCCAGCGAGCGGTCTACCCTGACCGAGTGCCAGCCCATAGGCAAAGTTGCGTGATTGCGCCGACGAACAGGTCAGCAGCAGGTCGCCAAGGCCGGAAAGCCCCATCAGTGTTTCGGGCCTGGCGCCGAAGGCGGCGCCGATACGGCGCAGTTCGACGAAGCCGCGGGTGACCATGGCGGCCTGGGCGCTGGCGCCGAGCCCGGCTCCGGTGACAGCACCCGCGGCGATGGCAAAGACATTCTTCAAAGCGCCGCCAATCTCGACGCCGATCAGGTCGTCGCTGGAATAGCAGCGCAGGTTTTCGGCGGAAAAGCGGGCGGCAAGATCGGCGGCAAGCGCCTCGTCGCCGGCGGCGACCACCACCGCTGTCGGCAGGCCGCGGGCAACGTCGGTGGCGAAGCTCGGGCCGGACAGTGCGGCGACCGGATTTCCCGGCAGGATTTCCTCGACAATTGCCGACAGCAAGGCGCCGGTGTCGCGCTCGATTCCCTTGGCGCAGAGAACAAGCGGGATATCTGAAGGCATATGGTCCTTCGCGGCCGCCAGCGTCGCCCGCAGCGATTGCGCCGGGGTTACCGCCAGCACGCAGTCGGCCCCGGCGAGCGCTGCCTTGATGTCTGATGTCGCCTCGATGCCGGCCGCAATCGCAATGCCGGGCAAGTAGCGCGGGTTCTGGCCCTGGCCGATCGCGGCGACGGTTTCCGGGTCGCGCGCGAACAAGCGCACCGCATGGCCGGCGCGCAGCATGGCCAGCGCCAGCGCTGTACCCCACGCGCCGCCGCCGAGTACTGTGACGCGCCAGGCTTTTTGACCCGGCAGGTTCGCGGCTTCACCAGTCATGCCTTGGCTCCGCGTCGGCCGGAACCGATCATCGGTGTGGATATGCTATCCAGCGGCCAGCGCGAGCGCGGCACGAAATCGAAGCCGTTCTCCTGCGCCATGCCTTCGCGCAGGCGTTCGATGCCGGCCCATGCGATCATCGCCGCATTGTCGGTGCACAGTTTCAGCGGCGGCGCGACGAAGATGAAGCCGGCGTCAGCGCAGAGCCGCTCCAGCGTTGCCTTGATGGTTCGGTTGGCGGCGACGCCGCCGGCGACGACCAGCGCGGGCTTCTTCGTGCCAGGAAATGTTTGGCTGAATCGTGTCAGTGCGCGGGAAACGCGGTCGGCCAGCGCATCGGCGACCGCCGCCTGGAACGAGGCGCAGATGTCGGCGACGTCCTGGTCGCTCAGCGGCGCGATCGCCGTCGCCGCCTGGCGTACGGCCGTCTTCAAGCCGGAGAAGGAGAAGTCGGGCTGCGCCGAGCCCTTCATCGGGCGCGGGAAGGCGAAGCGCGCGGCGTCGCCTGATACCGCTGCCTTCTCGACATTCGGCCCGCCGGGATAGGGCAGGCCGAGCATCTTGGCCGTCTTGTCGAAGGCCTCGCCGAGCGCGTCGTCGATGGTGGTGGCCCAGCGCTGATAGTCACCGACGCCGCGCACCGCCAGGATCTGCGTGTGGCCGCCGGAGACCAGCAGCAGCAGATAGGGGAATTCGAGCCGGTCGGTCAGCCGGGCGGTCAAGGCATGGCCTTCGAGGTGGTTGATGGCGATCAGAGGCTTGTTCGCCGCTGCGGCGATCGCCTTGGCCGTCATCAGCCCGACGATCAGCCCGCCGACCAGGCCGGGGCCGGCAGTGGCGGCGATCGCATCGATATCGGCAAGTCCAATGCCCGAATCGGCAAGTGCCGCCTCGATAATGCCGTCCAGCGCCTCGACATGGGCACGGGCGGCGATCTCCGGCACGACACCGCCGAAGGCGGCATGCTCCTCGATCTGGCTGAGCACGACGTTGGACAGGATTTTCGGCGCGGCATTGCCTTCCAGCGCCACGACGCTGGCAGCGGTCTCGTCACAACTCGTCTCGATGCCCAGAACGCGGATCAATTCGTCGCTATTCCCGAAGATTGTATCGTGAAGCTTTCCCCTTTAGGAGAAAGCCCGAAAGGCCTCGCTTGCTCGGGGGGTTATCACGGACCGCGCGCCATGCAAACAACCTTGAAAATCGGAACACGCGGCAGCCCGCTGGCGCTGGCCCAGGCACATGAAACGCAGGCGCGGCTGATGGCCGCGCATGGCATGCCGGCGGAGGCGTTCGAGGTGGTCGTCATATCGACCAGCGGCGACCGCATCCAGGACCGGCCGCTGTCAGAGGCCGGCGGCAAGGGCCTGTTCACCAAGGAAATCGAGGAAGCCCTGCTGGCCGGCGCGATCGACATCGCCGTGCATTCGTCGAAGGACATGCCGACGCAATTGCCTGATGGCCTTGAGCTCTCCGCCTTTCTGCCGCGCGAGGATGCGCGCGACGCCTTTGTCGGCAAGGCGGCGAAGACCATCGCCGAACTGCCGCGCGGGGCCAAGGTCGGCTCGTCGTCGCTCAGGCGGCAGGCGCTGATCCGCCGCATGCGGCCGGATCTCGACGTGGTGATGTTCCGCGGCAATGTGCAGACGCGGTTGCGTAAGCTGGACGAAGGGGTCGCCGCCGGCACCATCCTCGCCTATGCCGGGTTGAAGCGGCTCGGGCTCGAACATGTCGCCACCGATTTGATGCCGCTCGACATCTTTCCGCCCGCACCGGGCCAGGGCGCGATCGGCATCGAGACCCGCATCGGCGATCGCGCTGTCGAGAAGATGCTGGTCGCCATCCACGATGTGCCGACCGGGCAGGCGCTGGCTTGCGAGCGGGCCTTCCTGGCGGCGCTCGACGGCTCCTGCCGCACGCCGATCGCCGGCTACGCGGCGATCGACGCGGGAAAGCTCTCTTTTGCCGGCCTGATCATTTCGCCCGACGGCACGCAGTCGCATACGATCGAACTGCAAGGGCCAGCGCAGGATGCCGCCCGTATCGGCGACGAGGCTGCACGGACCGTTCGCGCCAGGGCTGGCGAAAAATTCTTCGACGGCTGGCTCTGAACATGCTTCGCGTCCTGGTGACCAGACCGGAGCCAGGCGCATCGCGCACGGCGCGGCGGCTTCAGGACATGGGGTTCCAGCCGGTTGTTCTGCCGCTGACCGAAACGGTGGTTTTGCCTGCCGGTGCCGGGTTGATCCCTGGCGACGCCATCGCTGTTGCCGTCACCAGCGCCAATGCCGTGCGCCATGCCCCAAAGGCGGTCATCGCCGCGCTTGCTGCTCTGCCTTGCCATGCCGTGGGGACCAGGACCACTGAGGCGGCACGCAAGATGGGCTTCTTGTCGGTCATTGAAGGCTCCGGCGACGCCGAGGCGCTGGCCGACAGCATTGCGTTGGCATTTCCCGGCAAGGCAATCGTCTATCTCTGCGGGCGCGTGCGGTTTCCGGTGTTTGAGCAGAGGCTGGAAGCGGCAGGGGTCCTGGTCCGCGCCGTGGAGACGTATGACACGCTTCCGGTGCGGTATTCGGACGAGACCATTCTTGCGCTTCTGTCTGGTCAAGCGGTCGATGCGGCGTTGCTCTATTCGGCCAAGGCGGCTGCCGCGATGCAGGCCCTGGCCAAACGGCCGGCTCTGCAAGGCCTCTTTGAAAAGACTTTGTTTTTCGCGCTTTCCGCGCGCATCGCCGCTGCCTTCGACGACAGCGCCGGCCAAGCAATCCGTATTGCGGCGCAGCCCGACGAGGAGGCGCTGCTGGCGCTTTTGCGGCCGCCCCGCTGACCCGCGTCATCACACCGCCCCTTTTCACCGCTTGGTGATGTGCTAGACCCTTTCTGAACCATCATGCGCCGCCAGGCGTTGAGACGAAGCGAATTTTGCGGAGCCCCGGCATGGTCAAGACGCCGAAGATGCGACACTCGAAAAGCCGCCGCGAGCCGGTGACCATCGATCTCGAACCGGGCGCCGTCTCCCGCATCGTTGACGAGGATGCCGCGAAGTCGCCGGCGGCAACCGAAGAAGCCCAGGTGGAGGATGCGGACGCACCTCAAGCCGAGGTTCCCGAAGAGCCGGTGCATGCGGACCAGGTCGATCTCGAACCCTGGGAGCATTCCGATGCCGCGACCGCCCGGTCGGCCGAGGCGGAAACGCCGGCAGAGGCTGAGGCCAAAGCCGCTGAGCCGGAGCTGCCCTATCCCGGTTCGGATGCACCTCCCAACCGCGCCAGGGCTTCCGACTACAATTTCGAGGATGCGTCGGCGAAGCGTGCCGACGACAGCAAGGCGAAAACCGAGACACGGGGCGAAACCATGGCGCCGACACCTCCTCCATCAAAGCGTGGCGGTATCAACGGCATCGCCGCCGGCATCATTGGCGGTGTCATCGCGCTGGTCGGCGCAGGCGGCCTGCAGTTTGCCGGCCTGCTCGGCGCACCGGGTTCCGGCACTGGTGTCTCGCTCGACGGCGTCAACGGCGAGATCGTTTCGCTGAAAAGCGAAATCGCCGGGCTGAAGGAAACCGGCGGCAGCAGCGATGCGACGGCCAAGCTGGTCGGGCTTTCCTCGGGCCTGGAGCAGGTAAAGGCCGACGTAGCCGCGTTGAAATCGGCGATCGAATCCGGCGGCGCGGGCGACAATGCCGAGGTCGCCGCGCTGGGCGACAAGGTGAAGCAGATCGAAACCGCGGTCGCCGCCCTTGGCAAGGCCGGCGGCACGGCGCCGGTCGATCTCGGCCCGCTGAACGAAAAGCTGGCTGACCTCGATGCGTTGGTGAAATCAACGGGCGAGGCGGCGAAGGCGCAGGATGGCCGGCTCACCGCGCTGGAACAGTCGGTGTCGCAGCTCTCCGGCAAGGTCGAGGCCGCGGCCGGACAGCCGAAGATCGCGCTCGCCATCGCTGCGTCGGCCTTGAAGTCGGCGCTCGAACGCGGCGCGCCGTTCTCGGCCGAACTCGATACGCTGGCCGCGATTTCACCCAACGCGCCTGAGCTTGCGACCTTGCGCCCCTATGCCGAAAAGGGTGTGCCCACCCGTACCGAGATCGCCGCGCAGATGGATGCCGCCGCAAATGCCATGGTCGCGGCCGCAACGCCGGTCGATCAGAATGCCGGCTTCCTACAGAACCTGATGTCGAGCGCCGAATCGCTGGTCAAGGTCCGGCCGATCGGCGCCGTCGAAGGCGCTGGTGCGCCGGAAACCGTGGCGCGCATGGAGGTGGCGGTCACCCAGGGCGACTATGCCAAGGCGCTCAACGAATACAATTCGCTGCCGGAGGCCGTGAAGGCTGCAGGGGCTGATTTTGCCGGCAAACTGAAGGCGCGCATCGAAGTCGAAACCCAGGTCGACGCGCTGATCTCCGGCGCGATGAAGGCATGAGGGCCACATTATGATCCGCCTGCTCGTCTTCCTCATCGTCGTCTTCGCGCTCGGGCTGGGCTTTGCCTGGCTGGCCGATCGGCCGGGCGACATGGTCGTTACCTTCAACGGCTACCAGTACCAGGTCAGCCTCATGGTGGCGGCGGTGGCCGTCGTTGCCGTGGTCGCCGGGGTGATGATCCTGTGGTGGCTGGTCAAGTCGCTGTGGAACAGCCCCTACACCATCTCGCGCTATTTCCGCGTACGGCGCCGCGACCGTGGCTATCAGGCGCTGTCGACGGGCATGATCGCCGCCGGCGCCGGCGATGGTGCACTGGCGCGCAAGAAGACCAAGGAAGCGGCCAAGCTGATCCGTTCCGACCAGGAGCCGCTGATCCATCTGCTGGAGGCGCAGGCATCGCTGCTCGAAGGCGACCATGAAGGTGCGCGCCAGAAGTTCGAAAGCATGCTCGACGATCCCGAAATGCGGTTGCTTGGGCTGCGTGGTCTGTACCTCGAAGCCGAACGGCTCGGTGACCGCAATGCGGCCCGCCACTATGCCGGCCGTGCCGCCGCAGTGGCGCCGCAACTGGCCTGGGCGGCCGAATCGACGCTGGAGGAACTGGCCGCGCGCGGCGACTGGGACGGCGCACTGAAGCTGGTCGATGCGCAGAAGTCGACACGGCAGATCGAACGCGACGCCGCCAACCGCCGCCGCGCTGTGCTGCTGACCGCCAAGGCGCAATCGCTGGCCGACAGCGATCCCGCTGCCGCCAGGACAGCAGCAATCGAGGCCAACAAGCTGCGGCCGGATTTTGCGCCGGCCGCCGTTGCCGCGGCTGCCGCACTGTTCAAACAGAACGACGTGCGCAAGGGCTCGAAGATCCTCGAAGCCGCCTGGAAGGCCGAGCCGCATCCCGAGATCGCCGAACTCTATACGCATGCCCGTCCGGGCGACGCCGTGCTCGACCGCCTGAACCGGGCGAAGAAGCTGCAGGAGATCAAGAAGAACCACGCCGAATCGTCGATGACGGTGGCGCGTGCCGCGCTCGACGCCCAGGATTTTTCGACCGCCCGCCGCGAGGCCGAGGCCGCGATCCGGATGGACCGCCGCGAGGGCGCCTATCTGCTGCTGGCCGATATCGAGGAAGCCGAGACCGGCGACCAGGGCAAGGTGCGGCAGCTGCTGTCCAAGGCGGTGCGGGCGCCACGCGATCCGGCCTGGGTTGCCGATGGCGTCGCTTCAGAGCGCTGGTCACCGGTATCGCCGGTCACCGGACGGCTTGATGCCTTCGAGTGGCGGGCGCCGATGGAGCGGCTTGGCCAGTTGATCGACAGCCGCGAGGACGCGCCGGAGGCTACGGTTGCCGCCATCGAAGCGCCGGCCAAGCCGGAAAAGCCGATCGATGTGATCGATCATTCCGCGCCGGGCAACGAGGGCAAACGAGCCGAGAGCCACGAAGACCACGTCACCCCAGTCACGGCTGCCGCGTTTGCGGCGGTGCCCGCCGATGCCGAAGGCGTCGATCCGGCGGAAGAACTGGCGCGCTTGCCGGATGATCCGGGCGTCGATCCAGACGAGGAAGCGGAAAAGTCGCCGCGCCGGTTCCGGCTGTTTTGATTTTGGCCTTCGGGTGATTGACTTGGCCATCGGGCCGTTTGGGAATGGATTGATGTTTGAACGCGTTCTGTCGTTTCTCAGGGATTTGCCAGCCGGCGCCAGCGCGCATGCCAGCACGGACGATCCGCGCGTCGCTGCTTCGGCGCTGCTCTACCATGTGATGAATGCCGACGGCGTGCGCCAGGATGTCGAGTGGGAGCGGTTCAAGGCGGTGCTCTCCGAGAGCTACTCGATCAGCGGTGCCGAACTCGAAGCGCTGGCCGCTGCCGGCGAGCGCGCCGACAATGAGTCGATCGACCTCTATGCCTTCACCAGCGTGCTCAAGCGCCACCTCGACGCTGACGGGCGCAAGGCTTTCATCGGCCTGATGTGGGAGATCGTCTATGCCGATGGCGAGCTGCACGAGCTCGAGGACAATACGGTGTGGCGCGTCGCCGAGCTGATCGGTGTCGAGCGTCACGACCGGGTCGAGGCACGCCGCAAGGCCGCGGCGCAAGCCCCGGGTGCGCGCGGAACTTCAAGCGACGAATAGACGGGATCTCGCGTAACGATGCCACGCCAAACGAGTTCGAAGCCAAAGATCCTGATCGTGCTGCATCAGGAGAATTCGAGCCCTGGACGCGTCGGTCACATGCTCATCGAAGAGGGCTTTGAACTCGACATCCGCCGCCCGCCGCTGGGCGACGCCTTGCCGGAGACGCTGGATGGCCATGCCGGCACGGTGGTGTTCGGCGGACCGATGAGTGCCAATGACGAAGACGAGTTCGTCCGCCGCGAAACCAATTGGCTGGACATTCCGCTCCGGGAGAACCGCCCATGTCTCGGCATCTGCCTCGGCGCGCAGATGCTGGTCAATCATCTCGGCGGCAAGGTCGAGGGGCACGGCGAAGGTCTGGTCGAGATCGGCTGGTACCCGCTGAAGGCGACCGAGGCCGGCAAGAAACTGATGCACTGGCCCGAAATGGTCTACCAGTTCCACCGCGAAGGCTTCTCACTGCCGAAGGACGCCACACTTCTGGCGACGGCCGAGACCTACCCCAACCAGGCCTTTCGCTATGGCGACAATGCCTGGGGCATCCAGTTCCATGGCGAACTGACAAGGGTGATGATGCATCGCTGGGTGGTGCGTGGCGAGCATCGCTTCGAACTGCCGGGTGCACAACCCGGTCGCGATCATCTCGGCGGCCGGCTGATCTGGGACATGCACCTGAAGCGCTGGCTGGACGAGTTCCTGCGCATGATCTTCGGCAGACCGGTGGCGCGGTAGCTCTCCCTCTCTTCCGGCAACACTCTAGGGTTCGAGCACCGGCCGCAGGAAGCTGCGCTCATAGCTTAGAATGCTGCGATTGCGCTTTTCCGTTTCATACACTTCCTGGCATTCCGGGTCGGCAGCCATCCGCTTGCGATAGTCCTCGTAGTCGGCAAGGCTCGGAAAGCTGAACATGGCATAGGCGATGTTGTTTGCTCCTTCGCTCGGAAGAAAATAGCCATGATGGTTTCCGCCGAGGCGATTGACCAGACCGATCCAGCGACGGCCATACTCTTCAAACTCGGCAAGCTTGTACGGGTCGATGACATATTTCAGATAACAGGTGATCATGGGAGCTCCTGTGACAGTGTGATGTATCTTGCTGAGCGTCAGTTGCGCCCGTTGAGGTGGCGCACTTTGCGCAATTGCGGGAACAGATAGGCCCACAGGCCAGCAACCGCGATGGCGCCGACGCCGCCGATCACCACAGCCGGCACGGTACCGATCAGCGCCGCCATCGTGCCGGCGCGGAATTCGCCGACTTCATTGGAAGCGCCGACGAAAACCTGGTTGACGGCGTTGACGCGGCCGCGCACCGCGTCGGGGGTCCACAACTGGATCAGCGTTTCCCTGATGTAGACGCTGAACATGTCGGTGGCGCCGAGGAAGGCCAGCGCCACGATCGACAGCCAGGTGATGGTCGACAGACCAAACAGCACGGTGCAGGCGCCGAATGCCGCGACGAAGCTGAGCATGATCTTGCCGGCATTGTCGCGAAGTGGGTGGCCGGCGAGCCACACCGCAACGCAGATGGCGCCGATGCCGGGCGCCGAGCGCAGCAGGCCGAGACCCCACGGGCCGAGCTGCAGAATGTCGCGTGCATAGACCGGCAGCAGTGCCGAGGCGCCGGAGAGAAGCACGGCGAAGAGATCGAGCGAGATGGCGCCGAGCACGATCTTCTCGCTCCAGATGTAGCGAAAGCCGGCAAACAGCGTCTCTATCGTCGGCTTGTCGGTGGCGGTCTGCTGGACGGGCTTGGGAATGGTGAATATCAGCAGACCGGCCACCAGCATCAGCACGGAGGCGACGGCGTAGGCGGCTTCGGGCGAGACGCCGTAGAGCAGGCCGCCAGCGACCGGGCCGATGATTGTCGCTGTCTGCCAGGCCGACGAGTTCCACGCTATCGCGTTGCCGAAATCCTCCGGCGGCACCAGATTGGCGAACAGCGACGACGAGGCGGGCCCGTAAAAGGCACGCGCCATGCCGAACAGCGCCAGAACGACGAAGATCGGCAGCGGACTGACCAGGCCGCGCAGCGTGAAGTACAAGAGAACGAGCGCACAGCCTGCCTCGACCACGGTTGCCAGCGCCATGATCAGGCGACGGCCGAAGCGGTCGGCGACGACGCCTGTGACGAGCACCAAAAGCAGCGACGGCAGGAACTGGACGATACCGACAATGCCGAGGTCGAAGGGATCGCGCGTCAAATCGTAGATCTGCCAGCCGACAGCGACCGAGACAATCATGGTCGCGAAGGTGGTGAGGAAGCGCGCCGTCCAGTAGCTGAGGAAGGCTTTGTGCCGGAAAGCAGCGTAGCGCTGTTCCGGCGAGGTTTGTTCAGGTGTCATGAAGATAAGGCCCCGATTGCTTTGACATCGGCTGGCGGGGCACTTCCCGAATGGGCGCTGGTCCGACCAATGGAACGTCTAACAAAGTTCGCGGCGGGATGTGCGTTAAAATCAGGCCTGGATCAAGGGATTTTCAGCCTGTTCCTTCGATCGCACGATGAAGTTACTGTCGCAGCGCGGCCGAAATTGCCTCGAGCCCGCCCCGCAATTCGGCTTCCGTCGGCCAGCCAAAACCGACGCGGAAGAAGCGCTTTTCCATTTCGAACCAGTGGCCGGGTCCGACATAGGTGCCATGCTTTTCCAGCAGATCGACATAGAACCGGTCGAGGTCGAAACCGGGTTCGACATCGAGGCGCGGAAAGCCGACGACACCCCCTTCGGGCCTGATCCAGTCGACCAGCGGCTCGCGGTCAATCCAGGCCTGGACGATGTCGCGGCGCCTGGCCATCTCGGGCAGCAGCGTGCCCAGGAAGGCATCCCGGCGTTCAAGCATGCCGTGCGCGATGCCTTCGTCGATGACACTGCCGCAGATGCCGATCTGCTCCTTGGCGGCTAGGAATGTCTCCTGAAGGGCCGCATCCCTGGTGATCAGCCAGCCAATGCGGATACCGGGAATGCCGAAGGCCTTTGACAGCGACGCCACACTGATCGCCTTCGGACTCAACGAAGCGGCCGACGGCAGGCGCCTGCCATAAGAAAGGTCGCGATAGGTCTCGTCGACCAGCAGATGGCAGTCGCGGCTCTCCGCGAGCGCCACCAGCGCGTCGAGTTCGGCGCGGGACATCATCGTGCCGGTCGGGTTGTGCGGGCAGGTGACGCTGATCAGTTTCGTGTTCGTCCGGATCGCCGTCTTGACGACCTCGACATCGATGGCAAAGCCGTCCTCGAAGGCGAGGTCGACAAAGCTGATAGCGCAGCCGATCGCCCTTGGGGTTTCGATGTTGGTGGCGTAGTTGGGCCTGATGACGACGAGATGGTCGCTGGCCGACAAAAGCGATGTCGAGATGATGAACAGCGCGCCGGCGGCGCCGGCGGTGACTAGGACATCGTCGGGCGAAACGCCGGCGTCCTGCGCCGCGATCAGCGCGCGCAAGTCCTTGTCGCCGCGATGCTCGCCATAGAAGAGCGTGAGGTCGGGCAGCGACAGGCCGATGTCGGAGAGTTTCTGGTCGGCGATCGAGCTTTCGGAGAGATTGAAGCGGATACGGTCGTAGCCGTATTCCTCCGGCGCCTCTTTCTCGATCACCATCCTGGTGTAGTTCATGGCTTCCCCCAGATCATCTTGTCCGGGCTATCCAAGCCACAAAAACACGAAGCCTGCCAAGGCGTTTCGCCGGCAGGCTTCTGTTCCAGTTATCCTAACTGTTGGCTCAGGACTGAATTGTTCAGGCCGAAACCTTGGCCTTGCGGCCCTTGGCCTTGACGGGCACCACCTCGACGGCCTTGCGGCCGAGACCGATCGACTTTGCCAGCAGCGAGCGCGACGCGGCATAGTTGGGGGCGACCATCGGGTAGTCAGCCGGCAGGCCCCATTTGGCGCGGTAGGCGTCCGGCGTCAGGTTGAAATGCACGCCGAGATGACGCTTCAGCGATTTGAACTTCTTGCCGTCCTCGAGGCAGATGATGAAATCCGGCGTTACCGACTTCTTCGGGTTGACCGCGGGGACCAAGGGTGCTGCCACCGGCACGGTCGGCTTGCCGAGCCCTTCGATCGAGGTGGCGACGCTGGCGATAAGGTCGGCCAGACCGGAGACGGGCAGGCGGTTCTTCTCGACGTAAGCGGATACGATGTGGGCGGTCAGCTCGAGAAGGTCGATGCGAGCGTCGTTGCTGTCGTCGGTCAATGTTTCCTCCGTCTATGGTGCACGGCCTCGAAAATCGGGATCGTTTTCGATAGGACCAGGCGCAAAATCAAAAATGCTGAAGCGTCTTGGGCGTATCACGTGGAACACGCCGGGCATTTCGGCAAAATTCCTAGTCGGCAAATCTGCATAACGCAATGATCTAGCGTGGCGTCACACGCTATTTTGAACAACTATACTAAACTGTAATACTATCAGACGATCAAGGCCTTGTCTCGCCACAGACGAAATCCGCCTTCGAAGGCGCGTGTGTTGTCGCCGCGCCTGCAGTCGGCCGGCAATTCGTCGAGCTTGTCGACATTGCCGCCGCCAATGACGACATAGTCTGGCTGTAGGGCGGCGCGCAGCCGGTTGACGACGTCGAAGACGGATTCGCGCCACTTCTTCTTGCCGCGCCTTTCCAGGCCGCGCTCGCCGACATAGTCCTCGAAACTCCTGGTCTTCTTGTAGGGAAGGTGGGCGAGCTCCATAGGCAAGCCGACATGGTCGGCGATCATCGCTGCACCCAGACCCGTTCCAAGGCCCAGGAACAGCATGCGCCCGCCTTCGTAGCTGCCGATGGCTTGCATCAGAGCGTCGTTGACGACCTTGACCGGCTTGCCGAACTGCGCGGCGAAATCGAAGCCGGCCCAACCCTTGCCGAGATTCATGGGATCGAGCACCGGCTTGTCGTGACGTACCGGGCCGGGATAGCCCATTGAAATGACGTCGTAGGGCAGACCTTCAGCGAGCTTCTTCACCGTATCGATCATCTGCCGCGGCGTCAGGTCCGGGCCTGAGTCGGCCCGGCGCTCGGCGCCGCCGGCGCTGGTCAGGATCTTGACATGCGAGCCGCCAATATCGATCGAAAGCACGATCTTTCCGGCGTCCGATTCTGTTTGCTTTACCGCCTTGGCCATCACTTCCCCTCCGTTCATGCCACCGGGTCGATCCAGCCATTGGGCGGCCCGAAGCCGGCCATGGCGTCCGCCGGTCCCCACGTTTTCGGCTCGTAGAGATCCGGCGGCGTGGTGTTGCCGAGCACCGGGCCGACGATGCGCCACGCAAGTTCAGCCGCGTCCTGGCGGGTGAAGAGCTGGCCATTGCCGTTCATGGCATCGCCGATCAGCCTTTCGTAAGGCGGCATGTCGCTCTTTGAGTCGTCGAGTGCGGTGAGTTCCACCTGCTCGCCGACCATGTCGTCGCCCGGCGCCTTGCGCTGCGCGCCGATGGCGATCATCACTTGCGGGTCGATGCGGAAGCGCACGTAATTCTGGTCGGCGGGCTTGATCGGATCAAAGACATCGAGCGGCGGCCGCTTCAGCCGCACCACCACCTCGGTGACATGCACCGGCATGTTCTTGCCGGCGCGGATGAAGAACGGCACGTCCTGCCAGCGCCAGGTGTCGACGAAAAAGCGCACCGCCGCGAAGGTCTCGACCGGCGAGTTCGGCCTCACACCCGGTTCTGCGAGATAGCCGGTGAACTGGCCGCGCACAACATCGTCCTTGGTCAAAGTGCGGATGGCCCTGAGCACTTGCACCTTCTCGTCGATCAGGTCGTCGGCGGAGCGGCCGACCGGCGGCTCCATGGCCAGCAGCAGCAGGATGTTGAGTAGGTGGTTCTCGATGACGTCGCGGATGGCGCCGACATCGTCATAGAATTTACCGCGCCCCTCGACGCCGAAATCCTCGGCCATGGTGATCTGCACGCTCTCGACGTAATTGCGGTTCCAGATCGGCTCCAGGAACGAATTGGCGAAGCGGAAATAGAGCAGGTTCTGGATCGCTTCCTTGCCGAGATAATGGTCGATGCGGAAGATCGACTGTTCGTCGAATACCAGATGCAGCACCCGGTTCAGCCAGCGCGCCGACTGCAGATCGTGGCCGAACGGCTTTTCGACCATCAGCCGCGCGCCATGCGCGGTGCCCGATTGCTCCAACCCTTGCACGACCGTCTCGAACATGGTCGGCGGCACCGCCATGTAGTGCAGCGGCCGCTGGGCGCTGCCGAGCGCGGTCTTCAGCTTTTCGAACGTGGCCCCATCGCGATAGTCACCGCTGACATAGCGCATCAGCGATGCCAGCTTGGCGAAGACCGTCTCGTCGATAGCGCCCAGCGCGTTGACTATGCCGTCGCGGGCACGGTCCTGCAACTGCTTCAGCTCCCAGGCCTCGAAGGCGACGCCGATCACCGGCTCGGTGAGCGTGCCTTTGGCCACCATTTGGTAAAGCGCTGGAAATATCTTCTTGTGGGCAAGGTCGCCGGTGGCTCCGAAGAGCACCAGCGTGTCGGACCGTTCCTGGCTCATGCGCGCGTCTCCCCTGTCGCCTTCATTTGCCATCCTTCGGCTTCTCGACATGGCCGCCAAAGGCATAGCGCATGGCGGACAGGAGCTTGTCGGCGAATTCGGATTCGCCTTGCGAGGAGAAGCGGTCGAACAGCGCCGAGGACAGCACCGGCGCGGGCACGCCGGTGTCGATCGCAGCCTTCAGCGTCCAGCGTCCTTCGCCGGAATCCGAGACCCGGCCGCCGAAATTCGCCAGGCCCGGGTCGCTCTTCAGCGCGCCGGCGGTGAGATCGAGCAACCAGGAGCCGATCACGCTGCCATGCCGCCAAACCTCGGCCACCTGGGGAAGGTCGACGTCGAACTGGTAATATTGCGGGTTTTCCAGCGGGCTGGTCTCGGCGTCGGCCGTGCGTTGCCGCTTGCCGGCGTTGGCCGACTTCAGGATGTTCATGCCTTCGGCATAGGCGGCCATGACGCCGTATTCGATGCCGTTGTGCACCATCTTGACGAAGTGGCCGGCGCCGCTTGGTCCGCAATGCAGGTAGCCGAAGGGCGCCGTGCCGGCGGCCTTGTCGGGGGTGGGTGCTCCGGCATCGGCGCCGGGTGCCAGCGTCGCGAAAATCGGGTCGAGATGTTTGACCGCCTCGTCGGGGCCCCCGATCATCAGGCAGTAGCCGCGCTCCAGGCCCCAGACACCGCCGCTGGTGCCGACATCGACATAGTGCAGGCCCTTGGCCGCGAGCTCCGCGGCCTGATCGACGGCGTCGTGATAGTAGGAATTGCCACCATCGATGATGATGTCGCCTGGTTCCATCAGGGCCGCGACCTGGTCGGCAATCTTGCCGGTGATGGCAGCCGGCAGCATCAGCCAGACGCAACGCGGCTTGGCGAGCTTGCCGACGAATTCCGTCAGGGATGCCGCGCCCAGGGCACCGTCGCTCACCAGGGCGGCGACACTGGCGGGGTTGATGTCATAGACGACGCATTCGTGGCCGTCGCGCATCAGGCGGCGGACCATGTTGGCGCCCATCCGGCCCAGTCCCATCATTCCGATCTGCATGGTTTCGTCCCTGTTTCCTGGAGATTTGCTGGTTTGTCGAGGAAGGATTTACTGGCTGTCCTGATCGCCTGATATGACGGAGAAGTCGACATTCTCCCAATCGCCGGTTGCGAGCCAGAAAAAAGTGAAGATCAGCGTGTTTCCCTTGCGGAGGCTGGCGGTCGGCAGATCGGCAAGATGGATGCCGAAAGCGTTCTCTTCTGTCTGGGCGTTGATGGCGGTCGCCCAGCTATCCGCGCTCCAGCGAACAATCGCCGGCGCCAGCAGCTCGACGCGCAGCGTCTTGCCTTCCGGCAGCAAGCGGATCTTGTTGTTGAACCGCCATGCCCTGAACGGCGACACGGTCTTGTCCTCGATGTAGCGCTTGACGCCTTGCGGCGGCATGTCGAAGACAGCGCCGTCGCGCAGCGAGCGCAGCAGCTTGATATGCTCCGAGTGTGCCCAGACCAGCGGCATGGCGCTGCCCGAGGGGCGACCAAGCAGCAATTCGCGTTCCGGCAGGTCGGCGACGTCCCAGACCTGCTCCGGCAACAGGCCGCCGGGCTCGGCGGAGCCCTCCAGTGCATCGAGCAGGGCGGCAGCCTCGTCTTTGCGGCCCGCAGCCAGTTCGTAGTGCGCGCGTTCCCCGGCCATCAGCGGCCAAGGCCGGCCCTGGCCGGTGCCGTCGAACGGCGAGCCGTCCTGGTGCTCGCCATAGCCATCGCCATTGTAGCGATACCAGAGCGTTCCTTGCGGCAATTTGCAGCGCAGCCGGTCGTCGATGACCTTGACCGTGTTGAGGATGCGCGCGTCGTCTTCTGCCCGCAGGCCGAAGCGGACCAGCGCCAGCGCGTCCGGGCTGACGATTTCCCCGGCGGGTTGGTCGGTGTCGCCGGGCGGCCGGTTCTTGATGGGGACAAAGCCGTCTTTCGGCGAGCCGGCTTCGGCGCTGTCGGGCGGGGCGATGCGGACATAATAGCCCTCGACGCCTGACGCCTCGCAGATTGCCGTGCCGGTGACATAGGTCCAACGCTCGACCTGGTCGTTCCAGCCATCAGCGGTCTCGCGCAGATAGTTTGCTTCATCAGGCTTGCCGCAGGCGTCGAGCAGGTCGGCGGCGGCAAGCAGTGCCGCGATCTCGACGGCGAGCGTGAACGGGCTGAAGCCGGCATCCTCTTCCCAGCGATCCTCGCCGGTGACGGGTCCGTTGCGCACGACATAGGAGGCAGCGGTCTTGATCATCTGCAGGAATGACGCCAGCTTGGCGCGCGGCAAGGCGCCAGCGCGATGCAAGGCATCCGCCAGCAGCAGTGGAAAGGCGCATTCATCCATCTGGATGCCCGGCCAATAGGCCGACCCATCGAGCCAGGCATTCTGGGGCCAGTGTCCGTCCGGCTGTTGGATGGAGCGCAGATATTCAAGGATCTGCAGCGCCGAGGCGGCATCGCCGGCGGCAAGAAAGCCGCCCGCCGTCTCGACCAGATCGCGCGGCCAGACCAGATGATAACCGCCAAGGTCGTCGTCGCCCTTGTTGAAGCCCCAGGGAATGGACAGGCTGGCGACTGCCGCGCCCGGTATGGCGATGGACCGGTGCGTCGCCAGAACCGCGGTCGAGACGCGATAGAAGTTGATCCCGGACGCCGCGTGCCGGTCCAAAGGCAACAGCCCGGCCTGCCATTTGCGCCAGTTCCTGACGTAGGCTTTCGCTGCCGGCTCAAAACCTCGCTTCAGGCTGGCGAAGGCATTTTCGGCCGCTTCCTCCGGCGTTGCGCCAAAACCCAGCGACAGCACCGCTTTTGTCTTGGTCGCCGAAAAGCCGATCTCGCCGGTCAGCGCGACATTGCCGTCCTCGGCGCGCTGGCAGGCCGTATCGAGCTTGCCGGTATTATCGAGTTGCTGCCAGCCATCGGAGAAGCCGGCATAGCCGGCTGAACAGTCCCGCCAGGGCAGCGACGATACCAGCGCCAGGCAAGAGCCGCGTCCCGAAGCGAACAGTACGGGCTTTCCCTTGTGGTCGCCGACCCAGGCGGTGTTGCCCATGCCGGCATTGACCAGATGCGGCGCCAGCAGCGCGTAGACGCGATAGTCGTTGGGCACACCTTTAAGCGCCGTGAAGGTGATTTCCTGCAGCAGCGCGGGCCGCGCTGGGTCGGCAAGGATGCGTTTTTCGATCCGGTAGGTGCCGTCGCCGGCCGTGTTGACCAGCCTGTAAGCAGGCACACCGGCCTCGAACGGCTCGATCGTGTGGACGGCATCGCGCTTCTCTTCCGAGAAATAGCCGTCAGGCCCGGTGACGATCAGGCCGAGGTCGCGCGTGCAGGCGCTGTCGACGCGCGGATAGTAGACTTCGTTGAGGATGCCGTGGCTGATCGTGAACCAGATCTGGCCTGTCGGTGAAAGCGAAGTGCCGACGCCACTCTTGGCGCTCGACGTCCAGCGCGCCGGAATTCCCGGGGCGCCCGGGGGAACGATCGGCGTCACTGCCATGTTTGTTTGGCCTCCTTTGTGCATGCCTTACCCATCCAGCGAAGCCATTTCAATCATTGCACCGCAAGTTGATCGGCAGGCCTTCGCTGATTGCAGTTGACAGTTTGCGGCCCATCTGCATTTGTCTGACAATAGATAAAAAACAGGAAGACAGGCACGATTTCGTCAACCAATCAGCACGACCACCAACTCTTGGGAGGAGTATGACATGAAGAAACTGTTCGTCTTGGGTACCCTTGCCGCGATGCTCGCATCGGGCACGGCATTTGCCGACACCAGTGGCAAGAAGATCGCGTTCTCCAACAATTACGCCGGCAATTCGTGGCGGCAGGCGATGCTCGACAGCTATGGCATCGTCACCAAGAAGGCGGTCGACGACAAGATCGTCGGCGCGGCCGATATCTTCACCACCGCAGACAAGGAAGTGCCGACGCAGGCAGCCCAGGTGCAGAACCTGATTCTGCAAGGCTATGACGCCATCGTCATCAACGCCGCTTCGCCGGATGCGCTCAACGGCGCCATCAAGCAGGCCTGCGATGCCGGCATCACCGTCGTCTCCTTCGACGGCACCGTCACCGAGCCCTGCGCCTACCGCGTCGTCGTCGACTTCAAGGATATGGGCAAGCAGGAAGTCGAGCAGATGGCCAAGTTCCAGCCGAAGGGCGGCAATCTGCTGGAAATCCGCGGACTGGCCGGTACCTCGATCGACGATGCCATCCATGCCGGCATCCTCGAAGGCGTCGCTGCCCATCCCGAATTCAAGATCGTCGGCTCGGTGACCGGCGACTGGGACCAGACGACGGCGCAGAAGGCTGTCGCCACCATCCTGCCCTCGCTGCCCGATGTCGTCGGCATCGTCGACCAGGGCGGTGACGGTTATGGCGCGGCGCAAGCCTTCGCCGCCGCCGGCAAGCCGCGCCCGACCATCATCATGGGCAACCGCCAGGACGAGCTGAAATGGTGGAAGGAACAGAAGGACAAGGACGGCTACAAGACCTGGTCGGCTTCGATCGCGCCCGGCGTGTCGTCGCTCGCCTTCTGGGTGGCGCAGCAGGTGCTCGATGGCCGCAAGGACATCCCGCACGATCTGCTGGTGCCGTATCTGGCCTTCACCCAGGATGATTTCGAGGCAGCGCTGCCGAAGATCAAGGAAGGCGGCGTTGCCACCCACGAATACACGCAGGAAGACGCCCTCGCGGCCATCAAAGCCAACATCAAGTGAGCGTCACGGCAGCGTTGCCCTTCGTACCATCGCGCGGATATCGTTGAGTATGCCTGAAGGGAACGCTGACATCATCAGACTGAACGGCGCCGAAAAACATTTCGGCGCCGTTCGCGCGCTTGGCGGGGTGGATTTCCATGTCGGGCCCGGCGAGTGCGTCGGCCTGGTCGGCCACAATGGCGCCGGCAAATCGACGCTGATGCACATGGTGGCGGGCACGCTCACGCCCGACAGCGGCAAGATCGGCGTGCATGGCGGCGTCGAGGACAACTATTCGGTGTCGCGGGCGCAAAAGCTCGGCATACGTTGCGTGTTCCAGGAACTGTCGCTGTGTCCCAACCTCAGCATCGCCGAGAACACGCGCATCAACCATGCGTCGCTCACCGGCTTCGGCTGGCGACGCAAGGCAGCCGCGCTGATCACGGCCAAGCTGGATGAGATCTTCCCGGACCACGGCATCTCGGCCTGGGACATTGTTGGCGACCTGTCGATCGGGCGGCGCCAGATGGTCGAGGTGGCGCGCGCCTTCACGGTGACGCAGGACCGGCTCGACCTCGTCATCCTCGACGAGCCGACATCGTCGCTCGACGCGCATACATCAGGCCAGTTGCTGGCTTTCGTGCGCCGTTTCGTTGCCGGTGGCAAAAGCTGCATCCTGATCTCGCATGTGCTGGGCGAAGTGCTGAGGAATGCCGACCGTATCGTGGTTATGCGCGACGGCAAGGTGGTTGTGGCTGACGCCGCAAATGCCTTCGACCGAGACCGCCTGGTGGCGGCAATGGGCGGTGCGGAGGCACGCCAGAAGATCGCGGCCGAAATTGCTGCCACCAAGCCGGCAGCCAGCCCATTGCGGGTTCGCGCGCGACCCGCTCTGCAGAAGGATGGTTCCGAACTTGTCGCCCATGCCGGCGAGATCATCGGCCTGGCAGGGCTGGCCGGGCATGGCCAGACGGACCTGCTGCTGGCGATTTTCGACGCCGCATCGCGCGCCAAGGCCGGCATCGAGGTGACCGCGCCGGTGGCGCTGGTGGCTGGCGACCGCCAGTCGGACGGCATTTTTCCGCAGTGGTCGATCGCCGAAAACATCGGCATCCGCTCGCTGGCGCGGTTGCGCAACGGCCTGCTGATATCGCCGCAGCGCGAGGCCGAGCTTGCCCAATTCTGGCAGAAGAAGATCGGCATCCGCACTCCCGACATGAACAACAACATCTTCTCGCTGTCGGGCGGCAACCAGCAGAAAGCGCTGTTTGCCCGTGCGCTTGGCTCGGATGCGGAAATCGTGCTGATGGACGATCCGATGCGCGGCGTCGACATCGGCACCAAGCTCGAGGTCTATGACCTCGTGCGCGAAGAGGCGCGCAATGGCCGCACCTTCCTCTGGTACACCACGGAAACCGAAGAGCTCGACAATTGCGACCACATCTATGTCTTCAAGAACGGGCGCATCGTTGCCAATCTGCGCCGCGACGAGCTGACCGAAGAGAAGATCATTCAGTCCTCGTTCGGCGATGCGGCCTGAGATGACGGTGGCAAGCGTCGACACCAGCAAAAGTTCTTCCGAGCGTGGCGCGCTGGCGCGTGCGCGCCTGCTGCGCGGCCTGTTGCCGGCGCTGTCGCTGGCGATTGTCTTGATCGCGATCGCCTGGCTCAACCCGCGCGCCATCAGCTATTTCGGCTTCAGCCTGATGCTGAATCTGGCGATCCCCATCGCGCTGGCGACGATCGCGCAGATGTTCGTCATCGCGGGCAATGAACTCGACCTGTCGATCGGCACCTTTGTCGGTTTCGTCGGCTGTGTCACCGCGACCTGGCTGAAGGATGCGCCGCTGCTCGGCGTCCTGATCCTGCTCGGTTCTATCGGCATCTATGCGCTGCTTGGCGCGTTGATCCATCTGCGCAATCTGCCGTCGATCGTAGTGACGCTCGGCATGAGCTTCGTCTGGCAGGGGCTGGCCATCCTTGTTTTGCCCAAGCCGGGCGGCAAGGCGCCGGACTGGCTGCTGGCGATCATGTCGTTCAAGCCGCCCTTCGTGCCGTTCCCGATCATTGCCGCCCTGCTGATCGGGCTCATTGTCCATTTCGGCCTGATGCGCACCTCCTATGGCGTCATCCTGCGTGGTTCCGGCGGCAATCCGGCAGCGCTCAAGCGTGCCGGCTGGTCGCTGCTCAAGACCAAGATCGTGCTGTTTGCGCTGGCCGGCCTGTTCGGCGTGCTGTCCGGCATGGCGCTGATCGGCATCACCACCTCGGCCGATGCCAATATCGGCAATGGCTACACACTGCTGGCGATCGCCGGCGTCATCCTCGGTGGCGGCGAATTCGTTGGCGGCCGGGTGTCGCCGATCGGCGCGGTGATCGGTGCGCTGACCTTGGCGCTGGCAGCCTCGCCGCTGCTGACCTTCATGCACATTCCGCCCGACTGGCAGGTGGCCGCCAACGGCGCCATCCTGATCATCGTGCTGGCGGCGCGGGTGCTGATCAGCCGCAGGGAGAGGTGAGCGATGATCTTGGTGAAATCGCTGGCTGGCAAACCCTGGGTGTGGTCGTTCATCGGAGCGCTTGTCGTGTGGCTGGCGACGATCATCTTCACCGGCGGCTATGGCGCCGGCGGCATGGTCACGGCCGCGCTGTCGCTCGCCGTGTTCACCGTCATTGTCGGCGTCGGCCAGATGTTCGTCATTACGCTCGGCCCCGGCAATGTCGACCTGTCGCTGCCGGCCAATATCGGCCTGGCCAGTGCCGTAGCCATGAAGGTGATGGGCGGCAGCGATTCCATGATCATCGTCGGGTTGCTGGCCGCGCTCGCTTGCGGCGCCGCGATCGGTGCAGTCAACTACCTGCTGATCTGGGCGCTGCGCATTCCGCCGATCATCGCCACTTTGTCGGCGAGCTTCATCATCCAGTCTATCGACATCAGCTATGGGCGCGGGCTGCAGATCAAGCCGCCGCCGGGCTTTGCCGATTTCGCCAACTGGCAAATTCTGGGCGTTCCCGTGCTGGCTATCCTCACCGTGCTGTTCACCGTCGGCGCGGCCATCGCGCTGCAGCGCATGATCTACGGCCGCTCGGTGCTGGCGATCGGCCAGAACATCCGCGCCGCCTGGCTGGCCGGCGTCAATGTCGGCCGCATCCGCCTCCTCACCTACACGCTGTCGGGCGCGCTCGGTGGCATCGATGGGGCGCTGCTCGCCGGCTATTTCCGTGGCGCCAATGTCGACATCGGCAATGAATATCTGCTGGCCTCGATCGCCGTCGTCGTCATCGGCGGCACGTCGGTCGCCGGCGGCAAGGCCAATGTGCCGGGCGTGTGGGGCGCGGCGCTGTTCCTGGTGCTGCTGCTCACCATGCTCAACACGTTCGGCGTCAGTGCCGGGGTGCGGCTGTTGCTGACGGGGCTGATCATTGTGGGAGTGATTACGGCGGCGGGTGGCGAGAAGGCGGCGCGGTGAGCCGGCCCCAAATTGCGTGCGTCAACATGACGATGCCGGAGATGCTGGCGGCGGAGGCCGCCGGCCAGCGCTAATCATTGTGCCAGGTCGGCATCCGGTTCCCATCCGCGTGCAAGCGCTGTAAATCCCGTTCGCGCGGCCCTTGCCGCTTGCCATTGCCCGGAGGTTTTACTTGTCCGATTTCGTGAAGATCAGCCGCGACGACGATATCGCCCTCGTCACCATCGACAACCGGCCGGTCAATGCGCTGAGTTTTCATGTCCGCGGGCCGCTGATGCAGGCGCTGGTCTCGCTGCGCGATGATGCATCGGTCGCGGCCATCATCATCGCTTGTGCTGGACGGACCTTTATCGCCGGCGCCGACATCACCGAGTTCGGCAAACCGGTGCAGCAGCCGGATCTGCGCGCCCTGATCGTGACGCTTGAGAGCATCACCAAGCCGACCGTCGCCGCCATCCACGGCACCGCGCTCGGCGGCGGTCTGGAGCTGGCGCTCGGTTGCCATTTTCGCGTTGCCGATGCCGGCGCCAAGCTCGGCCTGCCGGAAGTTAAGCTCGGCCTGCTGCCGGGCGCCGGCGGCACGGTGCGGCTGCCGCGCCTCGTCGGTGCGGTGAAGGCGCTGAAGATGATCGTTTCAGGCACGCCGATTGGCGCGACCGAGGCGCATGCCGCCGGTCTGGTCGATGCCGTCTTCGAAGGCGATCTGGCCACGCATGCCGTGAACTTCGCCCGGGAAATCGCCCGCAAGGGTGGTCCTTTCACGCCGGTGCGTGATCGCAATGCCGGGGAAACAAACCTCGGCGCCTTCGACGCCGAGGCGGCGGATCTCGCCAGGAAGGCGCGCGGGCTGGAAGCGCCGCTCGCCTGTGCGCAAGCGGTACGCAATGCCGTCACGCTGACTTTCGACGAAGCATTGGCGGCGGAGCGGGCGCTGTTTGTGAAACTGGTCGCCAGCGACCAGTCACGGGCGCAGCGCCATCTGTTCTTCGCCGAACGTGAGGCGGCTAAGATTCCGGCCAAGGGCATCGTAAAGCGCAGGATTGGCCGCGTCGGCGTCATCGGCGCCGGCACGATGGGCGGCGGCATCGCCATGGCCTTCGCCAATGGCGGCTATCCCGTCACTTTGCTGGAAACGAGCCAGGAGGTATTGGATCGCGGGCTGGGCACGATCGAGAAGAACTATGCTGTTTCGGTCTCGCGTGGCTCGTTGAGCGAAGACGCCAAGCGTCAGCGCCTCGCCCAGTTCAAAGGTTCCACCGACTATGCCGATCTCGCCGATTGCGACCTGATCGTCGAGGCGGTGTTCGAGGACATGGCGGTCAAGAAGGAAGTCTTTGGCAAGCTCGACGCGATAGCCAAGGCGGGCGCCATCCTCGCCACCAACACCTCCTATCTCGACATCAATGAAATCGCCGCCTCGATCTCGCGGCCGCAGGACATGCTCGGCCTGCATTTCTTCTCACCGGCCAATGTCATGAAGCTGCTGGAGATCGTGCGCGCCGACAAGACCGCGCCCGATGCGCTGGCGACCGTGGTCGATATGGCGCGCAGGATCGGCAAGGTGGCTGTCGTCGTCGGTGTCTGCCACGGCTTCGTCGGCAACCGCATGCTGGCGGCGCGTGGCTCGGAATCCGAGGCGCTGCTGCTGGAGGGGGCGACGCCCGGCCAGATCGACAAGGCGTTCACGGATTTCGGCTGGCCGATGGGACCGTTCCAGATGGGCGATCTCGCCGGTCTCGACATTGGCTGGCGCAACCGCAAGGCACGCGGCCTGACAGCCGCTATCGCCGATACGCTGTGCGAACAGGGGCGATTCGGCCAGAAGACCGGTCGGGGGTTCTATCTCTACGAGGCCGGTGCGCGCGCGGGTGTCCCTGATCCCGAGGTCGAGACGCTGATCCGCGAAAAGGCTGCGGAAAAGGGCATAAAACCGAGGGAGATCGGGGCCGAGGAAATCATCGAGCGCACGCTCTATCCGCTGGTCAACGAGGGCGCGAAAATCCTCGAAGAGAAGATCGCGGCCCGCGCGTCCGACATCGATGTCGTCTGGGTCAACGGTTACGGGTTCCCGATCGGCAAGGGCGGTCCGATGTTCTGGGCTGGCCTTGAAGGGGCGGCCAGGATTATCGACCGGCTCGACCACTGGCATCGTCAGACCGGCAAGGAGGTCTTCAAGCCTGCGCCGCTGCTGAAGCGGATGGCAGAGATCGGCTCGTGGGAGACTGACGCGACTGGTTGACCACGCTATCCCAGTGGCAAGGGATCGCTATCCCCTCGCGAGCACGAAATCGTGCTCGACCTCCCAGAACGGGCTGGCGAATTCGAGACCCTTGGCGCGGACCGGATCGTCGATGCGCCTGAATTCGGCGAGCAGGGTCTCCTTCACGCCGAACACCGCGTCCGAATTGATGTAGGGATCGTCGGGATCGAAGATGTGGGTGGTCAGCGTCTCGAAGCCGTCAGCCTTGAGGATGTAGTGCAGATGCGCCGGGCGGTAGGGGTGGCGGCCGAGCGCATGCAGCAGCTTGCCGACCGTGCCGTCATCGGGGATCGGGTAGAATTTCGGCTTCACGGCGCGAAACCAATAGCGGCCGTCGGTGCCAGTGCGGAAGACGCCGCGCAGGTTGAAGTCGGGCTGGATGCCCTTCTGCTGCACATCGTAGAAACCCTCGTCATTGGCCTGCCAGACATCGAGGACGGCGTTGGCAATCGGCTTTCTGTCGGTGTCGAGGATGCGGCCATGGATGAACATGTCCTCGCCCTTCTGGTCGAGACAGATGTTGGCTCCCATCGGCAGCTCCGGCGCGTCGGCGAGGTGGAAGGGTCCGAGCACCGTCGATTCCGAAGCGCCTGAAGGCTTGCGGTTGTTGATGGCGTCGACCAGCATCGAAACGCCGAGCACATCGGACAGCAGGATGAATTCCTGCCGCCATTCGGTGGAGAGCTGGCCGGTTTTCGTCAAAAACAAGATCGCCTCGAACCACTCGTCTTGTGTCGGCTCGATCTCCTTGACCGCCTCATGCAGTTTGCGGGTGATGACATCCATCACCGCCTTCAGCCGCTCATCCCTGGCGTTCTTGTTGCGGCCGGTGACGACCTCGACAGAATTCGCCTCGGTGAAGAAGCCTTTCTCGTGCGCTTCCATATCTCTCACCTGTCCAGGATTGACGCCAGGGCCTTGCGCAGGTCCGCTGTCGGATCGCCGCTGATCGCATCCTTTCGCCAGCCTACGTGCTGGTCGGGCCGCACCAGAAGAACGCCGCTGTCGCGGATTTCGCGGGCGCGCGCCCAGTCGCCGGAGAAATCCTGCCAGGGCTGGCGCGGGCCAATCAGATGCCCCGTGATGTCGATGCCTAGTTCCTTGCCGACGGTCTTGGCGGCGTCGAGCCAGCCTTGGCCGCCAATGCCGGTCAGTACGGTGAACTTGCCGTGCCCAGTCAGGTCGAGCGTGGAAACCTTGTCACCCCGATCCGAATGGACCCAGACATGCGGCACTCGTGCGCCGGGCCAGGATGTCGGCTGGTAATGCAGTTCGGCGTCTTTCTCGAAGGCTGGTTCCTTCTGGCCGTCGGTGACGATGGCGTTCGAGATATAGCGCTGGTTCATCTCGACGCCATGAGCATCGAATTCATAGACCTTTGAAGCGATGGTCTCGCGGATCTTGGCGCGTTGCGCTTCGGCCGCCGCCGTATCATCGCAGCGCGCATCCATGTTGGACTGCATCTTCACCGGATCGATGGAATCGAGCAGGCCGAGCGCCTTGAAGATCGGGCCGAATTCCTCGATCGACTTGTTGGCACGGGTGACGATCTGCTTGGCCACCGGGGCACGCTCCTGCGAATAGGAGTCGAGCAGTTTTGGGCCAGCCTTGCCCTTGATGACATAAGCGAGCTTCCAGGCGAGGTTGAAACCGTCCTGGATCGAGGTGTTGGAGCCCAGCCCGTTCGAAGGCGGGTGGCGATGGATGGCGTCGCCCATGCAGAAGACGCGGCCCTTGGAGGTCTGCGTGGCGTACATGTTGTTGACGGTCCAGGTCGATACCGACTGGATCTCGATCTCCAGCTCGGGATCGCCGACCAAGTCACGCGCGACCTTCCTGGCGAAGGCGTCGTCGACCTTGGGCGCCGGCTGGTTGATGTCATAGCCCCAGACGATCAGCCATTCGTTCCATGGCCGGATCATGCGCACCAGGCCCATGCCGATGCCGCCGACATCGGCGCCTGGCTGCACCACCCAGTAGAGCACCGACGGGCGGTGGGCGACGTATTTCGACAGATCGGCCTTGAACAGGATGTTCATCGAGCCGCCGACGCCCATCTTGCCTTCGAAAGGCAGGCCGGCATGTTCGGCGACCAGCGAATTGCCGCCGTCGGCGCCGACCAGATACTTTGAGCGGATGGTGACATCCTTGCCGGTCAGCCGATCGCGGCAAGTCGTGGTGACGCCGTCCGCGTCCTGCACATGCGACAGGTACTCCATCGACATGCGCGATTGCGTGCCGCGCGAACAGGCGGTCTTGAACAGCAGCGGCTCCATGAAGGTCTGCGGCAAATCGTTCATGTGCGAGGGCGATGACAAAAGGTGCTCGGCACGGGAGAGCGGATGCTTGCCCCAACTGCGCATGCGGCCGATCTCCTCGCCGGCGAGCGAGGTGCAGAACACGTTCTCGCCCATCAAATCCTGCTCGGTGGCGTGCATATAGGCTTCCGCCTCGACCTCTTGGCCGAGGTCGCGCAACACCTCCATGGTGCGCTGGTTGGTGATGTGGGCGCGCGGCGTCGCGGCCAGCCAGCGATAGCGGTTGATGACCATGTTCTCGACGCCATAGGTCGAAAGCAAAGCTGCGGTGGCCGAGCCTGCGGGCCCGGTGCCGATGGTCAGCACGTCGGTAGTGATGTCAGCCATGCGGCCCTCCGTTTTTGCTTGACATTAATGGCCCGCCGGTCAGCCGGCGGCGAACCGGAAAAAGCTGGATGCCGGTGCGCTCGGCAAACAGGCCCCACAGGCCGCGCGGCGCAAACAGCATGATGACGATGCCGATCAGTCCGAGGATCAGCAGATACCAGGAGCCGTAATCGGCCAGCAGGTTTTGCAGAAGATAGAAGACGATGACGCCGACGATCGGCCCTTCGATGGTGCCGATGCCGCCGATGACGACGATGAAGATGACATAGGCGGTCCAGTCGACGACGGAGAAGGCGGCGTCGGGCGAAATGCGCGCCTTCTGCACATAGATCAGCGCGCCACAGAGACCGGTGCCGAAGGCCGCCGCCAGATAGACCAGCGTCTTCATGCGGCGGGCATCGACACCGACCGAACGTGCGGCTTCCTGGTTGTCGCGCACCGCTGCGAGCCCCAATCCCTGCTTCGAGCGCAGCAGGCGGTAGACCAGGCCGATCGTGGCGATGGCGAGCAGCAGCGCCAGCCAGTAGGTCAGGATGTCGCCGGCGCCGGAGGATTTGACGCCGAACAATTCGCCGACAAACTTCAGTGCGGGCATGTCGCGCGTCGCTTCACGGGGCAGCGAGGTGCCGGTGCCGCCGCCGAGCATCTTCCATTGCGCCAACGCCAGCCGCACCACTTCGGCGATGACCCAGCTGCCGATGGCGAAATAGGCACCCTGCAAACGAAACAGGAAGAAGGCGGTGGGGATGGCGAGCAAGGCGCTGGCGATGCCGGCGAGCAGGATCGCGATCAGCGGATCGAGCCCGGCGAGGATGACCAGGGCAAACATGGCGTAAGCGCCAAAGCCGACAAAGGCCTGCTGTCCGACCGAGACCAGCCCGGCATAGCCGGCGAGCAGGTTCCAGTTCTGTGCCAGCACGAGCATGGTCAGGATGAAGAACAGGTCTTGCATCACGCTGCGCGAGGCGAACAGCGGTGCGGCAAAGGCGAGCAGGATGATCAGCGCGGCGACGATGGCTGATATCGCTGACGCTTTGGTCTGCGTTTCGACTCTCCAGGGTGTTAGCGAGGTGTCGGTCATGCGCTCAATCCACCGCACGCGGAAACAGGCCGCGCGGCCGGACCAGCAGCACGACGAGGAAGGCCAGATGCCCGGCGAGGATTTGCCATTCCGGGTTGATCGCGGCGCCAAAGGTTTGGGCGATGCCGATGACGATGCCGCCGGCGAGCGTGCCCCACAGCGAGCCAAGGCCGCCGATGATAACCGCCTCGAAGGCGTAGATAAGCCGCGCTGGGCCGATGGTCGGATCGAAATTGGCGCGCGTACCGAGATAGAGCGCAGCAATCGTCACCACAACCATGGCGATGCCGGTGGCGGTTGCGAAGATGCGCTTCGGCTGGATACCCATCAGCCCTGCTGTGACCGGATCGTCCGAGGTGGCGCGGAAGGCGCGGCCGAGCGAGGTGCGATAGAAGAGCTGGTTCAGCCCGACGATCACCGCGACTGCCGAGGCCAGGGTCAACAGTGGCATGACGCCGACATTGATCGGCCCCAGCGCAACGGATGCGGAGTCCATCCCGCCGACCGGGATGCGGCGGCTGTCGGCGGTAAAGCCTTCGAGCAGGCCGTTCTGGATGACGATCGACAGGCCGAAGGTGACGAGCAGCGGCGGCAGAATGTCAGTGCCCAATGTCTGGTTGAGCAGGAAGAACTGCAGCGCCCAGCCGACCGCGAACATCACAGGCATCGCCACCAGTGCCGCCAGGAACGGATTGAGGCCAAGGGCCGAGACGAGCACCAGGATCAGGAAGGCAGCAAGCACGATGAGGTCGCCATGCGCCAGATTGACCAGCCGCATGATGCCGAAGACGAGGCTGAGGCCCGCCGCGAACAAAGCGTAGAGACCGCCGAGCAGAATGCCCTGAATGATGGTGTCGAGCCATGCCATGTCAGGCTACCCCGAAATACGCAGCGTGAATGGCCTCGCGCGTCAGATCTGAGGGCGAACCGGAGAGCGTGATCCGCCCTTCCATCATGCAGTAGACGCGGTCGGCGACCTTCAGCGCCTGGCCGATATCCTGCTCAACCACGACGATCGAAGCGCCTGCTTCGCGGATGCGCGGAAAGGCGGCGTAGATATCCTTGATGACGACGGGCGCCAGGCCAAGGCTGATCTCGTCGCACAGAAGCACGCGCGGGTTGGACATCAGCGCCCGGCCGATCGCCACCATCTGCTGCTGGCCGCCGGACAGCGCCGTGCCGGGATTGGTGCGTCTCTCCTTAAGGATCGGGAACAGCGCGTAGACGGTGTCGAGGCCCCAATGGCCTTCGACCGCGCGGCCGTAGCGGCCAATAAGAAGGTTCTCTTCGACGCTTAGCGAGGGAAACAGTTTTCGTCCCTCCGGCACCATGGCGATGCCGCGCGCCACGATGTCGGGCGCGGCCAGGGCGCCGATCTTCTCACCGTCGAACAGCACCGCGTCTGGTTGATTGGCCAATATGCCTGAAATCGAGCGCATCAGCGTCGTCTTGCCGGCGCCGTTGGCGCCGATGATCGCAATCGTCTCGCCCGGATCCAGCGCGATGTCGACGCCGAACAGCGCCTGGAAATCGCCGTAGCGCGCAATGAGGTTTCTGGTCTCGAGCAGCGCCATCAGACTTCGATCCCGAGATAGATTTCGCGGACCTCGCGCGACGCCATGACGGTGTCGGGTACGCCCATGCCGATGATCTTGCCGAAATTGAGCACCAGCAGTCGCTCGACCACCGAGTTCAGAGCATGCAGCACATGCTCGATCCAGATGATCGACATGCCGCCTGTGTGGATGCCTCTGATGGTGTCGACCAGCATGCCGCATTCGCCTTCGGTCAGGCCACCGGCGATCTCGTCCAGCAGCAGCAGTGTTGGTTCAGTCGCCAGGGCGCGGGCAAGTTCCAGCCGCTTGCGCTGCAAGAGGCTCAAGCCGCCAGCCGGATGGTTGGCGCGATCGATCAGGCCGGTCTCGACCAGAATTTCGGCGCAGCGGTCGCTCACCTCGGCTTCGGACTTGCGCGCCCCGAAGGCGCCAGCCACCAGCAGGTTCTCGAACACGGTCAGCTTCTCGAAAGGCTGCGGGATCTGGAAGGAGCGGCCGACGCCGGCAAAGCACCGTTGCATCGGCGGCAGTCTTGTCACGTCGCGGCCATCGAAGGTGATGGTGCCGGCGTCGGCCGCTATGTTGCCGGTGATCAAGTTGAATAGGGTCGACTTGCCGGCGCCGTTCGGACCGATGATGCCCAACGCCTCGCCCTCGCCAAGCTCGAACGAAACCGCGTCGGCGACCGTCAGGGCACCGAAGCGTTTCGAGACATTGGCGAGGGCGAGGATGGGCATGGCTAGCCTCTCTTCTCCCCGTTCACGGGGAGAAGGTGCAGGCAGGAAAGGTGCGAGGTGCCGCTCATCCGATGACTTCCATCTTGCCGCCCGTCGGGATGTTGGGCGCGGTCTTGTTGTCGGTGATGACAAGATCGTAGCCACCGCCGTCCTTCAGCCGCCACTGGCCGCCGACCAGCGGCGTCTTTGCGATGTTCTTGGCGGCAAAGGGCGGCAATTTGGCGCCGTCCCAGGCAATCGGGCCGACCAGCGTGTCGAGCTTGGTCGCGGCGATTGCCGCCGCCACCTTGTCGCCGTCGCTGGCTTCGCCCGCCCGCTTCATCACATCGACGGCAATCTCGAACAGTGCATGGACAAAGCCGATCGGCTGGGTCCATTGGCGGCCGGTGGCCTTGGTGAAGCCCGCCGCCACCTGCGCGGAGCTCTCGCCGGTCAGCGACGATTTGAACGGGTGGTTGGGCGTCCACCAGACTTCCGACGACAAATTGTGGCCGGACTTGCCGAGCGCCTCGACCGATTGCGGGAACAGCAGCGCCTTGCCGATCGACGCGACCTTCGGTGTGAAGCCCTGCTGCTTGGCCTGGTTCCAGAAGGTGGTGAAATCGGGCGGGATCATCACGCCGGTGATGATTTCGCACGACGCGCCCTTGAAGGCGTTGATCTGCGCCGAGAAGTCGTCGGTCAGGTTCTGGTAGCGGCCGGTGTCGGTCAGCCCGTAGCCGCCCTTGGCCAATACCGGCGGGAAGCCGACCGTGCCGTCGCCCCAGGCATTGCCGTCGCCGTCATTGGGGAACAGGCCGCCAACCTTCTTGTTGGTCTCAACCTGTGCCCACATGTTGGTGAAGACGGCAATGACGTCTTCTAGCCCCCAGAAGAAATGGTAGGCATAGTTGAACGGCTTCCACGAGGAGGGGTCGCCGGGATTGCCTTGCTGGCCGATGAACCAGGGCTGCCAGGGTGCTACGGTCGACAGGCACGGCACCTCTTCCGCCTCGCAGGTGGTTGCGACCGGGTTGGTGGTCTCCGGCGTCGAGGCGACAAGCATCAGATTGACCTTGTCGGTGACGATCAGCTCCTTGGCGACTTCCGCTGCCCGGTTCGGGTTGGACTGGCTGTCCTTGACGACGACCTCGTAGTTGAGGCCGGCGGCCTTGGTGGCGGCGAGAAACCCGTCGATGATGAATTTGTCGGCCTCGGCAAAGGCGGCCAGCGGGCCGGATTGCGGGCTGACATAGCCGAGCTTGATCGGCGCATTCTGGGCGATTGCCGGCATGGCCAGCCCCGACGTGCCGGCAAGCAAGCCGGTGGCTGCCGTATTCCGGATGAATTCGCGTCTGTTAATCATTGTTGTTCCTCCCTGTGTTGCCGTCAGTTCTGTGGTCGTCTTCCCTCCCACGCGTCCTGCAACAGGGCGCGGATTGCGGCGCGGTCGAAAGGCCGCGGATTCCAGTATGGATTCTTCGTCGCGATCTCGGCGGCGCTATCGAGATCGCCCTGCTTGAGGCCGAGTTCCCGGAGTGTGAGCGGCGCGCCGACGGATTTGGCGAAATCGTGGAGACCGCCGCCGGCGCTACCGCCAAGGATGTCGGCGACGGGCTTGAGTAGGTCGGGCACGGCGACGGCGTTGAAGCCGATCGTGTGCGGCAGCATCACCGCATGGGTCTCCGCATGCGGCATGTCGAAGGAGCCGCCAAGCGTGTGGCAGATCTTGTGATGCAGCGCCATGCCGACAGTGCCGAGCACCGTGCCGCACAGCCAGGCGCCGTAGAGCGCGTCGCCGCGGGCTTCGAGATTCCTCGGCTCCTTCACCAGCACTGGAAGTGCCGTCTTAAGGGCGCGCAGCCCTTCGGTCGCCATCAGCGTCGAGACAGGGTTGCGGTCCTGCGCGTAAAGCGCCTCGGCCGCATGCGCCATGGCGTTGAGGCCTGAGGTGACGCTCATCGCTATGGGCAGGCCGATGGTCAGTTCGGGGTCGTAGATCACCACTTCCGGCAGGATTTTTGCATCGCGCACGGTGGTCTTCACGCCGTTCTCGGTCTGGCCGAGGATCGGCGTCACTTCCGAGCCGGCATAGGTGGTCGGGATGACGATCTGCGGCAGGTCGGTGCGATACGCGATCGCTTTGCCGAGACCAGTGGTGGACCCGCCGCCGAGCGAGACGACGCAGTCGGCGCTGATTTCTTTTGCCGTGTTCATGGCGGCTTCGGTCACATCGACCGGCGTGTGCATGGCCGCGCCCGAAAAGGTTCCCGCCGCCAGCGGCCCAAGCCGCTTCGCCAGCGCTTCGCCATCGGCTATTTGATGCGGCGTCGACAGCACCAGCGCACGCTTGCAGCCGAGTTTTTCGACCCATGAGCCGACTTCCAACGAGGCGCCATTACCGAAGACGATGTGGGCAGGGCTGCCGGAATAGGTGAATTGCCTCGTCATGCCGCCCGGCTCCCCTTGCGCGCCATTGCCATGACGAAGCTGAAATCGAGCGACCAGCTGTTGCCGGCACGTTTGAAATCGCCGACCAGTTCGGGTTTAACGCCGAACAATGCGTCTTCGCTCAGACGCGGATCGCCGCGCTCGAACACTTGCGTCGTCAGGGTCTCGAAATTGTTGGCGCGGATGAGAAAATGCAGATGCGCCGGCCGGCTGAGCGGGTAATTTAGCCGGCCAAGCATCTGCCCGACCGGGCCGTCATCCGGCACACCATACCCGGCCGGCTTCACCGTGCGGTAGTGGAAACGGCCATCGCTGTCGGTAGTGAAGACGCCACGCAAATTGAATTCTGGCTGCAGATCGGGTTGCTGGTTCTCATAGAATCCTTGAGCGTTGGCTTGCCAGGTCTCGACCGTCGCACCCGCTACAGGCATTCCGTCGAGGTCGACCACGCGACCTGTCACGGTCAGCGGCGCGCCAACGCCATCGAGAGAAATGTCGGCGCCGAGCGGCAGCCGTGGTGCGTCGGTACGATAGAACGGGCCGCGCCCGGTGTTGGGGGTGGCGCCGTTCGGGCGACGGGAATTGATATCCTCGACCAGCGCGGTGACGCCGAGGAGATCGGACAGCAAAACCCATTCCTGCCGCTTGTCGTCGCTGGCATGGCCGATTTCGGTGAGGAAAGCGATGGCTTGCCGCCAGTCCGCCGCTGTCGGACGTGTCTCCCGGACGATCTGGTGGAGATGGTCGACAACAGTCGCCAGGAAGCGCGGCAACGGTCCGGCCTTGGCCTTCAAAAGGCGTTGGGCGACCATCTCGGCGGAGTTGGCCTCGTTGAACGACGGTATGCCTGGATGTGACATGCTCCTCCCCGGTTCCATCTCACCAAGGGACAATACCGGAGGCCGGATACAAAGATGATGATTTCTGGCCGATTTAATATACCATATTGGTATGAAACTCGATGAACGGCATTTGATCCAGCTGGCGGCGGTCGTGCAGGCAGGGGGTGTCACCGAGGGCGCCGCGCTTGTCGGCCTATCACAGCCGGCGGTTTCGCGCACATTGTCGATGCTGGAAAAGCGGCTGGGCGAGCCGCTTTTTCTGAAGGGCCGCCGGCCTTTGCAGCCGACACCGCTCGGCCAGGCGCTCGCCGATCATGGCCAGGTGATGCTAGCGGCATCACGCAAGGCCTCCGACATCGTCGCCAATTTCAGCCAGGGCCGCTCCGGCGTGGTGCGGGTCGGCGGCACGCCGTTCTTCATGGACGCACTGATCTCCGGCATGATCGCCGATTTCCAGAACGCCTATCCGGATGTGCGTATCGACCAGAGCTATGGCTATCTGCCGGACCTGCGCGCGGCCATCAATGCCGATCGCATCGACCTCGCCGTCTGTCCGATCGATATCCTGAAAGAGGGGTCAGGCATGGAGTTCCGCGAAATCCTGCCTGGCCGCAATGTCGTCGCTTGCCGGTCGACGCATCCGCTGCTGCTGCGGCGCAAGCTGAAAACCAGCGACCTGCTCGACTATCCCTGGATCGCGCCGCCGCCTGGCAGCCCGCTGCTGGAGGATTTGCGCAGCCTGCTTCTGTCGCTCGGCGCGACGGAGATAAAAATTCGCTACTCTGGCGGCTCGCTGACCAGCGCCATCAACTACATGAAGGAAACCGACGCGCTGACCGTGCTGCCGCACAGCGTCGTCTTTGCCTTCCGCCGGGACAAGGCGATCACCGCGCTGCCGCTGGCGATCCCGCATCCAGAGCGGGCGCTCGGCTTGCTCAGGCTCGCCGACACGCCGCGAGCACCGGCCGTCGACGCCTTTGCCAAGCACATCCGTCTTGGTTTCGACAACCTCAAGCACCTGATCAAGCGACATGAGCAAGCGGTGGTCTGGGGCGCTTAGGCATTACCGGTGGCCTCGGCCTTCAGCCAATCGGCGAAGGTCGTCATCGCCTGCGAGTTCTGGCGCCGGCGCCGCGCCGACAGCCAGTAGCGGCCGACATCGACCGTGCTGCTGAAAGGCCGTACCAACTGGCCGGAGCCAAGCTCGCGGCTGAACATCGACACGGGCAGCAGCGCTACGCCGGCGCCCTGGACGGCGGCATTGGCCATAGTGACGGAAGAATCGAAGACGATGCCCTTGATCGGTGGGCAATGGCGCCCGGCCGCCTCGAACCAGCGCAGCCATTCGTCTTCCCGGTAGGAGCAGAGCAGCGTTTCGCGCCCGAGATCCAAGGGGTCACGCAGACGCGCGGCGATGTCGGGCGCGCAAGCGGGTGAGAACGCGCCGGGCAGCAGAGGCGTGTTGTCTGTCCCCGGCCAGGAGCCGTCGCCGAAGCGGATGGCGAAGTCGAGACCGTCGGCGGCCAGATTGACCCGGTTGTTGTTGGTCGAGATGCGCAATTCGATGTCCGGATAGGCCCGGTGAAACAGCGGAAGCCGCGGGATCAGCCAGCCCGAGGCGAAGGTGCCGACGACACCGACGGTGACGATGTCGTGGAAGCGGCCGCCTTCGAAGCGGTCGAGCGTGATGCCAATCCTGTTGAAGGCATCGCTCAAAACCGGCAGCAACGCCTCGCCTTCTTCGCTTAAAGTCAGCCCGTGCGGCAGCCGGCGGAACAGCCTGACGCCAAGCACCTCTTCAAGACCCTTGACCTGATGGCTGACGGCGGCCTGGGTGACGCGCAGCTCGAGGCCGGCGCCGGTGAAGCTGAGATGCCGGGCGGCGGCCTCGAAAGCGCGCAAGCCATTCAGCGGGAGGTGCGATCGCTTCATCGGTCCAGCCCTAGTTTTTCTTATGACGGAGGCGATGTTTACTCGTTTGCGGCGCCGCCGGATTGGGGCCAGTCCTGCGGCGCGGGGCAAGAGAGAGTGTGGACATGACAAGCAGACGCAGTTTCATTGGTGGTCTCGCGGTGGTTTTGACGGCCCCCATCACGTTGAGCGCGATGGCGAAGGCGGCAATAAGCCCGACAAAATTTGATGGGCTGACGCCGAAAATAAGGCGGCTTGAGGCGAAAAGCGGCGGCCGGCTTGGCGTGGCCTGCCGGATCGCCGGAACGACGGCGCAATTCGGCTATCGCGAGAATGAGCTGTTTCCGATGTGCAGCACCTTCAAGACACTTGCCGCGGCACTCATCCTGCACCGCGTCGAGGGCGGCATCGAACAGCTCGACCGCAGCATAGAGGTGCCGCATAACGCCGTTGTCGCGAGTTCGCCAACCACCAAGAACCACGCCGGCGGCGAGATGACGGTGGCGCAGCTTTGCGAGGCCGCGGTAACCGTCAGCGACAATGGGGCCGCCAATCTGCTGCTGGACTCCTTTGGCGGACCGGCGCAACTGACCACCTATCTGCGCTCGATCGGCGATACGGTGACCAGGCTCGACCGCATCGAGCCGGAGCTGAACGAATCGGCGCCGGACGATCCCCGCGATACGACCTCGCCGTTGGCCATGATCGACGACTGTGAACGCCTCGCTCTCGGCGACAGCCTCTCGCAAAAGAGCCGGGCGCAGCTTGTTGACTGGCTGGTGGCCAACAAGACCGGCGACGACCGTATCCGAGCCGGATTGCCGAAAGGCTGGAAATGCGGCGACAAGACCGGCACCGGCGATCGTGGCAGCACCAATGACGCGGCCGTCATCTGGCCGACGTCGGGCAATCCGATTCTGATGTCGGTCTATCTGACCGGCACCAAGCAGAGCCTGGCCAAGCGCAATGCGGTGATAGCATCGGTCTCACGCGCTTTGGTCGAAGCGATCGAGGCGTAAGCCGCATCGGCGCGGAGTTGGTCGCGTCATCGTCGAGGACGCGACGGCTCCCAGGGAGCCCGATCAGCCGCTCGGAACGCTCTCCAGACGGCGCTCCGGTTCGCGCGAATTGGCGATAAAGCTGCGCCAGCCGCCGTGTATCGAGATGTCGGTTGCGGCCAACAGGCCGGCCGTCTCGGCCAGGAAGCCTTTTGCCGACGTGCCGTCGTTGAGTTCGATCGTGCCAATGCCAAGCGGAGCCGGGATGGCGGCGACGAAGCGTCCGAAGGCATCCGGATCAAGCCGCCAGACCTCGACGTCTATCTGCATGCCGTCGCCGGCTACGCGCACCAGGCCAGGCTTGGGCACGGCTTGCCCGGCAAGTGCATAGAGCCGATAGGCAGGCGTTGTCTTCGCGTTCCTCGAGAACCGGGCTCCGAGCTCCCGCAATTGGCCATTGAGCGGCATGCCCGAAAGATGCGCGCCGACAACCACCAGATCGATCATCTCGTCTGCCGCGCATTCGCCGAGTGGCGGGCTACCCGGCTGCGCCCAGCCGGTCGCGCCGAGCGGCAGGCCACTCGCGGCATGGATGTCGCGGGCGAGTCCAGCCGTGAGCCAATCCTTGCCCGCCATGGCGAGCAAGGTCACGCTCATCGGCAGCCCGTCGTCGCGCTTGCCGGTCGGCACTGCGATGCCGCACATATCGAGCAGATTGACGAAATTGGTGTAGGTGCCGAGCCGGCTGTTGGTGGTGATCGGATCGGCTCGCACCGCCTCCAGGGCGTAATGCGTCGGCGCGGTCGGCACGCAGAACAGGTCGACCGAAGCGATGACCGGGCCGAGCTTGGCCTTGTAGGCCTGCAGCGCATAAAGGCCCTTGAATGCATCGGCCGCCGACAGGCCGCGCGCGCCGCCGATGATCTTTCGCGTTACCGGATGCAGCGCCGCTTCGTTGGCGTCCATGAAGTCGCGGATCGCCGCATAGCGTTCGGCCACCCAGGCGCCTTCGTAGAGCAGATTGGCGGTGGCATAGAAATCGCCGAACGGGATTTCGACCAGCCGGCAGCCGAGCTTTTCCAGCACCGCAAGGGCCGCCTCGAAGCCTGCCTGCATCGAGGTGTCGCCGAAGAACTTCAGGTCAGTCTTCGCCGGCACGCCGACGCTCAGCACCGGCGGACGCGTGGCAAGCGCCGGCACCTTGACCGCGCGAGAATAGGCGTCGGCCGTGTCCTTGGCCGCCGCGACGCCGTACACGGCATAGGCATCGTCGACGGTGAGCGCGAACACCGAGATGCAGTCGAGCGTGCGGCAGGCCGGCACGACGCCGGCAGCTGACAACGCGCCGACCGTCGGCTTCAGCCCGACGATGTTGTTGAGGCCGGCGGGTATGCGGCCGGAGCCGGCCGTGTCGGTGCCGAGCGCGAAGGAGACGATGCCGCGCGCCGTCGCCACGGCGGATCCCGATGAGGAACCGCCCGGCACCAGGCTGGCATCGACGGCGTTCCTGGGGATCGGATACGGCGTGCGCACGCCGACAAGGCCGGTGGCGAACTGGTCGAGATTGGTCTTGCCCACCACCAACGCGCCAGCCGTCTTCAGCCGGGCCACCACGGTGGCGTCCTGGTCGGGCACATAGGCATATTCGGCGCAGGCGGCGGTCGTCGGCATGCCGGCGACATCGATGTTGTCCTTGACCGCGAACGGCACGCCCCACAGCGGCTTGCCCACCGGATCGAACGGCCCGAGTGTTCGCGCCTGCGCTAGCATCTCCGCCTTGGCGGCAAGATGAATGAAGATGCCGGGATCGTCGGCCGCCACGATGCGCTCATGCACGGCATCGATCATGTCGGTTACACTTACGCCGGCCGCATAGGCCGCATGCAGACTGCCGATGTCGAAGCGGATATCGCTCATGTGGCCTCTCCCAGAATGATCACCGGCAGGTCCCATTGGATCAGCACGACGCAGCCGTCTTTCGTCCACACCGAATGCTCGGTCCCGACCGGGTTAAGGACGACGCTGCCCGCGGGATAACAGCCATTCTCGTCGCTTTGCGTGCCCTCGAGCACGACAATGGTTTCCAGCCCGACATGGCGGTGGCGCGGCACGCCCGCGCCGGGCCGGTAGTCGAGGATCGCCACCGACGGTTCGACCGGTCCGCCCTTGAGCAGCCAGTGCACCGTGATGCCCTCGCGAAAAGGCTCGAACGCCAGGTCGCGCCAGCCGCCATCGATGAGGCCGGCAAAACTCAGATTAGCCATTGGCAAGTCCCTGCAGCACCTGGTCGGTCGTCGCCGTCCAGCCGACGATGGCGCCCTGCGCGCGGATCATGGCGATGGCCGCCGTCTTGAACTCAGGGAAATAGCTTTCCGTCGCGTCTTCAGCGAGCAGGCATTCATAGCCGCGATCATTGGCCTCGCGCATCGTCGTCTGCACGCAGACTTCGGTGGTGACGCCGGCGAAAACCAGCTGCTGCGCGCCGAGCCGCTTGAGCTCATCACCAAAGCTCGTTGCATAGAAGGCTCCCTTGCCGGGTTTCTCGATGACGATCTCGCCAGGCAGCGGCTTGAGCTCGTCGAGGATTGCCGTACCCGGCTCGCCGACGATCAGCACGCGGCCCATCGGCCCGACATCGCCGATGCGGATCGATGGATTGCCGCGGTTGCGCTTGGCCGGCGGCAGGTCGGAAAGGTCGGCCTTGTGGCACTCCATCGTATGGATGACCGGCAGGCCGGCGGCGCGGAAACCCTCGATCAATTTCTTCACCGTCGGCACGATGGCCGTAATCCGGCTGACATCGTTGCCGAGACTGGCACCAAAACCGCCGGGCTCGGCAAAGTCGCGCTGCATGTCGATGACGACCAGCGCCATCGTGTCGGGCTTGAACGCAAAGGCGAATGGTTGCGCATCGATTTCGGCCATCAGTGATGTCCCGCCATATGCTCGCCGATGGTCTGCACACTCGCCTGCGCGATCGGCGTCTCATAGACCAGCGCGCCGTCCGACATGACGAAGATGCGATCAGACAGTTCCAGCAGCTCGTCGAGGTCTTCCGACATCAAAAGCACGGCCGCCCCGGCATTGCGCGCCTTCATGATGCGTGCGCGGATCTCGGCCACGGCCGAGAAATCGAGGCCGAAGCATGGATTGGAGACGATCAGCAAGTCGACCTCGCCGGTCAGTTCGCGCGCCAGCACCGCGCGCTGCACATTGCCGCCCGACAGCGAGGCGATGGGCGAGGACAGCGAGGCGGTCTTGACCTTGAATTGCTCGACCAGCCTGGCGCTGAACGCCCGGATGGCGCCGGCGCTTATCCAGCTTATCGGCCTGCCGTTGCCGTCGATGTCGAAGGTACGGAAAGAGATGTTCTCGGCCACCGTCATTTTCGGCGCGCAGGCATTCTTCAGCGGCTCCTCGGGAATGAGCCGTACGTGGAGCGCGCGCGCCTCGGCGCGCGTCGCCGCGTAGGCGGAACCGCGCACCAGCACTTCGCCGGCGTCGCGCGGCCGCTGTCCGGCCAGCACTTCCAGAAACTCCTTCTGGCCATTGCCGGAAATGCCGGCGATGCCGACGATCTCGCCGGAGCGCACGCCGAGGTCCTCGATGCGGATCGACTTCAGACCGGTGCGGTCGGGCGCCTTCAGCGATTTGACCTTGAGCACGATCTCGGCGTCCGGTTTCGGTGCCGCACGGCTGTCGAGGGCGGCGATCGGCTGGTCGCCGATCATCATTGCCGCCATCGCCTTGTGGTCGAGATCGGCGACGCGGCCGGTTCCCGTCAGCTTGCCCTTGCGCAAAACGCTGACATCGTCGGCGAAGGCCGTGACCTCATGGAACTTGTGCGAGATCATCAGCACGGTCAGGTCGCCGGCTTTCGTCATGTCGCGCACAAGCCCCAGCACCTCCTGCGCCTCGCCGGGGGTCAGCACCGAGGTTGGTTCGTCCAGCACCAGGAAGGAGCGGCCGAGATAGAGCTGCTTGATGATTTCGAGCTTCTGCTTCTCGCCGGCGGCAAGCTCCGCCACCTTGACGTCAAGCGGCAGCTTGAACGGCATGCGCTCCATGAACACGCCGAGATCGCCACGCTCCTTGCGCCAGTCGATGATGCCGGGAACCTTTTCGCGCGAGATGACGAGGTTTTCGGCACCGGTCAGCGAGGGCACCAGCGTAAAATGCTGGTAGACCATGCCGAGCCCGAGCGCCGAGGCGTCCTTTGGGCTGGCGATCTTAACCTCGCGGCCATCGACCAGCATGTCACCCGAGGTCGGGTGATAAAAACCCATCATGCATTTGACCAGCGTCGACTTGCCGGCGCCGTTCTCGCCGAGCAGCGCGTGGAAGGAACCCGCCGGCACCTTCACCGACACGGCGTCCAGTGCCGTGAAGCCGCCGAAGCGCATGGTCATGCCGATTGTTTCGACGCCGACGGCTTTCCTTTCGCTCATCGCGGCCTCCTCATGGCAACTGAGCCACGAGCGCCGTCGAATTCGACACCGTGCCGAAAACGCCGCCTTGCATCTTGATCATCTTGATCGCCGCCAGATGGTTGCCGTAATCGGTCGCCCCGCAGCAGTCCTCCAGCATCATGCACTCATAACCGCGGTCATTGGCCTCGCGCATGGTGGTGTGCACGCAGACATCCGTGGTGATGCCGGTCAGCACGATGTTCTGGATGCCGCGCTGGTTGAGGATCAACTCGAGGTCGGTGGCGCAGAATGAGCCCTTGCCCGGCTTGTCGATGATCGGCTCGCCCTCGATCGGGTAGAGGTCGGGAATGATGTCCCAGCCGGGCTCGCCGCGCACCAGGATGCGCCCGCACGGACCGGGGTCGCCGATGCCGGCATTGATGCGGCGCGAGCGCCAGCGCTTGTTGGCCGGCAGGTCGGCAAGATCGGGCCGATGCCCCTCGCGCGTGTGGATGATGGTGTAGCCCTTGGCCCGCATCGCTGAGAGCACCGACTTGATCGGCTCGATCGGCGCCCGCACCAGCGACAAATCGTAACCCATATGGTCGACATAGCCGCCCGGCCCGCAGAAATCGGTTTGCATGTCGATGATGATCAGCGCCGTGTTGTCGGGCCTGAGATCGCCATTGTACGGCCATGGATAGGGTTCGGCGTCGATCGTGTGCTGGGTGATTTCGGCTCTGGCGTTCACGGGCAAAACTCCAGTCATTTGGTGATCGACAATTCGCCCGGCGCGCCCGCAAGCGAGCGTGTCGGCGACGAGGTGGCGATCATGATGATGAGGGTTAGGATGTAGGGCGCGGCGTAGAACAGGTAGTAGCCTTGCGTGACGCCGACCGATTGCAGCGCCGGCCCGAGCGCGCCCGCTCCGCCGAACAGCAGCGCAGCGGCAAAGCATCCGAGCGGATTCCAGCGCGCGAAGATGACCAGCGCCACCGCCATAAGGCCCTGTCCCGACGAGATGCGCTCGGTCCAGCTGCCGGGATAGTAGAGCGACAGATAGGCGCCGCCGATGCCGGCCAGCGCGCCGCCGACGCCAGTGGCGAGCAGCCGCACCGTGTCGGGGTTGAGACCCATGGCACGTGCGGCATCCGAACTGTCACCGACGACGCGCACGATCAGCCCGGCACGGGTGTTGCGGAAGGCCCACCACAGGATGACCGAAAGCACGGCGCCGATCAGGAACAGCACGTTGACATCGAGTGCCGCCTGCACCTGCGGAATGTCGGACCAGCCGCCGAACGAGATGGCCGGCAGGTTGGGCGCCTTTGGCTTGATGAACGGCTTGCCGAAGAAGAAGGCCAGCCCCGAACCGAACAGCATCAGCGCGATGCCGATGGCGATGTCGTTGACCCCACGGAATTTGCAGATCCAGCCATGGAACAGGCCGAAGCACAGGCCGGCGAGGGCGGCGGCAAGCAGGCCGAGCCAGGGCGAGTTTGTCATTACCGCCACTCCATAGGCGGTCATGGCGCCGAAGACGAGCGTGCCTTCGAGCCCCAGATTGATGCGGCCGGAGCGCTCGGTGATCGCCTCACCCAGCGAGACGAAGATGAAGGGCGTCGACACGCGGATGGCGCCGCCGAGTATGGCCAGCGGCACGCCCCAGAGGCCGATCTCGGTCGCGTCCATCAGGCGGCTCCCCTTGCGAGATCGGGCCTCTTCCAAAGATCTGGGTTGAAGGCCTTGAAGCGGCCGTAAAAGGTTTCGCTGAACAGGATGACGATGAAGATCATGCCCTGCAGCACCAGCACGGTGGCGTCGGGCAGGTCCAGGCGGCGCTGGATCAGCCCGCCGGAGGCGTCGATGCCGCCGAGCAGGATGGCGACCGGGATGATGGCCAGTGGGTTGTGGCGGGCCAGGAAGGCGACAAGGATGCCGGTGTAGCCATAGCCGGCGGCGAGCGAGGCATTGGCGCTGCCTTGAACGGCGGCGACCTCCAGCATGCCCGCCAGTCCGGCGAAGCCGCCGGCCAGCGCGGTGAAGCCGACGATGAGCGGCCCGACCGCCAGCCCCTGCACCTGCGCCGCCCTCACATTGCCGCCGGCGATGCGCGCGGCAAAGCCCCAGCGGGTCTTTTCGATGAGCACCCAGGAGAGGATGCAGGCGACGACGCCGACGACCAGGCCCCAATGCACGTCCATGCCCGGAATGTTGCCGATGCGGTAGATATCCGCCAGCGGCTGCGTCGACGGCTTGTTGAGCGAGGCCGGGTCGCGCAGTGGCCCTTCCACCAGCTGGTTCATCAGCGCGATGGCGATGTAGGCCATCAACAGGCTGGAGATCGTTTCATTCACAGCCCGGTAGTGGCGTAGCGCGCCGACGGCACCGATCCAGATGCCGCCGGCGGCCATGCCCGCCACGCCCATGGCAAGAATGACGACGAAGGACGGTGCGCCGCTGAGCGCGACGCCGATTGCCGCGGCGCCGACGCCGCCGAGCACGATGGCGCCCTCGCCGCCGATGACGACAAGGCCGAGCCGCGCCGGCAGCGCCACGCAGAGCGCCGCCAGCAGCAGCGGTGCGGCCCGCGACAGCGAGTTCTGCACCGAGAACCACGAGCCGAAGCCACCCCGCCACATGGTCTCGTAAAGCAAGATCGGCGACTTGCCGACAGCCAAGATGAACAGGCTGAACAACGCCATGCCGACGATCAGCGCCACCAGCGGAATGACAAAGGCTTCCGCCCGCCGCGCGATCCATTCCAGCGCCGGAGGATATCCCCTGGCGCCGAACAGTGCCGGCATGCCGGCTCCTGTCACCGTATCCGTCATCGCTCGGTTCCCCTCAGATCACGCGGTCGAGCCGACGACGCCCTCGACCAGATAGTCCATGCTTTCGAGCTCGATGGCGGTTTCGACGAACGCCTGGCCCGCGGTGGCGACGACGACGCCCTTGTTGCTCTTCAACGGTCCCTTGATGACGGCGAAGCCGCCCTTCATCATCTCGGCCAATGTTGCGTCGAACTGCTTGCGCGCCGGCTCGCCGACGGCGGGGCCAAGCGGGCTCATCTTGACGAAGCCGTCGGCAAGGCCGCCACGCGTGAAGTTCGGCAGCGGCGTGCCGGCCGTCAGATCGTCGACGAACATCTTGTAGACCTTGGCCCAGTTCCACTCGGCGCCGGTGAGATATTTTTCCGGCGCCAGCGGGCTCTGGTTGGCATGGTAGCCGCAGACGAAAGCGCCGCGCCCGGCGGCCGTCTCGACCACCACTTTCGGGCTGTCGACATGGCAGGTGATGACGTCGGCGCCCTGGTCGACCAGCGCGTTGGTGGCTTCTGCTTCCTTGACCGCCAGCGACCATTCGCCGGTGAAGATCACCTGGCAAGTGATGGTCGGATCGACCGAGCGCGCGCCGAGCAGGAAGGAGTTGATGTTGAGCAGCACCTGCGGAATCGGTTTGGCTGCGACGAAACCGAGCTTCTTGGTCTTCGATGTGTGGCCGGCGACGACGCCGTTGAGATACTGGCCCATGCCGATATAGCCGAAATAGGAGCCGGCATTGATCGGATGCTTGGTCTTGTCCCACATGCCGCCGCAATGGCGGAACTGGACGTCGGGAAACTTTTTGCACATGGCCAGCATGTGGGGGTCGAAATAGCCGAACGAGGTCGGGAAGATCAGCGAGGCGCCGTCCAGATTGATCATCGATTCCATCGTCTTCTGGACATCGACCGTCTCCGGTACGTTCTCCTCTTCGACGACGGTAATGCCATCGATGCCTTTCAACGTCGCCGCGCCCTCGGCATGCGCCTGATTATAACCGTAATCGTCCTTCGGACCGACATAGATGAAGCCGACGGTCGCCGTGGCGGCAAAGGCCCGCGAAAGCGGAAAGGACGCCGAAGCCAGGCCGAGCGCCGCCCCAACGGCTGACGTCTTGAGCAACTGGCGGCGGGTAAGCATGAAACGGTCGGTCATGTTAATGCTCCTCTTTAAGGGCCCCTCAGGAAGCCGGTTAACGCCTCGATAAGAAAGTGTATGCAATCATCGTGCCAAATCAATAACGTGATTTTATGCTGTAAAAACAGCGCATGACGTCTTTCGCAGTGCACAAGCCAAAGGCAATTGCATGCACTTTTTGCCATGAAAATAGCCAATTTGACAGGCAGATTAAAACATAGGCATAGAGGGTGCGAACTGAGTCGTGGTGTTGTGCGGCGGCTTGATTTCATGGCGCCGGATGTCAAAGGCAGGGGAGGCAGTCGTGTCGGGAAAACGCAGCTTGATCCGGTCGGGCACGACCGTCGATCAGATGGTGCGGGCGATCGGCGACCGCATCGTCACCGGCGTGCTGCGGCCCGGCGAAAAGCTCGATGAAGCGTCGCTTGCGACCCGCTTCGAGGTGTCACGCACGCCGGTGCGCGAGGCACTCGGCCAGCTTAGCGCCATGGGCCTTGTCGAAAGGCGGCCGAACCGAGGCGCCATTGTTGCCGTGGTGACGCAGGAGCATCTCGCCTCGATGTTCGAAAGCATGGCCGAGCTGGAAGGGATTTGCGCGCGCTTCTGCGCAGAACGCATGACCGGTGGCGAGCGCCGTGCACTGGAGGTCGAACATCAGGCCTCGGCCCGTCTCGTGCGGCTTGGCGCGGAGGAAGACTATGAATATTTCAACACCGAGTTCCACACCCGGCTCTATCGCGGCGCCCACAGCACCCACATCTACGAACTGACGGTGATGACGCGCAGCCGGTTGGCGCCCTTCCGCCGCGCACAGTTCAGGCTTTCTGGTCGTCTGGCCAAGTCCTGGCAGGAGCACGACGCCATCGTCACCGCGATCCTGCGTGGTGACGGTGCTAGCGCGGGTATCGCAGCAAAGAACCATGTCTCCATCGTCAGCGAGGCCAGCGCCGTGTTTGCAGCGGTCGATCCCGCAAGTCCAAAGGCAGGCTTGGCCGAGCTACCTTCGTAACCAGCGGCCTGGGTGCAGCTTAGGTGCACCTCATACGTGCTTGCGGCCGCCGGTTTCGCGGAACCAGCTGTCGGGATAGGGGTACCACCATTCCTGGATTGCCGGTCTGTGGTCGATGATCACCATCTTCGAGCGACGGAAGGCATCGAGCCCCTGCCGTCCCAGTTCTCGGCCAAGGCCTGAGGCCTTCCAGCCGCCGAAGGGCAAGGCGTCATTGTCGATGAGGGGATTGTTGACCCAGACCATGCCGGCCTCGAGCCGTTCGGCTGCTTCATGTGCCTCGGCGAGATCCGTGGTGAACACCGAGGCGCCGAGCCCGAACGGGCTGTCATTGGCCAGCCGGATCGCCTCGTCGAAATCCTTGACCCGGCAGATCGCGGCAACCGGGCCGAAGCACTCCTCGCGCACGATCGCCATGTCTGGGGTGACGCCGGTGAGGATCGTCGGCTCATAGAACCAGCCGGTGTTGTGCGCCGGCGGAATGCGGCCGCCGGTCACTGCCTTGGCGCCATGTGCGATGGCGTCGTCGACAAGGCGCATGACTTTCGCACGGGCAGCCTCGCTGACCAGCGGGCCGATCTCGGTCTTGTCCATGCCGTTGCCGATGCGCAGCGCCCGCGTCCTTTCGGCGAACAGCTCGACGAAGCGGTCATGCACAGCGTCGACGACGAAAAAGCGCTCGGCCGAGGTGCAGACCTGGCCAGTGAGGTGGAAGGCGGCTGTGACGCTGCCTGCCGCCGCGACCTCCAGCGGCGCGTGCTCGCTGATGATCAGCGGATCGCTGCCGCCGGCCTCGATGACGCAAGGTTTCATGCGTTCGGCGCAAGCCACCGCCACCGCCTTGCCGGCGGCAACCGAGCCGGTGAAGGCAACGGCATGGGTGCGCTCGGAGGCGATCAGCGCCTGCGCGGTGGCGGCCGCGCCGGGGAGGCAGGAGACGAGGCCTTCCGGCAGCGAGCGGAACACAGTCATGTAGTCCAGCGTCGACAGTGTCGTTGCCTCGGCCGGCTTGATGATGCAGGCATTGCCGGCGGCGAGCGACGCGGCAACCGTCCAGCACATCAGCAGGATCGGGAAGTTGTAAGGCATGATGTGCACGGAGACGCCATAGGGCTCGTAGCGCGCATACTGGAGCGAGCCGGCCTGCGTCGTGCCGGCGATCTTGCCGGCATCGTCGCGCGCCATCTCGGCATAGTAGCGGAAGATCGGCGCGCAATTGGCGATCTCGCCGATCGCTTCCGGATAGGGCTTGCCCATCTCGCGCACCATCAGCTCGGCGCAGCGAGTGAAGTCCGCCGCCTCGATGGCGTTGGCGACGGCGTGCAGGTGCTTGGCCCGGCTCTTGGCGTCGAGTTTTTTCCAGGCAAGTTGCGCCAGGGTCGCCGCGTTGAGCACGGCGTCGATCTCGCCATCGCTGGCGGGCGCGATCGCACCGACGGTGTCCAGCGTCGCGGGATCGATCACCGGTTTTGTCGTGCCGGCCATCGACCGGTAGTCGGGATTGACGAAGAAAGTCGGCCGATCGGGCGAGAAATGCATTTTCGTCCTCCTTGAAGACTGATCGAGAAGGCTCAGCGGATCATGTAGACCTTCTTGATCGTCTCATGGACGGTGCAGACGCCTTTCCAGTCCTGCGGAAAGAAGGCTGCCGTGTCGGGCTCGATCTCGATGACCTCGCCGGATTCATGGACATAGGTGCAGCGCCCTTCGAGGAAGTGGCAGAACTCGTCGCGGGTGACATGGCAATGCCATTTGCCTGGCGTGCAGACCCACAGCCCACATTCGGAGCGGCCTTCCGGTCCCTTGTAGAGCAGCTTGCCCGAAGTGTGGGACTCACCCTCGATCATGGTCGGGATGACGCCCCAGTCGACGAGGTCGGTAATCGCGAGGGGGGATTGCATGATGGGCGTGGTCATATCTATTTCCTTGAAATGGGGCTCACCGGCACATGAAGGCCTTGGTCAGCGTTTGCGTGATGATCGAAATGCCGGTCCAGCCGGCGGGGAAGAAAACGAGTGTGCCGGCCTCGACCGGAATCTGTTCGCCACTCTCGTGGGCATAGCTGCCGTGGCCCGACAGGAAGTGGCAGAACTCGTCGGCGGCAAAGGTGACCTTGCGGGTGCCCGGCGTGCAGGACCACAGGCCGCATTCGCTCGATCCGTCCGGATTTTTCGAGAGGATCCTGCCCGATGCGCGCGGTGCGCCGGCGAGCGTGTTGGCGCCTGCGCCCCAATCCTCCAGTTCCACGTTCGAGGCGTCGGGCCAATGCGGTGTCGACATGTCTTGCTCCGATTCTTGCCTAAGCATGATCTCTGGACAAACGAAAACCGTTTGTCCGAGAAAACCGGTTCCCACTTTTCGGGATCATGCTTCTCACGCCAGCATGTAGACGTTGCGCATGGTCTCGTGAACCGTGCATTCACCCGTCCAGCCGGCAGGGAACATGACCACGGTCCCGGCCGACACTTCTATCACCTCGCCGACATCCGACCGGTAGGTCGCACGGCCGGCGACGAAGTGGCAGAGTTCATCGCGCGGGATCGAGAGCCGCCAGCGGCCCGGCGTGCACACCCAGATGCCGGATTCCGGCTGGTTGTCCGGCCCCTTGTGCACCAGCCTGCCGGTGGAATGCGAGGCGCCCCCCAGTGAATCGGGCTGGGCGCCCCAGTCGACGAGATCGGTGCGGGTGGAGGCTTGGTGGAGATGCGGGGCGGAGAAGGTCATGCGGAGGCTCCATGGTCATGATGCTCAACCGCTATCCGTTGCCGCCCTACGAGGCCCCCCTCTGTCCTGCCAGACATCTCCCCCTCAAGGGGGTGTTTGGACCGGAGACATCGCGAACAGGTGTGCGAAGACATCGCGAACAGTTTCCCATGCTATCGGCTGATTGCGTTGAGGTCGATGGTTTGGATTTTCTGGTGGCGGAAGTAGACGTCGAAGACACCGTCCTGTCCGGTCGGTCTGAAAGCGACAGTCCTGCCGGCGAAGGCGTTGCAGATTTTGAATGCGCGTCCGAACAACGAGGT
>NZ_AXAL01000010.1 GCF_000472785.1 Mesorhizobium loti CJ3sym
TGATGGTGTAGGTGAAGACATCGTCATGGCCGCCCTGCGAGCCGGCGTCACGGCTATAGGAGTAGGAGCCGTCGGCGTTGAGGGTGAGCTTGCCGTAAAGACCCTGGATCTGGGTGCCGAGCGTCGCGGCATTGTCGACATCGGTGTTGGTGTTGCCGGCGCCAACGCCGACCACGACAGCGCCATCGGCGCCTTTGACGTCGATGCCGGCGGGATTGCTGTCCGATCCGGCGCCGGTAATGACGTTGCCGGCGATCGGCGCGAACGAACCTGCCGCGACAGCATCGGTGTCGGCGACCGCCGTCGGCGCATCGTCGATGATATTTATGACCAGGGTGCCGGGCGGTGAGCTGTCACCATCGGCATCGGTGACGACGACCGACAGGGAGGTGCTGGACGGGTCGGTCAGCGTGTTGTCGAGAAGCGTATAGGTGTAGTGAATCGTGCCGGTGCCCGTCGCCGGATCGAACGTGTAGCTGGCTGTCAACGTGCCTGTGGCGTCTGTAAAAGTCTGGTCCGTGGTGGTCAGCGTGTGTCCACCGAGCGAGACCTCCGACACGCCATCCGGCGAGGTGAAGCCGACGCTGCCGGATGTGGTTTCGGAGTTGGCGGCTGCGTTTGAGCCCTCCGGTTCGCCGCCGCGCGCGGGCAGGCCCGCCTCGTTGACCGTGGCGCCAGCTATGAAATCGATCGAGGGGACGGAGTTCTTTTCCTCCACGCCGATGAAGAGCTCGCGCCGATCGAGCAGCCCGAACTGCAGATCGGTCGGCGGCAGCAAGGCCGAAAGATTGAAGCCGTCACCGATCCCGCCAGGGGGGACCTCGAAATTGCCGCCGGCACTGCCCGGGGCCGAAGCCGATCCCGCCGAAATCGAACCGTCTGGGCCGAAGGCGACGTCGACATGGCTTGCCTCGAGCGCCGCCAGCAGCGCAACGCGCGGCACCTCGACGTCGCCGATGATGAAGGTCGGCACGTTGAGGGCGCCGTCCTTGATGACGATGACGGTGCCGTCGGCTTGTTCGAGCAACAGGTTGTGGCCGTCGACCTTGATGTTGTCGATAGAAATGCTGGCGGGCAGTCTGACGATGTTGCTGGCGTCGGCAACGTATTCATGCGGAGCGGTGGGCGCGTTCGCTGCCGCAGCATTTGCCGCCGGAGCTGCCGGCTGAACGGGCGCGCCGCTGCCGACATCGACCGGTACCGGCTCGGCGGGCGCCGGCTGGGCAGCCGCCGCGACCTGGATGCCCGCATGCGTCGGTGGGCTGTTGTGTTCATAAGAGACGGAATGCTCGTCCCAAGAACTCGATACGGTGTCCAACTCGTTACTGGTCGTCATTGCCAAACCCCTCCGGCATTTCCCGGAAAGAGACAGGGACCACCTTTTCTTTGCAACTATCCCGTAAGCATTTTCATATATTCTAATATGCCTGGTTCGGCATTTTTTACATGTGGTAAACCCCGAATATATAACCCTATATACATAGAGCCGAGGCCGGGTCGTCTGGGGGCAACCCGACGTGCCTGGTTGGTAAACAGAAGTATAAGTTTGAATAAAAGTTTACGAAAAAGATATGCTGTCCGTTGCGTGAAATTTATCCACCTTCCTTTCCAGTAATTTGAGACAAGATTGCTAGCGTCCACAGTCAAAGGTGGGCGTTATGAAAAAACAAAAATTTGCCCTGGGGACAACCGGGCTCAGACTGCTCCTGCTGGCAATCGGTATCACCGGCCTGCCGCAACCGTCATCGGCGAGCGCCTTTGCGCGCGGCTTCGAGCCTGTCGAGATGTCACCGGCGAAGGTCGAAATACCTTTCGCGCTCGGCGGTGTTTCGCTGCTGCGGCCCGAGCCCCGGCAGCCTGCCTCCGCTTACGCAATGGGCATGGCTTTCGACATTTACAGCATTGCCGCTATCGATCAGGAAGGCGGCCCTTCGCCGGCGCAAGGCAATGCCGGGATCGACCCAATCCAGACGGCGGCGATCATCCCCGGCGTGTTCGGCTCGGTCGCTCTGTCGATGAACAATTTTCCCGTCTCGGCGCGATGGGCGCCCGTCTACAGGGCAATTGTCGACTGCACCGCGGGCAGTGCCTGCGATCGCAAGAACAGCACCTTTGCCGCGATCGTCGATGTAGCCAAGGACAAGCGTTTCATCGACAAGCTGTCCTTCGTCAACGCGAGCATAAACCGTGCCATCGCCTACAAGAAGGACAGCGTCGTCTACGGCAAGCTCGACTACTGGGCCAAGCCTTCGGAAATTCTCGAGCACCGGGCGGGCGACTGCGAGGATTTCGCCATTCTCAAGATGGCGGCGCTGCTGCGTGCCGGCATTCCGGCGCAGAGCATGTCGCTTGTCGTCCTGCAGGATCGCAAGCGCGGTTTCTTCCACGCCGTATTGTCGGTCAGCACCGGTAGCGGCGTGTTCATTCTTGACAGCCTGAGCAATATCGTTTCGCGCGACTCCGATCTGCCTGACTACGTGCCGCTCTATTCATTCAGCACCGACCGTGCCTGGATTCACGGCGCCAAGGCCGGTGCTGCGCAAGTCGCCGATATCAAGGGCGGTCTTGCGACGGTCGCGCCGGGGGAAGGCCTGTAAGCGCGGTTTGGCAAGCGAGGCGCCTGATCGAGATTCCTAGAGTGGTTCGCCGTTTTCAGCCGCCGAAGACGAACGCCATCAAGAGTTCCGGCTCGACCACGGGCGCGCGCACGGCGCTCAATTGACCGCGATAGCGGCGGTCGCCGGCGCCGATGACGAACCCGGTTGCGACAGGTGTTTCGCCATTGGCATCGAGCCGCGCGAAGATATCGGCCACATTGAGGTCGAGCGCCAGCTTGAGATCGGGGCGCGTGTCATCGTTCGTTGCAACCGGCAACTGACGCCGGACCAGTTGCTGGAATGGCGCGTTGAAGGTCAGGATCTTCTTCGACGATGCCAGCGCGAAAGCCGGCGAAGGGCAGGCGAGAAGGATGGCATTGATCGTTTTGATCGACGCTAGCTTTCGTAGGGTCGAATTGTCGTCGGCCAAGCCGCGCATGCAGGCCACCCGGATTGCCGATGTCAGGTTCCCGGTATGAGCATGGCTCTCGGCGATCTCTTCGATCAATGAACCGATCGTGCATTTGCGGTTCTCGGCCATCTGTTTCAGTACTGTCCAAAAAGCCCGCTCCAGGCGGATGCCGCGCCGTAGGCCGCCACGCGCCACGACCCGGAACTCCTGCCCGAAATCCTCGGCAGCCAACGGCGGCAACAACCGCTCACGGGTGGCGGGAGGGGAGATTGCGCTATCGCTCACTCATCGCCTCCTCACGCGCCTTGTTGATCGGCTTCAGAAGGTAAGTAAGGATGGTCTTGCGTCCGGTTTTGATGTCGACCGAACAGATCATGCCGGGGATGATCGAATAGGTCTTGCCATCCCGCGTCAGCGTCGACCGCTCGGTGGCGACGCGCACCTGATAATAGGGCTCGCCCGTCTTCTGGTCGACGAGGCTGTCGGCGGTGATGTTGGAGACCTTGCCTGCGATGCCGCCGAAGATCGAGAAGTCATATGCGGTTATCTTGATCAGCGCGTCCTGACCTGGCCGGATGAAGGCGACATCGCGCGGCGAGACCCGCGCTTCGACCAGCAGTTTCTCGGAGGTCGGCACGATGCCGGCCACCACGGCACCCGGCTGCACGAAGGCGCCGAGCGTGTTGACGTCGAGCGTGTTGACGATGCCGTCGACGGGCGAGCGGATGTCGGTTCGCGCCACCTTGTCGGTGGCGCCGCGAATAGTCTCGTCGACGACCGAAAGATCGGCCAGCGCCTGGGTCAGATCGCCCAGCGCCTCTTGCTTCAGCTGCAGGCCGAGCTCGTCGACCTGAAGTTGCGCCTCGGTGATGGCCGACTTGCATTTCTTGATGGTCTCGCCGGCGAGGTTTAATTGCCCATGCAATTCAGTCTGCTCGCGTTCGACGCGGATCTGCTCGGTCCTTGCCATCAGACCTTTCTTGACCATGGCTTCGACCAATGCCGTTTCCTGGTCGCTGACCGCAAGGTTCTTGGTCAGGCGGTCCAGGTTGGCGTTGGCTTCGTCCAGTTCCTTCTCGCGCTGGTCGAGACGCGACTTCAGAACCGACAGCTTCACGTCAAAATTGCCACGGCGCGCCAGGAGTAGGTTCTGCTCATTGTCGCAGATTTCCGGCGCGACCTTCTGGATGTCGGAGGGGCAGGGAAATGCACCCTCGATATTGCCGCTCTGTTCGAATTTCAGTCGTGCGATACGTGCCTGCAAGGCGCGCGCCTTGGCCTGCTGCTCGCCAAGGCTGGACGTGTTCATCGTGTTGTCGAGGCGGATTATCAGATCGTTCTTCTTCACGATCTGTCCGATTTGCACGGCAATTTCCTGGACCACGCCTGGTTCGCTGGCCTGGATGACCTGCGTTTTCGACGCCGGTATGACCTTGCCGTCGCCGCGCGCGATCTCGTCGACCTCGGCAAAAGACGCCCACGCCACGGAGCTCGCAAAAAGCGCGCCGATGATGAATATGGAGGCCGACGCAAAAAGCGGCGGCCGGTCTTCCCTGGCAAGCATTTCCCAAGCCCCAACGCTTTGAATTCAATAAGTCTGCTTCGTCAGGCGCTTGTTTTCTGCAGCGCCTGTATCACTTGGTCCTTCGGTCCATCGGCGACGATCTTGCCTTGATCCACAACAATCAGACGGTCAGCGAGCTCCAACATGCTGAAGCGGTGCGTCGAAATGATCAGCGTCGTGTTGTGGTCGAAGGCTATTTTCAACTGCTTGATGAGCTGGCGTTCGGAAGCCAGATCCATGGAACCCGACGGCTCGTCGAGGAAAACGATCTTCGGCTTGGTAAGCAATAGACGGGCAATGGCCACGGCCTGTCTCTGGCCACCTGAGAGATTGGTACCGCGCTCGCCGACATTCATGTCGTAGCCACGCGGGTGGCGGGAGACGAAATCGTCGACGCCGGCGGCCTTGGCCGCTTCGACGATCTCCGCATCGCTCGCCTCTGGGCACGCCATCAGGAGATTTTCCTTGATGGTGCCGGAGAACAAATCGTTGGCCTGCGCGACGATACCGACAGCGGCGCGAACTTCCGAGGGATGGTATTGGCGGATGTCGATCCCGTCCAAAAGCAACTCGCCGGAAGTCGGCACGAAAAGGCGGCCGATAAGCCTGCCCATCGTCGTCTTTCCCGAGCCGATGCGGCCGATGATGCCGATGCGTTCACCCGGCTTCACGGAAAAACTCATCGCGGTCAGGACTTCGGTGTCGGTGCCCGGATAGACGAAACCGACATTCCTGAACACCATGGCGCCGTTTCGGATCGGGCGGTTGACGAAGCCGACCGTATCCGGCCGATCCTCCGGCTGCGCCATGATCGAGTTCACCATGCGCAGCGAAAGCATGGCCTGGCGATATCTGGACAGGGTCATCGCGATCTGGCCAAGCGGAGCGACGGCTCGGCTTGCCAGCATGACCGAGCCGATGATCGCTCCGGTGGAAACATGGCCTTCCGCGAACGCATAGGCGCCGGCCACGATCAGCGCGACGGTGACCATCTGCTGGATGGCGGAGGTTATGTTGCCGGCGGCTGCTGAAAGCTGCTTGATTTTCTCGGACGTGTTGGCTGCGTTTTTCGAATGCTCGCCCCATTTGCGCAGCAGATACGCCTCGGCCCGCAGCGACTTGATGGTCTCCAGCGTCGAGATGGTCTCGACCAGCAGGGCCTGGCGCTGCGAGGCCTCGTTCATGGAGGCCGCGACCCGCTTGCCGATGCGTCGTTGCGTGATCAATCCGACGATCACCGACGCGACAAAGGCCAGTGCCGGTATGATCACCAGCCAATCGCCTATCGCATAGATAACAAGCAGAAAGACGAAGACGAATGCCGTGTCGATCAACACGCTGATGGTGTTCGAGGTGAAGAATTCGCGCACGAACTCATACTGCGACACCCGGTTTGCGTATTCGCCGGTTGAGCCAGGCCGTGCCGACAGCGATGAGTTCAGCACTTTCTCGAACAGCATGTAAGAGATGCGCAGGTCTGCCTTGCGCCCGGCATAGTCGATGAGGGAGGCCCTGGCCGTCTTCAACAACAGATCGAAAATGATGACGGCGGAGATGCCGATCGACAGCACCCAGAGCGTCGATATTGCCTTGTTCGGCAAAATCCGGTCGTAAACGTTCATGGTGAAGATCGGCGAGGCGATCGCCAGCAGATTGATGAATAGCGCGGAAAGCACGACCTTCGAATAGGTGCGCCAGAACGGCCCCATCGTTCCCGTCAGCCAGTGCCGGCGTTCGATCCTGGCGGCTGAGCCGACATTCATCCCCTCGGTTGTATTGGCATAGGTTATAGAAAACGAAACGCCGCCACTGATATAGCTTCCGGCAAGCTCGGATTTGCTGACGGTCGTGCGCCCGTCTTCCTGGGGCGCGGTCGTGAACGCGCCGTCCTCGGTCTCGGCCAGCAATGCGACGGGAAGTCGGCTGACGCGGAACAGGATGGCGGGGAGATCGATGCGCCCGCGAACGAAGTCTCGATGGCTGAACTCGGTGATTTCAAGGCCGATGCGCTCGGCAAGGCGCCGGATGGCGTCGATATCGATGCGGGTGTCCGAAAGCGGCACGCCGGCAAACAGCACCGTTTCCGCGCTTGGCCGGCCGAGATATCCGGCCACGGCCGCGAAACAGCCCTTGAAGGCTTCCTTGGGGGAGAGAATGTTGGGTTGCTGGTTCACGATCCGCCCGCGGGCACTCTCGCTTCGCCCCGACCGCTCACTTCTTCCTTACCGGTGCAAGGATATCGAAAGGCAGGTCGTTCTTCTGCTCCGACGGCGTCCGTGCATAGGTTTCGGTGTCAGCCGTTTCAGGCGTGCCGAACTCGGACTGCGCGTAAGCGCTAGCCTGTTTCGGCGGCTGAATGTCCATTGTCTTCAGCAACTGCCCGGTTGCGGCGAGCAGCCGATATTCGGCGAAAAGCGACGCGTAGGCCGCCGTATCCGCCAGTGTCGCGGTGTTGAAGCGGGTGTTCTGCGCGTCGAGCACGTCGAGTAGCGAACGCTGCCCGACCTTGAATTGCTCGCGATAGGACGCCACCAGCTTTTCGTTGGTGGCGGCCTGCTGCCTCAGCGTCTTTGCCTGGTCGGCCTGCCGGAAGCGGCGATCCCACGATGTGCGCACCGCTTCCTCGATTTCGCGCAGGACCTGGTGCATAGCCAGCCGCTGCTCGCTGGTGCGGCGGATCTGCTCCTGCTCGTTGGCCTTGTCGATGCCGCCGCGATAAAGGTTCCAGCGCAGCACCACCCGCGCCTGAAGATCGCTGGTGTCGCCTGCACTGCCATCGATGTCGGACCCTGCCCGGGCAACACCCTCGGCAATGATGGAGGGGCCGTATTTTGCCCGTGCTGCATCCACAAGGGAGGCCGCGGCGTCGATGTCGCTATTGGCCATGTGTACGCGTGGATTGTTCTGTCGCGCCAGCCCAATCGCTTCGTCGAGCGACCTTGGCAATGCAGCGGAAACATCGCCCGGTTTGGCGGCGTTGGTCAGCGGCTTTCCGACGGTCTTGAAGAACCGAATCTTCGCGGCCTCCATCTCTTCGGCGGCTTCCTGGAAGCGCGCCTTGGCGGCAAACAGCCGCTCCTCCGCCTGTTGCCGGTCGGCCTCGTTCAGCGCGCCGCCGGCAATGCCTTGCCGGATGTCGCCGAGAATAGCCTGATGGAAGGCAAGGTTCTTCTTTGCTTCGGCAACAATCGAAGCCTGCAGCATGGCTTCGAGGTAATCCTGGACGACCGAGAGGCCGATGAATTCGGACCGCTCCAGAACCCGGAATGAGGCGCCATCGACCCGCGAGGCCTGGCGGTCGAGTTCCGCGCGCCTTGAACCGCTATCATAGAGCGTCTGCGAAACCGTGAGATCGGTTTCGGCCGGATAGAGCGTATCGTTCTCGATGCCTAGCGCGCGCCTGTCAGGATTGTCGAGGCGGCGAGCCCCTGCCGATGCTTCGAGGTCCACACTGGGCAGGTAGAGGCCCTTCGCCTGGCGCAACTCGAACTCGATGGCTTCACGGTTCTCGATCGCCTGGCCGATTTCAGGATTGGACTCCACCGCGACCGCCATGGCCTCTCGTAGAGTGAGACCATGCGCGTTGCCATAGCTTAACATCGTGGCAGTCATCATCAGGCCAACGCGCTTAGCCATGGCCGACATCGCTGTCTTATTCATTACCCCACACCCCACACACCCAACGCCATGAAGGCGCCACATCCCCGATGGGAGTGTCCACGAATTTACGGAATATGTGAGCACTTATTGATTTAGTGATCCCTAAAACCGCCTAATAAGTTTGCAGGATGTGGCAAAAATAGCACAAAAAATGCCCTTTTGCCGCAAACGAGGGCGATCCAACATCAAGATGACAGCCCAATTTGTCCCCAACCCGCCTGTATCGAGGGCTCAACCACTCGATCAAGGGCGTGAGAAGTCCCGATATGACGACAATTTCTGCGGTCGCATTATTGGTTCTTCCTATCCGTATTCGCCATCAAGTCGATCTGGGCGATGGAATCCGACAGCTTGTAGACGTCGCTGACGGCGGTCGGATGTTGCATTTACTCGACATAGCGCAAGATGCGGCGGGAACTTGCACATGTGCCCGGCCATTGGCCTGCCACGAGGGAGGTTTTGCTCTAATCGACATCGCGACCGTTGCGAGATCGTTGCCTTTGTCGAAGCAGCGGGATTGCTACCGGAGCCGGCGCCCGTCCACACCATGGTCAGGAGCGCTGCCATGCGGCCGGTTCTGTTCAAAGCAAGGCCGCGCCTGGTGGCCGTGGCCAAACCAGGCTTTTGGCTGGGTGGAGCGCGATGAGAGAAAGTGACGGTACTTTTTGAGCCAATTTCGGCAGATAGGTGAACGCTGTAAAACGCACGGAATCGTCCGATTGATCCCGATAGTTGGTGAAACCTCGAAATATTTTGCGCTGCAATTTTCCCTTTAAAATTGCCGCTCGTCTTGTCTTTGGCCATCGCATGACGAGGCCTTCCGACTTCACTGCACCCCGTCGCTGGGTTTAAGCTTGGCCAATGCGTCGGATCCGGACGGCAATGCCGGTGCGGTTAGTCACTCATTGCGGATGGTTCTGCTCTGAGGTACTTTGCACATTCGGATGAGGAAGGTGCCTACTGCCGCGACGGTTTTTCAGTCTTTTTCCTGTTGCTGTTTCGGCGGATTGTGAGTTCTTCAACAGACCTTGATACCGCAATCTGGGGAGCTTGTGGTCGTTAGGTCGCGGCGGTTGAGGCGGTTGCCATGCTCCGACTTTGCGGATTCATCGCGGTTTTCCTAGTGGCCGCCTTCACGACCTTCGATGCGTCGGCCGATCGAAGGGTCGCGCTGGTGATCGGTAATTCCGAGTACCGGGAAATCCCCGCCCTCAAGAATCCCGACAAGGATGCCGACGATGTATCCAAGACGTTTCGGCTGGCCGGCTTCGAAGTGTTCGTTGCCAAGGACCTCACAAAGCAGCAATTCGAGGAGCAGTTCCGCAACTACCTTGCGGCGGCGGACGGCGCCGATCTGTCGGTCGTCTACTATTCCGGTCATGGCTTTCAGATTGGTGGCGAGAATTTCCTGATCCCCGTCGATGCCTCGCTGAAGAATGCGGCCGACATAGAGGTCCAGGCGGTCAAGCTGGATGATGTCCTGCAGCAATTGCGCGCGAAATCGAAGATCCAGGTGATCATCCTCGACGCCTGTCGCAACAATCCGTTTCCGCGCAAGGATTATTGGCTGAGGGACCAGCTGATCACGGCCGGCAACACCGGTCTTGCACAGGTCAAAAGCTCGCTGAATACGCTGATCGCCTTTGCCACCGAGCCAGGGGCGGTCGCCTATGATGGAGGGGGAGACCTCAGCCCGTTTTCGTCCGCATTTTCGCGTCGGGCGCTGGCGCCGAACCAAGAGATACGCACGGTCATGGCCGCGGTGCGCCGGGATGTGGTCGAGGCCACCGACGGCAAGCAGGTTCCCTGGGAAAACTCCTCGCTCATCGACGAAGTTGTCCTGATGCGCCGTGCCAGCCGGCCTTCGCTGCCGCCGGTTCTTGAGAAAGTCGTGCCGTCGGGTGTCGGGCCGGTTGCTCTGGATCTGCCGGAACCGGTCGATGTCGATGGCGGATCGATCACCGTCAGCATCGAAAGGCCTCCCGCGCTCGGACGCCTGCTGCTGGACGGCAAGGCCGTAGCGGTCGGCGAAGAGATTCAGGGCGTGGACCTGCCGCGCTTGAAGATGGATGTGCCCAAGGGCGCCGGTGCGCCCGAAGAGGTGGACATGCTGGCCTACGCCACGCATGACAATTGGGGCGGCGAAGCTCAGGGCATCATGGTGTTCCGTGTGAAGAATGGCCAGGGCGCCGAGGGCGAACAGATTGTGGCTTCGCTTGAGACCGAGCAGAAACAGCAGGTGCTGGAACGCGGCATCCATATCACCGGCGCCGCCGAGGCGATCGAAAACCGCGAGATCAGCGTCCCGGTTGGCGTCGGCCCGGTTCCGCTGAAGCTGGACTTCCCGACAAACGATCCCGCGGTCAGCCTGAAACTCGCGAGCTATCCGGCAACAGGAACCCTGTCCCTGCCTGATCGTGCCCTGTCGCCGGAGTCGAGCCTGATGGCGGACGAGGTCGACCAACTGCGCTACGAACCCCAGATCGGTGCCGCCCAGCCGGTCGAGGTCGGCTTCGAGATCCGCGCCGACAGCAGTTCGTCCAAGCCCGCCACCATGAAGCTGTCGCCACGCGTCGATCCCTGCGACCAGGCCGCAGGCGAGCCTCTCGACCTGCAAGGCGTCGTCCCCGGCCTGCTGCCGAATGAAATCGGCACCGAGGCCGTGAAGGCCTGCGAGGCGGCGGTGACGGCCTATCCCGACGTCGCCCGTTTCCGCTACGAACTCGGGCGCGCGCTGCTCGCGGCCGGCAAGGTCGAGGACGCGAAGAAAGCCGTTCAGGCGGCAGCCGACAAAGGCCACGTCCGCGCCATGTTCGAGCTTGGCTACTTCAACGCGACAGGTACGGGAATGCCCATAGACCGCAAGCAGGCCAATCGCTTCTACGCGGCGGCATCCGACAAGGGCGATCCTTACGGAATGACTTCGTGGGGACGTGCCCTGTTCAATGGGTATGGCGTCGAGCGCGACACCGGCAAGGGGCTGGACCTGCTGCTCAAGGCGGCCGCCATGGGCCATACCTACGCGATGAATGACCTTGCCGCGATCTTCACGGAGGGCCGCAATGGCGTGCCCGCCGATCCAGCCCGCGCCGTGGCCTTTCTGAAAGCAGGCGTGGAGCGGCAGGACATGTATTCGATGAACCTGCTCGGCCGCAACTACCTGACCGGGGTCGGCGTCGAGAAGGATCCTGGGCAGGCACAAGGGCTGTTCCAGAAGGCCATGGATCTCGGCCAGCCCTATGCTCCGGGCAGCCTCGCCCGCATGTACCGGGACGGTGTCGGCGTAGGGCAGAACCTCGACGAAGCGCAGAGACTGTTCGAACTCGCCACGGCACGCGGCGATCAGTCCGGCGCATATGATCGCGCGGCTCTCGAAATGCAGAAGGGCGACAAGGCCGACCAGGCGATAGCGGTGAGTTATCTGGCCTTCGCGGTCGCACTTGACCTTCGCAACGAATTACCGGGCGCTCAAGCGACGCTGACAAAATTCGGAGTGAAGGCGAAAACCGCGGCGCTCAAGCAATTGCGTGGCGAACTCAAGTCGAAGATCCCGGCGAACGGCTCGCTGGACGACCAACTGGTCAAGACGGCCAGAGCAGTCTGGGAGCAAGCCAATCCGCGTCGGGACTTGTTTTGATCAATGAGGAGGCAATTGTGGGCAGGGCAGTGAAGCAGAGATTGATTGCGACAGTTGTAGCCGGTACTCTGGCAGCGCTGACGGGCTGCATGTCCGTCGCGCCCAAGCCAGAACCGGCGCTGATGACGACGAAGCACAGGCCGAAGCTGATTCGCACCACGTCCACGCCACAGATCAGCCAGCAGAAGAAGGTCATCGCCAAGAAGGTGGTCAAGCCGGTTGAGGAAACGGCACCTGTCGCCGTTCCAGCTTTGGGCGGTGGTGGTACCGGTGGCGCTGGCGGTGGTGGCGGCGGCTGGGGATGAGCGTTTGACAGCAGGTCAGGGTCCTCCCCGTCATCTGGCAGACCAATCCCGCGTCCTCGGCCTTGACTAGAGGACCAACTCCAACTGCTCGCCAAAAGACTGCAAGTGGCCTATGCTTCAATCGCGTTCGCGCGGTGTCGGTATTGATACGGTTGTCCTGGGCAGGGGCGTTCCATGTACGAAGTCGTGGCATTCTGGTGGAAGACTATGTCGAAAAGCCCTGCTGCAAGGGCTCTTGGCCCGATCGTCGCGGCATTGTTGCTGCTCGGACCGCAAGCTGCGAGCGCCGCGCCGAGCTGGACGCTCGATCCTGCTGCTTCGGTGATCACCTACCAGTCGGTCAAGAAGAACACGATCGTCGAGACCAACAAGATCAGGAACATCACCGGCACGCTTAGCGCGGCGGGCGATGCCAAGGTCACGTTCGACCTCAATTCGGTCGATACCGGCGTCGACCTGCGCAATGTCCGCATGCGCTTCCTGTTCTTCGAGACATTCAAATTCCCGACCGCCGAACTGACGGCGAAGGTGGATCCCGCCGCGTTCGCCGACCTCGCGACCAAGCGCAGGGTGAAGGCAACTCTGCCGTTCCGTCTCAATCTGCACGGCGTCGACAAGGATCTCGAGGCCAGCATTGTCGTCACCATGATCAGCGACACCATGGTGTCGGTTGCGTCAGAGGCTCCGGTCGCTGTCCATGTCGAGGATTTCGGGCTGCTGCCGAACGTCGACAAGCTGCAGCAGGCAGCCAATGTCACCAACATCGTGCCCACCGCGTCGGTGTCGTTCGACTTCGTCTTCACCGCCGACGGCAGCAAGCCGGCTGCCACCCAGACCGCCGCGGCGAGTTCGACCGATGTAGGTCCGGTTGCCACCGATGCCGCCAAGGCGAATTTCAGCGACGAGGAGTGCATGAACCGGTTCGCCGTGCTCTCGCGCACCGGCGCCATCTACTTTCGGCCCGCCAGCGCGCGGCTCGACGCCAAGAGCCGGCCGCTGCTTGAAGAGGTCGAAGGTGTCGTTGGCAAATGCCCGAGCCTCAAGGTCGAGGTTTCCGGATACACCGATTCCGATGGCTCGCCGGAGGCGAACAAGCAATTGTCGGAGCGGAGGGCTCAGGCGGTTGCCGACGCCATTGTTGCCGCGGGCATCCCTCGCACGCAGATCACGGCGACCGGCTATGGAGAAGAGCGGCCGGTTGCCGCCAACGATACGCCCAAGAACAAGGCGCTCAACCGGCGGATCGAGTTTTCCGCCACCAAGCTCTGAGGTTGCGTTGAGGTCCGATCTGATCGCCCGCTGCGGTGGCCTCTTTCGCGCCGCCGGTCTCGCGGTGCTCGCCTTGCTTTTGACTTTGACGGCCGCCAGCGCCGAGCGCCGCGTCGCGCTGGTCCTCGGCAACGCCCAGTACCAGCACGCGGCGCTTCTGGCCAATCCGGTGCGCGACGCCCAGGCCATGGCCGAACGCTTGAAGAAGCTCGACTTCGAGGTGGTTTCCGGCTTCGATCAGACCAAGCCGCAGACGCAGGCAACGATCGCCCAGTTCGCTAAACAGGTGCGCGGAGCCGATATCGCGCTGTTCTTCTACGCCGGCCACGGCTTGCAGGTTTCGGGCAAGAACTACCTGCTTCCGGTCGACGCCGCGCTGGAGGACGAGACTTCCCTCGACTTCGAGGCCGTGTCGGTTGATTTTGTTTTGCGCCAGATGTCACGCGAGACCAGCATCAGGCTGGTGTTCCTCGACGCTTGCCGCGACAATCCCCTCGCCGAAGTGCTGGCCAAGACTGCGGGCGTCCACGGTGCGATGAGCGGCCTGGCCGAGATTCCGATCGAGAACGGTGGCGCCGGCACGCTCGTCGCTTTCGCCGCCAGTCCCAATCAGCTCGCCTATGATGGGTCGGGCGAACATTCGCCGTTCACCTCGGCACTGCTTCAGCACATCGGCGAATCCAACATCTCCATCACCGAGGCGATGAACCGGGTGACCGGTGACGTCTTCAAGGCAACCGCCGGCAAGCAGCGCCCCTGGCTCAACGTTTCGCTGACCACGGAGGTCGTCCTGCATAAGGTCGATCTCGATGCGCCATTGATCGTGGGTGAGGCGAGCACACCTCAGGCTGAAGGCGGCTCCGATGCGCGCAACACCGGCGCGGCAAGTGCGTCAGGTCAAAGCGACGACCAGCTTGCGCTCGACGTGCTGCGCCAGAAGATCCCCAAACTGGCGTCGGATGCCCCGATCCTTTTCAACCATCCGATCGACTTCGGCGATGCGGCGATCGACGGCAAGAGCATCGCCGAACTGATCAAGGGTAAGCCCCTGTTCAGTCCGGTGGAGGGGTTGGACAAGTCGGTCTGGGAGGGCAAGCACTGCGACGGCTGCCATGAATGGAACGAGGTCCGGCTGTGCGATCAGGCGAAGAATTTCGCCGCCAACGACGTCTCTGTTTTGCGGCTGCAACATCCACTGGGAACACGCTTCAAGGTGGCGCTTGCCAAATGGGCGCAGGGTGGCTGCAAGTAGGCAGGAAGGCAGTCGTATCCATCCGATTTCTGTCGGGATGGCGCTGTTCTAATATGCATCCACCGATTGGCGCGCCTCGATTTCGGCCATCTGGATGCCCATTTCGACAAATGCCGAAAGAACGGTAAACCGGTCGGCGAGCGCGACACGGGCCAGCCCGGCCAGAATCCCGGCGTTGACTGCATGGGCAGCAGGAAATGATTGCAAGGCCGGTGCCATCGTCGCGGCCATGGCCGAACCGTTGTCCCGCCATCCGGCAGCCAGCGCAATCCAGCCGACCGGCGTTGTTGGCGGTGTCGCTGCCGCTGTGCCGACGGCTGCCCGATGCCGAGGATTGTCCGGTTCACCCACCCAGTCGCGAATATGCGCAAGCAATTCCTGATCGGTCCCATCGAACAGCTCGGTCAGATGGCTCAGGCATTCATGCGCCCACCAGACCGCGGCGCGCTCGGCAAGCAGGTAGGCACAGAAAGTAATCGCTTCTTCGGGAACGCGCCCGGCCAGCAGCTCGCGGCAAAACGCGATCGAGCCTTGTTCGGTTGGAAGGGTTTTCATGTCCCGGGCAATAGTGGGACAAGCCGTGAAAAGATCTCGTGCCGTCTTGAATCGGAGCCCATTGGCCATGACCGCCACGCTTTCATCGAAAAGCCTTGGCCACTCAAGCCTCAGGCGCGGCGCGGGTCAAGTCTCAACCGGCGATGCGGCAAAAACCATCGGCACTATCGCACGCCAGCGTTTATCGACATACAATTGCCGTGGAATTTGATATCATCGCGATCCTCGAAACCGGATGCTCAAACAGGAGTAACCGCTATGCAGTGGGGCAGTTCAGCCTTTGTGTTGGCGGTCGTGTTTTTCTCGACCCACGCTTCCGCCGATCCTGTTCAGAAATCAGAAGACATCGTTAAGTTCTTTGCCGGCGCGGCCGATCTCGGCAAGTCGCGGGGAATTTGCGTCGGCACCGAGGAGGAATGCAAGAGCAAGACCAAGGCAAAAGACGCGCCGGGAGGAAAGTCCAGTCTCGATATGCTGATCAATTTCGGCCTGGATTCGGCCGCACTCGACACCACTGCGCGCTCTGAACTCGACGAGTTCGCCAAGGCGCTGAAGGACAGCCGGCTGAGCACGTTCAGCTTCGTCGTCGAAGGTTACACCGACGCCACTGGCACGGTGCATTACAACGAAGGCCTGTCTCAACGACGAGCGAAATCGGTGGCAGCCTTCCTGACGGCTAGCGGCGTCGAGGCTTCTCGTATCAACGCGATTGGGATGGGTGAAAAGAATCCGCGCAGCCCCAACCCGTACGATCCGGTCAACCGCCGCGTGGAAATGCGGATAAAGACGCAGTAGCGTGCTAAAGCAATTCCAGGAAAAGTGAGAACGGTTTTCCGTCCGGAATTGCGTCAAAACAAAGAGGTAGAGCGGTCAGTGTTTGAGCACGCTGCCCACGGCCACACCAGCGCCGAAGATCAGTGCCCTGGCGAGGAAATTGTCCCGCGGCGGAGCAGGTTCATCCCGCCGCACCATGATCTCGCGGTCGCGCCACTTCTGAGCGACCTGCCGTTGTTTGCGGGGTCCTTGTGTCACCGGCTTCATCGTGCGGGCCTTCTGCACGACGGGCTTCTTCGGCTGTGCCGTACGGGCTTGATCGGCGGCATTTCCGGCGCGCACGGCTGCCATCATGGGATCTGACTGGATCACCAGGAACGCCAGTTGCTCGCGCGTCAGATAGGTGGTTTGCGGCAGTCCGTTATCGGCTTGCCAGATGCCGATCGCCTCACGGGTCTGAGAGCCCAGGGTTCCGTCGATGCGCCCAAGCTCGTTGCCCAACGCTTCGAGCCGCAACTGCAGGTCGATGCGGCCCTGGCGGTCGAGGCCCATCGCACTTTCCGTCAACTCGGTGCCCGGCGTCTGCTTCATCTCGTCCGGAACGCTGACAGAGCCGGAACCGGCGTTCGCCTGGTTCGTATCGGGTGCCGAGACCTGCCGGTTTTGAGCGTTCGGGCCGTTCAATTCGTCGATGTTCAGCCGCGCCACGGTGGCGAAGCGACCGTTCGGGAACTGGTCGAGATAGGCCTGGTAGAACGGCCCGGAATTGTGCTTCGAAGCCTCATCCCAAAGACGTTGCTCGACTTCCCAGGAAGGAGAGACACTGGCGACAGGGGCAGTGGCGGACGTCGCGGATGCGTCGGCTACCGGATTTACGGCCGGCGGCGCCGCAGCGGCGACGGGTTTACCCAGGAAAACCTCGCGTCCCAGCGATGCGTTATGCCACGGCCGCTGGCGGCCTTGCGTGGTTTCGGTCACTTCGCCGCGCACGCGCGTCAGCGCGCTCTGGATTTCGACGCCGGGTTCGGTCAGATGCTTGGCGAGCGCGGTGGAGTAAGGACTGTCGGCCCCGTCGCCGTCGAAAGCGATGGCGCCCGGATCCGTTGCATAGGCAATCAGCAGGCCGCCCGTACCGACGCCGTCCGATCTCGCTTCGATCGGCGCCAGGCCGGTACCCAGCGAGGTGGAGCGGCTTTTCGGCAGCGAGGCAGCCAGCGTTCTTGCCAGCGGATTGTCGCGGCAGGCATCGAGGATGATGACGCCAATCGCCGGGTCGGGCGGCAGCGCGGCCATGAAATCGTCGATCTGAACGGTGCGGGTCTTGAGATAGGCCGGCGACGTCAAATCAGCGTCGACAGGTATCAGGTAGTTCTTGCCGTCGACCTGCATGCCATGGCCGGCATAGAAAATGACCGCGAGGTCGGCGTCGTAGGCTTGCTCGGTGAACCGGCTGATGAGGCTGTGCATGCCGGCATTGTCCTGATCGACCCCTTCGATCACCTCGAAGCCGGCTTTGCGCAGCGTCGATGCGATGAGGCGGGCATCGTTGGCCGGGTTGGGCAAGGTAATCGCATGGACATAGTTGCTGTTGCCGATCACCAGCGCGACGCGCTTGGCGTCAGGCGCGGCGGCCTCCGCGCCTAAGGCGGCAAGGAAAACCAGGATAATCCCGCTCAGAAAGACTGTGATCGTTTTCATGGACCAGCCCTCTACCCACCAGGGTGCTAAATTTCGTCGGCGACTGGGTCGCCTGTGCCAAAAATGATTCCTGGACGTGTGTGGTCCTGACCGTGGCTTTGGTTCACAAAGGCCCGAGAAATAGTGACACCAATGGCCTGAGCGACTGATGCCGCACAGGCAGGTCAAAGCGCAGTCTGAATCGAGCTGATGAGGGCGGTGACGGCCTGCTTGTATTTTTCGAATTCCGGTGATGTCTGGCGGATCTCCGTAGTCGTCTGCGGGGGGGCATCGGTGGCCACACGGCTCAGCTTCTGGCCCATCTTCCTTTCGGCCCAGTCCACCACATAGCTGGCTGTCTTGCCCGTGAGAAACGGGTTGGCCTGGATGACGGCCGACCCCAGCACGGCGCTCAGTTGCGCCGAACCCGGCGCCGACAGCACCTGATGCGCGCCTTCCATTCCCAGGAAATGACAGAGGTAGAGCCGGCCGGCCGTGATCTGGTGACCGCGCGCCCGAAGATACGCTTCGCCCTCGCGCGCCAGGTTGCGAACCATCTCGCGCGAGATCGTGGCGTCGTAGCGCAGGGCGAGCAGGTCGGCGGTCGACAGCGAGCGCGCGAGGTCCGGGCGGTAGGTGTTCATCATCCGAATCCAGGTCTTCGTTATGAACTGGCCGGCGCCGGTCGCCGAGGAATTAGGGTTCTTGGCGCGGGCGCTGCCGCCACTCTCGACATGAACGATCCGCTCGGTCAGCGTTTCGACGGCGACATCGCCGGAATTGCCAGAATTGCCGGAATTGCCGGAATTGCCAGTGTCGTAGGTGGCGACCGTGGTGACGGTGCCCAGCGGGTCGATCGCCTCGCCATTCTGATAGAGTTCGAAATGCAGATGCGGGCCGGTCGACAGCCCGGTAGTGCCGATATAGCCAATGACGTCGCCGGCCCTCACCTTGGTGCCGACTCCGCTCGCAATGGCGAATTTTTGCATATGCGCGTAGCGCGTCTCGCGCCCGTTCTCATGCGAGATCTTCACCAGATTGCCATAGCTGCCGCCATCGCCCTGGAAGCTGATCTCGCCGTTGAAGGCCGCCATGATCGGCGTGCCGACAGGGGCTGCCCAATCGACGCCCTTGTGGATACGAACGACGCCGAGGATCGGGTGCTTGCGCGGGCCGAAGGTCGAGGTCATGACCCCGTTCACCGGCGTGACCATGCCGTTGGCGACAGTCAGCGAACGCACCTCGTCATTGCCGGTCACGCAGGCGAACTGGCCGTCGCTCTGCTGGAAGACGAAACAGTCGATGGTCTTCTCACCCCCCTGGACGCCGACATAAAGCACCCGCCCGGACGTCTCTTCCTTGCCCCGCGGCGTCTGCGAGTAGATCAGCACCAGGCGCTGGTCCTCGCTGGCGAAGGCGTCGAGGTCCTGTCCTCGCGACAGGTACATGATCGCCTCGCCGATGACGCCGGTTGGAACCTTGTTGCGCGCAGCCGTCGAATAGATCGCGTCGAGCAGGCGGTATTGCCGCTTGGGCCCGCCTTGATCGGCACCGGAATAGTTGAACAGGTCTTCGCGCACCCAGGGGTCGACGCCCGACACGAAGGCGCCCGCGGCGTTACGCGTCAGCGTGCCGACAAAGACATTCTTGGCGTAGATCGAGACCTGCATGAGCGACATCGTCGTCTTTTCTCGGTTCGGCCGGAATCCGCGCATGGCGACGACATAACCCGCTTCCAGGCCGTCCCGGTTGAAGAGCGCCTTCAGGGCTTCGCCGGCCAGCTTGGCATCGTCGGCGGAGAAATGCGCGTCGAGCGCAACGCTGTCCAGGCTGCGATCGTTGAGGATCTTCACGAACGTATCTTCGGTCGCCTCGAAGCGCTGGTACTCGCTGGTCACGGTTGCGACGGTCGTGTTGTTCTCGATCTGGGTCTTCTTGAAGGCGGGCAGCGCTGCCTCGCCCTGATCGATGGTCTCTCCCCAGCCGGCCTCCGGGTCGTCGGCATCCGGCTTGGGCGCCGAACCGGCCGGGGCCTCGCTCGCATCGGGTGCCGCCAGCTCGTTATCCAGGTCGCCCTGCTGGTCGTCCCGTGCCACCGGCGGGGCAGGCGGAGCGGCCTGCTCGGTGGGTGCGGCAGCTGGCGATGTCGGAGCGGTCCGCCGCTGTGCCTGGAAGAACGCGAAGTCCTCTTGCGTCGACGGGATCGTCGTCATGAATTTTTCGCTGGCACTCAGCATCACGTCGGAGAGGATCTCGATCTGCGGCGAGGCGCCGGAACTGTCGAGCTCGGCCGGGCGCGCTACCGCATGGCCCTTGCTTGCCGCGTCGGCATCGGGCGCTAGCGTGATCCACATCGGATCTCCCGCCAGGTCGATGATGGCAGGCACGTAGACGGATGCATCGGCCGGTACGTCGTCGGCGCCTTCGACCGCGTGCAGCTCCTCGTCCTCGTCGCCGAACGACCAATAGTCGGCGGTGAGGTAGAAACCGGCGGCGATCGAAATCAGGACAATTACGGCGAGGCCGGCAATGAGCCGGCGCCAAAGCGTGCGCCTGCGCAGCGCGGCGCGCGCCTGCTTTTTCTCTCTGAAGCTGGTGTCGATACTGTGCGTCACGGATTGCTTCCGGTCAGGAAGAAGGTCCACCGCACCTGTTCAAGCGTATCGACCTCGAGAAATTGCGCCGCGATATGGCCGCGCTGCCAACACTCGTCGATGCCGCGGATCGAAAACCGCCGCCGCTCGATGCACATCTCGGTCGATCCGGTCAGGATCGCATGCCCAAAGACATCAGTCGCATAGATGTAGATGTAGCGGTTCGTCAGTTCCTCGCGGATGACGTTGACGCATTGATTGGCGCCGATGGTCCACCAGCCGTCGGTCTGGTCCGCATTGTCGACCTTCTGGCCGACCGCCAGATTGACGACGTCGAGTGTCTGGTTGCAGACGGTGAATTCGGCGTGCGCTTCGCCGGACACCAGCACGGCCAGCAGTGCCGCTCCCGCCATGACCGCGAACTTCATGCGGCCCGTCAGGGTAGGCAGCGCTCGAGCCGGATCACGCTGCTCTATGGGCAGGTCGGCAGACGAGTGGGACAAACACGCGCGGCGGAGTTCCATCGGGCGCCCATGCTATCCGCCGAGCCGGAAATACTTGGCAGTGGCTGAAAATTGCGATCCGTCGGTCTCGATCTCTTCGAGAATTTTAGGCAGCAGCACCGAGGCCGGCGTCGGCGCGGAGAAGGCCGCCGCCTGGATATCCTTCGGGCCGGTGATCACCATTATGATCTGCGGCACGGCTTTCCCGGCGGACTTGTCAGCGGCGCCGAGCCCAATCGGGATGCTGAAGGTAGCCTTGTCGGATTGTGCGACGATGCGGTCGTCGAGATTGAACACCATGCCCTTGTGATCGATCAGCAGGACACTGGAAATGAGCCCGCCGCGCGTCACCAGCGTGCCGCTGATCGGCGTACCATCAGTCACCGATGTCCGGTCGAGAACAAGCTGCGGCTTGTCGGCCGTGGTCTGCCCGAGAAAGCGCAGAAAGTTGGTGACTTCGCATTGGCTCGGCTCGATGAGGCGGACGCTGATATCCGGCTCGACATGGAATTTTGCCTGGAAATCGCCGAGCATCCGTTCGAATGGCTGTACTGCCGTGCCAAATCCTTCGATCGCGGCGGCTTTGTCGGTCGACGACGTCATGGTCGCATAGAAACAGTCGCCGCCGCCGAAGTCGCGAACCCAGGAGACCCGTTGCGCACCGTCATCGACGACCGGGGGGATCGCCGGTTTGGGCACGTTCAGCGCGACGACTGGTTGGTCCGGCTGGCTGGCCGGCGGTGGCGAGGCGTTTTGGCCCTCGGCGTTCGCGGTATCCGCCTGGCTCGCAGTGGGCGCCGGCGGCTGGCTGATCTGCGGCTCGGGCTTTGGGGTCTCCACAACCTTTGGCAGGACCGGCGGCGGCGTTGCGACCTTCTCGGCTGGCGGGGCTGGAACGGCCGGTGGGGTTGGAGCTGCTTCAGGCGCCGGAGCCGACGTTTGATTGTTGCTGGCCATCGTATCCGGCTGGGGTGCCGGCGACGTCTTTGCGGACGGCCGCTGGGTATCCGCTATGGGCGGCTTCGGGGGTTCTTCAGTTTGCGCCGAGGCAGTGGGTTTCGCCGGCTCCGGCGCTTGCACTGGCTTGGCATCTGCCTGGCCTCCAGCCGGCGGCGCGCTCGCCTCTGTTTGTGGTTGCGCTTCCATTGCCGGCGGCTTCGCGGGTTCCTCGGCCTGCGCGGGGGGTTCGGCGGGCTTGGTCGGCTGCGGCTTTTGAGCCGCCGCGGCATCTGGCTGTTTTTCAGCCGGCGGGACGCTGGCCTCCGGCTGCGCGGATGGAACCGGCTTTGCCGGCTCGGGGGCGCTCGCGACTTTGTCCGTCGGCGCCGGCTTCGATGGTTCGGGCGCGGAAAGCGATGTCTTGCCGGCAGTCGGCGTCACAGGTGTCATGAAGCCGCTCAGGTAAAGGCCGGCGACCGAGACAACAGCCAGCGTCGCAAGAGCAGCGATCGCGATGGTTCGGGTCTTCGCGGGTTTCGCGGGGACATTGCTCGCGGCCGTACGCGGCGGGCTGGCGGCCGGCGAAGGCAACGATTTGGACAAATGCGCTGGCCGGACATGCGGAACGAAGCCCTGCTCGCCCGGACCCGTTGCCGCCGGCGCGTTGTACCCCGCGACATTGGATGGCTGGGGCTTTGGATCAGGAGCAAGGGTTTGCTCGGCTGGTGGCAAAGCCGGCCGTTCACGGGGTGTCCTGGATGGGGGCGGCGTTGTCGCTTCGTCTTCGCCGCGCGTCATCCTGGCGATGTCACCCATGCTGACCGGCCGGTCTTGCGGATCCGGTTGCAGCATGGCTTCGACAATGCCGCGAAAATCGTCGTCGATGTCAGAGAGATCAGGCACGGTTCGGCGCTTTTCGATGATCTCGTACTGCGATCCGCTCATGTCGATCGGCTTGCCGCGCAGGGCGGCGGCCAGCACCAGCCCAAGGCTGTAGATGTCGGACTGTTCGCTGACGTCGCCGCTGTACAGCCCGAGCTGTTCGGGTGAAACGTAGTTGTATTTTCCCGCGAACTTTCCGCCGATCAGCGTCTCGCCGCCCACGGTCGCCGATCGAGCGATGCCGAAATCGATGATCTTTGCGCGATCGACCCGGCCCCCCGGCAGGATGATGTTATCGGGCGACAGGTCGCGATGGATTGCTCCGGCCTGATGCACGGCGGCCAGGCCGGATGCGAGGCGATGGCAGAGCTTGCGCACCTCTTCCGTCGGCATCGGCCCCCTTCGCATGATGTCGAACAGCGACTCGCCGTCGACGAATTCCATGGCGAGGTAGGGACGGCCGATACCGGGATCGATGGTGAAGACGTGGTATCGCACGACCGCGTCATGCGACAAATGGTTGAGGATCGAGGCCTCCTTGCGGAACAAGGACAGGATCGTCTGGTCACGGGCAAACTCGGGCAGCACGATCTTGATCGCGACGTGGTCGCCGGTCTGGATGTTGTGGCCGCGATAGACCTCGCCCATGCCGCCGAATGCGATCCGCTCGTCAAGTTCGTAGATGCCGCTGAGCTGCGTGCCTACCGCGGTGTTGGCCACCTGCGGCGAAATTCGCGTCTTGTCGTCGGCGCTCATCAGCCTCGGCCCTCCGCTCTGGACAGATCAGGGTGGAGCGATTGTCCATTGCGCCCGGTTCCGATCTTCACCAGTACAATGGTGACATTGTCCGTTCCGCCCCGCGTCAGCACCGTTTGCAAAAGATTTTCGCAGGCCGCCTGAGGCGTTGCCGACACCACCGCAGCCTCGATCTCCGCATCGGTGACATGTGCCGTCAGCCCATCGGTGGCGAGCACGAAAATGTCGCCCGGCATCAGTTCGCCCTGCTGGAAATCGATGACGAAGTCGTCGCTGACGCCGACCGCATGCGTAATCACATTGCGGCGTGGCCAGGTCAGCGCCTCGGCCGCGCTGATCATGCCTCGATCCAGCAGCTCCTGCACTTCGGTGTGGTCCTTCGAAATCTGCGAGATCGCGGCGTTGCGGATCAGATAGACCCGGCTGTCGCCCGCCCACAGGCAGGCAAACCGTCCGTCCATCGCCAACAGGGCCGCGACCGTGGAGCCGATCGTGATGCCGCGCGATTCCGATATGCTGCGGATTTCGGCATTGGCCCGGCTCAGCCTGTCCTCGAAACGCGCCCGCAGATCCGGAGCTGAGCTTGCGATGCCGATCGTGGCCAGGTGGTCGACAATGCTGGCCGAGGCGACCTCTCCGGCATCATGTCCGCCCATTCCGTCGGCCACCACCCAAAGCCCGGTTCGTGGCTCGAGCAGATAGTTGTCTTCGTTGACCTCGCGGACACAGCCCTTGTGGCTCACGCCGAAACTGTCAAAGGGAAGGGCGACATCGCTCACCTTGCCACCAAACGCGTCTCACGCGTCCTCTGCGGCGCACTCCCGGGCGCCTGCTCACGCCAGTCTGCCACAGGCTCGGACATTAAAGTATCGAAATTAAGGTCTGGGCGCCTGTGGCTCATGCAGGGTGTCAACGCGTTGAAAAGCGCGAAGCTCATCTCAAAACGCCTTCGGACAGCTGAAATCGGAAAGTGCCTGAAGCAGGAACGGGCTGGGGCCGGAGCCGGTCTGGATCGTATAGGTGACGTCGCGCCCGCCGATCACGAAGCGCGCTTCGACATTGCTGTCGGTGCCGGTGATGGTCGCCTTGTCCATGAGCCGCTTCAACGCCCACGGCCCTTCGAACTTGATGCTGGAGTCGCGGCCCGGCATCTCCGGCGTCAGGCTCAGGCTGGCGGATCCCGAAGCCGCGCCGCTCGGCCAGGTCAAGGTGCTCGACGCGTTGCCCGCCTGGTTGCTCTGGACGGTCTGGCCATCGACATCGAGCACCGCGGCATCGGCATCGCCATGCAGTGAGAACGGCGTGAAGGTGATGCTGATCGAAGGCATCGAACCGCCCTGCGGAAAGAAGGCACTGCGGATTTCGGCCGCCCGCTGGAAGCTTTTCAGCGTCGACTTCGACAGGTCGCGCCCGAAGCGCGCATCCTGTTTCCAGCTCCAGTCCTGGCCGCTCATGTCGATCAGCGATGCGAGGTTTTGCGCGAAGAACCGGTCCAGCACCCCGCCTGGAGCGAACAGTTTCGCGAAATCCGCCATCGCCATGTCCTCGGCGCCATTGCCGGCGAAAGGATAACGGCCGTTGACCGCCGCCTCGCAAGGAGCCGTGACCGCCTGGTCGAGCATCTGGTTCAAATTCGCCACCGAGGTCTCCGTGACGTTGCCTTCAAATTCGTCCGCCGTCGCATTGACCATTCTGGCGAGCGGCTTGGGCAGGCGCGAGGAATTGGCGCGAAGGGTGGCTATCTGCAGCTGCAGATTGGCGTTGACGCGTTCCGTCTGTGACGGCACGTCGGTCGCCAGTTTCAGGCTCTGATAGATGTCGCGGAAATTCTGCGTCAAGGCATCGATCGGTCGGCGTCCGGCAGGACCGCTCACCAGGGCCTGGAACGACCTGAACTGCGCTTCGATGTTGGCCCCGGGGCTCTGGTTTTGCGCTGCTGCGGATCCTGCGCCGGCACGGCTTTGTGATTTTCCCGTGGCGATCTGTATGCCGATGCGCGCCAGCCCCTTGGCCATCTTTGCTGCGTCCGGAGACTGGCCTTGAACCGTGCCGGCCTCAACCCCGATGCCTGAGTCCTTGGCGTCCCGCGTCAGGGCTGTTTCGTCGGCGATCGCCGTAAACAGCTGTTCGATCGGCGAGGTTGGCGAGGCGACGGCGGAAAGCGCGATATAGTGTGGCTTGTCCTTCAGCATCGCTTTGAATTTCAACCCATCGAGAACGCTGTTCCAAGCTGTTGCGAACTCCTTGCCATAGCGATCGAGGAGCTCGGGGCCGAGCTTCAGCAGTTCTTGATCGATGCCGCCTTGTTCGCCGCCGCCGCCAAGCACCCACTGGTCGTCGACGAGCATCTGCGCAATGCGCGAGAGCTGTCCGAGATTAAAACGGTTGAAGCCGGCATAGGTATAGAGGCCGGGAACACGAAGGCCTGACAGGTCGCCGCCATCGACACGCTCGAATACCAGCTGCGCTTCCGGGCCGCCTCTGACGGAAACGGAAAAATCCTCCAGCGCTGCCGAATACACCGCCGACTTGATCAAGGCAGTGGCGCGGTCGGCAAGGCTCATACGCCCGAGCGAGCGTTGAGCGGCCTCGACGAGCGGCTGGTTGAGTTGGAAAACCGGATCATAGGCGTCGTCCAGGGCAAGCATGGCGCGCAAGTGCTTTTCGAGCTGCTCGCGTCCTGCGCGGTTGTTTTCGCCTGGATAGCGGTTCTGCTCCCAATCCTGCTTCATCCAGGAAACGATCAATGCGTCGTCGACCTTCGGCGCCTTGCCGCCAAGCATCAGATAGATTTTCAACGGCTCGTAGAGCGCGGCGGGATCGGCCATCTTGGCCTGGATCGTCCGTTCGGCTTGGATCAGCAGGCGCGATCGGAACATGCGTTCCAACGCTTGCCGGTAAGCCGTCCTGGACGCCGAAAGCAGTCTCTCCCGCTGGCTGAGGCCGAACGTCTCCTCGATCGGTGTCGGCATGTCGCCGGTTTCGAACCCGGCCGGCAGATCGCGCAACTGGTCGAGCGGACCGATGACGTTTTCGAGGTCGACATCGGTGACCTCGGTGCTTTTGAGCAGCGCGTCCGCCGTCGTGCGATACTGGCCCATGGCCTGCTTGGTGGAGGCGATCAGCGACCTGTTGGCGATGAAGCTTAGGGCCAGGATGCCGAGGGCCACCGCGGCGATCAACGCGATAGCGCCAAGCCCGGCAAATCTGGCGATTGCCGCCCGCCTTGCCGCCGATTTGTCGTACGAGACCCATCCGGATTCGGCAAAAATGACGCCTGTCAGCAGATCATGCAAAAAGAAGCTCTTGCCGCTTCCGGAAAGATGGGCGCTGGAACTGTTGCCGAAGCTGCGGCCGATCGCGCCCAGCACTTGATCGATCGGCGTCCCCTCCTGCGTGCCTGACGAAAAATAGAGCCCCCGCAGGCTGGCATTCACCTGGCTGCGGCCTGGATCGAACAGGCCGGCGATAAAATTCGCAATTCGGCCCTTCAGCGCGCCAAACTGCGCAGGAAAGCCAAAGACGGATATGCGCGCGGCCGGATCGACCTCTTCCTGAAGTCGGTCAGGCATCTCCTCGACCAGGCGTCTTGCCAGTGCATCGAATTCGGCCGGTGCCTCGGCGGCCATGTTCTTCGTGCGATCGCTGGTCTGGAATGTCGCGCCCCAGACCTTGCGCCGGCGCGGCTCGTCGAAACCGCCGAAATAGTCCATGAACCCGACGACAAGATCGGCCTTGGTGAACAGCAGATACACCGGAAACTGGATTTTCAGCGTCTCGTGGATTTCCCGCAGGCGGCTGCGTATCTCGACGACGTGAGCATCAAGCTGCTGATCGTCGAGGCCGATGAGATCGGCAAGGCTGATCGCCAGGATGACGCCGTTTATCGGTTGCCGTGTGCGGTATTTCTTAAGCAGCGACAGGAAGGCGAGCCAGCTCTTGCTGTCGCTCTGGGCATTGGAATCCTGCGTCGTGTAGCGTCCGGCGGTGTCGATCAGCACGGCCTCGTCGGTGAACCACCAGTCGCAGGCGCGGGTGCCGCCAACACCGGCGACTGGCTGCGCATCACCCGAACCGGCCAGCGGAAAATTCAGTCCAGAATTGATCAGTGCCGTTGTCTTGCCTGCGCCGGGCGGGCCGATGATGATGTACCAGGGGACCTCATAGAGGAAATTGCGCTTGCCGCTCGACCGTTTAAGCGCGGCGATCGCCTCGTTCATGCGCGCCTCGAGCACCTGCGAGTCGTCATCCCTGTCGTCGTTGCGGGCAACGGCCGTCTCCAGCGCCTTTTGCGCCTTGCGCATCCGCCAGAAACGCAATCCGTAGAAGAGCGCTACGGCCGCCACGATCACGCCGATGATTGCCGCACGCAGCCAGACAGGCCCGAGAGGACGGCTATCGGCGAAGCGGATCAATGGTCCGGCAAACCACACTGCCGCCGAAAAACCGGCCAGCGCGATCATGCTGAAGATCCGCAGCAGCCAACGTGTCATCGGCGCTTCCAACCGGCCGTGCTCACAGTGTTTCCTCCTTGGCGATCATCACATCGACACGGCGGTTCGTGGCGCGGCCTTCCGGTGTTGCATTGTCGGCGATCGGCTCGTCCTCGCCCTTGCCGTCGACGGTCAGTCGCGAGGGATCGCTGAACTTCGGCGCCATCATCGTTTCGACGGCCTTCGCCCTGGCGACGGACAGGTCGAAGTTGGACTTGAACGGGCTCGATTTTCGCGGCTTCACATTGTCCGTATGGCCGACGATCCTGATTGGCCCGCGTTCGGGTTCCAGGGCGGCCGCGATATCAGCGGCTATGGGCTGGAACTCCGGTTTCGCATCGGCTCGGCCGGACTGGAACAGCAGGAGATTGTTGATTTCCACGACGATGAAGTCGCCCTTCGTGCCGACGGTCAACCCGCCGGCTTCGACTTCCTTGGCCAGTGCCGAGCGGATGCGGTCGATCTGCGTGGTCGCGGCTACGGGTGCGGCGACTTTCACCGGCTCAGCCAACGGCGCCACGCTGGCGCGCTCGATGGCGATCGGCGTCGATGGGTTGAGTGCCAGCAATTCACCGGCGGCGGCGTCGCCTTCATTGGTGATGAAGACCCGCAGCGCGAAGAACGCCGCAGTCAGCAGTGCTGACGCCGCTGCCGCAACGGCCCAGATTGGCAGGCGTGTCGAAGACTGCGTCATCGTCGCTGCCAGGCCCTGCCAGCGAGGCGAGATGTCCTCGTCCGCGCCAGGCTTGAAATAGCGAAGCGTTTCGTAGACGTCGAGCCGAACACGTTCGAGACTGGTGTCTTCGCGTGTCAGGCCTCGATACTGCCCCTCGAACCCCAGCGACAGGCAGACATGCATCAGCTCGAGCAGGTCGTAGTGCGCCTCCGGGCTGGCCAGGATCTTGTTCAGCGCTTCGAAGAAGCCCATGCCATTGGGCTCTACGTGGAAGAACTGCGACAGCATGCTGTGCTGCGCCCAGGCGTCTTTGCGTGGCCAGGGCAGGTTGCCGATGAGATCGTCGGCTGTTTCGCACAGGACAAATTTCGCGATCCGCGCATCCTCTTCGGCAACGCCTGATTTCTCCAGAGCCCTGTCGAATCGATCAATCGCCTCAGTGACATATTCGGCCAACGGCTCCGCCTGTCTCTCGACGGGGATAAGCCTGAGTTGGCCGAACAGCATCAGCAACGGTGCGGCCGCGGCAAGGATCGGGTTTGCCGCGGAATATCGGACACTGTCGGTGACATTGAGCAGGGTCTCCTGCCGCAGAGCCGACGTCGGCGCCGCCGCGGAAGCGTCGCTTCCTGCCGCCACCGAAGGAGTTCCCTGATAAATCACGGTCCCGGACGTCCAGCCCGGCGGCGTGTGGCGGCCGACGCCGGGATCGAACACAGTCGATTCCTTGATCTGCGCGGGTTGTCCGCCATCCGCCGCAGGCTCCTGAGGGGCCGGCGTCGCTTTTCGCTCACGCCGTGGCGTGGCGCGAATGACGGTCTTGCCCGCCGGGCCGAAAGGATCGTCCTTCGAGCTCATCGCCGATCGTCCGTCCGCGCGCGGCGCCCGCCTTCTTGCCGGACAGGCACGAAGCCGTTCGCGGTCAGGTAAAGCAAACGCAAGCCCTGCGGGCCAGGGCAGTGTCCGCAGGAAGGTCGGCTACATCTTGCTATCCCGCCGTAAGATGACATTGTCGCAGACCCCCAGGTCGATCAGCCTTACCCGCTTAGCGAATTGTCGTATGCGATCGTAATCTCAGAAACTCTCGATTGGAACCGGATGCCGCGCACCGAAGAGGTTGTCTTCGTCGGCTGCAGCGCCACGGCTCCCTGAAGCGCCTATTTCTGCTTGTCGGCCTTGGCATAGGCTTCACTGAAATAGGCCAGGAATATGTCCAGCATGCCGTTCTCGTGCGCTTCCTCCATGGTTCGCCAGGTCGCGACAAAAGCGTCCCAGGCCTGGCTCTTTTTCGACGAGAACGACGTCGGCGGAAGCTTTCTTCCGATCGCTTCGGGTGACAGGTCGTCAAGCAGCCGCGACAGCGCGGCCTGCATGGCGGCATAGGTGGCGAATTCGTGCGTCTTGAGATCGCGGAATGCATCCTCGATGCTGCGCCTGGCATCGAGATAGCCGGCCCGGCGCCGCGCGAACATGATTTCGAGGATGTCGTCGGTTCCCGGAACGAACTTCAGGGGATTGTTGTCGGCGGCACTGATCATCGTTCGCTGTGTGCTCTTGGCCAGCATCTTCGCTGCCGCGCGCGCTTTCAGCAGCAGGGCCAGTTCCTCGACCACCGCCCGCAGCACCGCGCCGATTTCGGCGGCAACTTCATGCGGGTCGCGCGATTGCAGCAGTTCCGGCGAGATGCCGGCTCCGATCGCGATTTCCCGCAGCACTTCATCTCTTGTCGAGGGCAGGGGCGGTTGCGACGAGAACGTCGACGCTGGACCCCGCTGCCCGGACCGTTGCTCCACGGGATCGAAGAACGGCTCCTCTCGGAATTCCAGCGAGCGGCCTGCCGCGGCCGGCATTTCGCGCTGCGTCGAACCGTGGCTGGGATGGCCGGTCGCGACGTGCTCCTCGTCGATCGAGACGAAGATCACATAACGGCCGATCAGCATCCGGTCGCCGTTGGCCATCCGATGCGGGCCGGTCATGCGCTGGTTCGATCCGTTGATGTAAGTTCCGTTGCGCGAGACATCGTGCAGCCAGAACGCACCTGCCTCGTAGCGGACCTCGCAATGCCGGCTCGAGATGAACTTGTCGGGGTCCGACAAGGTCCAGTCGCAAGCATCGCGTCCGATTTCGAAGCTGCGATCCCGCGCCGCGTAGCCGGTCGAGATGCCCTGAGGCAAGGCGTCGACATTGTTGATTTGCAGACTGATGTACATCCAGGATCGCCGCCGAACACTGACCGATACTCCACATTCTAGCAGTTTGCACATACAACAGGACAGCAGCGTTTCGAGGCGATGCACCGACAGGGTAAGGTTTTTCAGCCATGCGTCCTCTTTGGTCGGCGAGACAACATGTGGTAGGCTCAACATGGCCTGGTGCGGCGGGTCGAAAAAGTTCCTGGGTATATGGCGGGAACTTCAAATCCACCGCGCCGGCGGCCGCGTCCAGGAGGGGCACGACCCATGCCGAACGAACGTGCCACGGTTGTGCAGACACCGGTCGGCGCCGAGCTGACCTTCACGCATCTTGTCGGGCGCGACGAGATCAGCCGCTGCTTTGCCTATACGGTCGGGTTCGTCGGGCCCAGTTCCGAGATCGATCCGCTGAAGATGCTGGGTGGCATGGTTTCGGTCGAAGGCGAATCCGATCCGAAACGGTGGTTCAGCGGCTTGGTGTCCGAATTTCGCCTGACCCGCATCGAGGACCGGCTGGCCTACTACGAAGCGGTCGTCAGGCCGTGGCTCTGGTTCCTCGGCAACGCGACCGATTGCCGGATCTTTCAAAACATGACCGCCGTCGAGATCGTCGAAAAGATCTTCTCGAAATACGGTACGGCGAAATTCGAGAAGCGGCTGCAAGGGTCGTACCCCTCGCGCGAATACTGCGTGCAGTACGACGAGAGCGATCTGGATTTCGTGCAGCGCCTGCTCGAGCACGAAGGCATCTTCTATTTCTTCGAGCATGACGAGGGCAAGCACACGCTCGTGCTGTGCGACGCGATGAGCAAGCTGAAGCCGGCGCCGGGCTACGAGAAGATACCCTATAATTTCGAGGGACAGGGCTCGCGGCGCGACGTCGAATACATCACCGAATGGATTCCGGGCAGTTCGGTGCGGCCGGGAGCCTATGCCCACACCGACTATGATTTCCAGAAGCCTGGCGCCGATCTGATGGCGAAGTCCGCCCAGCCGTTCAGCCATAAGGAAGCCTCCGGCGAGAATTATCGCCAGCCCGGCGCGCATCTCGATGTCGGGCGCGGCGACACCCTAGCCGGTATCCGGCGCGAGGAACTCCAGGCCGTGCACCAGCGCATCACTGCGGTCGGAACTGTGCGCGGCCTCCATTCCGGCTGTACTTTCAAGCTGGAAAGCTTTCCGCGCGATGACCAGAACCAGGAGTATCTGGTGGTCAGCGCCGAATACAGGCTGTTCGATCCGGGCTACCGAACCCAGAACGAGGCCCACATAGAGAATTACAAGATCGTGCTGGGTGTCGCGCCGACTGCCTTGCCCTACCGCCCGCCGCGGATCACGACGCGGCCGATCATGCGCGGGCCGCAGACGGCGACGGTGGTCGGCCCTTCCGGCGAGGAGATATTCACCGACAAATATGCCCGGGTGAAGGTGCAGTTCCACTGGGACCGCCTCGGCAAGAAGAACGAAAACAGTTCCTGCTTCGTCCGTGTTTCGCAGACCTGGGCCGGCAGCGGCTGGGGCTTCATCCAGATACCGCGCATTGGCCAGGAAGTGATCGTTGACTTTCTCGAAGGCGACCCTGACCTGCCGATCGTCACCGGCAGGGTCTACAATGCCTCGCAGATGCCGCCCTACGGTTTGCCGGGCAACGCAACGCAATCGGGCTGGAAATCCAACTCGTCGAAAGGTGGCGGCGGTTACAACGAGCTGATGTTCGAGGACAAGGCTGGCTCCGAACTGGTCAACTTCCAGGCGCAGAAGGACCACCACCTTCTGATCAAGCACGACCGCACCAAGCTGGTGCAGCACGACCAGTCCGACCGCATCGACCACGATGCCAAGCACTCCGTCGGCCACAACCTCGACGAGGACGTCGGCAACAACAAGACGGTCAAGGTCGGCGTCGACCAGACCACGAATATCGGCTCGAACGACACCGAGACGGTGGGCAAGAACCGCTCACTGACGGTGGGGGCGAATGAGACGATAGGCATCGGTTCGAACTCGACGGAGACGATCGGCTCCAACCACTCGCAGACGGTGGGGATTGTCCAGACGGTGACTGTTGGCGCTGCCCGCATCGATACGGTTGGGGCGTCCGAGACACGAAGCGTTGGCGGCCCGCAGACAAACACCATCGGCGCGTCACGATCGGTCACGGTTGGGGCTGGGCAAAGCCATGACATCGGCACGGATGACAGTTGGTCGGTGGGCGCGAACCAGAGCGTGCAAGTGGCGGCGGATCAAAGTTTCAACGTCGGCGGAGCGCATTCCTCGCAGGTCGGCAAAGGGCGAGATGCCAAGATCGCCGAGGACGACGCGACCGATGTCGGCGGCGCGCGCTCGCTGAAGATTGCCAAGGGAAGCCTTGTCGAGATTGGCGAGGACGGCGCCATCAAGATCGGCAAGGATTTGTTGATCGAGGCCGGTGACTCCATCGTGATCAAGTGTGGCTCGGCGGCGATCTCGATGAAGAAGGACGGCACCATCAATATCGAAGGCAAGGACATTTCCGTCAAAGGCTCGGGCAAGATCAACGTGAAGGCTTCAAGCGACATCACGATGAAAGGTTCGGAGATCAAACAGAATTGAGGGCGGCTGGATGACCAAGACCCGAAAGCGGATCGAAGGGGTTATAATTGGAGTTTTTCTAGGCTTCGATGACGAAGCACCGCTCGTCGTGTTCCCCGGTAATACACGGGAGACCGCAGTAAGAGCGCGAAGCCTGGCCGAGATGAGTTCGGATATGATCGGCTCCGAGGTCGCGCTCCTGTTTGAAGACGGTGATGTTGGTCGGCCACTGATTGTGGGACGCATAGTAGAGCCAAGCCGCAAGCCGAGGGCGCAGGTCATACGCGACGGCGAACAGGTAAGGATAGTGGGTGAAGAACGAATAGAATTACGCTGCGGCAAGGCCACCATCATCATGGAAAAAGACGGCCATATCACTATCCGCGGAACATACGTTACGAGCCACGCAAGCGCCACCAACCGTATCCGTGGCGGCTCGGTGAACCTGAACTGATGGCAGCGCCGGTCCTGCGCGAGATCGTCCGGCAGCATGCCGAAATGGCGGCGTTTCTATGGACGGTCTACGACCACCACCTGCTCCATCCCGAGGAAAATCCGGAGATGGACGAAGTACGCGTTGCCCGCTTGATTGAAAGATTGGAGGCGCATCTGGATGGTCTGCGGGTCGCCGGAGATCAGGGTCGAAAAATTGCGCAGCAGTGCTATGAGGAGTTCTCGGCGGCGGGAGAACTCTTCGTGTTACGGATGCTGGCTGCACCAAACCCGATCCGGGTCGTGGATTTGGACCTTGTCAAAGTGAGGGAATACCTGGCCGTGACGCTGGCACAGGATCGATGACCCGCCGTCCCAAATCACCGGTAGTTGTTCATGTCGACTGTTCGAAGAAAGATGTTGCCGTCATAGCCCATTTCGAAACCGGTCCATTCGGTTCCGTCGAACAGAAAGAATTCGTGCCACCCGGCAACAACAAGAAATTCCTCGGTCGCGGACATTGTAAAGCCCTGTTCCGTTTCCAGCAGCGGAACCAGTTCGCGTCCCTTCTGCACGGAAACGCCGTAGCTCATGTCCGACCAATAGCGTTTGCCGCGAAACTCGCAGATGTCGTAGTAGTCGACTTCGTCAGCCTTGAGGGCAATCAGCTCGCTGTCCCTCAACTCGTAGGCTGCTCCGTTTGCTCCGCCGATGTATACCTCGCTTTGAGGCCCGGCCAGGACAGTATTGAGGTTCTCTTCGACTCCCAGATCGATACGGCTCCAGCGCCGCCCGTCGAGTTTCAGCAGAAGCCCGCGATCGCCGGCACAATAGGTCGGACTTCCGTCGCGGCCATGGATATCGTTTAATACGGCTTCTTCGAAGGTTTCCAACTGTCCCCATCGGCCATGCTCGCGCAGATAGCTTACGCCAAGGCTGCCGATCGCAAAGACACGGTCGTGAGAAGGCGCCCACAGGCGCGTCAGCACACCTTCGGACAGCTCCGTGCGGGATGCCGAGCCAGGCGGAAGGTCGTGGATGATCCCTCCGAGCTCAAGCGCGATGTGATCCTGCGGCCCGAAGCTGATATGCGAGCGGATTGAGTCTTCGATCTGAAGCCGTGCGTTGAAGCGAATGGTCCGTCCCAACTCAATTTCCAGAAGATAGGACCGGCTGAATTCTTCATCGGGGTCGCTCAGTTCGAAACTGGCGCTGAAGCGATTGCCACCATGATGGAACCCGTCCACGGCCTGGACATCGATTTCCTCCGGATCAAAGTCGGCGATGGTTTCGGGCTCGCGCATCACTTCTTCCTTATCGGTTTGGCCAGCAACTGGGCGGGGGTCGGTTTCGGGGCCTTTGCGCAATCAATGAGGTAGTCGATGAGCACGAGTTTCAGGCATTCGAGCGCGTCCTCCTTCTCCTTTTTGGTGCAGCTCTGAAGCTTTTCGTGATGGTCGCCGACTGCCTGCTGCACCTTCGTGATCGCATCGCCTAGGGTCGGACTGCGCTTCTTCTTCAGGAAATCGCGTACTTCCTTTGTTTTCTTGTTGTGCGGCGAACCGCGTTTCGACCCTGAGCCGGATTTGCGATATCCGGTCTTGGTTTTCTTGTAGGATTCCATGCAGATGCAGGGCGCGGTGTCGACGTCGTAACTTCCCCAGCCGGAGTAATTATCGCCGCCGCGGCTCTTCTGGAACATCTGATTTTCAAAGCAGTGTTCGGATTCCGTTGGGTGCGCGCAATCAGAATCCTTGTGTTGATGCACATATATCCCAACGTTATTTAAAATCGTTGCACAGTCCTTCCCATTGACAGTTATGGCGGCGGTATGCGGCCAGGTAACTGTATTACCGATCGGCGAGGCGTGGTTATTCGTGGCCAGATCCGTCATGCGTATGACAGGTTCACCATCGAATTTCACGTCGTTAGACCATGAGTTGAAATACCCTTTTCCTGTATTTTTCGATGTGATGACGCCTTTCTTCGCGGCGCAGCCGGCCTCCGTCCCGGACGTTCTCGACAGGTCGGACTTGTTCTTGATGTTGACCGTTTTGCCACCAATCTTGACGGTGCCGGTCCCTTGCTCGGTATCGCTGCCCATTCCGAAACTAGGGTAGGGGATGGGCACGCCGGGCGGCGTTGCCGGATTTTCTGGAGGTGTAAAGCAGACATCCGGGAAGGCGGCGATTGTCTGGGCGTCCACGGCTTTGCCGGAGATTTCCAGGCCGTTGGCAAACACCCCGCCCATTACGCCGCCCTCGATGCCACGATAGCCGCGCCGCAGGCGCCGGCATCGTTCGATACCTCGATCAAGACCGGATTTCCAGCAGCGTAGCCTTTGCGTGCCGCGGTGAAAGCCATGCCAAGCATGAGTGGCACCACAGCGGCCCCGACATTGCCGAGAGATTCGCCTGGCGACCAGATGTCCTGAAACTCATGCCTACCTCGCAGCAAGCGCAGGCTGGCAAGAGCGCTTTGCTTGAACCAGTACTGTTCTCCTACGAGATCAGCGATCCGATACCCGAGCCGGTTCATTTCGATGCCGGTTTCTTCGAATGCCGCGCGATAGGCGGCCGTCATGCCGTCACCGCGCAAAGGCAAATCTTCAGTGTTGTAGATCGATGCATTTTCACGCGAGAGCCCAAGCCCAAACAGCCGAAGTCCCCCCTGGCGGCCTTGGGTGCAAATAATCGCCGCCGCCGCCTCCCCGGGTATGAACCCGTTCGGATTTTGAGGCGTGAGGAGGCGATTGCACGAGAGATAGTGAGTAACTGTCTGGCTTGTCAGATAACTATCGACGCCTGCAATCATCACAAAGGGCACGTCGCCTGCCGCCAGCAGCCGGCGGGCATGTTGCAATGCGACAACGCCTGCAGGTCGTCCGTGCGCTATTATTCTGGAGTGTACATGCGGTTCGATCTCAACGATTTCGGCAATGTTCCTAAGCAAAGCAGAATTGTCGCTGACAGCTCGGCCGGGCCGATCTTCCTCGGGGAGGCATAAGATCAGTGCCGTTTGGCCGCGCGCTTCCGGTGCCCTTTCGAACGCTTCGCAAATGGCACCAGCCGCCAGATGCGCCATGCGCCTGTCGCCAATCCAATTGCGCGGCAGCACTATGGGGGCACCGGTTAGCCACTCGCCGGCGGAGCCCAGAAGCCGCGTTTGCTGGAAACCGTCGAGCCTTGCACGCATCGCCGCACAAGCTGACGGCGCGTCGAGGCCGACAGCCGTAACCATGCCTATCGAGACGATGTCGAGTTGCACACTCATGCGTCTTCGTTCTCTCGTGCGGGCGTGATGCGGCTGGCGCGAACGTATTGTTTTCCCTTGAGTCTCGCTCTCAGCATGGCCGGCGTTGGTGGACCTATCCAGCATTCCGAGAAATCGAGGATCGTCTTGTGAATGCGCTGCGAGACGCGCCAGACGATTGAGAAGCGGCGTCTCTCCGGGTCAAGCAAAACCGTATCTGGGAATATGTCGGCCTCGTAAGCCTTCTGCCTGCCTTTGAACAATGTCAGCGGCAATGCCGTCGCCGGCAGGCGAAAACTCACCCGTCCCTGAGGCGTCAGGTTCACCAGCACCACCTCCTCGCCGCCCTTTGGCGCGTCGATCTGCTGGTCGGGCGGCGCCGACTGGAAATAGCGCTCGTCGAAGTCCGGCGGCAGGAACGGAAAGATGTTCTTGGTCCAGTTGTCGTCATAGGTGCCGCCATATTCGATGCGGCCCGGCCAGCCGCGACCCATCGGCCCGAAACTCATCGGCTTGTAGTCGCCGAATGGCGAGCGGATCTCTTCGCCGACCGCCTGGGTGTTAGGCAGCCGCAGGCCGGGGATGAGGCGCTGGTTCCTGGTGCGCGACCAGCCGGTGCCGACCGGGTTGTATTTGTAGCTGGCCGGGAGTTTGTCCTCGGGATCCAGCCTGTCGACGCCACCCCAGGCGACGTCGTAGGAGATGGGCAGTTTCAGGAAGGGTTGCGGCGATGTGGCGGTAAAAACCGGGCCGATGGAGCGCCATTCGCGGTGGCCGACGACCTCCAACAGTTTTGACCAATTTCCAATCTTGATGCCGACCGGCACGCGCTCGGCTGGGCGCCCGCCCGGCGCGTAGGCGCAACCGTTGGCGATCACGTCGCAGCGCTGTTTGCGGAAGGCGAAGTCGGTCTCCCACAGCGTGGCCGAGTAGCCAGGCACGCCGGTTTGTGTGTCGGCCATCACCAGCGGCGCCTGCTCCGCCGATTTTTGCACGAGTCCGCCCGGCGTGGCGGGAAAGTCGAACGTGCCTTTGACGACCACGACAATCCACTCATGCCCGGCCTTGTCCATGCCCATGGTGAATTGGTGTGCATAGCCCGTCTGGTTCCAGATCTGCATCAGCTGGTCTCCCAACTGGCAGCGAGGATCTGCTCCAGAGTCATTTGCGGCGACTGCGGATCGATGTCGAAAATGTCCGAACGGGCCGTCCACATCACCATGCCGCTGATGACCTCTTCACCCGGCTCGACAGGCGGCGCCGGCAGTCCGGCCAGCGTGGCATCCAGCTCGTCTGGCGTCAGCTCGCCGTTCTGGGCGGCGATGGCCGCCTCTTCGATCGCGGAAAACCACGCCTCGGCATCAGCGAGCTGAATGGGAGCTTCAACAAGCTGCGCAACGACGCTCAAAGGGAACTTCCTGCCGACCCTGTCGGCGCTTTGCACGATGATGCCCGCCGATGCGCCGAAGCAAGCCGGGCCAGCCAGAAAGCGCAGCGCGGTTGTGCTTGGCCAAACTTCCAAGCCAAACAGCGGCACCAGATGCTGCGCCAGCCAGCGGTCCCAGCCGCGGACAAAGTCGCCCGACAGCCGCCGCGTCACGAAATCGCCGGTGGCCGGCATTTTGCCGTAGAAGCCGGGCAAGGTCATATCTGCGGCGGACATGAGAATTTCTTGAACATCTGCAAATTGTAGGGGTTCTCGACGCTGGCGGCCTTGAGTTCGAAATCGGCCCACATTCCCTTCGTGCCTAGCCGCAGGCTGTAGACATCGGAGAGCGACGTGCTGGCGAAACGACCGTTGCGCAGCATCCTCAGCCACGCCCAGCTGCCAGTCTCGTTGAGCATGATTTCGGGCGAACCGTCGATCGGCTGGAAGGCGAGCGAAATGACCCCGGTGCCGTCCTTGCCCGGCCAGGTCATCGGTTGCGGCCGCGTCGCATTGTTGAAATAGACGAGGGTCTGACCATCGAGATTGAGCGTGACGCGCGTGACGTTGGGAGACAGGTCCTTCGGTTCGAGCGTGAAGCTCATCACCGGTCCGGTACCCCCGGGAAAGAGATCGTCGCGGATATGCCTGGCCTGCTCGAACGCCGCCAGCGCCGAAGGATCGAGGCCAAAATCGGCACGCCATTTCCACGGCTGGCTGGTGGTGTCGACATAGTTGATCAGGTGGTCGTTGATGAAACCGTCGATCAGTCCGGCCGGTCCGAACAGGCGGGCGAAATCACGCACATTGACGTCCACCGCGCTGTCGGCGCTGAACGGATAGCGGTCGTTCAGCGCCGCCTGGCAGAAAGGCAGTATGTCCGCGCGCCAGATGGCGTTGAGCTCCGATGTGACCGCCTTTTGCGTCAAATTGCTGGTGTCACCGGCAATTCCGCTAAGCCAGACATTGATGGGGTCCGGCAGGATTTGTGCTTGCCTCGCGACCGCACCGGTCAGCTCGGCGAGGCCGCCTTGCTTCTTGATGGCATCCTGCGGATTGGGGTTGGCGGTGACCGTCTGCAGGACGTTCGACAGCGCGGTCAGCGCGACAACGGCGGCATCCAGTGCCGGCGGCTGGCCGTCGACCTCGGCAATGGTGCTCTTCAGCGGTTTGAAATGTGCGGCCACCAGATTGCCGGTCAGATCCACCTCGCTGGCTGACCCGGCGCGGGGCAGCAGCTTCGCACCGCTCGTCGCCAGCTTGCCGAGCTTGCCCAGCTTGCCGAGCAGTTTCGAGGCGCCTTTGGCCGCCGCCTTGTCGTCGGCGGGCGCGTCGTCGGAACGCGTCAGTTCTGTTTCCTGAACGACTGCGGTCAGCAGCCGCTTCAGCGCTGAATCGGCACTCGAGAGGTCCTTCAGGTTTTCGCTGGCGACATTGAGATCGGTCAATGGCGCGAGCCGCATGTCTCGCAGGAAGCTGTCCCATTGCGCGATGTAGTCGTCATAGTAGAGCTTCAGAATATCCTCGGACAGCGCCGAGACCGAGGTCTCGGAGTTTTCCGAGCAGCCGCCGGCGAAAACCGCGCGATCGAGTGCCGCCTGGGCGGCGACATCGTCGATGCGGTCGAGAATGGCGTCGTGGAAGCCAGAATAGGTGAAGGCTCCGGAAATGCCGACACGAAGTGTCTTGTCGGAACGCCGCGCAAACACCTTGCCGCCATTGGGGCCGGCGAAATTGGCCGGGATCCACTCCTTGAGCCCGGCCACCTCCGGATCGGCCAGCAACTGCTTGTAGGCACGCGCCGGCAACGAGATCGTGCACACTGTTTTCAGCGCTTCGGCGACCAGCGCCTGGTCGGGAGCGACATAGCTTTCGTCGACCGCCATGCGGCGGATGGCGGCAAGCTGATGCTCCTCGGCATCGGCGGTCGGAAAGGGTGCCGCGGCGGCGAATTCCGGCAGGCTGTTAACCCACCAGTTCTGGGCGAAATCGGTGTCCATCTGCGACAGGCCCGTCATCATGCGATAGGTCTTCAACGCGCCGAGCATGAAATCCGGATCGCGGATCTGCCGCCACATGGTCGCCTCGAGCAGGGCGACCATACGTGGCTCAAGCACGTTGCGCAGGGCGTGGTCGTACGTGTCGGTCTGGGCCCGCACCAGTTCCGCCGAGGCCGATGGGCCCAGAAGATCTTGGGCGCTGCCCGGCGGTGCTGTCCTGGCATTCGCGACCGCGTCCATCGCTTCGAGAGCGCCGTCGATGGCGGGTTGCTGCACCGATGCCGGATTTGCAGCAGCGGAGGTCAGCGGCGCTTGCAGCGCTTCGAACTGGCCTGCCTGGGCCGTGATCGCGTTGCGGTTGTCAAAATAGGACCAGGTGAACAGCCCGCCGGCCAGCAAGGCCGCCGCCGCGCATGCAGCCGCCGCACCGCGCCAGATCCAGGCGCGGCGGCGCTGCGCCAGCGGATCGAACGTGCCGAGGCCGGCTTCCCTGAAGATGACCTCGGTGAGCAGGTTCTTCAGGAAGAAGCTGCGTTTCTCGACCCTCGGTGCGGGTAGGGCCCGCCGTGGCGGCAGGCCGAACGACGACGACAGCGCCGCGGTCAGCCGGTCGATGGGCGCGCCTTCCTGCGTCGCCGAGGTCAGATAGAGACCACGCAGCCAGGCGGCCTCTTCATAGCGGCTTTCACCGAACATCGCCTCGACCAGCACCTGGATCGGCTCGGACAGGCTGGACAGCTGGGCAGGAAACCTGAAGATCTCGGCGCGAGCGGCGAGTTTGTCTTCGTCCTCCAGGCGCGGCACCAGCCGCCGCTCGAGTTCCGTCGAGAGCGTCGAAATTTCGCGTTCGATGGTCTTGGCATCGACACGCGCGTCCAGCGCGAAGGTCGTTCCCCAGACCTGCTCGCGCGCGGCGGTCGACAGGCCGCCGAAGAAAGCCTCGAAACCCTTGATCAGATCGGCCTTGGTCAGCATCAGATAGACCGGAAGGCGGATTTCGAGCCGGTCGTTGAGTTCGGCCAGCCGGCGGCGGATCTTGCGGCCATGTGCCTTGATGGCTTCGTCACCCTCCGAAAGCGCGTCGATCGACAGTGCGACGATCACGCCGTTGAGCGCGCGGCGGCCGCGATGCTTTTTCAAAAGGTCGAGGAAGCCCAGCCATTCCGCCGCGTCGACGTCGGGCTGGCTCTCCTGCTGGACATAGCGGCCGGCGGTGTCGATCAGAACCGCGTTCTCGGAAAAGAACCAGTCGCAGTTGCGCGTGCCGCCGACCCCTTGCAAATCGTCGGTGAGGTCGATCGGGAAGTTCAGTCCGGACTGCCGCAGCGCCGTGGTCTTGCCGGTGGCCGGCGGCCCAACGATCACATACCATGGCATCTCGCGCAGGAACTTGCGCCCGCCGAGCTTGCGGCGCTTCAGTTCGGCCATCACCTCGGCGAATTTGGCACCCACGGCCGCGACGTTCTCTTCGCCAGGCCCGAGGGGCTTCTCCGCAACTGGCGCGGCGATCTCGGCGACGAACATGCGATTGGCGCGGATGGCGCGGCGCTGCGCGATAATCAGCCAGATCAACCACAGGATGATCAGCCCCGCGATAATGGCAATGCGCACATTGTCGGAATCGAAAGGCGAATAGGGACCGACCCTGACGATCGGAGCGAACACCCAGATGACCAGCGAAAGCAGCGTGATGCCGATCAGCGTCCACAGCCAGCGCGATGTCAGGACCGCCCACAGGAAGCGCAGGATGAACATCTCACAGCCTCTTTTCGACGAGCACCTCGACGCGGCGGTTCAAGGCTCGCCCCTCGCGCGTGCTGTCGCTGGCCACCGGGTCGGTGGCCGCGCGGCCTTCGGAATGAACGCGGTCCTGCGGCACCCCGTTCTGCACCAGCATGTCGGCGATCGTCTGGGCGCGCGCCTCCGACAGTCGCTGGTTGGTCGACAGCGGATTGGTCTTTTGCAGGGGAACGCCGTCCGTATGGCCGATCACGGTGATGTTACCGATCAGCTCCTGATTGGCGAGGATCACCTTGGCGATCGAACCGATCAGAGGCTCGAAGCCGTCGCTCAGTTGGGGCCGCGACGACTGGAACAGTTCGGGATCGGAGGCCTGGATGATCAGCTTGGCCAACGAAACGCTTTCGGTGCCGCTGAGGGCGGATTTGAGGTCGGCCGGCGCCCCGGCCTGGAATTCCGGCAACAGCGCAAAATCCACTTTTTCAGGGGGCGGGGCATCCACCTTGGGCGAGGTCCGGCTGATGTCACCGCGTTCAGGCGGCGGCAGAGCGCGCACAAGGGCGGAAAGCTCGACTGCCTGGCCGCTCAGCCCCATCGACAACCCGATATGGATGGCTGTGGCAACAACCGCCGCGCCGAGCGCCATGACCCAGATCGGAACGATGAAGCGCTGCGGCTCGTCGGATGCGATGACGCCCTTCCAGTTTGGCGACAGCGGCGCCCCTTCGGCATCGGCATCGCGCAGGAAGCGTGCCGCGGTCAGGCGAACCGCATTGAGCGAGCGATCGCCTGACCGGCCGGGCACACGATATTTGCCGCGGAAGCCGAGCGCCATGCAATCATACTGCAGCTCCAGCAATTCGCGATCGCGGTTGGGATGGCGCTCCAGTTCGTCAAGCCGAGTGAAGAACTGCGTGCCGGCATCGACATCGCCGCGCAGCATCACCACAAGCGGCTGGCGCGGCCAGGCGCTGGCCCCGCCCCATGGCGTGTTCAGAGCCAGATCATCGAGCAACGCCGCCACGACCCAGGCTGCCTGATCGGCCCGCTCCATCGAGGACCCTGTCGACATTGCCGTGTCACGTGCCCGAACCAGTTCCTCAAGCAGCCGGGTGCGCAGCGTTTCCGGGTTCTCCGGCGCCAGTGCGCTTTCAAGCTCCGGCGCGAATTCCAGCAAGGGCGCGAATGCGTTGACGAGCGCATTCGGGTGGGTGCGCGACCGCTTTACCGCCGCGCCCGGCAACAGCGGCGCCATCGCCCGCGGCGTCGGCGCGCCGGTCAGCCGTATGCGGGTGCGTTCGCGATCCTCCGACAGTCCGAAAGGATCATCGCGGCTCATGATCTCACCTGTTCACCGAGTAGCAGTCCACCTGCGGCTCGCTTGGCAACACGCCCGAAACGCCAATGACGAAGCCGGGAGCATCGAGCAGCGACGCCCAGTGCTCGCTCTTCTGGTCCAGCTCGAGGCACAGCCGATCGCCGTCGTAAGGGATCTCGCGCGGCTGGGAATGAAGCGGTTTCAACGGAATGCCGGGCAAGCGTGATTTCCACAGGCCTTCGAACTGGTCGGCCGAACCGACAGTCGCCTGATTGACGAATATCTTGCGCAGCGCGTCTTCCGATAGCTCCGAACCGACCCGGATGACGATGCGGCTGGCCACCAGCAGCTTCGGGTTGTCGATGCGGATTTTCCAGACATTGGTCGAATGCCGCATGACCGGCAGCGCACGCGATTTCGGCTCGATGTAGCGCAGGCTGAGGATGAGCGAGCGCAGCGCGTCGGCCAGCGCCATGTATGCGGCCCCCGGAGCCATGTGGTCATAGGCGGGCAACTCGCCCAGCCGCCGCGCGCTCGATCCGTAGGTTGCCATCGAGCCGGCGAGGCCGGCAAGCTCCAGGTAAAGCTCGGCCGGATGGAAGACATCCTGCGCCAGCATGTGGGCCAGCCGCGGCCGCGCCGCATTGGCGAGATTGAGCATCAGCAGATCTTCGACACTTCGCCCCGGTCCGCCCATGACCATCTTGCCATGCGCTTCGGCGATCTGGTCGAGGCCCGTAACAACCTCCAGAAGCAATTGCCGGTACCAGGCCACCGCACCGGTAACCAATGTCGGCGGCAGGAAGGTCTCGTCCAGAGAGACGCCGCCATCGGCTCGAATCCCCTTGAGGTCCGCTATCGGCAAGGCTGTGTAGCCACCGACCGACTTGCCGGGTGCCAGAAGAAGCGCCTGCGGACGGGCGATTTCGATTTCTTCAGGGTCTGAACCGCCCTGGACGGCGTCACGCACCGAGACGATCCGCCCATGATAGCGTGCTCCCGAAGTGGCGGCGTGTGCGGGATCGAAGCCGACACCGCCGGGAGGTTCGAGCGGCAAGGCCACCAGCACCGGTCCGGCAGCCGTGTCTGGCGTCACCGGCAACGGCTGCGGCGCGTCCATCATCTCCGGAATGGCGAAAGGTGTTCCGTCCGGGAAGATGCCGCGAGCGGACAGGATGGCGACCTGGCCGGCATCGAGTAACGCCTGGTCCAGCGTCAGTTGTTGAAAGCCGAACGTATGCAACTGCCCGGCCTGCAACGCGCCGCGCACGGTCGCCTCGAAGAAACGGTCCTGCTGCTGGAAATGCTGGGTCCGCAGGAAAAGACCTTCGGACCACAGCACCCTGTTTGCATCGCTCATGCCGTTACTCTCTGCATCGAGCTTCCCTTGCCCTGGCCGCTAGGCGGAGATACCGCCCTTGCCAATCGTGACATTGATCGTGAATTTTGATCCCGACGACACCGACTTGGTCGTGCGCCAGTTCCTGCCGGTGGGCTCGCGGATCAACGCGACGAAGCCCAGCGCCGTCGCATCCGGCTCAACGGTGATCGTCTTGGACGCGGATTTTCCCGGCCCGACGGCGATCTGGTCGGATCCGATGAGATCGCCTGCCAGCGCCGAGCCGGCGTCGCCCTGCAGGGCAAAGTAGTCGGCGGAATTGAATTTACCGGTGCTGCGCAGCCGCATGACGAGAACCGTCACCGGCCGGTCGCCGCCGCCTGGTCCAGGGTTCATGCCTGCCCCACCGGTCACATTGATGGTGATTACCGAAGGTTTCGGCGGACCGCTCTGGCAAGCCGCAAGCAGTCCGGTTGCGCCCAGGGCAACGATAAATTCGCGTCGGTCGATCATGTCTCACTCCTCCTCATATGCGTCCCGAAAATCGGCGCCGATTTCGCCCAGAAAGCTTTTCTCCGCGCTCTCGGCGATTTCACGATGGCGTTTCTGGTAGAGCTCCCACAGCTTGGCGCCGCGCCCGCCCGAAAGCAGAGTGCCGATCGCGGAATTCGATTTCAGCTCCTGCTCGATCGCTGCCGGCTCAAAACGGTCGACCATCCGGCGCAGGGCGGCCTGCACGCCGCGCCAGGCGCGCACGTGGTGCTGCGCGAGATCGCGAACCGCGTCGGCGATTGCCGCTTCGCCGGCGAGAAAGCCGGGGCTGCGTTCGGCAATAAGCGTGACGATGGCGTCGTCGACCGTCGGTAGGAACTTCAGGGGATTGACTTCGGAAGCCCCTACCATGGTCTGGGCGACACGGGCATTGCCCTTTTCCTCGGCCCGCTTGCGCAGAAGCTGCATCAGGCCTTCCATCATCAGCCGGTATTCGCGGCCGAACTTCTCCATTTCCGCGATGCTGTCGCGGCCGGGGAAATCGGCTTCCTCGACGCCCATGCCGTGCAGGAATGCGGAGCGAAGCGCCATGTCGCCCGGCTGGGCCACTGCCGGCTGGCTGGCGGGCGTAGCGGCAGCACCTGTCCGCGCTGGGGCCGGGCTATCAGCCGCCTGCCCGGGCAAATCCCAGGGATTGGCGGGTCGCTGGGCGGCGCGCTCGCGCTGGCCAGTCGAACCGACGCCGTTTGCCGAACCGGTCGCGGCGGCGGGTCCGAAACCAAAATCATCGGTGAAATCGGACGGTTTTCCATGAGCGAGTTGGGCTCCACGGCCGAGGGACGGCACAGGGTCGAGGCTGAATGGATCCGTTTGGCTCGCCGCGCCGCCCGGTTCGAGGTAAGGGGCGGCGTCTTTCGCCACAGGCGTCGAAACCGGATCGAGGCTGAACGGGTCATCGAAAGCAGGCGAGCTGCGCTGGCTGGAGGCGGCACGCTCGAACGCGCCCGCAACCGGCTGCTCGAACGGATTCGGCAGATCGGCCGGACGTGGCCGTCGCGGCTCCTCCTCGACCTTGGCGGAAAAGAAGTCGTCACGGCCGATGCTCACCGGCGCCCGCGATGCCGGCGGCAAGCGTTCCGCAACCGGCTGGCTGGCGGCAGGTGCCTGGGCAGTTGGCGTCTGCAGGTCGACATAGACGACGTAGTCGCCAAGTCTCATCCGCATGCCGCTTTGAAGGCGCGTCGACTGGCCGGCACCAAGCGGGCTGTCGGAGTCGTTTATGAAAAGTCCACTGCTCGACGTGTCGGTGACGAAATAGCCGTCTCGCCCGCCCGTGATCTTGCAATGGGCGCGGGAAACGAACATGTCGGGATCGTTGATCTGCCAGCCCGCGTCCGCACTGCGGCCGATCACCAGCTCACCTTCGTCAAGCCGGGTCTGCCGTACCGCCTGGGTGCGTGGCCCTTGTTCCAGCGTCAGCAGCAGGCTCATGCCGCGACCCCCGCCATTTCCGGCCGCCATCCAACAATCGTCCGCAGCCGCAGATCGTCAGCATCGCCCCTTTCGGCGGGCCGCGCAAGCCAGGCGGTCCGGCCAAGCTGGACCGCTCCGAGACGCGGTGGCGGCACCGCTTCACGCGCCAGCACGATGCGCAGGTCGACGTCGAGCGATTCCCCGACCATGTCGCGAACGGCCTGCTTGAACAGTTTGAGGCGCGCGCCTCCCGGCAGGAACGCCTTGAACTCCTCAAAGGAGAGAGGGCCGACGCGCAGCTCGATCCTGCTTTGGCGGTTGAAAACGCGCGGGCCGATCGTCGCCCCCCGGCCGAGCCCGGCATAGGCTTTTGCGAGGCGGGTCTGCAGCCCGGCTGGTATGGCTATCCAGGCGGCGATGAACTCCTTGATTTGAACCGGCACCCTGAACGCTTCCGCCAGAAACAGCGTCAGCCGCTCCGGGCCGTCGACCTGGCTGGCAAGCGACGCGGCCTGGCGAAGCTTGACGGCGTCGAGATCAGGATTGCGGGTGCCGGGAAGTCCGATCCCGGCCATCGCTTCCAGCATGGCGCGGACGCGGCCACCGACCGCGCGCTCGACCTGGACCGCCGGATGAGCATCCGCCCAGGCCCGGTAGTAAAGGGCAATCATGCGGTGCTGGAGGATGTTGACGAAGTCCACGAAGGTCGTGTCGCTGGTCTGCTGTGCGTCGGCACCGGCGAACCAGCGCTGCGACAGGCGGTCGAGCACCCAACGCGTCAGATGCAGCGGCATCGGCCCCTCGGGTCCCAACAGACCGAGATTTGCAACCGTAACTCGGGCCGGTGCCTTGTCGGTAGCCTCGCGGAATTGCACCAGGTCCCGCGCGGAAAAGGCGAGGCGCACATGCTGGCCGAGCCTTGCCGGCTCGCGGTCGGGGCGTCCGGAATGGCCGAACAGACCGTTCCGCTGTTCGAGACGGCGCAGCAGTTCGAAAAAGTCGAACGCTTCAGACAGACCTTCGGCCCGATCCTGGCCGATCCTGTCGAGATCAGATGTCTTGTCTAGATCAGGTAGCGATTGCCGGGCGTCATCGGCCATGGCACATCCTCCTGCTTCTGCAGCAGCCGCGTGCGGGTTCGCACGAAGCCATTTATTCCAGCGTGACGGGCAAACAGCCGCGCCAGCAAGGCCGAAAGCAGCAAACTGCTTTGCCCGGCCAGCACCGACTGGTCGACATGCAACGTCACTTCGGTGCCCCGCCCGAAGCACATCGGGCCGTCGATCTGCAGCCGTTCGATCACCGACCGCGAGTCGATGCGCACGATCGAATGCACATTGCGGGCAAGGCTCGGGTCGCCCCGGTCGGCATAAAGATCGAGCAGCGCATGCAGCGGATCGACGCCGCGGCCTTCCTTGGCGAGGCTGAGAAAGTTGAGCGCGAGCTGCGCCACCAGTCGCCAGGCGAGATCGTCGGCGCGGGATTCGCCATCGGCTCCGGTGGGCAGTGCCGCGGGGATGGCCGGCTGCGGCGGACGCAACGCACCGAGCAGCCGAACGGATTCGACCGGGTCACCGGCCTCGAGCGTCAAGGTCGGATTGTCGTCGAGGATCGGCAGGTCACGGTTGGTGCAAAGCGCCACGATGTCGAGACGCTTCAACGGTCGGTTCGAGGGACTTGGGAGCGGCCGGGATACGGCCAGGAAGACATCGTCCCCGGTGTATGACGTGCGGGTCAGCCCATCGCGCCGTTCATCCTCAGTCGCCCGGCGTGGGCGTCGTTCCGTCGAATAGACCCAGCCGCTGCCGCGATTCTGCCCTAGGCTGAACAACTCCGGTATCTCGGCGTCGCTGCCTTCACTATCGGCATCCTCGACGCGCAGGACACGATAGATCTCGAAGTCGCGCGCCCGCGTGCGGTCGGCGTGCAGCACCTGCCGCGTCTTGCGCGGGTCGAGCTCGACGACGTTGCACTCACGTTCAAACAGATTGATGATCGGCGTCGAGAAAAGTTCGAAATCCGCCGGAGTCAGGTCGGCGAGTTCGGGCACTGGGCGGCCGAACAGGAAGATGATCTCGAGTCCGCCCTCGCATTTGCGCACCACCGGCTGCAGCGCCGAGACCCTCACATAGTGAAAGCGCTCCGGCATGACGAAATATTCGCGCAGCAGGCGGTACCCTTCGAATGTCGGGCGGGTACGCGGCATCAGGGCCTCGTCGTCGCTGATGCCGACCATTTCGGGTGCCGGCAAGGGCGACAGCCGGTTGGCCTTGCCTTCCGGCCTTGCACCAATCGCCACGCAGGCGCCGAAGATCGCATCGAACAGAAGCGGTGCCTTGGTGCGTCCGGCAAAGTAGAGGTCAAGCTGGTCGAGCGCCAATTCGTCGAGTTTGCCTTTTCCGGTCCGCGTCAGCGCCAGACGCAGCGCCGCCTCGCCGCCGGTTCCGCCGATCGGCCCTATGCCGACCGCCGCCAGCGCACTGCGATCCTGAAAATAGCTGACCGAAGTGATTGCTATCGGCCAAAGCGTTATGTCCTGCGCGGTGGAGAAGGTGCAGCGCGTTGACAGGCCGGGTTGCAGGCTGGAGACCAGCCGCGTGTTGCGCCTGACGACGTGGCCGGCGGGCATGGTCTGCACGTGTTGACCGGGTTTCAGCACGGCCATCGCCGTTGCGGGCGCCGGTGTGACCAGATCGGGATAGAGGACATCGAGCACGCTGCGCGAAAATCGCGAGCGCTCGGCGTCGACTTTCAGCCGGGTGCGTGCGGCGAGGAAGGCGACGCCGTCCAGCAGCCGTTCGACATAGGGATCCGGGCAGGGCACAGTATCGAGGGAGAGGTTGCGCGCCACTGCCGGATGCATATCGGCAAATTCCGCCGCAAGGCCGCGGATATGGGTCAGTTCCTCCTCGTAATATTCGACGAAAACCCGATCCATCTCAGGCGTCCCTAATTTCGGTCCGCGCCAAGCCGTTGTCGAGATTGATCGTGGTGCGCAGGCGCATGCGTTCCGGTGTCGGCGTCATGATCAGCACGGCATCGATCTCGATCTTCAGCCCTACGGTCTTATCACCAAGGGTGACGGTAACCTTCGTCGCGCTTTCCTTGAGGCGGGGCTCGAAGGTGGCGAGCACCGAGCGGATTTCGCGCGCCAGCACGTCGCGGTCAAAGTCGCGGGACGACCGGCCCGAGAAGGAAGGCACGCCGTAATTGACCACGCTTCGGCGGACCTCCGGAAAATCGGCGAGCGACGGTGGATTGTCCGCCATCTGCTCGTTTTCCAGGTCGGAAAGCAGCGGTGTCGCCTCGAAGCGCTCGGTGTTGAACAGCGCCTCGATGTCGCGCCGCACCGCTTCCCTGAGCACGCGGGCCGATACCACCACACCGCGGCTTTCGATCTCGACGCGTTGCTGGGTCTGAAAGGCCAGGCGATGCAGATGCCGTTTCTGATCGGGCGTCAGCTCCGCATCCGCGTCGATGGTCCGCGCACTGCCGGCAACAAGGGTGTCGAGACGGTCCGCGCCAAGCTCGTTCAGCAGGACATGGCGCAGCCCGTCTATCTCCGAGGTCAGGCCCGGCAGGTCGTTGACGAGGCGATCCCACAGCGACGGCTGGACGGCCTCGCTTTTCGCCCGCAGGCTGCCCGCGATCTGCTGCTTGCCCGCGCCGGGCCGCCGAACCTCACTTGCCGACATAGACATCCATTTCGGCTTCATCATTGCCGTCATAGACGAACTTGATCTTCTTGTAGGCGAAGCTGACCGCTTCCTCGATCAGGTCTGCCTCATCGTCAGCTTGCGACATGTCGTATTCCATGATCGAGGCGTCGGTCAGCGTAACGACCAGGTAATCCTTGCTTTCGCCATCGATAGTCCGCCGTGCCGAAAACACGACCTCATTGAGGGCCTTGTTCTCGAACAACGCCTTTGCCAGGTAGGGCGAGGATTTGTCGTAGTGTTTGGTGAACTTGATCATGCCCATGGAGACGCGCCCACGGCGTGAGAGCGAATTCGGATCGTAGGGTGCGACCATCTTGTAGTCGACGCCATGGACTTCGATCTCGTCCGAGTGGCCGTCGCGGGTGCTGGGGCCCTTGATATCGGGAACCTTCAGAAAGCCATCAATCTTCATGGTCGTGGGCATTTTCTCTCTCCACCGCTTTTAAAAACCAAGATGTTGTTGCTGCAAATCAAGTCTTCACGGACGGCAGTTCCGACACCAGTCGGAGCGAGGCATTGATGCCCTCCAACTGGTAGTGCGGGCGCAGATAGAAGCGGGCATTGTAGTAGCCTGGCCGCCCCTCCACGCTGTCCACCTGGACCTCGGCAGCGGCAAGCGGGCGCTTGGCGCGCGCCTTGTCGTCGGCAAAGGCCGGGTTGGCCAGCACGTAGCGGTTGATCCACTCGGTCAACCAGATCTGCATGTCGGAGCGCTCCTTGAACGAGCCGACTTTGTCGCGCGCAATCGCCTTGAGGTAGTGCGCAAAGCGCGAGACCGGGAAAAGATAGGGCAGGTTGGCGCTCAGCCGCTCGTTCGACTGTGCGTCGGGGTCGACCAGCCGGCCGGCGCGCGTTTCGTCGTCCTGCAGCGAATGGGCGCCGATGAAGGCCGCCAGATCCGTGTTCTTACGGTGCAGGATCGGCATCAGGCCGAGCTTGGCCAGTTCGGCCTCGCGCCGGTCGTCGATGGCGACCTCGGTCGGGCATTTCATCGCGATCGAGCCGTCGTCGGTGGGGAAGCTGTGCACCGGCAGGTTGAGGACCGTGCCGCCATTCTCGACGCCGCGGATCTGCGTGCCCCAGCCGAAAAGCTTGTGGCTGCGGTTGATGTTGACGCCCATCGGGAAGGCGGCGTTCATCCAGACATATTTGTTGTGGTCGCCCTGCACCTCTTCCTCGAAGGTGAAGCCCTTTACCGGAACGGTGTCCGTGCCATAGGGCAGCCTGGCCAGGACGCGAGGCATGGTCAGGCCGATATAGCGAGCGTCCTCGCTCTCGCGCAGCGACTGCCATGAGGCATAGGCCGGGTTGGAGACGATCTGCTGCAGGTCTTGCGGGTTCGGCAATTCCTGCCAGCTGTCCATGCGGAACAGGCGCGGCGAGGCGGCTGCGATGAACGGCGTGTGCGCCGAGGCGCAGATGCCGGAAATATTGCGCAGCAGGCCGACGTCGCGCGGGTGGTTGGAGAATTCATAGGCGCCGATCACACAGCCGATCGGCTCGCCACCCAGCATCGAATACTCGTCCGTATAGACCTTCTTGAAGATCGGGCTCTGGTCCCACATCTGGCCTTCATAGTCTTCGAGCGTGTCGCCCAGCTGCTCCTTGGAGATGTTCATTACCCGGATCTTCAGCTTCTGATCCGTCTCGGTGTTGTTGACGAGATACCAGAGGCCACGCCATGTGCCTTCCATCTCGCGCACCTCCGGCGCGTGCAGAATCTCGTTGACCTGTGCCGTCAGCATCTTGTCGATGCCCGCGATCAGCGACTTGATCGATTTGATCGCATTGGAAGAAATGGTCGTGGTGTCGGAACGCGACTGCGCCGCGAGTGCCAGATTGCGCACGAGTTGCTGCAGCTTCTCGCTGTCGTCCTTCTTGACTTTGAAATCCTTCTCGAGAAGCCCGCTGAATTCGTCGAGGTTTATGGCTTCGGCCTCGGCGGTGACGGCGGCGGTCTTTTGCTGTTCGGCCATGGTTTACTCCCCTGCCTTGTCGTCGTCGGTGAGCGCCTGGCTGGCGATCTTGCCAAGCAGCGGCTCGTTGTTCAGCAACTGCGCGATGCGTTTTTCGGCGTCGACGCGGCCGTCCATGAAGCCGAGCAATTCCTCGAGCTGGCGACGCATCTTGAGGATCTCGGCCAGTTGCGGCACTTGCGCGGCAACCTTGTCCGGAGCGAAATCACCCATCTTGGTGAAGGTGAGATCGAGCGCCAGTTCCTCGTCGCGCTCCTGGCCCTCGGCCTGCGGCAGCGTGTTCTTCACCCGGGCTTTGACGCGGGGTCCGAGCGCCTCCATGAACTTGGGGAAGCGGTTGGCGTCGGTCTCGACGAAGGATCGGTCCAGCACCGATTTTGACGCTTCTTTGGTTTGCGAAGCGCCGGAAAGGTCGGCCATCACGGCCATGACAAACGGCAATTCGATCGTCGTCGGGCTACCGTAGGTTTCCACGTCGTAGGCGATCTGCACCCGCGGCGCGCGATTTCGTTCGATGACCTTCGCTTTGCTTTCGGCTGGCATGTGCTGTTACCTTTCATCCTTCTGAGCCGTCTTCTTGACATCGGGAACGCCGGCAAGGAGCCGGAATTCCTTAAGCCCAGACGGGGCGAGATCTTCCATCAGTTCAACGAAATCCATGTGCACCATGCGGCGCACGCGCCGTGCCAGATGCGGTATCGGGCTCGACGGTTCGGTGCGGTCGTAGAAGGCGACGACCAGGTCGAGGCACTTCACCACGTCGTCGCGCGAGGAGATCCGGTCGGGAAGCTCCGTCCTCGAGTCCGTGTAGCTTGCCGCACTTGCCATAGTATCGGCTCCATGACCGTTTCGAGCAGGCGTTGCCGGTTCTCCCGGGTTGGGCGTCTTGGCCGTGCCATTCGCCACGGCGCCGGCTGCCGAGTTCCGTTCGAGGGTCGTCAGCAAACGCTGCAGAAACCGCTTTAATTCCGGAACGGGAGCGCCGCCGCCTTCGAGGCGGGCGTTTAGGGCGGTTTCGACCGCGTCAAGAGCTGCGACCGCTGCCCGGGTGTCGGCGACGAGCGCGACCATCTCTGCACCGGCCTGATCGATCTGTGCAGCACATCCGGCACGCACCCGGTTCAACAATTGTCCGTGGGCACTGACCAGTGCGGCCTTTTCCGCCGTGTTCAATCCCGAGGCGGCTTCCTGGAGCATGACACGGTCGTCGAGCGCGCTATGTTCCAGGTCGCGTCCGCTGATCGGTCCGATCGCGCGTGGCGTAAAGAAGATCATTTGCCGCAGATTCGCCAGCAACCCGTCCTGACCATTCTGGAGGTCGAGCAGCGCGTTGATACGGCGCAAGGCGGCATCGCGAGGCGTAGCGTTGGGCCGCAGGGCCGGATGCATGGTTTCCCAATGCTGATCGAAGGTCTGCGCAATGAGGGTCAGACCCTGCGCGAGCCCGGCCAGTCCGTCTTCATTGGCCAGCGCACGCGTGACGATGACCAGCAGGCGCAGGTCGCGGCCGTGCGCGCGCAAGTCCGCCGCCTTTGCCAGCACCGCGGACCAGTCGACCGGAATGGTGCTTTGCGACGTGGGCTTGTTATTGCCGTCGTGGACGACCTTGACCTCGGGCTCCGTCAGGCGCTCCAGCTCATGAAAAGCCGGGTCGTTGCGCAAATCCTCCCCTGACGGGTTTCCACCGTCGAGCGGGCTAAGCCAGAGCGCGGCATCAATCACTCAAACCCCCAGCGACCGACCTCAAACCGTAAGTGACGCAACGTTATCACAAGGTTGCACTTTACCACAATTAAACGACGGCTCAAAAATTAACAGAAGCTAAACGCCACCGCCTCCAGAGTGCCGGAATCCTTGGTGTGGTTGCCGAAGCTGCAGGCGAACCGCATCGCGGAGTGGCGCCCACGTCCGTGGCCGTTTACAGTCAGTGGTGCGGGACTTTCCACAAATGGAAACGAGCCGGCTAAACCGGGCGTCGCGACAGCGGTCCATCAGGCGCTTTGTCAAGTGATGGCTTATGTGGCAATTTATCGGCTGGCAGACTGCAGGAGCACGTTCGATGGAACAGCGCCGGTCATCGCAGACTTTCAAGCGCAAGGAACTGGTCGGCAAGCTCAATCCTGTCGGTGTCCGCGCCTTCAAGGCTGCTGCCGACACCGCCAAATTGCGCGGCAACCCTTACGTCGAACTCGTCCATTTCATCGAGCAACTGGTGCTTTCCGACCGTTCGGATGTGCAGATGATCATCGCTGATGCCGGCGTTGGCGCGAGCCGGATCACCGCCGATATGACCCGCGCCGTCGACAAGCTGCCTTATGGCGCCACATCGATTGAGGAGTTCTCCGACCATATCTTTCATGCCATTCAGGAGGCCTGGAACCTGGCTACGCTCGAGTTCGGCGTCGAGGAAGTCCGCAGTGCCCATATTCTGCTTGCCTGCCTGAAGACGCCGGTGCTGGAAGGCCTGCTGTCGAAGATCAGCGCCGAGTTCGACAAGATCGATGCCGACGCGGTTATCGCGCGGTTTGCCGATGTCGTGGAGGGTTCACTCGAAGCCGGCACCTCGACCACGGTCTCCGTCCCGGAGGCGCCGAAGCGGGCTCCGGGCGGGGATTCGGCGCTGGCGAAATATGCCACCGACCTGACCCAGCGCGCCCGGGACGGCAAGATCGATCCGGTCGTCGGCCGGGACCCTGAGATCCGGCAGATCGTCGACATCCTTATGCGGCGCCGGCAGAACAACCCGATCCTGACCGGCGAGGCCGGGGTCGGCAAGACGGCGGTCGTCGAGGGCTTTGCCTTGCGTATCGCCCAGGGCGATGTGCCGCCCTCCTTGCAGAATGTCAGCGTACGCATGCTCGACGTCGGATTGATGCAGGCGGGCGCCAGCGTCAAAGGCGAATTCGAAAAACGGCTGAAGGCTGTCATCGACGAGGTTCAAGCGTCCGAGACGCCGGTCATCCTGTTCATCGACGAAGCCCACACCTTGATCGGCGCCGGCGGCGCGGCAGGAACCGGCGATGCCGCTAACCTCTTGAAACCGGCACTGGCGCGGGGCGAACTCCGCACCATAGCGGCAACGACCTGGGCCGAATACAAGCAGCACATCGAGAAGGACCCGGCCCTGACCCGCCGTTTCCAGGTGGTCAAGATCGACGAGCCTTCGGAGGCGGTGGCCGTTCTCATGTTGCGCGGTGTGGCCGGCGTCCTGGAGCAGCACCACAAGGTGCAGATACTCGACGAGGCGATCGAGGCGGCGGTCGGCCTGTCGCATCGCTACATCCCGGCACGGCAACTGCCAGACAAGGCGGTGAGCCTTCTCGACACCGCCTGCGCCCGTGTCGCCATATCGCAGCACGCCACGCCGGCCGAAGTCGAGGACATCATGCGCCGCCGCCAGGCGCTGGAGGTCGAGCGCGGCATTATCGGTCGCGAGGCGGCCATCGGCATCGAGGTGACTGACCGCCAGGCGCGGGTTGAAGCCGGGCTCGCCGAAACCGAGATCACGCTGGCCGCAGCCGAGGGGCGCTGGCAGCGCGAAAAGGTGCTGGTTGCCGAAATACTCGAACTGCGCGCCAGACTGCGCGGCGAGGGTGTTCCGCTCGATGCGGTGGAGACGCCGGAAAGCAATACCGCAACAGCGGGCTCTGACACAGTTGAGGCTCCGCCGCCGAAGACCGAAGCGCCTAAGGCCGAAGTGCCCAAGACTAAAACGACGAAAGCCAAAACAGCTAAGACTGATGTAGAAGGACCGGCCGCTGCCGCTCCATCTGATCCTGCCGCCGATCTCGGCCGGCTGCGCGAACTGATGGCCGAACTGGCCGAGGCACAAGGCGAGACGCCGCTGATCCTGCCGTCGGTCGACCGCAACGCCGTGGCGGCTGTCGTCCAGGATTGGACGGGAATCCCCACCGGACGGATGCTGTCCAGCCAGACCGAAAAGGCGCTCAAGCTCGCCGCCACCTTGTCCGAGCGCGTGGTTGGGCAGGATCATGCGATGGAGATGATCGCCAAACGCGTGCAAACCAGCCGCGCCGGGCTCGGCGCGCCGGAAAAGCCGGTCGGCGTGTTCCTACTCTGCGGCCCCTCTGGCGTCGGCAAGACCGAAACCGCATTGGCACTGGCCGAGACGCTCTACGGTGGAGAACAGAACCTGATTTCGATCAACATGTCCGAATTCCAGGAGGCGCACACGGTCTCGACGCTCAAAGGCGCGCCGCCCGGCTATGTCGGCTACGGCAAGGGCGGCATCCTGACCGAAGCGGTGCGCAGAAAACCCTATTCGGTGATCCTGCTCGACGAGGTGGAGAAGGCGCATCCCGACGTGCACGAAATCTTCTTCCAGGTTTTCGACAAGGGGATGATGGATGACAGCGAGGGCCGCCGGATCGACTTCAAGAACACACTGATCCTGCTCACCTCCAATGTCGGCTCGGAGGTCATCATGGACCGCACCAAAAATGGCACGCTGCGGGCCGGGCTCGACGATCTGGACACCGCCTTGCGCAGCCCATTGCTGAAAGTCTTCCCGGCGGCCTTCCTCGGCCGGGTGGTGACCATTCCTTATTATCCGCTCTCGGATTCGATGATCGAAGCAATCACCCGTCACCAGTTCGCCAAGATCGCCCGCCGGCTGCGGGCAACCAACGATGCGGAACTGGTAATCGGCGACGGTGTCATGGATCTGGTCAAGGCCCGCTGCACCGAGATCGAATCCGGCGGGCGGATGATCGATGCCATCCTGACCAACACGCTGCTGCCGGAACTGAGCCGCGGCGTGCTGAACCGCTCGCTCGAGGGCGAAAAGATGACGAAAGTCACCGTCGGCGCCTCCAAGGAAGGGTTCACCTATTCCTTCGAGTAGGAATGTTGATGACGATTTGCTTCGGCGTCTCGTGCATGGGCAGGCTGGGCCAGCCAGCCTGACGATTTTTGAAGGTATGGAAGTCCCTGCCTGCCGCTCCATCTCGGGCCAAAGAGCGAGTTTGTGTGGCGTGATTGACATACTGACGGTACTTTTCGCAGCGCAATGGTCATGACATCGAGACGCTTCAGCCCGCAAAAAATCGAGCGATTGATCCCGATAGTTCATGAAGCCTCGAAATATTTTTTTGGAGACGATTTTCCCTTTAAAATCAATTGAGGGACTGTGCGTCGGGTTTCGGTGCCGGCCGATGGCGTTCAACACCCGGTCGATGGCTTCCATGTCGGAGTCCACCAGCATAGGTGCCCGCATTTTCGAGCTTGCCTGCCGAAAGTCGCGAGGCCATGAAAGATGCGTGACGGCTGATCGTCAGTCTCCTGCCAGCGACAATCCGCGGGCGCGCTCGCGCAGCAGCGCAAGCAGTTCGCTGCGCCGCGGCTCCGGCGTGTCGACAGGCAGCACGAAACACAAGGTCCTGTTGATGGCGCCGTGGCCGTCCTGGATGGGCGCGGCCATGCACCAGGTGAAGCGGTCGGCCAGGGCGGCGGTCTCGCTGAAGCCCTGCTGGCCTGCCGTGGCGATATCGGCGAAGAACTCGGCTTGCGCAATGATGCGGCCGTCGGGAAGCTTGTAGTCACCAGCCGGGATGAAATCTCTCAGCTGTTCCTCGTTCATGTGGCCGAGCAGCAATCGTCCTGATGCCGTCCACGGGATCGGCACCTCGACCCCGACATCGCTTGAAATTCGGAACGGGCCGGGCGAGTCCCGGCAATCCAGGACGACATATTTGTTGCCGCGCAAACCGCACAGCTGCACCGTCTCGCCGGTCTCCGCGGCTAGCCTGTCCAGGGTCTCGATGATGCGCCGGTAGTGGGCGTTGTGATGCGAATAGGCCCAGCCGAAGAGATGCATCGCTCGTCCGAAATAGACGTAACCTTCGCTGCCGACATTTTCGAGCATTTCGGCTTCAAGCAGGCTGTTGACGATTTCGTAAGTGGTCGAACGCGGCGCGCCGATCATCTTGGCCATGTCGCCGACGCGCATAGGTGCGCGGTGCCGCAGCAAAGCCTCCAGCAGCATGATGACGCGGTCGATGCCGCGTCGTCGTTCGCCATTGCGCGGCTCCGCCCCGGCTTCCTTTTCGATCACGTCAATAGCGCCGTCGCTCATGTCAGCCGCATCCGCCAAAAATCATTTCGGCCCTCGTCTCAAGACGCTTGAAAGATGTCAAGGCTCGGTCTAGCATTCAATTTGTCCGGTATACAGACACTATGTCTGAAATACCAGACAAACTAACGAGCCTGACGCAGAAAGTTCCGACGAGAACAGACGGTTTCCGAGGTTCGGCAACCGGAGGATTTCCTCGTCCTGCTTGCGCACGTCGAGGCCACAACCTCTGAAGGGAACAGTCATGATGAAATCATCGTTTTTCGCATCCGCCAGCGCCCTTTGCCTCGGTCTCGTGCTGAGCCTCGGTGCCGGTTCGCAGGCTAACGCCGCCGCCAACTGCATCAAAGGCGACCGCAAGGCGCCGTACACGATCGGCTGGGCCAACATCTATTCCGTGCCGACCTGGATGAAGCAGACGCAAGGCACGATCGAAGCCGAAGTCGAGACACTGAAGAAACAGGGCCTGGTCGACAAGCTGGTCGTGACCGACGCCCAGGGCGATGCCAACGTCCAGATCCAGCAGATCCAGTCGATGATCGACTCCAACGTCGACGCCATCATCCTGATCGCCGGTTCGTCGACCGCACCGGCACGCGTGCTGGCCGACGCCTGCGCCAAGGGCATCGCCATCATCAACTTCGACAGCCTCGTCGATACCGACAAGGTCACCGCCAAGGTCAACACGGATTCCTCCCAGTGGGGCGACCAGGCGGCCAAGTTCCTGATCGACGCCATCGGCGGCAAGGGCAAGATCCTCATCCTCAACGGCCCCGCCGGGGTTTCGGTCAGCGATGACAGGCGCAAAGGCGCCGACGCCGAACTCAAGGCCCATCCCGACGTGACGGTCCTTGCTGAAACCAACACGCCCTACAATGTCGCGCCTGCGCAGGAAGCCGTGACCAGCCTGCTCTTCGCCAACCCCGAGATCGACGGCATTCTGTCGCTCGGCGGCGCGCTATCGGCCGGCGCCGTGCTAGCCCTTGACAAGCAGGGCCGCGAACAGGTGCCGATTACCGGCGAGAACGCCCGTCAGTTCCTCGAACTTTGGAAGGAAAAGGGCCTGAAGAGCTGGGCGACCATGCAGCCGAACTGGCTCGGTGCCTTCGCCGCCTACACCGCCGTCCAGGCGCTGGAAGGCAAGGATGTGCCGGCCTTCATCAAGATCCCGCTGCCGGTGATCGACAATTCCAACATCGACGAGTACCTCGCCCGGGCCAAGGATTTCCCGGCTGACGGCTACATCTTTTCGCCCTACGATGAGGAGCTGTTCAAGAAGCTGCTGGCGCAGAAATAAGCCTGAAGGGTTGTAGCATTGACAACCATGGCTCCGATCCTCGCGGCGCGGGGGGTGTCTAAGTCTTTCTTCGGCAACCCCGTCCTGCGCGACGTTTCCATCGCTCTCCAGCCGGGCCGCGTGCATGCGCTGCTCGGCGAGAACGGCGCCGGAAAGTCCACCTTGATCAACCTGTTGTCCGGCGCCTTGCGTCCGGACGGCGGGACGATCGAGGTCGATGGGCGCGCGGTGTCGCGCATGAACCCCGCAATCGCGCGACAGGCCGGCATCGCCGTCGTCCAGCAGGAACTCAGCCTGACGGCCAGTCTCTCGATCGCCGAAAACATCGGCCTCGGCGCCTATCCCAGGCGGTTCGGCCTGGTCGACTACAACGAGCTTGCCGCACGGGCGAGGGCCGCTTGCAACCTTGTCGGCCTGCACGAGCCGCTGTCGACGCCGGTCGGGCATCTGTCGCTCGGCCGTCGGCAGATGGTGGAGATCGCCAAGGCGCTTTACCGCCGGCCGCGCGTGCTCATTCTCGACGAGCCGACGTCGTCGCTGTCGGCAACCGAAACGAAAATCCTGACCGATCTGCTGGAGCGGCTGCGGGGCGAGGGCATCGCCATTCTCTACATCTCGCACCGGCTGAATGAAGTCATGACGCTGTGCCAGCATGTCACCGTTCTGAAGGATGGCACCTGCACGGCGGACCGCAGCCTGGAAGGAACCGATGCCGCCGGGCTGGTGCGGCTGATGGTCGGCCGCGACCCCGGTGACCTTTTTCCCCGATGGCAGCCTTCGGCGTCGCCCGCCAACGCCATCTCGGTCCGAAGCTTTTCGGCCGGTCTGATGCGCGACGTCGATCTGGATATCAGGAGGGGTGAGGTGATCGGCATTGGCGGCCTGGTCGGGCAGGGGCAGGAGGATCTGCTGCTCGGCCTCTACGGCGCCATTCCGGCACGGACGGCATCGGCGACCGTCAACGGCGTCTCAGGTTTGCCGGGCGGCGTGCCGAAAGCCAACGCGCTGGGGCTGGCCTATGTGCCGGCCGACCGCAAGCGCGAAGGCCTGCACCTGATCCATCCCATCATCACCAACATGATGCTGCCCGCCTTCGCCAGGCTGCCGGCGCTGAAACTGCGCAGCCGCCGCGCCGAGCGTGAGACGGCAACGGGCCTTGCCGCTCAACTCGGTATCAAGGGGGATCTCGCCCGACCCGCACAGGCCCTGTCGGGTGGCAACCAGCAGAAGGTGGCGCTGGCGAAGTGGATGCCGCACGACCCGCTCGTGCTTCTGCTCAACGATCCGACGCGTGGCGTCGATGTCGAAACCAAGCGCGAGATCTATCATATGCTTCGCAACTTCGCCGCCGCCGGCAAGGCGGTCGTGCTGCTCAGTTCCGATACGCCCGAACTGGTGCATCTTTGCGACCGCGTCGCCGTCGTCCGTGAAGGCCGCATCGTCGCCATGCTCGAGCGCGGGGCACTCAGCGAGGAAGCCATCGTGTCCGCCGCGATGGGCGCCGAACAGCGAAAGGTCGCGGCATGAACACACCTCTTTCCGCAACGCAGGGCCGCGCGCTCTACTGGCCTATTCAGATGAGGCGCAATGTCGGCGTGCGCAGCCTGTTTGCCGTCGTCCTGGTGTTTCTCGTTGCCTATGGTCTTCTCTTTCCCGGTCTGTTCACGGCCTCCGGCTTCGCCAAGTTCACCCAGAGTTGGTTTCCGCTGGCGCTTGTCGCCATGGCGCAGGCGATCCTCATGCTGACCGGCGGCATCAGCCTGGCCATCGGCGCCACCGTCAGCCTGGGCGCGGTCATCGCAGCGACGACGATGGCCGGGCCGCTGGGCGTCGCCGGCGGCTGTGTTGCGGTGGCGCTGACCGGCCTTGGCATTGGTGCCGCAACCGGCTTCATCGTGGTGCGGCTTCGCCTGCCGGCCATCGTGGTGACGCTTGCAGGCTCGTTCATCATCGGCGGCGCGGCACTGCTCATCCTGCCGCGGCCCGGAGGCGCCGTCCCGGCGTGGTTGTCCGATCTGCTTGCCGGCAACACGCCGGCGGCATTCGTGCTCCTGGTGCTTATCGTTGCGCTATGGAAGCTTTACCTCGCTACGCCACTTGGCTTGAGCCTCTACGCTGCCGGTGAAAATCCGGTTGGCGCCTATCGCTCCGGCGTGCCGGTCGATGGCGCACGCATTGCTGCCTACGCAATCAGCGGTCTGCTTTCCACAGGTGCCGGCCTGTTCGTCGCTGCACAGACCGGTTCCGGCGACCCGGTGATCGGCGCGGCCTTTACGCTGAACTCGATTGCCGCGGCGGTGCTCGGCGGCATCGGCTTCCTCGGCGGCCAAGGCACGATGCGCGGCGCGCTTGCCGGCAGCCTGCTGCTCAGCCTGATGATCAGCGTCATGTTCTTCCTCGGCTTCACGCCGGTCGCCCAGTATGTCGCCCAGGGCCTCATCATCATCGGGGCGGTGGCCATCCCGCAATTCCGCAAGGTGCAGCAATGACAGCATGGAAAGAAAGCGCGGGCGGCGAACGCGCCTTGACGATCCTGCGCAGCCGGCCGTTCCTCACCGTTGCCATCGTCGCCGCGGTCTGGATCGTGGCGAGCTTCGTATCACGCGGCTTCGGCGCCTACGGCCATTTGCGCTACCTAGTCGAACTGGGTGCCGTCATCGGCCTGGTCGCCGCGGGCCAGACCTTCGTGGTGATCGCCGGCGGCATTGACCTTTCGGTCGCGGCTATTGTCACGGTCAGCGCCGTCAGCCTGCCGCTGCTGTCATGGCAGGCGGATCCGACCGGCATCACCGCCATCCTCGCCGTTCTCGTGCTGACGACGGCAATCGGTCTGGTCAACGGGCTGGGCGTCGCGCTGCTGCGCGTCCACCCGATGATCATGACACTGGCCATGGCGACGTTCCTGCAAGGCCTGCTGATCATTATCGCCGGCGGCAGCGCGGTGACCGCCGAGAACCCGTTGGTTCACTGGCTCGGCAATGCGCGGCCGGTCGGCATCCCGGCCGGCGTGCTGTTGTGGGTGGCTGTCTCCGTGATCGTGTTGACCATGATGCACGCCACCTCCTTCGGCGCTCGGATATTCGCCATGGGCGCCAATCCGCTTGCCGCGTCCCTGTCCGGCGTTCCGGTCGCTTCGACGACGCTCGCGGTCTATGGCATCAGCGGCTCCTGTTCGGGGCTTGCCGGCGTGCTGGTGCTGGGCATGAACGGACAGGGCTATGTCGGGATCGGCGATCCCTATTTGCTCGCCTCGATTGCCGCCGTGGTGCTCGGCGGCACCTCCATCCTCGGCGGGCTCGGCACCTATGCCGGCACCATCCCCGGCGCGATCCTGCTGGTCACCATCACCGCGCTGATCACCGTGGTCAATGCATCGCCCGGCTGGCGCAGCATCCTGTTCGGCTCGCTGATCCTGGGTCTGCTGCTTCTCTCAGGCCGGGAGCAGGCGCGCCGATGACACATCGTCCAGCCGGTAGATGCGTTTTGCATTGCCGAAGAACAGCGCCGCCTGCTCGTCCGCGGAAAAGTCCACCACAATGGCTTTAAAGCCGTCGTATATTTCATCGAACGACGCATGCAGGCCGGCGACCGGAAAATCGCTGCCGAACATGGCGCGCCCCGTGCCGAAACAGTCGATGCAATGCAGGACGACCGGCCGCAGGCTGTCGAGCGTCCAGTCATGATCGTAGGCGACCAGATCCGATATCTTGACGGCGACGTTGTCGCATTGCGACAACAGCCGCAACCCGTCGCGCCACGCCTGCATGCCGTCGACGTCGCGGTCGATCGGACTGCCGCAATGGTTGAGCACGAATTGCTGATCGGGGAAGGCGGCGGCGAGTCGCGCCGCGTCGCCGAGCTGGCGCGGGAACACCATCAGGTCGAAGGCGAGCCGGTGAGCTCCAAGCAAGGCCAGACCGGCGCGCCATGCCGGCTCGTCCATGATGCCGTCGCGGACGGCGAAGCGCCTGGCGGGATTGGGGTCCCAGCTCAATATGTCGCGCACGCCGACGACGCGTTCGAAGGCGGCATGCGCCTCGATCAGTGCTCCTGTGCCGTGGCCAGCCAGTGGCACGTGAACGACATAACGAGCGGCGATGCACCGCGATTTGTCGAGTGTTTCAAGCCACTGCGTTTCGCCGACGCAGTCGTCGCTTGCCCAGCCGGCTTCGACATGCACGGTGGCGACGACATTGTGCTTGCTGGCGTCGCGCGCGTAATCCTGCGGAAGATAGTCGCGCCGCAACGGGCCAAGCGCGCCCAGGCCGCCGCGTTGGCCGGCCGTGGCGGCGAGCCAGGGATGCCGTCCGAGGCCGAGATCCCAAAGATGATGATGGGCGTCGATGATCGGTCCGGCGTAAGGTTTTGGCACGCATCTCTCTCAGGCTGCGACCGGCATCGGCAATCGATCCCGGCTTCGTTCTGCAAAAGGGTTAGCATCGGATGATTGAAAACTCACCGGTTTCCATACTCGCGGTGCGCGAAAATTTTCTGCTCGACGACCGCATCCGCGGCGTGCCGCCCGGCACCTCCGGCCTGGACAGCAGCGCTGTCGCGGCCGAGCACTGGCACCCGGCCGATGGACGCATGGCACTGCCGGTGTTGACCCTCGACGAGGCGGCCTTCGCCGCCAACCGCGACCTGTTCCTGCGCTATGCGCGCGAACACAATGTTGCGATTGCGCCGCATGCCAAGACGCCAATGGCGCCCGACCTTGCCCGGTCGCTGGTCGAGGCCGGAGCTTGGGGCACGACGGTCGCGGACATCAGGCAGGCGACAGTGATGCTTAAAGCCGGCCTGACACGGCTGATCATCGCCAATGAAGTTGGCGGATCGGGCGGCGCCAGCCGGCTGGCTGTGCTTGCCGGTGCCTGGCCGAAAGCCGAGCTCTACGTCTTTGCCGACTCGGTCGACGCCGTGAACGCGCTGGCCGAGGCCTGGCAAGCCAACCCGGGGCTGCCGCCTTTGCGCGTGCTGGTCGAACTCGGCGCGGGCAGGGCAGGCGCCCGCACCACTGCGCAAGCCGAGGCCGTCGCCGATGCGATCATGGCTGCCGGTGGGCGGCTCAAGATCGCCGGCGTCGCGACCTATGAAGGCGCGGCGGCGCAACCCGAGCCCGGCCGCACCGGCGAAGTGATATCCGGCCTGCTGGCAATGACCGCCGACATGTTTTTGCGGCTGCGCGCCCGCGTCGGCGGTGACGCGCCGCTGATCGTCACCGCCGGCGGCTCGGTCTTCTTCGACAAAGTGGTCGCAACACTTTCATCAGTGGTTTTCAGCGACGGCAATGCGACGCTGGTGCTGCGCAGTGGCGCCATCTTCTTCCACGACCACGGCACCTATGACCGCTCGCTCGGCGCCCTCGATTCTCGCAAGGGTTTTGCCATAGGCGGCATCAGCGCTTCGGCGCGACATTCGTTTCGTCCTGCGCTGCGGCTGTGGGCCGAAGTGCTGTCGCGGCCGGAGCCCGGCCTCGTCATCTGCGGCATGGGCATGCGCGACGTGTCGTTCGACCAGGGCTTTCCAACGCTGCTCACCGTCTTTCGTGCCGGCAAGCCGTTGCCCATGCCGGCCGCGCGTGCCGAGGTGATCAAACTGAACGACCAGCACGCCTTCCTGTCGATTGCACCGAGCGACGACATCGCCGTCGGCGACGTCGTCGAATTCGGCATCTCGCATCCCTGCACCTGTCTCGACCGCTATCGCGTGATCTTCGGCGTCGACGCGACCGGCCATATCCGCCACGCTTTCCCGACCTGGTTCGGCTGACCAGATCCCCCAAAAAAGAGAACCTCGAAAGGATCCGATATGATCAAGTATTTTCAGTCCGGCTCGCGCATGTCGCAGGCGGTCGTCTATGGCGGCCTCGTCCACATCGCCGGCCAGGTGGCCAATAACCGCAAGGCCGGTATCGAGAGCCAGACCAGCGACGTGCTGGCCAAGGTCGAGGCGCTGCTGGTCGAGGCCGGCAGCAGCAAGTCGAAGCTGGTGGCGGTCAACATCTTCCTGCCGCAGATCGGTGATTTCGAGGCCATGAACAGCATCTACGACGCCTGGGTCGACCCGCAGCGCCTGCCGGCGCGCGCCTGCGTCGAGGCGCGTCTTGCCGACCCCGATCTGCGCATCGAAATCACCGCGGTCGCGGCGGTCTAGCCATGCACACCGGCCTCGCCCACACGCTCGACTTCGACCGCGACGGCAAGACGCTCGAGCATCTCAGCATTCCGTTCTCGATCGACCGCTCGCCCTATTTTCAGGTCAAGGTGCCGATCTGCCTCATCCGCAACGGCGACGGCCCGTCGCTGCTTCTGATGGCCGGCAATCACGGCGACGAGTATGAAGGCGAGCTGTCGCTGGCAAAGCTGGCCCGCCGGCTCGACCCAAAGCGGATCAGGGGACGCATCACCATCCTGCCGATGGCCAACGCACCGGCGGTGATGGCCGCCAAGCGCTGCTCGCCGCTTGACGGCGGCAATCTCAACCGCGCCTTTCCAGGTGAGCCTCTGGGCACGCCGACAAGCCGGCTTGCCAATTTCCTCGAGACGGAGCTGTTCCCTCGCCACGACGTCGTCTTCGACATCCATTCGGGCGGCACGTCGATGGAGCATCTGCCGACCGCACTGGTCGAACGCAACGCCGATCCCGAGCGCCATCGGCGTGGCGTCGAACTAATGCGCACGCTCGGCATGCCGTACGGCTTCGTCGCCGATAACGGCCAGGCTTCGCCGACCTCGATGGGTGCAGCACGCCGCGCCGGCGCCATCGGCGTCAGCGGCGAGTTCGGCGGCGGCGGCACCGCCACGGTCGACTCCATGGCGATCACCGCTCGCGCGCTTGACAGCCTGATGGTTGCATTGGGCATCGTCGAGGCGCCGGTCTTGGCGCCGAAGCACGAGCCCGCCACTCCGACGCGGCTGCTGTCGCTGTCCCGGCACAGCCAGGGTCTCTATGCCACCCGCGGCGGCTGGTTCGAGCCCGCTGTCAGGCTTGGCGACAGCGTCAGCGCGGAACAATTGGCCGGCTGGTATCACGATTTGGAACAGCTCGATCTGGCTGAGGAAGCACTGCATTTCGCCGAAAGCGGGATCGTGCTTTCGCGTCGGCTGCATACGATGTGCGAGGCGGGCGACTGCCTGATGCAAGTCGCCGAGCCGGTCAAAGGCTGAAGCCATATCAGGATCAAGACCGAGGATACTCGATGCAACAGCTTTCGATGTGGACTTACCCCTGGGATGTCAGGGATCTCGGCCTGGAGACGGTCGAACGCGATCTTGTCGAGCGCGCCGGGCTCAACATGGTCAGCCTTGCGACATCCTATCATGCCGGGCGCTTCCTGCAGCCGCGCAGCCCGCGCCGCAAGGCCTACTTTCCGGAGGACGGCACCATCTACTTCAAGCCGACAGCGGCGCGCTGGGGAAGCCTCGCCATCCAGCCCAAGGTTGCGGACGTGATCACGCAGGGCGGCGACGTGCTTGGCAACCTGATCCGCCGGCGCGACGCCGGCGGGCTCGGTGTTTCGTGCTGGACGGTTTGCCTGCACAACACCCGCCTCGGCATGCTGCATCCGCAGGCCGTCACCCGCAACGCCTTTGGCGATGCCAACTACTACAATCTCTGCCCGTCGCATCCCGATGCGCGTGCCTATGTCCGTGCGCTGGTCGCCGATATCTCGCACAGCTACCGGCCGGACCGGATCGAACTCGAAAGTCCGTCCTTCATGGGCTTCGCTCACGAATATCATCACGAGAAGGATGGCGTCGGGCTGACGCCGGAAGACGATTTTCTGTTGTCACTGTGCTTCTGTTCGTCCTGCGTCGCCCGCGCGGCAAAAGCCGGCGTCGACGGCGAGGCGGCGCGCAAGCTCACCAAGCAATGGATCGTCGAGACCTGCGAGCGTGCGGTGCCGCAACGCCGCTTTCCCGATTTTCCCGCCAGCGGCCTCGACGTCTTTGCACCGTGGCCGGAGCTCCACGCCTATCTCAAGTGGCGGTTCGAGCCGGTGACCAGCCTCGTCGCCGAGCTGCGTGAAGTGGCCGATCCCACGACGCGTGTCGTCATCATCGATCTGAAAGATGGCTGGCTCGGCGGCTGCGATCTCGAAGCACTGGGCAAGGTCTGCGACGGGGCGATCCTGTGTGCCTACGATATGCAGGCCGGAGATGTCTCAAGTCTGATGGCGGCCGGCCGCGCTGCGCTCGGCGCGGAGAAATTCCTCGGTGCCGGCTACCGGTTGTTCTATCCGGAAATGGCCGGCCCCGACATCCTTGCGGCCAAGGCGGAGCCGGGGCTGGCGCCCGGCGTCAATGGCATCAATTTCTACAATTACGGTCTCATTCCCGCTGCGCGGCTCGACTGGATAGGTGCTGCCCTGCGGCCTTGAGCCCGGCGCCAATGCTCCTCGGCCAATCGCGAGGGCATGGGAAAGCGAGCCAACCGCCAACGACCACATAAGTTTATTCGTTTTTGACCAATACGCGCTGGCGGATTCCTGTAATCTTCAGAAAAACACCGGGCTAACCGGGGCCAACCAGAAAGGTCGGGGAATGAAATACGTCGTCGATTCGATCGGCGGTCCCGCCGGCGGTGATGCCTGGCAAGCCGCTGTTACCGAAGCCTATTTTCCGCTCGACACCGAGTATCGGAACCGTCGCGAATTTTCAGGCACGCTGGAAACCTTCTCTCTCGGGCTGGTCAGCGTGTCCAAAATGCGCTGCGATGCCGTGAGTTATCGCCGCCATCGCCGGCATTTCCTCAACGAGCGTGACGCCAGCCTGCTCATCACCATCCCGGAGATGTCGGAGGTGAATTTCTCGCAAGGGTCGAGGACCGTCAATTGCGCTCCGGGGGGCTTCCTCGTCGAGAGGGGAGATGCGCCTTACGAATTCTGGCACGGCAAGCCAAACGCGCTGTGGGTCCTGAAGGTGCCGTCATCAAGCGTTCGGGCACGGATCGGATCCGCCGAACGGCTCAGTGCGCTCAGTTTCGATGCAACCCAAGGCATCGCCGCGCTCTTCCTCGACACGGTGCGAACCACGATCGGCCATCTCGATGAGATCACGGAAGTAGCTCGTGAGATGATGGGCAGGCACATCCTGGAAATGCTGTGCCTGTCGATCGTGAGTGACGATCGCGTGCTGGACAGCAGCATCTCGTCGATCCGGGCCGGCCATTTGCATCGCGCCGAGCAGTATATTCGCGACAATTTAAAGAGTTCCGGCCTCGGCCCGCAGGCTGTGGCTGATGCCTGCGGCATCTCCCTGCGTTATCTGCAGGTTCTGTTTCAAGACAGCAACCAGTCGATCAACGGCTTCATCCGCGACGCCCGGCTTGAACTTTGCGCAGAGGAGCTGATGTCGGTGACCAATAGCAGCAGCGTTGCCGAGATCGCTTACCGCTGGGGTTTTGCCGACCAGTCTCAATTCTGCAAGCACTACCGAACGCGGTTCGGCTGCGCACCGACGGATACCCGTCGCGAAGCAGCGAACCGGGCAGGCCGCACCTCGACCTCGCGAGAGCGGCACTAGACCCGACGAAATCCGGGCCAATTCTATCTTTTGTTACGACGTCGCCCCGGCACGGGGCGGCGAGGGCCGGGCCTTGCCCGCAAAGACCCCGCGAAGGAACTGTCATGAGCCGAATAAGAGTTGCCGTCGATGTCGGAGGGACCTTCACCGACATCTGCATCATGGACGAAGACACCGGCGCGATCCGTATCGAAAAGACCGCCTCCACGCCTGACGATCCCATGCAGGCCATCATGAATGGCGTCGAGCAGGGCCGCATCGATCTTTCGCAGGTGACCATGTTCTCTCATGGCACGACGGTCGCCACCAATGCGCTGATCACCCGCCGCCTGCCGCGCACCGCAATGGTCTGCACTGAGGGTTTCCGGGACGTTGTCGAGATCCGCCGCGCCAACAAGGAAGATCTCTGGGACACCTACAAGGACGTCGCCAAGCCCTATATCCCGCGCCGCGACCGGCTGACCGTTCGGGAACGGGTCAGTGCCGAGGGCGCGATCCTGGAGGCGCTGGACGAAGAGGCCGCGCGCCGCGTCGCGGAAATTCTCAAGAAACGGCAGGTCAAGTCCATCGCCGTCTGCTTCATGAACTCCTATGTCAACGGCGCCAATGAGCGCCGCATGCGTGAGATCCTGAAGGAGGCAATGCCGGATCTGCCGGTCTCGATCTCTTCGGAGGTGATGCCGGAAATCTTCGAGCACGAACGGTTTTCGACCACCATGGCCAACGCCGTCTGTGCCCCGGTCGTCGTCGACTACGTGTCGCGTCTCGGAGAAAAGCTTGCCGCCGCCGGATACAAGCGAGATCTCCTGCTGCTGCACAGCGGTGGCGGGGTCATGACACCCGCGAGCGTCAAGGATTTTTCAGCCCGGCTCGCAGGATCGGGCATCGCTGCCGGCGCGATCGCAAGCCGTTTCATCGGAAACCTCTGTGGCTTCCCGAACTCGATCGGCTTCGACATGGGCGGCACCAGCACCGACGTCTCGCTCGCATGGAACGGGGAGTCGCGCATCACAAAGGACTGGTACATCGAATTCGGATATCCGATCCGCTTCCCCTCCATCGAGGTGCTGACGATCGGTGCGGGCGGCGGGTCGTTGGCATGGCAGGACGAGGGCGGTAGCTTGCGCAACGGACCGCAGTCCGCCGGCGCCTTTCCAGGCCCGGCCTGCTACAAGAACGGCAACCGCACCGCCACCAACACCGATGCCAATGTCGTGCTCGGCCGTCTCGGCACCAGCCTTGCAGGCGGCAAGATCACGCTCGACCCCGCTCTGGCCGCTCAGGCCGTGCAGGAGACGGTGGCGGCACCCTTCGGCATGGAACTCCACCAAGCGGCCGAGGCGATCATCGCCGTTGCCAACGCCAATATGGGCAATGCCGTCCGGCTTCTCTCCATCAGCCGAGGCTATGACCCGCGCGACTTTGCACTCGTCGCATTCGGCGGCGCAGGCGCCTTGCACGGAGCGGCCGTGGCCAAGGAGCTTTCGATTCCAACCGTGATCGTGCCGCCCAATCCCGGCGTCACCTCCGCGCTCGGTTGCCTACTCGTCGACGTGCAGCACGATTTCTCCGAGAGCTTCATGGCCGATGCCTCGACGGTTTCGCCGGCCGAAATGCAGACGGCCTTTGTTAAGATGGAAGAACAGGCCGTTGAACGCCTGGCGCATGAGGGTGTGGCGCAGGAAGACATGGCGCTGCAGCGTACGGTCGAGATGATGTATCAGGGCCAGTGGCGCTCGCTCGCGGTGTCGGCGCCGGCGCGGATCGAGAGCATCTGCTCACTGATCGAGGCGTTCCACAACGAGCACGAACGCGAGTTCAACTACCGCCGCGAAGAGGCGCCGGTGTCGATCTTCCGCATCGCGGTCAAGGCGATCGGCATCGTCCCGAAAGCCGAGATACCGCGGCACGAAGTCTCGCCGCATGAGCCACAGCCGGCCGGCCGCCGCGGCGTTTGGTTCGACGGCGTATCTCATGATGCAGCCGTGTATGAGCGTGACCAACTCAGCGCCGGCGCTGCCTTCACGGGGCCTGCCATTGTCGAACAGTTCGATTCCACCACCGTGGTTCCGCCAGGAATGAGCGCGACCGTCGATGGCTTCCTGAACATTCTCATCGTGACGAAAGGCTGAGACATGACAAAGCTGATTGAAACGAGCCCTGGCCTCGATCCGGTAACGTTCGAGGTGCTGAAGAACTCCTTCATCACCACCGTCGACCAGATGGCCGAACAGATGCTTCGTACCTGCTATTCCTTCGTCATCTACAACCGGGACTTTTCGAACGCCCTGCATGACGCCGACGGCAACTCCGTGGCCCAGGGCAACTACGATATCGCGGTCCATGTCGGCACACTGCACAACACGTGCAAGGAGGTGATCCGGGTCTTCGAAGGCGATATGGCTCCCGGCGACGTCTACGCGATCAACGATCCCTATGCCGGCGGTACTCATTTCAGCGATGTTCGGCTCGTCCGGCCGATCTTCGACGAAGACAAACTGATCGGCTTCTCCCAGTCGAACGGCCACTGGTCGGATCTCGGCGGCTCCGTGCCGGGTTCCTTCGACGTCACCGCCCGCGACATGTTCCGCGAAGGCCTGCGGATCACGCCGCTGCGCCTTTTCCAGCGCGGCCGCTTCTGCTCCGACGTCGCCAACATGATCGCGGCCAACACGCGCGACCCGGCATCGATCATTGGCGACATCCATTCCCAGGCGCAGGCGACACAGGCGGCCGAGCGCGAATTGTTGCGGCTGGTCAAGAAGTACGGGCGCGGCCAGGTCATGCGCGGTATGGAGGAGGTGCAGGACTACGTCGAACGTGCCGTGCGAAAGCGCCTCGCGGAGCTGCCCGACGGCACTTGGGAGACGGTCGACTACATCGATCGCGATCTCGGAGCCGGCGAGGGCATGATCCCGATCCGCATCAAAATGACGATCAAGGGCGACACGATCCACTACGATTTTACGGGAAGCCATTCGACCATCGCCTCGATGTACAATTCCGCCCCGGGCGCGACCTTCTCGGCCGTGGTCGCCGGTATGAAGACGTTCTTCCCGGACCTCCCACTCAACAGCGGGTTTTACCGGATGATCGAGGTTACCGCGCCGAAGAACAGCGTCGTCAGCGCGGAATGGCCGGTGGCCGTGACCGGGTTCCTGATGCCGTTCGAAAAGATCATGAATGCGATCTTCGAGATGTGGTCGAAGATCATGCCCGAACGCGCCATCGCCTGTGCCTTCAACCTCGAATATCTGTTGGCCGGGGGACGGGACGCGCGCAAACCCGAAAAGCCGATCTTCATGTTCTACGAATGGCTGCCCGGCGGCTGGGGCGGGCGCAACGGCAAGGATGGCGCCGATGTCACCACTGCCTGCTTCGGAACGGGGCTGATGTCGCAACCGAACGAAGGCAATGAGCGGGTGAACCCTACGCGGACGATCGAGTTCCAGATCAAGCAGGACTCAGCCGGTCCCGGCAAATGGCGGGGCGGGGTCGGCGTGCAGAAGACCTCGTTGTTGCTTGAGGCCGAAAATGCCGTCATGTCCTATATTTGCGACCGCGAGCGCGCTGTCGTCTGGGGTGTCGAGGGAGGCCTGCCGTCGATGCCCCACGGCTTGACCATGAAACGCGCCGGAGAGGGGACCGAGATTTGGCTCGGCTCCGTATTCTCCGATTACCCTGTCCACACAGGCGACCAGTTCGCTCGTCCGACGGCCGGCGGCGGCGGTTTCGGCGATCCACTGCAGCGCGAGCCCCGCAAGGTGATGGAGGACGTGATCGATGACTACGTTTCCCTGGAGCGCGCCAAGACCGACTACGGCGTGGTGATCCGAGAAATCGACCGCGACCTGTGCCAGTACGAAATCGACGAGACGGCAACCGAAGCCTGCCGTGCCGACATCCGGGCGAAGCGGAAGGATCGGGCACGCATGGATCCTGAGGAGGTCGCGCGCAAATACCGTTCCGGCGAGATCGATACGCTCGATGCGGTTCGCCACTATGCCGTGATCCTCGACTGGGAGACTGGCGAACTCCTTCCCAAAACCACCGCCCAGTTCCGTGAGAGCTTTGAGAAACGGACGGTCGCTCACTGGGCCTGAGCGTTAAAGAGCGCGCCGCAAACCTCGCGGGCGCTCGCAGGCCGCCAGAGTTATCTGTTTTTTCGATACCATATTCAAAGAATTACTATTTCACAGGAGCCTAGGGCTGGGGCAACAATACTGCAAAGCCGCGAAAGACGGCTGCTTCCGAGGGGTATGACAGATGGCACCAGGCGTGGAACGATCGTTCACCGCAGCCAGCACGCTTGAAGAGGCATTGGCTGCACGCCGCCAAGGTGCGGCGGTGCTTGCCGGCGGCACCTGGATGATGCGTGATCCACGGCGCGGGGGACAACTTCCCGTGGCGGTGGTCGCACTCCACCGGATACCGGCCTTGTCCAAGGTCGAAATCAACGCGGACCATGTCGTGATCGGCGCAGCTGTTACCCACGCGGTCCTTGTCCGCGTGTTGCACGGGGTAGCGGGCTTCGAAGGTCTGGTTGCCGCGGCGCAGGGCGCGGCCAATCCCGGTATCCGAAGTGTCGCCACCGTGGGCGGCAACCTTTGTGCCCTCGACTTTGCCGCCGCCGATCTCGCCCCCGCGTTTCTCGTCTGTGAGGCGACTGTGGAGCTGCAGACGTTCGAGGGCCCAAAACTCCTCGGCATTTCGGATTTCCTCGAAGGCAGGCATAGGCTGCTGACGGAAGCGATTGTGACGAGAATTCATCTGCGCCGCGACCTGATCGCAAGTGCTCACATCCGCCTGCCGCTTCGCAAAGCCGGCGACTATCCGGTCGCCATCGTCTCGCTCGCCGTGGACAAGGACAAACGCTGTCGCATTGCGGTCGGCTCGGTGGAGCCGGTAGCGCGGCGCTGGACGGCACTCGAACAGGCCATGGCGGCAGGCCCGGCCTCCGCGCTCGATCCGGAACGCGCTGCCGAGCTTGCATTGGAGCACAATGATTTTCAGGGCCGCGACGGCAAGGAAGCGGAGGGTTGGTACCGGCGCCAGGTTCTTTCGCCGCTGGTCAGGCGCGGTGTTGCTGCACTTCTCAAGACCGAGGGCCTGGCATGACTGTGACATTCCAGCTGAATGGCGAGGACTGCCGCTTTCATGGCGATCCGATGACGCCGCTTGTCGACATCTTGCGGCAAGAACGATTCCTGACGGGGACCAAAGCCGTGTGCCGCGAAGGCTTTTGCGGCGCGTGCACGGTGCATGTCGACGACGAAGCGATGCCGTCCTGCCTGAAGCCGGTTGGACTCGTCCAGGGATGCGCGGTGACGACCATCGAGGGATTGAGTTCTGGAAATCAGGCGCTGCACCCGCTCCAGGCCGCTTTCGAGGCGGACGATGCCGTGCAATGCGGCATGTGTTTTCCGGGAATGGTCATGAGCCTTTCGGCGTTCGTGCGTGACAATCCGCATGCGAGCCGTGCCGAAATCAAGGCCGCAATGGTCGGCAACATCTGCCGCTGCACGGGATATGAGCGGATCGTCGACGCCGTGGCCGTCTGCCTCGACCAGGCGCGGAAGGCCGGCCAGTTGGTGGAAGGTATCAATGTCTGAGCTCTCCGCCACGGTGATGAATCTTCCCCGCCGCGATGCGCAGGACAAGCTGCGCGGGCGGACGAAATACACCAATGACCGGATTCGCCCCGACATGTTGCATGCCGTGCTGCTACGGTCGACCGTTCCTGCGGGGCGTATCCGCAAGCTCGACGTTTCGGCGGCACTTCGCTGTCCTGGCGTGCGCGCAGTGGCGACCGGCGCCGATGCGCCAGGGCTCTACGGCATCGGCATTGCCGACCATCCGCTGCTGGCCATCGACACGATCCGCTATCACGGCGAGCCAATCGCCGTCATCGCTGCCGAGACGGAAAAGCAGGCGCGGGCCGCACTTGCCGCCATCATGCTCGAGGTCGAGCCGCTGGCACCGGTGCTCACCATGGCCGAAGCACTCCAGCCCGCCGCCCGTCTCGTCCACGAGGGCTGGCGCGGCTATGAGGTGATCACCGAAGGCGGTGCACGTGGCGGCAACATCGCATGGGAGGCAAAATCCAGCCGTGGCGACGTCGACGCTGCCTTCGCCCGTCCCGACATACGCATTGTCGAGAGCAGCTTCACCGTCGGCCGGCAGAGCCATGTGCCCTTCGAACCGCGGGTTGCCATCGGCTCCTGGGAGGATGGCCGTGCTCACATCCAGACCTCGACGCAGGTGCCCTGGACCGTGCGCAACGTCACCGGAAGGGTCATGCAGCTTGCGCCCGGGCGTGTGCGGGTCACTGTGCCGCCTGTCGGCGGCGGGTTCGGCCTGAAATTCGATGCGTCCATCGAGCCGATCACGGCACTTCTGGCGCGGATGACCGGGCGCACCGTGGTCTTGGAAAACACCCGGCAAGAAGAGATGGCAACCTGCCTCTGCCGCGAGAATGCGGAAATCCGCATTCGGTCCGCTGTCACCGCCGAAGGATACATCGCCGGGCGCGAGGCCGTCGTGCTGATGGACTGCGGTGCGTATGGCGGCGAACAGGTTTTTCTGACGACGATGACGGCGCATACGCTGGGCGGCAATTACAAGGTCGGCGCCACGCGGCTCGTCAGCCGCGCCGTATACACCAACACACCACCCAACGGCGCTTTCCGGGCTTGCAACGGCGTCTACAACACCTTCGCATTGGAGCGACATACCGACGAAATCTGCGATGCGCTAGGCTTCGACCCGATGGAGTTCCGGAAGAAAAATGTGCTAGGCGATGGCGATCTCGGTGCCACTGGCCAGGTTTTCGAAGCCGATGTGCTGGGTCCGATGCTCGATCGCATGGACGCGTTGCGTGTCAGAACCGGGACATCTGAGGCCAAGGCCGACGGCAGGCTCTATGGAATTGCAACCACGGTCGGCACATGGTTCGTTTTCGTCGGGCCCTCGGCGGCGACGGTGAATTTGAACGCCGACGGCAGCGCAACGCTGGTCACGTCGGGGGTGGAGATTGGTTCCGGCACGATGGTGCAATCCCTGCCGCAGATCGTGGCCGGGCAGCTCGGCCTTGCTCCCGAGCAGGTGATCGTGCGCGAAGCCGATACGGATGCCGCCGGTCTCGATGTCGGCGTTGGCGGCGGACGGACCACCGTGTCCATCGGCGCGGCGAGTGTGGCCGCCTGCGCGGACGTGCGCGAGAAGCTGCTGCGGACCGCCGGCGAGATGCTGCAGACCCGACCGGAAGACTTGGTGCTGCGGGAGGGTCGTGTCGAGATCACGGGACGTCCCGGTTCCGGCATGTCGATCCCCGCCGTCGTCGCCCATGCACAGGCCACCACCGGCCCGATCACCGGAAGCGGAGCCTTTACCGCCAAGAACACGCCGGCAATGTCCGGCTGCGCCATGGGGCATTTCATCGATGCGCTCGACATTCCGGTCTTCGTCGTTCACGAGGCCGAGGTGGCGGTTGATCCGGACACCGGTCATGTCGAGGTGCTGGCCTATCGCGTGGTGCAGGATGTCGGCCGTGCGCTCAACCCGCGCGCCATCCTGGGCCAGATACAGGGCGGCGTGGTGCAGGGGCTGGGCTACGCCTTGCATGAGGAGGTGACGCTCACCGCCGACGGACGCATCGCACAGGACGATTTCGAGACCTATCGCCTGCCGCTGGCGCAGGACGTGGTTCCGGTCGCCGCCGACCTCTACGAGGGCGCACCATCGATGGGTCCGCTCGGCACCAAGGGCGCGGGCGAGGTGCCCATCCTTGCCGTGGGCGCCGCGATCGGCTGCGCGGTGGCGCGCGCCATCGGCAAGCCGGTGCGGCAACTGCCACTGACGCCGCCACGCGTGCTTGGCCTGCTGCACGAGCGCGAACCACCGCCGGAATTCCCGCACATCGCTCCCGGCTGGGCGTCAAACACTCTGTGCTGAGGCAAGCAAACCATGGTCACCCTGAACTGCGACATGGGGGAGAGTTACGGCAACTGGCGCTTCGGCGACGATGCCGGCATCATGCCTCATATCGATTGCGCCAACATCGCCTGCGGCTTCCATGCCTCCGATCCATGGACGATGCTGAAGACCGTGCGGCTCGCGCTCTCGCATGGCAAGCAGGTTGGCGCGCATCCCTCACTTCCCGATCGCGAGGGGTTCGGCCGGCGCGAAATGAAACTTCAGCCGGAGGAACTGACAGCCGCCTTCCTCTACCAAATCGGTGCTCTGACAGGGATGCTGGCCGCCGAGGGCGGACGGCTCGGCCACGTCAAGCCGCACGGCATCATCTACGGCATGGCCGCGCACGACATGGACACTGCCCGGGCAATCGCGGCGGCGGTCAAGCCGTTCGGCGTCCCGCTGTTCGGCATGGCGGAAACCTGTCACGAGACGGCAGCGGCTGAACTCGGCGTCGCCTTCGTGGGCGAGTTCTTTCCCGATCTGACCTACGCTCCCGGCGGCAGCCTGATCATCCCCCGCGTACAGTCGGCCATCGACCTGACGCTTGCCGAGCACCGTATGGTGGGAGCGCTTACCCGGCGCGAACTCGTCACGGTAGACGGCACGGTCCGCCCGGTCGACTTCGACACCGTCTGCATCCACTCCGATCCGCCGAATGCACGCGACGTCGCCGCGCTGATGCGGCGGATCATCGACACGCATTCGAAAAGCCTCCCATGATGCATTTTTCTGTATCGTGAAGGCTCTGCTCATGGGATCGAGGACTATCTCGAACTCAGAACCCGAACCATTTCCACAAGCCGCTGAGGACTTCCATGGACGCGCTTTCCAACTCTCTCGCCGCCGCCGACATCGCCACCACCATGCACCCCTACACCAACCTGCGTCAGCACGAACAAACCGGACCACTGATCATCAGCCGCGGCGACGGCATCCGTGTGTATGACGAACGCGGCAAGGAATATATCGAAGGGCTCGCCGGGCTGTGGTCGGTGGGCGTCGGCTTTTCGGAGAAGCGGCTGGCGGACGCTGCCTATCAGCAAATGTTGAAGCTGCCCTACTACCACACCTTCTCCTCCAAGGCGCATGAGCCGTCCATCCGGCTCGCGGAGAAACTCGTGGAGATGACGCCGGAAAACCTGACGCGTGTGTTCTTCACGTCGTCGGGCTCGGAAGCCAACGACACCATCGTCAAGATGATGTGGTTCATGAACAACGCGCTCGGCCGGCCCAGGAAGAAGAAATTCCTGGCACGGACCAAGGGCTATCACGGCATTACCGTCGCCTCCGGCAGCCTGACGGGCCTGCCGATCAACCATCGCGATTTCGACCTGCCGGCGATTCCGGTTCGCCATCTGACCTGCCCACACTTCTATCGTTTCGGCATGGAAGGCGAAGACGAAGCCGCCTTCACGGCGCGCCTGCTCGCCGAACTGGAAGCGGTGATTGCGGAAGAAGGGGCTGATACGATCGCGGCCTTCATAGGAGAGCCGCTTATGGCGGCTGGCGGCGTTCTGCCGCCGCCGGTAGGATACTGGGAAGGCGTGGAGAAAATCTGCCGGGCAAATGATATCATTCTGATAGCAGATGAGGTGATCTGCGGTTTTGGCCGTCTCGGAACGCCCTTCGGCGCTCAGAAATATGGCTTCACACCTGATATCATGACGGTCTCCAAGCAAATCACGTCGTCTTACATGCCGCTTGCCGCCGTCATTTTCTCCGATGCGATCTATCAGGCGATTGCTGACAACACCGCCACGATCGGCAATTTCGGCCACGGTTTCACGGCGTCGGGTCATCCGGTCGCGACAGCCGTTGCGCTGGAGAATCTCGCCATCATCGAGGAACGCGATTTGATGGGCAATGCGGCCCGGATGGAAGCGGCCTTCCAGGCGGGCATTCGCTCGTTTGCCGGTCATCCCTTTGTCGGGGAGGCCCGTGGCACCGGCTTGATCGGAGCGGTCGAGCTGGTTGCTGACAAGGCGACCAAGCGGCCTTTTGCAAAAGTAGGCCGCGCGGGCGCGATAGCGTCGGCCATCGGTCACGAAGAAGGTCTCATCTTCCGCAGCATCGGCGATCAGCTGGCGCTTTGCCCGCCGATGATCGTGACGGGAGAGGACATCGCGGAAATCATGACCCGCATGTCGAGATCGCTGGACCGGCTGACCGGCGCCGTCGCGAAGGAGGGGCTGGAATGATCGGCGGACATGCGGACCAGACCGGCATGACCGGAGGCGATCTTCCGGCACAGCGTTCAGCACTTCTTGGCCGGTTTATGGCAGCGTGGAACGCCCACGACCTCGACGGCCTGATGGCCTGCATGGCCGAGGATTGCGCCTTCCATGGCTCGGCTGGACCCGAGCCGAGCGGTCGCCGTCACATTGGACGGGAAGCCGTGCGCACTGCCTATGCCGCTATCTTTTCAACCTTTCCGGACGCTGCCTGGTCAAATGGCAGTCATGTGGTCAGCGGAGATACCGGACTGTCTTCCTGGCGCTTCACGGGAACGACGGCGGCGGGAGACAAGATAGAGGTCGACGGCTGCGACATCTTCGTTTTTTCAGGTGCGCGGATTGCGCTCAAGGATTCCTATCGCAAGGCCCGCACGTAAAAGGTCATGGACTGATAAATTGACCCGGCCCGCATCATGCGGGCCGGGTTCTCGCGTTGCGGGATGGGAAGAACGGCCGGACCGAGCCGGCCGCCACCACTACTTCAAGAGCGCGTCAAGAGGGATCGGTTCGGAGATCGTCCAGCTGTCGACGATCGCCGGTTTGCCTTTCTCGGTGTCGGCGATCAGGTATTTGGTCTGGTTCTGGTGGTGCAACTCGGAGGTGAAGGTGCGGGGACCAAAGAGGGTCGGTTCGTTCTTCATTTTTTCGAGTTCCGCGACAACGGCATCGGCATCGATGCTCTTGGCGCGTTCAACGGCCTTTGCCCAGACGTCGATCATGACATAACCTGGATAGACATACATGGAAGACGGGTCGGCGCCGGTCTTGGCCTTGTAGGCCGCGTTGAACTTGTTGACTTCCGGATTCGGGTCGTCGCCGTAGATGGAACCCTGAACCGGAACGTAGAAATTGGAAAGGTCAGGCACAGCCGAAAGCCAGTAGCTGCCGTCCACGCCGGAGCCGTTGAGAATCATCGAATTGATGCCTGCGGCGCGGATCTGTTTTATCGCCGAAACAGAGCCCGGCATCATGGTACAAAGCATGATCGCATCGGGCTCTTTTGGCAGGGCCTTGATACGGCTGATCTGAGCAGCGATTGAGGGGTCGTCGTTCTTGAAGGTATCTTGACCCACGAGTTTGGCGCCCTTGGTCTCCAGCTTGGGCATCATCCAGTCGAAGCCGTCGCAGATGCCCTTGTTATATTCCGTCCAGGTGTCGAGCAGGCGATAGAAGGTCTTGGCCTCCTTCTTGTTGTACGCCCATTCGGCCATCGTCGCTCCCTGCACGGCCGCCAGCACCGACGCGGAGAAGCTGTGCGGGCCTACGCCCTGGATGCCCGCCTTGACCGATTCAGCGCAGAGGAAGAAGGAAACCTTGCCAGCCGCCTCGGCGGCGAGTGCCGCCGGCGAGCCGAAGTCGTAGTCGCAGGAGACGACGACGAGGTCTGCGCCCTGGTCGAGAACGGAAAGACCGGCCTTGGCGCCTTCGGCACGGTCGGACTTGGTGTCGGCTTTCACGACTTCAATCTTCTTCCCCAGAAGACCGCCGGCGGCGTTTATTTCGTCGATGCGGATCAGCGCGGCATCGGTGGCAGGCTTGTCGTAAGCCTCCATGAAGCCCGATTCCGCCGTGGCGAAACCGACCACGATCTTGCTGTCGTCCGCCAAGGCTGGAAAGGCAGCCGTTGCGGTGAAGAGCATCGTTGCTGTCGCTATTTTTAGTTTGTTTATCATAGACTTCTCCTTTCAAGGTTACGGCGGCTTACAATCCGCCGGTCAGTCACCGCGGTTGCGGGTTAAAGAGATCTCGCGATTGCCGAAAACGCCTGCCGGACGAAGCGCCAGAATGATGATCATGATGATACCCAGTGCGATCTCCTGAAGGCCTTTCGGTATGGCGAAGGCGACGTCGCCAATTGAAACCCCGGCTTCCAGCCAGCGCAGGGTCTGGATGAGGGCCGAGAGGAACACGACACCGATCACGGCGCCCGAAAGGCTGCCCATGCCGCCAACGACAAGCATGGCGATGGTGATGAAGGTGAGGCCGAGATAGAAAGTGTCCGGCGTTACAACCCCGATGGAATGGGCCATCAAGGCGCCGCCGAGACCCATTATGGCACCGGAGATCACGAAGGCGACAAGCCGCTCCCTTGGAATATCGACGCCGGAGGCCGCCGCTGCCGTCGGCTCGTCGCGGGCGGCACGCAGTGCTAGGCCCGAACGCGATATTGCGTGTGCCCAGGCAATGAAGATCGAGATGATGGCGGCGATCAGGTAGGGCCAGATCGAGCGGATGATCGGGATCCCGACGACCGACGATGTCCCGCCGGTGACAGTTTCCCAGTTGGAGTAGATCGTGTTGATCATCGCCAGCATGGCGAAGGTCGCGATGGAGGCGGCGATGCCCGACAGCCGCATCAGGATCCGCCCGAAGATCAGCGCAGCCAACCCTGCAAAGATCGCGGCGATGATAGCCGCCTCCCAATAGGGCATTTGGGTTTTTATCAGCCAGCTGGGAAGACCGGTAAAGGCCATCTTCTTCATCATGGGATTGATCGTCAGCCACGCCGCCACATAGGCGCCGAGGCAGGTGAAGCCGATATGGCCGAAGCTCAGCACGCCGGAATTGCCGATAAATACATAAAGGCCGACGACGAGGATAACCCGGAGGAAGACGTCGATGATCACCTGATTGAATGGTCTCGATCCGGTCATCATCGTCAGCAGTGCAATGGCGATCATCAACAGCGCCAGCAGGATCGGCGTGATGATGGTACGGCGCGCCAGCACGAAGGGGCGGGGGGTTTTGGCGACGATGGCGCCGGTGGTCAGGTGCGGCTCGATGGTCGGGGACGCTGCGGACATGGATCAGACCCTTTCCTTTGTGCCACGGGCCGAAATCAGGCCTTGCGGACGGAAGAGGAGGACGAGGATGACCGCTCCATAGACAAAGGCATCGCGGAAGGGCCGGGCGTCGATGGGCAGCATGACCTGCATGATCACCGACGCGGCACCGAGCAGGAACCCCGCCAGCACGGCGCCAGCCAGACTGCCAAGGCCGCCGATAACCGTTGCGATGAACGCCATCAGCATGATTGCCGCACCCATCTGGATATCGGCGGTGCCGGTCTGGGCCACGAAGATCAAGGCAATGGCACCGGCCAGCGCGCCGGACAGCGCGAAAGCCCCCATGATGACCCGGTTAGCGCGGACGCCGAGCATGCGCGCCATGGAGAAATTCTCCGCCGCCGCCCGCATTTCCAGTCCGAACCGGGTCCGGCGAAGAAAGACGGTCAGGCCCAACAGGATCAACATCGTCGCGACGATGGTGATGAGCTGGAGAAGCGGCAGCCGGGCGCCGAAAATTTCGACGGGTTGGGAGAGTTCGGGAAGGAGATTGATCGACTTCGGCCGGCTTGAGAAAAGCATCAGCAGAAAATAGCGAATGACGAAACCGAGCGCGAAGGAAGCAATCATCATCGTCGCCGGATTTGCCTTGCGGAACCGCCTGAAGACGACGATTTCACACAGCACCGACAGCCCGGCCCCGCAGAGCAGCACGAAGGGTATCAGCAGGTACCACGGCAATTGGCCAGCAAAGACGATGGCCATGGCATCCGTCGACGGCCACAGCAGCGCGAAGACGCAGAAGGCGATGACGTCGCCATGCGCGAAGTTCACAAGCCGCATGACGCCGAAGATGAGGGCAATGCCGAGCGCCCCGAGCGCGTAGAGCGAACCAAGCGAGAGTGCGTCAAACAGGATCTGGAGCATCTCAATGGTCCTCGTAGCCGAAATAGGCAGCCTGGATCGCTTCGCCGTTGCCGAGTGTCCGGGCGTCGCCATCGAGCACGATCTGCCCGCCGCGCATCAGGATCATCCGCCCTCCCACCATCATCGCCCGGGCCGAACTCTGCTCCACGATCAGGAGCGTGAGCTGGCGCTGCGCACGCAGCGCCATCAGCCGCTCGTAGACCTGGTCGTTGATGTTGGGGGCGAGGCCCAGCGAAGGCTCGTCGATGGCTATAAGCCGCGGATTGGTCATCAGCGCGCGTCCGATGACGAGCATTTGCTGCTGCCCGCCGGACAGCAATCCCGCCTGCCCGTGTCGCCTCTCTTTCAGCATCGGGAAGGTTGCGTAGACGGCTTCGAGTTCGTCGGCCGTTCGGCTGCGCCAGCCGCGGTCGCGGGCGTGCATGCCAGCGCCGACCAGAAGGTTCTCTTCGGTCGTCAGCGAGCCGAAGACATCGCGCCCCTCCGGCACCATGGAGAAGCCGAGCCGGGCGATGTTCTCCGGCGCCTGGCCGGTGATCTCATGGCCCGCAAGGTCGATCCGGCCGCCCGCCACCGGTGTCACGCCGGCGATCGCGCGCAGCAGCGAAGACTTCCCGGCTCCGTTCGGGCCGGTGATGAACAGGATTTCTCCTTCGTCCATGGAGAAGGAGACGTCGCGGACCGCGGTCAGACGGCTATAGCGGATGGTGACATCGGACAGGGCAAGCAGGCTCATTCCATCACCTCCAGCACAGGCAGGTCGGTGTTGGCGGCCGTGCCCATATAGGCGTGGCGCACCTTCTCGCTGTCGCGGATCGCGGCGGGTGGGCCTTCTTCGATGATAGCTCCGGAATCGAGCACGACGATATGCTCGCAAAGGCCGAGCACCAGTCCGACATTGTGCTCGATGAGCAGGACACCGCAGCCGAGATCGCCGGCGATGTGTCTTATCAGGGCCGAAAGCTCCCGCGCTTCCGGCGTGCTCATGCCAGCCGCGGGCTCGTCGAGCAGAATGTAAGCTGGCCGTCCCATCAGGGCACGGCCAATGGCGACACGGCGCTCATCCGTATAAGGCAAGGTTCCGGCGATGCGGGAGCCCAACGCGCCGATGCCTATCCAGTCGAGCATCGCTTCCGCTTCGGCGATGGCGGCGCGTCGGCTCATTCCCAGGCCAACGCCGGTTACCTCCAGATTGTCCAGCACAGGCAGGTCGCGGAAGAGCCGCCCACCCTGGAAGGTGCGGGCGATGCCGCGCCGCCGGACCTGATGCGGCTTCAGACCCGTGAGGGCTGCCCCGTCGAGCTTGATGGTGCCTTCCGTCGGAGCCTGGAAGCCCGTCAGCACGTTGACCAGCGTGGTCTTGCCGGCACCGTTGGGGCCGATGAGGCCAACGATGCGGCCTGGCGTAATCTGGAGGTCTACCGATGACAGGGCCTTTAGCCCCGCAAACGACACCGAGACGTTCTCCGCGCTCAGATGACTCATGTCCCTTTCCTTCTTTTGACCGATGGAAAGGCGCGAAGCATCCGGCCTTGCGGCCAGTCACGTTGCTAATGTCTTCCCCTGTCGGTTCCGGCGGTCTCTAACGGACTGCTCGGATGCCAAATTCACGCCGTTGCCCGGCGTCGTCTTGTCGTTTCGCGCACCGGATTTTGTCTTCCGCCACGCGCGGTCGGTTTTGGCCGACCGATCTCCTCGCCTCCGGCTCCTCCGCCGGCATTCTCCCGGCCGACGTCAGCCGGCCAGGTAGTCTTCAGCGCGCGCCAGCGCGGCGCGCTGTTCAGCTCGCGCGGCAAGCGCGCCTTCCAGCGTCACCGAAACGAAGCGCGCCGGAGTGTGCGGCTGGAGCTGGGCGATCAGGTCCATGTCGGCCGATATCACCACGCCCAGCATCATGTAGCCGCCGCCCGAAACCGCGTCCCGGTGAAGAACGATCGGCTCCGTGCCACTCGGCACCTGGACGGATCCGTAGGGATAGCAGGCGTCGACGATGTTCGAGGGGTCGGAACCCGCGCCGAAAGGCTGCTCGCGCTCAACGAACTCCAGCGGCGTTCCACCACGGAAGCGATAGCCGATGCGGTCGGCTTCGGGCGCGACCTTCCAGGTTTCCTCGAAGAACCGATTGCCGGCGGCTTCAGTAATCCGATGCCAGTACAGGCCAGGAAGCATTCTGAGTTCCGCCGGATTGTTCCGCGCGCGGTGCAGATTTGCAGGCAAAGAAAGACCGGCTTTACCCGAGCCTTCACCGAGTGGAAGCTCATCGCCCGCCTTCAGCGTGCGGCCCTGATGGCCGCCGAGCGCGCCCAGAATGTAAGTCGAGCGCGAGCCGAGAACCACGGGGACGTCGATGCCGCCGGAGATGGCCAGATAAGCGCGCGCACCGCCCTTGAGGAAACCAAAGGAAAGCCGGTCTCCGGCCTTCACCGGAAAGCTCTCCCAGGTCGGCCGTTCCTCGCCATTGAGTTTGGGTGGAAGCTCTCCACCCGTGACGGCGATGACCGCGGATTGGGTGAATTCGAGTTCGGGGCCCATGAAGGTGGCTTCGAGCACCGCGGCACCTGGATCGTTGCCGACAAGCAGGTTTGCGATGCGTGTGGCAAAGCGGTCCATGCCGCCGCCTTCGGGGATGCCGACATGATAGTGGCCTGGCCGGCCAAGGTCCTGCACGGAAGTGGAGAGGCCGGGAGAGATTACCTTAACGGCCATTGATAAGCTCCATCAGCTTTGCATTGGTGCCGTAAATGTCGCCGTTGAAGTCCTTCAGGCTGAAGGTGCACTCGCGAACCGTCGGTTCCCACCGATTGGCTTTGATTTCCTCCAGCGTGGCGTCGTAGTCATCGCGGCCAATGGCCTTGAACTTCACGATGTCGCCCGGTTTGAACAGGCACATATCATCGGAGAGGTAGCGCACCTTCATGGTCGGGTCGTAGATCGGTGCCGGGGTTATGCCATACATCTGGTAGCCGCCAGCGCCGCGCACCGAATAGATCGCAGCAAAGCAGCCACCGTGGCCAATGGTGAGCTTGGGAGTGTCGGTGCGCGGACGCAGATATTTCGGCGCCTGAATTTGTTTCTTGCGCTCGACCATCTGGTACAGGAAGGGCAATCCGGCGACGAAGCCGACCATGGACACGAACCATGGCTGGCCGGAATAGGCCGCGACAAACTCTTCCACCGTGGCGTAGCCGTTGATGCGTGCCGAATATTCAAGATCGGTGGAGGACGGGTCTTGGTGGCGCTCGCGGAAGCGCAAGCAGGTTTCACGCGTCCATGGATCCTGGAAGTAAACCGGCAGCTCGATGATCCGGGTCTTCAGAACCGGGTCTGCCTTCGAGGCCGCCTCTTCCATCGACTTCAGTTCGCTGAGCAAATCCTGCGGCTTGACGATGTCGGGGTTGAAGCGAATCTGGAAGCTGGCGTTGGCCGGACAAATCTCGGTGACGCCCCGGATGCCTGCCGCACGCACCGCGTTGGTCATCGAAAGGCCGGTAAAGAAGGAAGTGAGCGACATCTCCTCCGACACTTCGCCGAAGATATGTTCGTCACCGCCGAAGTTGAATCGTATCGACATCGGTCCTCCTTTAGTTCGCCAAGGTTGCGGCGTTTTCGATGAGCCAGCCTTCCAGCCAGCGTGTATGCACGTCTCCTGCCCGCACCGCGGGATCGGCGGCGAGCGCAAGAAACAGCGGCTTGGTTGTCTTGAGCCCGCCGATCCTCAACTCGTTGAGCGCGCGGATCAGGCGCATGATCGCCGCCTCGCGCGTCTCCGCATGCACGATCAGCTTGGCAAGCAGCGAGTCATAAAAGGGCGGCACCTGATAGCCTTGGTAGAGCATGGAATCGAAACGTACGCCCGGCCCGCCGGGAATGCGAAGCTCGGCCACCTGCCCGGGGAATGGAGCGAACTCCTTCGCCGGATCTTCGGCATTGAGCCGGACTTCGATCGCATGCCCCTTGACGGAGACATCGCCCTGCCGAATCCGCAGCTTCTCGCCGCCGGCTATGCGAAGCATCTCCGCAACGAGATCGATGCCGGTGATCGCCTCGGTGACAGGGTGCTCGACCTGAATGCGGGTGTTCATCTCGATGAAGTAAAAGCGGTCGGCGTCATCGTCATAGAGATACTCGACCGTGCCGGCACCGGAGTATTTGACCGCCTTGGCCAAAGCGACCGCCGAAGCGCAGAGCTCCTCGCGCAGCCCGTCGGAAAGTGCGCGCGACGGCGCCTCCTCCCAAACCTTCTGGCGTCGCCGCTGCAGTGAGCATTCCCGCTCGTAGCAGTGGATGGCATCGCTTCCGTCCGCCAGCACCTGCACCTCGATATGGCGGGCCTTGCCGATCACCTTTTCCATGTACAGACCACCGTCGCCAAAGGCGGCGAGGGCTTCCGCTTCGGCCTGCGGAAAGGCCTGTACGAATTCGACGAGCGAGTTGGCAATGCGGATGCCCCGCCCGCCGCCGCCCGCCGCGGCCTTGATCATCACTGGAAAACCGGTTTCGGCCAGCACCGTGCGGCCAGCCTCGAGGCCATCGACCCGGCCAGCCGAGCCTGGCACCACGGGGACACCCGCGGCGGCGGCGGCCGATCGCGCCGAAACCTTGTCTCCCATCATCCGGATCGCATCTCCCGAAGGGCCGACGAAGACCAATCCAGCGCCTGTGACCGCGTCGGAAAACGCGGCATTCTCGGCAAGGAAACCATAGCCAGGATGAACGCTGTCGCAGCCGGTGTCGCGTGCAGCCTTCAGAAGCGCTTCGATGTTGAGGTAGGACTTCTTTGCCGCGGGTGGGCCGATATTGACCGTCTCGTCCGCAAGCTGGACGTGGAGCGACCCGGCGTCCGCGGCCGAGTACACCGCCACGGTGGCGATGCCCAGATCTTGCGCGGCCCGGATGATCCTGACCGCTATCTCGCCCCGGTTGGCAACCAGAAGCTTTTTCAGCATCAGTCGAGATCCGCAAGAGGTGCGCCGGCCATGATGGGTTCCTCATTGTCGGCGAGGAAGCGGATGTTGGTACCGGCCGTCTCGGCCCTCACTTCGTGGAACGACTTCATCACTTCGATGAGACCGATTACGTCGCCGGCGGCGACCGCGTCGCCATCCGCCTTGTAGGGCGGCTGATCAGGCGAAACGCTCCGGTAGAAAGTGCCGGGAAGAGGCGAAAGAATCTGGGCCATAAAGAGCTCCGGAAAACTGCAGACAGGCTAATCTGGAACCGCCTGCGAGGGCGGGTTTCGATAGGCTTCAGTGCCAAGGGGCGATTGCATTGCGCACGGCCCTGGCTATTTCGATAGCGTTCGGCGTATCGGAATGCACGCAGATGGTTTCGCAGCGTACGGGGAAGAAACTGCCATCCTCTGCCGTTCCTTCGCGCTTGCTGATGGCGCGCACGCAACGCTCGGCCATCTCGGTGGGGTCCTTGGCGTCATGAACGCGTGTCAGGATCAGCTTGCCGGAGGCATCGTAGTCGAGATCGGCATAGAACTCGGCGACGAATGGGATACCGCGCTCCTGGTAGATCTTCTCGTGCAGGGTGCCCGTCATGCCGAACAGGGGTACGCCGAAAACCTCTGCCGCGTCGCACACGCCATGGGCGACTGCCTCCTGCTGCATGGCCATGAAGTAAAGGCTGCCATGCGGCTTGATATGGTGGAGTTCCACACCCTCGGCCTTGAGGAAGCCGGCAAGCGCTCCCACCTGGTAAATGATGGTGTTCCTGACTTCGTCGCGGGTCATGCGCATCTCGCGTCGGCCGAAACCCTGAATGTCCGGCAGGCCTGGATGTGCGCCGATCCTTACGCCACTCGCCTTGGCACTACGGACGGCGGCGTGCATGTGATCGGGATCGGAAGCGTGAAAACCACAGGCGACATTGGCAACGTCGATGATCGGCATCATGCCCGCATCATCGCCAACCTTATAAAGACCAAAGCTTTCGCCCATGTCGCAGTTTAGCGTCACCGCCATCGCATTGTTACCCCTCGAAGATGCCGTCTTTGCGGCGTTGCAGCATTTTTTGCGCATGCGGGGGCATTTGTGAAATAGTAGTTTATTGATTGTGATATCAAAAAAACAGATAATGGTTCTGGGCCGGAGTGCGCCATGACCATCACCTTGAAACAGCTCGATTATTTCATCGCGACCGCCGAGAGCGGACAGGTCAGCCATGCCGCAGTGGAACTCAACATCTCACAATCGGCGGTCACCGCGGCGATAAAGACGCTGGAGGCTGACCTGGGCGTACGGCTTTTGGAGCGTAACCATTCTGGCGTCAGGTTGACGATGGAGGGCGCTCGGTTTCTTGACCATGCGCGGGTTATCACCGGTGCTGTCGCGGCCGCTGTCCGAAGCCCGTTGCGCGACAGGAAAGGCCTGGCGGGCAAGCTCCGGCTCGGCATGACCTACACGGTCGTCGGCTACTACATGTCGCGCCACTACGCGCGGTTCCGAAAGACCTATCCCCAGATCGAGGTCGAGGTGCTGGAGCTGCCCCGAGACGCTCTCGAAAGCGGCTTGATGAGCGGAGAGATCGACATGGCTGTGATGCTGGTATCCAACCTGGCGCACACCGAGGAATTGGCACAGGAGGTCTTGATGCGTTCGAACCGCCGGCTCTGGCTTTCGGCGGATCATCATCTGCTCGCACGGCAGGAAATCAGCCTCGCCGATGTGGCGGCGGAAGATTATGTCATGCTGACGGTGGACGAGGCGCGCACGACGGCCGCCCGTTACTGGGATGCCGCGGGGCTTTCGCTCCGCACAGTCCTTACCACCAGTTCGGTCGAGGCCGTGCGCTCGCTCGTGGCTGCCGGTATGGGAGTCACTGTCCTGTCCGACATGGTTTACCGACCATGGTCCTTGGAGGGGCAGCGCATCGAAGTGCGCAGGCTTGTCGAGCCGATCCCCAGTATGGATGTCGGCCTGGCCTGGTCGCGTGACAGACCGATCGGCCCAGCGGCCGCCGCCTTCCGGGCCTTCATGTCCGTGACCATGGGCGGCGGTGGCTAGCCTAGCCCCATAGCTCCGCTGATTTGCCTGATTTGGAAATCAATAGGTGGCGCGACCGCCTGACAGATCGAAGACCGATGCGGTGGTAAAACTGTTCTCCTTGGAGACCAGCCAGGCGACCATGTTCGCCGCCTCGTCGACTTCCAGGAACCGCGCACGCGGGATCTTGGACAGCATGTAGTCGATATGCTCCTGCTTCATCTGGTCGAAAATCGGCGTGCGCGCAGCCGCCGGCGTGATGCAGTTGACCGCTATGTCGTAGCCCGCAAGCTCCTTGCCCAGCGACTTGGTCAGCCCGATCACGCCCGCCTTGGACGCCGAATAGGCCGAAGCGTTGGGATTGCCTTCCTTGCCGGCGATCGATGCGATGTTGACGATGCGGCCGTAATTGCGCGCCTTCATCGCCGGCACGACGGCGCGGTTGACGTGAAAGGTTCCATTGAGATTGATGTCGATGACGCGCCGCCAGGCGTCGAGCGGGTACTCATCGAGTGTATGGTTGGGTCCGGCTATCCCTGCCGAATTGACCAGGATCGAGACGGCTCCTGTCTCCTTTTCGGTGCGGGCGTGCGCGGCAAGCACTGCCTCGGCATCGGTGATGTCGACCACGACCGCACTGGCTGCCTCGCCGAGCTGGGCAACCGCTGCGTCCAGGCCTGCTTGGTTCATGTCCCACAGGCTCACCTTTGCGCCCGATGCGATCATCCGCCTGGCAAAGGCCAGGCCCAGTCCCTGCGCTCCGCCGGTCACGACGGCGGCCTGTCCTTCAAGATCTATTCTGTTCATTCCGTTCAATCCTTGGCGTTGTTCGATAGATCCGCGGCCATGCGCTCTTGCAGTCCCGGCTGCCGCACATCGACATAGTCGCCGGCAAGGTCGTCGGCCAAACCGGTTGCAAGCCAGGCAATCATCTGCGCCGCGCGCTCCGGCGGGTCGAGGTTTTCGCGGGGAATGTCGGAGACCGCATTGATCCTGGCGTCGCGGATGGCGGCTTGCATGCTGGTGTCGACGAGCCCGGGCGCAAGGGCGAATCCCAAGATGCCGCTGGCTTCGCCTTCGAGTGCGATCGACTTTGTCAGCATCAGCAAGGCCGCCTTGGAGGCGCAATAGGCGGCCCAGCCGGACATGGCGTGATTTGCCGCGCCGCTGACGATGTTGACGATACGGCCGCCGCTGAAATGCGGCCATAGCGCTGTCGTCAAGGCGGCCGGGCCGCTGACATTGATGGTCAGCGCGGCATCGAAAGCCTTGGCGTCGAGCGCGGCCAGGCGCGCCATCGGCGCAATCGTCGCGGCATTGTTGACGAGAATATCGATGCGCCCATGCAGTTTGAGGGCTTGGCGACGCGATGCGGGATCGCATCCAGATCCGCGACGTCGAGCATGAAATCGCAAGCCTTGCCGCCGGCTATTGTGACTGCATCGACAACCGCGCCGCAATCTCGGGCATGGCGCCCGGCGGCAATGACGGTGGCGCCAAGCTTCGCCAGTGCGACCACGGTCGCGGCACCGAGCCCGGTCCGCGCGCCGGTGACCAGTGCGACTTTCCCCTCCAGCAGACGCGTCATTTCGACGGTCCTCGCAAGCCGGGGTTATTGTGGGACAGAGCGAGCGGCGGCACGATATTGACTTGTTGCGTGTACTGAGCGTTGGCACCCTTATAATTTATCACACGAGCCTGCTGTACGGAACAACGACCTAGCTGTTGAACTCCCAAGAGAATAGCCGGCGGATCGATCTAATTGCCGTTGGATCTCATCCGTGGCGGATGAGCCTGCTTTTCTTCATATCGGGTCTGGTAACGTCGTCACTTCTTGAACGGAAATCCGTTGGCGAAATCCGGAGGTCGCGGACACGGCAACTGCTGCTGCCTTTGCTCGTGGGTGTGGTCCTGATCGTACCTCCGCAAATATATTTATCCCAGTTCAACCCTCTCCCGGAATTGTCGTATTGGGAGTTCTGGAAGGCCTATGTGATCTCGGGCATCCGCCTGGAACACATGTGGTTTTTGGCCTATCTTTGGGTATACGTCTTCGTGTGGTCCGTCACGTGGCCACGGCTTCAGCGCTATTGGCCGGGGATATCATCCGCATTTGCGTCGTCCCTCAGAGGCGCAAACCTGTTCGTGGCTCCGATCATATTCCTTTCAATCCTCAGACTCTGGCTCTACCCAATCGTTGGGGAGACCTCGGTCATCACGAACGACCCCTATGCACACGTCCTTTATTTCTCAATGTTCATGGCAGGCTCTCTTCTGACGAATGAACCGAGGTTCTGGCGCGAGGTCGACCGGCAAAGATGGGTGAGCTGCGCTCTTGCATTCATCTCGTTCCTCGCCCGGGCGACAGTCGTCGTTGCCATTCCAAGGGAGCAGTGGTCAGACGCGCTTGTCGTCACGATGCGTGTCGTCAGATCGGTATTTCAGTGGTGTGCGATCATCGCTTTGTTGGCGTTTGCGGGGCGGATCACCACGCAGCCCAACCGGGTCATTGCACATCTGAATAAATATATAATGACGTACTACATTGCCAATCAGACTATAATAGTCGTCTTGGCTTATTGCGTTTCGATGTTTGAACTTCTGGATGCAAGCTCATTTGTGCCGATTGCATTCGCTACGGCTCTACTTTGCGTAGTAATTGCCGAGACCAAGAGAATATCTTCCATCTATATCTCGCCTTTAATTCCAAGATTGACGATGCTTCGAAGGCGCGCGCCGGCATCGTCATGAGCAGGCTTGTCCTCCCAGAGGCAATCGCCAGGCAGGTTCTAGCGTAACCAACTCAGTCCGTCGCCGGCGCACCTTGCCAGAAGCGCCCCGTTTTCTTTTGCCGCGCATGGCTGATGCCCGCATGGTTGCGGTGGACCTTGGCAAGCGTGCGTCGCGGGCCGTCGGCGTCGGCCACACTGAACGCCTGTTTCCTCTTCTCCTCAACCGCTGGCTTGGCGTTCTCGGTTGGATGTTCTCTACATTGATCATGTAAGGCTCGGTGTGCACCGGGTGGCACTACGCGCTGGACGGCTATGTCTCGATAATGGTGGTGTCGGTCATCTGGCGGGGAACCGAGCGGCTGGTGCGCGAAAAACTTCTGCCACCGTAGCATCCCAATGCGAACATGTTGAAGACTCAGCGTCTGTCCATGACTGCGAGATCGTGTTGCCGCGCTGGCATCTGTTCACTGGCACGTCCACCAGTAGCGCCACCGGGAAGGCGTCGGAAGCCGGCATTATCTGCTGGCTTTGACGACCATACTTGAAGGGGGCATGCCGCGCACGGAGCTGAAAAAGCTGAAAGGCCTGACCCTGGCGCCGGGCATGCCCGTCGAGGCGTTCTTCTCCACCGGCAGCCGCACCATGCTTTCCTACCTGGTGAAACCTCTGGCCGATCAGATACAGCGAGCCTTCCGGGAGGAGTGAGGCTCCTCCCGATTGGCCCCGATAGTTGGTGTAACCTCAGAATATTTTTTCGACAATTTTCACTTTAAAATCAAAAGTGTAACGTCAACCGCCACGACCGTCGCGAATGGCTGAGAAATAGCTGTCGGTTCCGACCTGCCCACCCTTCAGCGCGACCTCCAGCCGGTCGATGGCATTGATACGCGAATGGGCGACGCACAGTGGCGAACCCGGCGAGGCGGGCAACGGCATCCTAACCGTCAGCGCATCGACGCCCATCTGTCCCAGCGCGTGGCTCGACGTGTCGCCGCCGGCGATGATGACACGCTTCAAGTCGTGCTGTTCGGTCAGTTGCCGAAGCAACGTGCCAAGGCCGCGGCCGAGCTTGTGGCGGGCGCCTTCCTGGCGGTCGATCTCGGTGCCGCGATCCGCCGTCGGCCCGAGCGCAGTGTAGAGGATGACGCTGCGCCCGGCCTGCAAGCTGCCGCGGGCCGCCGCCGCCGCGTGCGCGATCGCTTGTTCGGAATTCTCCGAGACCAGTTCTACGGGATCAACGTTGATGCCGTCGAAGCCGTCGGTCAGCGCATGGCGGATCTGCCGTTCCGTGGTCGGCGAGCAGCTGCCCGACACCACCGCGATCCGATCGGCTGCGCCCGGCGACGTAAAGCGAGGCTCGGCGTCCACGGTGGCAGCCTCCGCCCATTCGGCGAGCAATGCATATTCGATGCCGGAGGAGCCGGCGACGAAGGAACCGCTTGGCTTGCGCGTCTGCCATATCTCCTTGCCTGCGAGCGCCTGGGTCTCCCGGCTGTCGACGTCGACAAGCACGATGGCCGCGCCATTCCTGACAAGGTGATCGAACGCTTGCGACCGCGACGCGGACAGCAGCGTCGCCAGATCTAGCAATCCGGAGGCCAGCTCGGTCTGCCGTGACAGATGGATCAGAAGGTCCGCTTCGTCCATCGGCGTGGTCGGGTGGCGGCTCATCACCGGATGGCGGTCGATGCGGTAGTATCGGTCGCGATAGGCCGCGAACAGATGGCCGAACGCCGTGTAGCGTTTGAGCTGGGGTGCGCCGACCAGCAGCGGCACGCAGCCCTGTGCAAAGACGGCGCGTCCGATCTCGATCGCCCGGCCGATGTTGCCGATCGTCGGACTGGAATCGAAGGTCGAGCAGATCTTGTAGTGGCAGATGTCAGCGTTCAGCGTCTTCAGCCAGCCGAAGGCATCCTTGAGATGCGTGTCCATCCACTGCGGCGTCTCGCTGCGGCTGGTGCCTGCCAGCCCAACAGCGCGGCAGTGCGAGAATTGCGCCAGCTGCGCCGCGTCCGGCTGGCGCATGAACAGCACCGTCGGCACGCCGCCAAGCTCGAGCGCCTCCATGACGTCGGTCGAGCCGGTGAGGTCGTCGCCATAATAGCTGAGGAGCAGGTTCTGCATCGCCCCGCTCACGCCGCCTTGCCGTCGCCGAACTTTTCGATCGAGCGCGCCAGCTCGGCGTGGCTGCGGGCATAGTCCGCCAGCGGAATGCCCTCGACCGCGGCCTGCCACGCCTGCTGGACGGCGCGCACACCGGCACCCGGGCCGTCCGGATGGCTGACGATGCCGCCGCCGCAGAGATAGAGAAGATCGACCGTCCGCCCGGTGCGCTCATAGGTTTCGGGCGCCTGTCCGCCCCACTGGCCGGAACCGGCGACCGGCAGTGCGCAATCGTCGGGAGAAAACAGCGGTGTCGTCACTGCCTCGAAGGAGCGGATGAAGGACGCGTCCGGCTCCCAGTATTTCGAGGCGATGCCGTTGATCTGGAACTGGTCGACGCCCAGCAATCGCCAGAACTGCTGCCACACCTTGAAATCCATGCCGAGGCCGGGATGACGCGTGAGGATGTCCCAGCCATTGCGGTGGGCGTGCAGCACAAGGCCGGAGCGCTTCCTGAGGTATGTCATGCCGCCGAAGCCGATGGAGTTGATGTTGACCACGGCGCAATTGCCACCGGCTTCGAGGACCAGGTCGTGGTTGCGCATCATCTCGTCCGGGTCGGCATGCGAGATGCCGAAGGCATACATCACCTTCTTGCCGGTCTTCTGCTCGTGGTCGAGGATCAGCGGCATGATCGCGTTCACCCGTTCCGCCAGCGGCGAGTAGGCCGGGCTCATCAGTTTTTCATCGTCCTTGATGAAATCGACGCCAGCCTCGATCAGTTCGCCCACCATCGCGGCCGTCTCGGGTGGCCGCAAGCCCAGTGCAGGCTTGACGATAGTGCCGATAATGGGGCGGCCCTCGACGCCGGTCAGCTTGCGGCTGCCGGCGACGCCGAATTGCGGGCCTGGATGGGCGCCCTTGAATTCTTGCGGCAGCTTCATGTCGACGACGCGGATGCCCGACAGGCCCTTGATCGAATAGGTGCCGCCGATGGCGATAGTCATCAGCGCCGAAAGGTCGGTGCCGATCGCATCGAACGGGAATGCAATGTCGACATCGGCGCGCTTGAAAGGCCCGCTGCCAGCCTCGGGAATGGACGGCTGCTCAGCATCGGGCAGATGCCGGATCGCCAGCACTCGCGCCGCCACGCGTGCCTTCAGCTCTTCGGTCTCACCAGGCAGGGCAACGAAGGTGCCGGTCGACTGGTCGCTGGCGATCTTGGTCGCCAGCGCCTCGATGCTATCGGGTGTTTCGATGCGATAGGTGAAGGTGATCATGGGAAGCCGGCCGGTCGAAAAGGGTCCGAAAAAAGTTTCGTCGCGTCTAAAATCTGGTATAATGAGTACATAAGTATTGCAAGCAAATATCCCGACCTCGTGCGACGCGGCGAGCAAGGCGCAGGCATTCCGGGAATCGCGCCGGCAATGCTAAAGAGGAACCGGGCCAGGGAGTGATTCGTCACGATGAACCGTTCGGAGCCGATCGTCCGGCGCAAACTTTCCGACGAAGTCTTTGCAAGGCTGAAGCGGCTGATCACCAGCGGCGAGCTGCAGCCGGGCGACGAAATGCCGTCGGAGCGCGAATTGATGGAGCGCTTCGAGGTTGGCCGGCCGGCCATTCGCGAGGCGATGCAGGCGCTGAGCAATATGGGGCTTGTCGCCATTTCGCATGGCGAGCGGGCCAAGGTGCTGCAGCTCACCGCCAAGTCGATCATCAAACAGGTCGATGGCGCGGCCAAGATCATCCTGTCGTCGTCGAAGGACACGCTCGAGCACCTCAAGACCGCGCGCATCTTCTTCGAGCGCGGCATGGTCAGGGAAGCCGCCGAAAAGGCCACCGTCGAGGATGTGCAGCGGCTCAAGGCAACCGTCGCCGAGCAGCGTGCCGCGCGCGGCGATTCCGACGCCTTCATTTCTGCCGACATGAACTTCCACACCCAGATCGCCGCGATATCGGGCAACCCGATCTATGTCGCTGTCAGCGAGGCCATGCTCGGCTGGCTGAAGGAATATCACACCGAGATGCTGATCTGGACCGGCAAGGAAAAGTACACGCTGACCGAGCACGAAGAGATCGTCGACCGCATCGAGCAGAGGGACCCCGACGGTGCCGAGAAGTCGATGATCAAGCACCTTGAACGCTCGCGCGCACTCTATGTGATGAACTCCGAGAAGTAGGCTCTTAACCGATCCGGATAATGGCGTAGGGCGACATCACGAGATGACCCTGGCCAAGTGCCGAAGCGTCGACCGGGACATCGTCCGCCGTCAGGTTCGCCAGCAATGCGATGGTCTCGCCGAAGGCGGAGCGGCCGGCCAGCGCCGCAATCCGCGTTTCGTCGCTTGTTCTCGCGGACACATGGGCCAGACCAGCCAGTTCGCAAAGTCCCTTGATAGCCCTGAAGATCGGCCGCGGTGATCCCTCCTCGACGGGTTCGCCACCTGCCGCCAGCAGACCGAACGGCCCGCTGAAGCCGGACAGCGTCAGCATCTCCAGCCCGGCCGGTGCGACGCGGGCGGCATAGCCGATGGTCCAGGCGGCGGCGAACAGGCCGTTGTGGCGCGGGTCGCGATTGGCCATGGCGATGCGCTGTCCCTGCGGATTGTCCTTGGTCGCGCCGCCATAGGGGTTCTGCCGCATGGCAATGGTCGAAGGCCCCATCCGGTAAGGCTTGTCGCCGAAGATCGCCCGCGCCGACCGGGTGATGAACGGCAACGCCTCCAGCGACTGCATGACGCTGAGATCGTCGGCTGCGTGCACGATCGGGCAGGTGCAATGGGTGACGAAGTCGAGCAGCCCGGCCGGAACGCGCTTGCGGTTGAGCTCGGTGAAATAGCTGAACATGCCGCCACCGAGACGGAGAGCCGGAAAGGCGTGTCGAGCCGCGGCATAGACATCCTCCAGCGGCGGGCAGGGCGGCCAGGCACTGCCCGGCGGCGTCGACTGGCGGTCGACCGAAGGCGACACCGCGATGGCGTCGAGCCGTAGGCCCGCCCGGCGCACCAGGCCGGCGACCTCTGTGAGTTCGGCATCAAGATCGCCGCTACAGGCGACAACGCATTCGAGCGTTGTTCGGGCGCGATAGGCGTCGGCGAGCCGGGCAAAAGAGTGCAAGGCGTCAAGCCCGTGACCGCGCGTCGGATCGTAGTGGAACAGCAGTTGTTGTGGACCGAGCGCCAACAAGGTGGCGAGGTTCGCCAGCACCGTCTCGACATCGCCGGGATAGATGATCACGCCGACATCCGGCAGCGCCGGACCGGGCTCGCCGAGCGTCACGCGGACCGCGCCGGGCGCCTCGGCCGCAGCCGGCGTCTTGCCGTCGCTGGCAATGCGCAGGCTGATCGTCTGGCGGTTGGTCTCGCCGGCCGGCAAGACATAGGGCCATGGCAGCGCCAGCGGCCGCACATAGGTCTTGTAGGAGGCGTCGGACCAGTTGCGCTGGTCCTCCATCTCGAAAACGTCGCCTTCCATGCGGCAGTCGGCGCTGACGCCGGGCCGCACCTCATGCGTGATGGCGCGCAAATCCTTGAAAGGCTGCCAGGGGTCGATCAGGTCTGGCAGTTTCGTGTCCACCACGCTGCCGTCCGTGTGCTCGACCGTCACTGGGCTGCCGGCGAGGCCGGCGATCGGATGCAGGATGCAGAAGCCGCAGCGGTTGGTCTCGAAATCGCTTTCGGGCAGCGCGCTGACGTCGAACACCAACTGTCCGTCCGCCGAACCCTTGATGGTCGCGAAAAAGGCGAGCCGACTTCCGCCCGGTCCGGCGCAGCTCGCCGTGTAGCTGACAGAGAAAGCATCGGCGCTTTGGTCGATGGTCAAATCCGCCAGCACGGGCTCGTAAGTGCCCCAGTCGCGGTCACGCACGATATAGGCGATGGCACGCAGCACCTCGGTGCCGCCATGGCGGATGGTGCGCAGATTACCGTTGACGAAATCGGCGCTGAGTGGCCCGGCGCTGAGCCGGACCGGCTCGGCTTCCACCGCGCGTATGCCGCAGAGGAGGAAGCGATCCACGGTCACTTCAACAGGCCGTCGATCTGCACCGGTTCCTGGCTCGCGGCACCCGCATAGGCCGCCTCGACCAGCGCGAATGTCTTGAGGTTGTCGGCGCCCGAGGTTGCCGGCTCCTTGCCTGATGCAAGGCAGTCGACCCAGTGCCGCTGGATCGCCAGCACGCTTTCCTGGATGTTGTGCCACGGCCGCGATGCCCAGGGCAGAAGCGGCGGTGAGATGTCGGTGGCCGTTGTGCCGCTCTTGCCGGTGACGGTGAGCTGGTATCCTCGCGCCAGCCGGATCGTGCCGTCGCTGCCGTCGATCTCGATCAGCGTTTCGGGAAACGGCTCGACGGCAAGCCTGGTCGCATAGCTGCAATCGACCACGGAGGTGGCGCCGCTCCTGTGATCCATCAGCATGGTGGCGACATCCTCGCCGGCGATGGTCGGATTGATGCGAGCGGTGCGGGCGGTGAGGGTCGAGACGTCACCCAGCAGGAAACGCGCGATGTCGAGGATATGGATGCCGAGATCCTCGATGATGAAACGCTTGCCCGTCGCCAGGTAGGGCTGGCCGGAAAACACGTCATAGGCGGAGCGGAAGGAGATGCGCCCGAAGAAGGGAGTGCCGATCTCGCCGCTGTCGAGCACGGCGCGCACCGCCTGGATCGGCGACTGCCAGCGGAAATTCTCATGCACCATCAGTGGCACGCCGGCCTCGGCGCAGGCCGCGACCATCGCCTTGGCGTCGGCCAGCGTTGGCGCGAACGGCTTCTGGCAAATCACCGGGACACGGTGAGTGGCCGCCATCTCGACCAGTGGCCGATGGCTGCCGACGGTGGTGGCGATGTCGACGAAGTCGAGCGTCTCGGCCGCGAACAGCGCCGCTGCATCGGTGTAGCGCCTCGCGATGCCGAACTGGTCGCCAACGATCCGCAACCGTTCCGGATCGCGGTCGCAGATGGCGATGATCGAGGCGCCGTCGATGTCGCGCCAGGCATGCATCTGGTTGACGGCGAAGAAGCCGCAGCCGATCAGCGCTCCGCTCAAGCTCGCCATGATCAACCAGCCTTCGCCATCTGCATCAGGGTAACGCGCTGCTGAAGCCGGCGCTGCGCCTGGTCGACGACGACGGCGACGATGATGACCAGCCCCTTGATCACCATCTGCCAGAAGGAGCTGACGCCCATCATCACCAGCCCGTCCGACAGGATGCCGATGACGAAGGCGCCGACGATGGTGCCGCCGATCGTGCCGCGGCCGCCAGACATCGAGGTGCCGCCAAGCACGGCTGCGGCGATTGCATTCAACTCGAAGCTTTCGCCGGTCGCCGGATGCGAGGCCATCAGCTCCGACGAGATGATCAGGCCGACGATCGCCGCGCAGAAGCCGGAGAACATGTAGACGAACATCTTGACCATGTTGACGCGCACGCCCGAGATGCGTGCCGCGCGCTCATTGCCGCCAACGGCGAAGATGTGGCGGCCGAGCGGCGTGTATCTGGCGAGATAGGTGGCACCCAGTGCCACCACGATCAGCATCCAGATCGACACCGGCAAGCCGGCGAGCCGGCCGGCGCCGAGGAAGCCGAAGCCGGTGGTGCCGAGTTCCGGCTTGCCGATAAGGTTGGGGAAGGTGCGGCCGTCGGACGACAGCAGCGCCATGCCGCGCGCTACATAGAGCACACCGAGCGTGGCGATAAAGGGGGCGACATTGAGCCTGGTGATCAGCAATCCGTTGACGGCGCCGATCAAAATACCGACCAGAAGCGTGATCAATGCGATCTCCACCACGTTGAAGTAGATGGTGTAGCCGATCTGCAGATCGATGCCGTTGAGCACGAGATAGCCGGCCACCATGCCGCACAGGCCGACGATCGAGCCGACCGAAAGGTCGATGCCGCCGGTGATGATGACGAAGGTCATGCCCATGGCGAGGAAGGCGTTGAGCGCCACGTGCTTGGCCATCAGGATCAGATTGGCGGCCGACAGGAAGTTCGGCGCCGCGATGGAGAAGAACACCAGCACGGCGATCAGCGCGATGAAAGTCCTGAGCTTCATCAGCGTCAGCAGCGCGGAGCCGCTGGAGGCCGAAGAGAGAGCCGCCCTGGCCGGAATGTCAGTCATCGGTTTTGCTTTCCATGTGCGGGGGCAAGATGGGCAGGGCCGTGGCCGAGTGCCGATGCGGCGACGATCGCAGCTTCGGACGCCTCGGCGCGGTCGAACATGCCGGTCAGTTTGCCATTGCTCATCACCGCGATCCGGTCGGACAGCGCCATTACCTCGTCGAGGTCGGAGGTGGCGAAGAGGATGCCCAGCCCATCGCGCGACAGCTTGCGCATGGTGCGGAAGACGTCGGCCTTGGCACCGACATCGATGCCGCGGCTCGGCTCGTCCATCAACAGCACCTTCGGCCCGGTGAGCAGCGCCTTGCCGATCACCACCTTCTGCTGGTTGCCGCCGGAAAGCGACGAGACTTCCTGCGCCGGGTCGGCGACCTTGATCGCGAGCTCCCGCACCATCTGCGCCACGGCTTTCCGCTCGGCACTGCCTCGGATGTGGAACAGGGTGACGAAGCGCGACAGGCTGGCCAATGTCAAATTGCTGGCGACGGAGAGGATCGACACCAGACCCTCGCGCTGGCGGTCCTCCGGGATCAGCGCCAGCCCGCGCCGGATGCGCCGCGTCGTGTCGCGTTCCCTGATATGGATTCCTTCGATGAAGATCTTGCCACTGGCATGACCGTGGCGGCCCATGATGCAGTCGAACAGCTCGCTGCGCCCCGCGCCCATCAGGCCGTAGATGCCCAAAATCTCGCCTGCGCGCAGCGACAGCGAGACGTGGTCGACCGCCAGCCCGCCAGTGGCGCGCGGCAGGCAGATGTCCTCGGCGCGGAATATCTCTTCGCCCGGCACATGGCCGTCGGCCTTGGCGAAATCCTTGGCGTCCGAGCCGATCATCTGCCGCACGATCCATTGCGTGTCGACGTTTTTCACGTCCTCCTGGCCGGTGATGCGGCCATCGCGCAGCACGGTGATGTAGTCGCCGATGCGGATGAGTTCCTCGAGCCGGTGCGAGATATAAACGATCGCTACGCCACGCGCCTTAAGGTCGGCGATCACCTTGAACAGGATCTCGACTTCGGCGGCACTCAGCGCCGAGGTCGGCTCGTCCATGATCAGGATGCGCGCATCGAGCGAGACAGCCTTGGCGATCTCGACCAGCTGCTGTTGGCCGATGCGAAGATCCTCGATCAGCATGTCCGGCCGGATACCGGCTTCGAGCCGATCGATGAATTCACTGGCCCGCCGTTCCTGCTCCTTGCGGTCGATCTTGCGAAACCGGTTGGTGATCTCGCGCGTGGCAAAAATGTTCTCGGCAACCGTCATGTTGCCGAACAGGTTCAATTCCTGGAACACCATGCCGATGCCGCGGTTCACCGCGTCACCCGAGGACGAGAACGAAACCTCCTTGCCGTCGAGCAGGATGCGACCGGCCGTCGGCTGCTCGACGCCGGCGATGATCTTCATCAGCGTCGATTTGCCGGCGCCGTTTTCGCCGACCAGCACATTGACCGCGCCCTTGCGCACCTCGAAATTGGCCTGCTTGACCGCGACGGTGCCGGCATAGACTTTCGAGACGTCTTCCAGCTTCAGGATGATTTCGTGACCGGCCGACATGTTCATGGCTTCGGCCCGATCTCGGCCTCCGCCGGGGTCACCAGCGGCAGGTTCTGCCCGCCTTCGATCGTGTAGGCGCCGAGCACCTTGGCGGTGCGGCCCTCCAGCGCCTCGCGCGGCAGCTTCGACAGCACGGTCTTGTCGGCATAGGCATTGAACGCCTTGCCGAACTGGGCGAAGTCGATCTGGTTGGTGAAATCGTTGAACTGGACGAAGTCGAGGCTGTCGCGCAGAGCGGTTCCGCGTATCGCCGGCCCGATCTGCACCCGCGCATCCGCCTTGCCGTCACCATCGACGTCGATATCCATCGTTGCCGCGCGCGACTGCGTGTTGGCGGCGACGATCTTGCCCTCGACGCGGACCGCGAAGGTCCACGGCGAATTCGCCTGTTTCTTGGGGTTGCCGTATTTCGCGCCGGCTGCCGCCTGATCGGTCTTCGCCAGCGCATGGACCTCGGCGAACGGCCCGGCCTTCTGTTGCAGATACGGTGTGACCTTCGCCACCCAGATATCCTCGACCATCTTGTCCGGGTTGAAGCCGGACGCATTGGCGCCGTCTTGCGCGGAGGGCGTCGGCAGAATCTTGCAGGCGCTGAGGCTAAGGCCGACGAGCGCGACAAGGGTCAGCCAGGTCAACTTCTTCGGCATCGCGGTCAAGCATCCCAGGGAAATGGAGACGAGGGACGAACCGGAAGTTCGCCCCTCGCGGATTGCATTGCGCCGGCTCAGTTCTTCAGCGCGAAGGTTTCCAGCTTGGCGGCATTGGCGCCATTGACGAGCACGCAGTCCATCAGCTGCTTTTCCTTCTCCGGCGACTTCTTGTTCTTGATGAAGTCGTTGGCCTGTTCGACCGCCATCTGCGCCTGGGCATAGGCCGGCTGCAGCACCGTGGCCTTGATGCCGCCGGAGGTGATGGAGTCGCGCACGTCGTTGGAGCCGTCGAAGCCGACGACAATGACATCCTTGCGGTTCGCGGCGGCGAGCGCCGCATAGGCACCCATCGCCATTGTGTCGTTGCCGGAGATGACGCCCTTGATGTCGGGATTGGCCTGCAGGATCGATTCCATCTTGGAATAGGCCTCGGTCTGGCTCCAGTTGGCCGACTGCTGCGCGACCATCTTCAGGTCCGGATAGTCGCCGATGACGTCATGATAGCCCTTGGAGCGGATGCCGGCATTGGTGTCGGATTCCTTGCCGACCAGCTCGACGAAATTGCCCTTTTCGCCCATTAGCTTGACGAACTCCTGCGCACCGAGCTGGGCGCCCTGGTAGTTGTTGGAGACGATCTGTGCCATGGCGACGCCGGTGGCGTTGATCTCGCGGTCGATCAGGAATGAGGGGATGCCGGCGTCCTTGGCCTTCTGCACGGCGGCGACGGTGGCGTCGGCGCCGGCATTGTCGAGGATGATCGCCTTGGCGCCGCGGCCGATAGCGGTGTCGATCAGTTCGGACTGCTTGTTGGCGTCGTCATCATGCACCAGCACCAGCGCTTCGTAGCCGAGCTCCTTGGCCTTTGCCTCGGCGCCGACGGCTTCCGCCTTGAAGAACGGATTGTCGTGCGAGGGGGTGATGATCGCGATCAGGTCGGCCGCGAAGGCCGGCGCCGCCGTGCCAAGTGCCAGTACGCCGGCGAAAGCCGCAAGCGTCATTCTGCGAGTGAGTTTCATGAAGTCCTCCCGTTGAAAAACATCGCCTCGACCAACCGAGGCCTTGTCTGCATTTGAATTCATCAGGCAGTGCGGGCAGCAGACGATCGGTCAGGCAAAGCCGTTTGCCGACTTTCCAACCGAACCGATTTTCGCTCCCCGTTCCTCGCCATCCTCCGCTCGTCCCGGCTTCAATCCGAGCGCGGGAGTAGCTTAGCCAACTGGTATGATGAGTCAATCACTAATTAAGGTGATCTGTATCTGACGGGTTGATGTTTCTTCCTTCTCCCCTTGTGGGAGAAGGGAAAATCGAGCCCGCCCTCTCAAGTGATGCGCTGGATGCTGGCGGCGATTTCTTCCGGCTCGAAGACGCGCTTCCAGTCGTCGCGCATCAGCACCGGCTTGCCGAATTCGATGGCCTTGTTGCAGGCGTCGGAGAACACTCCCTTGGTCTCGCCGAAGATGACGGCGCCGAGCACGTTCATGTGGCCGAGCAGGAAATCGAGCGCCGCCTGCCGGTCGACGCCGCGCGCCACGACCTCGTCGAGGGCTTCCTTCATGACGACGAGCAGCGAAGCACACACCGTCTCCGACAGGCCGGGCTCGAGCAGCGCCATGTGTTCGACCGTGACGCGGTGCGAGCGCATCACCGGCGCCCAGATGATCTGGGCGATCTTCTCGCCCTTGGCGTAGTCTTCCTCAGATCCTTGCATCAGGGCACTGACGAAATGCTGCTTGGCTTTGACGCCGCCGAAAAAGTCCTTCTTGGCGGCCATGTCGGTCTCGTCGTTGAAGATCGGGGGATGGCAGGGATGGGTGACGAAATAGGTGAGATCGGGACGATCAGGCAGATGCCCGGCGAACGGGGCCGCCGCATCGAGCACGATCACCATCGTGCCAGCGGCAAGCTTGCTTTCAATGCTGGCGGCGACTTTGCCGATATGCGTGTCCGGCACCGCCAGGATCACGACGTCGGCCCCTTCAAGCGCCTCATCGACGCCGACCGCATCGAAGCCCAGACCGGTCTTCAGCCGCTCCTTGCCCGCCTCGCTGATCTCGACATGGCGGATCGTGTAGTCCGATCCGCGAAAATTGGTCGACAGGCGGTAGCCCATTTTCCCGCCCGCACCGAACAGCGCAATCGTTGTCATCTGACCTTGCTCCCTAATCCATAGGCGATCGTCTCGTGATCGTCATCTTATATACTGGTATGATCACTCTACCAGAATTTGGCAAGAGAAATCATTGGTTACGTGTTCGTCACTTCGGCAGGGGCGTGGCGGCGCCTGGCTCTGTCTTCGCCGCTGCGGCGTCCGTGGGATCGACCGATGTGCGGCGCGCCAACGCCTGTCGCCCGCCAGCGCCAGGACGAAGATGACGACGATGCCCTGGACGATATCCTGGACACCGGGCGGCAGCCCGACGATCTGCATGGTGGTGACGATCAGGATGAGCAGGATGCTGGCGAACAGGGTGCCAAGCGCGGTCGCTGAGCCGCCGAAGATTAGGGTGCCGCCGAGCACCACGGCGGCGATCGACTGCAGCAGATAGGGCTGGCCCATTTCGAGGAAGGCGCCGCCGATATAGGCGCCGAGCAGCAGGCCGTCGAGCGAGGCCAGCACCGAAGAGATGATGAAGGCCGCCGCGATCACCCGGCCGTTGTTGATGGCGGCGAGCCGGGCAGCAGTGCGGTTCTGGCCGACCGCCGACAGAAGCTGCCCGAACACTGTGTAGCGCAGCACGAAGGATGCCACCGCCACGCCGAGGATAGCCATGATGGCCATGATCGGAACACCCGAAATGCGGCCGGTTGCCAGGTCCTTGAGCGCCGGACTGACGGCAAAGCCCGGGATTGCCCGGTTCGATAGCAGCGTCGCGGTCGCCAGCACATAGCCGGTGGCGAGCGTTGCGATGATCGCCGGAATGCCGAGGCCGACGACGAGCAGCGAATTGAGCAGCCCGACCGCAAGGCCGAGCAGGACGGCAGCCGCGACGCCAATGGCAAGGTTGGCATCCTGGCCCTTGATGGTCAGCAGTGCGACGAAGGCGCTGAGCGTGATCACCGAAGCGACGGAGAGGTCGATGTTGCCGCGCCCGGTGGTGACGACGAACATCTGGCCGATGCCGACGACGGTCAGGAACGAGGCCGACAGGATGATGCCCGACAGGCTGGAGAGGCTGAACCGGTTGGTGACCACGGAAAGCACAAGCCAGAGCAGGAGCACGCCGATCGCGGCCCAGATCCAGCGGTTTTTCTGGGTCCACAAGGTGAAGGCGGACAGCGCGTTCATTGTTCGCTCCCGCGGTCAGCCGTCAGGCCGCGCAACGTCAAGAGCGCGATCAGGATCAGCCCTTGCGTCGCGGCGTTGAAGTCGCTGCTGACATTGAGCGTGCCGAGCAGCGCGCCGATCAGCGACAGCGTCACCGCGCCGGCGATGGCGCCGACCGGGGAGACGATGCCGCCCAGAAGCGAGCAGCCGCCCATCACCACGGCGGCGACGCTGAGCAGCGTGAACGAGTTGCCGGAATTGATGTCGCTTGCCGTGTTGATCGCCGTCAGCGACAGGCCGGCAGCCGCCGCGAACAGCCCGGCGATGAGATAGCGCACCAGCGCATAGCGTGTCGGCGACCAGCCCGAACGGATCATCGCGGTGGGATTGTTGCCGAAGCCGCGCAGCACCACGCCGAGCGGCAGCCGATCGATCACCAACACCACCAAGGCGACCGCGGCGATGAGGATGATGGACGTTGGCAGGAAGTCGAGCGACCAGCCGAACAGCGCCGTCAGCCATTCAGGACTGGTGCCGCCCGGCGTCGGCTGCAGCGCATAGCCCAGCCCCACCCAGATGAAGGAGGCGCCGAGCGTGACGACGATGGCCGGGATCTTTCGTGCCTGGATCAACCCGCCGAGACCGGCATAGGCGGCGACCGCAGCCAAAAGCGCCAGCGCGCCAAGCCATGGCTGGTCGTAGAGCAGCGTGGCGCTGAGCACGCTGACCAGGCCGGCGAAGGCGCCGACGCCGAGGTCGATTTCGCTGCCGCCGACGATGAACATCTGCGCCGCCGTCACCAGCACCAGCGACAGCGCCGGCATCAGCAGCAGGTCGAGCCCGAAGATCGAGGCGACCGCCGGATTGGCCGAGATCATCACCGCCAGCACGGCGGCAAGGCCGATGAAGGGAGCGGCGTTCACCAGTCGGGCAAGCCCCGCCACGCGGGCCTTGCCGCGCGCGGCGGCGGCGCGCTTGTCCGCTTGCTGGACGAAGGATGCTCCGACGATCGCCGCTTCGGTGATCGCCGCGCCGGTCAGCTCCTTGACGATCCGCCCGCCGGCGAAGACCAGCACGCGGTCGCAGGCCAGCAGCTCAGCGTCCTCGGTCGTATGCCAGACAAGCGTCCGCCCGCTGCGCGCGATGTCGTTGCAGAGCCGGTAGAAATCCTGCTTGGTGGCGATGTCGACGCCGCGCGTCGGATCGTCGAGCAGGATGATCGGCGTATCGGCGACGAGCGCGCGGGCAACCAGCGCCTTCTGCTGGTTGCCGCCGCTAAACTCCAGAATGTTGGACCCGAAGCGGTGTTCATCGAGCCGCAGCCGTCCGGCGGCGTCCGCTGCGGCCGCGCGGTTGACCCGGTCCGAGACCAGGCCCAGCGCCGGGCGGCGCGCAAGGCTGCCGATGGAGATGTTGCCCAGCACGCTCCACAGCGGGAACACGCCTTCCTTTTGGCGGTCGCCGGCAATGAAGCCGGCGTCACCGGTTCGGGTCACGCCGGCATCCTTTCCCGGCTTGAAGATGGCATGAAGCAGGTCCTTCTGGCCGCTGCCCTCGAGTCCCGCCAGTCCGACGATTTCACCGCGCGCGATCTCGATGTCGCGGCCCAATTCGGATGTTAGCGCTCCGGACAGCCGCACCAGCGCTCCGGCCGCGCCAACAGCGGCAGCGCCATGTTGGTGGACCGGATTGGTGTCGCCACCCATGATCTGCACCAGCTTGCCGATCGATGTGTCCGCCACGTCGCCGCGCCAGGCGCTGCGTCCGTTGCGCAGCACGACAACCTGCGATGCAATGTCGACGATTTCCTGCAGCTTGTGGCTGATGAAGATGAAGGCGAGGCCTGCCTTGGCCCGCTCGCGGATGAAAGCTCGCAACTGCCTGGAGCGATCGAGATCGAGCGAGGAGGTCGGCTCATCGAGAACGATGAGCCTGACGCCAGGCGTCGCGGCGGCGCGCGCGATCTCGACCATCTGCCGCTCGGCGATGGAGAGCTGGCTGACTTGCGCATCCACATCGATGCCGTTGCCGGGAAAGACCGCGTCCAGCGCCGAGCGCGCGCGGCCTCTGTAAAGCCTCCGCCAGCCCGGCCGGCTTGCCGCGTCCTGCGGCGTCTCCAGAAAGAAGTTCTCGGCGACGGACAGGTTGGCGCACAGCGACAGTTCCTGATGCACCATGCGGATGCCGCGCCGTTGCGCTTCCGCGGTGTTGTAGTCGGTGAAGTCAAGCGCCTGACCGGCGAAAGAGATCGAGCCCAGCGTCGGCCACATGGTGCCGCACAGAATGCGCATCAGCGTCGACTTGCCGGCGCCGTTGCCGCCGACGAGGCCGATGATCTCGCCGGCCGAAATGGCGAGGTCGATCTCGGCATTCGCCAGCGTCGGCCCGAAACTCTTGGTGATCTGTGTAAGCGAGACAATTTCCTGCCGAGCGGCGGGCGCCATGGCGGCTGTACCCTTCTGATCGGCAACGGCAAGGTGGGACATTCGTCCTCCGTTTCTTCACGGCCAAGGATCGGGCGCCATTCGGCGTCCGATCCATTGTGCTGGTCGCGTTACTTGCTCAACAGGTTCTGCTTGACCCAATCGAGCGAATAGCTGGGGCTGATGATCTGGCCGCCCGGCAGCTTGGCGTATTCCTTGAGGTTGCTGGCATCGACGGTTGCCACAGGCATGATCATCATCTTGGGTGCCTTGGCGCCCTTGAGCAGGGACAGGCCGAGCCAGAAAGCAGCGCCGCCAATGCCGGGCGTCGTGTTCATCGAGACCGTCTGGTAACCGTTCTTGGCGTTCTCGTCGGCCCACCATTTGACGAAATCGGTGCCGCCGCCGCCTTCGATGATCGGCATCTTGCCGGCACTAGTCGCCGCCGTATTGGACAAAGGCCTGGGCGATGCCGACATCGTCGCTGCCGCCCTGGCCGAGCACCGCATCGACATGCGGCAGCGAGGGCAGGACATTGGCAATGGCTGCCTGCGCCACCGAGGCGGTCGCCTGGCCATAGACGGTGGCGACAACCTTGATATCGGGATATTTCGCCAGCACCGACTGCTGGGCGTTGAACATGTCGTTGTCCGGGGCCGAGCCCTTGACGCCGCGCACCTGGATGACATTGCCCTTGCCGCCGAGCATCTTGAACACGGCCTCGGCCTGGGTCGCCTTGTAGCCCTTGAAATCGAAATTGAGCTGGTAGTTGCAAGGCGCCGACGCGACTGAATCGAAGGAGACGACGATAATGCCGGCCTTGCAGGCTTTTTCGATGATGCCGTTGACCGCGGTCTCCGAGGCGGCATCGACGGCGAGCACATCAACCTTCTTGAGGATCAGTTCGGCGATCTGGCTGTTCTGCTGTGCCACCGAGCCGTCGCCGTTCATGACGATGTAATCGGCGATCTGACCAGCCGCCTTTGCTTCCTTGGCCGAGGCTTCGAAGGCCTCGACCATCTGGTGCCGCCAGGTGTTGCCGTAATAGGCGTTGGTCAGTGCGATCACCGGTGCATCCGATGACGCCGCTGCCGGCAGCACAAACACACTCCCCAGCGCGGCGCTGGCAAGCGCCGCCACGATTGCAAACTTCATGATACTTCCTCCCAAAAATACCGGCCAACACGGTCGGCTTGCATGCCATTCCGGCGCCTCATTCGAGAGACACCATACCATCTACATGTTATACCAGCATACCAAATAGGCAAGCCGGTACCGGAACTCGCTTGATGCATTGACGAGAGCGAAACGCGGCCGATCGTCTCATCTTCCTTGCCCTTGGCCAGTCGGGCCGGTTCTCCGACAAGGGTGGTGGCGTTCCGGAGAGCATGTCTGGCTGTCGGAACGGATCGCGTCTTAGAAGTCGGCGACCTTCCCCCAGGCTGAAGCGTCGAAGCGCCTGGGATCATAGGATTGCGGATCGACGATCGGTTGCGATCCGGTCATCAGATCGGCGACGAGGTGCCCGGCGCCGGGCCCGATGCCGAAGCCATGCCCCGAGAAGCCGGCAGCCAGGAAGAAACCCGGAACGGTATTGATCTCGCCGATGGCAGGCACACCGTCCGGCGTGCTGTCGATGTAGCCGGCCCAGGTCGCGCTGATCCTGGTCTGGCGCAGTGCCGGCAGCAGCTCGAGCGCCCGGGCGTGGGTCAGGCGGATGGTTGCCTGGTCCGGGACCGGATCGAGGATGCGCATCCGTTCCATCGGTGTCGGCTGGTCGAGCCGCCAGTGTCGGAGCGTTTCGTGGCCCGAGCGCATGCCCTGCAGGCCGCCGGGCGCGAGGCTGCGCCACCGCTTCAGGAACATGGGCAGGAACTGCGAGGAGAAGCGCAACTGCTGCTGCGTCACGTCCACACGGCCGCGTCCACTTATGGCGAGCGTGTAACCGCCGCCGCCGCGACGCGTGGCCGAGATCCCTTTCGTGTGCAGCGCATCCGGCAGACCTTCCGCGCCTGGCGAGACGGACAGAATGGAGGAGCGGATCGACGCCTGCGGAAAACGGAAACCGAACTGCCGGCAAAAGGAGGAGGCCCAGGCGCCGCCGGCCAGCACCGCCACCTTGGTTCGGATCGTTCCGCTTTCGGTGACCACGCCGCTCAGGCGCCCGCCTTCGGTCTCGATACCGCGCGCGGCGCAATTCTGGTGGACGGAGCCACCGAGCTTGAGGATGGCGCGGGCGACCGCGGGCGCGGCCCGCGACGGATCGGCGGTGCCGTCGGTCGGTGAGAAGACGCCGCCCTTCCAGGTCCGGCCCGTGGCGCGGCCCCGCTCGCCGGCCTCGGCGCTGTCGAGCATATGCGTGGTGACGCCGGCCGTTTTGGCGAAGTCACGCCAGCGCACCCAGCCGGCCAGTTCCGCCTCGTCATTGCTGAGATAGAGCAGGCCGCAGCGGCGAAAGCCGGTGTCTTCGCCAGTCTCTGCCGCAAAGCTGCCCCACAGGTCGATGCTTCTTGTTGCCATCGGCAACTCGCGGGCGTCGCGGTTCTGCTGGCGGCACCATCCCCAGTTCCGCGAGGACTGCTCGGCGCCGATGCGGCCCTTTTCGACAAGCGCGACCTTCAGGCCACGCCGTGCCAGGTAATAGGCCGCGAAGATGCCGACGATGCCGCCGCCGATCACCACCGCGTCCGCGGATTTCGGCAGTTCGCCGGATGTCTCGATTTGCTGCAGTGGTGCGCGCATGGTGTCTCTGCCTTGAAGCGCCAATCTAACGCGTTGCGCAGGCAGCCGCTGCCGCAGTTGCCACCGAAGCAGAATTTTATTCCGTACGTCCGGGTAAAATCGGGAGCCGCTGCGTTCCAAAGCGCTGTCCGCTTGGATGGACAGGCCAACGGGCTGTGGTAGTGTCGATGGCTATTGGTACGGCAGCATTTTGTGCTGCGGCATACGTTCTGCGGAGATGGCCATGAAACTGGATCGGATCGATATCAAAATTCTTTACGAATTGCAGAAGAACGGCCGCATTACCAACGTGGAACTGGCTGAGCTGGTGCATCTGTCGCCGAGCCCGTGCCTGATGCGGGTCAAGAGACTGCAATCGGAGGGCTACATTGAGGGTTATTCCGCGCAGATCAATATCGGCAAGCTTGGCCAGACGCTGACCGTGTTCACCGAAATCACCTTGAAGAACCACCGCCAGGTGGACTTCGCCCGGTTTCTCGCCATCGTGGAGAAGATCGACCAGGTCATCGAATGCCATCTGGTCTCGGGTGGCTACGACTATCTGATGAAATTCGTGACCGCCGGCATAGCCGAGTACCAGACCATCATGGAGCGGCTGACCGACATGGATATCGGCATCGACAAGTATTTCAGCTTCGTCGTGCTGAAGTCCCCCATCGTCAAGGCGCACATGCCGCTGCCCAGCCTGTTTCCGAGGTGAGGCTCTGCCGCATGGTCAGCGATGGCCGTACTGGCTGACGAGCTCGGGGTCCCGGACGAGGCCATCGAGCCACGTCGGGTCAAGCTTCGGCACGGAGGAGAACAGAAGCTTGGAATAGGGGTGGGTGGGCGCCTGCAGCTTGTCGGGTGTGATCTGCTCCACCCGCTGCCCATTGTACATGACCATGATCTCGTCGCAGATCGCTTCGACGACGGAGAGGTCGTGGCTGATGAAAATGTAGGAAAGGCCCAACTCGCGCTGCAGCTCCTTGAGCAGTTCGATCACGGCCGCCGCCACCACCGTGTCGAGCGCCGAGGTGATTTCATCGCAGATGATGAGCTTGGGGTCGGCCGCTAGGGCGCGCGCGAAGTTCACCCGCTGCTTCTGGCCGCCGGAGAGCTCCGACGGATGGCGGTAACGCAGGCCCCTCGGCAGGCGCACCACGTCGAGCAGCTCGTCGACGCGCTTCGAGCGCGCCTGCCTGTCGAGCCGGTGATAGAAGGCCAGTGGCCGAGAGATGATGTCCTCTATCGGCTTGGCTGGATTGAGCGCGGTGTCGGCATATTGGAACACGATCTGCATCTCGCGCAGCTGGTCCCGGCTGCGTTTGCCTGCGGCGCGCTCCAGTTCCTTGCCGTCGAAGATGATGTCGCCGGCCGCCGCCGGATGGATGCCGGCGATGACGCGCGCCAGCGTCGATTTTCCGCAGCCGGATTCGCCGATGATGCCGAGATTGCGCCCCTTCTCGACGATCAGGCTGACGGAATCGACCGCGCGGATAAGCGGCAGTCCGTCGGCCCGCACCGAGCCATAGCCGGCCGTCACATTGTCGATGCGCAGTAACGGCTTCGCGCCGGCATCCGCGTCCGCTTGGGCTTGCCGCGGCTTGGGTTCGAAGGCAGCCAGCAGTTCGCGCGTGTAGGGATGTTGGGCAGCCGAAAGGATTGCCGCCGTGGTGCCGGTCTCCTGCACTTCGCCGCCCTTCAGCACCACGATGCGATCGGCGATCTGGGCAACGACCGCGAGATCGTGGGAAACATAGACACCCGCTATCCCACCAGCCCGCATCACCGACTTGAAGGCCTTCAGCACGTCGATCTGCGTCGTCACGTCGAGCGCCGTCGTCGGTTCGTCGAAGATCATCAGCTTGGGATCGCCGATCAGCGCCATGGCCGCCGCCAGCCGCTGCAATTGCCCGCCCGAAACCTGGTGCGGATAACGCGCGCCGATCCCTTCCGGATCTGGCAACGACAAGGCCCTGAACAGCTCGACAGCGCGCTGGCGGGCCTGCTCGGGTGGCATCAGGCCGTGGATCCGCGTGACCTCGATGACCTGCTCCATGATCGTCGACGAGGGGTTGAAGGAGGCGGCGGCACTTTGCGGAACATAGGCAATGTCGGTGCCGCGCAATTTGGCGCGTTGCTTTTCGGAAAGTGCCGCCATGTTCTTGCCGTTGACATTGATCTCGCCGCCAGTGATCCGGCAGCCAGGCCGCGCATAGCCCATCAGCGAGAGCGCGATCGTGGTCTTGCCGGAGCCGCTCTCACCGATCAGGGCGACGATCTCGCCATCGGCGATGTCGAGGCTGACGCCCTTGATGATTTCGACGACACGACCGGCGTCGGTCGTCGCCTCGATCCTCAGGTTCCTGACCTCGACGAGATTGGTCATGCGTCCCTGTCCCTGATCTTGCGCGGCAGGTTGTCGATCAGCAGGTTGACGCTGATGGTGAGGCTGGCGATCGCCAGCGACGGAATGATGACGGCGGGCGCCGCGAAGGGCAGGCCGCCGATGTTCTCACGCACCAGCGCGCCCCAGTCGGCGAGTGGCGGCTGCAGGCCGAGCCCCAGGAAGGACAGGCCGGAGAGCAAAAGCACGATGAAGACGAAGCGCAGGCCGAAGTCGGCCAGCACCGGGCGCATGATGTTGGGCAGGATCTCGGACCCGATGAGATAGGCTGTGCTTTCGCCGCGGACGCGGGCGACGGTTATGAAGTCCATGGTGTTGATGTTGACAGCAAGCGCCCGCGCGAAGCGGTAGGCGCCCGGGATATAGATGACGGCGAGCGTCAGGATCAACGCCGGGATCGATGAGCCGACCGCGGCGACGACCACAAGGCCGAACAGCTTGCTGGGGATGGAGTTCATCGCGTCGAGGAAGCGGCTGAGGCAGCTGTCGAGCCAGCCGCCGGTGACGGCCGCGAACATCCCCAGCATGACGCCGGAGAAGCAGGCGATGCAGACTGCCGCAAGCGATATGCCGACGGTGTAGCGTGCGCCCATCAGAACCCGCGAAAGCATATCGCGCCCCAGATAGTCCGAGCCGAGCCACAGCCCCTGGCGCATCGGGCCGAAATAGTCGTCGTCGACGATGTCGCCGATCGAATGGGGAATGATGGTGGGCGCGAAGATGGCGATCAGCGTCCACGCCAGGATGACCAGCGAGGCCACGACGCCCACGAGATTATAGTTGTGACCCAGGAAGGATCGTCGGGAGGCTCCGGCACGCGCCATCGTTATCTGAGCCTCGGGTTGGAAATGACGGCGATGATGTCGGCGGTCGTGATGAGGACGAGATAGCCGAGGCAGAAGATCATTGCGCAGCTCTGGATGAGCGGCAGGTCGCGGGTCGCGACCGCATCGACCATCAGCTTGGCGATGCCCGGATAGTTGAAGATCGTCTCCACGATGATGACGCCGCCGACCAGATAGGACAGCGACAGCGCAACCGCGTTGACGATCGGCCCGAGCGCATTGGGAAGTGCGTGCTTGAGCACCATGCGGCTGCGTGAGGCGCCTTTGAGAAGCGCCATCTCGACATAAGGCGTGGAAAGCGTTTCGATCACCGCAGCGCGCGTCATGCGGATCATCTGGGCGGAGATGACGAAGGTGAGCGTGATCACCGGCATTGCATAAATGCGCACGAGGTCGGTCAGCGAATGCGCCTCGTTGACCGAGGACAGCGCCGGCAGCCATTTGAGATAGACGGCGAAAAGCAGGACCGCCAGCGTCGCGACCATGAATTCCGGGACGGAGATGATGCCGATCGAAAGAATGGTGACGGTGCGGTCATAGAAGGAACCGCGCAACATGGCTGCGGTGATGCCCAGCGTCAGTGCCAGCGGCACCGAGAGCAGTGTGGTGATGCCGGCCAGCTTCAGGGTGTTGACGAAGCGGCCGCCGATCAGTGCCGCGACCGGCATGTCATTGGCATAGGAGGTGCCGAGGTCGCCGTGGAGCAGGCCGAGAAGCCAGCGCAGGAAGCGCAGGATTGCCGGATCGTTGAGATGCATGGCATCGCGCAAGCCGGCGACGGCTTCCGGGGTCGCTGCCTGGCCGAGCAGGATCGACGCGGTGTCGCCGGGCAGCATGCTGGTGGCGAAAAACACGGCAAACAGCACGATCAGAAGCGTGACGACCGCAATCCCCAGCCGCTTCAGCACGAGATTGAGAACCCCAGACGTCATGGAAGCGCTCCCTGCGGTTGCATTCAGCCAAGCCATGTTGCGCAATAGGTGCCAGGGACCGGCTATCCGGTCCCTGGCAGGTGCCCCTCAGGCTTCGAGCCAGAGATATTCCGCCATTGCGTAGCCCATCATGCCACCAAGCGGGTTCGCCTCCAAACCCTTCACCTTGCTGGAGAGGGCATCCACGTTGGAAATGTAGGCCGGGATGATGGTGCCGGCCTCCTCGGAGACCATGGTCTGCATCTGGCCGTAGATTTCCTTGCGCTTTGCCTGGTCGAGCGAGCCGCGCGCCTCGATCATCAGCTTGTCGAACTTCTCCGACTTGTACTGGCTTTCGTTCCAGGGCGCGTTGGAGGCGTAGAGGAGCGAGAACAGGATGTCCGGCGTCGGGCGTGGATTGATGTTGCCGAAATGGATCGGCGCCTTGAGCCAGTAATTGTCCCAGTAGCCGTCGGACGGGACGCGCTGGACATCGAGCTTCATGCCGATATCGGCACCGGCGGCCTGGATGATCACCGCCATGTCGATCGACGAGGTCGCGGCATCGGAGGCGACCACGGGGATGGACTGACCGAGCAGGCCCGACTTCTGGAAGTGGAACTTGGCCTTGTCCGGGTCGAAGGCCTTCGGCTTGAGGTCGGCATTGTGGAAGATGTTCGCCGGCGAGACGGGCTGGTCGTTGCCGATTTCGCCAAGACCGCGCAACGCCGATTTGACGATCTGCTCGCGGTTGACGAGATACTTCATGCCGGCCACGAAGTCGGCCTTGTTGCCCGGATCCATGTCGAGCCGGATGTTGAGGTCGGTGTAGTTGCCCGAGGTGGTCTTCGACAATTCGAAGCCCTGCTGGCCGCCAATGAGCTTCATCGCACGTGGATTGATCGCGGCGGCGAAATTGATGTCACCGGAAAGCAGCGCGTTGACGCGGGCGCTGTCGTCGCTGATGGCGATGAATTCGAACGAGTCCAGGTAGGGTTGGCCCGATTTCCAGTAGTTCTTGTTCTTGGTGACGACCGACCGCACGCCCGGTTCGAACGTCTGCAGCACGAAAGCGCCGGTGCCGTTGCCCTTGGAGAAGTCGGTGGTGCCGTCCGCCACGATCATGAAGTGATGCAGCGCCAGGATGGTCGGAAGGTCGGCATTCGGATCGGCGAGCGTGATTTCGACGGTCGATTTGTCGACCGCCTTGAAGCCGGTCATCTGGGCGGCGATCTTGGCGACCTTGGAGCCGACCGCCGGATCGAGATGGCGCTTCATCGAGAAGACGACGTCGTCGGCGGTGAGGTCCTTGCCGTCGTGGAAGGTGACGCCCTTGCGCAGCTTCACGGTCCAGGTCTTGGCGTCCTTGCTGTCGAAGCTTTCGGCCAGTTCCATCTGCGTGACGCCATCCTTGTCGAGGAAAGTCAGGCGGTTGTAGAGCGAGCAGCAGCGGACATAGTCGGTCGACAGCGACGCCTTTGCCGGGTCGAGCGTGTCGGCGGTCGAGGACGACCAGCCCGCCGCCTTGAAGGTTCCGCCGGAAACCGGCGTGGCGGCCACGGCCTGCGTGGCACGGCCGAGCACCACGCTGCCCGCGGCAATCGCGGCGCCGCCGGCCAACAGCATCTTGAGAAGTTCGCGGCGGCTCGCGCCCCGCCGAATGGCATTCTCGACCATGGCATCGTCTGCGCTGGTCCAGTTCGTGATCTTGTCGGTCATATCATTCCCCTTTCTGTTTGTTTTTCCGGGATGCTCGTCTTGTTGCGGCTTTCCGGGCTTGGGCTCAGGTTCGTTCCTTCAGGCTTTCCCGCACTGCCGCCGCCAACGCGGCCATTGAGGTGAAGTGGTAGTCCGGCACGGTGAAGCGCTCCGGCTCGATCGTGCCGCCATAGCCCTGCTGGGCGTGCCGGCGCTCGATCCAGCAGTTGGTCATGCCAAGCGCCCGGGATATGCCGATGTCGTGGTACTGGCTTTGCGCGACGTGCAGGATGTCGTCCTTGCTATCGCCTCGGGAAGCCACGAAATCGAATACCTTCTGGAAATAAGCCGGGTCCGGTTTCTCCGTGCCGGTGTCGTCGGCGGTGAAAGTGGCGAAGAAGGGCGATCCGAGTTGCTTCTCGAAATGATCAAGCGCCCAGCGCCGAGCATTGGTCATGGCAACCAGCTTGTGGGATTTCGCAAGTTCGGCCAATGCTGCCGCGCTGTCGGGGAAGCCTTGCCAGACGCTGGCGGAATCCCTCAGGCGGACGCCGTATTTCTCTTCGGCCGGCAGGCCGAGCCGCGGCGCGATGACCATGTAGACACGTACGAGATCGTCGGGGAACAGGCCCGCATTGGGCATGTAGCGGGCTTGCCGATACAGGGCCAGCGCTCCTTCGCCATCGATGGGCACGCCAGCGTCGGCGGCAATTCCGGCCAGGCAGGTCGTGATGCCGCCTTCGAAGTCGATCAGCGTGCCGACGACGTCGAAGCTCATATATTTGAATTCGCTGAAACCCCTGGCCAAAATTTAGCTCTCCTCTGCGCAGGGCCGAATTACATCGTGCTGAACAGAACAAAATTCCGTGCTGTCCGGGGCGCTGGCCTTTTTCTAAAACCCGGAAACTTGGGCTTTCTGGCCTTGTCTTAAATGCAGTCTGGCACTTCCCCCGCGCTGGATTCGCCGAAAAGGCGTGAGGGCGCGGCACAAAATTGCGAAATCGTCTGTCCCGGCGCTATTTCGAAACGCGTGGTACTTGCCGCCCGTCATGCCAGGGCCTTGCGGACATCGGGATCGTCCAGCGTCTGGTCGAGCGTCCGCCGCGTGCGCTCGACGATCGCATCGATTTCGGCGTCGGTGCAGCAGAGCGGCGGCGCATAGCCGAGGACCCCATGAGCAAAGGCACGGATGATCAGGCCGTTGTCCCATGCCCTGTCGAAGACGCGCCGCGCCGGCATGGCCGATGCCGGAAGCGGTGTCTTCTTCTGCTTGTCGACCACCAGTTCGATCGCGGCAAGCATGCCGCGGCCGCGCACGTCGCCAACCAGCGGATGGTCGCTCAGGCCCTCCAAGCCCGCCATCAGGCGGGCGCCGGCCTTGATGCCATTCTCCAATAGGCCGTCTTCGTAGAGCTTCAGCACTTCGAGCGCGACGGCGGCGCTGACGGGGTGGGCGGAATAGGTGTAGCCATGGCCGACCGCCGAAGCGCCCGCGCCATCGGCGATGACGTCGTAGACATGATCGGCCATGAACACGGCGCCCATGGGAACATAGCCCGAGGTCAGCCCCTTCGCGGTCGTCATGAAATCGGGAACGATGTCCTCATCGGTACAGGCGAACAAGGGTCCCGTGCGGCCGAAGCCGGTGATCACCTCGTCGGCGACGAACAGGATGCCGTACTCCCGGCAGAGCTCGCGCATCGCCTTGATCCAGCCTTTCGGCGGAACAATGACGCCGCCCGAGCCCTGGATCGGCTCGGCATAGAAGGCAGCGACCCGCTCCGGGCCGATCTCCTCGATCTTGGCCTTCAGCGCGGCGAGCGATGCGGCAATGATCGCGCTGCCGTCTTCGCCGACCAGGTTGCGATAGGGATAGGGAGAGGGGATCTTGTGCTGCCATTCAAAGGGAATGCCGAAGCCGGCGTGAAAGGCGGGCAGGGCGGTCAGGCCCGCGCCGACCACCGACGAGCCGTGATAGCCCTGTTCGATGGAAATGAACTGGTCGCGTCGCGGCTCGCCCCTGGCATTCCAGTAGTAGCGGACGAAACGGATCGTGCTGTCGACTGCGTCCGACCCGCCAAGCGTGAAAAAGACGTGATTGAGGTCGCCTGGCGCGCGCTCGGCCAGTTCCGAGGCGAGCCGGATGGCCGGCTCGGAGCCAAGGTCGAAATAGGCAGTGGCGTAGGGAAGCTCGCGCATCTGCCGGGCCGCGGCCTCCACGATGCTGTCGTGGCCGTAGCCGGCGTTGACGCACCACAGCCCCGCGAAACCGTCGAGAAGCTGCCGGCCGGACGCATCGGTCACGGTCGCCCCCTTCGCCGATTTCAAGACGCGCACGCCTTGCGCCTCATGACCACGGTATGAAGAGACCGGGTGGATGAGATGGGCGCGGTCGAGTTCGATCAGGGAATTGGCGAGCATTGTTGTTCTCCGACTAGCCGAGCGCCTGGTTGGCGAGGGCGTAAACTCTGGGCCTGGCCTGTTCCATGCTCGTCTTGGGTGGACGGTCCATGGCCACGCCGCCGCCAGCATGGGCGAGGCCGATTTCTTCGAGCCAGCCGGCCATGCCGGTCCCGCTGCCGGTATCCACGCGCAGGAAGGCGCCGGCGCGCGGTGCCGCGAAGAAGCCGATCAGGGCTTTCGCCTCTTCGGCACTTCCCGCGATCACGGGACCAATCACCTCGCCGCGTCCGAATGGGCGGATCGCGGCATAGGCCTCGATGGCGCCGTTGCGGCGGATGACCGCGAATTGGCCGCGCTCCGCCAGCGCATCGATCAGAGTTTCTCGGTCGGCGCCGTAGGCGTCGCGGTCCAGTGCCTTGATTTCCGGGAGATCGGCGGTGCCTGCGGCTTGCACGCCGTCGGGCGCACCAAGCTTGGCAACGCTGCCCTGATGCTGCCGGATCGTACCGGACGGCACGAAGCCGAGCTTTTCATAGAGAGGCATGCCGTCCGCCGTCGCGACGAGCCGCAACGGACGGTCGCCGGCAAGGGCGAAGGCCTGATCCATCAGCCGGCGTCCGAGCCCCTTGCCCCGCACAGTCCTGTCGACGATCACCATGTTGATCATGGCGCAGTCCGCACCGTAAGGCGTTACCAGGATTGTTCCGGTGACGCGGCCCTGGTCGTCGAGCGCGACCGCGCCGTTCGAGAGCTGCAGCGCCATCTGCCAGTCCTGCGAACGATGCGGCCAATTCTCCTGGCGAGAAAGCGCCACGGCGCCGTCGATATGGTCAGACCCGAAGGTCTGGAGTTCGATCTCGCCCTGCTGCATGAGGCATCCCTTCCGTCTGGTGCCCAAGTCTCGGCCATCGGCGCGCCGCAGATCGTCTGAAGGCCTTGGCTCGGGCAGTATCTTTCGCCGTAACGCGAGGGGTGCGCCGCATCTTGTGCTGACACCGTCCGCGACGGATGTACTTCACGCCGCGCGCCGCGCCGCTATCGACAGGCAAGATGCTACAGCGTGCCAAACCGGATGGCGGATACGGAACTTTCTGCTTTAGGAAGGGCGATTTCGGTCAGGTGGGTCGCTGCCTTCCGTCCTATGATGAAATACATCCCAGCACGGATGTGCTTCCACCGGAGATCGACGGACATGGCTTCTTTCAGGCCCAAATACATCACCTTCGACTGCCACGGCACGTTGATCCATTTCCAGATGGCGGAAGCGGCGCGCGACCTCTACGGCAGCCGGCTCGACGAGCCGCGCATGCAGGAGTTCATCAAGAACTTCGCGGCCTATCGGCTCGACGAGATCATGGGCGACTGGAAGCCCTATGCCGATGTCGTTCATAACGCGCTCGAGCGCGCCTGCAAGCGCAACGGCGTTGCCTTCAGCGCCGAAGATGCTGGGATGGTCTACGAGCGCGTCCCGACCTGGGGGCCTCACGCCGACGTTCCGGCCGGCCTGGCGAAGGTCGCCAAGGAAATTCCGCTGGTCATCCTGTCCAACGCCATGAACGCGCAGATCATGTCCAATGTCGAGAAACTCGGCGCGCCGTTCCATGCCGTCTACACGGCCGAGCAGGCGCAGGCTTACAAGCCACGTTTCAAGGTCTTCGAATACATGTTCGACAGGTTGGGTTGCGGCCCGGAGGACGTTCTTCACTGCTCGTCCTCTTTCCGCTACGACCTGATGTCGGCACATGATCTCGGCATCAAGAACAAGGTCTGGGTCAATCGCGGCCACGAACCGGCCAACCCGTATTACGGCTATGTCGAGATATCGGACATTTCGGGTCTTGCAGGCGTGGTCGGTCTCTGAAACAGGCGGATTGCCAATGAAGTTCGTCTCCTACTGGCACGACACGGCCCCTGTCTTTTCCGGCGGGGCGCAGGGCCCGCTCGAGGGGCACTACGATGCCGCCGTCATCGGCGGTGGCTTCACGGGTCTCGCCGCCGCGCGCCAGCTGGCAAAGGCCGGTGCCAAGGTGGCCGTGCTGGAGGCGGAGCGTGTGGGCTGGGGCGCATCCGGCCGCAATGGCGGGCACCTGAACAACGGCCTCGCCCACGGCTACCTCTCCGCCAAGACGGAGCTCGGCAAGGAGCGAGCAATCGCGCTCTACCGGGCGCTCGACGACTCCGTCGACACCATCGAGGCGCTGGTCGCCGAGGAAGGCATCGACTGCAACTTCCGCCGCGCCGGCAAGCTGAAGCTCGCCTCCAAGCCGCAGCATTTCGAAGCGATCGCCCGCAACTTCGAAGCCCTGCATGCCGAGGTGGATCGGGATACGGCGCTGCTGTCGGCGGCGGATCTCAAGTCCGAGATCGGTTCACCCTTCCACGGCGCGATGCTGTCGAAGAAGAGCGCGATGATGCATATGGGCCGCTATGTGGCGGGTCTCGCCACTTCAGCCGCTCGCCACGGCGCCGTGATCCACGAGAACGCTGCGGTGACCGACCGCAAGCAGCCCGGCAAGCGGCATGAGCTCACCACTTCCCGAGGCCAGATCAGCGCCGACAATGTGCTGGTGGCGACCGGCGCCTACACCACGCCCAATTTCGGCTACTTCCGCCGCCGGATCATCTCCGTTGGCAGCTTCATCATCGCCACGCGGCCGTTGAGCGACGCCGAGATCGCCGCCACCATGCCCGGCAACCGGACATGCGTGACCTCGATGAACATCGGCAATTACTTCCGGCTTTCGCCCGACAGGCGCCTGATCTTCGGCGGCCGCGCACGCTTCGCGGCGACATCGGACCAGCGCTCCGACGCCAGGAGCGGACAGATATTGCGGGCAAGCCTCGCGGCGATCTTCCCGCAACTCGCCAATGTCGAGATCGACTATTGCTGGGGCGGGCTGGTCGACATGACCAAGGACCGGTTCCCGCGAGCCGGCTACCATGACGGGGTCTGGTACGCGATGGGCTATTCCGGCCACGGCGCCCAGCTTTCCACCCATCTCGGCATGATCCTGGCCGACGCCATGCTCGGCCGCGAGGATCGCAATCCGATGAAGGGGCTCGAGTGGCCGTCCATTCCCGGTTATTCCGGCAAACCCTGGTTCCTGCCGATGGTCGGCCTCTACTACAAGGCGCTCGACCGGGTGAGATAGGGCAGTAGGCAGTAGGCAGTAGGCAGTAGGGCGGTGTCTCCCAATTCCCTACTGCTTATTACCTACTGCCTATTCCCATGTGGAACGTTTTCATCTCGAGATATTCCTCGATGCCGGCTTGCGCGCCCTCTCGCCCGAGGCCGGACAGCTTGACGCCGCCGAAGGGGGCGACCTCGATCGAGACCGAGCCGGTGTTGAGACCCACCATGCCGAACTCCAGCGCCTCGCCGACGCGCCAGGCGCGTTTCAGGTTTTCGGTGTAGAAGTAGGAAGCAAGCCCGTAGGGCGTGGCATTGGCCAACGCGATCGCTTCCTCTTCCGTCTCGAACCGGAAAAGCGGCGCGACCGGGCCGAACGTTTCCTCGCCGGCGAGCTGCATCTCTTTGGTGGCGCCGGTCAGCACCAGCGGCGCCACATATTGAGGGCCGTTGGGCAATGCAGGCTTCTCGGTGATGATCGCCGCACCTTTGGCGAGTGCGTCCTCGACATGGCGGTTGATCTTCTCGACCGCCGCCATGTTGATCATCGGTCCGATGGCGACGCCGGGCTGAGTGCCCGGCCCCACCGTCATGGCGTTGACGCGCGCGGAGAGCTTCGCGGCGAAGGTTTCATAGACACCGGCCTGGACGAGGATGCGGTTGGCGCAGACGCAGGTCTGGCCGCCGTTGCGGAACTTGGAGACCAGCGCGCCCTCGATGGCGAGGTCGAGATCGGCGTCGTCGAAGACGATGAAGGGTGCATTGCCGCCGAGTTCGAGGCTGAGCCGCTTCACGCTGTCGGCCGCCCCGCGCATCAGCAGCGAGCCGACGCGCGTCGAGCCAGTGAAGGAGATCTTGCGAACGGTCTCGTTCGCCATGATCTCGTTGCCGATCTCCGTGGGCATGCCGGTGACGATGTTGATGACGCCGGCGGGGATGCCGGCGCGATCGGCAAGCACGCCGAGCGCCAGCGCCGAATAGGGCGTGAATTCGGATGGTTTGATCACCACCGTGCAGCCGGCGGCCAATGCCGGCGCGACCTTGCGGGTGATCATCGCATTGGGAAAGTTCCACGGCGTGATGATGCCGCAAACGCCTACCGGCTCCTTCAGCACGATGATCCGTCGGTCTGATGTGGGCGAGGGGATGGTGTGGCCGTTGATGCGGCGTGCCTCCTCCGCGAACCATTTGACGAAGGAAGCACCGTAGCGGATTTCGCCCTTGGCCTCGTCCAGCGGCTTGCCCTGTTCCGTCGTCAGGATCAGCGCCAGATCGTCCAGATGTGCCAGCATCAGGCCATGCCAGGCTTCCAGGAGGCAAGCGCGCTCGGCGTTGGTCTTCTTCTTCCAGTCGGCATAGGCGGAAGCCGCGGCCTCTATGGCGGCGCGGGTCTCCGGGCCGGTCATGTCAGGGACCGTGCCGATCGCCGCCTGGGTTGCCGGATCGATGACATCGACCGTCCTGCCGGAGCCGGCCGCGACCCATTCGCCGCCAATCAGGCCAGCTTCGCGGAAGAGACTTTCGTTTTTCAGGTTTTTCATCGGATACGACCTTGCAATCAGGTGAGTGCCGCGACGATGGCGGCCGTGATGGCTTTCGTGCTGTCCTTGCCGGGAGTTGTTCCGATGCCGCGCACGGTTGTCGCTTCGACCGCTTGCATGACCCGGCCGGCGGCGGCCGTTTCGCCGAGATGTTCGAGCATCATCGCGCCGGACCAGATGGCGGCGATCGGGTTGGCGATGCCGAGATGGGCGATGTCGGGCGCCGAGCCGTGCACTGGCTCGAACATGGAGGGTGCCGAGCGGCCGGGATTGATGTTGGCGGAGGCGGCGTAGCCGAGCCCGCCCTGGATCGCCGCGCCGATGTCGGTGAGGATGTCGCCGAACAGGTTGGAGGCGACGACCACGTCGAGGCTCTCGGGCGCCATGATCATGCGCGCGGCGAGCGCATCGACGTGATAGCTGGTGACTTCGACGTCAGGATAATCCGCGGCCAGCTTTCGCGTGATCTCGTCCCAGAACACCATCGAGTATTTCTGGGCGTTGGATTTGGTGACGGAGGCGAGCTTCCCCCGACGCGACCGCGCCTGCTCGAAGCCGAAGCGCAGTATGCGCTCGACGCCGGCGCGGGTGAAGATCGAGGTCTCCACGGCGACCTCGTCCAGCGTGCCTTGATGCACGCGTCCGCCGGCGCCCGAATATTCGCCCTCGGTGTTCTCGCGGATGCACAATATGTCGAAGCTCTCGGCCCGCAGCGGCCCCGTGACGCCCGGCAGCAGACGGTGCGGCCGGATGTTGGCGTATTGCACGAACGCCTTGCGGATCGGCAGCAGGAGACCATGGAGCGAGACGGAATCCGGCACCTCCGCCGGCCAGCCGACCGCGCCGAGAAGGATGGCGTCGAAGCCGCGCAAGGTCTCGATACCATCCTGCGGCATCATGCGGCCGGTATCCTTGTAGAATTTACAGGACCAGGGGAACTCCGCGACCGTCAGGGCAAAGCCGGCGTGTCCGGCCGCCGTTTCCAGCACAGTCCAGGCGGCGGCGGTGACATCGCGGCCGATGCCGTCACCGGGGATCAGGGCGATCGAGTAGGATTTCATCGGCATCTCTTCACAGGCTGATCAGGACGCTCTTGGTCCTGCGGTTGGCGAGATAAGCCTCGCGGCCGAGGTCCTTGCCGATGCCGGAGCGCTTGTAGCCGCCGGTCGGCAGGATATGGTCGCGCGAGCGGCTGTAGCGATTGACCCAGACGGTGCCCGCTTCGAGCTTGCGCGCGAAGCGGATGGTGCGGGACAGGTCTGATGTGAACAGGCCGGAAGCCAGCCCGTAGGTCGGATGGGACGACAGCGCCAGCGCCTCTTCCTCGGTCTCGAAGGTCTGAACGGTCAGGACCGGGCCGAAGATTTCCTCGATGATTGCAGGATTGGCCTGATCGACATTGGCGATCAGCGTCGGCTCGTAGAAATAGCCGGGGCTGTCCATGAAATTGCCACCGGCCAGGCATTCGCCGCCGGCCTCGACCGCGGCTCGCACGATGCTGTCGATGCGCGCCCGCTGCCGTTCCGAGATGATGGGCGAATACTGCGTCGCCTCGTCCCAGGTCGGGCCGGGCAAAACCGCCTTCATCTTCTCCAGGATGGCGGCCGTCAGCCTATCGGCTACGCTCTTCTCGACGATCAGGCGCGTGCCGGCCACGCAGGCCTGGCCAGCATTGAAGGTGACGCTGCCGGCGATGGCCGTCGCCGCCTTGTCCAGATCGGCATCGGCAAAGACGATCTGCGGGCTCTTGCCGCCGAGTTCAAGCGTCATCGGCTTGACGCCGGTGCGGGCGACGTTCTCCATGATCGCCGAGCCGGCGCGGGTCGATCCGGTGAAGCTGACCTTGGCGATATCGAGATGGCCGGTCAGCGCCGTGCCAGTCGTCGGACCGTCGCCCAGCACCACGTTTATGAGGCCTGCCGGCAGACCCGCTTTAACGGCGAGTTGCGCCATATAGACTGCCGAGAAAGGCGTCATTTCCGACGGCTTCAGCACGACCGCATTGCCCGCAGCCAGTGCCGGACCAAGCTTCCATCCAGCCATCGAGATGGGAAAATTCCAGGGCGTGATCGCGCCGACCACGCCATAGGGCTCGCTCATGATCATGCCGAGAGTGGCGTCGTCGGTCGGTACGAGCTCGCTGCCTTCCTTGTCGGCGAATTCGGCAAAGAAGCGGATCTGCTCGGCGGTTATCGCGATGTCGCCGGCAATGAGCTGGCCGACAGGCCGGGTGGAGGACAGTGCCTCGATCCTGGCCAACGTTTCGGCTTCCGCTTCGATCAGGTCGGCCCAGGCCTGGAGCGCCTTCGTCCGTTCGCGTGGCCGAACGCCACCCCAGTTGCTGGACTTCAGCGCGGCCTTGGCGCTCTCCACGGTACGGCAGACCATATCGACGCCGGCCACCGGGCAGGCGGCATATGCTCTGCCATCCGATGGTCGATGCATCTCGATCGCACCCTCGGCAGCGATCAGCTCGCCGCCAATGAAATGGCCGACGGGAAGGGATACGGCATCCGGGTCGAAGCTCAGGCCCATGGCACCCACTCTGGACTATTCTGCTGGAGCCTAGCGCGGGCAGCAGCGCAGCATGCACCGTTCGGCGATCGGTCGCGGATGATTGTTGTGTACCGGCGATGACAGACGGCAAAATCTGTTGCGGAGACCGGCGCCTCCGCGCTCCTGTTACCCTACGGTTACGTAGATCTTGCGCACCGTTTCGATGGTCTTCCAAACGCCGGTGAAGCCTGGCTTCATCACGAAGCTGTCGCCGGCGCGGTAGGTCACCGCCTCGCCGCCGTCGGGCGTGATTTCGATCACGCCCGAGAGGATGTGGCAGAACTCGAAAGTCTCGCCCTTGATCGAGCGCGTTTCGCCGGGCGTCGCCTCCCAGACGCCGGTATGCACGAGGTCGTCCTTGGCGACATCCTGCGCCCAGGTCTTGAAGGCGGGGTTGCCGGCAATCAGCCGTTCGGGCAGCGCCGCGGATTCGCGCGGCGGAAAGCCAGGGTTGGTATCGACGGTCTTGAGCAGGGACAAGGGATGGCCTTTCATGTTGGACTTCAATAGCCGCGCGAGCGGTCGACGAGCCCGATCGGGTCGAGCCCGGCGCGGTGGCGTCGGATGTTTTCGATGACGGTCCGCGCAGCAGTCGCGGGTTGGGTGACGCTGGCGACATGCGGGGTCAAAATGACCTTTTGATGCGACCAGAACGGATGGTCTGCGGGCAGCGGTTCGGGATCTGTGACGTCGATCATCGCCGCTGAAAGGTGGCCGCTATCGAGCGCGGCGACAAGGGCTTCTTGATCGAGCTGCGGCCCCCGGCCGGTATGGACGAGCGCCGCGCCCTTGGGCAGCTTGGCAAACAGATCGGCATCGAGGAAACCGCGCGTCTCCTCGGTCAGCGGCAGCAGGCAGATCAAAATGTCGCTGGCCGCGAGCATCTCCTCCAGCCCACGCTCGCCATGATGACAGGTCACCCCCTCGATCCGCCGCGGCGAGCGGCTCCATCCAGCAAGTGGAAAGCTGAAGGGCTTCAGCCGGTCGAGGACGGCTTGCCCAAGATGCCCGAGGCCGAGCACGCCGAGCCGGCGCGACCCAGCCTGCAACTGGGGGATGTCGCGCCATTCGCCGGCGCGCTGCTGCGCCAGATATCCCGGCAGGTTGCGATGCAGGGCGAGCACGGCAAGCGTCACATACTCCTGCATCATGCGCACGATGCCTTCCTCGACCGTACGCACGATCTTCACCTGTTCCGGCGCGGTGTCGAGGCGGAACTGGTCCACGCCGGCGCCAATGGAAAACAGGATCTCCAGGTTGCTGTAGCGGGCGAGGTCTTCTGGCTCTGTCCAGGTAATGAGATAGCGCACGGCGTCGGGATCGACCGTTGCGGCATCCATCGTGAAAGGGACATCAGGCAGTTCCTTGGCGAAGGCATCGGCGAAGATCGCCCCGCGCCGCGCATCGGAATTGAACAGGAATGTCATTCCGGTTCCCCTTCAAGCCGCGCAGTGGGCGCCCAGCGCCTCGATCAATCGCTGGCAGGCGGCGAGTTCGCTGGTGAGAATGTACTCATCCGACTTGTGGGCGCGGTCGATGTCGCCGGGCCCACAGATGATCGCATCGAGCCCGGCGGCCTGATAAAGCCCGGCCTCCGTACCGTAGCTGACGGCGGCAAGCGGCACCTCGCCGGTCAAGGCGTGAAGCAGTCCCGCAAGTGGCGCATCTGGTGGCAGCGACATCGCCGGATAGGCGCTCATCGGTGTCCACTCGATGCGAAAGCCATCGGACGCAAGGGCCTCTGCCCGCGCCTTTACCGGCGCGAGCAGGCTGGCCGGGTCGACGCCGGGTACGGCGCGTGCCTCCAGGTCCAGCGTGCAGGTGCCGGGGATGATGTTGACCTGATGTCCGCCCGCCACGACGCCCGCTTGCAGCGAGGAGTAGGGCGGCTCGAAGGCAGGGTCGAACGGACCGTGCGTCAGCCGTTCGGCCTCTGTCACAGCCGCGCTCAGCGCACCGGCCATGGCGTGGATGGCGTTGAGGCCGAGATCGGGCCGCGAGGAATGGCCGGAGCGCCCGTTGATGATCACGCGGGCGGCCGCCTTGCCCTTGTGGCCGCGCACGGCGCGCAGGCCGCTCGGCTCGCCGACGATGACGCCGAGCGGCTTCGCGCAAAGCTCGGGAAGGCGGGCGATCAGATGCGGCACGCCGCGGCACCCCACCTCCTCGTCGTAGGAGAAGGCGAGGTGGATTGGCCTGGCAAGGCGCAGTCCCGCCAGCGCAGGCACGGCCGCGAGCGCCGCGGCAAGAAACCCCTTCATGTCCGTGGTGCCGCGTCCGTAGAGCCGCTCGCCCTCCCGGCGCAGCGCAAAAGGGCTCGAACTCCATTGCGGCTCACTGGCGGGGACGACGTCCATGTGGCCTGACAGGATGTAGCCCGGGACATTGGCGGGGCCGATCGTCGCGAAAAGATTGGAACGATCGCCTTCCGGCCCGGGAAGCACGGTGACCTGCGTGCTGTGTTCAGCGAGATAGGTCTCGATCCAGCCGGCGATGTCACCGTTCGGCTTGCCGGCGACCGATGGAAAGGCGACGAGACGGTCGAGGATGTCGAAGACGTCCATTCCAGCCCTCAAAGCGTTTCGGGTTCGCCGGAATCGGTGCCGTCGACCATATGCTGCCAGATTTCCAAAGAGGATGCGTGTGTTCTTTCGCGATTGCGTGCCGAAAGCTGAAATGTTTCAGTTGAATCTTGCGTTGCTGCGCGGCTTTCGAGCAAATCGTATCGGTCTGCTCGTTTAGCGTTGGCGGGCAGAGGGTGGCCATCAATGCGTGGCCCTCTGGTGCGGAAATCTTGCAGGGGCACAGAATTGAAGCCGTCAGGAAGTTTGAAAATCGATACCTTATCAATGCGGATCGGCGACATCGAAGGCGTCGAACTGGACCGCTTGCACGCACTCTCGCTCTCCGTGGGATGGCCGCATCGCGCCGAAGACTGGCAATTCCTGCGCCAATCGGGACAGGGCCTCGTGGCGCTCGATGAGATCGGCCGGGTTCTCGGTTCGGCCATGTGGTTCGCGCATGGCGCCGACTTCGCGACCGTGGGCATGGTTATCACCTCGCCGCGGTTGCAGACGCTGGGGGCGGGGCAATGGCTGATGAAGCGGGTCTTCGACAAGCTGGTCGGACATGACTTGCGCCTCAATGCAACCCGTGCGGCAAGGCGGCTCTATCTCTCGCTCGACTTCCAGCCGGAGAAGACCGTTTACCAATGCCAAGGCATCGCCCGCATTCAGACGAAGGATAGGCCGGCAAATGTTCGAGGCGATGTCCGGGCTTTGGACACAAATGATATTCCCGCCGTGATTGCGCTCGATGCGGCAGGGTTTGGCGTGAGGCGGGATGCGCTCATCGAAAAGCTTTTCGCGCACTCGGCCGGCTATGGTCTTTTCAAGGGTGGCACGCTGAACGCGTTCGCGCTCTGTCGGCCGTTCGGGCGGGGCCATGTCGTGGGGCCGGTCGTGGCGGAAAGTGACGCAGAGGCGGTAGCGGTTGTCCAGCCACACGTGATGCACCATTCAGGGTCTTTCCTGCGGATCGACACCCACATGGACCATGGCGAGTTCGCTGCCTTTCTGTCGCACAGCGGAATGCCTGTTTTCGACACGGTGCTCACCATGTCGATGGGCAAACGCCTCACCGATTTTGCCGCCAGCGCCGCAGTTGCACTGATGACCTATGCACTCGCCAGTCAAACTCTCGGATAGTGCATTCCAGGACGCGGGCCGTCGCGGCTGTCCACACTTTCGACAAGTTTGATTTTCAGGCGGCACTGGATATCGCGAAGGCGACGGTCCTGGGCGCGCAGCGCTAAGCCGCCAACCTGGCGACACCTAGGTCCAATACATCAATTCCGTTTGCGGAAAACAAGAAAAACCCAGCTAGATCAATAACCTAACTGGGTCAAAAACAATCAAGTGGGAGCAAGGGAAGCGGCGATAGGATCGGTTGTCGGGCCTCCTTTTTTCAGCGCACGTCCAGGCCCACCATTCGTTCCGCTGTCCGGCCCGCAGACATGTCTAATAGAACCTTTGAGGCGCGCGACGCACGAGGGGATTGTCAAGCACCGCGCGGCAATCCCATGGTGGCTCAGGAGCTGCTGTTCATCCGCTCGAACAAAGCTTCGCCCAAGCGGCGCGTTTGGGCGGAGATACCGACAAGCACCTCGTCCTTGTCCGTTTCGAGTTGCGCAAGCGCTTCGGTGGCGAATTCGTCCGGGCTGACCATCATGCGGTTGGCTGTCCCCGCACTGCGCGTATTGCCACCGAGACCGGTATCGACAATCGGTGGCGCCATCTCCACCACGCGGATTGTCGTCGATTTCAACTGATGGCGCAGGCTCAGCGTAAAGGAGTGGATGGCGGCCTTGGTGGCGCAATAAACGGGGACGTCCGCCATCGGCGAGAAGGCCAGTCCCGAGCTGACGTTGATGATGCATGCGTGCTCGTGCTGCCTGAGGGTCGACAGCAGCTCGGCGATCAGATGGATCGGCGCCGTGAGGTTGATCGCCACTTCCTGATCGAGAGTGTCGATCTCCGGATCATGGTTGAAGTCGCGCCGATGCTGAACGCCTGCATTGTTGATGACGATATTGAGGGTCGGATGGTTCGCTTTCAGCCAATCGACCATCGACCGGCGACTTTTGGTATCGGCGACATCGCAGATACGGGTGATTAGCACGGGCACTTCTTCTTGCGCCTTATCAAGAAGGGCTTCGTTCCTGCCGCAGATGATGACCTGGTTGCCTTTTTCTGAAAGGCGTCGTGCAAGCGCAAAACCGATGCCGGTCGCGCCGCCTGTGATGAGGATTGTGTTTTCTGTGAGCTTCAAGATCGTGCGTCCTTCTGATGAATCGAAAGGTGCGCCGACCAAGCCTTAGGCTTTTCGATGTGCACACCTCTATGACCGGCAAACCGGTCAGGCTACGCGCCAGACAGGATCGCGCCAGGTTCCGCGCCGGGATTTTTAGTCAAACGCTCCCAGTTTTCATGGGCAAGCTTCGCCTTGTCGGCGCTGTCGAGCGTCAGGTCTTCCACGAATCTCCGTGCGTCGCCTCCTGGGCGATACTGGTAGGGATAGTCCGTAGAAAACAGAATGCGGTCGGGGCCGACGGCGGTGATCGCCTGCTGCAGATAGGCCGAACTGAACATGCCGCTGGCGGTCAGATAGAGATTGCTGCGGACATAGTCGACAAAGGGCCGCTGCAACCCCGACACCCGATCGAGCATTGCAAGCCGCTCAAGATAGAAGATCACCATTTCGCCCCAGTGGCCAAGAACCATCTGAAGGTTGGGATGGCGGTCGAATACCCCGGCCATGACGACGCGGACGAACTGGATGCCGGCCTCGTAGTGCCATCCAAGACCAAAGGTCGACAGGGCAAGGTCAATCGGTGCGCTGAACCCCGCATAATAGACGTCGCGAACGCTAGTCTGCGGAATCTGAGGATGGATCAGCAGCGGGACGCCCAGCCTCGCCGCACATGCGAATGTCGGTTCGAAGATCGCATGGTCCAGATTTTTCTCACCGACGCGGCCGTAGAGAATGGCGCCCTTGCAGCCGAGCTCCATGACACAGCGCTCGAGTTCCTGCGCGGCTGTGTCAGGGCTCGCCGATGGAAGCACTGCCAGTGCCTGGAAGCGTGATGGCTTCGAGGCCACGGTTTCAGCCAAGAGATCGTTGACCCGGCGGGCCAGATCGACGGCGTGATCCCCAAGGTTATTGAGGCCGGGCGTCGTCAGGGAGAGGACCTGCACGTCGACACCGGTTTCGTCCATCAGCGCCAGGCGCTGCTCGCCAAGATCAGCGAGGCGACTGCCGAGGATCCCGGGATTGAGGCCGAGTGTTCCGTCATCGGCGCCGGGAATGGTGTTCCACGCATGTTGCACCTCCTCGGGGAGTACATGCTCTTCGATCGCGATGATCTTCATTTCTGCTCCTTCTAACACTTGCGGCCATTCTCGCTGGCTTGACAGCGGGCCGCCCTGCCGAGCCAGAGCCGCCTTGCGGCCAAATGGCCCGGATAGTGGTGCTCAGGACTTTGCGGTGAGCTGATCGACGACGGCTTGGCCGACGCCGTGCGCGGACGCCGGGTTCTGGCCGGTGATCAGGCGGCCGTCGACCACAACCTTCTCCGTCCAGTTCGGCGCCGGCTGGTGCAGCGCACCCCGCTGCTTGAGAGTGGTCGCGAGCAGATAAGGCACGACTTTCGTGTACTTGACTTCCGCCTCCTCCTCGTCGGTAAAGGCGGCGACCTTCTTGCCAGCGACGAGATAGCTGCCGTCCGAGAGCGTTGCGTTCACCAGGGCTGCCGGGCCATGGCAGACCGCGGACACGATGCCGCCTGCTTCGTAGATCGCGCGGATGACGCGCTGGACAGCCACGTCGTCGGCAAAGTCCCACATCGTGCCGTGGCCGCCGGCGAAGAAAACCGCTGAATAGCCTGACGGGTCGAGCTCGCCGAGGATCAGCGAGTGGGCGAGCGCGTCACGGAATTCCCGGTCGTGCCAGAAGCGGTCGTTGACCGGGTCCTTGAGGTCGAAGAAGTCGATCGGCGGATGTCCGCCGCGGATCGAGGCGATCTCGGCCGGGATGCCGGCCTCGCGGAACACCGCAAGCGGATGCGTGAGCTCAACCATGGCGAAGCCTGTCGGCTCGCCGCTGTCGCCGCGGATCGGATGGCTGGTAACGACGCAAAGAATAGGCTTGATGTTGTCTGGCATTGTTCTGGTCCTCATGATTTGAGTGAGGCCATGTCGATAACGAAGCGATACTTCACGTCGCTCTTCAACATGCGCTCATAGGCTTCATTGATTTGTTGGACCGGAATGATCTCGACATCCGAGACGATGCCGTGCTCACCGCAGAAATCGAGCATCTGCTGGGTCTCGGCGATGCCGCCGATGAACGATCCCGAGATTGCCCTGCGGCCGCGCACAACGCCGCCGGCGTTCACAGGCGTGCCAAGTGGTCCCATATAGCCAATCAGGACAAGCACGCCTTCCAGCGCAAGCGTCGGCATGTACGGGTTGACGTCGTGGTCGTAGGGGACTGTGTCGATGATCACGTCGAAGCGGCCGGCGACGGTCGCCATCTGCACTTGATCGCTCGACAGCACCACATGATTGGCGCCGAGTCGGAAGGCGTCTTCATCCTTGCCGGTCGACCGGGTGAACAGGGTGACGTCGGCGCCGAGCGCCTTGGCGAGCTTCAGCGCCATGTGGCCGAGGCCGCCAAGACCGATCACGGCAACCTTGCTGCCTTCATGGACATTCCAGCGGTGGAGCGGCGACCAGGTGGTGATGCCGGCGCATAGGAGCGGCGCGGCCCCGGCCGGATCGAGTCCATCGGGCAGAGCGAGAACAAACTTCTCCGACACCACGATCATGTCGGAATAGCCGCCATAGGTCGGGCTGCCATCGTGCCTGTCGATGCTGGCATAGGTAAAGGTCGCGCCTTCGGCGCAGTCCTGCTCCCATCCCTTGAGGCAGGGTTGGCAATGCTGGCATGAGTCGACCATGCAGCCGACGCCGACCATGTCACCCGCCTTGAAGCGGCTGACTTTCTCGCCGACCTGTCGAACTCTTCCGATGATCTCGTGGCCGGGAACAATGGGATAGGTCGTGAAGCCAAAGTGATTGCGGGCCATGTGCAAGTCCGTATGGCAGACCCCGCAATAGAGGATGTCGATCACGACATCGTCGGGCCGCGCCACGCGCCGCTCGAAGGCAAAAGGCTCAAGAGCCCCGGTGGCCGATGGTGCGGAATAGCCCAGCACATTCATTGTCCGTATTCCTTATCGATCCAGGTGCTGTTGAAGCGGTTGACGAAACCTGCTGTGCCCGCCGAACGCGGCGGGCACGAAGTGCTCCGTGATTTCGCGAAGTCTCAGGATGCGAACAGCGTTTCCCAATTGAGGAAAGGGCCAAGCGGGATAACATCCCAGTCAATGAGCCCGGCCTTGGCCAGCGGGAACTCGCGCAGAGCCTCCTTGGCGGCTTCGATCGAGTCGCATTCGGCGATGATGGCCACGCCCGGACGGTCCTGGCGGAAATAGATGTCGCGCACGATACCGCTCTTGTAGGCCTGCCAGGTGTGGCGGACTTCATCCGCCATATGCGGTTGATACCGCTCCATGGTGGCGCCGGGCTGGGGGACGTCGAGGCAAAGCAGTTTCATGTTAGGGCTCCTGGGTTGAGAAAAAAGCGGATCAAGCGGGCTGAAGCCGGCGCACGGTCTGGGCAACACGCCGCCCCATATAGGCAGCCGTCTCCAGATCGCTGTTGCCGGGAGCAACATCCGGCGCCTCATCCGTATTCGACTGAGTCATGACGCCCAGCCAGCTTCCGAGACGGTTGAGGTCTTTGGTGCTGCCACTGCTGCTGCTGTTGCCGGGCATCATGTCGAGGCCGACCCAGATCATTCCGTGCTGCGCGGCGAACAATGCCATCGATATGAGCGAGTTCAGTTTGTCGCCATGCTGCGCGCCGGAGTTGGTAAAACCGGCGGCGATCTTGTTGCGCCACTTTTGCCCGGTCCACGCAAGCTTGGTCGAATCCTCGAAGAACTGCTTGAGCTTGGCGCTGATAAGGCCGTTGTACGTCGGTGATCCGAAGACAATGGCATCGCTCTGCTCGAGCGTTTTCCAGTCCAGCGGCCCGTTCGCCACCGGAAAGAGTTTCGCCTCAGCCGTTTCGACTTCTCGTACCCCTGCGGCGAGAGCCTCGGCGACGCGCGCTGTATGGCCGAAACCACTGTCGTAGACGATTGAAATCAACAATTTGATCTCCTTAACTTAGCAAGCGCGCACTGCAGAAGGACGCTGTGGCGCCAATGCGGTGGGTGACCACCCGACCGCGACCGGCCAAAATCGTTGGCATTTTTTTGTTCTTAGCGTAGAATGAGCGTTAGCGGTGGCGACGGTTCTTCCCGTTTTTGGTTCCCACCATTCTACAATGTTCGAACCCTTCCTGGGGCCAGTCGCTATATGCGTAATCGATTTGACGGCGTGCCGGTATTCGTTGAGGTGGTCGAAGCTGGTGGGTTTGCCAAGGCTGCCGAACGGCTTGCACTCACTCGTTCTGCCGTGGGAAAATCCATCGCACGGCTGGAAGAACGGCTCGGTGTTCGCCTTTTTCACCGGACGACCCGCACGCAAAATCTGACGGAGGACGGCCAGCAATATTACGAGCGGTGCCTGCGTGCGATGGAGGAACTGCTGGCTGGTGAGTCCCTTCTCGAATCGGGAAGACGCGACGTCGCGGGAAGGCTGCGCGTTTCCATGCCGGTGCTGTTTGGCCGCTATTGCGTAGCGCCTGTTCTTCTCGCTTTCGCCCGCGAGCACCCTCAGCTCGAACTCGATCTGAGCTTTAGCGACAGGCAGGTCGATCTGATCGCCGATGGGGTGGATCTCGCGGTTCGCAATGGTGTTTTGGGCAACGGCGCTGGATTGCAAGCACGGCGCATCACCAGCCAACGCAAAGTGCTTTGTGCCGCTCCCGCCTATCTGGCCGCCAAGGGTGCTCCCGATGAAATTGCGGATCTGGCAGCCCATGACACGTTGCTCTATTGGCGCGCCGATCATGGACAAGCCTGGCAACTCCCAGACGCCCGCGGCAAGCTCATCGACGTCTCGGTTGCGTCGCGGCTTCGGTTCGATGACCTCGAGGCCATCGCCAACGCCGCCGTCGACGGTATGGGTCTGGCCTGGGTTCCCCACTGGCTCATCCGCGATGAGTTGCTTGCCGGCTCTCTCGTTGCATTGTGGGCCAATCGTCCAAGCGCCTCGATGGAGTGCTACGCTGTCTGGCCGGCCACTCAATATTTGCCGCTGCGGTCACGACTGGCAATCGATGCTCTGGTCTCCGAGTTGCCGAAACGTGTGGCTGGCTGATGCCGTAGGTCGGTCAGGAGCGGCATCGCGGTCGCCGCCGCGATGCTCTGCGCGAACCTGCCCGACATTCCCTCGTAGGCGGTGTTCGTCATCGAGATGACGCTTCTCTTCCTGGCGAAATCGATACCCCACCAATTGCCATAGGTTCCGCCCCAGGAAACCGATCCTTTGCTCCAGTTGCTACCGGTGGATGCGGGGTCGATCAGGGCGGCGCCTAGCCAGGAAAACCCCCACCCCGGACCCATCGCCTGAGCCTCCGCGCCGACTCTGGGCATCCTCGCCGCTTCTCGCATATCCTCGCTGAGGAAAGCGCCGGTGCGGTAAGCCTCAAGCAAGGTCAGCACGTCGCGCGCGCGGCCAGCCATGCCCGCTCCGCCCGAGGGCCAGGCGGTCGCATCCCGAATGCGCTCCGGATCGAAGCGAACGCCGGGGCCTTCAACGTAGCGCTGCGGCACCTCGACACCGATGGTCATCCGCACGGGCGCCGGTGAGCCATCGTGGTAGGGGACGGCAATGTCCTCTTGCGGCCAATGAAACGCTGCACCCAATTGTAGCGGCTCAGTGACCAGGGCGCCGATAGCGCCGTCAAGGGTCGTGCCGGTGACTGCCTCAATCACGCCGCCCAGAACGTCCGTCGCAATGGAGTAGCGCCAGCCCTCGCCTGGAATGCGATCCAACGGCACGCTAGCGATACGGGCTAGATTTGCTTCAAGTGAGCCCCGGCTCTCATCAAGACCGTCCGACACCCCGGCACGGGCATAGGGTCCATCGCCGGGTTGCTGGTTGCGGTAGTCCAATCCGGCCGTATGCGCCATCAACTGACCGATTCTGATGTCAGCGATCGAGCCATCGGCGAGACGAGGCGTGAATCCCGGCAGATATTTTGTCACCCTGTCTTCGGGCGACAAACGTCCGGCCTCTATCAACTTCAACGCGGCCATGGTTGTGAAGGCTTTCGTCACGGAAGCGAAGCGGAAGGGCGTCTCGATCTGCATCTGCCTGCCTGTCTCACGGTCAGCGTGGCCCGCTGCCCGCTCGTAAACGATCTCGCCATCTTGGGCGACGAGCACGACGCTACCAGCGATGCGGCCCTCTGCTAGCGCGTCCTCGAGCGCAACATCGATCGCGTTTGTCAGGCTGTCCGGCCGTGCCTTCAGGGCCAAATCTTCGGTCATATTTTTAACTCCAAGTTTGAAAGATGCTCCCTAGATGCTCCCGCTTGATCGTGAAGTTGAGTTAGGGCATGCTTCAAGAGCCTTGAAGCAGGGCTTAACGATGGGGCTCGATCTTTTCTCGCTGCTGCCGATCTTCCGGATGGTTGCCACGACCAACGGCTTCACCGCAGCCTCCGGCCCGTTAGGGATAACGCCGTCTGCTGTGTCGCAGAAGATTCGCCAGATCGAGTCCCTGGTCGGAGTCCGGCTTTTCGAGCGCACAAGCCGTAGTGTCCGGCTGACCGAGGCGGGCCGCCTCCTGCTTGAAAACACGGACCGAGCGTTCAGTGACATCGCGGACGCGCTCGATCGGGTTCGGACGGTTGGGAAGCGGCCGGCAGGAAATTTGCGGATCAACCTGTCGCGGCTGGCGGCTCAGGTCTGCATCTTGCCGCGACTGGCCGCCTTCGTGCGGCACTACCCGGACATTACGGTTGAACTCGCCACCGACGATCGATTGTCCGATATCGTAGCTGGTGGCTTCGACGCCGGCATCCGTTTTCAAGATACGCTGGAGATGGATATGATCGCTCGATCCATCGGTCCACCCCTTCGCCGCTCAGTGCTTGCTTCGCGCACCTACCTGGAAGCCGCCGGCACCCCTGAGCATCCTAATGATCTGGCAAGCCACGAGGTTATCCGTTACAGGTTTCCAGGGCGCCAGCGACTGGAGCCGTTGACCTTCAACGTCAACGATCAAGTTTTTCGCCTCGATCCGCCGCCGCGACTGGTGTTCGACGACAATCACCATTTCGACTTTGCCGTACGCTCGGGCCTAGGTCTCGCCCAACTCTACAGAGAGACGGAAATACCCGCCATCGAGGCAGGTGAACTGGTTGAGCTTTTGACAGGATTCGAGCCGGATACTGTCCAGTTCAAGCTGTACTATCCCACACGCAATCAGCCGCAAAAACTTCGAGCATTCATCGAATGGTTTTGCGGTTAAGTCCATTCATTGCACAAGCCGCCGATGCGGTCACGACTGGCAATCGATGCTCTGGTCTCCGAGTTGCCGAAGCGCGTTGAGGCCTAGGGCCGTAAGCCTTATGATCGCGATGATCACGCGCAGAGGCGTGCCCGACTTTGCGACGCTGGCGGTCGGCGCCGCCACACAAGGAAGGAATGGAATGACAAAGGGCACACGAGGCGCCCCACCCCTGTCCCGTGGGGAAATGCAAAATCTCTATGTGCAGATAGCGGAGCTCGAAATCGATCCCGTCCAGTTAGAGGACTATAAAGCTGCGGTCGAGGAGCAGATTGCGACGGCTGTCAGCGAGGAGGCGGGAGTCCTTGTGTTGTATGCCGTGGCTGAAAGAGAAAATCCCTCCCACGTGAGAGTTTTCGAGATCTATCGAGATACAGATGCGTACCGGTCGCATTTGGAATCCGCCCATTTCAAGAAGTACAAGGCCGCGACGGCGAAGATGGTCAAGTCGCTCAAGCTCATCCAAGCAACTCCTGTCGTGCTTGGTGCAAAAGATTTGAACGGCCACGACATGGAGCGGCGGCTGGCGGACTAGCTGGTCGATTGCGCCAGCCAGCGCGGCAACGCAGACGATGGCCTTGGTCATCGATGCCAGCCGGAACATGTCGTCCTCCCGGATCGTCCTCCCAGCCTCGCGATCGGCACGACCGGCAGCGCGCTGATGCACGATCTCGCCATTTTGGGCGGCGACAATTTCGACACCAACGATACGCCGATCCTGGACCGCGTCATCGATGACGCGGTCCAGTGCATCCGTACGGCTCCATCGCGACGAGGCGGCTGGCAGCCTACCAGGAGCACCGAAGGCCGGCCCCGCTACAGCGGTCGCAAAACCGCCAATCGACGCTGCGGCGAGAATCTCTCGGCGGGAAAATTGTGCGGCGCCTTGCGTCGTTGTGCGCTGGCTTGAGGGTTTCACGACGGTTCCTTAATTCGGTCAGTAGCAGTAGGTCGCCGTTAATTTGCGGTTGCCCCCTCAAGGTGACAATCGGGCCAGGGAGACATTCAGTTCTTACTGTCAGTCAGAAATTGCCGCGCTTGCGCTTTCCGTCCGTCTTGCCTTCGCGCGGTCCATTGGGGATTGTCGACTCCTTCTCGCGCCAACGTTTGCGGATGGCGCGGATGCAGCGCCGGTCTGGTTAGGTCCAGCCTAAGCCGAACTACTGAAAATCATAATTTGTGCAGCGCACCCAGCGTGCTTTGCTCCATCGTCGGCTGAGAAAAGAAAAAACAACAGGCGACAGGCTTCGGCGATGCGTCGGAGCGGAATTTGGTTGAGCGCGGACAACGCCGACCTCAAAAAACAGGGGAACGTGATGACGACAATAATCTCAAAGTTTCGCCGGGCCGCGCTTGTGGCCGGGATTGCGCTCAGTGCCATATCGGTGAGCCTCCACGCCGAAGCTGGCAGCTTGAAACTGGGCATGACGACCTGGGTCGGATACGGGCCTCTCTTCCTTGCCCGTGACATGGGCTACTTCAAGGAAGGTGGGCTCGATGTCTCGCTCGAAATCATCGAGGAAGCCTCGCTGTACATGGCAGCTGTTGCCGCCGGCGAGCTCGACGGCAGCGCCTCGACCATCGACGAGATCATGAAGTATCGTTCGAAGGATGTCTGCTTCAAGTCGGTCTATGCGCTGGATGACAGCCATGGCGGCGATGGCGTTCTCGCGCCCAGTGGGATCAAGAGCGTCGCCGAGCTCAAGGGCATGGACGTTGCGCTGAACGAAGGCTCAGTGTCGCAGTTCTGGTTCAATATCCTGCTCAAGCAGGCCGGTCTCACCCAGGCCGATGTGAAGATCACCAACATGACGGCGGACGATGCCGCCGCCGCCTTCATGGCCGATCGCATTCCTGTTGCCGTCACCTGGGAACCGCATCTGACGCTGGCCAAGAAGGAAAACAAGGGACAGGTGCTGATCGACTCCTCGAAGACGCCCGGCTTGATCGTCGACGTGGTGGCGCTCAACTGCGACTACATCACGAAGAACCCCAAGGATGTCGAGGCGCTGGTGAAGGGCCTCTACAAGGCCAATGAGTTCATCAAGGAGAATCCTGAGAAGGCGTATGAGGTGATGGCCAAGGGCGTCGGCGGTTGGCTGAAGGAACCGAAGGATTTCGCCTCCTCGGCTGCGGGCGTGAACTTCTATGGCAAGCAGCGCAACGCCGAATTCTTCGCCGGTGGCGAGACTGGTGAAGCCGGCAAGCTGATCAAGCTGGGCGGCGATATCTGGGGCGGCTTCGGCAAGCTCAAGATGGACATCAAGTACGACGACCTCATCGATACGTCCTTCCTCGGGAAGTAACTTGACCTTGCAAAGTTGAATTGGCTGAACCGGAGGCGGACCTTCGCGCCTCCGGTCCAAGCGGCCCAAAAGGGTATCCCGTGACATTAGCACCGAACACGAGCTCTCGGGTCAGTAATGGCGTAACCGCGAGAGTGGAAGAAGGTCAGGCCGGTCGATCCGTCCTGAAAGTCATCGCCACACCGTTTAGGGCTGTGCCGCGCTCTCTCTCCATCACGCTGGGCTTCATGGTCTGGATCGCCGTCATCGGCGGCTGGTTCGCGTTGACCTATTCCGGAGCGGTCAAGGAAATGTTCCTGCCTCGCCCCGAATCCGTGTTGACCACCACCATCAGGATGGCCGCCGACGGGTCGCTGTGGGAGCATGTTTTCGCCAGCGTCCAGGTGGTGTTGATCGGCTTCGTCATTTCGAGCATCGTTGCGGTGCCGCTTGGATTGACGATGGGCACCTACCGCATCGTCCAGGCGGTGCTCGAACCGTTGGTCAATTTCATCCGCTATCTGCCGGTAACCTCCTTCGTGCCGCTTTTCATCCTGTGGATCGGCATCGGCATCGAGCAGCGCGTTGCCGTCATCGTCTTCGGCGTCTTCTTCCAGCAGCTCGTCATGATCGCCGACAGCGCCCGCGGCGTCCAACGCGACCTGGTCAACGCAGCCTATACGCTTGGTACGAAACGAGGCGACACGGTCTTCCACATCGTCTTCCCGGCCACGCTTCCGAACGTGCTGGATGTGCTGCGCGTCACCATGGGTTGGGCCTGGACCTATCTCGTCGTGGCCGAACTCGTCGCCGCCCGCAGCGGACTTGGCTATATCTCGCTCAAGGCCATGCGTGGCTTCCAGGTCGACGTGATCTTCATGGCCATCGCCATGATCGGCATCCTTGGTCTTTGCACCGACCAATTGTTCCGGGGCATCCGCCGCCTCGTCGCTCCCTGGGCCAATTGAGGAATTCGCTGACATGGACGTCCTGACACTCACGACGAAACCGAAGAGCTCCGACATCGCCATCGACAATGTGGTCCTGCGCTACGGCAAGGGCGACAACGCCGTGCTGGCGCTGGATGGCATCTCGTTCCATGTCGTGCCCAATGAGTTCTGCGTGATCGTCGGCCCATCCGGCTGCGGCAAGTCGAGCCTGCTCTATCTCGTTGCGGGGCTCGAGGAGCGCACCGGCGGCATGATCTCTGTCGGCGGCAAGCCGGTCACCGAGCCAGGTCCGGATCGCGGCATGGTGTTTCAGGCCTATACGCTGTTTCCCTGGCTGACCGTGGCGCAGAACGTCGAATACGGCCCGAAGCGGAAGGGCATGACGGCGGCCGAGCGCAAGGCCATCGTCGAGCATTTCCTCCATGAGGTCGGCCTAGCGAAATTCGCCAACCACTATCCCTCGCAGCTGTCGGGCGGCATGAAGCAGCGCGTGGCGATTGCGCGTGCGCTCGCCAACGATCCGCAGGTGCTGCTGATGGACGAACCCTTCGGGGCGCTCGACAGCCAGACCCGCCACTCGATGCAGAAGCTTCTCTTGAGGATCTGGGACCATTCCAAGAAAACCGTCCTGTTCGTCACCCACGACATAGACGAGGCGATCCTGCTGGCGGACCGGGTGCTGGTCATGTCCGGCCGGCCCGGCCAGATCAAGAAGGAAATCCGCGTCGGCCTTCCGCGTCCTCGCAGCATGGATCTGGTCATGGAGCCGAACTTCATCGCCATGAAGCGGGAAATCCTCGAGCTGTTGAAGAACGACGAAGACGACGAGCACTAGGCGATAGCAGCGGTCTTCGGGGTGGGGCACGAAACAGGCATGGCATGAGCATCGAGACCACGGAATTCGACTATATCGTCGTCGGCGCGGGCTCGGCCGGTTGTGTCCTGGCCAACAGGTTGAGCGCGGCTCCTGGCAACCGCGTCTGCCTCATCGAGGCCGGCGGCAGCGACGACCGTACCCGGGTGCGCGTGCCCGCCGGCATTCTCTCGCTCTACGGCAATCCGACTTTCGACTACGGCTACAAGGGCGTGCCGCAGCCACTGCTCAACAACCGCCGCATACCGGTCAACCGGGGCAAGGTTCTCGGCGGGTCGAGTTCGATCAACTCGATGGTCTATATTCGCGGTGCCGCGCAGGACTACGATGAGTGGGCGGCACTTGGCTGCGTGGGTTGGTCCTATGCCGACGTGCTGCCGGTCTTCAAGACGCTGGAACGGAACCTCCTGTCGCAGAACCCGGCCTATCACGGCTTCGAGGGTGAACTGCTGGTCGACAATCCGCGCGATCCGAACGTCGTGTCCAGACTGTGGGTAGAGGCGGGCCGAGGCATAGGCCTGCCCGAAAACCGCGACTTCAATGCCGATGGCCAACTCGGTCTCGGCATCTACAACGTCACCCAGGACAAGGGCGAGCGCTTCTCGGCCTATTCAGCCTTCGTCCGGCCGGTTCTCGGCCGCCCGAACCTCCAGATTCTGTCCGGCGTCGAGGTGCTTGATCTGGCGGTCGAAAGCGGGCGCGTCACCGGTGTCAATGTGATCAGGGACGGGGCAACCCAAAGGTTGACATGCCGCGCCGAAGTGGTGCTCAGCGCGGGCGCGATCGGATCGCCGCGCATCCTGCTTGCTTCCGGCGTTGGCCCGGCCGAGGAGCTGAAGGCGGCGGGAATAGAACCGGTCATGAACGTGCCGGGCGTCGGCAAGAATCTGCGCGACCATGTCGACGGTATGATCACGGTGCGATCGAAGAGCACCAGGACGCTCGGCCTGTCGCTCGCCAATCTGCCGGCGATGCTGGCGGCACCGTTTCAATATTTCGTCCGCCGCAAGGGCATGCTGACGACCAACTATGTCGAGGCCGGCGGCTTCGCCAGGACGAAGTATGCCGGGAGCGTACCGGACATTCAGTTCCACTTCGTGCCGGGCTATCGCAGCCATCGCGGCCGGCTCGTCGAATATGGCCACGGCTATGCCGTGCACACCTGCGTGCTGCGGCCCGGCAGCGTCGGTGAAATCACGCTCGAGCGCGACGGCACCCGCCGCAACGTGCACATCGATCACCGCTTCTTCAGTGACGAGCAGGATGCCCTGACCCTTGTCGAGGGCATCAAGGTTGCGCGTTCCATTCTGGCCTCGCCAGTCTTTGCCGATATTCGCGGACCGGAAATCCTGCCCGGACCCGATGTCGTCACCGACGACGAGATCCTTGCCTATCTGCGTGCCGAGGCGCTCACCGTTTATCACCCGGTCGGCACGGCCAAGATGGGCAAGGACACCATGGCGGTGGTCGATCCTGCCAGCCTCAAGGTGCACGGCTTCGACAATCTGCGTGTCGCGGATGCCTCCATCATGCCGACATTGATCGGCGGCAACACCAATGCGCCATCCATGATGATCGGCGAAAAGGCGGCCACAGCGATGTTGTCGCAGCCGCATTTAGGCACAAGCTAACCATTGCCACATGAAATCGTAATTTTCGCTGCTCGGTCCCTCCGGTAGACCAGCAATCTGATCTCCGTCGCATCCGCGGAAATCTCGGGGAGAGAGCCAGAAAGGACCGCTGCAATGTCAGTTGAAAAAGTAGACACGCTTGTTGTCGGCGCTGGCCAGGCGGGGCTGGCCATGAGCGAGCATCTGAGCAAGTGCGGCGTGCCTCATCTCATCGTTGAGCGGCAGCGTATCGCCGAGCGCTGGCGCTCAGAAAGATGGGACTCGCTGGTTGCCAATGGTCCGGCCTGGCATGACCGGTTTCCGGGCATGGCGTTTCCGGATGCTGGCCCGGATTCCTTTATCGGCAAGGAAAAGGTCGCCGATTATTTTGTCGCCTACGCGGAGATGATCGCCGCCCCCATTCGCTGCGGCGTCGAGGTCAGGAAGGTGCAAAGGCTGGTCGGCCGGCCGGGTTTTCAGGTCGAGACCTCGGATGGCGTGATCGAGGCCAGAAGCGTGGTTGCGGCAACCGGAGCGTTCCAGCACCCCGTCATTCCCTCAGTCGTTCCCAACGATGCCGGACCGATGCAGATTCATTCCAGCGCCTATCGCAATCCCGCCCAGTTGCCCCAAGGCGCGGTGCTGGTGGTTGGCTCGGGGTCTTCCGGCGTACAGATCGCTGACGAACTCCAGCGCGCGGGGCGGCGTGTTTACCTCTCGGTCGGCCCGCACGATCGGCCGCCGCGGGCCTATCGCGAGCGCGACTTCTGCTGGTGGCTGGGCGTTCTCGGCAAGTGGGACGCGCAGGCGCCGGCGCCTGGCACGGAACATGTCACCATCGCGGTGAGTGGTGCGCGTGGCGGCCAGACGATCGATTTCCGGCGTCTTGCCGCACAAGGGATAACGCTGGTTGGCCGGACGGAGTCCTGCAAGGATGGCGTCATGGGCTTTGCCCACGATCTCACCCGAAATATCGCCCGCGGCGATGCAAACTACATGTCCGTTCTGGACGAGGCAGACGCCTATGTTGCCCGCAACGGCCTCGACCTTCCCGAAGAGCCCGACGCCCGCAAGATCGGACCGGACCCGCAATGCATGACAAATCCCATCCTCCAGTTGGATCTGGCAAAGGCCGGAATAGGTTCGATCATCTGGGCAACGGGATTTACCGTTGATTACAGCTGGCTCTGCGTTGATGTTTTCGACGAAAAGGGCAAGCCGAGGCATCAGCGCGGCGTTTCGACCGAGCCCGGAATCTATTTCCTCGGCCTGCCTTGGCAGTCACGCAGGGGGTCGAGCTTCATCTGGGGCGTCTGGCACGACGCCCAGCATGTAGCGGACCACATTTCCACGCAGCGCAAGTATCTGGCTTACCATGCGTCCGCAAGACGCGAGACCCAGGCGGCATAGTCAGCTGCAACGGACGCCCAGACCTCGAGCCGATCCGACGGAGATCACGATGGCCCATACAAGAATTCGCAAGTTCAACACCAAGGACACCTATCCGGAGCAGAAACTCGACAACGATCTGTGTCAGGCGGTCGTTACGCGGGGCGGCAGAACCGTCTATCTGCGTGGCCAATGCCCGCAGGACCTCGACACCGCCAAGAACATCGGCAGCCATGACCCGGCCGAGCAGACGCACAAGGTGATGCAGAACATCCGCCAGCTGATCGAGGAATGCGGCGGCACCATGGAACATCTGGTCAAGGTGGTGGTCTACATAACCGACGTGCGCCATCGCGAGGCGGTCTACCGCACCATGGGCGAGTACATCAAAGGCGTGCATCCCGTCTCGACCGGCCTCGTCGTGCAGGCCCTGGCGCGGCCCGACTGGCTGGTCGAGATCGACGGCACCGCCGTTATCCCTGATGATGACAAGGACTGACGGCCATGACCTTTTCCATTGTCGCGCGGTGCAGCCGCACCGGCATGTTCGGCGTCGCGGTGTCCTCCTCGTCTCCGGCGGTGGCGGCGCGCTGCGCCTATGCACAGGCAGGCGTCGGTGCCGTTGCCAGCCAGAACGTCACCGATCCGACACTTGGGCTGCGAGGCCTCGAATTGCTGGCGCGTGGCGCTTCGGCCGCCGAGGCAATCGCCATACTGCAGCGCACCGGCGCCTATCCTGAATACCGGCAGGTGCTGGCCGTCGATGCCGCTGGCACGACCGCGATCCATTCCGGACCCAGGGCGCTTGGCATCTGGGCGGAAGCGCGCGCGGAAAACGTCGCTTGCGGCGGCAACATGCTGGCCCATGACGGGGTGCCGCAGGCCATGGTCGAGGCCTTTCAGGCGTCGGAAGGGCATCTGGGCGACCGCCTCATCGCAACCATGCGCGCCGCGCTGAAAGCGGGCGGCGAAGCCGGCCCGGTACATTCGGCTGGCATGAAGCTGGTGCGCGAGGTCGCCTGGCCGGTCGCCGATCTGCGCTGCGACTGGACCGACGACTTCCCGATCGAGCGACTGGCGAGCCTGTGGGACATCTACAAGCCGCAGCTCGATGCCTATGTGACCCGGGCGATAAACCCATCCGATGCGCCGAGCTACGGCGTGCCGGGCGATGAATAGCCAAGCCGCAGCCAAGGATCTGCTATGAGCGAGCTCAGCCACAAGGACTGGATCGGCAGGGCGTCGGCTATCCGTTTTCGCGACAAGGCGTTCATCGACGGCAAGCCGGTTGCGGCGCGGTCCGGCCGGACCTTCGCCTGCGTCAACCCGGCAACCGGCGAGACGCTGGCCGACGTGGTGTCCTGTGGCGAAGAAGACATCGATCTGGCGGTTGCTGCCGCACGGCGCAGCTTCAACGACGGCGTCTGGTCACGGTCCAGTCCGGGGCACCGCAAGGAGGTGCTGCTGCGGCTGGCACAGTTGCTGCGCGAAAACCTGCATGAACTGGCGCTGCTTGAATCGCTCGACATGGGCAAGCTGGTCAGGGATGCGGTCTCGGTCGACGTCCCCGGCTCGGCGGCAATCTTCCAATGGTATGGCGAAGCCATCGACAAGATCTACGGCGAAGTGGCGCCGACCGGCGAAGGCGATCTGGTGTTGGTGCGGCGCGAGCCGCTTGGCGTGGTCGGCGCGGTGGTGCCGTGGAATTTCCCGCTCGACATGGCGACCTGGAAATGCGCGCCCGCACTTGCGGCGGGCAATTCGGTGGTGCTGAAACCCGCCGAGCAGTCGCCGTTGTCGGCCCTGCTTCTGGCCGAACTGGCCATAGAAGCAGGCCTGCCTGCTGGCGTGCTCAATGTGGTGCCGGGGCTCGGCGAAACCGCCGGCCAGGCGCTTGGCCGCCATATGGACGTGGATTGCCTTGCCTTCACCGGCTCGACCGCCGTCGGCAAGATGTTCCTGCAGTATTCCGGTCAGTCGAACATGAAGCAGGTCTGGCTGGAAACCGGCGGCAAGAGCCCCAACCTTGTCTTTGCCGATTGCAGGGATCTCGATGCGGCGGCCGACATGGCGGCCTTCGGCATCTTCTTCAACCAGGGCGAAATCTGTTCCGCCAATTCACGCCTGCTCGTGCAACGCGGCATCAAGGATGCTCTGGTCGAGAAATTGGTTCAGCGTGCGGCGGCCACCCAACCCGGCGATCCGCTCGATCCGGCTTCGAAAATGGGGGCGATGGTCGATGCCCGCCACGCGACCAATGTCATGCGGTTTGTCGAGGCCGGCAAGAAAACCGCGCGCCTGGTTGCCGGCGGCGATCTTGTCACCGTCAACGGCCGCGGCAGCTTTATCCAGCCCACCATCTTCGACGATGTCGCGCCCGCCGATCCGATTGCCCGCGACGAGATTTTTGGGCCGGTGCTGTCGGTCATCGCCTTCGATGACGAGGCGGAGGCGATCCGCATTGCCAATGACAGCCCATACGGGCTGGCCGCGTCGCTGTGGACCGACAGCCTGTCGCGTGCCCACCGCATCGCCGGCCGGCTTCATGCCGGTACGGTTTCCGTCAACACGGTCGACGCGCTGAGCCCGATGACGCCGTTCGGCGGCTTCAAGCAATCCGGCTTCGGCCGCGACCTGTCGCTGCATGCGCTCGACAAATACACCGCGCTGAAAACGACATGGATCAAATACTGATGGGCGCCTAAAGCGCATCGCGATTGAACGGATTCAAGCGATGCGCTTTAGGCCTTTGCTCTATGCATGTCGTTTGCGCAAAACCGGGGCCACTTTTGCGCGACATGCATTAGGCTTGATCGCAGCCCCCAAACCGGCAACATAGCCAGCCATGCCGCTACGCTTTACGCTCAGACAGCTGGAATATTTCGTCGCCGTCGGCGAAGCAGGCTCCATTGCCAAGGCGGCCGAACAGGTCAATGTGTCGCCGCCGTCGATCTCGGCCTCCATCGCCCAGCTGGAAACCGAGTTCGGCGTCCAGCTTTTTGTCCGCAAGCATTCGCACGGCCTCTCGCTGACGGCCGGCGGCCGCGTCTTCCTGAAGGAAGCCGCCCGGCTGCTCAACGACGCCGATGCCTTGCACGATGTCGCCGGCGACTTTGCCGAGAAGGTGCGTGGCCCACTGGCGGTGGGATGCCTGCTGACGTTCGCGCAGATTGTGCTGCCGGCTCTGCGCATGCGGTTCGAGCGCGCCTATCCCGATGTGCGTGTGCGCCAGTTCGAGCGCAATCAAGGCCAATTGCTCGAGATGCTGCAGCGTGGCGAAATCGACCTTGCCCTGACCTACGATCTCGAACTGTCGCAGGACATGACCTTCGAGCCGCTGATGCTGGTGCCGGCCTATGTAATGCTGCCGGCGGGGCATCGCTTTGCGGGCAAGGCGTCGATCACGACGGAGGAACTCGCCGACGAGCCGATGGTGTTGCTCGACCTGCCGTACAGCCGCGAATATTTCCTGTCGGCGTTCCACCAGCGTGGTATCAGGCCCAACATCGCCGAGCGCACCGGCGACATCGCGGTGATGCGCTCGATGGTGGCCAATGGCTTCGGCTACGGCATCGCCAATATGCGGCCGCTCAACACGCTGGCGCCGGATGGCAAGCCGCTTGTCTTTGTGCCGCTGGACGGCGACCTGCGGCCGCTGACCATGGGCGTCGCCTTGCCCAACTCCGACCATCGCACACAAACCGTCCAGGCGTTCATCGACCATTGCCGGCATTTCGTTGTCGAGCAAGGCGTGTTCGGCGCCGAACGGGCAGTCGGCTAAAGCGCGCCGTTTTCAGCGAATCTCTGATCGGCAAGCCGCTGCAGCAATGTTTCCAGCATGTCGTCGCAGCGGCGCATTTGCTCGACGCTGACGAATTCGTCGGGCCTGTGCCCCTGCGCCATCGACCCCGGTCCGCAAACCACCGTCGGCGTGCCGAGATCGCGGCTGAACAAGCCGCCTTCGGTGCCGAAGGCAACCTTCATGGTGTCGTTGGCGCCGGTCAGCGATTTGACGAAAGCCACGGCTTGCGAACTGGCTGGCGTGTCCAGGCCGGGATAGGTGTTGGTGATGTCGATGTCGATCGCCGCCTCGGGCGCGATGGCAGAGGCTTCAGCAGCAATGCGCGCAGCCTCAGCGCGTAGGCGGTCGAGAATCTCGTTCGGGTTGTCGGCCGCGACGTTGCGGATTTCGAAGTCGACCTGGCAGAGGTTCGGCACGATGTTCAGCGCTACGCCGGCATTGATCTTGCCGACATGGACGGTGGTGTAGGCAATGTCGTAATCGCCGTCGCGCGCGCCATCGCGCGCCAGCCGGTCCTGCTCGTGGCGCAAGGCGGCAACGAAGTCGCACCCGAGATGGATGGCGTTCAGCGCCAACGGGGCGAGCGCCGAATGGCCTTCGCGTCCCCTGCAAAGCGCGCGTGCGGCAAGCTTGCCCTTGTGCCCCGTCGCCACCTGCATGCCGGTCGGCTCGCCGACGATACACAGCAACGGCCGTTGCGGGGCTGCCTGCAGCATGTCGATCAGGCTGCGCACGCCAATGCAGCCGATCTCCTCATCATAGGAGAGTGCCAGGTGCAGCGGCGTCCGCAGCGTCCTTTTCGACGCCCTGAGACACGCCGCCAGCGCACAGGCAACGAAGCCCTTCATGTCGGCCGCGCCGCGTCCGTAGAGCTTGCCGTCGCGCTCGGTCATCCCGAAGGGTGGTAGCGTCCAGTTCTGCCCGTCGATGGGGACGACGTCGGTGTGGCCGGACAGCATGATGCCGGAAGCATCGCCCGGTCCGATGGTGGCAAGGAGGTTGGCCTTGTGGCCATCCTCGCTTCGAATGATCTGGCTGGCAACGCCATGCGCGTCCAGCATCTCCGCCACATACAAGATGAGGTCGAGATTGGAGTCGCGGCTCACAGTCGGAAAGGCGATCAGCTTTTCAAGGATACGGATGCTGTCCATGCGTCTCATGTCTCTTTGGCCGTGCGCATTATCTAGCATCGCGTGGCATTGGCCATGAAGTCGCATTTGGCTCAGCCGGGAATAACCGGATTCTAATCCGGCCGGGTCGATTAGGCGCGCCCTAATCGGCACAGAAGAAATCTGTAGTTTTCCAGCGCGTGCCGCAACTTATGAGTAGGTTCACGGCATCAACCGCTGGGCTGGCCGGCTTGCGCGGGGGCTCGAAACCATGATCGGGCATTTTGCAAGGCGACGCTGACAGGAAGGCAAATCCCATGCGCGATCCACGCTACGACATTCTGTTCGAGCCTGTGAAGATCGGTCCCGTGACCGCCAAGAACCGCTTTTATCAGGTCCCGCATTGCAATGGCGGCGGCTACCGCGATCCGTCCGCCGCGGCCGAGATGCGCCGCATCAAGTCGGAGGGCGGCTGGGGCGTCATCTTCACCGAGCAGACCGAGATGCACCACACGTCGGAGATCACGCCCTTCATCGAGCTCAGGCTGTGGGACGACGCCGATATTCCGGCACTGGCCAGGATGGCCGAGGCCATGCACCAGCATGGCGCACTAGCCGGCATCCAGCTCGCCTATTCCGGCATCAATGGCCCGAACCTCTACACCAAGGAAGTGCCACGCGGCCCGTCGGCCTTGCCGATCCGCACCTTCACCAACGATCCCGTTCAGGCGCGTGCCATGGACAAGCAGGATATACGTGACCTCAGGCGCTGGCACCGCAATGCCTTCAAACGCGCGAAACTGGCGGGTTTCGATCTGGTCTGTCTCTACGGCGCGCATGGCTTCGGCATCATTCAGCACTTCCTGTCCACCGCCACCAATCAGCGCAGCGACGAATATGGCGGCTCGCTGGAAAACCGCTCGCGGCTGATGCGTGAGCTGATCGAAGAGGGGCGCGACGCCATTGGCGACACTTGCGGCCTGACGCTGCGGTTGTCGCTGGACGAGATGATCGGCGAGCTTGGCTTCGCCAACTCCGAAGTGCGCGACATGATCGAGATGCATGCCGACCTGCCCGACCTCTGGGACCTGGCGCATGGCGCCTGGGAGGATTGCTCCGGGCCGTCGCGGTTCAAGGAGGAGGGGGCGCAGGAGAGCCTGGTATCCGGTATCAAGAAGCTGACCTCGAAGCCGGTCGTCGGTGTCGGGCGCTTCACCTCGCCGGATGTGATGGTCAGGATGATCAAGTCCGGCACGCTTGATTTCATCGGCTGCGCCCGTCCATCGATCGCCGATCCCTTTCTGCCGAAGAAGGTGGAGGAGGGGCGAATCGCAGACATTCGCGAATGCATCGGTTGCAACATCTGCATCACTGGCGACATGACCATGTCGATCTCGCGCTGCACGCAGAACCCGACATTCATGGAAGAGTGGCGCAAGGGCTGGCATCCCGAACGGATGCAAGCCAAGGGCGACAGCGACAGCGTGCTGATCGTCGGCGCCGGTCCCGCCGGGCTGGAGGCCGCGCGCGCGCTCGGCCTGCGCGGCTATCAGGTGGCCATTGCCGAGGCAGGCACCGAACTCGGCGGCCGCGTCGCGCGGGAGTGCCGCCTGCCTGGCCTTTCCGCATGGGGCCGTGTGCGCGACTATCGCCAGTACCAGCTCAGCCAGATGTCCAATGTCGACATCTATTTCGAAAGCCGACTGTCTGCCGAGGATATCCTGGCCTTCGGCTTTCAGAACGTCGCCCTCGCCACAGGCGCGACATGGCGCCGCGACGGCGTGGCGCGCGCCCATGTGGTGCCGATGCCGATCAGCCCGGCCATGCCGCTCTACACGCCGGATGATTTGATGGGTGGCAATGTGCCGACCGGCAACGTCGTGCTGTTCGACGACGACCACTACTACATGGGTGGCGTTCTGGCCGAACTGATGGCGCGGCAGGGCGCGAAGGTGACGCTCGTGACGCCATCCGCCTATGTCTCCGACTGGACCCGCAACACGCTGGAGCAGGGCGCCATCCATCGCCGGCTGGCCGGGCTCGGCGTCGAGATCGTTCTGAACAGGACCGTGACGCGCATTGTGCCCGGAGGTGTTGCCACTGCCTGTGCCTACACCGGTGCCGAACGCGATATCGCCGCCGACGCCGTGGTGCTGGTGACGTCGCGCCAACAGGATGATGGGGTCTGGACCGAATTGAAGGCGCGGCGGGACGAATGGGCCGACAGCGGCATTCGCTCGATCAAGGTCATCGGCGATGCCGAGGCGCCGGGTCCGATTGCCTGGGCGACCTATGCCGGCCATCGTTTCGCTCGTGAGTTGGACGAACTCGATATCGGCGACGCGCTGCCGTTCCGGCGAGAGGTGACGGCACTGGCCGCGCAATAGGGGATGAGATCATGACGTCCTTCGCTCTTTCCGCCGTGGATCGACGACTCTAAGTCCAGGGGACCGACAGCGTTGAACGAGCCCTCATGGGATCGATAACCAGGATAGATCGGGCACGAACGCGGTTGTGCGGGAGCGGATTTTTCCACCCACCCAGACTGCTGCGATATTGGCGCGCCCGGCGTTCAGCATGATCTTGTCAAACACATCGAGCGCACTGTCGAGTTTCGGCCAGAGTGATATGTTCGACGCGGGCACGTCCACGTCGACGACCAGCGCGTCGAATTCGAAGCCGGGCGCGAAGACGCCAACAGGTAGGCCGAGCGCCTCGCCGCCGCCGGCGGTGGCGAGCCAGAAGGCTTCCGCCGTGGTGATGCGGGAACCGGGTACGCCGCGTGCCTCACGAGCCGCCGCCGGATCGACACCGCTGTTCAGGGCGCGCGCGGCGATCATGGCAAGCCGCGCGCTGTCGAAGAGCGAAGGCGAATAACCGCCTGAAATGTCAGTGCCCAAGCCGACATGAACGCCCTTGTCGAGGGCGGCGCGCAACGGAAAGACCGCATCTGCGAAGTAAAAGTTCGAAAGCGGACAGTGCGCGAGGCCGGCCCCGGCGGCCTTGATCCTGTCGACATCTTTGGGAGAGACGAAGTTCGAATGGGCAAGGATGGTCTTGCCGGTGAGCAGCCCGAACCGCGCCAGCACCTCCGTGTCGGTCTCACCGAAACGGTTTTGGACATAGTTGTTTGCCCAGTCGCTTTCGCAGCAATGCGTCTGCACATGGCAGCCGGTCTCATGCGCGACGCGACCGAGCCCTTCTAGCAGCGCATCCGTACAGCTTGGCACGAAACGCGGCGTGATCGCCGGATGGACAAGTGTGTGCCCTTCGGGCTGCATCTCCGCCAGCCGCTGCATGAAGCGCCTGGTGTCCTCGACCGCCGCCCATGCGTCGGCATCGCGGTAGAAATCCGGGCACTGCCCCTGATCGTCCATGGCGACCTTGCCGACCAGCGCGCGCTGGCCCCGCTTGAGGCAGATTTCGGCGAGCGCAAGGTTGGCTTCGACATGAATGGTGCCGAAATAGACGGCGGTGGTTGTCCCGTTGGCGAGCAGGTTCTCGACCAGGGAGCTATAGACCTGTCGCGCAAACGCGGTGTCGGCATATTTCGCTTCGAGCGGGAACGTGTATTTCTGGAGCCACTCCTCGAGTGGCGCGTCAAGCGCCTTGCCAAGCTGCGCCCATTGCGGTGCATGGATGTGCAGATCCACCATGCCGGGCAAGAGGTATTGGCTGTCGGCGAGCGTGACCAGTGTTCCATCGTCATCCGCCGAACGGCGGATCGTCGCGTGGTCGGCGCGGTCGGGGCGTACGACATCGAAAATCCGCCCATCACCGCCGACCTTGATCAGACAGTTTTCCAAGACTTCCAGCTGACCGCGCTGCGGCGCATGGAAGGCGTTGCAGGCGACAGTGAAGCCTTCGTTTCCCATACCGTGTCCCAATTTCTGATGCCGCCGCCGATACCGTTCGCTCAGATGGCGCGGGCAGGCCCCGCAGGAAATATGCCTGACATGACGATGAAGCCCGGCACGCGCTTGACCCGGTCCCCCCAGCGGCGGATCGCCGGATAATCCTGTCGCGAGATGCCGCCTTCTTCCGAAAGCAGGACGTAGGGAAAGCAGGCAATGTCGGAGATGGTCGGATGATCGGCGGCGCAGATCCAGTCGCGGCCTACCTGTTGGCCGAACCACAGATGTTCGTCCAGAATGCGGAACAGACGGTGCGCGCCGGCGCGTGCCGCCTCGACGTCGAGATCATAAAACAGCCCGTCATGCAGACGTGCCGCCGAAGCGGTGGCGGTGATGCCATCGGCGAAAGCCAGCCATTGGCCGATCTCGCCCAGCAGCGCCGGATTGTCCCGCGGATACCAGTTTCCCGACGCATCATACCTGGCGGCGAGATAGACCAGAATCGCCTGCGCGTCTCGCAGGATCAGCCCGTCATCGTCGATTATCGGAAGCTGGCCAAGCGGGTTGAGCTTCAGGAGCGTCGCCGATTTGTGCTCGCGGCCGGGATAGAAATCCACCGGCACGATTTTGTACTCAACGCCGAGGATGCTCATCAGCAGGCGCAATTTGTAGCAGTTTCCCGACAATTCGAAATCGTAAAGCGTGATCATGCCATGGCCTTACAGGTCGAGCACGAGGCGCGCCGAACAGGCTCGCGACACACAAGTCATGATCTTTGTCCCGCTCCGTTTCTCCGCGTCGTTGAGATAGACGTCCTGATGATCCGGTTCACCTTCCAGAACCGTGGCGACGCAGGTGCCGCAGGCACCTTGTTCACATGAGGACGGCATGTCGATACCGTTGCCGCGCATCACCTCCAGGATGGTGCTGCCGGCCGGCACGCGAAGGGTGACCGCCGAACGCGCCAGTGCGATCTCGAAGCTCGAACTGTCGTCGATCGCCTTGGTGTTCTTGAAATACTCGAAATGAACGGAGGCATCGGGCCAGCCTTTTTCGGCAGCGATGCGCCGTGCCACCTCCAGCATCGGAGCGGGGCCGCAGAGATAGGCATGCATGTCTGGCCGGTAGTCGACGAGCAGTTCGGCGAGCTTCGCGGCGGTTGCCTGCGGATTGAGACCGAGATGCGACGTGAGCGCTCTGCCGAGCGTCGCCAGCCGTTCGGGAAAGGCCAGCTGCGTTTCGTCCTGCGCAAAATAGTGCAGCTCGCTCAGCAGGCTCATATGGCTGAGCGCTTGCGCCATGGCGATGAGCGGCGTGATTCCGATGCCGCCGGCAATGAACAGCGTCTTTACGGCGTCGCGCCGCAACGGAAAATTGTTGCGCGGCTCGGAGATGGCCAGCAGATCGCCTTCGCGCACCGTCTCGTGCAGGCACGACGATCCGCCCTTCGAGTCCCGCTCCCGCTTCACGCCGATCGTGTAGCTGTCTGTCTCGCCCGGTGCGTTGGTGATCGAGTACTGGCGGATCTGACCATTGGGCAGGTGTACATCGATATGGGCGCCGGGCTGGAAGGTCGGCAGCAGCCCTCGGATGGGGCGCAGTTCGAAGCCGGCAATGTCGTTGGCGGTCATCCATTTGCGCGCCACCTGAACGGTGATCGCCGCTCGACGTCCCGAGGCTGAAAGTGAGGGCATCTCCGCCAGTTCCGGCGCCACGCTTTCATAGACCGGCTCGATCGGCGGGGCGGCCGGGAGTGCCGCCGCCTCCCGCTCGACGCGGTCGCGCAATGCCGAGAGACGTTCGTTGTGATGACGCAGAATGGTGTTCCGCACCATCCCTTCGGCATTGCGGTCGAGCACACCGCGGATCACCGACCGGCTGGAATCGACTGGTTGCACGAAGAACACCGCTAGCGTCTCTTGCGACCCGGAACGGGCGCGCAGGGCAATCGAGAAACCCTCCGCTGCCTCGATTGAAACCAGGGCTTCCTTGCTGTCGATGGCGTTGTTCGGTTGGAACCGGTAGTCGGCGAGATGCGCCAAAGCCAACGCGGCCGGAGCGTTGAGCGGCATACCGCGCAGCACGAGCAGATTTGCGTCGTCTAATCCGGCGACCCGTGGCAGCGCTGCTGCCTCTTCGAGCGACGACCAGACCAGCCCGTAGCGTTCCTCTGCGGGGAAGGTGCGGTTGGTGATGGTTCGCGCAGGCGCGTCGGCGGGGTGCGCGGGAATATAGGTACAGCCGGCGGTGCGGTTGGAATAGCGCCAGCCGTGATACTGGCATTTCAATTCACGGCCGTCGCTGACACCAATCGACAGCCGTACGCCGCGATGCAGGCAACGGTTTTCCCAGACGTTGACATAGCCATCGTCGGCCCTCCATACCGCGAACTCGCGCCCGAACAACTGGCCGTGGAAGACGTGGCGGAACGGCAGATCATGCGACGCGGCGATCGGATGCCAAGGATGACTGGACACGATACCGTCTCCGGGTTCGAAATCAGGCGGCAACCGGAATGACCCCGTAGGTGATGCCCTTCTGGCTGAGCCAGCGGCGATAGGCGATGGCCGACTTGTCGGCCCGGATCGGCGTTTCCGCGCGGGGATCCAGCGGCAGCCGCTTGGGGAACTGGTTTTCCAGGATCGGCTTGTCCTGGCCGAAGATCATCAACTGGAAGCGCCGGATGAAGGTGTCGTCGTTCTGGTCGTCGAGAACGCTCAGCATCATGTGCGCCCGGACATGCTCCTGGTCCATCGGCTGCAGGAAGATGGCGATCACGTCCATGCGCTTCTCGTCGAGCGGGCTCGACTTGTAGAGCACCGAGCAGAACGGGTGCGGCACCCGGTAGACGTATTCCACATCTGCGCCGCCCTGTGCGACTGTCGAGGCCATGGGCTGGAAGAAACGACAGCGCGTGGCGAGTATCTCGTCGCCATCGACCGAAATCTCGACGTCGTACTCCTTGACCTCGGTATGCGGCTCGATGCCCAGGATACCGGTGTGGACATACGGAAAGTGGCCCATATCGAGGAAATTCTCGATGGCACGCGGTGCCGATACGTTCACTCCGATCGAGGCGGCGGCAATGTTGCGTCGGTCCGGCTCGGCATATTGCGGGATCGCGAAGATGTCGGCCGCTGGTGTGCCGAGCGAGGTCCAGAGATAGCCGTACGCGGTCTTGACGGGCAAGCCACCAGTGACGCTGGAAGCATCAACGGTGTCGCCGGCTCGAAGGTCCGGCCGCGCGCTCCAGGCAGCCGCTCGCCCGGACACGCCGACGGCAAAGCCGATCGGCTGTTCGAGCAGCATGGTGGTGCCCGCGACATCCGGCTTCGTGTCGCCAATTGCGACGATCGGATACCAAAGGTTCAGTGTCACCGGATCTATGGACGTCATCTCCCGCATGCTGTCGGCGCCTTCATCTCGACCGTCCGCATCGTCGCCATTCTTGAAATCCCAACGATTGGCACACCACGTTTGCAGAAAGCTTTTTGGATATCAATATCTTCTTTTTGTATCATCAAATTTTTAAGATCGGTTGACAATTCAAGCGGTTTCGTCCCAGTTTCGCCTATCGTATCAGACGCGCTGCTGGAACTCCGGAACCGGCGTCAGAAACGTAGAACGGCCACTCGCCACGGGCAATCGTCAATGAGCAATCGATCGCGCGCGATCGCCGATACCTTGACCAAGGCAATCCTTGAGCACCGGCTGGTTCCCGGTGCCAAGCTTGGCGAGCGCGAGCTTTCCGAGATTTTCAAGGTCAGCCGCATCGTTGTGCGCCAGGCGCTTATCCGGCTGGCCGACGACGGGATTGTCTCGATCGTTCGCAACCGCGGTGCCTTTGTCGCCAAGCCCAGCATGCAGGAGGCCTACGAGCTCTACGACGCGCTGACACTGATCGAGCAGGGCGTCGCCTCGCAATTGGCCGAGCGCATGGGTCCACGCGATTGGGCGGCCCTGCATCGGCAGATAGAGCAGACGCGACAGGCCATGGATTGCGGCAACCATGCGCTCGCCGATGCGCTCGGCCCGGATTTTCATACCCAGCTCATCCGCGCCAGCCGCAACAAAGTCGTGCAGGATATCCACGCGCAGATCGTGCGCCGCACGATGCTGCTGCGCTCGCTCTATTTCAACCATTTCGATTATTGCAGCCTGCTCGACGACCACTCGAAGCTTCTCGAACTGCTCGAAAAGAAGCGGGTCAAACAGGCCATGGACCTGATCGACGCGCACTACCGGTCGATCGTGCGCGGCTTTGTCATGGACGATTCAGTGTTTCCCGAAGCCAGCCCCGTGGAGGCGCTGGCACCGTACCTGGCCATCGCAAGAACCGGGACGGGACCGAACGGGCCGGCATCACGCAATGTGGAGGAAGATGGTGCGGCGGCCCTGACGGCGCATCACCATCTCGAAGAAAAGATCCGGCAGTGAACCAGACCGGGCGCAACGGAACCAGAACACAATCAGAGGGTAACGAACATGATCAAGACCACGAGACGGCAATTCTTAAAATATGGGGCAGTCGGAGCCGCAATCGGCGCCACCGGTTTTCCATCGATCCTGAGGGCAGCCGAGCCGCTCAAGATCGGCCAGGTGAACGCGTCGCCCGCCGCCGAAATCGGTTGGGCCAAGCAGCATGCGCTGGGCATCGACGCCATCAAGGCGGAGTTCGGCGACAAGGTCGCCGTCACCGTCATCGACAACATCTTCATGCCCCAGGACGCCGAGCGGGTGTTCCGTGAGCTTGCGTCGGCTGGCAACAAATTGATCTTCGGCACCAGCTTCTCGCTAGGCACGCCGATGCAGAAAGTGGCACCGCGCTTCCCCAAGGTCGCCTTCGAACATTGCTCCGGTATCGTCCATCTGCCCAATCTCGGCACGTTCGAGGCGAAGTACTATGAGGGCGCCTATGTGGCCGGCGCGGCCGCGGGTTACATGTCGAAGGCGGGCAAGATCGGCTTCGTTGGCGGCTTCCCGATTCCCGACATCGTCGGTCCGGCCAACGCCATCCTCCTCGGTGCGCAAAGCGTCAATCCGAAGGCCACCTGCAACGTCGTCTTCCTCAATTCCTGGTATGATCCGGGCAAGGAAAAGGAAGCCGCTCTTGCCCTCTTGTCGCAAGGCTGCGACGTGGTCTGCGGCATGACCGACACCGGCACATGCGTGCAGGTTGCGGGCGAAAAGGGGGCATGGTCGATCGGCTATGCCAGCGACCTTGCCAAATTCGCGCCGGAATTCCATCTCACCGCCTTCATGATGGACTGGACGAGCGACTATGTGCGCGCGGCCAAGGGTGTCGCCGACGGCACGTGGAAGTCGGAGGAACGATGGGATGGGCTCAAGGCCGGCGTGGTGAAGCTGGCGCCTTTCAACAAGAAAATCCCCGCCGAGGCGCAGGCCAAGCTTGTACAACTTGAGGCCGACATCGGCTCCGGCAAGGTCCACCCCTATGCCGGTGAGATCAAGGACCAGGACGGCAAGGTACGTGTGCCGGCCGGAGCGATGCTTTCCGACAAGGACATCCGCGCCACCAACTGGCTGGTCGCCGGCATGAGCGGCAAGCTCGCCTGATCGCCTGGCCATAGCCTCAAAACCGCTGCGCGCTGGACAGGCTCCGGCGCGCACCGGTAGCGTTGCGGCGCCAGCCCGACTCTTCCTGACAGTACAGGTCCAGCGATGATCCCGCGCCTCGAACTGCGCAACATCTGCAAACGCTATCCCGGTGTCGTCGCCAACGACGACGTTTCGTTGTCGATCTTGCCCGGCGAAATCCACGCTGTGCTGGGCGAGAACGGCGCCGGAAAATCGACGCTGATGAAGATCATCTACGGTGCCGTACAGGCCGACAGCGGCGAGATCCTATGCGACGGCAACCCGATCCATTCGCACAATCCAGCCGTCTCGCGCGCGCTCGGCATCGAGATGGTCTATCAGCATTTCGCGCTATTCGAATCCGTTTCCGTCGTTGAGAACATAGCGCTTTCCGTCACCACGCCGTTCAACCTGGCGGCGCTTTCGCGCAAGGTGCTTGAGCTTTCCCAGCGCTACGGCATGCCGATCGATCCGGCGCGGCTGGTGCACAATCTGTCGGTGGGCGAAAGGCAGCGCGTGGAAATCCTGCGCTGCCTCTTGCAGAACCCCAAGCTGCTGATCCTCGACGAACCGACTTCGGTGCTGACACCGCAAGCCGTGCTGCGGCTGTTCGATACGCTTCGGCAACTGGCGGCCGAAGGCTGCAGCATTCTATACATCAGCCACAAGCTGGACGAGGTCCAGACGCTTTGCGACACCGCAACCGTATTCCGCAACGGCCGGGTAACCGGCACGGCAAGGCCCAAGCAGACGACAGCAACAGAACTGGCGCGGATGATGGTGGGCTCGAAACTGCCCGAGATGCATGTCAGCCCTCCCGTCCCGGCCGAGAAACCCATGCTCGAGATTCGCGGGCTGTCCGCAGCGGCGACAGACATTTACGGCGTCGACCTCGCCGATATTTCCTTTGACGTGTTCGGTGGCGAGATCGTCGGCATCGCCGGCGTGTCGGGCAACGGGCAGGCCGAACTTGTTTCCCTGCTCAGCGGCGAGCGGCTGCATCCCCAAAGCAACGCGATCCGCATTGGCGGCATCGCCTCCGGTCATCTCGACGCAGACGGTCGCCGTCGCGCAGGCATCGCCTTCGTCCCGGAAGAGCGGCTCGGCCGCGGCGCCGTGCCGGCGCATTCGCTGATCGAGAACGGCCTGCTCACCGGTCACCGCCTCGGCTCGGTGCGCCACGGCATGGTCGACCGCAAACGCGCCGCCGACTTCTCGCGCGACATTGTCGAAAAATTCAAGGTGAAGACCAACGGCGTCCGCGCCAAGGCGCAGAGCCTGTCGGGCGGTAACCTGCAGAAATTCATCGTCGGCCGCGAAATCGCCTTGCAGCCGAAGCTGCTGCTTGTCTCACAGCCGACCTGGGGCGTCGATGTCGGCGCGGCCGCCTTCATCCGCCAGACGCTGGTTGATCTCAGTCGTGCGGGCGCTGCCGTGCTGATTGTCTCGGAGGAACTCGACGAGCTTTTCGAGATCTGCGACCGGCTGCTGGTGATTTGCAACGGCCGGCTGTCGAAGTCGCTCATTCGCACGCAGACGGACCGCGAGGAAGTGGGGCTGCTGATGACGGGACTGGATGGCAGTGTTGTTGCAAACGGTGGAGACAGCCTTGCGCTTCACGATTGAACAACGGCCCGAGCCCTCGGCCGTCATGCGCGTCGTGGCTCCCGTCGCTGCGATAGCGTTGACCCTTGTCGTCGGCGCGGGTCTGTTCGCGGCACTTGGCCACAATCCCGTCGCCATGCTCGACGCGTTCTTCATCGCGCCGCTCAATTCGCTGAACGGCCTTTCGGAATTGCTGCTGAAGGCGTCGCCGCTGATCCTCATCGCCTGTGGCCTTGCGGTTGGCTTTCGCGCAAATGTCTGGAACATCGGCGCCGAGGGCCAGCTCATCATGGGGGCGATTGCGGCGACGGGTGTCGGGCTCTTTTATCCAAACCCGGATAGCGTGCTTCTTTTGCCGCTGATGTTCTTGGCGGGCATGGCCGCCGGCATGGCCTGGGCTGCGATACCAGCCTTTCTACGGGCGCGCATGAACACCAGCGAAATTCTTGTCACGCTGATGCTGACCTATGTGGCGACACTGTTCCTATCGTGGCTGGTCCACGGCCCATGGCGCGATCCTGCCGGCTTCAACTATCCGCAAACCGCGATGCTGCCGCCGTACGCCCTTTTTGCGCCGTTTGACGATGCCTACCGTGTCAACCATTCAGTGTTCATCACCGCTGTGGCAGTGGTCGTTATGTGGATTTTCACCGACCGCAGCTTTCTAGGCTACAAGATGGCCGTGGCAGGCGCTGCACCGCTGGCCGCTCGCTATGCCGGTTTCCGTGAATCGGCCGCCATATGGATTGGACTTCTGGCAGGTGGCGCTGCCGCCGGCGTCGCGGGCATGGCTGAGGCGGCAGGACCGCTTGGACAGCTTTCGCCCAACGTCTCGCCTGGTTACGGCTTCGCCGCAATCATCGTTGCCTTTGTCGGCCGGTTGAACGCTTTCGGCATCGTGCTGGCAGGCTTGCTGATGTCGCTGCTCTTCCTCGGTGGCGAAACAGTCCAGGTGTCGCTCGGTCTGCCCTCGGCGCTGACTCGCGTGTTTCAGGGCGTCCTGTTGTTCTTCCTGCTCGCCGCCGACTTCTTCATCTTCTACCGCATTCGCCGCGTTGGGGGGCAGAACTGATGGATCTGTTCATCGCCATCTTCACGGGCACGATCGTCGCCGCCACGCCTCTGGTGCTGGCCGCGCTCGGCGAACTGGTGGTGGAAAAGTCCGGCGTGCTCAATCTCGGCATCGAAGGCATGATGCTTACCGGTGCGGCCCTTGCCTTCGGGGTTGCGCTTGCCGGCTTGCCGCTACCGCTTGCCATCGTTGCCGGCGTCGCCGGCGGCGCGGCGTCTTCGATGCTGTTCGGCGTGCTGGCGTTGACCTTCCTGACCAACCAGTACGCGGCCGGCTTGGCTCTGGCGATCTTCGGCTCCGGCCTGTCGGCAATGATCGGTAACGGCTTCGGCAACACTCCGATCGCAGCGCTCGGCACGCTTCATATTCCGGTCCTTTCGGACATTCCGCTCGTTGGACCGCTCATCTTCCGCTTCGACATACTGGTCTATTTCAGTCTGTTCATGGTCGTCTTCATCGGCTGGTTTCTCTACCGGACCAAGGCCGGCCTGGTGCTGCGCACGATCGGCGAATCGCCGCAGTCGGCGCATGCGATCGGCTATCCGGTGGTCCGCATTCGCTATCTCGCGGTGTTGTTCGGCGGCGCCATGGCGGGATTGGCAGGCGCGTATCTGTCGGTGGTCTATACGCCGCTATGGGTAGAGAACATGACCGCCGGCCGGGGTTGGATCGCGCTCGCACTGGTGGTTTTTTCCACTTGGCGCCCCTATCGTGTCCTGCTCGGGGCATGGCTGTTCGGCGGCATGACAATCCTGCAACTCCAGGGTCAGGTGCTCGGCATCGCCCTGCCGTCAGAACTGCTTTCCGCGCTGCCATATCTGGCGACGATCGTGGTGCTGGTGATCATCTCGCGCAATCGCCAGATGCTCGCCTTGAATTTCCCAGCCTCCCTGGCAAAGCCCTTCAGGCCCGCCGGCTAGAAATGTGTCACTGCGCGAATTCCGGCCCGGTCCAGTTTCTGGCCGGAAGCAGTGTCCGGGGCTAAGCCCCTGCAACCCCCCACATCCATCAGCGTTCGCTGCGCTCAACAGCGCCGCGCTCGATACGGCTGCTCGCCGATCTCGTCGCGCGCATGTTCCAGCTTTGCCATGGTGGCCCTCACACAGCGTTCGAAGCCGTGCCTCGGGGAAAAACCAAGATGCGCGCCAAGAGCGGAATAATAGTTCTCTATATAATCCATAGACATTATATTCTGCCTTCGTCGACAGCCACCCTGTCGGTAGTTTCCTCCCGCAGTCGCCCGACAGGGCTATCAAAGGAGTGACGGATGGGTCGGCATATTCGCTTCAACGCTTTCGACATGAATTGCGTTGGCCACCAATCCCCTGGCCTGTGGAAGCATCCACGCGACAAGTCCTGGAAATACAAGGATCTGGACTACTGGCAGGACCTGGCTCGGACGCTCGAGCGTGGTATTTTCGACGGCATATTCATCGCCGATGTCATCGGCTACTACGACGTCTACAAGGGCTCGAATTACCACGCGATCGAGCAAGCGGCGCAGATTCCGGTCAATGATCCCTTGCAATTGGCAGCGCCAATCGCCCTTGCCACCGAGCATCTCGGCATTGGCATTACCGCCTCGACCTCGTTCGAACATCCCTACACATTCGCCCGCCGCCTTTCGACCGCCGACCATCACACCAAGGGCCGTGTCGGCTGGAATATCGTGACCTCGTATCTGGAAAGCGGCGCCAAGAATGTCGGCCAGACCGGCCTGAAAAGCCATGACAACCGGTACGAGGTCGCGGCCGAATATGTCGAGGTGCTCTACAAGCTGTTCGAAGGCAGTTGGGAAGAGGGCGCGGTGCTGCGTGATCCGGTCCGTGGCATTTTCACCGACCCCAGCAAGGTCCACGAGATCGGCCACAAGGGCAAGTTCTTCGAAGTACCTGGCTACCATCTGTCGGAGCCGTCGCCGCAGCGCACTCCGGTTCTCTATCAGGCGGGCGCCTCGGGTCCGGGCAAGGCCTTCGCCGCTGCGCATGCCGAGTGCGTTTTCGTCGGCGCGCCGACGAAAACGCTGCTCAAGGCCTATGTTTCCGAAATCCGTCAAAAAGCCGCTGCCGCGGGCCGAGATCCGAAGAATGTTCTGATCTACAATCTCACCACGCTGATTGTCGATGAGACCGACGAGAAGGCGAAGAAGCGCTTCGAGGAATACCAAGGCTATACATCCTACGATGGCTCGCTGGTGTTCATGTCGGGTTGGACCGGCATCGATTTCGGCCAGTATGCGCCAACCGACGCGCTCAAGAAGGTCGAGACCAATGCCATCGTCTCGATGGTCGAGCACTTTGCCGGCAAGGACAAGGCCTGGACCGTGGAGGAACTGGCGAAATGGGGCGGCATCGGCGGCGTCGGGCCTGTCTTCGTCGGCTCGGCCGGCACCATCGCCGATATCCTGCAGGAATGGGTCGATGAAACCGGTGTCGATGGCTTCAACCTCGCCTATGCGGTGACGCCCGAAAGCTTCGAGGCGACCGTCGATCTGCTGGTGCCGGAATTGCAGAAGCGCGGCGTCTATCCCACCGCCTACAAGCCCGGAACATTGCGTGAAAAGCTGTTCGGCCAAGGGCCCTATCTTCCCGCGACGCATCCGGCCGACGGCTACCGTGACATCGAGGCCGTCAAGCGTCGCGAAGCCGACCGTGCCTCGGCGTCCCGCCTGAAATCCGTGAATGCGTGATGAGCGGCCTGCTTGAACTCCACGACGTGTCGCTGTCCTTCAAGGGCGTACGAGCGCTGAATGCGCTGAGCTTCAGCGTCGCCAAGGGTGAGATCTGCGCCTTGATCGGGCCGAATGGCGCCGGCAAGAGTTCGCTTCTCAACGTCATCAATGGCGTCTATCGCGCCGACGCCGGCGACATTGTCTTCGACGGGCTGCGCTTCGAGGCGATCCATCCGCAGAAGGCGGCCCATCTCGGCATCGGCCGGACCTTCCAGCACAATGCGTTGTTCCGCCGCTTGTCGGTGCGCGAAAACGTGTTGGCCGGTCTTTCTCGTCATGGCAACGCCAGCTTTTTCGAAAACATCTTCCGGCTGGGCAGGGACGGCGCCGAGCGCCACGGCTTCCTTGCCCGCGCCGAACGCACCATGTCGTTCCTCGGGCTCGATCGCCATGCGGGAAAGATCGTTTCGACACTTCCCTACGGTCTTCAGAAACGCGTCGATCTCGCCCGGGCATTGGTCGCCGGCCCCAAGCTGCTGCTGCTCGACGAACCGATGGCCGGCATGAACCAGGAAGAGAAGGAGGAGATGAGCCGCGTGATCCGCGAGGTCAATCGCGTCTTCGGCTCGACCGTGGTGCTGATCGAGCACGATGTCGGCATCGTGCTCAACCTCGCCAGCCATGTGGTGGTGCTCGATTACGGCCGCAAGCTCGCGGACGGGGCACCCGACGAGGTGCGCAAAAACCCCGACGTGATAGCCGCCTATCTCGGCACGGTTCACTGAGGAACTCATGTCCTATTTTCTTGAAACATTGGTCAGCGGTCTGTTTGCCGGAGTGATGTACTCGCTCGTCGCGATCGGTTTCGTGCTCATCTACAAGGCGTCCGGGGTCTTCAATTTCGCGCAAGGGGCGATGCTGCTGTTTGCGGCGCTGACCTTCGTCACCCTGATCGAGAAGGGCATGCCGTTTGCCCTGGCCTTCATCGTCACATCGCTTGTCATGGTGGCGATGGCGATCCTGATCGAGTGGCTGGTGCTTCGGCCCTTGCGAAACCGCGATCCGTTGACGCTGTTCATGGCCACTTCGGGATTGAGCTACGTCATCGAGGGTTTTGCCCAATTGCTGATGGGCATGGATGTTCACATGCTCGATCTCGGCATCCCCGATGTCGCGGTACAGGTCGGCGGCATCTATGTCAGCCAGTTCGACATCATTGCCTCGTTGATTGCGCTGACGCTGGTCGCCACGCTGGCCATCACTTTCAACAAGACGCGTATGGGCATCTCGCTTCGCGCGGTGGCTTCCGACACGCTTGCGGCGCAGTCGATCGGCATCCGCCTGCCTGTCATCTGGCGCATCGTCTGGAGCGTCGCCGGCATCGTGGCCCTGGTTGCCGGCCTTGTCTGGGGATCGCGCCAGGGTGTGCAATATTCGCTCTCGCTGGTGACGCTCAAGGCGCTGCCGGTGCTGATCATCGGCGGCTTCTCCTCCATCCCGGGCGCCATCGCCGGCGGCCTGCTTGTCGGCGCGACCGAGGCGTTGGCCGACATCTATATCGGCCCGCTGGTCAATGGCAGCGTCTCCACCTGGTTTGCCTACATCCTCGCTGTCGGCTTCCTGCAGATCCGCCCGGCCGGCCTGTTCGGCGATCGCGAAATCGAAAGGGTCTGATCGTGACCACGCTGCAGGAATCCGCCCCGACCAAGCCGCTCCGCCGGCCTGCCCTTGGGGTCGGCACCATCGCCATCGTCGCTGGCCTGGTTGCCGCCTTCGCGGTGCCGGCCCTTGCCGACGATTACTGGCTGAGTTCGATCATCATCCCGACGGTGATCATGGGGCTTGCCGGCATCGGGCTGAACCTGCTGATGGGCTATACCGGGCTGGTGTCGATCGGTTCGGCTGCCTTCATGTCGATCGGCGCCTTCTCGACCTACAATCTGCTGCTGCGCGCGCCGTTCTTGCCCCTGCCGGTCGTCCTGATCCTTGCCGGCCTGATCGCGGCTGCTGCCGGCGTCATCTTCGGGTTACCGTCGCTGCGCATCAAGGGCTTCTATCTCGGCGCTTCGACGCTGGGCGCCCAGTTCTTCTTTGAATGGCTGTTCACCAATTTCAGCTGGTTTTCGAATGACAGCCAGTCGCTGACCATCTCGGCGCCTCGACTGCAGATCCTCGACTACGACCTCCAGTCGGCCACCGGACGCTACTATCTGGTGATCGCGACCACGGTGCTGCTGATCGCGCTGGCCTTCGCCATTGTCAAAAGCCGTGTCGGCCGCGAATGGATGGCGATCCGCGACATGGATGTCGCTGCCTCGGTCATCGGCATCCGCGTTGCGCGCCGCAAGCTGCTGTCCTTCGGCATAAGTTCGTTTTTCCTTGGCATCGCCGGCGCCCTCTGGGCCTTCGGATATCTTGGCACCTCGGATGCGCATGCGTTCAATCTCGATAAATCGTTCCAGATACTGTTCATCGTCATCATTGGCGGCGTGGCTACCATCTTCGGCAATTTTCTCGGTGCCGCCTTCATCGTGCTGACGCCGATCCTGCTCGACCGGCTGTCACTGGTCATCGATCTTTCATTCCTCGGCGATCAGGGCGCGCTGGCAAACCTGCAGCACATCATCTTCGGCACGATCATCATCGTGCTGCTGATCAAGGAACCGGATGGATTGTCGAGCCTGGGAAGGCGCGGCGTGGAGGCCCTTCGCTCGCGAACACGCTCATCCGGTTGAACTCGAACAGGCGAAAGACCTCGGCGCCGGGTCTTTCGCCTCCTCCCAAGCATCAGTCGTCACTTTCGCCAAACCACTCAAACAAGGGTTGCACCATGTCATTGCTAACCAAGACCATGTCGCTGGCGGCCGCTGCCGCGATGGCCGTCACGCTGCTGAGCAGCGCGTCCTTCGCCGAAGACGGCACCGGCCAACAGCTCTATCCGCTGTTCACCTACCGCACCGGGCCCTATGCTCCATCGTTCATTCCGTTCGGCGCCGGCAACATCGATTATCTCCGCTACATCAATGAGGTCGAGGGCGGCGTCGACGGCGTCAAGATCCTGGTCCAGGAATGCGAGACGGCCTACACGATCGAGCGCGGCATCGAATGCTACGAACGCTACAAGAACGGCTACAACGGCGCGCTGACGGCGTCGATCTATCCGCATTCGAGCGGTCTCGACGTCGCGCTCACCGACAAGGCTCGCATCGACAAGATCCCGATCGTCAGCCCTGGCGGCGGCCAGAACATCGCCACCGACGGTCGCGTCTTTCCCTACCAGTATCCGTTGGTGTTCGACTATTGGAGCGAAGCCCAGATCATCGTCGACTACATCGCCCAGCAGGCGGGCGGCTATGACAAGCTCAAGGGGCTGAAGATCGCGACGCTCTATCACGATAGCGGCTATGGCCGCGACACGATCGAGCCGCTCGGCATCCTCTCCAAGAAATATGGCTTCGAAGACATCCAGATCCCGGTTCCGCATCCCGGCGAACAGCAGCAGACACAGTGGCAGCAGATCCGCCGTGCAAACGCCGACTGGGTCTTCCTGCGCGGCTGGGGCGTCATGACGCCGGTGGCGATCAAGACCGCGGCTCGCGTCGGCTTCCCGGCCAATCGCATCATCGGCGATATCTGGAGCGGTTCGGAAGACGATGCCCGTCCGGCGGGCGCTGCCGCCAACGGCTACCTCGCCGTCTCCGTCTTCCCGCCGGGCACCAACTACGGCATCTTGAAGACGCTGAAGGCTGACATCCTCGACAAGGGCAAGTCCGACCTGAAGGACAATTCGAAGTTCGGCACCGTTTACTACAATTACGGCGTGATCGAAGCCATCACCTTCGTCGAGGCGCTGCGCACCGGCCACAAGAAATTCGGCAACAGGCCATTGACCGCCGCCGAAGGCCAGTGGGCGCTCGAAAACCTCGACATCGATCAGAAGCGGATCGCCGAGCTTGGCGCGGAAGGGCTCATCAGCCCGCTGAAAACCTCCATCGACAACCACAAGGGCGAAACCATCGCCGCCAAGATCATCCAGTGGAACGGTCAGTCCTGGGACACAAGGACCGACTGGATCAAGGCCGATGCCTCGCTGTTTGCCGACGTCATCAAGGCAAAGGCAGCCGCCTACGCCAAGGAAAAGGGCATCGAGCCCCGCGTTGCAACGAACTGACGCCAACGGTACCGACAGGATCGACCCATGACCATTGCAACAAAAAGCTTCCTCGAGATCCAGAATATGGAAGCGCTCTATGGTCAGGCGATCCTGGCGGTGCGCGACGTATCGCTCAAGGTCGAGCAGGGCAAGATCGTTGCCCTGCTCGGCGCCAATGGCGCGGGCAAGACCACAACGCTGAAGGCGGTTTCCAATCTGCTTGGACCAGAGCGCGGCAAGGTCAGCCGTGGCAGCATCCTGTGGCAGGGCGAGCCGGTCAGCGGCCTTTCGGCTTCCAGGCTCGTCGCCAAAGGTGTCGTGCAGGTGCTGGAGGGCCGTCATTGCTTTGCGCAATTGACGGTCGAAGAAAACATCCTCTCCGGCGGCTTCGTCCGCAAGCCGAGCAGGGCGGACCTGCAGCGCGACATCGAACGGATCTACACATGGTTTCCGCGCCTCAAGGAGAAGCGCAAGGTGAAGGCCGGCCTGACCTCCGGCGGCGAACAGCAGATGGTGGCCATCGGCCGCGCGCTGATGACCAAGCCCAGCCTTGTGCTGCTGGACGAGCCGTCCATGGGTCTGGCGCCGATCATCGTTCAGGAAATCTTCGAGATCATCCGCATTCTGAACCGTGAGCAGGGCGTCAGCTTCCTGCTTGCCGAGCAGAACGCCAATCTCGCGCTTCGTTACGCCGACTACGGCTACATCCTCGAAAACGGCCGCGTTGTTCTGTCGGGAACGGCAGAGGAACTGCGAACCCGTGAAGATGTCCAGGACTTTTACCTGGGCGGTACCAATGTCGCCAAACCACACTGACCGCCTCACCCGCGCCGGGTGGGACGGCTAATTTCAGGACAATGCAAAATGACACAGATCGATACCGCCTGGGGCGCGGGCCCCAGCGCACGCTATGAGACACTGGCCGAACGGTTCCGGCCGATATTTGCTGAGATCGCCGCCGGTGCGGTCGAGCGGGAACTTGGCCGCGAACTGCCGGCAGAAGAGATTGCGAAGTTGAAGCAGGTGGGCCTGGGCGCGCTGCGCCTGTCTGAAGCCGAAGGTGGCCTTGGCGCGACGCTGCCTGAGCTCGCCAATATCCTGATCGAGCTGTCGGCGGCAGACTCCAATATCACCCAGGCGTTGCGCGGCCATTTTGGCTTTGTCGAAGACGTCGTCAACAAGACGGCAGGCGAGAGCCGCAAGCGCTGGGCGGAGCGGATTGCCCGTGGCGAGATCGCCGGCAATGCCTGGACCGAGATCGGCGCAGCCAAACAGGACGTTTTCTCGACCCGCATCTCGAACAAGGATGACAGGCTGGTGCTCAACGGCACCAAATACTACACCACCGGTTCGCTGTTCGCCGACTGGATCGATGTCGGTGCGACAGGGCTCGACGGGCAAGGCATCGTGTTGCAGGTGCGCCGCGACGATCCGGGCGTCAATGTTGTCGACGACTGGGACGGTTTTGGCCAGACGCTGACGGCCAGCGGCACCACGATCTTTACCGATGCCACGGTCGACCCCGGCGATGTCGTCGTCGACGATGACAAGTTCCGCTATGGTGCCGCCTTCTACCAGCTGGTGCATCTTGCCACCCTTGCCGGTATCGGCCGGGCGATAGCCAACGAGACTGCTGCCGCCGTCGCCGCGCGCAATCGCTCCTATACCAATGCCGCCGGCCCGCGCTCGAGCCAGGACCCGCAGGTGCTTCAGGTCGTCGGCCGTATTCGCAGCAACGCCTATGCGGCTGGCGCCATTGTCTTGCAGGTCGCGCAAGCCATCGAACGTGCTTATCAGGCACACTTTGCCGGCGATGCCGAGGCGGAGGAAAAGGCCAACGCGGTCGCCGAACTCGAGACATCGCAAGCGGTGACGGTCGTCACGAATCTGGTTCTTGAGGCGTCGACGATCATCTTCGATGCACTGGGTGCGTCCTCGACCAGGAAGCCGATCGGCCTCGATCGCCATTGGCGCAACGCTCGCACCCTGTCTTCGCACAACCCGCGCATCTACAAGGATCGCATCGTAGGCGACTACGCAGTCAACGGCACACCACCACCCTATCAGTGGCGGATCGGGCGCAGCCCGGTATAAGCCAGTGCATGTCGCCCAAAAGTGGCCTCGGGAGGACGACATGCATGACAACAAGGACCTAAAGCACGTCGCATGGATCCGTTCAGACGCGATGCGCTCCAGCACTTCAGTTGCAGCGGCAACCTCTGCCTGGAGGCGTGGTTCTCGCCTTTCATTACGAGTGTGACAAAGCATAGGCGGGGATGAGGTCGCAGAAGGACAAACGGGCTGACCGATCTGGGACGCAGCCGGGCGCGGATTAAAGCGCTATACACATAGCATCGGAATGATGTGCAATTGGCCAGGCCTGCTGCCGACCGATGGTTTTGATGTGGAGACTTCGATGCGGAAGATGATGCTGGGCTTCGCGGCAATTGCCTTGGTCGCGTGCCAGTCGGCACCTGCGGGACCGCCACCCGCCGAACCTGCGCCGGATCCCGCTACCGTTCCTCCTCAACCTGGCGTGGCTCCGGCCGCCGTTGCTCCGGGTTCGGCAATCATGGATCAATCCGTGACCATCACGCCCCCCGCATCGGGCGTTCCAAAAAAGTACGCGGCCTTTTCGGGCATGTGGGCCGGGCGATTGCAGGGTATGTATGACGCGGAAGTCGCCGTGCAGACGATTGCTGCGAACGGCAATGTGACGGTCACCGTCGCGTGGGGGAAGCTGGGCGACAACAATCCGGGAGAGGCCGCCGGCACGGGAAGGATTTCGGGGACGACGTTGAGGCTTCAGCGCCTGCCGAATGGCGCGGACATCAGTTTTACGATGCTGTCCGAGCGAACCTTGGCCGGAACCTACACGCTTGCCGGCCAGGTCTATACGGGCGACTTCATCAAGCAATGAGCAAAGAAGCCGATCACGGCGCCAGGATTGATAGGTGGCCGTATCTGTCAGGAAGGACTACCCATGGACCTCGACCTTGAAGGCAAGATCGCACTGGTGTCTGGCGGCTCGAAAGGCATAGGGCTCGCTTGCGCAAAGTTGCTCGCGGCGGAAGGCGCAAGGATCGTCATCTGCTCTCGGTCGCAATCCAACATCGATGCCGCCGTTTCGGAGCTTCCCGGAGCCGTTGGTATCGCAGTGGATCTGAGATCGGGCGATGACGCGAAAGAGGCTGTTGAGAAGGTTTTGCGGGACGTCGGTCCGATCGACATCCTTGTCAACAGCGCCGGCGCGGCAAAGCGCACGCCGGTGCAGGAGCTCAGCCCGCAAGCCTGGCGGGCCGCGATGGACGACAAATATTTCCCCTACATCAACGTCATCGATCCGGTGGTCAAGAAGATGGCTGAACGCGGCTCGGGCGTGATCGTCAACATCATCGGCAACGGCGGCAAGGTCGCCTCGCCGGTCCATCTTGCCGGAGGCGCCGCCAACGCGGCGCTGATGCTGGCGACGGTCGGTCTGGCGAACGCCTATGCCGGTCGCGGGGTGCGCATCGTTGGGCTCAATCCCGGCCTAACCCAGACAAGCCGGGTGAGTGAAGGCATGAAAGCCGTTGCGGCAAGCCAGGGGATCAGCGAGCAGGAAGCCCTGCGCCAGGCGACGGACGCCATACCCATCGGCAGATTGGCCGATCCGGTCGAGATCGCATCGGTCGTCACCTTCCTCTGTTCGGCCAACGCGAGCTACGTGACCGGTGTCGTCATCAACATGGATGGTGCGTCGGTCCAGATCGTGGTGTGAAGCGATCGAAGGCCGATCACCAGCGCTGGTGAACGTAGGGCTTGATGTCCTGGTCGTATATCGCCTTCACCTTGGCCATCAACTCAGCGGACAGCGGCGCAAGTTCCGCCGCTTCCGCATTGGAAACCGCCTGCGCCGGATTGCGGGCGCCGGGGATGACAACGCTCACCGCGTCCAACATCAGGATCCAGCGCAGCACGAATTTCTCTTTGGTGGTGTCGCCCGAAACCAGCGGCCGGACGTTCTCGACCGCCGTCGCGGATGTGCGCAGCAATGTCGGCATGGTGCTTCCAGCACTTCAACCTGTTTCCGCACATGACCGTGCTGATGAACTGCATGGCCGGGCCGATGTGGGTCAAGGGCGTTTCGGCGGCGCAAGCGCGCAAGACCGCGCTGCGGTTCCTGGAGCGCGTGCGTAATCTGTTGCTGATCGCGATCATCCGCTCGATCGAGCGCTATCTCATGCGGCACGAAGCACAGGTCCGCCAGGGCGTCTCCACGCCGCGCGTCGACGGATCAGCCGTGGTTTAGTGCTATTCGCGGTCCGTCCGTGGCGGCGGAATACGAGGGGCGGCGGTCTTGCCCGTGCGGGAGAAGGACGTGCGCAAGCGATAACGGTCGCCGGCGTAGCGGATCGTCGAGGACAGCAGCGGTCGGCCGGCCGTATCGACGATGAGCTGGCGCATCACCAGCGTGGATTTGCCGACATCAATATCGAGATGCCGCGCCAGCACAGGATCGGCGTCATGCGCCTCGATCGTGGTTTCGGCGTGCGCCAGGTCGACACCGGCATCGATCAGTAGACCGAACAGCGACGCGTTGCGAAAGTCGATGCGGCTGAGATCGGGAACAAGGCTTGCTGCAAAAAACGAGGTGTCGACGGCCACCGGAACCTGGTCGAGACTGCGGATGCGTTCCAGGTGAAACAGCGCAGCACCGGGCGCGATCGCAAGCTCCTCTGCCTCATCCAGCGAGGCCGGCGCCTGTTGGGCGCGCAACACGTCGGAGGAGGGCGTCAGGCCGAGGCGCCGGGCAGTCTCGCTGAACGATTCCAGCGTGTTGGGAAACTCCTTCGGCACCTTGGCCGAGACATACCAGCCGCGTCCGTGCGACGGCGTCAGCACGCCTTCCTCGACAAGGCTCTGCAGCGCCCGCCGCAAGGTCACCCTTGAGATCGACATGCGCGTGAACAAATCACGCTCGGCCGGCAGGCGCGCGCCCGAGGCAAGCTTGCCGCTGGCGATCTCCTGCAGGATCGCATCGGCGGCTTGCCGCCAGAGTGGCTCCGGTCCGTCCGACTGCAGTGGCGAGCCCTCCATCTCAGTCACCCCTGATCTTTTCCCATACGCCCGTTCGCATCGAACGGTAGCAGGCGTCAATTATGTGGTTGACGATGACGCCGTCCTCGAATGTTTCCAGCGGCGTCGTTCCTGCCGCGAAGTGGTCGACAAAGTGGCGCATCTGTTGCGAAAAGCCATAGGCGCGGGTTTCTTCAGGCACCGGATAGACCCAGCCGGTCTCGGCATCGGCCTTCTCGACGAGATAACCCACCGGCTTCTCGATAAAGCCCCAGACCGGACCGACCGAGGTGTCGGTGACGATACGGCCGGCCGAGCCGACCAGTTCGTGGCGAAGCTGCATGCCGCCTTTCTCGATCCATGAGGATTCGATCGTGGCGAGCTGGCCGCCAGCGAATTTCAACAGCGCGATTGCCGTGTCTTCACCGGTTGTCTTATCACCGTGGACCAGCGTTGCGCCCCACGCCATCACCTCGGTGATCTCATTGTCCTTGCCGAAGAAGTGGCGCGCGCTTTCGACGGTGTGGCAGCCCATGTCGAGCAGGGCGCCGCCGCCGGCAAGCTCGGCGTTCCAGAAATGCGGCGCGTGCGGGCCGGAGTGCGCTTCGCGCGCTCGCATGGTCAAGAGATTGCCGATGCCGCCGGCCTGGATCATCTGATGGGCCTTGGTGATGTTGGGGGAAAACACCGCGCATTCGGCATAGCCGTGCCAGATCCCGGCACTCTGGACGATGTCGAGGATTTCCTGCGCTTCCTTGCCGGTACGCGCCAGCGGCTTGGTGCAGATCACGGCCTTGCCGTGCTTCGCTGCGATCCTGACGGCTTCGAGATGGATTTCATTGGGCAGTGCGATCGCCACCAGCTTGACCGCCGGATCAGCGCACAGTGCGTCGATATCCCTGTGGGCTGTGACCTTGGGGCCCCATTTTTTGGCGAAGGCCGCGGCGCGCTCGAAACTGCGCGACGAGCAGGCGACGAGCTCGGCGTTGCGCACGTCGAGCAGCGAGTCCGCATAGGTCTCGGCAATGAAGCCCGAGCCCAGAATGCCAACACCAATCATCAAATTCCTCCCGGATTTCGGCATCGGTCTGTGCTGCTCAGTCCCGGACAGCGACTGCTTGATGGAAAAGACAACACAATACCACTTGTCACAACTTGTATCAGTAGGTATGGTCCGAGGCAACAGTGCAAAATCGTGAATCCACACGAGGCACCATCTTGAGGGAGAGCAGGACCATGCGTTCCATACGTGTATCGATCCCGCTGGCGGCGACGCTCGGCGTGATGTTTTCAGGCGGTTTCGGTGCCGCGTTTGCCGATCCGGTTACCATCACCTTGAACAGCTGGCGCACCGAGGACATCGCGGTCTGGCAGGACACCGTCCTGCCGGCCTTCGAGGCCAAGCATCCCGACATCAAGGTCGAGTTCGCGCCGATCAACACCAATGAATACAATGCCGCTGTCCAGTCGCAGATCGAAGGCGGCGCCGGTGGCGACCTTATCACCTGCCGCCCCTTTGACGTGAACCGCGAGTGGATCAAGCGCGGCTATTTCGAATCGCTGGAAGGCCTGCCGGGCCTGGCCAATTTCGACAAGACCTCGCGGGCCGCGTGGTCGGGCGCCGACGACAAGGCTTACTGCTTGCCGGTCGCCGCAGTGCTCGCCGGCTTCTACTACAACGCCGACATCTTCAAGGAGCTGGGGCTGAAAGTGCCGACCACCAGCGCCGAGTTCATCGATGTCCTGCAGGCGATCAAGAAGGACGGCCGCTACACGCCGCTGGCCTATGGCGCGGCCGAATCCTGGCAGCTCGCCTATAACGGCCTTTACTCGATCGGCCCCGCCTACTGGAAAGGCGAGGAGGGCCGGCTCGGCCTGATCGACGGCAAGAAGAAGCTGACCGATCCCGAATTCGTCGATGCCATCGCCGCCTTCGCGGCCTGGAAGCCGTTCCTGCCCGCCGGCCAGGAAAGCCTGAACTATGCCGACATGACCCAGCTGTTCACGCTCGGCAAGGCGGCGATCCTTCCCGACGGTTCGTGGGATATCAACCAGGTGACCTCGACCGGCCTCAATGTCGGCGTCTTCGGTCCGCCGGTGCCGAAGGCCGGCGACCAGCGCTACCTCCAGGAAATGCCAGACATGGGCATCGGCATCAACGCCAAGAGCACGCACAAGGAAGCGGCCAAAACTTTCCTTGACTGGATCGCCGGGCCTGAGTTCCAGGAACTCTATGTCAACGCGGCTCCTGGCTTCTTTGCCATGAGCAACAAGCCGGTGACCTACAAGAACAAGCTGGCCCAGGATTTCGCCGATTTGAAGAAGGGCGCCCAGTTGACACCGCGGCTGGCGCTGGATCGGCTGAGCGCCGGCACGCCGCCGCTCGACGACGAGACCTGGCGCCTGCTGCAGGTGATGTTCACCAAGTCCGACGTCACGCCGCAGCAGGTCGCGGCCGAACTCCAGGCCGGCCTCGCCTCCTGGTACGGACCGCAGAAGAAGTAATCCATGAACGCCTCGGGCACACCTTGCCAGTTGGCAAGGTGTGCCCGAAGCTTCCCGGCACGCAGGCATATCCATGCCGGCGTGAATATGAGGTTTTGAGTTGATATCTCCCGCCGCCGCTTATCGAAACCTGCTGCTGTTCGTGCTGCCGGCACTGGCCGTCTATCTGGTCTTTGCCGTGCTGCCGCTGGCGACCTCGATCGTCATGAGCTTCTTCCAGACCAACGGCGCCTCGGGTGATGTCTTTGTTGGCTTTGCCAACTACGAACGCCTGTTCACCCACCCGACCATCAGCGCCCGCTTCTGGAATGCGTTGCTCAACAACATGCAGTATTTCGCCATCCATCTGATCGTCGAAGTGCCGATGGGGCTGCTGCTGGCGGCGCTGCTCACGTCAGGAAAACTGGCGCGTTCGGAAGGCATCTACCGCACCTTGCTGTTCATCCCGGCCACACTGTCGGTGGTGATCGTCGGCTTCGTCTGGCGCCTGATCATCAACCCGCTCTGGGGCCTGGTCGGCTTTCCCTTGCTGGGCACGGAATCGACCGCGCTCACCACGATCTCGCTGATGTCGGTCTGGCAGTATTTCGGCATTCCGATGGTCTTCCTCTACAGCGCCCTGCTGGCGGTGCCCAACGAGCTGGTCGAGGCCGCCAACATCGACGGCGCCGGCGGCTGGACGACCTTCTGGAAGATCAAGTTTCCGCTGATCGCACCGCAGTTCGGTCTGATCGCGATCCTCACCTATATCTGGACGTTCAACGGCTTCGACCTAGTGTTCGCGCTCAATGGATCGGCGCCCGGGCCGAACTATAGCACCGACATTCTCGGCACCTATTTCTACCGCACCTTCTTCGGGTCGAGCGGCCAGCTTGCTGATCTCGATCTGGGTAGCGCGGTTGCAACGGTCATTTTCCTCACGGTGTTGCTGGTGACCGCGGCCTATTTCTGGCTGATCCAGCGCCGCCTGAAATCCTATTCGGTCTAGGAGCTGAGATGAGCGCCCCAGACCTCACCATCCCCGCCGCCCGCCGCCGCCAGGATCGCGAACCCTGGACGGTCGAGCGCATCATTGTGCATGCGCTGCTGATCGTCTTCGTGCTGCTCGCCATCGGGCCGGTGCTGATCGTCATCATCAACTCGATGAAGACGACGCCGGCGATCTTCGGCGGACCGTTCGACCTGCCGACGGCCAAGACCTTCAGTCTCGAAGGCTATAAGCGCGTCTTCACCCGCGGCAATTTCATCGTCAACTACCGCAACAGCCTGGCCGTGACGGTGACGACGATCGTGCTGACCGTGGTGCTGTCGACGCTCGCCGCCTTCGCCGTGGTCGAATATCGCGTGCGGTTTGCGTCGCTGCTCGGCGGCCTGTTCGTGCTCGGCATCATGCTGCCGATAAGGCTGGGCACCATCCCGCTCATCCAGATGATGCTGGCCTGGCGGCTGATGGACACGCTGGCAGCACTCATCCTCGTCTACACCGCCATGAGCATCCCGATCGCGGTGACGCTGATGGTCACCTATTTCCGCACCGTGCCGACCGATCTCAAGGAAGCGGCGCGCATGGATGGGGCGAGCGAGCTGTGCACCTTCTGGATCGTGCTGCCATTGGTCAGGCCGGGCCTCGCCGCTGTCGCGGCACTCACCATGCTGCCGGTCTGGAACGATCTCTGGTTCCCGCTGATCCTGGCGCCAAGCCGGCAGAACCAGACGGTGACGCTTGGCGTGCAGCAATTCGTCGGCCAGTTCATGAACGACTATCCGGCCTTGCTCGCCGCACTGACGCTCGGTGCGGTGCCGCTGGTCCTGCTGTTCACGCTGTTCTCGCGGCAATTCATCAGCGGGCTCAGCAAGGGCTACAGCAAATAGCCGGATCTCCGACAGATTTTAACAAGATCAGACAATTTCGAACTGATGGAACACTGACATGCAGATAGGCACTTACATCCGCCGGCAGCCCGCGACCCTCACCGGTCTCCCCGCCGCCATCGGCGCGGAGCTCGACGGTTTCGCCAGCCTGCGTCAGAAGCCGGAACGGATCGTGCTGCTCGGCACGGGCTCGTCGATGAATGCGCTTCTGGCCGGCGCCGAGGCGCTGGAGGAGGGCACGGGTGCCTCGGTGATCGCCAAGGAGCCGGAAGCCTTCCTGCGCTTGCCGCCCAGGGCGTCGAGCCAGCGCACGTTGGTGCTGGCCGCCTCGCAGTCCGGCATGAGCATCACCACGATCGAGGCGGTGCGCCTGTCGGTCGAGCGAGGGTTTCCCACCCTTGTCATCACCGGCGAGGCCGGCAGCCTGATCACCGAGACCGGCGCCGAAATCATCGTCATGCCGATCGGCCCGGAGACGGTTGGGCCGAAGACCATGGGCTATACCGCCACCGTCATCTCCGTGCTGGCTGTGGCTGCCAAGCTTGCTGGCAAGACGATCGATCTGTCCGGGTTGCTTGCGCAACTGGAGCAGACGGCCGAAACTGGTCTGGCTGCGGCGAAAGACCTGGTCACCCGCTTCGGCGTTCCCGATTACATCCTGGTCGCAGGCCAGGCGACGCATCTCGGCACCGCGCTCGAAGCCTCGCTCAAGATCGCCGAGATCAGCGGCGTGCCGACTGCGGCCTTCGACACCGAGGAGGCCTTGCATGGCCATGTCTATGGCACGACGAACAACAGCCTGGTGATCGCAATCGCGCAGACCGAGACCGAGGCCAAGGTCGCCGCCAATCTCGGTGAGGCGCTGGCCGAACTCGGACCGCGCACGGTGGTCCTCAACCTCTCCGGCCACGCGACCCGCTTTGACCTTGCAGTGAGCTGGCCGACAGCGCCTGATCAGCAATGCCTCGCCGGCTGCTGGGCGCCGATGCCGCTGCAATGGTACGGCTGCGAGCTGGCGATCGCGCGCGGCATCGATCCAGACAAGATGATCTACCCCAACCTCGGACGGCGACTCAACGTGCGCATCCGCAAGGAGGCGTGATGGTAACCGCTGTTGGAATCGACATTGGCGGCAGCCTAGTCAAGCTCGGCGTCGTCGACGGTTCGGGCAAGGTGCTGGCGCGCGGCGCCGTGCCTGTACACCACGACATCGAATTTTCGGATTTGGTCCATCTGGTCACCACCGCCACTGAAGAATTGAGGCGAGCGTTTCCCGACATCACGGCCATAGGCATCGGCGTGCCCGGCACGCCAAATCCCGAGACCGGCATGCTCAACGGCCGCTGCCCGGCGATCCCGGCGCTGCTCAAGGGATCGCTGTCGAAGCTGTTCGCTATTCGCTTTGGTGTGCCGGCCGTTGTCCGCAACGATGCCGTCAGCGCCACCCATGGCGAAATGCGCCATGGCGCCGGTCGTCCGTTCTCGCGCTTCGCGCTGCTGACGCTCGGCACCGGCATTGGCGGGTCCATGGTTATCGACCGCAAGGTCATTGATGGCCCCGACGGGCTGCCGCCGCAATTCGGCTGCATCTCGCTCGACCCGGCCCGCACCGACATCGCCGACCCGGTGCCGGGCATGGTCGAGAACCTGGCCAGCGCCCGCGCGCTGGTCAACCGCTATCGCCAGCTCAAGCCTGACACCGACGCGAAGGACGCCGAAACCGTCGTCGATCTCGCCAAGGGAGGCGACGCGATCGCCCTGCAGGTCGTCGACGAGGTGGCGCGCTGGCTTGGCCAGATGATCGGCATCATGTCGAACATGCTCAACATCGAGGCGGCGATCATCGGCGGTGGGCTGTCGCTGGCCGGTCCATTCTTCATCGATCGCATTGCCAACAACGTCAGGGATTTCGTGTTGCTCAAGCCCGGCCGGCCGCCGGTGATCGCGGCGGCCGAGCACGGCAACGATGCCGGGGTGATCGGCACCGCTGCACTGGCGCTCGACATGTTCGCCCCCACGGCAAAGGAATAGCGCCATGGCCGATCTAGAACTGCGCAAGGTCTCCAAGAGTTTCCAGAACCTGAAGGTCGTGCACGATATCGATCTCGAGATCGCCGAAGGCGAGTTCGTCGTCCTCGTTGGTCCCTCCGGCTGCGGCAAGTCGACGACGCTGCGCATGGTGGCGGGGCTGGACCGGCCGAGTGGCGGCGAGATCCATATTGGCGGCAGGCTGGTCAACAACGTTCAGGCCAGGGATCGCGACATCGCCATGGTCTTCCAGAGCTATGCGCTCTATCCGCAGATGACGGTGGCGCAGAACATGGCTTTCGGCCTGCGCATCCGCAAGGTGCCTGACGCCGAGGTGACGCAGCGCATCGCCCGGGTTGCCGACATCCTCGATCTCAGCGAGCTTCTTCACCGCAAACCGCACCAACTGTCGGGCGGCCAGCGCCAGCGCGTCGCCATGGGCCGCGCCATGGTGCGCCAGCCGAAGGTCTTTCTGTTCGACGAGCCGCTCTCCAACCTCGACGCCAAGCTCAGGGGAAAGATGCGCGCCGAGATTAAGAAGCTGCACCAGATGGTCGCCACCACCACGGTCTACGTAACCCATGATCAGGTCGAGGCGATGACATTGGCCGATCGCGTCGTGGTGATGAACAAGGGCCGCATCGAACAGATCGGGCCGCCCAACGACCTCTACCATGAGCCGGCGAGCCGCTTCGTCGCCGGTTTCATCGGCAGCCCCGGCATGAATTTCTTCAAGTGCAGGCTGGAAGCGCGCGGCGACAGGCTCGCGGTCGTGCTCAGCGATGGCACCGCGCTTGCTGTCCCCGCTGCCCGCACCGCGCGCTATGCCGGCCATGCCGGGCGCGACCTCGAATTCGGCCTGCGTCCCGAGCACATCACCGAGCAGCGCGAGCGGCCCGATACCGTCGACATCAAGGTCCCCGTCGAGGTGGTCGAGCCGATGGGCATGGAGACGCTGCTGCATGTGCTGGTTGCCGGCACGGAGGCAACGGCGCGGATCGACCCCGCAGCGACACCCAGGCCCGGCGAGATGGCAACGCTGTCACTTGGCATGGCCCATATGCACTTGCTCGACCTGAAAACCGGCAGGGTACTCTGAGCGCCACACATTCGCGTGTCGAAAGCGAAAACAATATATTATTTGTTGACAAATATAATTTTGGAGCGAATTTTGAGGCGCGGCACCAGACGGCCGTGATGGCCTTCGGCGCGCCAGGCCGTGTCAACGCAGTCCAGGAATTCGCCGGTCATGATCGACATCCAAAGTGTGTCAAAATCCTTCGTGACCAGGGATGCCGATCCGGTCCACGCGCTGAACGCGGTCAGCCTGGAAATCTACGACAACGAGTTCTTCACGCTGCTCGGCCCGTCGGGCTGCGGCAAGACGACTCTGCTTCGCCTGATCGCCGGCTTCGAGGCGCCAAGTTCAGGCGCCATCCGCATCGCCGGCAGCGATGTCGCCGCCCTGCCGCCGCAGAAGCGGCCGGTCAACACCGTATTCCAGAGCTACGCGCTGTTCCCGCATATGAGCGTGGCCGAGAATGTCGCGTTCGGGCTGGAAATGCAGAACGCGCCGAAAGCGCTGATCGACGAGCGCGTCCGGGAAGCGCTGGAAATGGTGCGGCTTGAAGGCTTCGCCACACGCCGTCCGGCGCAACTGTCGGGTGGCCAGCAGCAGCGCGTCGCGGTGGCGCGCGCGCTGGCGCCCAAGCCGAGCGTGCTCTTGCTCGACGAGCCGCTGTCGGCGCTGGACCTCAAACTGCGCAAGGGCATGCAGAGCGAATTGAAGCGGCTGCAGCGCGAGACCGGCATCACCTTCGTGCTGGTCACCCACGACCAGGAGGAGGCTTTGGCCATGTCCGACCGTATCGCGGTGATGCGCAGCGGCGACGTGCTGCAGGTCGGCACGCCACGCGACATCTACGACAATCCGCAGGACCGTTTCGTCGCCGACTTCATCGGCGAGTCCAACCTTTTGCCCGGTGCAGCCCTCGGTCGGGATCCGGCAAAGACGATCGTCGTTCGGCCGGAGCACATCGTGGTGTCACCGGTCTCGGACGGCGCCAAGGGCCATGCCACGGGCGCGGTCTCGGCCATCACCTTCCTCGGCTCCGACACGCTCTATGAGGTCGTGCTGGAGGAGGGGGCAAAACTGCATTCGCGCTCACGCGGCGGTTCAGCACTTGCAACCGGCGACAGGGTCGTCGTCGACTGGGCTCGGCACCTCGAACGCGAACTGGCGAACTGAGATGGGTCCGAACCGCACCTGGCTCCTGATCGCGCCGGCCATGCTGGTCATCGGCGTCTTCATGGTGCTGCCGCTGTTCCTGGCGGTCGGCTATTCCTTCATGACCGCCAATCCCTATGGTGGCGTCACCGCGCCGGCGACCTTCGATGCCTACCTGCAGTTCCTCTACCAGCGCGACTTCGACGACAGCCTGGTGTTTTCGCCGAGCTACGCGCTGATCATCTTGCGCTCTGTCTATCTGGCGATCGCCACCACCATCATCTGCCTCGTGCTCGGCCTGCCCGTTGCCTGGTACATCGTCTGCCAGACGCCAGAGCGCCGGCGCATCCTGCTGTTCGCAGTCACGCTGCCGTTCTGGATAAACACGCTGATCCGCACCTATTGCTGGATCCTGATCCTGCGTGACGAGGGGCTTGCGAACGGCGCGCTGCGCCATGCCGGCATCATCTCCGATCCGCTGCCGCTGCTCTACAATGACGGGTCGATCCTGCTCGGCCTCGTCTACACTTTCCTGCCCTTCATGGTGCTGCCGATCTATTCGACGCTGGAGCGCATCGATCCAAGGTTGATCGAGGCCGCGCACGATCTCTACGCCGGCCGCGCCGCCGTCTTCCGCCGCATCGTCTGGCCCTTGGCGCGGCCAGGTGCACTGGCCGGCGCCACGCTGGTCTTCGCGCCGGCGCTTGGCTCTTTCCTGGCGCCGGACCTGCTTGGCGGGGGCAAGAAGCTTTTGATCGGCAGCCTGATCCAGATGCAGTTCACCTCCTCGCGCAACTGGCCGTTTGGGGCGGCCCTCTCAACCGTGGTTACGGTCGTCGTGCTCACCGTCTTCGTCATCCGCTCGCGCCGGGTAGAGGAGGAGCGGCGATGAATGGTGCGAAGACTTTCGACTGGCGGCACACGCCCGGCCTGTCGGTCTACACAGCGCTGATCTTCGTGTTCTTCTACGCACCGCTGCTGATCCTGGTGATCTATGCCTTCAACTCGAGCCGGCTGGTCACCGTCTGGGCCGGCTTCAGTTTCAAATGGTTCGTCGCGGTCGCCAACAATGGCGCGATCCGCGACGCTGCCACCAACAGCATCATCATCGCCATCGTCGCCACCATCGCCTCGACGGCCATCGCCACGGCCGGCGCGATCGCGCTGGAACGCGGCCGGCTGCGCTTCGGGCGCGGTGCTGCGACCGCCCTGATCGCGATGCCGCTGGTGGTGCCGGAGATCGTCGTGGCGATCACCACGCTGATCTTCTTTTCCGGGCTCGGCATGCATCACGGGCTGATCAATCTGATGATCGCCCACACCGTCTTCTGCATCCCGTTCGCGCTGCTGCCGATCCAGGCGCGGCTGCGCGACATGGGCGGCACGCTGGAGGAGGCGGGACGCGACCTCTATGCCGATGAGTGGCGGCTGTTTCGCCGCGTCACGCTGCCCTTGCTGCTGCCGGCGATCTCGGCCGGAGCCATCATGGCCTTCGTCGTCTCGCTCGATGATTTCCTGATCTCGATGATGGTGTCGAGCGCCGGCTCGACCACGCTGCCAGTCTACATCTACGGCATGATGCGGCTTGGCGTGACGCCGGAGGTCAACGCCATCTCCACCATCCTGCTTGCCGTTTCCATCGTCTTCGTCGCCGCGGCCCTGCTCGTCGGACGGCGCAACAGATTTGCCTGACCATGATCCCGAAAAGTGGGAACCGGTTTTCGGAAAAGATCATGGTCGAACCAGAAGCCCAAAAAAGAAACCACAGGAGAACGACTATGACCAAATGGAAGGAAGGATTTTCGTCACTGGCCTTGGCCGCTGCCATCCTCGGGGCGATCACCACCACCGTACTCGCCGATGCCGGCGAACTGCACATCTACAACTGGACCGACTACACGTCGGACGAGATGATCAAGAAGTTCGAGGCCGAGACCGGGATCAAGGTCACCATCGACACCTACGATTCCAACGAGACCGCGCTCGCCAAGCTGAGCTCCGGAGCCGCCGGCTACGATGTGATGATCATCAGCAACGATTTCGTGCCGATCTTCGTCAAGCAGAAGCTGTTCCAGGAAGTCGACGCGGGCGCGATGCCGAATTTCAAGAATGTCGATCCGAAATGGCAGCACCGGCCGTGGGATCCGGACGCGAAATACACTGTGCCATGGGTGTGGGGTACCACGTCCTATTCCGTCGACACGGCCGTCTACAAAGGTCCGACCGACAGCTTGAAGCCGCTGTTCGATCCGCCGGCGGAACTCAAGGGCAAGGTCGGCATGTTCGGCTCGCCGACCGAAGTGATATCGCTGGCGCTGGTTTATCTGGGCAAGGACCAGTGCAACAGCAATCCGGCCGATTTGAAGGAACTCGACGCCTTGCTCGAGGCGCAGAAGCCGTTCGTGAAAGTCTATAATTCGGACGGCATCGTCGAACGCCAGGTCGCCGGCGAAACGGTCATGCATGAGCAATGGTCAGGCAAGGCGCTGGCCACACGCCAGCAGAAGTCGACGATCAAATACGTCTACCCCAAGGAAGGCGCTGTCGGCTGGATGGACAATGTCGCCGTGCCGACGACGGCTCCCAATCTCGACAATGCGAAAAAATTTCTCAACTTCCTGATGGACCCCGAAAACATCGCGCTGCAGCAGAAATACACCGGTTATCAGAGTGCGATCGCCGGATCGAACAAGCTGCTGGCACCGGACATCGGCGGCTCGCCGGAGTTCAACCCGCCTGCCGATCTCAAGATCACCTTCGCGCCGTCATGCGACGAGAAGGCGATCCGCGCCTATGACCGGATCTGGACCAATCTGCGCCAGTAGGCGCAACGCAAGACGCCGCCCGTTTGCACGGGCGGCGTCTTGTTTCCTGTGCGAGGAATTCCAATGAAACGCTATGCCCGCTCGATCGTCTTGCGCGCCGGTAGGTCGTCGGCTTCGGCTGCCAGCAGGATGTCGGTGGTGACAGCCAGATGCGCCGCCAGCAATTCGGCTGCCTTTTCGGCATTGCGGTCGAGCACGGCGGCGGCGAGGTCCTGATGTTCCTTGCTGATGTTGCGGGCTTTTGGCGCCAGCGAGACCGAGCGGCGGCGATAGCGCTCGCTCTGGTCGTAAAGCTGGTCGCGAAGGCGCAGCAGCCAGCGGCTGTCGCAGCCGCCGACCAGCGCCTTGTGGAAGGCAGCGTGCGCGGTCGCCCATTCGTCGCTCGAGTGCACGGGATCGTCGGGCGTGTGCTCGGGCGTGCGCGACAGACGGTGGAGTGCCGCGACCAGCTGCGATTCCCAGGCGACATCGCCGACCTCGATGGCTCGGCGGATGCACAAGGTCTCGATCTGGATGCGCGTCTTGGTGAGGTCAAGCAGGTCCTCGGCCGAGATCGGGGCGGCGCGAAAGCCGCGCTGCGGCTCGGCCACGACAAGGCCTTCGGACGTCAACCGCGACAGCGCCTCGCGGATGGCGCCAAGGCTGACCGACAGCCTGTCGCAAAGTTCCTGGACCTTGAGCCGGCTGCCGGGCGCGATCCGGCACGACAACAGGTCGGCGCGCAGATCCTCATACGCGCCCTGGGTGAGATTGATCGAGCCGTCCTTAGCCATTCGTTTGCCTGCGGGCGAATCCGTCCTTCGAGGGGCCTTGATACATTATCCCAGCCAAAAGTTGGAATGCAAAATAATATATTCTCTGTTGACAGATATATAATTTCTCAACAAAGTCCAGCCTTCACAAGCGAGGAAGTGGCCAGTGCGATTTGCAGCCTATAAGTCGTCGCGGGGACCTGGGCTGGCGATTGCCTTGCCGGCAGGTGAGTTCCGCGGCATCGACACCAGCGATGCGACGTTCCCGGGATGGCTGGACGAGCTGATTGCCGAAGGGTCGCAGGCGCTGCACGCCGCCGGCGAGAAGCTGGCCTGCGGGCGCAAGATCGATGCGAAATCCGTCGAATGGCTGCCGCCGATCTCGAGGCCCGGCAAGATCATCTGCGTCGGCCTCAACTATGTCGACCATTCGATCGAGAGCGGTTTCGTGCCGCCGACCTATCCGACGTTGTTCGCCCGCTTCTCGACGAGCCTGATCGGCCATGGCGCGGCGATCCGCCGGCCGGAAGCCTCGGTCCAGCTCGACTACGAGGGCGAGATGGTGGCGGTCATCGGCAAGACCGGCCGCCACATTGCACGGGCCCAGGCGCTCAGCCACGTCGCTGGCTACTCCATCTTCAACGACGGCTCGATCCGCGACTTCCAGACCAAGGCGCCGCAGTGGACCGTCGGCAAGAATTTCGACGGCACCGGGTCGTTCGGACCGGTCTTCGTCACTGCGGACGAGTTGCCGCCGGGCGGCAAGGGCCTGCGCATCCAGACGCGGCTGAACGGCCAGGTCGTGCAGAACGCCTCGACCGACGACATGATCTTCGATGTCGCCTCGCTGATCTCGATCATCAGCGAGGCCATCACGCTGGAGCCCGGCGACATTATCGTCACCGGCACGCCATCCGGCGTCGGCGTGGCGCGCAAGCCGCAGCTGTTCATGAAGCATGGCGATGTCTGCGAAGTCGAACTGGAAGGCGTCGGCATCCTGTCCAATGTCGTTGCCGACGACGTCGCCGCAGCGCACGCCGTCAACCAATAACCCCCGCCAACTCCGAAGGGACGAAGTCATGACAAGAGTGATGTTTCGAAATGCCATGATCTGGGACGGCACGGGCGCTGACGCCTATCCGGCCGATCTGCTGGTCGACAATGGCCGCATCGTCACCATCGCGCGCACGCCTGGACAATTGTCGGGCGACAGCGCGACGACGGTCGAATGCCGCGGTATGACGCTGATGCCGGGCCTCGTCGAAGGCCATGCCCACATCTCGTTTGGCGGCGCGATCAAGGATTCCGATCTCGGCCTGATCCCGCCCGAGGAGCATCTGCTGCTCACCATGCGCAATGCCAAGACCCTGCTCGACCATGGTTTCACCAGCGCCTACAGCGCCGCCACCTCGAAGCTCAGGCTCGACATCGTCATCCGCAACGAGATCAATGCCGGCCGCCTGCCGGGACCGCGCATCCGCGCCGGCAGCCCCGAGATCACCGTCACCGGCGGCCTCGGCGACGAGCGCCAGCAGCACATGTACCACGAGAGCTTCGGCATGATCGCCGACGGCGTCGAGGAAATCACCAAGGCTGTGCGGCTCTGCTGCCGCGAAGGCGCCGACAACATCAAGATCAACATCTCCGGCGATGATCTCAGCCCCGCCGCCCATGGCGGCCTGACCGTGATGAGCGAAGCCGAGGTGATGACGGCGGTGTCGGTGGCACGCGACTTCGGCAAGAAGATCAACTGCCATGCCCGCGCCGCCGGTTCGGTGAAGCGCGCGGTGAAGTGCGGCGTCGACGTCATCTACCACTGCGAATCCGCCGACGAGGAAGCGCTCGACGCGCTGGAATCGGCCAAGGACCGCATCTTCGTCGGCCCGGCCATCGGCATCATCTACGGCACGCTTTATGAGGGCGAGCCCTTCGGCTTCACCCATGAGATGGCGGTGAAGTTTGGCATGCAGCGCATTCTTGACGACAGCCGCAAGGTCTACACCGAACTGCGCAAGCGCGGCGTGCGCGCGCTGATCGGCGGCGACTATGGTTTCGCGCAGACGCCGCAAGGCACCAACGCGCGCGACTTGAAGCATTTCGTCGACCTGTTGGGCTATTCGCCCAGCGAAGCGCTGCAATGCGGCACGCGGCTCGGCGGTCAGGTGATGGGCCTCGGCGACGAACTCGGCATGGTCAAGGAGGGCTTCATCGCCGACCTCTTGCTGGTCAATGGCGACCCGCTGAAGGACGTCGACATGATGGTGCATGAGAAGAACCTCATCGTCATCATGAAGGATGGCGAGCTCTACAAGGACCAGTCGGCCTCGGTCGCTTCGCAGCGGCAAGCGGCCTGATCGGCAGTCTAGCCATCATGCAGCCCGTGGTTCCGATCGATGTCGACGAGACGACCGGCATCTGGCGGACCGACGGGCTGCCCATGGTCTATTTGCCCAGGCATTTCCTGGTGAACAACCATCTCGCTGTCGAGGCTGCTCTCGGCCGCGAGGCCTACCGCGCGAGCCTGCGTCGGTCGACGGCGAAGTCGGCCATCGAATGGTGCGAGGCGCAGGTGCGCGGCAAGGGCCTCGACGCGCAAGCGACGTTCCGCCACTATTTCCAGCGCCTGTCGCAGCGCGGCTGGGGCCAGTTCTCGATCGATACGCTCGATGTCGCCGCCCGGCGCGGCAGCATCAGCCTGCGCAACTCGATCTTCGCGCTGGAGGCCGGGCAGGCGAGCGACCAGCGCGCCTGCTATATGTTCGAAGGCTTTGTCACCGGCGCCTTCTCGTTCCTTCTCGGCATCGCGGATGCGACGGCAGTCGAGTGCGAAGAGACATATTGCGCCTGCGGTGGCCGCCACGACCATTGCCGGTTCGATTTTGCCGCCAGACTGTAGGTGTCGCCGGTTCTAGTTGGTCTTCAGCTTGCCAACGCGGTTCTCGGCGATCCAGCGAGCGGCGAGCACCAGCGCGCCCATGCTGAAATCCTTGCCATGCTTGGCCACCATCTCTTCCGACAGCTCGGCCAGCCGTTCGAAGAAGCCGCTTGAGTTCGGTTCGTCCTCAGCCCCCTCGAAATGAGCAGCCAACGCTTCCGCGATGGGCTGTCCTCCCGCAAAATCCTTGTGCCAGACGACAGTCAGCCTCAGAACCGACATTTGAGCCCTCGAACCGGAACATGCGGCGTGCGCCTGCAGCGTTTTTGGCGCCGACGGACCGATCGTACCGCTCTCCGGCTCGGCGGTCGATGCGCAATTTGCAAAGTCCGAAGTGTCTCGCCGTCATCAGATTTATATACTGAGTACATATTTATATTGACATTTCGCCAATGGCATGAAAGTTCTGTACTTAGTACATATTGGAATGAGGTATATGAATAATCGCATTGATGTTGTGGTGGTCGGGGCCGGTCCTGTTGGGCTGCTGACGGCCATCGAACTGACTTTGGCCGGTGTGCGCGTTCTCGTGCTGGAGCGTCTGGCCGCAGCCAGCATGGCCAGCAAGGCCATGGGCATCGGACCGCTTGGATGCGAAGCGTTGCAGCGGCGCGGGATGGCTGCTTCCATCGCCGCGGCGGAGGCACGCACCTTTGCGGCGATAAAGCAGTTCACGCAGCAGACCGGCGGCCCGGATTTGCGTGGTCGAGGGTCGAAATTCACCGGCCATTTCGCCGGACTGTCCCTCATCCGAAAGGACGCGCAGAATGAGCCGGAACGGCGTGCCCGCCCTGTGGATCAGCAGGCCGTCGAAGCCATGCTGGCCGACCGCGCGCTATCTCTGGGCATCGAGGTTCGTCGTGAGTGCGATGTGACGAACTTCGTCCAACAGGAGGACGCAGTCGACGTGGAATGGGTTTCTCCAGCGGGCGCGGGCCATAGTCGCTGCAGCTACCTCATTGGGTGCGACGGCGGGCACAGCTCCGTCCGCAAGATGGCCGGCTTTGAATTCCCCGGCACGGCGCCGACAATGACGATGTACCAGGCGGTCGCCGACATCGACCATCCCGAACGCCTGCTGCCCAGTGGCTGGCATCGCACATCGGGTGGCGTGTTCTCCTACGGACCGTTTCCCGGCCGATTGGTGATGCTGGACTTCAGCGGTCCGGCTGAAGACCGGCAGGCGACGGTCACGGGCGAGGAAATCGAAGCCGTCTTGCGCCGTGTCAGCGGAGCCGATGTCCGCGTGAAGGCGCTCGAAAGCGGCAGCCGATGGACTGACAACACACGGCTCGCCGACAGCTACCGCCGAGGCAGGGTGCTGCTTGCCGGTGACGCGGCACATGTCCATACGCCGTTCGGCGGCCAGGGCCTGGGCCTCGGGCTTGTGGACGCCGCGAATCTCGGCTGGAAGCTCGCCGCCGTCATTCGCGGCGAAATGCCTGACAGCCTGCTCGACACCTACACGACGGAGCGGCGGCCCATCGCCGAAGCCGTCCTGGCCAACACACTTGCCCAGATGGCCATCATGCGGCCCGATCCGCAAGCGGGAGCGATACGCGACATCGTCGCCAAGCTCATGCAGTTCGATGACGTCAACCGGTTCATCGGCGAGATCATGAGCGGCCTGTCCATCCGCTACGATCTCGGCTCGAAGCGCGACGATGTCGGCCGGCTGATTGGTGACAGGCCGGTCCGACGCGGCGATGCGAACGTCTCGCTTTACGATCTCATGCAGGACGGCATGGGCGTTCTTCTCGACGCCTCAGGCGATGGCAAGGCATCCGGGCTTGTTGCGGCCAGCACGCAGAGGATACGTTGCATCGCCGTCGAGGAGGGGCCTTCGATGCTGATCCGCCCGGATGCCTGCATCGCCTGGGCCGGCGAGGAGACTGATGGATTGTACGAAGCACTCCGTCGCTGGTTCAACCCGGCTCTGGATGACGGGTCGCGACCCGAATAGGGATCATTTCTGCCGCTGCCCACTCTTCGGTCGGCAAAGGAGCCTCTAACCATGGTCCAATCCATCCGGGTTGCCGTGATCCCGACCGATGCCGTAGACAGGCGGCCGTGAAGGCGTTTGCAATGGCGGAGAGAAACACATGTCGGACCAGATGAAGACCATCTCCTCCGCTAGGTCGCATGGCGGCGTGCAGGGCGTCTATTCCCACGCTTCGCAGGCCTGCGCCTGCGACATGATTTTCGCCGTCTTCGTGCCGCCGCAGTCCCGTGAAAAACCTTGTCCTGTCGTGTGGTATCTCTCCGGCCTCACCTGCACCCATGCCAATGTCATGGACAAGGGCGAGTACAGGCGCATGGCGGCCGAGCTTGGCTTGATCATTGTCTGCCCCGACACCAGCCCGCGCGGCGCCGATATACCCGACGAGAAGGACAATTGGCAGTTTGGCAGCGGCGCCGGCTTCTACGTCGACGCGACGCAAGCGCCTTACGCTGGGAATTATCGCATGTATTCCTACATCACCGAGGAATTGCCGGCGCTGATAGCGCGGGAATTTCCGGCCGACATGACGCGCCAGGGGATCTTTGGCCACTCGATGGGCGGGCATGGCGCGCTGACGATCGCGCTCAAGAATCCCGAGCGCTTCAAAAGCTGCTCGGCCTTCGCGCCGATCGTGCAGCCAAGCACCGCCGGTTGGTCGCGGCCGGCCCTCGAAAAATATCTTGGCGCGGACGAGGCATCATGGCGGGGCTACGATGCCACCTTGCTCATCCAGGATGGCCACCGCTTCCCCGAGCTTTTCGTCGATCAGGGAACGTCGGACGGATTTCTCAAGGACGGGCTGAAGCCCTGGCTTCTGGAAGCGGCCTGCGCCAAGGCCGGCATTGCGCTGACCCTGCGCATGCAGGACGGCTACGACCACTCGTATTTCTTCATTTCGACATTCATGGACGACCATCTGAGATGGCATGCCCAAAGATTGTCTGACGGCGCGTAGGTTCCTGCGATCCTGCCCGGTTCTCTGCGATCGACCGGGCCGCGGGTGCCGGCCCGCGCGCCCTTGCTGATAATCCTGCGGCTTTTTAGTCCCGCAGCAGGTCGAACATCAGCTTGAAGAAACGATCGGCGTCGACCTCGTGGGCGATGCGGGCATTGTCCTTTTCGCCGCGCTCGTTCCAGAAATCGGCAACCGTCGCGCCAAAGGCATAAGTACCGGACAGATCGACGCCGATATGGGCCGGGCGCGTGCGCACCAGTGTCGGATCGATGGCCAGCGCCAATGCCAGCGGATCGTGCATGGCGCCGCCAACGCCCATCGAGTTGCGGTGCAGCTTCTCGTAGAACAACAGCCAGTCGTTGACGAGCTTGCCGAGCGGCGTGTCGATGGTGGCGAGTTCGGCGTATTGCGGCGCTTCGATCAGCACCTGCATGGTGACGTCGAGGCCGACCATCAGGATCGGCACGCCGCTGTCCAGCACGATCTTCAGCGCTTCCGGATCGCAGAAGGCATTGAACTCCGTCGGCGTGATGATCTCGCTCTTGCGGTAGAACACGCCGCCCATCCAGATCAGATCCTTGATCTTGGGCAGCACGTCGCGATGCTTGAGGATCATCAGGCCGATATTGGTCAGCGGGCCGGTGGCGACGACCAGGATCGGCTCGGGCGAGGCGCGGAGCTTGTCGGCAAGAAAGTCTACCGCGTGCTGGTCAACCGGCTTGATCGTGGCCTGCGGCAGATAGGGCGAACCTTCCAGGCCGCTCGGGCCGTCGGCGGTGCCGAGCACCAGCGGCCGCGCCAGCGGACGGTGGCACCCTTGAGCGACAGGCACGTCGCCGGCGCCGATATATTCGAGGATGCGCAGCGCATTGGCGGTCGTCTTCTCGACCTCGGCATTGCCGCAGGTGGTGGTGACGCCGAGCAATTCGATGGCTGGTGAGCGATGCGCCATGACCAGCGCAATGGCGTCGTCGTGGCCGGGGTCGCAGTCGAACAGGATGGGAGTTGCAATGGTCATTTTATTGGTCCTCACGCCGCTTGTTCGTAGCGCGCGATGGTTTGCTTGAAGATGTTCAGGAAGCGGCGCCCGTCGAGATCGGTGCAGATGCGCGTGGTCTTCGGCCCGCCGCCGGGCAGCAACTGCCGGCCTCGATGGGCAACCGTCTGGCCGCGCGCGATGCGTCCGTCCAGCACGACATCGACGAACAGCGGCTCGGTCATCGTGGCTAGGCCGGGGTCGAAGGCCAGCGCCACGGTGATGACGTCATCCATCGGGAAGCCGACGAGATCGAAGAATTCGCGCCAGATGTCGATATAGATCGGGAAGCTGTCGGCGATCATCTCGAAGACGGGATTCTTCCGGGTGACCGCCTGCATGTCGGCGATGTCGTCGCGCGTCAGCATCGAGGCGGCGACGCGGTTGTCCTCGCAGATGTCGAGCGGCACCAGGATCTTGTCGACATCGGCGTTGAGCACGATGCGCGAAGCCTCCGGATCGGCCCAGATGTTGTATTCCGACAGCGGCGTCATGTTGCCGGGCGTCTGGAAATTGCCACCCAGCACCAGCATCCGCTTGAGCGCACCCGTCAGGCGTGGCTCCTGTAGCAGCGCCATCGCGGCATTGGTCAGCGGCCCCGTCGTCACCAGCGTGATCTCGCCGGGATTGGCTATCACCGTGTCGATGATGAAGTCGACCGCATGTCCCGGCGTCGCCGGGCGGGATGGCGTCGGCGCCGGTGGGTTGAATTTCTTCAACCGGTCGCCGAAGCGGGCGACGAGCCGCTTTTCGAAATGGACAGGCGCCTCCATGTCGGCCTTGGAATTGCCGACGATCGGCCGCCAGGCGCCGGCGTGGACCGGGATATCGTCGCGCCCGGCCAGCGTCAGCGTGTTGAGGACGACATTGGTGACCTGTTCGATCGGGCCTGCGGCGCCGGTGACGGTGGTGACGCCTTCGAGCCGGACATTCGGGTTCGCCGCGGCAAACAGCACGGCCAGAATATCGTCGCCGGCAGAATCCACGTCGAGGATTATGCGTTCCATTGAGAGTTCCTTCATTGCGGATTTCTGTCGGCGGGCGCGCTGTTCCTGTCCACCGACAGAAGTTTCTGCATCGACGCCAGCGTCTCCTTGATGATTGTCGGCCGCGCCCGGTAGGACAGCGCAAACAGCGCAGTCAGCGCGACGACGTAGGGCACAGTAAGCACCAGATAGGACGGAAAGCCGAAGGTCTGCAGGCGCAGCGAGAAGGCATCGGCAAAGCCGAACAGCAGGCAGCCGGCCAGCACCTTCAGCGGATCGCCATTGGAGAAGATCAGGATCGCCACCGCCATGAAGCCGCGGCCCGAGGACATGTTCTCGGTGAACATGGTGATGTAGCCGAGCGACAGATGCGCGCCGGCAAGCCCGGCCAGCAATCCGCACAGCAGCGAGGCGATATAGCGGACGCGGGTGATCGAGATGCCGAGCGCCTCGGCGGCTTCGGGCTTTTCGCCGACGACGCGGATATAGAGCCCAAGCCGGGTGCGGTTGTAGAACAGCACCAGCAGCGGCACCGCGACGAAGGAGACATAGACGATCGGCGTGAAGCCCGAAATCAGAGGCGCCCACGAACCGAGCAGCGCCTGGGCACCGGGTATCTGCACCTTGGGCAGACCGACGATGCCATGACCGACGATCGATCCGCGCGTGCCGAAAATCGCTTTCATCAGCGAGATCGTCATGCCGCCGGCAAGGATATTGAGCGCCAGCCCGACGACCACTTCATTGGCCCGGAACGTCACCACCAGCACGGCAAAGGCAAGTGCGAAGACAAGGGCCGCGGCGACGCCGCAGGCGACCCCTGCAAATGCCGAACCTGTCCAGATCGAGCCGATGACGGCGAAGAAAGCGCCGACAAGCATCTGGCCTTCGAGGCCGATGTTGAAGATGCCGGCCTTGGTGGTGAAAGACCCGCCAAGCGCGACCAGGAGAATGGGTGCTGTGGTGCGCAGCGTCGCGGCGATCAGCGCGACGTTGACGAGCTTGTCTAGAACTTCCATCGCCGCTCTCCCGCCTGGCTGTCGCCGCGGCGTCTGATCAGAACCTGCGCCGACACGCTGAGGATGATCAGCGCCTGGATGACTGTGATGATTTCGCGCGACGCGCTGGTGTCGACCTCCAGCAGCAACGATCCGCTGCGCAGCGCGCCAAAGAACAGCGCCGTGACGATGGTGGCAACCGGCGAGCCGTTGGCGAGCAGGGCGGCGATCAGCCCGTCGAAGCCGAAGCCCGGAGCAAAGCCCTCCATGAAGCGATGATGCACGCCAAGCGTCTCGATACCGCCGGCAAGGCCGCCGACGGCGCCCGAAAGCAGCAGCACCACAAAACCCTGCCGTTTCACGTTGACACCGCCATACTCGGCGAATTTTGGTGCCGACCCGACCATGGTCACGCCATAACCCCAGCTGGTGTAGCGGAAGATGAGCGCGACGCCGACTGCGAGCAGCAGACCGATGAACAGCCCCCAATTCAGCCGCGAGAAGGAAAAGATCTCCGGCAGATAGGCCGTCGCCAGGATCGGCGGCGTCTCCGACCAACCGCCGGGCCGCTTGAACAGGAAGATGGTCAAATAGGAGGTGAGCAGCACGGCGATGTAGTTCGACAGGATCGTCGAGACGACTTCGTTGGTGTTGTAGCGCGCGCGGAAAAAAGCGGGGATGGCGACCCAGGCCGCGCCGGCGACGACCGCCAACGCCAGCGCCGCCAGCGTGTGGATGCCGGCGGGCAGGGAAAAGGTGAAGCCGACCCAGGCAGCAGCAAATCCGCCGAGGAACAGCTGGCCCTCGATGCCGACATTGAACATGCCGCCGCGCAGACCGATGCAGGCGGCGACGCCGCAGATCAGGATCGGCGTCGTTTGCAGCAAGGTGCCGGCAATCTTCTCCTGGTCGCCAAAGGCACCGCGCAGCAGCGTCATCAGGACATGGACCGGGCTTTCGCCGACCAGGATGATGATGATCGCCCCCATCAGCAGGGCCACGCTCACGGCGATGATCTGGCCGGAAAAGGCCCGCAAACGGTCACTCATCATGCGGGCTCCAGCTGCGGCGACACGCCCGCCATCATCATGCCGATCCTGTCTTCGTCGGCATCGTCGCCGGCGACTTCGCCCATGATGCGCCCGTTGAACATCACCAGGATGCGGTCGGTGAGCGCTGCCAGTTCGTCAAGCTGTACGGAAATCAGCAGGATGGCACGGCCGGCGGCGCGCTGGCGCATGATCTCGTCATGGATGGCCTCCTGGGCGCCGATGTCGACGCCGCGCGTCGGCTGGTCGATCAGCAGGAAGTCGGCGCTGTTGGTGAATTCGCGGGCCAGCACGACCTTCTGGATGTTGCCACCGGAAAGCCGCTTGACCGTATCGCTGGCCCCGCGCGCGCGGATGTCGAAACGCTTGATCAGCGCGCCGGCATTCTGGCCGATCGCCTTCCAGTCGAGCACGCCACCGCGGCTCCACGGCGCACGATGCTGGCGGCCCATCAGCGTGTTAGCCGCGATCGTCGCGTTGCCATCGACCCCGCGCACCATGCGATCGCCCGGAACATGGGCAAGGCCGGCCTCGCGGATCGCGGCAGGCGAGAGTGCGGTGAGGTTCTGGCCTTTAAGCCAGGCCTCGCCATGGCTTGCCGGGCGCAGGCCCGCAAGCACTTCCGCCAGTTCCGTCTGCCCGTTGCCGGCGACGCCGGCAATTCCCACCACCTCACCGGCACGGACAGTGAAGCTGGCGTTGCGAAGCGCCGGCAAGCGGCGATCGTCGCGCGCCCACAAATCCTTGACCTGGAGGATCACCTCGCCTTGCAACTCGGCGCGCGGGCGGCGCGCGAAACTGACGTCGCGGCCGACCATCATGCGCACCAGCTCGTCCTTGCTGAGTTCCGATGTCGGGCGGGTCGCAACCTTCTTGCCGTTGCGCAGTACCGTGACCGTGTCGGACACCTCCATCACCTCTTCCAGATGGTGCGAGATGAAGATCACGGTCATGCCCTCGGCGACGAAACTGCGCAGCGTCTGGAACAGTTCGCGGCTCTCCTGCGGCGTCAGCACCGCCGTCGGCTCGTCGAGGATGATAGTGCGGGCGCCGCGCACCAGAACTTTCAGGATTTCGATGCGCTGCTCGATGCCGACCGAGAGCAGGCCGACGCGCTCGGTCGGATCGACATGCAACCCGAAACGCTTTGACAGTTCGTGCGTACGCGCGATCTGAGCGGCGTGGTCGATCAGCCCATGTCGACGGATTTCCATGCCGAGAAAGACGTTGTCGGCGACCGAGAGCGAAGGCACCAGCTTGAAATGCTGGTGCACCATGCCGAGCCCAGCCTTGATGGCGGCGGCCGGGTCGGTCACATCAGTCGCCTCGCCATTCAGCCGGATCGAGCCTTCGTCCGGCTGCAGCAGGCCGAACAGGATATTCATCAGCGTCGTCTTGCCGGCGCCATTCTCGCCGATAATGGCGTGGATTTCACCCCGGCGCACGGCAAGATCGATGCCGTCATTGGCAATGAAGGCGCCAAAACGCTTGGTGATGGCCGTCAACTCGACGGCCATCGCGGCAGTGTTGTGGAGGGTCGGCGACCCCGGCGCGTTCGACACCATTGCTCTCGCAGATTGGGCTCTCGCAGATTGCGAGCTTTCGAAGATTGGACACTGATCCGCCGCGGCAAGCCGCGGCGGATCAGTGTAGCGCTTTCTTGGGAGGATGCGCTGTTGCTGGCTTACTTCGCCTTGGCGATCACGATCTTGCCGTCGAGGATGCCCTTCTTGATCTCGTCCAGCTTGGTGGTCACGTCAGCCGGGATCTTGGCGGCGATGTCGTCGCAGACCTTGAACTCGACGCCGCCCGACGCCAGGTCGAAGGTGCGGGTGCCGGCGGTGACCTTTTTGCCGCCGACCTCGTCCTTGATCAGCGTGTAGACGGCGATGTCGCCGCGCTTCAGCATGCTGCCGAGCACATTTCCGGGCGCCGTGCCGCACATGTCGATATCGACGCCGATCGAATATTTGTCGGCCGCGGCACTGGCCTGCATGACGCCTTCACCGGTCGGGCCGGCAACGTTGTAGACGATGTCGGAGCCCTGGCCGTACAGCGCCTGCGCGAGTTCGCTGCCCTTGGCCGGATCGTCGAAGGTGCCGGCGAAGACGGAGTTCACCTTGACATCGGGCGCGGCGTATTTGGCGCCTTGCTCGTAGCCGCCGAGGAAGTTGCGGATCACCGGGATGTCACGGCCGCCGACGAAGCCGATTGCCTTGCCGTCGCCGATCTTGGGAAACTCGCTGCCCTTGGCCTCGATCATGCTGGCCAGCGCGCCGGCGACGAAGGAGCCCTGTTCCTCGGCGAAGTTGGCGTAGATCATGTTGGGATTGTCCAGCACGCCATCGATGAAGACGAAGCGCTGGTCAGGATATTCTTTGCTGACCTTCTGCAGCGAATCCACCAGCTCCCAGCCCATCACGAAGATGAGGTCGTACTGCTTGCCCTTGGCAAGGTTTTCGAACTGCTCCTGATAGTCCAGCGCGCGATTGCCGGTGTCGACCAGCTTGAGGTCGATGCCGAAATCGGTCTTGGCCTTGTTGAGGCCGTTGACGATCGAAACGCCAAAACCCTGGGCAAAATAACCCGAGATGGCGGCCACCGAAACCTTGGCCTGTGCGGCGGCCGATCCCAACGAAACGGCCAGCATCGTGCCGGCCAAAAACAAACTCTTGAGCGCCCTTGTCATGTTATTCCCCTTCAGCTTTTTTCAGCTTTTGAAGCCACGCCTTGACCATCCCCCACATATCGCCGGAATGCTGGCGAGTTCGTTGATGGTCATATGAGTTTAGGAGCGGCCAAACAGGCTGTCAATCGTCATCCGATGCAGTTTTCTCAGGCCCGTCATCCGCGTCCTTCACCTCTGCGCTTGACAAATATCGCGATGCATAATTGTTGATACTCTAACGAGTTTTCACAAGTGACGGGACGAAGGATACGCGCAATGCCAGCTGTGGTGGTCAGGAAATTTCTGGTCCAGGTCGAAGAGATCTTCCATGAGGGCGGCCCGCCTGCGGCACGCCCGCCCAAGCGTGGCGCGATCGTCGCCGTCATCGCCAACCCTTTTGCCGGGCGTTACGTGGAAGAGATCACTGGCTTCATGGAGGACCTGAAGCCGCTCGGCCTCGAAATGGCGCGGCGCCTGATCGATGCGATGGGCAATGGCATCGCCGCTGTCGAAGGCTATGGCAAGGGTGCCATCGTCGGTGCAGCCGGCGAGCTTGAACATGGCGCACTGTGGCACAATCCGGGCGGCTACGCGATGCGCGAACTTCTCGGCGACGCCAAGGCCATCGTGCCCTCGACCAAGAAAGTCGGCGGTCCCGGAACGCGCATCGACATTCCGATCACCCACATCAACGCCTCCTACGTGCGCAGCCATTTCGACGCGATCGAGATCGGTGTTGGCGATGCCCCGCGCGGCGAAGAGATGGCGGTCATCCTGGCGATGACGACCGGCGCGCGCGTTCATGCGCGGGTCGGCGGCCTGGCGGTGGCCGACATCAAGGGTGAGGACGGATTGCGATGAGCCCGGAGATTCGCCGCATCATCACCATCGTCGAGGAGACCCGGATCGAAGGCGGCCGCCCCGTCGACCCGCCGACGCGGCGTGCCGCGGCGATCGCGGTGATCCGCAACCCTTATGCCGGCACGTTTGTCGAGGATCTGTCAGCGTTGAGCGCCATCGGCGAAGCCCTGGGCGATATCTTGCCCAGGCGGGCGGTGGCTGCGCTTGGCATTGCCGGCGACCAGGTCGAAAGCTTCGGCAAGGCAGCCGCCGTCGGCGCCGACGGCGAGCTTGAACATGCCGCCGCCATCCTTCACCCGACGCTCGGCGCCCCGTTCCGCGACGTGCTGGGCAAGGGCGCCGCGCTCATTCCCTCATCGAAGAAACGCGGCGGCCTCGGCGTACCGCTCGACATTCCGCTCGGCCACAAGGACGCGGCACGGGTGCGCAGCCATTTCGACGGCATGGAGGTCCGTGTTCCCGATGCACCGCGTCCCGACGAGATCGTCGTAGCCATCGCCGTCACCGATTCCGGCCGGCCGCACCCGCGCGTCGGCGGGCTGACCAAGGACAGGATCATCGGGGTTGACGGTGTAAGCTGACCGTCAAGCAGCCAGAACTTCCGGCACCCGCATAGCCGGTGGGGTGTTGCGGCTGCGGCCGGTCCGCACCTCGCCGTCGATGACGACCATGCCGATGCCCGGCAAATTGCCGAGCGCGACGCTGTCGAGCAGCCCGTCACCGGCGCCGCCCATCGCCTGATCGATAAAGATCAGGTCGGCGGCGCGGCCGACCTCGATGATGCCGCGGTCAGCCAGTCCGCGCACGCGCGCCGTGTTGCCGCTGGCAAGACAGAATGCCACTTCCGGCGCGATGCCGCCCAGCGAAGCCAGCATGGTCAGCGTCCTCAAAATGCCGAGCGGCTGTACTCCCGATCCTGCCGGGCTGTCGGTGCCGAGGACGATGCGCGAAAGTTCACCGCGCTGCCTCGCCAGGTCGAGCACGAACAGGCCGGTGCGCAGATTGCCGTTATGGACGATTTCCAGCGCGCGCGAGCCGTTTTCGCAGATCTGCCGGATTTCGGCTTCGGGGAGCGCCGTCGGTCCGCCGTTGACGTGCGCAACGATATCGGCATCGACCTCCAGCACGACATCCGCACCGATGCGGCCGGAGCCGGGCAGGGACGGGCCGCCGGTATGGGTCATCGAGGTCATGCCGTATTTGCGCGCCCAAGCGATCATCTGGCGGCCGGTTGGACCATCCTTGACGCCGCCAAGTCCGACCTCGCCGACAAGCGTCACGCCGGCCTCGGCGAGGTATCGGAAGTCATCCTCGGTGAGGCCCGGCTCCAGGATGGGGGCGCCGGCCAGGATCTTCATGCCATTGGGCCGGAAGTTGGAAAAAGTCCGCTGCGCCGCGATCGCCAGCGCCTTCAATCCGACCAGGTCGCGCGGGCGGCCTGGCGTGTGGACTTCTCCCGCCGAGATGATCGTGGTGACGCCGCCATGCACGGTCGAATCCATCCAGCCAATCTGGTTTTGCCGTGGCGTCCAGTCGCCAGCCACCGGATGGGCATGGTTGTCGATAAGCCCCGGTGCGACCGCGCAGCCCATCGCATCGATGATTGTTGCTGCGTTGCCGCTGTCGACGTCATCAGCCTTGCCAATGCCTGATATGCGCCCGTCGGTCACGACAATGGTGTCGGCGTCGATGATCGGTTGGCCGAGGTCACCGCTCAGCATGAGGCCGATATTGCGGACGACGAGCGTGTTGGCAGACGACTTGGGGTCGGACGACATCGGATCTCACTTCTGCTGGTATGGAAAGGTCTGGACGCGGCCTACTTGCCGCCGTCGCCAATCGATGGATCGTCGTCATTGATGCGCTTGAGCAGGCGAAGCAACGTCGCTTGCTCGGTGGGCGATAGCGGCGACAGAAAGCGCCGGCCGACCTCGACGCTGCGTGCGAGCCGCTCGAGCGTGTATTCGGTGCCTTTTTCGGTCAGTGCGATCATCGACAGGCGCTGGTCGGTGTCGGAGGCGCTGCGCGTGATCAGCCCGTGCTTGAGCAATTTGCGCATGACGATGCTGATGGTCGACGGGTCCATCGCCGTCAGCCGGCCGAGATGGTTCTGCGAGACTTCGCCGTGTTTGAGGATCGTGGCAAGGGCCGCGAACTGGGTCGGCGACAGGTCTTCGCCAGCCATGACCTGCTGGAAACGCAGCGTCGCGCGCTGATGCGCCTTGCGGATGACGTGCGCAGGGTGAAGATCCAGCGCGTATCCGGTCTCGGCGTATTGCTCGAGCACCTGCTCGCGGCTCAGTGGTGCCGCATTGCCGCGTTGCCGCTTCGGTGTCGCGCTTTTCATGGATTTCTTTTCGGTCGTCAACCCGGACTCCTGTTGCCTGTCTCGGATGCCGCTGGCTGTAAATAGCTCAAGCCGCGACTTCAGTCGGTTGCAGCGACGTCCCATCGCGAAGGGCCGCGACGACATCAGCCGAACCGCTAACCACGCCGAAATGCGTCGCTATGTCGTAAAGCGAACTTTCCTGCTCGCGCGGTCCGGTCGCCGCGCAGCAATCGCTCGGTACCACCACTTCATAGCCCTGGAAAAAGGCGTCGTGGACGGTGGAGCGTACACAAATGTTGGTGACGACGCCGAAGATGACCAACTGGTCGACCTGCATATCCCTAAGCGTCAGGTCGAGGTCGGTTTGAAAGAAGGCCGAGTAGCGCCGCTTGATGACATGAATCTCGTCATCGCGGGCACCGAGGTCCTCGATGATCTCGGGTCCCCAGCTGCCTTCCAGGCAATGCGGCGTGCGCTTGACCCATTCGCGCTCGCGGCGCATGCCCGGCCGGTGCGCGTCGTGAACCCAGATCACCGGGACACCGCGCGCGCGCGCCGCCTCGATGACGGCCAGTTGCGGGCCGACCAGCGTCTCATATCCAGGCAGGACCATGGCCCCACCGGGCTTGCAGAATTCATTGACCATATCGATGACGATAATGGCTGCACGCTGCGGATCAAGGCGCACCGCGTCGTCGTGCCGATGTGAGGAAAAAACGTCCACGGTCATGGCGATCTCCTTTGGTCGATCGTTGATGCTCATACAAAAAACCCTGGCGGATGCCAAGTCAATCCCGTTCGACGCAAAGCTTTGACCGTCGGCCTTGCATATGCTGCTCGCACAAGCGTATGCGCTATTTGTCCAGCGCGAAATGGCCTTGACAAGGGTTGGCAACGATGTGCTCGATTTGTATGACCATCAATGATATTCAAGGCGTTGAGTTTGCCGAGCCGAGGGCCGTGATATGAGGACGATCGTCACCGGAGCCAGTGGCCTGCTTGGACGCCACGTGGCCGAGGCTCTGCTTGCGGCAGGCCACGATGTGCTGGGCATCGATACGATGACGCCGGTCGTCGGCGCATGGCAGCACGCCACCGCCGATCTGACGGATCTGGGATCGACCCTGCAGCTGGTGCGCGATTGCGATGCCGTCGTGCACGTCGCGGCCATTCCGCGGCCGACTGGGCGGGCCGGCGGCGAGGTGTTCAAGACCAATGTCGCTACCGCCTACAATGTGGTCGAGGCCGCCGCCATGGCTGGCGCCAGGCGCTTCGTTTATGCCTCGTCCTTCAGCGTCTTCGGCTATCCCTTCTTCAAGAATGCGGTCATTCCGCCCTATCTGCCGGTCGATATGAACCACCCGGTCGGTGCGCAGGATCCGTACGGCCTGTCGAAATGGCTGGGCGAGGAAATCGTTGACGCGGCGGTGCGTCGCGGCGCCTTTTCGGCGGTCAGCATCCGCATGCCGTGGATCCAGACGCCGGGCTCTTTTTTCGCGGGCGTGGGTCCACGCCGCGCCACCGCCGACAGCGCCCGAGACCTGTGGAGCTATCTCGACGCGCGCGATGCCGGGCAGGGCTTCCTGCGGGCGCTCGAATGGCAGGGCCAAGGCCATCTGCGCGTCCTGCTCAGCGCCGTCGATACCTTTATGGAAGAAGAAACCGAGCCGCTGGTACGCCGGGTCTATCCGGGCGTCGCCCTGCCACGGCCGATCGCCGGTTTTGGTTCCGTGCTCGACACAGCGCATGCGCGCGAAACGATCGGCTTCGAGCCGCGGCATTCGTGGCGTTCCTATCCAAAGCCGGGGGCCCAGGGATGAAGCGGTTCGACCAGAAAAAAATCCTTGTCACCGGCGGCGCCGGCGCCATCGGCAGTGCCGCGGTCCGGCGTTTCCTCGACGAAGGCGCGCGGGTCGCCATTGTCGACCGCAACGGCGCGGCGGCGCGTGAGTTGGCGAGCTCGCTCGGCCAGGACGCTATCGCCATCGAGGCCGACGTCACCGACGAGAAGAGTGTACGCCACGCCGTCGCGACCACCGTCGAGACATTCGGCGGGCTGGATGTGGTGTTCAACAATGCCGGCATCTCGGGCGTTGTCGCTCCGGTTCATGAATTGCCGGTCGAGGACTGGGATGCGATCATCCGTATCAATCTGCGCGGCATCTTCCTTGTGCTGCAGGCCTCGCTTCAGGCGATGATCAAGGCCGAAACCGGTGGCTCGATCGTCAATATGGGGTCCTCCATGGCCGGCTGGGACGTGCTTGCGGGCGGCGCCGGCTATGTCGCCTCGAAACATGGCGTGGTCGGGCTGACGCGGGTCGCGGCGCTCGATGCCGCGCCCTACGGCATCCGCGTCAATGCGATCTGCCCCGGCGTGATCGAGACGACGCTCGGCGTGCCGGCTTCAGGCGACGGCGATTTCAAGAGCAGCGTCCAGCATTTCGCCGACCGCATTCCGTTGCGCCGCATCGGCCAGCCGGACGACGTCGCGGCCGCGGTGGCGTTCCTCGCTTCCGATGAGGCAAGGCATGTCACCGGCGTCGACTGGCTGATCGACGGCGGCCAGACTTTGCAGAGCTGGGCCAACGCGCCGGCCGGCGACGCGTTTCCAAAGTATCGGTAGGGAGGGTTGCTGCCGTCAGACCGGGCGGCTCTTCGCGTCAGAGGCCGAAGCGGTCCTTCAGCCGTCCCGAAAGGATCGCGGCCTTCACCCCGAGCGGCCAGAAGCGGTGAAACCGGATCGGCTGGAGCGGCGATATCGGCATGGGAAAGGGCGACGTCTCGTTGCCCCGCAGGCGCTGCGCCAGGGCGGCGCCCATCGCCGAGGCCATGGCGACGCCACGGCCGTTGTAACCAAGACAGATCATCACGCCGTCTTCCGGCTCGTGAATGTGCAGGAGATGGTCCTTGGTGATCGCCACCCGGCCGTTCCAGGCATGCGTCCAGCGTGTTCCCGCAAGTGCTGGCCAGAGCCGCAGCGCATAGTCGGTGAGGTAGCGGATGGCGGAAGCATCGCCGATGGGTTTCATCGGCCCCCGGCCGCCCATGAGAAGACGGTTCTCGGCGTCGATGCGGTAGTACACGGTGATGTTGCCGGCTTCGTAGAGGACGGGCCTTTCGGGGAGGATTGCTCCCGCGACTGTCGGCGAAAGCGGTTCGGTCGCCGCGATCGCGCTGAACACCGGAACCAGCGACTGCTCCAGGCCAGGCCACAGGGCTCCGGTATAGCCGTTGGTCGCGACAAGGACCTTCTCGGCGCTGACAGAGCCGTTCGCGGTTTTGAGGACCCATCGGCCGGCCTCCCTCTTCAGCGAGAGGACATCGCTGCCGCCGAAAAGCCGCGCGCCGGCGCCCTGCGCGGCGGCCGCCAGGCCAAGTGTGTATTTCAAGGGATGCAGGTCGCCGCCGCGAGCGTCGAACATGCCTGAAATGTAGCGGTCGGTTCCGGTGCGCACCGCCATCGATTGTGCGTCCAGCATTTCGACCGGCATGCCCCGCCGCACGCATTGCGCGGCCGTGGTCCGCGCTGCGGCTTCCGGCTTTGGCCGGATCGCCGCGCGTATGGTGCCGTTCTGCCGCGCCTCGCAGGCGATCGACAGGCGCTTGATGAGACCGAAAGTGAAATCCGGCGCGCCATAGGAGAAATCGATCATCCGCGGCCCAAGCTCGGGGCCGAACATCGCCTCGATCGTGTCGGGATCGTATTTGAGGCCGGGATTGACCTGACCGCCATTCCTGCCCGACGCGCCCCAGCCTGGCTGCCGGGCTTCGAGCACGGCAACGTCGTCGCCGGCTTCCGCCAGATGCAAGGCGGTGGAAAGGCCGGTGAAACCACCGCCGACAATGGCCACCCTGGCCCGCTGCGCGCCGGCAAGGGCAGGGTAGTTGGCGGTACCGCCGGCCGTTTCGCGGCTCCGGGGCGGATTGCTTTCAAGCATGTTGGGCATTGTCGCTGCGACCGAAAGCAATGCAAATCAGAAAGGCCGGGCTGAAGCCATCGGGCGAAAGGGGATGCGCCACCTGCGGGAAACTCCATGTGGGAACGGCAGACCGTCCAATATCGTGCCGGGTGCGCGCCAGGCAATTCAGCACGGTTTTCGGGAAATCACAACAGTTGCGACAGGCTCATAAAACGACACCACCATCGCGCTCAAAGTTGTTTGTACATGCTTGTATATGTAAGTCGGTCTGATAGTCTCGGCGGAACGGAGCCGAAGCGGCCAAGGAGGATCACATGCGCAACGCTTCTCTGTTCGACCTCTCCGGCAGGAAGGCGCTGGTCACCGGCGCCAGCCGTGGCATTGGGCGCAGCATCGCCGAGGCGCTGAGCGCAGCCGGCGCCGACGTCGCGGTCACCGCGCGCAGCCTGGCCTCCCTCGATGACACGACAGCGGCCATCCGTGCGGCCGGCGGCGTGGCGCATGCCGTTGCCCTCGACGTCACCGATGTCGACCGCTGCCGGACGGCCATCACCGAGGCTGCCGGCCTGCTTGGCGGTCTCGACATCCTCGTCAACAATGCCGGGATGGAAGAGGTCCGGCCTTCGCTCGATGTCGATGAGGCGCTGTGGGACCGGATCGTCGACACCAATCTCAAGGGGGCGTTCTTCTGCGCTCAGGCCGCGGCGCGGCAGATGCGCAACGCCGGCCGGCCCGGCGCCATCATTAACCTCTGTTCGCTGACTTCAGAAGTCGGCATTCCGACCGCTGTGCCCTATGGTTCATCGAAGTCGGGGTTGCTCGGCATGACGCGGGCGCTTGCAGCGGAGTGGGCCGATCTCGGCATCAGGGTCAACGCCATCGCCCCAGGCTACTTCCGGACGGCAATGACCGATGTGTTCTACAGCAACGAGGCATGGCAGCAGTCGATGCTGGCCAAGATCCCGCAGCATCGTTTCGGCGATCTCCGCGACCTGCACGGTGTTGCCGTGTTCCTTGCCTCGGATGCGGCGGCCTACATAACCGGCCAGTCCATTCCGGTGGACGGCGGTTTCCTGGCATCGATTTGAGGCGGCTCGCCATAGGTTCGAAATCAAAGCCTTCCGCACTATGACCGGCCGGCACGTTGCGCTCCAACAAAGAGGAATACCCATGTCCGACATCAGCTTCCGCGATTTGTCATCCCTCGATGCCAGCCAGCGCGCCAACCTGCTGAAACGCGCCGAGGGTGATCTGTCGGTCTTTGTCGAAAAGGTCCGCCCGATCATCCAGGCCGTCAAGGACGAGGGCGACGCCGCGCTGATCCGCTTTGCCCGGGACCTCGACAAGGCCAACGTCGCCGAAGGCGGACTGAAGGTGTCGGAAGCCGAGTTTGATGCCGCCTTCGACAAGGTCGAGAAGGATGTCATCGAGAGCATCCAATTCGGGATCGACAACATCAGGCGTTTCCATGAGGAGCAGAAGCCGGAGACGATGTGGCTCAAGGAAATCCGGCCTGGCGCCTATGCCGGCGATCGATACACGCCGATCGCTTCCGTCGCGCTTTACGTGCCGCGCGGGAAAGGCGCCTTTCCGTCGGTGACGATGATGACGTCGGTCCCGGCTGTCATTGCCGGCGTACCGCAGATCGCCATCGTGACGCCACCGACATCGGACGGTTCGGTGGATGCGGCGACGCTGGTTGCCGCTCGCCTTGCCGGCGTGCACACCGTCTACAAATGCGGCGGCGCCCAGGCCGTTGCCGCCGTTGCGTATGGCACCGAGACGGTGAAGCCAGCGCTCAAGATCGTCGGCCCCGGCAGCCCGTGGGTAGTCGCGGCCAAGAGCGTCCTGTCCTCGATCATCAACACAGGTCTGCCGGCCGGTCCGTCGGAAGCCATCATCTTTGCCGATGACAGCGTCGATGGCGGCCTTGCCGCGCTTGACCTGTTGATCGAAGCCGAGCACGGGCCGGATTCCTCGGCCTATCTGGTGACGCACAGCCGCAAGGTTGCCGAAGCTGCACTCGCCGCACTTCCCGAACACTGGTCGCGCATGACCGAACAGCGCGTGGAGTTCTCGCGCGCGGTGCTGACCGGCAAGCGAGGCGGCATCGTGCTGACCGCGTCGCTGGAAGACAGCTACCGCTTCATCAACGATTACGCCCCCGAACATCTGGAGATCCTGTCGAAGGAGCCGTTCGCGCATCTCGGGCACATCACCGAGGCGGCCGAAATCCTCATGGGGCCGCACACGCCGGTGACGCTTGCCAACTTCGTGCTTGGGCCCAATGCGGTGCTGCCGACCAGCCGCTGGGCGCGAACCTATGGGCCGCTCTCTGTGACGGATTTCGTCAAGCGCTCGTCGGTTGGCTATGTCACCTCGGCCGCCTATCCGGAATTGGCGAAGCATGCCCGCAGGCTCGCCCGCTACGAGGGGTTCAGCTCGCATGAGAACGCGGTCTCAGAAATCCGCGACCGCTACCTCGCCGGCTGAGCGGAGACGAATGCGATGAAGGCGGCACGACTTTACGGACCCGGCGATCTGCGCGTGGACGACATTGCTGCTCCAGGCATTCCTGACGTCGGCTGGGTGAAACTCAGGGTCGATGCCGCCGGCATTTGCGGTTCGGATTTGCACAATTTCCGTACCGGCCAATGGATAAGCCGGTCGCCATCGACGGCCGGTCATGAACTGACCGGCACGGTGATCGCGCTCGGCGATGGCGTCGACACCGTGGCGGTCGGCGATAGGGTGGTCGCCGATTCTCGGTTCTGGTGTGGGGAGTGCGCGCAATGCGGTGCCGGCAGACGCCATCTCTGCGCGTCGCTGGGTTTCGTCGGCGAAGTCTGCGACGGCGGCTTCGCCGAACAGGCGGTGTTGCCCGCGCGTCTGCTGCATGTCATCGATGCGGCGATTGACGAACGTGTCGCGGCAATGGCGGAACCGCTTGCCGTGGCGCTGCACGCGGTGCGGCGTCTGCCGAAGACGGCAGGCTCCGTGCTGGTCGTCGGCTGCGGGCCGATCGGCGGTCTTGCCGCGTTGCTGTTATCTAGGACGTTCGCCGGTACCGTGCTTGTCGCCGACCGCAACCAGGCGCGCTCTGCCCGCGTGGCGCGGGTGACCGGCGCAAAAATTGTCGACCTCGACCGCGATGCCATTGCCGCCGCAACCGGCAATACACCTTTGCTGGCGGCTGTCGAGGCGACCGGCAGCATTGCGGCATTTAACCAGTTGCTCAGCATCCTCGATGACGGCAGCGCGCTGGCGATGGTCGGCATCTTCCATGGCCGTCTCGACATCGACCCCAACCTCCTGGTCGAACGCGAGATCGCGTTGCTGGGATGCCATGCCTTCGCCGACGAACTGCCCGATGCCATCGAGATGCTGGGGGAACTGAGCGAGCCGCTGCTGGCCCTGATCGATCGCGAGATCGGCCTCGACGACATTCCCGCAGCCTATGAGCGGCTGTCGGCGGGGGAGAGCGATGGCTTGAAAACAATCATCCGCATGCGGCAACCTGTTGAGCCGGCGTGATTTCCGATAAATTGCCGGAAAGGACTGTTGAAATGATCGATTTGCCCGATACGGCGAGCCCTCTCTACGAGAAGGTAAAGGACTACATCCTGACCAACATTGGATCGGGCCGGTGGGGCAAGGATCGCAAGCTGCCCTCCGAGAATGAGCTGGTGGTTTCGCTGGGTGTCTCGCGGATGACGGTCCACCGGGCCTTGCGCGAACTGACCACGGCGGGTTTCCTGATCCGGCTGCAAGGGGTCGGCACGTTCATCGCGCCGCCCCGGCCGCAATCGACGCTGATCGAGATCAACAACATCGCCGCCGAGATCGTCGAGCGCGGCAACAGCCATCGCTCCGAAGTCCTTGTGCTCGAAACCATCACGCCGACCAAGGAACTCGCGCTTTCGTTCGAGTTCCCAAAGCGCGTTTCGATCTATCACTCCGTCGTCGTCAATTTCGAGAACGATTTGCCGGTGCAACTGGAAGAGCGCTTCGTCAATCCGAGCCTGATCCCCGACTATGACAAGCAGGATTTTTCGAAGACGGCGACCTACGACTACCTCATGCAGAAGACCCCGGTGACCGAGGTCGAGCATATCATCTCCGCGATCCCGGCCGACGCCGAGACGGCACGGCATCTGAACATTGATGTTGGCAGCTGCTGCCTGTTTCTGCACCGTCGCACATGGACGGGCGCGGTTGTGGCGACGATCAGCAAGCTGACCTATGCCGGCAGCCGTTACTCGCTCGGCAGCCGCTATTCCCCCTCCAGAACCAACTGACGGCAACAGGCGAATGCGTGGCAGATGGCGGGACGCTGATGGGTCGGATCGACAGGAATTTGTGCCAGCCCAACTTGTATATGCATGTATGTATTTCAGCCTTGACATCCGCTCCCGCTGACGCTGAAATATCCCTGCACTTCACCATGAAGTGGTGGGCAAGACGCCGAGGCACCGTGCCGCAAGAGCGCAAACCCGCAGTCTCACCAGACCGGATGCCTGGGTAAAAAAGCGGTCTGATCATCAAGGGGAACACGATGATGCGTAACCTAGCAGGACAATTTCGCGCGCTCATGATGGCCGCCGCCATCGGGCTCGCCGCCGCGCCAGCGGCCCACGCCGCCGATGCGGCCATTCCGACTACGCCCGAGGCCGGATCGTTCAAGATCGGCATCGAGCCCTGGCTTGGCTATGGCCAGTGGCACGTCGCCGACGCGAAGGGCCTGTTCAAGACAAACGGCCTGTCGGACGTTCAGATCGTCAATTTCGCCGAAGACAAGGACATCAACGCTGCGCTGGCCAGCGGCCAGCTCGACGCGGCCAACATCGCGACCCACACGGCGATGGGCATGGTGGCGGCCGGCCTGCCGGTGAAGATCGTGCTGCTGCTCGACGTCTCCATGACGGCCGATGCCATCATCGCCGGCAAGGACGTCACCTCCATCAAGGACCTCAAGGGCAAACAGGTCGCCTTCGAGGAAGGCACGACAAGCGACATCCTGCTCAAATACGCGCTCGCCAAGAACGGCATGTCGATCGACGATGTGAAAGCCGTTCCGATGCCGGCGTCCGACGCCGGCGGCGCGCTGATCGCGGGCCAGGTACCGGTCGCGGTCACGTACGAACCATACCTCACCGTTGCCATGGCGCAGAACAAGGATGTCAAGCTGCTGTTCACCGCCGGCGAGGATCCCGGCCTGATCAGCGACGTGCTGGTGGTGCGTGACGAAGTGATCAAGTCGCGGCCCGGCCAGGTGCTGGCCATGATCAAGAGCTGGGACGCGGCACTCAAGGATTACAATGCCGACACGCCCGGTGGCCGTGCCATCATTGCCAAGGCCGTCGGTTCCGACGTTAAGGACCTCAACACCGCTTTCGACGGCGTGCGCTACTACTCCTTGGCCGAAAACAAGACGGCGCTTACCGGCGATTTCACCACCAAGACATTCGCCGATGTCGAGGCAGCCGCCAAGAACGCCAAGCTGCTGCAGGCCGATGTGACGCCGGAGCAGATGATCGACCCGTCCTTCGTCAAGGCAGCCGAATGACAAAGGCCGGATCGCGGTGGTGACGCAGATGTCCGGCCCCGCGCGCTCCGCACCAGGGGCGGCCACGAAACAGGCCAGGCGTCGCCGATCCTCTGGGATCGGCGTGCCCATCGCCCGCTCGCGTTTCCTGATGATCGCGGTGGCCGTCTTTGTCGGGCTTGGCCTTGCCTGGTGGGCTGCGACCGGGCTGGAATGGGTGAAGCCGATCTTCCTGCCGTCGCCTGCCAGCGTCGCGACCCAGATTGCCAAGCTCGCGACTGACGGCACCTTGTGGCTGGACCTCAGAGCCTCGGCATACCGCATTTCCATCGGCTTCCTCATCGCTTCGGCCCTGTCGATCCCGATCGGCGTGCTGATCGGCAGTTTCCGCTCCTGGGAGGCTGGTATCGAGCCGCTGGTGGATTTCATCCGCTATATGCCCGTAGTCGCTTTCGTGCCGCTCTCCATCCTGTGGGCCGGTACTGGCGATACGCAGAAATTCCTGATCATCTTCATCGGCACCTTCTTCCAGCAGGTGTTGATGATCATGGACAATGTGAAACGGGTTCCCGCCGATTTCATCGGCCTTGGTCGCACGCTCGGCCTGCCGGACCGCAAGATCCTGACGCGCATCGTCGTGCCCAGCGCCTTGCCGGGCATCTGGGATACGCTGCGCATCAGCCTTGGCTGGGCATGGACCTGGCTGGTGCTGGCCGAACTCGTCGCGGCGACGTCCGGCCTGGGCTATCGCATCACGGTGTCGCAGCGCTATTTCCAGACCAACACCATCATCGGCTACATCCTGCTCTTGGGCCTGCTCGGTCTGATCACCGATCAGGTTATGAAGGCCTTGGAAAAGGTGCTCTTTCGGCAGGATGGCCACTCGCAATGAGGGACCGCCGATGACTGTTCCCAAATTGCGCATCGCTGGTCTCGACAAGAGCTTCGGCACAGGAGAGCGGCGCACGCAAGTGCTGCGCGACATCAACCTTGACCTTGCCGACAACGAGTTCGTCTCCCTGGTCGGCACGTCGGGCTGCGGCAAGAGCACGCTACTGTCGATCGTCGCCGGACTGCAGGATTTTGACGCCGGCGATCTCAGCATCGATGGCGCGCCGATCCTGCAGCCAGGCCTCGACCGTGGCGTCGTCTTCCAATCCTACACCTTGCTTCCCTGGCTGACGGCGCGGCAGAACATCGAGTTTGCCCTCAAGGCCGCGGGATACGATCGCGCGGCCTGCCGCGAGATCGCGCTCGAGCATCTCGACCTCGTCAAGCTGTCGCAGAGTGCCGACCGCTATCCGTCCGAACTGTCGGGCGGCATGAAACAGCGCGTCGCCATTGCGCGAGCGCTTTCCTATCGTCCCAAGATGCTGCTGATGGACGAGCCCTTTGGCGCGCTCGATGCCTTGACCCGGCACCATATGCAGGAACTGCTGACCCAGATCTGGGAAGAGCACCGGCTCACCGTGCTGTTCGTCACCCATGACGTGGAGGAGGCGGTCTACCTGTCGGACCGCATCGTCGTCATGGGTATCGGCCCGGGGCGCATCATGCAGACCTTCAACGTCGACATCGAGCGCCCGCGCCGGGAAGAGGTCATGGAAACCCCGGCCTTCATGGATTTGCAGCGCGGCGTACACAAGGCGATCCGCGAGGCCTCAAGACGCCCCGAAATGGCGTAGCATCCGGGCGCTCAGATGTTGCTGATCCTGACGGAGCCATGGCACCCGAACGCGGGTGCCATGGGCGCATAGAGGTTAGAGGACTCCGAACGGTCTATAAACGGAGCGGTATGGCGCACACAGCCCGAGCGCCAGTTGAACCGGGCCGCAATAGTCATCATAGTAGCCGCCATAATAGCCGCCTCGCCAGCCGCCGCCGGCCCAATGGCGACCATGTCCATACCCGCGGTGAAAGGCGTATCTGTGCCCACCACCGAAATTGCGGCCACTGAACCGGCCGCCACGGAAATGGCTCATGGCATGGCCGCCGCTATTGTGCCTGACGAAAGCGGCGTCGGCCGTGGTGGCGAATGAACTCATGCCTGCTGCCAAGGCCAGCACGACCGAGCTTGCGAATACGAATTGCCTGTTCATGAGCGTTACTCCAACTTTGTTCTGCGACACTGCGCATGGGAGAAAAACGGCCTCCTTGCTGCACACGTCCTTCACGAAATCGGAACGGAGAGCTGCGCGCCGTGGTCAGCCATCAGGGGCCATGGGGACCGCACAGGTCGAGCGTCCACGCGATGGTCCCGCAGGAGTCACCGACGTAGCCACGGTAACTGCCATAGCCATTGTAGTAGCTGTTCATCCAGCCATTATCGCCGGTCGAATTGTCGGCGGTCCAACCGCGGTCGATCCAACTGCCACCATTTGCGTGCCCGCCGTGAGCGGCGTGCGCATGGCCACCACCACTATGAGCGGCGGTGTAGTGGATGAAATGGTGCCTGACGACAGCGGCATCGGCGAGGGTGGCAAGCGGGATCGCGCTCGTGGCCAGGGCCAGCACGACAGAACTGATGAATACGAGTTGCCTTTTCATGGGAATATCTCCTTTCCACTGCAAAGATATGGGGAGGAAAGCGGTCCCTAACCGGACACGTTCCTTCACGAAATCGGGACGGCGCTTGCTGAAACGCAGTGTTTCGGCATGATATCGCGGCGCGGCAACACGCATTGCCGATGCCTTCCCCACCCATGGCGCCGGTCAAGATTTGTTGACTCCGGCAGGGTGGAAATGACTACCGCTCATCTATTTGTCGGACCATAAGACGGGCCGTGCGGTCAGGCTCCCGCTGGCTGGCACATGCAAGGCAATCTTGCCTTTGAACCGGGATGCGCCACTTTGGCCAAAGCATAGAAGCCGCCTGCATGACGGAATTGGCCACAGCATTGGAACAGCCTCAATTTGCCACCGAGCGTGATCCGAGGCTGAAGCTGATCATCCCGATCATCGTCGCCATCGCCTTTCTGATGGAACAACTCGATTCCACCATCATCACCACCGCGATCCCTGCCATCGCGCAGAGCCTCGACACGACGCCGGTCCGGCTGAACCTTGCGATCACCACCTACATTCTGACGCTTGCCGTGTTCATTCCCGTCAGCGGCTGGTTCGCCGACAGGTTCGGCGCCCGCAGGGTGTTCGCGCTGGCGCTCTTCACCTTCACTCTTGGTTCGGCACTGTGCGGCATGGCCAACAGTTTCGGCATGCTGCTGGCCATGCGCGCCCTGCAGGGGTTGGGCGGCGCCATGATGACGCCGGTCGGGCGGCTGATCCTGCTGCGCAGCTTTCCACGCAGCGGCCTGGTCACCGCCATGACCTACATGACCTTGCCCGCCATCATGGGACCGGTCATCGGGCCGCTGCTCGGCGGCCTGTTGACCACCTACTCGTCATGGCGGTGGATATTCTATGTCAACGTGCCGTTCGGCTGCGTTGGCATTCTGGCGACGCTGCGCTTCGTCGACGATTTCCACGAGGAAGCGGTGCAGCGCTTCGACTTCGCCGGCTTCCTGATGGTGGGGTTCGGCGTGGCGCTGCTGCAACTGGGACTGGAAAGCATCGGCCGGCCGATCATTCCTGTTTCCGCCACGGTGCTGGTCCTGGTCGCTTCCGTCTTGCTGCTGCTCGCCTTCGGACGCTATGCGCGCCGCGTCGTGGCGCCGGCCGTCGACCTGACGCTGTTTCGGTTTCGCTCCTTCTGGGTCGGCACGCTGGCGGGTGGCCTATGCCGCGTCGGTCTTAATGGCGTCCTTTTCCTGCTGCCGCTGATGCTGCAGCTCGGCTTCGGCATGAGCCCGGTCACATCAGGCTCTCTGACATTCGTCGGCAGCTTCGGCGCCTTGCTCATGCGGCCGCTGCTGTCGCCGCTGCTGCGCCGCTTCGGCTTCAGCATCGTGCTGATCGGCAGCGCGGTCGTCGGTTCTGCCGCCGTGGCGGGTTTCGCCTTGATCGGGGCCGATACGCCGCATTGGATGATCGGCGTTTACGTCTTCTTGTTCGGCATCATCCGTTCTGCGCAGTTCATGACCTCCAACACGCTGTCCTATGCCGACCTGCCGGGCGAAAAACTCAGCCGCGCCACTAGCCTCGGCGGCGTCCTGCAGCAGCTCAGCGTGTCGCTCGGCGTCTCGATCGCCGCCATGCTGCTGGGCCTTATTGCAGGGGACACCCACGTCCTGACCCCGGAACGCTTCCATCAGGTATTCCTGCTGACCGCGGTCATCCCGCTGATCTCCATTCCCGGCTTCCTTTATCTGCGCGCCGAGGACGGCATGCAGGTCAGCGGTCACGTCAGGGGAATTCGCAAGTAGGTCCTCTCAGGCGGGGCAGGCGATCCGTTCGGTTCGAACCCTGCCGGTACCCCCTCACGTGGCTTTGCCGACCGCCGCGTCCATTGCCATCTCTTCCTGCGAAATGTCGTCGAAAGAGGCGTAGTTCATGTTGTAGAGGCGGGCGTAGAGGCCTTTCCTCTGCATCAGCTGTTCGTGGTTGCCGCTTTCGACGATCTCGCCATTCTGCAAGACGATGATGCGGTCGGCGCCGCGGATGGTGGCCAGCCGGTGGGCGATGACCAGACCGGTACGGCCCTCCAGCAGTTTGATCAGCGCCTTCTGGATCAGCATCTCGGTGTAGGAATCGATGCTGGCGGTGGCTTCGTCGAGCACCAGGATCTTGGCATCGGCCACCAGCGCACGAGCAAAACTGATCAACTGGCGCTGGCCGAGCGAAAGGTTGCCGCCGCGTTGTTCGAGTTCGGTGTCGTAGCCGCCGGGCAACTGCTCGATGAAGTCGTGTGCGCCAACGGCCTGTGCCGCGCGCACCACCTCTTCCCGACTGGCTGATGTCTTGTGATAGCGGATGTTCTCCAGCACCGTGCCGGAGAACAGGAACGGCTCCTGCAGCACCATGGCCACCTGGTCGCCGAGTGAATCCTGGGTCAGGTCACGTACATCATGCCCGCCGACCAGGACCTCACCCGACCAGACATCATAGAAGCGGTGCACCAGCGCCATGGAACTCGACTTGCCCGACCCGGTAGGGCCGACAAGGGCAACCGTCTCGCCTGGATTGACGCGGAAGGAGATGTTCTTCAGCACCGGCTGGTTCGGCCGGTAGCCGAAGGTGACGTTCCTGAATTCGACCGAACCATCCATGTCGCGCGACAGCGTCAGGGCATTTTCCTTGTCGCTGACATCCACCGGCACGTCGAGCACCTCGGAGATACGCTGGCCCGAAGCCATGGCGCGCTGCATGACGCTGTACTGCATGGTGAGCGAGCGGATCGGATCGAAGAAACGCTGGATGTAGAACAGGAAGGCCACCATGACGCCGATGTCGAGGCTGTGTGACAGCACCATCGAGCCGCCGACGACAATGACTGTCGCCATGGCGATGCCGGTCAGCGTATCGACGATCGGCACCATCACCTGCGCGTATCTGGCCGACCTTAGATGGGCATTGAGATTGGCCAGCACCTTTTCGTCATAGAGCTCAAAATTGACGTGCTGGCGCTCCAGGCTCTGCACGGTGCGCACGCCATGGATGCCTTCGGCCAGCGCGCCGTTGGCGATCGAATTGGTCTCGTGCGCCGCCATGAAGGCAACCTTGGCGCGCGGCAGCCAGATCAGGCGCACGATGAACAGCACCGGCATGGTCGACAGCGTCAAGAGCCCGAGCCGGAAGTCGAGCCACAAAAGCACGGTGACGATGCCGAACAGAAGCACGATGTCGCCCACCGACATGACGGAGGTTTCGAGGAATTCCTGCATCGAATTGACGTCGCCCTGCAGGCGCGACATCAGCCGGCCGACCTCGGTCTTGTCCATGAAGCTCAGCGACACGCGCTGCAAATGGCTGAACATGGCGCGGCGCAGGTCGGACAGCACATTCTCGGCCACCTTGCCGACGACGCTTTCCTGCACATGGCTGGCAGCGTAATTGATGAGGATGATGACGGCGAAGATGCCGGTAGCCCAGACCATCACCGAATGGTCGAGCCTGCCCGCCGCCATGCCATGGTCGATGGCGTAGCGAATGACCAGCGGGATCGCCAGCTGCGTCAGAGTGAACACCAGTACCGCCGCGACCGAGATGAAGATCCGGCCCTGATAGGGGCTGACGAAGCTCCAGATGCGCCTGACAATGCGCGGATCATAGGCCTTGCCGAAAACCTCTTCCTCGTCGCGATGCGAGCCGACGACCGCCTTGGTCGGCCGCCCGCTCTTGTCGTCCTTCTCGTCGTCGTCCTGCGTCGACATCATGCGGCTCCCTCGAGCCGGTCGTCGTCCGGCCGCAGCTGCAGGTCGTAAAGCGCGCGATAGCGTCCACCGAGCGCCAGCAATTCCTCATGCGTACCGCGCTCGACGATGCGGCCGCCCTCGACGAACAGGATCTGGTCGGCATGCATCAGCGAGCTCAGCCGGTGCGAGATGATGAGCGTGACACGATCCTTGGCGAAGCGTTTCATCGCCGCGCGGATCCGCTGCTCGGTGCCGGCGTCGATGGCCGCGGTGGAATCGTCGAAGACCAGAACCGACGGCCGCAGCATCAGGCTGCGCGCGATGGTCAGGCGCTGCCGCTGGCCGCCGGAAAGCGAGGCGCCGCGCTCGCCGACGACCGTGGTGTAGCCGGCAGGAAGCCCGATAATGTAGTTGTGCAGCTGCGCATATTCGGCGGCCTGCCCGATGCGGGTTTCGCGCGCCCAGGGATTGCCATAGGCGATGTTGTTCTCAATCGAGGTGGTGAACAGGAACGCGTCCTGCTGCACGACGCCGACCGCCTTGCGCAGCGATTCCAGCGTGACCTTGCTGATGTCCTGGCCGTCGATGGTGATCGCGCCTGAGGTGACGTCGTAGAAGCGCGGGATCAGATGCGCGATGGTCGACTTTCCGCTGCCAGGCGGGCCGACAATGCCGATCGTCTCGCCGGGCTTCGCCTCGAAGGAAATGCCGGACAGGGTCGCCCGGCCGCCCGCGCCCGCATAGCGGAAACCGACATTGTCGAACCGCAGCACGCCCTCGGTGATGACGAGATCCCTGGCATCGGGCGCGTCCTTGATGTTGAGTTCGGTGTCGAGCAGTTCGAACAGCCGCGTGCCGCAGGTCGAGGCGCGTGCGAACGAGTTGACCATCAGCCCGAGCTGGCGCACCGGCATCTGCAGGATGGTCATGAAGGTGAGGAACTGCGCCAGCGTGCCGACGCTGATCTGTCCCGCAATCACTTTCTGGCCGCCGAACCAGAGCACCAGCCCCATAGCGGCCAGGAAGGAAAAATTCATGGCGCTGGTGTTGGAGACGCGGATGTCGACGCGCTCATTGGCCAGCTCCAGCGCATCCTGCTTGGCGCGATCGAATTTTGCTAGCTCGTGCCGTTGCGCCGCAAAGGCACGCACAACGCGGATGCCGCCGAGATTCTCGTCCATCACGCGGCTCAGCACCGACAGCCGCTCCTGCAGCGTCAGCCAAGTGCTGCGCAGCGCGAGCTGCGTCACCGAAGAGCGCCAGGCGACGAACGGCACGAAGCTGAGGCTCAACAGCCCGAGCACAAGATCGGTGCTGATCAGGAGATAGGCGCCAACGCCGATCAGCACGCCAAGCAGCACCACGCGCAATATGCCGGTGGAAAAGAACATGCGCACGCCGTCGAGATCGAGCAGCCCGAGCGTGATCAGATCGCCGGTATGGACCTTGTCGTGATAGGCGAAGCTCAGGCGCTGGATTTTCTCGTAGAAAGCCAGGCGCAATTCATAACCGGTCCGGTGGCCGACCGCCTCGCCGTAATAATTCTGCGCCATGGTGAAGAGGCCGCGCAGGATGCTGATGACAAGCAGGGTGAGCGCGGTGTGCCACAGCGCCTGCTCCGCCGCGGTGCCGGCGCCCGCTGCCATCACGCCTTGCGCCTGGTCGATGGCGCGTCCCAACAGGCGTGGGATAAAAAGCTGCAGCGTCGCCGCGATGAAGGTCGACACCAGGGTGATGGCGACCTGCCAGGGGTGGCGCAGCGTCATACGCACGATGCGCAGCAAGGTGCTGAGGCCTTTGCCCCAGGAGGCTTCCGCCACATGGGCAAATGATTTGCCGCGCTTGCCCGCGCTGCTGGTTGCATCCGTCGCCAAGAAAAATATCCAGTCCAATCCGGACATTAGCCCGGACGAATGAAGCAAGACTCAGTTTTGATGGCACGATGTTACGCGTGTCGGACTTGGCCGTTCAAGGGGCCAATGGCGGTATCGCACTGTGCCTGACGCGATCGTGTCGCAACTTGCCGCCGGTTTGCCGCCGGCGGTCGATCTGACCCCTTCGCGGGCAGATAGGTTCTGATTATTCAGGGCTGGCGCAGCAGGCCTTGCCGTTCTCGGATGAAGGGAAACGACGTGACCGCAAACACCAGCACACAGGCCGCCGAGCCAATCGACCCCCAAAGCGTCTACGCCGTGCTGATCTGCGATCTGGTCGGCCTGCGCTTCGGACCCGACGGCAAGCCTGACCCAAGCGAAGTGCGCGCCCATATCGAAGCCAGGGGCGGCCGCTTTCACCTGTCCGCGCTAGGCGACAAAGCGGGTCTCGAACATGGCAGGGTGCATTTCTTCTACCAGCCGGACCTCAGCACCCGGGAAGAGTTGATCGACGCCGCCGCCGACGGGCACTACGACGCCGTCATCGCCGCCGCGACCTTCCTGCCCGCTGAGACTGTGTTTCCGCTGGCCGGTGTGCGTATCGGCGCCGGCACCGGCAATATGGGCTCGCGCTCATGGGGCGGCGGCAGCGGCGAGGGCGGCGCGGCGGTGCTGATGAACACACCCGGCATCAACAGTCGCGCCACGGCGCAGATGGTGATGAAGGCGATCCTGAACGTGCTGCCGGATATCCCGGTCGACTTGCTTCATGCGCGGGTGGCGGCCGGCGCCTTCGACACCGGCCGGGAGTTGCGCGATTTCCCGACCGAAAAGCTCGAAGGCAAGACCATCGCCATCATCGGCTACGGCAATATCGGCCGCGAGGTGGCCAAGCTTGCCTGCGCCTTCGGCATGCGCGTCGTGATCCATGCACGGCCACGGCACCGCGACTGGGTGGAAGCCGAGGGCTTTGTCTTTGCGCCAGACCTTGTCGAAGCGGCTGAAGGCGCCGATGTGCTCAGCGTCCATGTCGGCCTGGGCAAGCAGGACGCACAGACCGGCCACTACGCCAATGCCGGGCTCGTCGGCGCGGATGTCCTGTCCCGCATGAACAAGGGTGCAGTGCTGGTCAATTACGATCGTGGCGAACTTGTCGATGTTGCGGCGCTTGGCGATGCCCTGGATACAGGGCAGGTGCGCCATGCAGCCATCGATGCCGACCTGTTCAGGGACGCCTCGACGGGGCGCCTTTCCGGGCCGATGCTGCCCTATCTCGACCTTGTCGAGCGGCATGGCGCCAGGCTCGAACTTCTGCCGCATGCCGCCGCCGATACCGACCATCCGTCGCGAGTCGCCGGCGCCCAACAGGCCGTCGACCAGCTGTTCGATGTCATCTGTCGCAAATCGGTGACCAACGCAAAAGGCACCGTGCCGCCGGGCTATCTTTCCCTCGGTGCAACGACGCCCCCCGGCATCGGGCCGGTGACGGCCGATCATCTTTTGAAATTGACCGCCGGCGACTGCTCGGAACTGGCGGATGTCTGTGATCTGCAAAGCCGCTTGTGGAAGGCGCTGTCGGACGCGCCGCCCGCCGGGCGGGGGAGGGTCGTCGCGGAGCAGGGTGAGGAACTCGTCCGACTGATCGACCGCTTCTGCCTTCTGGCCGAGGAGCTGAACCTCAGAGGCCCTTACCAAGGCAAAAATGTCCGGCATGCTGGCGGCGCGGCATTTTCCCGGCCTGGTTAAGGCCGGTGACTGCGCAGCCGTGGTCGCCGTCGAGGTCGAGGGTTAGGCGGTCGCCCTCAAGGCACGGTCTGCGTCCGATCTGCAAGGCCATCAGTCAGTTCCCATCCGTCGCGCCCAAGTCCGCTTTGCCAGTGTTTTGGCAGAAATAGTCGTAACAAAACGATTTCTGCCATAGCCGATAAAGCCTATTTGTCACGCCAGATCAACAGGAGACGACATCATGGCCACCATCCTGGCGGCGCCGGTATTCCCGACAGCAGCTGGCACGCGCTATCACAGCCTTCATTCGCGATACCGAAACCGAACTGCTCTTCAACCATTCGAGCCGTGTCTATCATTTTGGCGCGCTGGCCGGCCTGCATCGCGGGCTCAAATTCGATCGCGAACTGCTCTATGCCGGCGCGATGTTCCACGACATCGGGCTGATGCCGAGCCACTCAAGCCAGCATGAACGTTTCGAGGTCGATGGTGCGCACGCCGCGCGCGACTTCCTGCGCAGCCATGGCATTCCCGAAGAGGATGCCTACACGGTCTGGACCGCGATCGCGCTGCACACCACGCCGGGCGTTCCGGTTCACATGCATCCGGTCGTGGCGCTGGTGACCGCCGGCGTCGAGATGGACGTGCTCGGGCTCACCCACGCGCAATATTCCGATGAGGAGCGCGAAACGGTGGTGCAAGCCTTCCCGCGGACGCCGGCCTTCAAGGAAGACATCATTCAGGCCTTCTATGACGGCATCAGGCACAAGCCCGACACCACATTCGGCAACGTCAAGGCCGATGTGATCGCCGACAAGGAACCGCATTTCCACCGCGGCAATTTCTGCTCGGTGATCCGCAACTCCGCCCGGAGATAGCTGCAGCATGGTCTCGATACGGATGATCGAGATCGTGCCCGGACTGCATTTTCTCGACAAACAGAAGTTTAAATTAACGAGAAGAGAACAAAATGAGGACGGTGGACGGAAATCCCTGGTCCGGGTTTCCGTGCCGACACGAGCGTGAGTGGCGACGCAGCGTGGCAACAATCATTTCAAAACGCGGGCACTCGGTCTGAATTATGAAGTCTTCGACTGGAGAACACTATCCGGCGCTGGACCATGTTCGTGGCCTTGCGGCTTTCCTGGTCTTCACTTGGCATTTTCTCCATCAGTCTCCTCAGGGTCCTGTACCCTATGATTTCGTGCCAGCCTGGCCCGTCTTCAGCCTTCTGGATGAAGGCCACACCGGCGTTTCGCTTTTCATGGCGCTCTCCGGTTACCTGTTCGCCAAGCTTCTTGATGGGAAACGGGTCCGCTATCTGCCCTTCTTTGCCAACCGGGCGCTAAGGCTGCTTCCGCTTCTGCTGGCTGTGATAGCCATCGAAGCCTGCCGTAGATATGAGGCGGGCCAGCCCCTCGGCGAATATCTGACAGACATCGACAGGGGATTGATCTTTCCCACCCTTCCGAACGGCGGCTGGTCGATAACGGTGGAAGCCCACTTCTACATCCTGCTGCCGTTCCTGCTGATGGCGTCCAGGCGGTTCCTGTTCGCGCCGTTGTTGTTCATCGCGGCGGCGATTCTGCTGCGGTCGGCGATCTATGTGCACCTCGGCGAGGTGCAGTCGGCGGCGGCCTGGACCATCATCGGTCATGCGGATCAGTTTCTGGCTGGCATTCTCGCCTTCCATCTCCGCGCCCATGCGAAGGGCCGGCACTGGCTGGCACTGGCCATTCTCATTGCGTTTTCGGGGTTCTTCTGGTGGTTCGATGCCGCAGGGGGATTTTACCAGCTCGGGCACTATCCGTCGTCGCATTGGATATGGATCATCCTGCCAACCCTCGAGGCGGCGGCCTATGCGTTTGGGATCGCCTATTACGACACCAGCTTCCCAAGGAAACGGACAGGCCTGCCGTTCAATATCCTGGAAAAGGCGGGGGCCTACAGCTATTCGATCTACCTTCTGCACCTGTTCTTCGTCATGCAGCTTGCGGCGTTCATAAACACGAACGTCATGAGCATCAGCAATTTCTACATCGCCTGCCTCTGGTCCTTGCTGTGCTTTCTGGCGACGATCCCGATCGGCTATCTCAGCTACACCTGCATCGAAGCGCCATTCCTGCGCATGCGCATGCGATACACGGAGCCAACAGCGGTTGATCCGATCCTGTTCAAGGATCGACCGGCCACGGCCGCATAGGCGGCATGCCTCCGACCGGGCAGTGCGAAGATATCCGACAGGGAACATCGGCTCGGGCATCGGGCATCCCACTGTTAACTTTAGCTGGTATGCAGCGGGACTGGGACCGAAGCTCGTACACGAGGATACTTATATCCCTATTGGTTTTCCACTACGTTCGATCCGCGTGACAGGGGAGCATCGATTGCGCGGATTTGCGGAAAGCCTGATCGAGAGGCCGCAGACGGTGGCGGAGCAGGTCGCCAAGGTCCTGCGCGAGGCCATAGCCAGTGGGACGCTGAAGGCCGGCACCGCGCTGCGGCAGGACGAACTGGCCGAGCAGTTCGGCTTCAGCCGCATGCCTATTCGTGACGCGCTTCGCCAATTGGAAGCCGAGGGCGTTGTGTCTATTCACCCAACCAAGGGTGCGCATGTTGCCCGGATGGACGGCGCCGAAATCAGCGAAATCTACGCGGTGCGCGAACTGCTCGAATGCGAAGCGCTGCGGCTGTCTGTGCCTGCCCTGTCCGACGGCAAGCTCGATGAGGCGGAACAGGTGCTCGACCAGATCGACGCGGAGCGTAACGTCGGCCGCTGGGGTGCCCTGAACAAGGTATTTCATCTGTCGCTCTACGATGCCTGCGGCAACCACCGTCTGCTCGGCCTGATCGAGGCGCATCACAATGCGGCCGATCGCTACGTCCGCATCCTCTTGTCGCACCTCGACCATCGCACCCGCTCGCAGGGCGAGCATCGCGACCTGCTGGCCGCCTGCCGCCGGCGCGACGGCAAGAAGGCCGTGAGCGTTCTGCGACAGCATCTGCGCGAAGGCCGCGACACGCTCGTCAATGCGGTAGAGCGCGGCGGCCTGACGCGAAAATCCTAGGCCTGGCTGAAGCGCGATTCTCCGATGCCGGGTTCGCCAAGCTGGACGGCGTCGCGGTTCACTCGGCAGCATGCAACTTGGCGTTTTGCTCATCCAAATGGAAGTCGCTGTTGTGGTTTCCCAGCGAGGTCATGTTCGAGGCGCAATTCGCGCAATGACGCTCGCTGTGTGTTGCATCCAAAAGCATTGCCTCGTGGGATCGGTCGACTATCATGGCTACGGCAGGTCCGGGGTGCTCTTGCGGGCGGTTAGCGCGGAAGGATCGTGATGCGAAGCGGACAATACAATCGATGTGGGTGAAAGAGCTTTCATCGGACGAGAAGCTGGCCATCGCCGCTGCCTGCGAGCGTTTCACTGCTGATGTTCTGAAGCCTCGGTTCATCCCCGACCAGCTGCATCGGCTCGACCATCCGCCAGATATCTTCGGCAAATGGCGCGGAAGCAAGTACGGTTTCTCCGCGCGCTACCGTTCGGATGACGGTGAAGAATTCAACACCCCTTTCGCAAGGTCGAGCGGACGAGGCCTTGCGTTGGGTCGAGGACCGGTTGTGGATGTTCGAGGACGATAGGCCCGATGAGCAGCTTATTGCCCTCGCTGTCGACCTGCTCTCCAAGGCCGGTCGGGATGGCGACGCCGAGGCGCATTTGTGGCGTGCCTTCGAGAAGGCGCCGAGCCTCGAACTGTATCGGCGGCTATGCAAAGCGGCGGGCCCGGCGGCACGCGACAAAGCGATCGAGAGGCTCCAATCCAGGCTGGCGCGCGAAAAGCGTTCCGCCTGGCATTTTACTGCCGATCTGCTCGTCAGCATCCTGATCGAGGAGAAGCAGTTTGAAAAGGCTTGGATCAACGTACGCGAATATGGAGCTTCGGAAGGGCTGAAGCAGAGGCTTGCGCAGGCCAGCGAAGCGACGCATCCGCGCGAGGCACTGATGGTTTACGCGGCACGCGTCGACCAGATGGCGCAGCTTGGCGGCGATGACAGCTATGCGGAGGCGGTGGCACTGATCGGCCGCATGGCCTGCCTGCGCGGCGTGTCCGAACATTCGGCTTACCTGGCGGATGTGAAAGCCCGTTTCGGCCGCAAACGCAATTTCATGAAGCTGTTGGCCTGAGATGCGGCGCGCGGCGATCGAGGAACAAGACCGATATATGCTGGAACGCCAGCGGCAGTTTCGTGCGGCGGCGGATGTCGTCGCCGATGCCTGGACGCGCTTCCAGGAAGTGGCGGCGGTGGCCGTCATCGGCTCCGTCGCGAAACCGCTTTGGAAAGAGGTGCCGCGCTTCAGCGAATTCCGGCGCGCCCGGATCGAGGTCTGGCATGAATGCAGCGACCTTGACCTGGCACTCTGGCTCGATTCGCAGGAACGACTTGGCGAACTGCGTCGCGCCGCCGCGCTTGCCCTGCGCCAGGCGTTCGAGAAAGGGAACGGGATCAGCGTTGCCGATCATCAGTTGGACGTCTTCCTGATCGAACCGCGCACCGATGCCTATCTCGGCCGGCTCTGCAAGTTCAGCCAATGTCCGAAGCAGAAACTCGACTGCCTGGTTCCTAGCTGCGGCGAGATTGCCTTCAACAGGCGCTTCGCCGAATTCACGCCGCACGCCGATCTGCTCATCCCAGCCGAAGGCGCAATGCTTTACAAGCGCGGCGTTGGCCGGTTGCGCTCCGCGCTAAATCTGCCGCAGACTAGGTAGAGTTCTTCTCGGGCAGTCGGTGCGCCTTCAAAAGCCGGGAAATCGCGTGAAGCTTTGCGAAAGTTTGCGTCTGCTCACATTAACTGCCACATATTGCAACATCAAAGCTCGACTTGAGGATCGCTATGTCTCCCGTCAGCCGCCTGCCGGCACGCGCGCTTGCCCCGCGCCGCCATGACGAGATCCTGAGACGGCTGAGCGCCCAGGGCTCCGTCAGTGTTGCCGAGCTGGCTGAATTCTTCGACGTTTCCCGCGAAACCATCCGCCGCGATTTGAAGTTGCTTTCGGATCAGGGCAGGCTCGGCATCGTGCATGGCGGTGCTGCCCGCTTCGAGCCGAGCGAACCGGCGATGAGCCTGCGCAGCCAGGAAAATGCCGGTGGCAAGGCGGCGATCGGCAAGGCGGCCGCCGGCCTGGTCAGGGATGGCATGGTGGTGTTTCTCGATTCCGGCACCACCACCTTGGCCGTCGCGCAGGCCATGGCCGGACTGCACGACCTCACCATCTGCACCGCCAGCCTGAAGATCGCGTTGCATCTGTGCCATGTCCCCGGCATGCGCGTACACATGCTGGGCGGTGAAATCGATCCGGGCGAGGAGGCGGCTTCCGGCATCGATACGCTCGAGGTCATGGCCCGCTTTCGCGTCGACATCGCCTTTCTCGGTGGCGGCGCGCTGTCTCCGGACGGCGAGGTCACGGACTTCACCCGCGCCGGCGCCGAGCAACGCGGCCGCATGATCGCACTCGCCGGCAAGGCTTATTTCGTGCTCGACAGCAGCAAGTTCGGCAAGCTGACGCCGCTCCGGATTCCGAACTTCGACCGCGCGGCCGGCGTGGTCGTCGACGCCAGTCCCGAACCGGCCCTCGTCGAGGCGCTTTCGCAAAACGGACCTGAACTCATCGTTGCAACCTTGATGTGATATTTTGTGACTTTTTGAGTTGATATTTGGCTTTTCTATGGTAGTGTTCGCCATCCCTTCAAATGGCGGAACGCTCATGGCACATGAATTTCCCACCCAGGCCCGTGTTGTCATTGTCGGCGGCGGCATCATTGGCTGCTCTGTCGCCTATCACCTGACCAAGCTCGGCTGGAGCGATGTCGTGCTGCTCGACCAGGGACAACTCAGCGGCGGCACCACCTGGCATGCCGCCGGCCTTGTCGGCCAGTTGCGCAGCCATTCCAACATGACCAGCCTGATCCGATATTCGACGCAGCTCTACAGCGAGTTGGAGGCCGAGACGGGGCTGGCAACAGGCTGGAAGAATTGCGGTTCGCTGTCGGTGGCGCGCACCGCAGACCGCATGACCGTGCTGAAGCGCTCGGCCGCGTCGGCGCGCGCGCAGGGGGTCGAGATCGACGTAATTTCGCCGAAAGAGGCAGCCGATCTGTGGCCGGTGATGGCAACCGATGACCTTGTCGGCGCCGTCTGGTTGCCGGGAGATGGCAAGGCCAATCCGACGGATTTGACGCAATCGTTGGCCAAGGGCGCGCGCAATGGCGGTGCCAAAATTTTCGAGCGGGTGAAGGTTACCGGCATCACGGTGAAGAACGGTGTCGCCTGCGGTGTCGAGACGGACCGGGGCGACATATCAGCCGAGATCGTCGTCAACTGCGCCGGCCAGTGGGCGCGCAAGGTCGGGCTGATGTGCGGCGTCTCGGTGCCGCTGCACTCGGCCGAGCACATGTACATCGTCACCGGCAGGATCGAGGGCGTCCATCCGGACCTGCCGGTCATGCGCGACCCCGATGGTTTCATCTATTTCAAGGAAGAGGTTGGCGGCCTGGTCATGGGCGGCTTCGAGCCGCATGCCAAGCCGTGGGGCATGAACGGCATCCCGGAAAATTTCGAATTCGCGCTGCTGCCAGACGATTGGGACCAGTTTGAGATCCTGATGGAAAATGCATTGATCCGCGTGCCGCAATTGGCGCAGGCCGAGGTCAAGAAGTTCTACAACGGTCCAGAGAGCTTCACGCCGGACAACAACTTCATCCTCGGCGAGGCGCCGGAGCTGAAGAATTTCTACGTCGGCGCCGGCTTCAACTCGATGGGTATCGCCAGTGCCGGCGGTGCGGGCAGGGCGCTTGCCGAATGGATCGTCAACAGCGCGCCGACCATGGATCTATGGCCGGTCGATATCAGACGCTTCGCCGCGTTCAACAACAATTCGCGCTGGCTGCATGACCGCGTGAAAGAGACGCTTGGCCTGCATTACGCTATGCCGTGGCTGAACCGCGAACTGGATACCGCACGACCTTTCCGTCGCTCACCGCTCTATGACCGGCTTGGGGCAAAAGGTGCTTGCTTCGGTTCGAAGATGGGCTGGGAGCGCGCCAACTGGTTTGCCGCTCCGGGAGAGAAGGCTGAGAACGACTACGCCTTCGGCCGCCAGAACTGGCACGAGGCGGTCAAGCGCGAGATGAAGGCAACGCGCGAAGCGGTCGCCATCTTCGACCAGACCTCCTTCGCCAAGCTCCTCGTCCAGGGCCGCGATGCCTGTGAAGTACTGAACCGCATCTGCGCCGGCAATGTCGACGTGCCGGTCGGGACGTCGGTCTACACGGGCGTGCTCAATGATCGCGGCGGTTACGAAAGCGACCTCACCATGATGCGGCTCGGTGCTGAGAAATTCCTGATCGTCACTGGTTCAGCGCAAGCGGTCCACGATGCCGACTGGATCGTGAAGAACATTCCAGCCGATGCCCATGCCATCCTGACCGACGTCACCTCGTCCTATGCGGTGCTGGCTGTGATGGGGCCGCGTTCGCGCGATCTGCTCGGCAAATTGTCGTCAGCGGATCTTTCCAATGCCGGCTTCCCCTTTGCCACCATCCGCGAGATCGATATCGGCTATGCCACCGCCTATGCCAACCGCATGACCTATGTCGGCGAGCTCGGCTGGGAACTGATTGTGCCGACCGAATTCGCCGTCGGTGTCTATGAGGCGCTGCATGAGGCGGGCCGTGAATTCGGCTTAGCTGACGCCGGCTACTACGCGCTCGACGCCTTGCGCATCGAAAAAGGCTTTCGCGCTTGGGGCAGGGAGCTGACGCCTGACATCGACTCTTGGCAGGCCGGGCTCGGCTTTGCCGTGGCCATGGACAAGCCAGGTGGCTTCATCGGCCGAGAGGCGTTGGTCAAGGCAAAGCCATCGGCGGCACCGGCAAAGCGCATCGTGCTGTTCACGCTCGACGACGCCGAGCCGATGCTGTGGGGCGGCGAGCTGATCCTGCGTGACGGCAAACCGGTCGGCGAGGTCCGCTCCGCTGCCTACGGCCACACCCTTGGCCGCTCGGTCGCGCTTGGGCTGATCGAAAACGAGGCTGGTGTCGATGCCGCGTTTCTCACCAGCGGTCGTTTCGAGATCGATCTCGCCGGCGTCCGCCATGCCGCGACAGCGCATCTGCGCAGCCCCTACGACCCGAAATCGGAGCGGGTGAAGGCGGATGTGGTGGAGGTGAGGGCGGCGGCTTAATCCACCGACATCGAGCGCGCCATGTCGAGAAAGGCGCGCACCAGCTTGCCGCCGCTGCGTTCGCGCAAGCAGATCAGCGCTTCGTCCATCAAGGTTTCGGGCGCGTCGATGGTGATCGCAACCAGGCGCGAATCCTGGCCGAATTCGGCCGCCGAGACAAAGCCGATGCCGGCACCGGAGGCGACGATCTCGCGGACCGCTTCGCGGCCCTCGGCCTCGATCGCCGGCCTCAATTCGATCTTCGAAGCTGCGGCGAGGTCTTCGAGCTTCTGGCGCGTCTTCGAGCCGCGCTCGCGCATGACCAGCGATTCCTGCGCGAGTTGTTTCAGCGTCAGCGACTTTTTGCCCGACAGCGGATGGTCGACGGAGGTGAAGGCGATGATCGGGGTGGAGTTCAGTTTCAACACCTCGAAATCACGCCCGGTCGGTATCTCGCCCAGGACGCCGATGTCGGCATCGTAGCTGTAGAGACTGCTGATCACCGTCTCGGTATTGCCGGCACGCACCGAAACCTGGACGCCGGGATAACGCGCCCGGAAACTGCCGAGGATGTGCAGCAAATGATGCGCGGCATCGGCGACGATGCGCAGCGTGCCGGAGCGCAACGCGCGGGACTCTGTAAGGAGCTCCAGCGCTTGCTGTTCGGTATCGAACATGCGGTGGGTAATCTCGAGCAGTTTCTGGCCGGAATGGGTGAGCGTGACCTGCTTCTTGTTCCGGTTGAACAGCAGCACGTCATACTCTTCCTCAAGCTTGCGCACTTGATCCGATATGGCCGGCTGGGTCAGGAACAGCGCTTCGGCGGCACGCGAAAAACCGCCTGATATGGCCACCTGATGAAAGGCCCGCAGCTGAACGTAGCGCATCTTCTCCGCCTCCGAGACCGCTGATATCGACAGCAGTCTATCATAAGGTGTACTAACTAAAAGATAGAAACGAACGATTTGACTTATGTCGCGTCGATCATCAGCCTTACGATGGGTCGACGTCCCTGCCGGCCTTTGGAGGCGCGGCCATGCAATTTTCCATCATCCTGCTGCATCTGGCGGGCGCCGTCATGCTGCTGCTTTGGGCCGTGCGCATGGTACGCACCGGCGTCGAGCGCGCCTGCGGCCCCACACTGCGCGATGCGCTGAGACAAGCCCGGGGCGCCCGGATCAGGTCGGCGGGCGTCGGCACGCTGCTTGCGGTGCTTCTGCAGAGCTCCACCGCCGTGGCCGTGCTCGCGGCCGGCTTTGCCGCCAGCGGCATGGTGTCGGTATCCGCCGGACTGGCGATCCTTTTGGGCGCAGACCTTGGGTCGGCGCTGGTGGTGCAGGTACTGTCGTTCGACCTCAGCTGGCTGGTGCCGGCGCTGATCCTGGTCGGCGGCGCAATGTTCCTGAAGTTCGAGGCGCGCGGCGTCAAGCAAGTCGGACGCATCCTGATGGGCATCGCCTTCGTTCTGCTGTCGCTGCACATGATCGGCGAGGCGACCGCGCCAATGCGGCAGAGCATATTGCTGCCCCTGGTGATTTCCTATTTGCGCTCCGATTATTTCACGGCCTTTGCCGCCGCTGCGCTGTTCACATGGCTGATCCATTCCAGCGTGGCGGCTATCCTTTTGTTCGTCACGCTCGCAGCACAGGGCGTCCTGCCGGTCGAGGTCGGTCTGTTCTTCATCCTCGGCGCCAATTGCGGCGGCGCACTGATTGCCGTGTGGCTGACGCGCGGCGAGGCTGTCGAGGCGCGCCGTGTTCCGCTCGGCAACCTGATCTTCCGTGGCACGGCGGCACTCGCCGCCTTGTTCGCGCTTCAGGCCGTGGCGTTTCCGACGGATATGTTCGGCGCGACCGAAGGCCGCCAACTGGTCAATCTGCATCTCGCTTTCAATCTGGCGCTCGTCGTCTGCTGCTTGCCCTTCGCGGGATTGATGGAGCGGCTGGTCAGCTTGCTGATCCCCGACAAGCCCCCGGCAAAGGCGGGCGAGGATGCGGACCTCATGTCGCGTCGAGCCAGCGCGCTCGACCGCGGCGTCATGCGCACGCCGGGCCTTGCTTTTGCCAGCGCGACGCGCGAGTTGCTGCGCATGGGCGAGGTCGTCGAGGTGATGCTGCGTCCGGTGATGGATTTCTTCGATGCCGGCACCGCCGAGCAGATCCGCCAGGCACAGAAGCTCGATGACGAGGTCAACCGCGCCCATACCGAAATCAAGCTCTACATTGCCGAGGTCAATCGCGGCAGCATGACAGCGGCCGAGGCCCAGCGCGGCATCGAGCTCACCGACTTCGCCATCAATCTCGAACGCGCCGGCGACATCGTCGCCAAGAACCTGCTCGTGCTCGCCAGGGAATTGCGCGACAAGAACCTGCGCTTTTCTAGCGATGGCTGGAGTGAACTGGCCGGGCTTCATAACCGTGTCATGGCCAACATGCAGCTTGCGCTCAACGTGCTGGTGTCGAGCGATCTCGACTCCGCGCGCCAACTCGTCGTCGAGAAGGAGCGGATGCGCAAGCTGGAACGCATGAGCCATGACCGTCATCTCAAGCGCCTGCAATCGGGAATGCCGCAAAGCATCGACACCAGCGACATCCATCTGGAGGCGGTGAGGGCGTTGAAGGAAATCAACTCGCTGATGGCCTCGGTCGCCTATCCGCTGCTGACGCAAAGCGGCGATCTGCTCGAAAGCCGGTTGGCGAGGGGCAGCGAGGCGACAGGCGAGATGGCTTCCGCAGTGGCATGACAAAGCGGAATTTCTTCCTGAAGCCGGCAAACTTGTTCATCGCCTAAATCGATACTTCGATATGAAATAACGATTTTACAAATATGTCGTTCGGGCCGAGAGTAAGCCCACATCGAAAAAGCAGCGATCTGTCGGAGGACACCATGCTCGCCGAGACGAAATTTGCCGCAGCAAAGCCATTGGACAAGCCGGCGCTGGGCGAGCCCTATCTGCTGACCCCGGGACCACTGACCACGGCCTATTCGGTCAAGCAGGCGATGCTACGTGACTGGGGATCATGGGACGGCGATTTTCGCGGCATGACGTCAGATATGCGCCGCCGCCTGCTGGCGCTGACGGGCGACACGAAAGATGAATTCGACTGCGTGCCGATGCAAGGCAGCGGTTCCTTCTGTGTCGAAGCGATGCTCGGCTCGTTCGTCCCGAAGGACGGCAAGGTTCTGGTGCTGGCCAACGGCGCCTATGGTCTGCGCGCGGCGCAGACCATGCAGTATCTCGGCCGCGCCTACACGCTGATCGACAAGGGCGACTATCTGCCGCCGCGTGGCGACGAAGTGGCGGCCGCGCTCGATGCCGACCCGGCCATCACCCATGTCATCGCCATCCATTGCGAGACCAGTTCCGGCATCCTCAACCCCGTCGGCGAGATTGCCGAGGCCGTCCATACCAAGGGCCGCAAGCTGCTGGTCGATTCGATGAGCGCCTTTGGCGCCGTCGCGCTCGACGTCAACGAGATCCGTTACGAGGCGATGGTTTCTTCCGCCAACAAATGCATCGAGGGCGTGCCTGGCTTCGGCTTCATCATCGCCCGCAAGAGCGAACTCGAAGCCGCCAAGGGCCGCAGCCATTCGCTGTCGCTCGATGTCCACGCACAATGGGCGCACATGAACAAGACCGGTCAGTGGCGCTACACTCCGCCGACCCACGTCGTCGCCGCCTTCCTCGAAGCATTGCGCCAGCACGAGGCCGAAGGCGGCGTCGCCGGCCGCGGCGCCCGCTACACCAGGAACCGCGACGTGATGGTGGCCGGCATGCGCGACCTCGGCTTCGAAACCTTGCTGAAGGACCGCTGGCTGTCGCCGATCATCGTCACCTTCTTCAACCCGGCCCATGCCAATTTCGCCTTCGAACGCTTCTACGAGCTGATGAAGGACAAGGGCTTCATCATCTATCCGGGCAAGCTGACCGCCGTTGATAGTTTCCGCGTCGGCTGCATCGGCCAGATGGACGAACATGTCATGCGCCGCGTCGTCGAGGCGGCGGCTTTCTCGCTTCATGAGATGGGCGTCGACACCGCCGCCCCACCCGCCGCGGCACTCGCCGAACGCGCCAAACTCGCCGCCTGAAGCGGCCGATCTCGAGGATTTTTCGATGAACCAGATGTCTCACATCAACGTCGCGGTCAACGGCCGCACCTACGCCTGGCCGCGCGTGCCGGCGATCGCCATCTGCCTCGACGGCTGCGAGCCGGCCTATCTCGACGAGGCAATCAAGGCCGGGCTGATGCCGGCCCTGGTCAGGATCAAGGAGAAGGGCACGGTGCGTTTTGCCCACTCGGTCATTCCGAGCTTCACCAACCCCAACAATCTGTCGATCGCCACCGGCCGGCCGCCGTCAGTGCATGGCATCTGCGGCAACTATCTCTACGAGCGCGAGACCGGCAAGGAAGTGATGATGAACGACCCGCGCTTCCTGCGCGCGCCGACCATTTTTCAAGCCTTCTACAATGCCGGCGCCAAGGTTGCCGTGGTGACCGCCAAGGACAAGCTGCGCGCGCTGCTCGGCAAGGGTCTCGCCTTTGACGATGGCCGCGCGCTGTGCTTCTCGGCCGAAAAGTCGGACACCACTACTGTCGCAGAACACGGCATCGACAATGCCTCGAAGCATTTTGGCCTGGCCGTTCCGGAGGTCTATTCGGCCGAGCTGTCGGAATTCGTCTTCGCCGCCGGTGTTCAGCTGCTCAGGGAATTTCGCCCCGACATCATGTACCTGACGACCACCGATTATGTGCAGCACAAATACGCGCCCGGCGTTCCCCAGGCCAACGCCTTCTACGAAATGTTCGACAAGTACCTGACCGAGCTTGACGCGCTGGGCGCCGCGATCGTCGTCACCGCCGACCATGGCATGAAGCCCAAGCATAAGGCAGACGGTTCGCCTGACGTCGTCTATGTCCAGGACCTGCTCGACGAGTGGCTGGGCAAGGACGCTGCCCGCGTCATCCTGCCGATCACCGACCCCTATGTCGTGCATCACGGCGCACTCGGCTCTTTTGCTACGGCCTATCTTCCTGATGGCGCCGACCAGGCCGGTATCATGGCGCGGCTGGCGGAGATCGACGGCATCATGCTGGTCGTCGACAGCCCGACAGCCTGCGAGCGCTTCGAACTGCCGGCAGACCGCATCGGCGACATCGTCTTGATCTCTACCGAGAACAAGACGATCGGCACCTCGGAACATCGCCACGATCTGGCGGCGCTTAACGAGCCGTTGCGCTCGCATGGTGGCCTGACCGAGCAGGAGGTGCCATTCATCGTCAACCGCGTGCTGCCGGAATTGCCAAACAAACCGACACTGCGCAATTTCGACGCCTTCTATTACGCGACGATGGCGGCGGCATTGGCTTGATGTCGAGCGTGATTGTCGACCCCCACTCCGCCGAGCTTCGCTCGGCACCTCTCCCCCGATCGACGGGGGAGAGGAAAGGCGCTGAGCTCGCCGGCCTTGGCTCCCTTCCTCTCCCTCCGGAGGGGGGAGAGGTGGCGCCGCGAAGCGGCGACGGAGTGGGGGAAGACATTGCCGAGACGCGATGGCCTGGCTGACAAAAGATCAATGTTGCTCACCGAGCACCGGGAAGACTGATATGACCAAGCTTGACCCTGCCATCAAAGTTCGTCACGAGCCGATGCGCATCGCCGGCAAGAAGGTCGATGCCGATGGCATCGTCGAGGTGCGCTATCCCTGGAACGACACCGTGATCGGCACCGTGCCGGCCGGCCGCGCCGAGCATGCCCGCCAGGCGTTCGAGATCGCCGCCGGCTACAAGTCGAAACTGACGCGCTATGACCGCCAGCAGATACTCTTTCGCACCGCCGAAGCGCTGGCGTCGCGCCGCGAAGAAATCTCCGATCTCATCACGTTGGAACTCGGCATCTCCAAGACGGACTCGCTCTATGAGGTCGGCCGCGCCTATGACGTGTTCACGCTGTCGGCGCAGATGTGCATCCAGGATGACGGCCAGATATTCTCCTGCGATCTCACCCCGCATGGCAAGGCGCGCAAGATCTTCACCACCCGCGAGCCGCTGAAGGCGATCTCGGCGATCACGCCCTTCAATCATCCGCTCAACATGGTCTCGCACAAGGTGGCGCCGGCTATCGCCACCAACAATTGCGTGGTGGTCAAGCCGACCGAACTGACGCCGATGACCGCTCTGCTCCTGGCCGACATTCTCTACGAAGCCGGCCTGCCGCCGGAAATGCTGTCGGTGGTGACCGGCTGGCCGGCCGACATCGGCAACGAGATGATCACCAACGAGAACATCGACCTGATCACCTTCACCGGCGGCGTGCCGGTCGGCAAGATGATCGCCCGCACCGCCGGCTACAAGCGCCAGGTGCTGGAACTCGGCGGCAACGATCCGTTGATCATCCTCAATGATTTGTCGGACGAGGATCTGGCAAAGGCGGCGGACCTGGCAGTGGCCGGAGCGACGAAAAACTCCGGCCAACGCTGCACCGCGGTCAAGCGCATCCTCGTCCAGGAAAGCGTCGCCGATCGCTTCGTGCCGCTGGTGCTGGAACGGGCGAAAAAGATCCGCTTCGGCGACCCGATGGACCGCTCGACCGACCTCGGCACCGTCGTGCACGAGAAGGCGGCAGCACTCTTCGAAGCCCGCGTACACATGGCCGCCGAGCAAGGCGCCGACATCCTCTACAATCCCGGCCGCCAAGGTGCGCTGCTGCCGCCGATCGTCGTTGACCGCGTGCCGCACACGTCCGAACTGGTGATGGAAGAAACCTTCGGGCCGATCATCCCGATCGTGCGTGCGCCGGATGATGACGAGGCGTTGATCGCGCTGTCCAACTCGACCGCCTTTGGCCTGTCGTCGGGCGTCTGCACCAACTCGTTTCCGCGCATGCAGAAATACATTGCCGGGCTTCAGGTCGGCACGGTCAACATCTGGGAAGTGCCCGGCTACCGCATCGAGATGTCGCCCTTCGGTGGCATCAAGGACAGCGGCAATGGCTACAAGGAAGGCGTCATCGAGGCGATGAAGAGCTATACCAATGTGAAGACATTCTCGCTGCCCTGGTCCTGAACGGATTGTATCGTCGGCAGGACCAACCGAGGGGGCGTTTCGACGCTCCCTCCCTCGCGTTTCGGAGACCGTAATGGCCGCGACCAAAGAACTTGTACACACAGAGGGCGATTCCAACACCACGGAGGCGCGCGGCCGCTGGGATGCAGGGCAGAGTGATCCGCGCATCCGCGGCCTGCTCGACCGCGACGCCGCCGCCTTCATGCACCAGAGCCTTTCCAGCCCTTGCCTTTCGACGATCGCAAAAGCTGAAGGCATCTGGATCGAAGATACGGCCGGGCGCCGCTTCATGGATTTCCATGGCAACAGCGTGCACCACCTCGGCTACGGCCATCCGAGGCTGGTGGCTGCGATCAAGAAGCAGCTCGACGACCTCTGCTTCGCGCCCCGCCGCTTCACCTGCGAGCCCGCTGTCGAACTGGCGGAGAAGCTGGCGGCACTGGCGCCCGGCGATCTAGGCAAGGTGCTGTTCACCACCGGCGGTTCGGACGCCATCGAGGTGGCGCTGAAGATCGCGCGCGCCGCCACCGGACGCTTCAAGACAGTGTCGTTCTGGGATGCGTTTCACGGCGCCGGTTTCGGTGCGGCAAGCGTCGGCGGCGAAGCGACCTTCCGCTCGCACATCGCAGGCCCGATGATGACCGGCACCGAGCACGTCGCGCCCTGGGACGGCTATCGATGCCCCTATGGCCACGATTCCCTGGAGGCATCCGGGCTCGCTTGCGCCAACATGATCGCCTATGTGCTCGGCCGCGAACAGGACGTGGCGGCGGTCGTCGCCGAGCCGATGCGGGCGACGCCCAACCCGCCGCCGCCTGGCTTCTGGAAGCGCGTGCGCGAGGCCTGCGATCGGCACGGCACGCTGCTGATCTTCGACGAGATCCCGACCGGCCTCGGCAAGACGGGCAAATTCTTCGCCCACGAACATGATGGTGTGACGCCCGACATCGTCGTTCTCGGCAAGTCGCTCGGCGGCGGCATCCTGCCCATCGCCGCCGTCATTGCCCGCCGCGACCTCGACGTCACCGGCGGCTTTGCCATCGGCCACTACACCCATGAGAAGAACCCGGTGACGACGCGCGCCGCCCTGACCACCATCGACATCATCATGGAGGAAGGTCTGGTCGAGCGGGCGGCCGGACTCGGTCGGCATATGCTCGGGCGCATGCAGGACCTGATGGCGCGCTCCGCCCATGTCGGCGACGTCAGGGGCAGGGGGTTGATGGTGGGCGTCGAACTCGTTGAGGATCGCGCCACGCGCCAGCCAGCGCGAGAGCTCGCCGAGCGCGTCTTCTACGCGTGCCTTGAACAAGGGCTGAGCTTCAAGGTCAGCCAGGGCAATGTGCTGACACTGTCGCCGCCGCTGGTCATTTCGAAAAGTGATCTCGACCGCGCGCTCGACATCGTTGAGTCCGCAGTGCTGGCGGCCTGACCATGAAGGCTGTGCGCACCGATAGGGAACTCGAATGCCCCGGCATTGACGCCGGTTTGCGTGCAAAGGGCGTCGAACTCGTGACGCTGCCTGACGGCATTCCCGAAGACGATCTGATCAACGCGGTCGCCGACGCCGATCTTCTGCTGATGTGCTACGCGCCGATTACCGCGCGCGTGATCGATGCCGCTCCTAAGCTGAAGGGCATTGTTAAATACGGCGTCGGCATCGATGCCATCGACATCCCTGCCGCGATGCGGCGCGGCATTCCCGTTGTCAACGTGCCTGAATATGCCGAGGAAACCGTCGCCGAGGGTGCGTTCGCCCTGATGATCGCGCTGGCCAAGCGGCTGCCGGCAATTACCGCGGCGGTGTCTCGCGATGGCTGGGTCTGGCCCGGGCAGCGCTGGCTGGGACGCGATATTTCCGGCGCCACGCTCGGCCTCGTCGGCTGCGGCAAGATCGGCCGCAGCATGGCGCGCATGGCAGGCCAGGGGTTTCGTGCCCGCGTGCTTGGCTTCGATCCTGGTGTCGATGCGGCTACCATGAAGGTCGCCGGCATCGAGAAGCTCGATGACCTCCAGGCGATGCTGCGCGCCTGCGACTTTGTTTCCCTCCACTGCGTGCTCAACGACAAGACACGCGGCCTGATCGGCAAGGCGGAACTCGCCTGCCTGAAGCCCTCCGCCATCATCATCAATGTCTCGCGCGGCGCGCTCATCGACGAGGTAGCACTTGTCGAGGCGATCGTTGCCGGGCGCATTGGCGGCGCCGGGCTCGATGTCTATTCGGTCGAACCTCTGGCCAGATCAGGCCACCCGATGAGTGCGCTGTTCGATCGCGACAATGTGATCCTGTTTCCGCATCTCACCTTCTTCACACACGAGGCGATGCGCCGGCTCGAGGATGACACGCTGGCGCGCTGCTTCGAGATCCTTGACGGCCGGCCGGTGACCATCCGCTCGCATGATCCGCGTTTGCGGGCGCAGGCATCAGGCGTTTTATTCGGCTGATAGCCGTTATTTTTCAAATTGATAGGCGCCGTCAGCGCAGCTGCGGTCGCGCCCACGACAGGGATGCGACAGTTCCACGACAAATATCAGCAGAATCTTTGCTGTCATAAAATAAATAGATTTTACTTATCGATCGCCAATCCCCAAAGTTGTCACAACGACGACATCCAATCGGCTCAACGTCCGCCAGAGATACGAAGCCGGTCGGTCCTAGTACATCGCAGAATGTGCCATCAATCACAGGGGAACTGATCCATGAAGTCGCGAAATCTCACCATAGCCATGGCCTTCACCGCGTCGCTGCTGGCGTCGTCGGCTCTCGTCGCACCGGCGCTCGCCGACGGCGTCGTCACCATCTATTCCGCCGACGGCCTGCATGACGGCAATGGCAGCTGGTACGAGACCGAATTCGCTGCCTTCACCAAGGCCACCGGTATCACTGTGCAGTATATCGAGGCAGGCTCGGGCGGCGTCGTCGAACGCGTCGCCAAGGAGAAATCCAACCCGCAGGCCGACGTGCTGGTAACCTTGCCGCCCTTCGTCCAGCGCGCCGCCGCTGATGGCCTGCTGCAGGACTACAAGCCGGAAGGCGCCGACCAGATCGATGGCGGCACCGACAAGTACCGGCCTGTCGTCAACAACTATATGAACTTCATCTACAACAGCGCCGTGCTTTCGGAAGCGCCGAAGAGCTACAACGATCTGCTCGATCCGAAGTTCAAGGGCAAGATCCAGTATTCGACCCCCGGCCAGGCCGGCGACGGCACAGCCGTCATGCTGCAGATCATCCATGCCTTCGGCGGCGAGGATGCCGGCTTCGCATTCATGAAGAAGCTGCAGGACAACAATGTCGGCCCGTCCGCCTCGACAGGCAAGCTGACCGCGTTGGTCAACAAGGGCGAACTGCATGTCGCCAATGGCGATCTGCAGATGAACATGTCGCAGATGGCCGGCAACCCAAATATCAAGGTGTTCTGGCCAGCGGGACCTGACGGCGTGCGCTCTACCTTCGCGCTGCCCTATGAAATCGGCCTGGTCACCGGCGCGCCCAATGCCGACAACGGCAAGAAGCTGATCGATTTTCTGCTCGCCAAGGAAGCCCAGTCGACCGTAAGCTCTGTTGCGCTTGGCCTTCCGGCCCGCAAGGACGTGAAGCCGGATGACGCCAACTTCGCCAAGGCGCAGGAGGCGATGAAGGGTGTCACCATCTGGTCACCCAACTGGGACGAGGCGCTGAGCAAGCTGCCAGACTACGTCAAGAAGTGGAACGAGGCGACCGGAAGCTGACACCCGAGGACAGAAATCCGGAGGATCAAGCCATGTCGGCTGTCGCCTTTACTGGTACCAGTGTCATGGATATCGACGCCGCGAAAATTCGCGGCGCCGGTTCCAATGTCCACTTCGACAAGGTCAGCGTCGCCTATGGCTCGCATGTCGTCCTGCACCCGTTGACGCTGGACATCGCACCCGGCGAAATCCTGGCGATGATCGGCCCGTCCGGATCGGGCAAGACCACTGCCTTGCGGGCGGTCGCCGGCTTCGTCCGGCCGGCGAGCGGCCGCATTCGCATCGGCGCTACCGATGTCACCGATCTGCCGCCTTACGAGCGCGGTCTCGGCATGGTGGTCCAGAACTACGCGCTGTTTCCGCATATGCGGGTCGAGGACAACGTTGCCTTCGGCCTGCGGGCGCAAGGTGCCGACAAGGCGCTGATTGGCGAACGGGTAAAAGACGCGCTCGCCACGGTCGGCATGGCGACGTTTGCCCGGCGCTATCCACGCGAACTCTCCGGCGGCCAGCAGCAGCGTGTGGCGATTGCCCGCGCGCTTGCCGTGCGGCCGCGCGTGCTCCTGCTCGATGAGCCGCTGTCGGCGCTCGACGCGCAGATCCGCCGCAACATGGTCGAGGAGATTGCTCGCCTGCACCGCAGCCTGCCGGGCCTGACCATCCTCTATGTCACCCATGACCAGACCGAGGCGCTGACGCTCGCCGACAAGATCGCCATCATGCGCGACGGCAGGGTCTGTTCGCATGGACCGACGACGGAACTCTATCGCCGCCCGCCGAACCGCTTCACCGCCGAGTTCCTCGGCCGCGCCAACCTGCTGCCGGTGACGGTCGCCGAAGCGGTCGGGTCGAAGGGCTTTGCCACGGCAAGGCATGGCGATGTGGTGCTGACCGGCGCCGGCCGTGACGAGGAGGCCGGCGACAAGAGCCTGCTCTGCATCCGGCCGCAGCATCTCAGCCTGACAGCGGGCGGCGAGCATACCAACCGCATCGTCGGCACGCTCAGGGAAGTGCACTGGCAGGGCGAACTCACCCACCTCGTGCTCGATGTCGATGGAACGCCCGTGCGCGTCTCGGCGACGAAACTGCCGGTCGAACTGCCCGAACCCGGCGCCAAGGTGCCGCTGTTCTTCGCACCCGCCGACACCTCGCTGCTTCCGGAAGACGCCGGTGTCTGACGCTGTCGCAATTGGCGCGCCGGCGATCAGGCGGGAACCCGGTAAATTCTGGATCGTGCCGCCGGCGGCACTGCTGGCGCTGCTATTCTTCTATCCTCTGGCGCTGATTGCCCGGGAGGCCTTCCTCGACGACAGCGGTGTCGCCAATCCCGCCGAGATCATCAGCGTCCTGCATTCGCGCTTCTTCCTCAACGCGCTGATCAACACGGTGACGATCTCGGTTTCCGCGACGGCGGGATGCCTGATCGTCGGCCTCGTGCTGGCGCTGATCCTCGCCTTCGTGCCGTTCCCCGGTAGCGGCTTTATCGCCAGGCTGATCGACACCTTCATAGCGCTGCCGACCTTCCTGGTGACGCTCGCCTTCACCTTCCTCTACGGTTCCGCCGGCATGCTCAATGCCAGCCTGATGGAGACCTTCTCGCTGCCGCTGCCGCCGGTCGATTTCCTGTATTCAACCTGGGGCGTGGTGCTGGCCGAAGTCACCGTCTACACGCCCTTCATCCTGCGGCCGCTGCTCGCCGCCTTCTCGCTGGTCGATCGCGGTCAGATCGAAGCCGCGAGCGTGCTTGGCGCGCGGCCGTTCCGCATCGTGCGCCAGGTCATCCTCCCGGCCGCAATACCGGCACTCATCGCCGGCGGCAGCCTCTGCCTGCTGTTGACCGTCAATGAGTTCGGCATCGTGCTGTTCATCGGCGCCAAGGGCGTCATCACGCTGCCGCTGCTGATCTATGGCAAGGCGATCCAGGAATCGGCCTATCAGGTCGCCTGCATCATCGCCGTGGTCAACATCGCGCTGTCGCTCGGCCTGTTCGGCCTCTACCGCTTCGCCGCCGGCCGGTTGGGAGTCTAGCCATGCTGGTCTGGTCGCGCCCTGGTCGCATCGTGCTGTGGCTGCTCTTCGCGCTGATCTTCGGCGTACTGTTCCTGGCGCCGCTGGCTGTCATCCTGTTGTCCAGCCTTGCCGATCAATGGAACGGCGTGCTGCCCAATGGCCTGACCACCGAGCATTACACCGATGTCGTCCAGGGCCAGGCGTGGAACGCGGTGAAGGCCAGCCTGGTCACCGGCTTTCTGGCCAGCGCACTGGCGTTGGTCAGCGGCACCTGGGCCGCGCTTGCGCTCCGCGTCCAAGGCGCAACGCTGAGCACGGTGCTCGGTTTGCTGTTCTTCATCCCAAGCGCGGTACCTTCGGTGTCCGTCGGCCTTGGCCTGCTGGTCGCCTTCAGCCATCCGCCGCTGCTGCTCAACGGCACGATCGCGATCGTCATGATCGCGCATTTCGTGCTGATCTCGGCCTTCACCTTCGGCAATGTCTCGGCCGGCCTTGCGCGGCTGTCGCCCGATTTCGAACAGGTGGCATCGAGCCTCGGCGCGCGGCCGGCCTACCGGCTCTGGCACGTCACGCTGCCGCTGCTGGCGCCCTATCTGGTCGCCGCCTTTGGCTTGAGCTTCGCGCTGTCGATGGGTGAGCTTGGCGCCACCGTCATGGTCTACCCGCCGGGCTGGGTGACGCTGCCGGTGTCGATCTTCAGCCTCACCGACCGTGGCGACATCTTTGCCGGTGCCGCGCTCACCATGATCCTGGTGGCGGCAACGCTGGTCCTGCTGCTCGGCTTGGAGCGCGTTACGAAGCGCGCCACCGGCGCATAGCGCGGACTTCGTCAGGCCGGCTTGCGTTCGACGATATAGATGTGGTCGGCCGCCAGCACCACTTCGCCGCGCTGGTTGATCACCTCGCAACGCTCGATCACCCGTCCCGAACCCGGCCGCTTCGGATCGTCCTCCTTGGCCGTGATCGTGGTGCGCGTGCGGATCGTGTCGCCGATGAACACCGGCTTGATGAAGCGCAGCCGGTCATAGCCATAGGAGAAGGCGACGGGATTGACGATGCTTGCCGTCAACCCGATGCCGACCGAGAACACCAGCGTGCCATGCGCGATGCGCTGGCCGAACGGCGTCGTCTTCATGTACTCGGCGTCCATATGGTGCGGGAAGAAATCGCCGGTGTGGCCCGCATGGACGACGAAGTCTGTCTCGGTGATGGTGCGGCCGGAGGTGAGGCGCGACGAGCCGATTTCGTAGTCCTCGAAATACTGGATCTGTTCCATCAGGGCCTTTCCGCGATCGGCGTTGCCGGCGCCGCGCTCGATTTATAGGCGGCTTCCACCAGCGCCATAGTGTTCCAGGCGTCCTCAACCGAACTGACCAACTCGTTGTCTTCGCCCGTGGCAAAGCGCTGGACATTGGCCATACGGCCGACGAAGGCATCAGGGAACCATTCGCCGGCGAGCGGTACGGTAACCCAGTCCGTCCCGCCTTTCGGATAGATTTCCAGTATATCTGGCTCGCCCCGAGGATAGTCGAGGTTGAGGCCAAGTTTGAGATAGGCCGCACCTTCGGTGCCGCAAATTCGAAACTCGCAGGCCTGGTGCCGGCGGCCGAATTTGTGGTCGTGGTTGATCGACAGCGCGCAGCGCACGGTGTCGCCATAGTCGAGAATGGCGCTCGTGCGGGTCTGCGCCACCTTGTGGTTGGGATGGCCGAGCGTCTTGGCGTGGACCCCCTTGGGGTCGCCAAGCAATTGCCTGACGAGGTCGAGATAATGAATCGAGTGCATGGCGATCTCGACACGCGGCGCCTTGAGCAGGAACTCCCACAATTGCCACGGCGTCGCCAGCGCCAGCCAGGCATCGAAGTCGACGACCTCGCCCAGCCAGCCCTTGGCGATGGCATCCTTGAGCGCCAGCATCATCGGCGCGAAGCGCAGCTGGAAATTCACCGCTGCCTTGAGATCCTTGGCGCGGCAGATTTCGAGGATTTCGGTTGCCTCGCCGAGATAGTTGCCCATCGGCTTCTGGATCAGTGCGACCGCCCGGTCGGGCAAAGCCTTCAGGATCTCGGCGTGCCGTCCCGGCGGCGTCGCCAGATCGAAGATCGCATCCTTGACATCAGCGGCTTCATCGACCGAGCGGAATGCCGTGACACCCCATTTCTCGGCCAGGGTCTGCGCCTTGGCCTCATCCGGATCATAGAGGCCGGCAATCGGAAAGCCCGCCTTTTTGTAGGCCGGAAAATGCGCGTCGCCGACGATCGATCCGGCACCGAAGGTGACAATCGGCCGGGGCTTCGAGGGTTTGGGCCAGGACTGAGTGAGTGAGGCAGGGTCGAAACCGCCTTCAGTCATGGTGGAAGACCTCGTCCATGCCGGCCCACCATTCGCCTTCCGTGCGGGTCGTGAGCGGTTCCTGGCATGGCATGCACACAGCCCACCATTCCTGCGTCCTGGGGTCGGCGGCCATCTTGGCCATGTCGGCCGCATAGTCGGTGCCGTGGTATTCGAAGGTGGAAAACAACAGGTTCTCCGGGCGCTTCAGATAGATCGAATAATTCTTGATGTTGCAGGCCGAGATCATGGTCAGCACGTCGGGCCAGACGGCGGCATGGAGGCGGACATACTCCTCGACCTTCTCCGGCTTCAGCCCCAGAATCATCCCCATCCGCTGCATGTTCGTCCCCTTACTTCGTGATCGCCGTGGTGAATTCGGCGATGCTCATGGCCTTGACCGCGTCCCAGTCCCAGTCGATGCCGATGCCGGGCTCGTCGGGCGCCAGTGCGTGGCCATCCTCGATGCGCATGTGCTTGCCGGTCAAGTCATCGAGTTGCGGAATGTACTCGACATATCGACCGTTCTGAACAGCGCAGGTCAGGCTGACATGCAGTTCCATCAGGAAGTGTGGGCAGACCGGAATGTCGAAGGCCTCCGCCGCATGCGCGATCTTGAGCCACGGAGTGATACCGCCGATGCGGCCGACATCGACCTGCACGATGGAGCAGGCGCCTTTCTGCATATATTCGCGGAAATGGCGGATGGAATAGAGCGACTCGCCGATGGCGATCGGCGTCGGCGTCGAGTTCGACAGGCGCACATGGCCATCAATATCGTCGGCCGGCAGCGGCTCCTCGATCCAGGCCAGATCGAGCTCGCGCAGTCTTGCCGCGCGCCGGATCGCTTCATCCACCGAAAAACCCTGATTGGCGTCGGTCATGATCTCGTAGCCGTCGCCGACAGCCTTGCGCACCGCCGAAAGGCGAGCGAGATCTTCCGACCCGTGCGGCCTGCCGATCTTCACCTTCGAGCCGCGAAATCCTTTCGCCTTGGCGGCCAGCGCGTCATCGACCAGCGCTTGCGTCTCGATGTGCAGCCAGCCACCCTCGGTCGTGTAGAGCGGGCAACGGTCCTTGGCGCCACCGGCCAGTTTCCACAGCGGCAGGCCCTGTTTCTTGGCCCTGAGATCCCACAGTGCGGTGTCGATCGCGGCGATGGCGATGGCGGTGATTGCGCCGATCGTCGTGGCATGCGTGGCGAATTCGAGATCGTGCCAGATCGCCTCGATCATGTCGGGGTCGCGACCGATCAGGCGCGGCACAAGATGGTCTGACAAAAGCCGCATGACCGACGAGCCGCCAGTGCCTATCGTGTAGCTGTAGCCGGTGCCGACCGCGCCGTCGGAATCGGTGATCGTGACGATCGGCGTCTCCTGGCTGACAAAGCTCTGGATAGCGTCGGTGCGCTTGACCTTGGGCACAAGGTCCACCATCCGCAGTTCTATCTTTTCGATTCTAGCCATGTCGGTCAGCTCCGCAATGTCTTTCCGGTGTCGGTGGCGAACAGATGCGCCTGCGACATGTCGAGGCTCATGGCGACCCGCTCGCCCGGCCGCAGTGGCCTCGGGTTCAGCATCCGCGACACCCAGTCGGTACCGTTGAATTCGACGAACACCAGCGTCTCGTTGCCGAGCGGCTCAGTGACCGTGACCGGCAGCTCAATCTGATGGACGTCGGCGGCACCGCCGGAACTGATACCATGGCCAGCCGGATAGATATCATCCGGCCGCAGCCCGAACACGACCTTGTCGCCGGTCGCGACATTGGCCTTGAACTGGCCTGGCAGGGGCAGTTTCTCGCCGCTGGAAAAAACCATCTGGCCGTCATCGATCGTTGCCTCATGCAAATTCATCGGCGGCGAGCCGATGAAGCCGGCAACGAAGCGCGTCGCTGGCCGCCGGAACACCTCGTCGGGCGTGCCGACCTGTTCGATATGGCCGTCGCGCATGATGACGATGCGGTCGGCCAGCGTCATCGCCTCGACCTGGTCATGGGTGACATAGATCACAGTCGACTGCACCTTGGCATGCAGCTTCTTGATCTCGGTACGCATCTGCGTCCTGAGCTTGGCATCGAGATTGGACAGCGGCTCGTCAAACAGGAACACATCGGGATCGCGCACGATGGCGCGGCCCATGGCGACACGCTGGCGCTGGCCGCCGGACAGCTGCGACGGGCGGCGGTCGAGCAGCGTATCAAGCCCGAGTATGGCCGAGGCTTCGGCGACGCGGCGCTCCATGTCTTCCTTGGCGGCGCCAGCGATCTTCAGCGAGAAGCCGAGATTCTCGCGCACCGTCATGTGCGGATAAAGCGCGTAGGACTGGAACACCATCGAGATGTTGCGCGAACGCGGCGGCAGATCGTTGACGACGCGTCCGCCGATTTCGATCGAGCCGGCGCTGATTTCCTCCAGCCCGGCGATCATGCGCAGCGTCGTCGACTTGCCGCAGCCGGAGGGGCCGACCAGCGCGATGAATTCACGGTCGGCGATGTCGAGATCGATGCCATGCACGATCCCGATATTGCCGTAGCGCTTGGTCAGTTTTTTGAGGGAGACCGTTGCCATGGGATCAGCCTTTCACCGCGCCGGAGGTCAGGCCGCCGACAAGGTGTTTCTGGACAATGAAGGTGAGGGTGAGCGCCGGAATGATCATCACCACGGCGAGCGCGCACATGCCGCGCCAGTCGATGGTGAACTCGGCCGTGTAGTCGAGCAGGCCGACCGGCAGCGTCTTGGCGCTGACCGAGCGGGTCAGTTGCGAGGCCAACGCGAATTCGTTCCAGCAGGTCAGGAAGGCGAAGATGGCGGCCGACGCAATGCCAGGCCCGGCGAGCGGGAACTCCACCTGCCAGAAAGCCTGCCAGCGCGTGCAGCCATCGATCTGCGCGGCCTCCGCCAGATCCTTGGGCACCTGGCGGAAGAAGCCGTCGATCAGCCAGATCGTGAACGGCACGTTGAGCGCGACATAGGCAAGGATCACCCCGAAATGCGTGTCGATGATGCCGAGCCGCACATAGAGGAAGAACAACGGCAGCGACAGTGCGATGCCCGGCACCGTGCGCGTCAGCATCAGGCCGAGGAAGACGCTCGATTTGCCGCGGAAGCGGTAGCGCGCAAAGGCATAGCCGCCGGCCATGCCGATCGCCACCGCAATCACCGTCGAGGTCACCGAGATGATCAGCGAGTTGCGGAAATATTCGATCACCGGGATGCCGCCTTTGCCGATACCGCTGAACATCGAGACATAGGCGTCGAACGAAATCTCCTGCGGAATCCAGACAGGCGGCTTGGCCATGATCTCGACGGTCGGCCGCAGCGACGATATGACGATCCAGAGGCCCGGCAAGCAGATCGTCAGCATCGCCAGGAACAGGCCGATGCGATAGACGATGCCGAGCAGCCGGCGCTTCAGGCGGGCGGAAGAATTCTCGTCCATCACCACTCCGCACCGATCTGCGTGCGCGCCGCGGCGAGCTTGTTGAAGAAGTAGACGGTGAAGGCGATCGACAGCAGGATCGAGAAATAGGCCATGGCGTTGGCCATGCCCATGCGCCCGTCGCTGTAGGCGGTGCGCGCCACCAGTGTCCACAACAGCTCGGTGCGGCCGGCCGGCCCGCCGTCGGTCATGATCTTGACGATGTCATAGGCGCGCGCGACGTCGAGCGAGCGGATGGTCATGGCGATGTAGGCGAAGGGCATGACGAACGGCCACGTCACATAGCGGAACGTCTGCCACGGCGTGCAGCCGTCGACGCGCGCCGCCTCGATCGGCTCCTTGGGCATGGCGAGCAGGCCGGCGAGGATCAGGATGGCGAAGATCGAGGTCGATGACCAGATTTCGGCGATCGAAATGGCAATGAAGGCAAGATGGCCTTCGATCAGCCACGGTATGGCGTCCTGCGTGATGCCGAGCGACTGCAGGGCGTTGTTGATCAGGCCGATATTGTCGTTGAACATGAACTTGAACTGGAAGCCGACGAGGATCGGCGAGAACATCATCGGAAACATCATCAGCGTGCGCAGGATGCGCTGGCCGCGCGTCGCCTTCTCGACCAGCATGGCGAGGCCGAGGCCAAGCAGCATTTCGAGATTGAGCGCGATCGTCAGCAACAGCACCGTGCGCCCGAAAGCCCACCAGAAATCGGTGTTGGCCAGGATCGACAGATAATTCCGGAAGCCGATGAAGACATAGAATGTCTCGGGCTTGATCAGCCGGAAAGGCGTGAAGCTGGAATAGAGCGACAACAGCAGCGGCACCACGACGACCGCCGCCAGCACGATGCCAGCCGGAAGCAGCAGCAGGAATGGCGCGGATGGCTTGAAGCCCTTCATCAGAATTCCTGAAATGTTGCATTGGACTGGCGGCGAGGGGGACGCGGGCCATGTATCGCCGAGCATACGCCGGGACGCGATCGCCTCCCCCATCATAATGGGGGAGGCGGCCTTGGAAGTCGTTTCTACAGCTTGCCGGCGTCTTGGAGGATTTGCGTCGCCTTGGCGGCGGCTTCGTCCAGTGCCTGCTTCGAGGTCTTGTCGCCAAGGATCGCCGCCTGCAGTTCGGGATAGACGGCGTTCGAGATCTCGATCCACTCAGGCGTCTGCGGCACGGCGAAGGCGTGCTTGGCTTCTTCCTGGAAGGCGGCGAGAACCTCCTTCTTGTAAGGATCGTTCTCGGCCTGTTTCAGGTCCCAGTCCCAGACAGCGGTGCGCGTCGGCAACGGGCCTGCGGCGGCCTCGAGCTTCTGGCTGTCCTCGTTGGTCAGCCACCAGACGAGCGAAGCGGCAGCTTCCTTGTTCGGGCAGTTCTCCGTGACCGAGAAGCCGTGGAAACCGGACCAGCCGGTGCGCTTGCCGGAAGACCCCTTCGGCGCGACCTTCACGCCGACATTGCCGGCGACCTTCGACGACTTCGGATCGTTGAAGAAGCCCGCCCAGCCCGGCCAGTCGAGGTTTATGGCGACAGTGCCTGAGGCAAAGCCCTGGCCAAGATCGTCCCAGAGGTAGTTGGTGGTTCCGGCCGGCACGGCCTTGGCCTTGTAGAGATTGACGAACCAGTCGAGCGCCCGGATGCCGGCCTCGGAGTTGAAGACGGGCTTGCCGTCCTTGTCGAGATACTCGCCGCCCTCGGCGACCACCATCTCGTAGAAGCGGCCGTTGATCGCCTCTTCCTTGCCGGCGAATTGCGTTCCGTAGAAATTGGGTGGGTTGGCGAAGAACTCGGCCTGGTCGGTAACTTCCTTCCAGGTGTCTGGCGGCACCAGATCGTAGCCGTATTTCGCCTTGAACTTGGTCTTGTTGTCGGCGTTCTCGTAGAGGCTCTTCTGGTAGTAGAGTGCCGATACGTCGAACTGCGCGCGCGGCAGCATTTCCAGCTTGCCGTCGATGGTCGCGGCCTTGATCGTCGACGGCACGAAGGCGTCGATCTCTTCCTTGGGCAGCAATTTGCTGAGGTCGGTGTAGAGGCCCGTATATTGCGGCGCGAACGACGAATGGTTCCAGCCGACGCACCAATTCGTGCTGCCCGAGGCGATGTCGGACTTGAGCTCCTTGTCGATGTCGAAGCCATTTTTCTTGGTCAGGATGTTGACCTTGGCACCGGTCGCCTTCTCCCATTCGGGAATGCGCTCGTAGAGCTTTTCATATTGCTGGCCGCCGATCAGCTTTACGTCGACGGTCACCCCTTCGAACTTGCCGGGCAGGTCGCCGGCAAGGGCCGTGCCTGCACCGAATGCAAGCAACAATGCGCCGGCGGACACGCCGGAAAGCAGTCTGTTCATTGGTATCCTCCCTTGGTGCGCCTTGGCAGGCGACCGCAACTCGTCTGATGACAAGAAGTGCTACATTCATATACAAACAAAACATTCATGGATACGTCAAGGCGAAATTTGTTTCCGCCGGCTCCGTTCCTGCGTATATGAAGGGCAGAATTCACTGGAGAGATGGTTCATGGATGACAGCGAAGACGAGCGCTATCGCGCGCCGGCGCTCGACAAGGGGCTCGACATCCTTGAGTTGCTGGCTGGCGTCGACGGTGGCCTGACCCAGGCCGAAATCGCCAAGAAACTCGACCGCAGCCCCAATGAGTTCTACCGCATGCTCGACCGGCTGGTGCGACGCGGCTATGTCACGCGGCTCGACGGCGACCGCTACTCGCTGACGCTGAAACTGTTTGGCCTGGCGCAACTGCACGCTCCGGTGCGGCGGCTGGTCTCCTTTGCAACGCCGCTGATGCGGGAACTGGCGGAGACATCCCAGCAGGCCAACCAACTCGTTGTTTTTGATCGCGGTTCCGCTGTCGTCATCGCCCAGCAGGAAGCCCCGGACTACTGGGGCATTTCGATCCGTGTCGGCTCCCACATCAGCCTGTTCGACACCGGTTCGGGCCATGTGCTGCTCGCCTTCCGCTCGCAGGAAGAGCGGCAGATGATGATTTCCGAATACGTCCGCAGCACAGACAAGACGGCGCAATCTGCCGAGTTCTTCACCCGGCTCGACCAGATCCGCGACCGTGGTTACGAGATGATGGCCTCGATGCAGACCGCCGGAGTCTTCAACCTCTCGGCGCCGGTGCGCAGTTCGGACGGCAAGGCGATCGCCGCGCTGTCGATCCCCTACATCACCGTCATCAACACGCCTGCCGCGCCCGACATAACCCGGACCATCGAGCTCTTGCTGGCAACGTGCGAGAAGCTGTCGCACCTGGCAGGCTCGACTGTCGGTTCATCGGCATAAATTCTTATTTGAATGAAGAATTCCTCCGTGAGATGATTTGAAAAAGCCGGAGGACGAGCCTCGCCATGATCATCGACACCCATCTGCATCTCATCGATCGCTCTGCCTTGCGCTATCCCTGGCTCACCGGCGTGCCCGCGCTCAACCGCGATTTCTCCTATGAGGAATATGCCACTGAAGCGCAGCGTGTTGGAGTAGAGCGCGTGTTGCATATGGAGGTCGATGTCGATCCTGCCGACATCGAAGCCGAGACAGCTCGTGTCGAAGGATTGTCGCGGCAACCCGGCAGCATGCTGGCTGGTGTGATCGCATCCTGCCGGCCGGAAGAGGCTGATTTCGCCGCCTATCTCGAACGCCAGCAGACAAACCCTTTCGTCAAAGGCTTCCGCCGCGTGCTGCACGTCATGCCGGACGAGCTATCCGAAGGCACGCTTTTTCGCGGCAACATCAAACGGCTTGGCGGCACCGGCCTGACCTTCGATCTCGTCGTGCTGCCGCACCAGATTCCGAAAGCGATCGCGCTGGCCGACCTTGCGCCCGACGTCCAGTTCGTCCTTGACCATTGCGGCGTCCCCAACATCAAGGGTGGGGTCGAGCATCCCTGGCGTGAGCACATGAGCGAGATCGCACGGCGCCCAAATGTCATCGCCAAGATTTCCGGCGTCGTCGCTTATGCCGATGCCGGCAGCTGGACCGTTGAGACACTGCGGCCTTACGTCGAGCACACCATCGGCTCGTTCGGCTGGGATCGCGTCGTGTGGGGCAGCGACTGGCCGGTCTGCACGCTCGGCGGCGGTCTTTCGACCTGGGTGGCGGCGACCCATGCGCTGCTTTCAGGCTGCAGCGCAGAGGAGCGTGAGGGCTTGTGGTCGGGAAATGCCCGCAAGCTGTGGCGGTTGAAGTAGCTGCCGTCAAATCGTCGTCGAGACGTGCCGCTCGCGGCCGTAGAGCGAGACCAGCAGCACGATGATCAAGCCAAGTGCCGCCTGCACCGCCGACGGCTGGAAGCCGAGGCCGATCAGCAGCGTGTTGATTTCGGTCAGCACCAGCACGCCGGCGATCGTGCCGAGATAGCTGCCGCGACCACCAACGAGTGCAGCGCCACCGACAACAACCGCTGCGATGGTCTGGAACAGATAGGGCTGTCCGACATCGCCATAGGCCGAGCCGGTGAAGCCGAGCAACAGCACGCCGGCCACCGCAGCGAAGAAGGCGCTTGCGGCATAGGTGATCACCCACATGCGAACCGGATCGATCAGCGCCAGCGGTGCCGCACCCGGATTGCTGCCCAGCGCATAGAGCCGGCGTCCATAGGGTGTCCGCTCCAGCACCAGCACGACGAGTGCCGCCAGCACGACCAGGCTTGGCACCAGCCATGGCACCGGCAGCGGCCCGGCCGATCCGCCGATCGACACGAAGCTGGAAACCGCTTGCGGTGCCGAGCCTGAGGGGAAGCCGGCGGTCCACAACAGCACCAGCCCCTGCACGACCATGCCGATGCCGAGCGTGACGATGAGCGGCTGGATGTCGAGGCTGCGCGCGATCAGCCCGTTCAGCCCACCGATGAGGATCGCCAGTACGCCAACCAGACTGCAGACGAGAAAGAAATTCCAGCCATCGCCGTAGACCTGGGCCGCCACGACATTGGCAAAACCGATGACGAAGGGGATCGACAGGTCGATGCCGCCCATGATGACGACCAGCGTCTGCCCGATCGAGGCGACCGCGAGCAGCGAGGCGAGCACCAGCATGGCGCGTATCGCAAACGGCGCTGAATAGCCCGGAATGAGAACTGTTCCGGCAAGATGCAGAAGGGCGGCGACACAGAAAGCGCCGACGACACGGGCGTTGGTTGTCGCGAACAGGTTTTGGCCGGCCATATCAGCGCCCCCTCATGGCAAGACGTTCCTGCAGCGCGGTCAGCATCACCGCCAGCACCAATATGGCGCCATAGGCAATCTGCAGGACGAAGGTCGAGACGTTGAACGTCGTCAGGACGCTTTGCAGCAGGAAGATATCGATGGCGCCGATCGCTGCGCCCGCAACGCCGCCGCGCCCGCCGGCCAGGCTGACGCCGCCAAGTGCGACGGCGGCGATGGCGATCAGCGTGTAGGTCGGCCCGATATTGGGATCGGCGGAGCCGATCAGCGCCGTCAGCATCAACCCGGCACATCCGCCGAAGATGCCGGTCATGACATAGGCGATGAAGCGCACGCGCGTGACATCGACGCCGGCGGTGTAGGCTGCGCGGTCGTCGCTGCCGACCGCCATCAGTTGATCGTAGTAGGGCGTGCGCCGCACCAGCCACCAGGCGATGAACATCAAGGCGAGCGGCAGCATCGACCACGGACCGGCCAACGCCTTGAGCCAGACGGGTGCGGGACCGATCGGCGCGGGCAGGATCGTCAGCGTCACGCCGGTGAGGATTAGATAGGTGCCGAGCGTGGCGACGATCGGCTGGATGCGCACGATGGTTGCCAGAAAGCCGTTTGCCGCGCCGATCAGGGCGCCGATGAGCAGGGCCGCCGGGACAAGCAGCAGGGGCGAGGAGATGCCGGCCTTGAGGAACAGCACCTGGATCACCATGGCGTTGACGAAGCCCATCAGCGGCCCGACAGAAATGTCGATGCCGCCACGCCCGGCAAGGATAACCGGCGTGGAAGCGATGGCAGCGCCGATCAGCGGAGCGGCCAGTCCAACCAGCGCGCCCCATGATCCCGGCTGGAACCGCCCCGGGCTGAGGATCAGGTTGACCGCTAGCAGGACGACCAGCAGCACCACGGCGAAGCCGATGCTTCGCCCAAGAGACAGGAGGCGTGAGATTTGGCTCATGCCGCACGTCCGAACATGGCAGATATCACGCTGTCGGTATTCATAGCGTCACCGGAGATGTCCGCGGCAACCTCGTTTTCCCGGAAAACCAGCACGCGCTGGCAGAGGAGAAGAATCTCCTCGATCTCGCTGGACAGGATGACAAGCCCCATGCCGTCGGCTGCCAGCCCGCGAAAGACGTGGTAGAGCACATGCCGCGTCGCCACGTCGACGCCGCGCGTCGGGTCGTTGAGAAGCAGGATGGCGGGCTCCAGCGCCAGCGCCCGCGCCAACAGCACCTTCTGCTGATTGCCGCCCGACAGGGTGGTGATCGGCGCATCCGGCCGGGGTGCCGCGATCGACAATTTTTCGCGATAGATGTCGTAGCGCGCCTTGCGCGCTGCCGGACTGATCAGACCAAGCCGCGTGTCGCGCGACAACGTAGAGACGGCGAAATTGTCGAGCACCGACTGCGTCGGGAAAATGCCGTTGGCACGCCGGTCGCGCGGCAAATAGGCGATGCCGCTGGCGACGGCTTTTCGGAAGCCGGTGATCTTGCGGGATGCGCCGGACAGGGCCAGTTCGATCGATCCGCCAAGTGGCGGCGCCAGGCCGGCGAGCATTTTGAGGAACAGCTCCTGGCCGTGGCCGTCGAGACCGGCAAGTCCAACGATTTCGCCAGGAGCGATGGCTTGCGTGATCGGGCTGGCACCGGACGCGATGACGAGGTCGCGAATGGCGAGGCCGCGGAAATCAGGGGCGGCGCGATCAGCCATGCGCCAGCTCCGCCGCCGTGCGTGGCGCCATCGCCTTCAACAGTTCAGCCGGCGTCGAGGCGCCGCGTTCCTCGGTGCGCACGACGCCGCCGCCGCGCAGGATCGAGATGCGATCCGAAAGCGACATCACCTCGTCCATGCGGTGCGTGATGAACAGAATGAGGCAGCCTTCGCCGGCAAGCGCGCGCATCAGCGAAAAGACGGATTCACGGTCGGCGAAGTCGAGCGCGGCGGTCACCTCGTCGAGGATCAGGACCTTCGGATTGCGCACGATCGCACGAGCGAGAACCACCAGTTGCTGCGCGGCCAGAGGCAACAGGCCGGCGGGAATATCGAGAGGGACATCGGTGACCGCAAAGCGTTTTAGCGCCGCCGCTGCTTTGTCCCGGCGTTCATTGCGAGGCACGGCGCGCCGGAGCAGCCCATCGAGACCGAGCAGGATATTGTCCATCACGCTGCGATCCGGTGCGATCAGCACCTCCTGGAACACCGTGGCAAAGCCTTGTGCCTGGAAAGCCGAGGGGTTGGCGCCCGAAAACGGCTTGCCTTGCAGCAGGATCGCGCCGCTGTCCGGCTGGACGATGCCGGACAGGAGCTTGACCATGGTGCTCTTGCCCGAACCATTCTCGCCCAGGATAGTGTGGATGGTCCCTGCCCGGAACGCGATCGAAGCGTCCGCGAGCGCGACCGTCTCGCCATAGCGTTTGGATATGTTTTGGATTTCAAGCATGTCGTGTTTCGATGATGGCAAGCCGGCTCCCGGAAAGGAGCCGGCTTGCTGAGTCTATCTCAGATGTCACTTCGCGCAGGCGTCTGGAACTTTTGAATAATCCCAGCCCTTGGTCGGCGCCGGATTGGAGAAATAGGCGTCGAGCCATTCCTCCGGCATCGGATCCTTGGGCGGGATCGGGAAGATCGAGACGGCATCCGTCGTCATGCAGTCCTTGTACCAGGAGCCGAGATCGGCGGTATGCACCGGCGGGATCGGGATCAGCAGCGTGTTCAGCTTCGGCTTCTGGCCCTCGAGCATGCGCTCACCGACGCGAAACAGCGTCTCGGCGGTCCAGTGCGGCAGCACCGCATGGCCTTCGAAGCGGTACTTGTCGGGGTTGGCCTTCCAATAGCCCAGCGCGTCACCGGTGATCGAGCCGGTGATCAATGGCGCCGGCCGCCCCGCCTCGGCGAAGGCCTCGGCGACGACACGGCTTTCGCTGCCGGTCGTCCAAACCGCATCGATCGGCGCCGGGTTGGTAGCGATCGCCTGCAGCACCACGGTCTTGGTGACATTGGCCGTCCAGTTGCCGTTGACGTTGCGCGAAATCTTCAGCTTCTGATTTTCGGCCAGCGCCTTGTCCGCGCCCTGGCGTTCCTGCACCACGATCGGATGACCGGCAATGCCTTCGACCAGCAGGATGCTGGCGCCGTCCGGCTGCGCCTTGCCGATCGCGGTCATCATGTCATAGCCCCAGCGCGCATAGTTGGAATCGACATTGATCGCGTTCGGACTGGTCACCGAACCGGCCGCGGTGATGAACGGAATGCCGGCCTTGGCGGCGGCATCGATGGCATCGTCGAGCGCCGTCGCCGAGCCCGGGATCGAGGTGATGATCGAGCACTTCTTGTCGATGAAGGCGCGGATCTGGTTGATCTGCTGGCTGGCGTCATTGTTGGAGTCGGACACTTCGAAACTGGACACCGTGCCGTCGGCGATCAGCCCGTCGACGAGGCGCTTCAACTCCTTGGTGACGGTGACCCGCCACGGATTGCCCTGGTAGGATTCCGAGTGGCACCATTTCCATGGCTTCGGCGGTGGCGTGAAATTGTCCCAGGCTGAAGGCAGCACCTTCTGCGGCGTGCCGTCATACTGCGCCTTGAGTTCCGTCGGCAGCCCGCCGATGACGCCTTGCACGTCCTGGGCATAGGCAACGGTTGCAAGCGATGTAAGTGCGGTTGCGGCCAGCAGGCCGAGCATCATGTTTTTCATTGTTCTCCTCCGGTTTAGTAGTTTCAGTCTCCTCCACCGGCAGCGCCGGTCACCTGCGCGGGAAGACTCTCCCGGAACAGGCGATTGAGATCGGCAATGACCCCTGCGGCTTTGTGCCCGGAGGTCATACCGGAAATTATGCGGTCGGAAGCCGCCTGCTGGAACGCCATGTAGCCGTCATGGCGCGGCCGCACCCATGCGCCCTCCAGCGTCGCGCGCGTGTCGCGATAGAAGTTGCCGGTCGCTGCGTTGACGCTCTGATCCTCCCAGCCCGCGGCATGACCCGGCTGTCCACCAGCCGCGGCATAAGGACCACGCTGGATATCGCCGCTGGCGACCCAATAGGCGAAGTCGGTCGCTGCATCTTTCGCCTTGGAAAAGGCTGACACCGCTATGCCGGTACCGCCGAGCGCCGAACCGATCGGACCGTTGGAGCCGACGACCGGGATGTCGGCGAAGGCGAGCCGATGCTCACGAAAACCAGTCATCGCATAGGAGACATAACCGTAGATCAGCGGTGCACATGCGATGCGCGAGCCAGCCTCTGCCATACGCTCCGAAACCGCGATCGGGTCCATCTCGAAACAGGCGGGATCAACCAGCGCTGCGATCTCACGCATCGCCTCGAAGACTTCGCTGCCGGTCTCGATATCGATGAGATCGCGGGACGGATCGGTCGCGCAAGGGTAACCGAGATTGCCGGCAAGTGTGTAGAACACCATCAGCACGTGGGGTGGTCGCAGTGGCAACAGCACGCGCCCTTGTCGGGCAAGATCGAGCACCTCGTTCCACTGTGCCGGCGGCGCCTCCAGCGCATCTGGCCGCCATGCCAGAACCTGGCTGGCCGCATCAATCGGGAAGGCCCATTGCCGCCCCTGCCAGTTGTAGCTCGGATAGGACTGGCCGACGCTGCCCGAGGCGAGCGCGGCACGCTCCGCCTCGCGGCCGGCGACATCCAGCGGCGCGAGACAACGCTCCGCCGTGATCTGGCCGACATGCGGATGGTCGATAACGATGAGGTCGTAGGCGCGCGCCAGTTCCTCGACCGGGAAGGATTCGAAATCCTGTAGCGAGCGCTTGTCCCATTCGATGGCGACGCCGGTCTTCTGCTGCCAGACGGACGAGCAGGCGACCATCGGATCGTAGCCGCGCGGATGGCTCCAGGTCATGCCTTTGAGCATGGTCACAGGCCGAACTCCGCCCGTATTGCAGCGCTATGCTCGCCGATGCGCGGTGCCGCCCGATCTACCTTGGCCCTGATACCATCGACCCTGAGCGGCGAACTGGTGGTGAGGATCGAGACGCCGTCCTCACGCGTTACTGTCTGCAGCATGTCGAGCGACTGAAAACCTTCACTGGCCAGCATTTCCGGCCAGGCCAGCACCTTGGCGCACCAGATGTCGGCCGGCTCCAAAATGACCAGCCACTCGTCGATGGTTTTCGTCGCAATCCTCTGCGCGATGATCGCCTTGATGTCGTCGCGGGCGGTAAACCACGATGCCGGTTTGTCGCGATAAGGCGCCAGCTCATTGAGCGACAGCAGATCGGCGAGTTTGGAGATCGGCGTCATGGCGATGGCGAGATAGCCGTCCTTGGCCGGATAGACGCCGTAAGGCGCGGAGAGATAGGCGTGCGCGCTGCGAAAATTGGAGCGCCTGGGCAAGCGGCGGCCATCATTGAGATGCGTCGTCAGCACCTCGAACTGGAAATCGATCAGCGCTTCCAAAAGGCTGGTCTCAATATGGCTGCCCTGGCCGGTGATGCCGCGCCGCACCAGTGCGGCCAGAATGCCTTGTGCGCAGGCCGCACCCGCCAGCATGTCGCCAATGGCGAGGCCGAACGGCACCGGCCCCTGGTCCTCGTCGCCATTCAGCCACATCACGCCCGAGCGCGACTGCGCCAGCAGGTCCTGGCCGGGTCGCTTCACCCACGGGCCTTCATCACCGTAGCCGCTGATCGACGCATAGACGAGCCGCGGGTTGATCTTGCGCACGGCTTCGTAGTCAAGGCCGAGGCGCTCGATGACACCAGGCCGGAAATTCTGGATCAGCACATCGGCCTTGGCCAGCAGTCCGCGCAGCGCCTTGAGATCGGCGTCGTTCTTGAGGTCGATGGCAAGACTTTCCTTGGACCGGTTGATGGCGTGAAAGATGGTGGAATCGCCGCCGATCTCGGTGTCGCTGAGATAGAGCCGGCGCGACAGGTCGCCGCCATCCGGACGCTCGATCTTGATGACGCGGGCGCCGAGATCGAGCAGCCTGAGCGAGCAATAGGGCCCGGACAGGAACTGGCTCATGTCGACGACGGTGAGACCGGTGAGCGGCAATTCGGCTGCGGCCGGCATCCTCATTTCTCCGTCTTGCCGACGTAATCGGCCGGGTTGCGATACTTCACCGTCTGCAGATGCTCGCAATACAAAACGAGCTCGCCTTCGCCCTTGAACACCTCGTAGCTAGCGCGGATCAGCCCCATCTCCTTGTAGCGGGGCTTCTTGTCGAGGTTGGAGCGGATCGAGTAGATCGTGTCGCCAATGAAGACAGGTTTTATGAAGCGCAGTCTGTCATAGCCGTAGGAAAAGGCATTGACGCAGTTGGTGGCGACCAGCCCCAGCCCTGCCGAAAAGACGAAAGCGCCGGCGATCAGCCGCTTGCCGAAAATACCTTCGCTCTCGGCAAACATCTGGTCCTGCACATAGGGGTGGATATCGAGCACCAGCGTGTTGAACAGATGGCTGTCGCCTTCCGCCATCGTGCGCCGTAACGAGCGGATTTTCTGGCCGACCGGCCAGTCCTCGTAGAACCAGTTCTCGGCGTTCCACACCGGCAGCGCGGCATGCGCCTCGGGCATGTTTTTGGGATACGTCGAGGCGACGCCGACAGTGGGGGCGAAGTCGTTCATGGCTGGCTCCGGCAGTCTCGCAGGAGTCTCCGGGCATCCGTTTGAACACGCCTCGTAGCGCCTGAATGCACGACGTCTCCTCCCGTCAATCTTCTTTTGTAAATAGTATTTTCACATATGGGGTTGCGTTGCAAGCGAGGACAGGCGAAATTTTGGCCCAGTCCGCAGCCCTTGGGCGCAGGCTGGCAAGGGAGGAAGTCATGCGCAGTATCTGGAATGCTTGTCTGGTGTTTGTCGGCAGCCTGAACCGGGAGGCGCCTTATTTTCAGGGCGCCCGAGGTGTCGGTCTTGGCGTCTACGGTTTCGATGAAAGAACACTGATCGTCCAGAAGCTTGCCGAGACCAACGACGTCGACAATCCGACCTTTCTGTCGGTCACCCCAGATGGGTCGCGGCTCTATGCCAATTCGGAGGTGTCGACCTGGCGCGAGGGGACTGTTTCCGCCTACGGCTTCGATCGAGCCTCGAACGGGCTAAGCTATCTGAACAAGCAGCCTTCTCTTGGCAGCATCACCGCGCACAACACCATAACCCGTGACGGGACGAAACTTCTGGTTGCCAACTACGGCGTCGGGGAGGGCGGTCCGGATAGGGCCGTTGCGGTCTATACTTTTGACAAGGACGGCGCGCTGTCGCCGCCTGTGGCCAGCGTCTCTCACAAGGGCAACGGTCCCAACGCGGCGCGGCAGGAGCGCTCGCATGCTCACAGCGTCACCGAAACGATCGCCGGCGGAATGGCAATCGTTGCCGACCTCGGCATCGACCGGCTGGTGTCATATCGGATCGGGCGGGATGGCAGCCTGACCAAGCTGGCGGAATCCGCGCTGCCGCCCGGCGCAGGCCCGCGCCATATCGCTTTGCACCCGAACGGACGCTTCGTCTTTGTCATGAACGAGCTGGATTCGACAATTGTGTCGATGGCGCTCGACGACGCCACCGGAAGGCTTTCCCTCATCGATGTCAAACCGGCAGTGCCGGACGAGGCGCGCGAGACCAACCACTGCTCCGATATCCAGATTTCGCCGGACGGTCGTTTTGTCTACGGCGGCAACCGGGGCCACGACAGCGTCGTCATCATGGCGGTCGATCAGGAGACTGGTGCTTTGAGCCTTGTCGACTATATCCCATGCGGCGGCGCGACGCCGCGTAATCTGGCGCTGACACCGTCGGGTGGCCATCTGTTCTCGGCAAACCAGAATGCCGACCGCATCTCGATCTTCGCCCGCGACGCGGCGAGCGGCTTGCTGACCGACACCGGCCGGGCCATCGAGGTTGGCACGCCGATGTGCGTCAAGATCGTGCAGTGATTGCCGGCACAGCCGGGAATCAGAGTGGGCGAGCCGATACCGCTTGGCGTCAGGCCTGCTGTATGGCCGAGAGCTTCCAGTTCGAGCCGTTCTCGCGCACGAATGTCCACAGCTCGGTCGTCTCTGTCATCTGATCCTCGTCGCCCTCGACGATCTTGTCGCTGGCCCGTTCGCGCATCACGTCACGAGACTCGTAGCGCAACGCGGCCGTGGCGTAGTCGCGGTCATCCTCGCGCCAGCTTTCCGCGACGTCGGCCTGCAGCAAGCTGATATCGGACACCTCGTTCCTGAGACCTTTCTGGGCGTTGTCGGCCAGCTCTTCTGAGAGATAGGACACCATCCCAGGCGTCGTCGCCCGGCGCAGGGCGGCATGGTCTTCGCGCCCGAATGCTTCCTGCACATCGATCAACAGCTGCTGGAATGCTTCAAGGTCGGTTTGAGCCAGCGTGATCTCCTCAGAGACCGCAGCCGGAGAGCCTCCGCCCGAACCGCCGCCGAAGCCGGGAATCGTGAAAGAGCCTGCAGTCTGCTGCGGTGCCGTTGCGCGGTTCTCAAACCGCGACGCCTGGCCATTGCCGGCACCGGCAAATGCTGGGGCAGGGCCACGCGCCGATTGCGACTGGAAGAAGCGGATGGCCAGCATGATCGCGCCGCCGAAGAGCAGGGCCTGCAGCAGGAAACCGAACATGCCGGCCAGGCCGCCGAACCCTTGGCCCAAGAGCAGCCCGATCAGGCCACCGATCAGCAGGCCGCGCATCATCGTTCCGCCGAAGCCGCTCATGAAGCTGGGTCTCTGTGGACCGGCCTGCGGCTGCCGGGCGGCAGAGTTCACACCGGTGGTGGGCGTCATCGAACGCTCGACCGGAGCGGTCGGTGCCGGAGCGGTCCTTGTCGGCGGCGCCGTCTGAAACGTGCGCGTGCCGCGACTACCGAAGCTGCCGCCGCGCCGAGCCTCGGCATGATCGATCGCGACCATGGAGAATGCAAGGAACAGCCCAGCAAAGAGAGTTGCAAATCGGCTTGTGCGAGAGATCATCGGAGATGAACCTTTATCGATGTGGTTTTAGAAATTTTCAGCAAATGCCGGCGCCGGGCTGCGTCATGCGATCAATCGAACAATTCTTCGAAGAATGATTTCTTCCGTTTGGGATAGCGGTGGCCCTGCGAGCGGGAATAATCGTCGTCGCGGTCATGTTGCGGCTGCAAGAACGCTGCCGGCTGTGGCTGCACCGCAGGCGCCGCCTCCCTGCCGGAGCGCTCGACGATCTTGTCGAGTTCGCCTCGATCAAGCCAGACGCCGCGGCACTGCGGACAATAGTCGATTTCGATACCCTGGCGTTCGCTCATTGTGAGCGCAACGCGGCAGGAGGGGCAAACCAGGCCAAGCAGGGGAGATGTCATACGGGGCTCCAACCGAAAGAAATGAGCCCGCCTGACCAAAAGGAATGGAAACGGGCCCGTTAAAGCGGTCCGACATCACAATCACAGAAGCGATCGTCAGAGGGGCCCGGCCCGCACCGGACAGTTAGGAATGCGGAGCCGTGCCTTCAAGGGCGGGATTGCCGGCAACAATGATTTGTTCATGGGTCCGTTATACCGACCTGCTTATCTACAAGCGCTTTAGCGTGCTCAAACGCAGCCTGTGCGCCGGCCTGATAGGCATTGGTCCAAAACAGCAACACGGTGGCTGCCAAGGATGTCGCGCCAAGTAGCCAAGGCGAGAGCCGATTAAATTTCTTCGGCTCCCTGACGCCCAGGACGCCTATCCCGATGACCGCCGCAGCGACCACCGGCCACGCAAGTCCGTTCATGGCGTCCATGGATTGTCCCCTCAATCTAATCCTAAACCAAGTCTAACCGGAACATTCGGTCCCTAACAGGGGTGCCAGCAACGATCGTTGGTCGTCGGGGGCATCGTTGCGCGTCGCGATGACCCGCACCCCCTTGCTGACGCTGTGTGGTCGGAATGGGGTAGGTTTGCCTGGTTCCCTGAACTATGCGCACCCGCACATCGAAAAAGGGCCCGCCGTTGCCAGCGAGCCCTTTTTGGAACTAGGGTCAGGACCTATTAAAGTTCTTGCGGAGACAGCAAACGGCTGATTCATTGGCGGTGCGAGGAGGCGCTGCAATGAGTGATTTGATCTGGCTGTCGGAGGCGCAGATGCGCCGGATCGAGCGGCATTTCCCGCTGTCTCACGGAGTGCCCAGGGTCGATGATCGGCGGATCGTCAGTGGCATCATCTTCGTGATCAGGAACGGCCTTCGGTGGCGCGACGCGCCCAGCGAGTATGGTCCCCACAAGACGATCTAC
>NZ_AXAL01000011.1 GCF_000472785.1 Mesorhizobium loti CJ3sym
CGTCATCATCACCACAAACCTCAGCTTCAGCGAGTGGGCGAGTGTCTTCGGCGATGCCAAGATGACGACCGCGCTTCTCGACAGGCTGACGCATCATTGCCACATCCTTGAAACCGGAAATGACAGCTTCCGCTTCAAGAACAGCTCTGCCCACGAACCCAAAAAAGCGAAGGAGAAAACCAGAACCTTGACCCTCAACCCCGAACCGAAACATACATGAAAGGCGGGTCAAATCTCGGTGGAAATGCCGGGTCAGTTCTCAGCGAAAATCAACAGACGGCGGTATCACTCCGCTCGACGTGCCCCAGGGTGTCCGCTAGAGCAATTCCAGAAAAAGTGTGAACGGTTTTCCGGGAAAAGCGCGTAGCGCTCTCCCTTGGGAATTGCGTCAAAACAAGGAGTTAGAGCGGGTCCTTAAAACGGTGACCCGCTCTAGGGTGAATGCACTTCGAGTGCTTGCCGGGTATTCGCGCGGCCCGCTTACCCCCGCTTCTCAATCACGGCGTACAGCACGTTGCGGTTCTCACCGAAAAACACCTGCGCTTCAACCGCGTTGCGGTCGACGCTGGCGTTGATGATGTTCCACATGTCGACTTCCGTGCGCAGCAGCAGCACCCAGTCCATGAAGGTTTCGCGGTAGCCGGCGTCGGGCGTGCCTTCGGCGTAGTTGGCAAACAGGAATTTGCCGTTCGGCTTCAGCATCTGCAGGCAGGTCTTGGTCAGCTTCACGGCGACGTTGTGCTGGAGGTAGTCGTAGAGGCCGGAGGCGTAGATGAGGTCGAACTTGCCGAGCTTGTGGCCTCGTGTCAGCACGGTGCGCACCGAGCCGTCGATGGCCTCGACCGCGGTGCCCTGGAAGTCGCGCGCGATCAGTCCCACACTTTGCGGGTCCTGGTCGAGCGCGACCCAGCGCTTGAGGCCGCCTTCGGCCAGCGCGACGGAGCGGTTGGCTTCGCGCAGATGGCCGGCGGCGATTGCCAGCACTTCCGTGTCGGGGCCGTTCTTGGCTGCTGCCTCGTCGACATAGCGGGTCAGGAGATCGCGGCGTTCGCGGGCCGCCACGCAGGACGGAACGTTCTGGGTGTGGCTGTAGAGCGCCTTGCCGATCTCGGAGGCGCTGGCCACGCTCTCGGCCACGTGCGGGTCGCAATAGATGTAGTCGAGCAGCTCGGCGTCGCCCGAATAGCCCCTCGGCTTGGTGAACGACCAGTGGGTCAGCGGATCCTCGAGGAAGTACTTCTGCAGCGGGTGGTTCTGCGCCACCGGTATCAGGGCCTGCCAGACATCGGGGTGAACCTTGTCACGCAGCGCGTTGAGCATCGACAGCAGGCGGCGAACGATCTCGGCGGGGAATTTCTGCTGTTCGACCTGTTGCTGGGTCGCATGCAGGATCAGCGCCAGCTCGGCGCGGGCGATCTCGAACGCTTCGCCATGAGATTCGGGCTTTCGATGGAGGCTGCCGGCGATCATTTCGGCCGTGATCAGACTTTTGCCATCAAAGACAGTTTGCACCACATCGCTCCATAGTTAACAAGCGGTTAACTTATTGCGTAGAATGCACGGTTTGCCAATGCGGGTTCCACTGCAATTTAGCGGTATGATTAATTTCTGGTTAACCATCTCGGCTCATTAGAGATCTTGCAGATAAGATTCGGGGGTCGAGTTAACGCAAACTTGTATTGCGCCATTGCATTTTACTGCGCGGCAAATCGTGCCTTGACCCAAGGAGTCGGCCTGCGTTGGGGGCAGAATCTGGAAAAGAGTTTGAAGCGCAAAATCCCCTGCAGCCGGGGTTCATCGTGAACGGACGCGCGTCATCCAGATTGGCCGACACTGCGCCTGTGGAATCGTTTGATCCGCGCCAGGAATTGGGGGCCGACGAGCTCCGCATCCTTTACCACACGGAAGCCCAGGCAAAGCGAAGGAAAGACGCCAGGCCCGGGCTCTGGATCGCCGTTGCCATCTATGTGCTGTTTTCCGTGTCGGACCTGATGCTGATACCCGACGTGGCGGCCTATACGATCACGGCGCGCTTCGCGGTCGGACTGACCGCATTGCTGGTGCTGGAAGCACAGCTTCGCCGTGGCGCCGCCACCAAATGGCTCGACCTGACCTGTGCCGCGGCCATCATCTTTGGCTATATCGGCTGGTTGTACCCGGCCTCCATGGGCGCGGACAGGGAAAGCGTCGCTTACTACATGGTTTTCGGCACCATCTTCATGATGAGCGCCAATCTCTTTTTCACGTTCAGTTTCAAAGTGTCGATCATTACGTCGACGATCATCCTGTGCATCCTGTATGTCGTGAATTATTTCGTGCCGGCGTCGATGACGTACAAGATGGTGTTTGGCACGTTCTACGTTTCATGCTTCACCTTCACCTCCTATGTGAACTGGAAGCTGAACGAAGAGCGCTACAACGTCTTCCTCAACGCGCTCGAAGCCAAGATCCAGCACAAGGAGGCCACCGAACGCGGCAAGGCCCTTTTGAGACTGTCGCGCACGGATCCGCTGACAGGCCTGGAGAACAGGCGCGCGATCGACGAGAAGCTGCGCGATTACTGGAGCGACTGGCAAAAGCTGGGCAACGGTTTCGCGGCGATCCTCATCGACGTGGATTTCTTCAAGAAGTTCAACGACTGCTACGGACATCAGGAAGGCGACCGTTGCCTGATCCATGTCGCCAATGCGCTGAGCGACCTGATCAAGAACTACAATGGCTCGATCGGGCGCTATGGCGGTGAAGAGTTCATCGTGCTGGCGCGTATGGACAAGAAGGACCAGGTCGCGGAGCTCGCCGAAGCCATTTGCCGCACGGTGGAGAACCTGGCGCTGACGCACGAGCTGCGACGCGACGGTATCTCGATCGTGACGGCGAGCGTCGGCGCCGCATTCACCAGGAAGCAGACCGGCGCAAAGCTGGAGAAGATCATCCACGAGGCCGACCGCGCGCTCTATCTGGCCAAGGCCAGCGGCCGCAATTGCGCCCGCCTGTTCGATCCGACCGATCCGCAGAGCAGCGACGAGAGCGAGAACCTTGCAGCCTTGCTGAAGATCGCCATCGCGCAGGACCTGGTTTCACTCGTCTATCAGCCGATCCAAGATGTCGCCTCGGGCCGATTCGAGGCCGTGGAGGCGCTGATGCGCCTCAAGATGCTGGACGGCACACTGGTTCCGCCGAGCCTGTTCATTCCCGTCGCGGAACGAACCGGCGCGATCCTGGAGCTCGGGCGCTGGGCCATACGCACCGTGTGCGCCGAGCTCTTGGTGGACGATCACGTCCGTACCGTCAGCGTCAACGTCTCGCCGATCCAGCTCAAGACGCCGGGCTTCGCGGCATCGGTCGCCACCATTCTGGGCGAGACCGGCGTGACCGGCAACCGGCTGGCCTTCGAAATCACCGAAGGCCTGGAGATGGAGATGCACTCGGACATTCTGCGCTGCATCAGCGACCTGAAGCTTTTAGGCATCAGGATATGGCTCGACGATTTCGGCACCGGCTTTGCCGGCCTGTCGTGGCTGCGCCTGATCGATTTCGATACGGTGAAGATCGACCGCTCGTTCCTGCACGATTGCGGCACCCCGAAGGGGATGGCAATGCTGCAGGACATCATTGCGCTGGTGCGCAATCGCGGCCACAAGATCCTGGTCGAAGGGGTGGAAACCGACGAGCAGATCGCGCTCATGCGCACCTTTGGCATCGACAAGATCCAGGGCTTTCGCGTCGGCCGTCCGGTTCCCGCCGCGAATTACCAGGCCAAACGGGGCGTGCAAAAGCGCCCCTTCCTCAGATCCGTGGGCTGACGCGGTTTCGGGGTGCGAGGCAGCCTCCGGCGGCCGGCGAATTCACCCCAGCAGATTGCGTGCCGTGCGCATGAAGATCTTCGAGCCGATCGGGATCAGATCGTCGGGAAAATCATAGTCCGGATTGTGCAGCGCTGGGTGCCGCTCGCCAGCACCGAGGAAGAACATCGCCGACTTCGCACTGTGGCCGAACAGGCCGAAATCTTCCGAGGCGCGCATCGGCAAGGCTTCCTCGCCATGCACGACGCCTTCTTCCTCCAGCGCACGCTGCAGATGCTCCACCGCATCCGGCGCGTTGACGCTGGCGACGAAGATCTCGTGGTAGTCCCAGCGGGCGGAGAGGCGATGCCGGCCGGCAATCTCGGTGACGAGTGCTTCGGCCCGAGCGCAGAGATCGGCCATGTTCTCGTCACGGCGCGTGCGCAGCGTCGCCCAGACTTGCGCATGCGCGGGCGCGATGCCGAACACGGCCTCGCCCATTTCGGCATGGGTGACGGTGACCATGGAAAAATCGTCATCGGCGAAGGTGGCGCGGCCGAGCGCGGGCAAAGCCGGCATCAGCTCTGAGATCGCCAGCATTGGCGAGACGCCGGTCTCGGGCATGGAGGAATGGGCGGTCTTGCCCTCCAGCACGATGCGCAGGCCACGCGAGGCGCAGTTGACGACGCCGGGCTTGAGCCGCACCTCGCCGAACGGCACGCCGGGCAGATTGTGCAGCGAGAAGGCGAAATCCGGCGCGATCTCGCCAAAGCGCGGATCGGCGACAACGCCGGCCGCGCCATTGCCGGTTTCTTCCGCCGGCTGGAACATCAGCACGACGCGGCCGCTGGCCGGCCGCTCGCGGCCAAGCTGGCGGCCAAGAGCGGCCAGGATCGCGGTGTGCCCGTCATGGCCGCACATATGCGACTTGCCCGGCACTTGCGAGGCATGCGGCACGCCTGACAGTTCCTCGATCGGCAGCGCATCGAGTTCGGAGCGGAACAGCACGGTCGGTCCGGCCTTGCCGCTGTCGTAGATGGCCGCGACGCCATGCCCGCCGAGGCCGGTCAGCACTCTGTCCGGGCCGGTGTCGGCGAGGAAGGAGACGACTTCTCCAGCCGTCTTCTCCTCCTCATTGGAGATTTCCGGCTGCCGGTGCAGCTTGCGCCGCCATTCGGTGATCTCGACGATATCCCGGTTGGTGAGGGTCACGCGTTTGCGTCTCCGTTGCTCCGATCGTTGCAGTGTCGCAAACGCTTCTAGCGTACGCGATTGGGGCAGAGCGCTTTGAACTGGTCCAGCGTCACATCGTATGACGAGGCGCCGGAACCATCGAGCACGATTTTCTCATCGGTATCGGTAATCAGATAGTCGGTCGTTACATCCGTGCCCTTGTTGCGGCCCTGGAACAGCATGTTGGCGCCATAGAAATTGGTGAATGTGCCGGTCTTGCAGTTGGCCCTGATCTCGAAATGCAGCGGCGCCTTCATTTCCGCGTCAATGCACGCCTGCGAGAAATCATGGCCATATTCGCGGCAGTAGATCCTCGCCTTCTGCCTGTCGTGTTTGGCCAGGATGCTGGCGTGGGTGGAGCCGATGCCGGTCTTTTTGACGATGGTCAGTTCCATTCCCACCTTGTTGCCGTAGTAGATGGTCTTGGCGCCGGCCGGCGAGACCATCATCAAAGTGGAAAGCGCAATCAGCAAACGTCGCATGGAACTTCTCCCTTTGGCCGGACGAGGATTCACGCGCGGCGTTGCCCAGTCAAGCGTCCCGCTGCTGGACCAGCGTGCGCGCAGCATCTTTGCCGGCCTCGAGGATGCGATCCGATAATTCCGTTCCGTTCACCGCGCGGGCCAGCTGAAGCGCGCCGATGAGCGTCGCAAAGACACCCATGGCAACGCCTTCCGGATCCCTGCCCGGAGGAAGCGCCGCGGACAACTGGTGCACCAAAACCAGCAAGCGCTCAGTGTAGACTTCGCGCGTTTCGGGCGGCTGACGCGCGAGTTCAGGCAGCAGCGCGGCGTTGGCGCAGCCCGTTCCCGGATTATCCCGGTGCTCTGCCGACAGATACGTCGCTATACCCATCTCCGGGCCACCAGCGGCCAATACCTCCTGCAGTTGCTGCGCCTGGTTCTCCAAGGCCGCCACCAGGCTTTCACGCACGAGCTCCGCCTTGGATTCGAAATGCGGATAGAAGGCTCCGTTCGTCAGCCCGGCGTCGCTCATGATTTTTGCAAGCCCGGACGCGGCAATTCCGTCGGTTCGAAAGCGGTCGGCGGCGACTTCCATGATCCGGCCTCGCGAGGCGTCCTTCCGGCCCTTTTCGTAGCGCATGGCTGCCATTCCCTTTCGTCATTGCATTATGGTCATAATTTGATATTATATATGTAATTCAACGGGCGCAAAAAAGCCAGCCCTCATGATTTTGGAGCACGAAATGAAGATGAATTCCACCAAGACCGCTGTCGTAACCGGTGCTTCCGGGGGCATCGGCCGCGCCAGCGCCGAGGCGCTGGCGCGGGCAGGGTTCACCGTCTTCGGCACGAGCCGCAAGGCCAGCAACGGGCCGGACGGAGTGACCATGCTGGTCTGCGACGTGACCGACGGTGAGGCCGTCGCCGCATTGGTTTCGACGGTGCTCTCAAAGACCGGCCGGATCGATCTCCTGGTCAACAATGCCGGCATCGGCATGCTCGGGGGCGCCGAGGAGTTCTCGATGGCACAGGTGCAGGCCCTGTTCGACGTCAATCTGTTTGGCGTCATCCGCATGACCAATGCGGTGCTGCCGTCAATGCGGCAGCAAGGCGAAGGGCGCATTGTCAACATCGGCTCGATTCTGGGATTGGTACCGGCGCCATACTCAGCCCATTACTCGGCGGTCAAGCACGCGCTCGAGGGCTATTCGGAATCGCTCGATCACGAGGTTCGTGCCTTCAACATTCGCGTCTCGGTCATCGAGCCGGGATTTGTGCGTACAGTCTTCGACCAGAACGGCATCGAGCCGGATTCTCTGTTGAAGGAGTACGATCAGGCGCGAGCCGGGTTCAAGGCGCTGCTTGCCGATGTGATGCCCAAGGCCGATCGGCCGGAAATGGTGGCGGATGCGGTCGTCAAGGCGGCGACCGATGCTCGTCCGCGACGGCGCTATACCGTCGGCAAGGCAGCGCGCCAGGTCAGCCTGCTGCGCCGCTTCGCCCCCGCGGAGCTATTCGACAAGACCTTGCGCAAGCAGTTTCGCCTGCCGGTCTGAACAACGATGAGGAGATTTCACGCTCATGCGATACATCAAAATCACTTTTGGAAAGACACGGCCATGAAGGCATTCGTCGTCGACAAATACAACAAGAAGGGCGTTCTGCGGCTGGCCGAGATGCCTGTGCCGGAGCTGGGCGACAGCGATGTCCTGGTCGAGGTCCATGCAGCAGGGGTGAACCTGCTCGATTCCAAGGTCAGGACCGGAGAGTTCAAGCTCATCTTGCCCTATCGCCGGCCCTTCATCCTGGGTCACGACGTGGCCGGGACGGTTGTCCGCGTCGGACCGAAGGTCCGCAAGTTCAAACCCGGCGACGATGTATATGCGCGGCCGCGTGACGGTCGGATCGGGGCGTTCGCGGAATTCATCGCCATGGATGAAGCCGACGTGGCCCCGAAGCCCAAAAACCTCAGCATGGAAGAAGCGGCTTCCATTCCCCTGGTCGGTCTGACCGCCTGGCAAGCGCTTATCGAGGGGGCGAACCTGAAGAAGGGCCAAAAAGTCTTCATCCAGGCCGGCTCCGGTGGGGTGGGGACATTCGCCATCCAGCTGGCAAAGCACGTCGGTGCGACCGTTGCGACAACGGTGAGCGCGGCGAGTGCCGATCTGGTCAGGGGACTCGGCGCCGATGTCGTCGTCGACTACAGGAAAGACGATTTCGAGAAAGTCCTGTCCGGCTACGACGTCGTCTTGAACAGCCAGGACGCCAAGACACTTGAGAAATCCCTGAAAGTGCTGAAGCCGGGCGGCAAGCTCATCTCCATCTCCGGGCCGCCGGATCCCGAGTTTGCCAGGGAAAAAGGGCTGAACCCGATGCTGAGGCTGGTTCTGCGCTTCTTGAGCCGCGCCATTCGGGCCAAAGCCAGGCGCCGTGGCGTGAGCTTCTCGTTCCTTTTCATGTGGGCGCAAGGTGATCAGCTGAGCAAGATCACCTCGCTTGTCGAAGCCGGAACGATCCGGCCGGTTGTCGATCGGGTCTTTCCCTTCGAAGCGACCAACGAGGCCCTGGCTTATGTCGAAACAGGGCGCGCCAAGGGCAAGGTCGTCATCAAGGTCAGATAGCGGTTCTGTCTTGGGGTAGGGCGCCTATTGATTGATCTCGGGCTCGACGAGCTTTGCCAGGTTCCGGAGCGATTCCTGCCAGCCGAGATAGCAGGCCTCGACCGGGATGGCGTCCGGAATGCCGGCCTGGGTGATGTCGATTTCGGTGCCGACCAGGACTTTTTTCAAGATCACCGTCACCTGGATCTCGCCGGGCAGATTGGGGTCGTCGAACCTGTCGGTGTAGCGCAGGCGCTCGCCGGGCACGAGTTCGAGATATTCGCCGCCGAAGGCATGGCTGCCGCCGGTGGTGAAGTTGCGGAACGACATCTTGAAGGTGCCGCCGACCTTGGCCTCGAACTGATGGACCGTGCAGGTAAAGCCGTTCGGCGGCAGCCACTTGGCCAGCGCATCGGCTTCGACGAAGGCGCGATAGGCTTTTTCCGGGCTGGTGGTGAGAACGCGGTGCAGACGTACGGTGCCGGGCATGTTCTGTATCCTCTCAAAATGCCTGTTCGATGTTCCAAGGACGAACGGGGTTTGGCCAGTCCGACATGGGCTCGCGAATTTTTTGAGAACCCGGCCGGCTGGCCCCCCGCTGACGTAACCCGCTTCAACTTGTTTTGGGACTCGATTTTTTGCTGCTGGCCCAATCGCCTCGGCCCAGCAAGCGGGTGGCCTTTATGAGGTGATTGTTTATAACGGTCGGCGAAATCGCTACGACCTAAAGGGGAGACGATGCGTTACATACGTCCGCTTTCAATCGAAGATGCCGTTGGCCAACTGGCCGGATCGGCCGGCATATCAGCCATTCTGGCCGGAGGCAGTGACCTGCTGGTGAGGATGAAGGGTGGCTTCATCGAACCCGACCTGATCATCGACATCAAGTCGATCGCCGGTCTGAGCGAAATCCGCGAAACAGCTGACGGCTTCAGCATTGGTGCTGCCGTGCCTTGCGCGGTGCTGGGCGAGCAGGCGGCGCTGAAGAAGGCATGGCCTGGGGTCGTCGAGGCGGCGAAGCTGATCGGCTCGAAGCAGGTGCAGGGACGCTGCACCATTGTGGGCAATCTCTGCAATGCTTCGCCTGCGGCGGACAGCGTGCCGGCGCTGGTCGCTGCAGGCGCCAGGGCGGTGATTGCCGGGCCGGCGGGCAAGCGCACTGTTGCCGTCGAGGCCGTGCCGATCGCGCCGGGCAAGACGTCCTTGGCCAAGGGCGAGATCATCGAGGCGATCCTGCTCGACAGCCAGGCGCCGCGTTCGGGCGATGCCTATCTGCGGTTTATTCCACGCACAGAGATGGACATTGCGGTGGTCAGCGCCGGCGTGAACCTGACGATCGACGCGCATGGTGTCGTCACAGCGGCCCGCGTGGCGCTGGGCGCGGCGGCACCGACGGTGCTGCTGGTCGAAGAAGCGGCCGAGGCGCTCATCGGCAGGAAGCTGGATGAAGCCGCACTCGAGCGGCTGGCCAAGGTCTGCGCGGGCGCGTGCCGCCCCATCGACGACAAGCGCGGTACGATCGATTTCAGACGCAAGGTTGCGGGTGTGCTGGCCAGGCGTGCCGCATTGACCGCCTACGCACGTGCAGGAGGCAAATGATGGCCGGTATAGCGGTTTCAACCACAATCAACGGCGACCATGTCGAGTATCTCTGCCAGCCCGACGAGCCGTTGCTCGACGTGCTGCGCGACCGGCTCGGCCTGACCGGCGCCAAGGAAGGCTGCGGCACCGGCGATTGCGGCGCCTGCTCGATCATCCTCGACGACCGGCTGGTCTGCTCGTGCCTGGTGCTGGGCGCCGAAGCCGAGGGACGGCGCATCGAGACCATCGAAGGCATGGCGCATGGCGACCAGTTGCATCCGCTGCAGCAGAAATTCCTCGAGCATGCAGCTCTCCAATGCGGCATCTGCACGCCGGGTTTCCTGATCGCGGCCAAGGACCTTTTGGCGAAAAACCCCGACCCGACCGAGGAGGAAATCCGCTTCGGCCTCGCCGGGAATCTGTGCCGCTGCACCGGCTATGACAAGATCGTGCGCGCCGTCCAGGACGCCGTACATGTGATGAAGGGAGCCTGAAGATGAATTTCGATCCGCGTTTTTCCGGGCGTAAATTCACATCCGTCGGCACACGCCCCGTCCGTCCCGACGGCGTCGACAAGGTGACCGGCCGCGCCCGCTACGGCGCCGACTTCAACATGGCCGGCCAGTTGGTCGGCCGCGTGCTGCGCAGCCCGCACGCGCACGCCATCATCAGGAAGATCGACACCTCGAAGGCGGAAAAGCTGCCGGGCGTGAAGGCGGTGATCACGGCGAAAGACTTGCCCGATCTCACCGATGGCGATGCAGGGATGTACGACATCCTCGACAATTGCATGGCGCGCACCAAGGCGCTCTATGACGGCCATGCTGTGGCCGCTGTCGCGGCTGTCGATGCCCGCACGGCCAGGCAGGCGCTGAAGCTGATCGAGGTCGACTACGAGATCCTGCCGCATGTCACCGATGTCGACCTGGCGATGGAGCATCGCGCGCCGCTGATCAACGACGCCATCTTCACCGAGGGCCTCGAGGAAAAGCCGGTAAAGCCCTCCAACGTCACCAAGCGCAGCCAGTTTGGCCATGGCGATGTCCATCAGGGCTTTGGCCACGCCGACTTCATCGTCGAGCGCTCGTTCAAGACCGAGCAGACGCATCAGGGCTATATTGAACCGCATGCCTGCGTGGCAAACGTCTCGTCCGACGGCACCGCCGACCTCTGGGTCTGCACGCAGGGCCATTTCGTCTACCGCCAGCATTGCGCGCAATTGCTGGGCATGGAAGCCTCGAAGCTGCGCGTCACCTCGTCGGAGATCGGCGGCGGTTTCGGCGGCAAGACCCATGTCTGGGCCGAGCCGGTGGCGCTGGCCCTGTCACGCAAGGCCGGACGCCCGGTGAAGCTGGTGATGACCCGCGACGAGGTGTTCCGCGCCTCGGGCCCGACCAGCGCCACCTCGATCGACGTCAAGATCGGCGCCCGCAAGGACGGCACGATCACCGCCGCGCAAGCGACGCTGCGCTACAGCGCCGGCCCCTATGCCGGCTCCTGGGCCGAGATCGGCGCGATGACGGCGTTCGCCTGCTACAAGCTCGATAATGTCGAGACGGTCGGCTACGAAGTGCTGGTCAACCGGCCGAAGACCGCGGCCTATCGCGCGCCCTCGGCACCGATGGCGGCGTTCGCGGTGGAAAGTGCCGTCGACGAACTCGCCAAGCAGATCGGCATCGACCCGGTCGATTTCCGCATCAAGAACGCCGCGCAGGAAGGCACGCGCTCGTCCTACGGCCCGGTCTATGGCCCGATCGGCATCGGCCCGACGCTGGAGGCGGCGAAGAACCATCCGCACATGAAGGCCAAGCTCGGCAAGAACCAGGGCAGGGGCATGGCCTGCGGCTTCTGGTTCAACTTCGGCGGCCAGACCTGCGTGGACCTCAACATCGGCATGGACGGCTCGGTGTCGCTGGCCGTCGGCACGGTGGACGTGGGCGGTTCCCGCGCCTCGCTGTCGCTGGTGGCGGCGGAGGAGCTCGGCATCGACTATTCCCAGCTCAAGGCCATCGTCGCCGACACGTCCAGCCTCGGCTACAACGACATGACCGACGGCAGCCGTGGCACCTTCTCCTCCTCCATGGCGACCATCTCGGCCGCCCGCAACGCGATCAAGATCCTGCGCGAGCGCGCAGCGCAGATGTGGGACATTGCTGTTGACGACGTGGTCTGGGAACAGGGCCACGCGGTCGCCAAGGGCGATAAGCACGGCAATCTGGGCAAGCTGTCGCTGAAGGAGATCGCGCTGCAGTCCGGCAAGACCGGCGGGCCGATCGCCGGACACAGCGAGCTGGTCGCCGACGGCGCCGGCGTCTCCTTCGCCACCCATATCTGCGACATCGAGGTCGACCCCGAGACCGGCTCGACCCGGGTGATCCGCTACACGGTGGTGCAGGATGCCGGCAAGGCGGTGCACCCGACCTATGTCGAGGGCCAATACCAGGGCGGTGCCGCGCAAGGCATCGGCTGGGCGCTCAACGAGGAGTATATCTACGGCAAGGATGGCCGGCTGCAGAACGCCGGCTTCCTCGACTACCGCATCCCGGTCTGCTCCGACCTGCCGATGATCGACACGCAGATCCTCGAAATCCCCAACCCCAACCACCCCTATGGCGTGCGCGGCGTTGGCGAAACCTCGATCGTGCCGCCGCTGGCGGCGATCGCCAACGCGGTGTCGAACGCGGCTGGCGTGCGCATGACCCACATCCCGATGTCGCCACCACGCATCCTGGCGGCGATCGAGGCGGAACGGGGAGAGTAGGTCTGGTCGAAGTCACCCTCTGGGGCGCGCTCGGCCAGCTCGCCGGCGGCAAGAGCAAGGTCGAGGTCGAAGCCAAGGACATCAGGGAGCTGTTCAGGAAACTGGCTGAACAGTATCCCGCCTTCGAGCCATGGGTCGAGAAGGGCATCGCTGTGGCGATCGACGGGACGATTTATCGCGATACGTGGTCGAAGGAGTTGCCGCAAGGGGCGGAGATTTTTCTGCTGCCGCGGCTGGCTGGGGGGTGAGGGGGCAAGCACCTCGCTGCTATCGGTTGGCATCAGGGTCTCGAATGTCCTGGTAGGGGCCGATAGCAGACCGTAAGGTTCTGGAACCAACTAGCCGGAAAACGTGCCAATCCGTCGGCCGAACCGCCTCTGGGCCGTCGCAAGTCTTGAATAGATTAGAGAAGTCTGGGCGCGCTTGGCGTTGAGCCAGAAAAGGAAGCGCACCAGTCGTGCGGACCTTCCACTGTCAGCGTACTGACAGGTCGCCTGATGCAGTCAGGCTGTCTCGCTGTCAGACGGGGACCCTGCGCTTATGGCGGGGGGACTTCTTCATCGCCGCAGATGGAACAAAAATCTCGATGACTGGAACGTACGAATGAATCCCAACTATGCCAGTTCCCAGAAAGCTATTCACTGGGTCGTCTTTTTGCTGGTCATCGGCCTTTATGGACTTACTTACGTCGCCGACATCTTCCCCCACGGTGATCCCGGTCGCGCCTTCGTCTGGTGGCTTCACATTTCATTTGGGCTGCTGCTGTTCACACTGGTTGTCATTCGCATCGGCCTTCGGCTGGCGCTTGGAACGCCGGGCCTGCCAGTGGAAATGTCACGGCTTGAAAGAGCGGTCGCCAAGGTCGCGCATCTTCTGCTCTACGCACTGCTCGTGGCTATACCCGTTCTCGGCATCATACTGACCTGGTATCGGGGCGACGCCTTGAGCTTCTTCGGGCTTTTCACCATTCCGTCTCCAGTTTCCGCCGACCGCGCCACGGCCGGTTTTATCAGGGAACTGCACAGCCTCTGCGCCAATCTCATCCTTATCCTAGCAGGATTGCATGCGGCTGCCGCGCTTTGGCATCATTATGTCTGGAAGGACGACGTGCTCAAGCGAATGCTTCCGGGGAGAAGTGGTTCCTGATCGCGGTTCGGACTAAACCAGTCAAATGCTAGCTGCCTTACGCTCTAGCCTTGGAATATATGGCCCCTGGATGAAATCGACCCTGAAGTGTCTGGCGATGGCGGCTCTGTACGGGCTCGCTCTTGCCGGCGCGTCCGCAGCGCGCGCGCAGGTCGATGATGACGGCGATCATGATCGGGCGCGCGATCTTTACGAACGTGGAGAAATAAAAGGACTGTCCAGTATCCTGGGCGTGGTTCATGCCGCTGCTCCCGGCGACATTGTGGCCGTGGATTTCATCCGGCTCGCCAACCGGTGGATCTATCGGTTCCAGGTCGTTGCCGCCGACGGGCACCGCAGGATCGTCGATGTGGATGCGGGTGCCGGAGTCCTGGTGCGAGGAAGGGGAGGCGACTGATGAAGGTTCTCCTCGCCGAGGATGAGCCCCGTATCGCCGGCGACATCGCTGCCGTGCTCAAGGCGGCAGGAATGGCTGTCGACATTGTTCGCGACGGCGAAGCCGCCTGGTTCGCGGGCGACGTGGAAAACTACGACGCCGCGATCCTGGATCTGGGGTTGCCCAAACTCGACGGCCTGACTGTGCTGAAGCGCTGGCGGGCCAATGGACGCCGCTTTCCGGTCCTGATCCTGACGGCGCGAGGTCTCTGGACCGAACGCGTCGAGGGCATCAATGCAGGCGCCGACGACTATCTACCCAAGCCATTCGAGATGGAAGAATTGCTGGCGCGGTTGCGCGCGATCTTGCGCCGCTCGACGGGTCAGGCGGCGCCAGTGCTGAAATCCGGACCCTTGGTGCTGGACACGCGCCAGATGCGCATTTCGGTGCGCGGCATTCCTGTCGCGTTGTCGCCGCTGGAATACCGGCTGATGGCGTTCCTGATGCACCATGCCGGTCGCGTGGTCGCGCCGACCGAGCTTGCCGAACATCTGTATGATTCCGGCAATGATCGCGATCCCAATGCAATCGAGGTCATCGTCGGGCGCCTGCGCCGCAAGCTTGGCAACGATGCCATCGAGACGCGGCGCGGATTCGGATACTTCGTGCCGGACGGGCCGTCATAATGGGCAACTCCATCCGGTTCAGGCTATGGTCGGCCGCAACCATCTCGATCCTGATCGCCCTTGCCGTCGCCGGCGTCGGGCTGCGCTATTTGTTCGAACTGAATGTCGAGCGCCGCATCGTCGGCGAACTGACTGTCGATCTCAACGAAATGATCGCCGCAACCAGCTTCGCGGCCGACGGCCGGCTTTCCGTCACAGCGGAACTGACCGACCCCCGCTTCACCGATCCGCTCTCGGGCCACTATTGGCAGGTGGAAGATATGGCCAGCCACAGTCTGGTCCGTTCGCGTTCATTGTGGGACGGGACGCTGACATTGCCGGAGCTGGTTGACAGCGGCGAATTGAGAAAGATTGAGGAGCTCAAAGGTCCGGGTGGCGAACGCACCATTGCCGTCGAACGAATCATCACCGATGCCGATGGCCGGTCCTTTCGCGCCATCGTGGCTGAAGATCATCGCAGCGTGGAACTGTCGGTGAATGAATATGTCCGCGATCTCACGCCGGCGCTTATCTTGCTCGCCGCTGTGCTCATGGCGGCTTTCTTCATCCAGATCACCGTTGGCCTGGCGCCGCTGGAAAACCTAAGGATCGCCGTCCGGCACGTGATCGCGCAGCGGGCGGCGCGGCTTGACGTGGCGGCCCCGAGCGAGGTGCAGCCGCTCGCCGACGAAATAAACCGCCTGCTCGATGCACAGGAAAAGGCCCTCGCACGAGCAAGATCGCGTGCCACCGATCTGGCGCATGGCCTGAAGACGCCGTTGCAGGTGCTGTCGGCCGACATCCGCGCTCTACGCAAGAAGGGCGAAGCCCAGCTCGCCGACGAGATCGAGAAAAGTGTGGGGGCGATCCGTCGTCACGTCGAGCGGGAACTGGCCCGGGCTCGTCTGGCGCCCGGCGTATCCAGCAAGGCATCGTGCCGGGTCAGGGAAGCCGCCGCGGGCGTCATCTCCGTCGTCAAACGCACCCCAGCCGGCAAACAGCTCGCATTCGTCATCGACGTTGCGGACGATTTCCTGGCGCCTGTCGATGAGGGCGATCTATCCGAGATCCTGGGCAATCTGCTGGAGAACGCGGCCCGCTTCGCAAGATTCTCGGTTCGGGTCAATGCGTGGGCAACAGACGGCGCGGTATCCATCGCCGTCACCGATGATGGGCCGGGCATTCAGGATGCGGATCGGGAAGCTGTATTATCGCGCGGCGTGCAACTGGACAGCAACGGGGGCAGCAGCGGGCTCGGCCTCGCCATCGTTTCAGACATTGTCGAGGCCTATGGCGGACGCCTGACAATCACCAGTGCCGATCCTGGCCTGGTCGTGACCATAGCCTTGCCCCGGCACGGCTAGAGCGTTTCACCGTTTCACGGAAACGGCGAACCACTCTATCTCTTTGTTTTTACGCAATTCCTGGCGGAAAACCGCCCACACTTTTCCTGGAATTGCTATATAAGCCGCGCTCAGGCAAATCCCGGAAAATAATCCACCTTTATCTTCGAGCGGTGTACGCCCATCGCCAGCAGCTTGCCACGCAGTGCCTTGACCATGGCTTGTGGGCCGGAAATGTAGAACATCCGCTCCAGGTAATCCGGGATGGCGAGCCGCACGAGACGCGCGTCGATGTAGCCAGGATACTGGCCGCGTTCGGCGCCATTGGCAACGGCGAGGACAGTCTTCACGCCAAGTTCTCTTTTTGCCCTGTCGAGGACGTCGCGATAGGCAATATCTTGTTGGGTCTCGACCCCGTAAAGGACGGTGATCGGCCGCTTTTCGTGGATATCGACCAGATATTGCAGCATCGAGCGAAACGGGGTGATGCCAATGCCGCCAGCCAGGAAAGCGATCTTGGTCTCGGGATCGGCCGGCAGGGTGAACTCGCCAGCGAGCTGTGAGGCATGAATAGTGCTGCCCGGCTTCATAGCGCCCAGCGTCTGCTTGAAGGCACTCGATCTCGGATAGAATTTGACGCCAAGCCGTACAGATTGCTCCGTGGGGGCCGATGCGACCGTGAAATAGCGACGGTTGCCGCGATTGTCCGATCGGTCGAGACCAAGTGTCCATTCAAGATACTGGCCTGCCTCGAAGGCGACCTTCCTCGGTGAGCTGAAGACAAAGTCGTAGCTATCGACGGCCGATTGTTCGATGCGTTCCAGCGTTAGCACCAGGCGCCCCTTCGGGCTCACGACGTATGCAAAGAGATTGCCCACCAGAAGCGCCAGTTCAGGCGTGAAGTAGAACGACCCGACATGGATGTTGGGCGCAAAAAGGAAACCGACGATCGCGGCGAATGCGATGCGCGACAGGCGCATCGTCGGCGCCGTCAGCGGCTCGGTCAGCATCACGAAGGCGAAAAAGAACAGCGGCGACGAGCCTAGTGTTTCAATCAGTGCTGTTGAATATTGCGACGGCTCGGTTGTCGACAGGGTTACTGCCAGCGCAACGATGATGAAGGTGGCGACGAGATCAAGCCGGCGCAGCTTGCGCACGATGAGCAGGCCGCCAGCAAGCACGACAGGAAGCAATGGCAAATTGCCTCCGACCCACCAGGTGGCCGGATGGTCGAGCAGCAAGGCACTCAGCGCCACGCCCAATGCCGCCGGATTGAACAGGTGCTTCCTGCCAATGGCGAGGATGAACTTGGAGGACATCGCCCAGACGCAGGCGCACACCACGGCGCCGATGCCCTTGAGGTCCGAGATCGCCACCGGGTCGAGAATAAGCGCCAGGATGAGGGCGGTGATGTAGACGGACTCGCTGTTGGCCGGGACCTGAAACACAACGGCGAAGGCCTTGTTCGTGATCCAGCAGGCAACCAGCATCAAGCCCGTGGTGAAGGCGAGCGCCACCGGATCATGCGGCGCGAGCTTGAAGAAGCCGAGCACAAGGGCCGTGCCGAGCAATGCGATCAGATAGTAGAGGACCAGCCGGTACATGGTTTGGTGGTCGAGAAATCGGTCGAGGGTACTGATCATGGCTGGCAAAAGGCTCCGAAACCGCTTGTCGGCGTGGCGCGCCCGTTGCTGCCGACAACGTAGCCCTCCAGGCCTGGTGTCTGCTCGAGAAAGACAATGCCATCCCGGCCCATGGCAAAGGCGGCGGTGGCGAAGCGGTCGGCTTCGAGCACATCCGACCCGATGACGGTCAGACTGACGATGTCGATGATCGGATCGTCGGACCCAAGTGGATTGTAAATGTGTTGCCCGCGCACATAGGTGCCGGAGGTGGCGACGCCATGCCCGCGCGGATAGACGATCTTGATGATCTCGTCGGCATTGAAAGGGTTGCGGATGCCGACCTTCCAGTCGGTGCCCGACGAATTCCTGCCACAGGACTGGATGTCGCCGCCTGCCTCGATGAAGAAGTCGCCGACGCCTGACCGCCTCACGATCCCGGCGGCATTGCGGATTGCCCAACCCTTGACGATGCCGGACGGGTCCAGCGAACCGTCGGGCTTGCGGATGTCGAAATATCCATCCGTTTCGTTCTTTGTCTGTGCGGCGAGTGCCATCACTTCCATCATCTCCGCGCTCCAGTCGCGGACAGGAAGATCGCCACGGTTGATGGCCGAGATCTCGCTGTCGGCCCTGTAAGTGCTGAAGCGTCGGTCGATGTGTTCGAAGTAATCGAAGACCGTGTCGACAAGTGCCCCACCGGAGGCGCCGCCGATGTCAACGGTGATGGGCATGCCCATCAAGATCCTTGTGTCTTGCATGAAACTAGGACGATGCCTGCTTCAATGCGCCAGCGAGCGATTGCCGGAAGGCCCTGCTGGTCAATGTCGCGCCCGAGATGATGTCGACATTGGCATTCTGCGCGGCAATCGCTTCGTCACGCAGCATTGGCAGCGCCTGCCGATTGATTCTGACCGAGGTGCTGCGGTCATTCGGGTATCTCAGCACTTTCAGGGACGTGAGACGGCCGCCCTGGATGGAGGCCTGAATCTGGACGAGACCGTAATAGGCATCCGTGACTGGACCAACATAGGTGCCATCGGCAAAAGCGTGCCCGGCGGCCTTCGAATTCAAGGACGGCTTCATGCCGACCTTGATGACGCGGGCCGGGGTTTCCGGATAATCCGGCCTCGGCTGGGGAATTGGGATGTAGACCGCAGGGGTTACAGCAAACGATGCCGACTGAGGCGCGGCGTCTGCGATGAACTCAGTCGGGAGCCGGTTCGCCGGTGGAGGAGGCGCCAGCGAGGCCCGCGGCTGGCCCAACGCAAGGGGCGACTTTTCGGTTGCCGTCGCCTTTGCAGCTTGCTCCCCAGAGGCGGGTGCGGAGATCGCGGATGTGGTTTCATTGCCCAGCGTGGCCGGTGGCGTCTCTGGCGCCTCGATCCGCACGCTCTGATGGTCAGTCGTCGGCGCCAGCAGGGGATGTGGTGCGACGGCGGTGGCCGGAGCAAGCGTCATACCGGCCGGCTCCTGCACACTCTTCTGAGCGGCGGAAGGATCCGCTGTATCCAAGATGTCGAGGGTGGGGGCCGTGGCCGCCTGATCCCAGACATACGCGCCCGACGACGCGAGCACGAAAAATGACAAGGCAATTTTTTTCATCGAGATCTGAAGTCCGCGTTGAAGACCGCGAGCATGAAGGCGCCGCAGGCCGTTTCAAACGCAATATCTCATGACGAAGCTGACAACTGGCTGTCATTCCGTGGGCTTCCTTGATTCTGGAACCTGGTGTGCGGAATTGGCAATGGGATAGGCTACTGCTTTCCTGACTTGGGGGCCGTCTGAAATTCTGCTGCAGGAGATTGAGATTGGATCCGCATTACTGGCGCATCCGATGCGGCTGGTGCTGGTCTGTTCTATATAGGACTATCGGCCAGCTCGCCGGCGGTAAGAGCAAGGTCGAGGTCAAGGCTAGGGATATCAGGGAGCTGTTCAGGAAGCTGGCTGAACGGTATCCGGCTTCGAGCCGTGGATCGAGAACGGGATTGCTGTGGCGATCGACGGGGTGATTTATCGGGATACCTGACCCACATCCCGATACCGCCGCCGCGGATTGACGCGGCGATCGAGGCGCAATGGGGAGGCTGCAACTCGCGAATGATTGAGGTCACGAATCGGGAGGCGACTCCGTCGCCCTCCCTCGCTGAGCTGGGCAAGGCCTCGGGGCTTGAGGTTGGTTGCGCATTTTCAGGCTGCGTCGATACGCGTTATCGATGTTTGATTGCTCATCATTGCCGGTTGGTCGTGCCGGAATGGCAACTGAAACCACGATTTCTGCGACCGCGCCGAAACTCGGCCTACAATTTCGAACCCTGCGATGCGATCGCAGGCTTTGCAGCTTCGAACGGCATGGCATTCCACGGTCATACGCTGTTCTGGCACGAGGACCCAATTCCCTGGGCGCAAGGCAAAAGCTTTGAGCGTGTGAAGCGCGACTATGGAGGCTTCATAAGTGATGTCATGAACCATTATCCACAGGCCGCGTCCTGGGATGTGTTCAACGAGATCGTCGGAGAAGCCGAGCCATTGCGAGACGAATTCCTGATCCGGAACTTCGGACTGCAGTTCGTCGACTACTGCTTGCACCTCGCCAGGGAGAATGCGCCCTCGGCGCGTCTCGTCATCAACGACTATAATCTGGAATGCGGCACCGACTGGTCACTGGCCAAGCAAGATCACATGCTGCGGCTGCTTGATGGACTGCGGGCGATGGGCAGCCCGCTCGATTCTATCGGGATCCAGGGCCATCTCTCGTCGGTGCATAAGGCCTCCCCCAAGTCCACGATCCGCTTCATCGACCGGCTGGCCGATCTCGGCTTCGACGTCTTCATTTCAGAGCTCGACGTGAACGATTCAACCATGCCTGCCAACATTGCGGTTCGCGATCGTGAAGTTGCTGCCTATTATGAGGAATTCCTGACGGCCGTTTTGGACCGGCGATCGGTCAAGCGGATCGTGTTCTGGGGCATCTCGGACTTCGACAATTGGATCGTCCGCCGCCAGACTCGCGAAAAGCGACGGTCAGGAAAGGCGCGTCCTGCCCTTTTTGACGATCAGCTTCAGCCGAAACCGGCCTTCGACGCGGTGGTGCGGACACTGGAAAGTGCCCCGCCGCGCTGAATGCATTTCACGCTTTGACCACCCGGTCGCAGACAATGCCATTGCGCTGCATTGCATTGCGCGTGTCGATGATGAGCCGGGAATGGTTGGCCAGCAGACCGTAATCGATGTCGTCATGGTCGGTCACGATGACGATGGCATCGTAGGCGCCGATCGAATCGCGGCTGAGCTTTATGCAGTCCTTGCCCGCAAGCGTGGGGTGCTTGCGCGTCTTGGGAATGCGCGCCACGTGCGGATCGTGATAAGCGATGTCGGCAGCTCGCGTTTCCAGCAATTCGATGAGCTTCAGGGCGGGGCTTTCGCGGACGTCGGAAACGTTCTTCTTATAGGCGACGCCGACTATGAGAATTGAAGCCTGACTAAGCGGCAGGCCCAATTGTGTGTCGAGCGCTTCAGACAGTTTCGACATGACATAATGCGGCATCGAAACGTTGATCTCGCCGGCAAGCTCGATGAATTTCGTCGACACCTCGAACTCGCGTGATTTCCACGTGAGATAGAACGGGTCGATCGGAATGCAGTGGCCGCCAAGTCCGGGACCCGGATAAAAAGGCATATAGCCGAAGGGTTTGGTCTTGGCTGCCTCGATCACTTCCCAGATATCGATGCCCATGGCGGCGTAAATGACCTTGAGCTCGTTGACCAGCGCGATGTTCACCGCGCGGAAAATGTTCTCGGTGAGCTTGACCACCTCCGCGACCTTGATGCTCGAAACAGGGACAACCTTATCCACGATCGACCCATAGAACCGTGCGACAAGCCTGGCCGCGACCGCGCCATCGCCTGCCACGACCTTGGGGATTGTCGCGGTGTCGAAGCCGGCGCTGCCGGGATCTTCGCGCTCGGGTGAGTAACCAAGGAAAAAGTCGCGCCCGGAGCGCAAGCCGCCGGCTTCCAGGATGGGTTTCATCACCTCGTCGGTGGTGCCGGGATAGGTCGTTGATTCCAGCACAATCAACTGGTCCCTGCGCAGATAGGCAGCGATGGCGCGCGTTGTATTCTCGACAAAGGAAAGGTCGGGCTCGCGTTGCTTGGTAAGCGGCGTCGGAACGCATATTGAAATGACATCACACTCGGCAAAACGGGCGAAGTCAGATGTCGGCATGAAAGATCCCGCCGACACGATCGCCTGAAGCGCTTCGTCGCTGACCGCATCGATGTAGGATCGACCAGTCTTCAATTTCTCGACCTTGCTGCGGTCCACATCGAATCCGATCACCCTGAAGCCGGCATGCGCCGTGGCGGCGACCAGCGGCAGGCCGACATAGCCAAGGCCGACGACCCCGATTGTGGCCGATCGATTTTCCAGCCTTGAAAGAAGCAACGCGCCGCGCGTCTGGTCCGTGTGAACGTTCACTATGCGCCTCCCGCGATGCAGACGAGGCCATTCTCGCTGCAAACACAACAACTTGAGAGCAGCAGAATCGCCTCTCCCACGCTGAGACATCCGCAAATTTTGTGCCAGTTCGGATTTGCCCGGCAAATTCCGCACTGAACCGCAGGGAAGGTGCGAAATACCGGATTCCGGCTGCTATGGCCGGATAGAGATGTCAAGCAAAGGAAATGTGCCAAAATCATACAGCTTTGTTGCGCTATGGCTCATATAACAAATGACATACGAAAAAAATCAATGATTACAACGCAGTAATTAACCACCCCCGTTAGCCATATCGTTAACGAACAGTTGCTTTGGCTGTGGAAAAGCTATTTTCAATCGGTGAAGCGCACTGAGGGGGTGCGGCTTTCCTCGTACTCAATGCAGGATTGTCGCTTTATGTTTACACACTCTAGGAAGCTCAGATACCTGATTGCAGGGGGGGCCGGGTTCGTTGGAACGAACCTTGCACGCCGGCTGCTTGAAACTGGTGCCATGGTGGATTGCGTCGACAATCTGTCGACGGGTCGCAAGGCCAATGTCGCGGATCTCGCTCGATATCCGAATTTCAACTTCATCAAACTCGACATCGCGGATACGGCATCTTGCAACCGCTTGCTGCGCCGACGCTACAGCCACATCTACAACCTTGCCTGCCCGACCGGCGTTCCCAACATTGCGTTGCTCGGTGAGGAAATGCTCATGGTGTCGTCGGTCGGTACGCTGAACCTGCTCAAGGTCGCACGTCGTTCAAAGGCCAGCTACCTCTTCGCCAGCACCGCGGAAGTATATGGCGACCCCGAAGTCTTTCCCCAGCCGGAGAGCTATGTCGGCAAGGTCGACCCGGTCGGCCCGCGCAGCCCCTATGAGGAGGGTAAGCGCTTCGGCGAAGCGCTTACCCGTTTCTGGGGCCGCAAGCACAATGTCGATGTTCGCATCGTGCGCATTTTCAACACCTACGGCCCGGCCATGTCCCCTGACGATCAGCGTGTCATCCCCCAGATGTTGTCGCGGCTGATTGCCGGCAAGCCGGTGCCGATCTATGGCGATGGTGCTCAGACCCGCACCTTCCTCCATGTCGACGATCTGGTCGATGGCCTGATGACCGTCATGGAAAACGGCGCGAATGCCGAGGTCTACAACATCGGCGGCGACACGCAGATCAGCATCTGCGAATTGTTTGATCTGGCGAAGATGGCAACCGGCCTTGCAGGCAGGGCCGAGTTCGCCAACCACTTCATTGCCGATCATCGGGGCCGCTGCCCCGACACGACCAAGGTTAGGGAGTTGGGGTGGCGTCCATGCGTGTCGCTGGTAGACGGCATTCGCCAAAGCCATAGAGATCTGGTGGCATCGATCCAGGCGCGTGCAATGGCCGCTAGCGGCAGACCAGCCAAGCGGCTTGCAGAACCACATCATGCCTCAAAAAGCCGCGCCGCTGAAGGGTTCCCGGCTCTGACATGAACGAGATCGCCGTGGTCAACGTCGTCATGGTCGTGCTCAGCGCATCACTTGGCGTCAACATCCTGTTCTGGTGCGCCGTGGGCATCATCAGGTTTGTGAGCGAAATCGGATCACGAGAAGCGTCGGGTGGACCGTCCGCTATACGCCTGGCTGATGTTGCGGTGGTCATCCCTGCGCATAACGAGGCCGTCGCCTTGCCGAAATGCATCGCGGCATTGAAAGAGATCATTCCAGCCAGGCAAATCTATGTTGCCAGCGATGGATCGCGAGACGCCACGGTCGCCATTGCCCGGGCGGCGGGCTGCAGGGCGCTCGATATCCAGCCCAATGGCGGCAAGGCGAAAGCCATCGATCGCGCGATACGGCATTACCGCCTTTGCGATCGATACAAGGCCGTGCTTATCCAGGACGCGGATTCGGAGATAGACCGGCATTATTTCCGGCACGCGCTGCCATTGTTCGACGACCCATCGGTTGCCGCGGTTGCGGGCCACGTCCTGTCACGCTGGCGCAAACAACGCTGGCTGAATCCCGATATGATTTTTGCTGCGTACCGGACGCGGCTCTACAGGATTCTGCAGACGGCCTTCCAATATGGGCAGTCCTGGAAATGGGCGAATGTGAGCTACATCGCGCCCGGCTTTGCCAGCATTTACCGCACCAGCGCCTTGCGCCTTATCGACATCACCGCGCCCGGCCTGGTCATCGAAGATTTCAACATGACCTTCGAGGTCCAGCGCAAGCAACTGGGCCGGGTCGCGTACTCACCCAAGGCGCGGTGCTCGTCCGAAGATCCATTCAATCTCAACGATTATCGCAAGCAGGTTCAGCGCTGGTACCTTGGGTTCTGGCAAACGGTGCGACGCCACGGCGTCTGGCCGGGCCGGTTCTGGCTATCGCTGGGCGGGTTGCTGACAGAGTTGATGCTCATCTCGCTGTTTGCGCTGGCGCTGCCGTTCGCTGCCATCCTTTACCTCGCAACCGGTATCCAGACACCAGCCATATCGCTTGGCGAACTGGCAGTGCATCCGGTCTCTCCGCTTGGGCTGCTGGTTTTGTTTCTCGCTGTCGACTACGCGCTTACGTTCATCGTCGCCATCATCGAGTGCCGCCCAAGCCTGCTGGTCTATGGGCTGGCATTTCCATTCATCCGGCTTCTCGACGCCGCTCTTTTCTTGCGTGCGCTCGTGAAATCGTTCTCGGCAAAATCCGACGGTCGCTGGATCAGTCCTGAAAGATATGCGGCTGTCGTTGCTGACGGGAGGCAAATATGAACATTACCCGGCGCACCGCGCTTCTCGGTGGCCTGGCGATGCCCCTGGTCGTGCTTGCGAGCAAAGGCATTTCCGATGCGTCCGCCGCTGCCAAATTGCCTAACCCCTTGGTGCTGGTCATCAGTGGCGTCGACAACAGCGCAACATCGGCAAGGCTCACCGCGCTGACAGATCCATTCGTCAGTCGTAAACTGCCGTTTCTGGTCTCGATTGCACCGATCGATGGCGTCGGCAAGAAACTGGACTATGGTTCAGATCTCGCTGTCTGGCTGCGCAAAACACTTTTGCAAAACCCCGAAGACATCGAATTCGGCGCTCATACCAACACAATTGCGTCGCCAGACCCGTATTTCCAGGCCAGACAGGCCAGCGAGATCCAAGCGGCGTTCAGCTACATCGCCAACGAATACCAGAGATACAAGTCGACTGCCGTCATCATGGCACTGACGCTGACGACAAATTCGCCGCTCGCTTCGCACCAGGACGCATCGGCGATGCGAAGCGCCGGTGTCAGGTCGATTCTTCGACTGCGGGGCGGCGTTGAAGACGATATCCGCCTGCAACCCGATGAAGGTGGCTACTGGAGCACGGACACCAGCCTGGTGAACGTCTTTGCTTCGCCGCTCACCGCGGTCAAACCGAAGTCGGCCGGCGCCAGACCGATGGATGCCGTCGAGCTTGCCTCCAACATTTCGGGCCTCGCTGCCGCCGACAATCCGATCCTTGTCGATATCCCCTACGCGGCCCTCGCAGCCCTTGGTGACAGCGAACTGGCCAGCTATGCGGCCATCGTCGCCCAAGCTTTGCAAGGCGTCATCTCGACCGGCAAGGTTCGAGGGATTTTGCCCAAGAAGCTCTATGCGCAGAGCAAGCAGACCAATCGCCTGATCGTCGTTCGCGTCGACGACCTCAGGATCGACAGCGACACCGATCCGAACCACATGGCTTTCATCTATGGATTGATCGAAGCCGGTTATCCCGTCACCGACGCCATCATCCCGGCGACCCACAGCGGCCTCCTGTCCGACGACGACAAGGTCAAGGCTTTTCTACGCGCGATGTTGGCAGAGAAGCACTACGACATCGCCACGCATGGCTGGAATCATACCCCGCAGGAACTGCTCGGCAACTCGCCGCAAAAGGACTTTGAATTGCTCAGGTCGGGCATAAGCGAGGTCTATCGGTCGACCGGAAAATTCCCGACTTCCTACATCCCGCCCAACGATGCCTTCGACGACAACACGCTGGATGCGCTGGTAGCGACAGGCACGCCCGTATTCAGCGCGGAGAAAGGCAACATGCGGTGGTTCACCGGCATCGACAGGCGCGGTATATTGCATGTTTCGAATACGATGAAATTCGAGAAGGACTGGTCTGGCGACATTCCCTATTTCACCAAGCAGCAGGTGCTGGACTATTTCGGAACCGAGAATGATGCGGTGTTCTGCATTCATCCCGACACGGCCAAAACGCCCGAAAAGCGCGCGCTGGTGCTCGACATGCTCGCCCATCTCTCAAGTCAGCGTGGCACCAAGCTCGTCAACTTTGCAGAATACTACCGGTCGGTCGCCCCACCGCTGCCGAAGGCTGACCTGATCCAAAGTGCCCGGGCCGATGTTTCCGTGCGCGATTGGAAATCGCCCGCGCGATATCCGCTGGATGACGGCAAGCTCAAGGCGGATGCGGAATTGGCCTGGACCTATTTCGATTGGGGCGCGAAAAACTTCAACGGCATGGTTCCGGGCACCTCCTGGATGGAATACGGCAAGCAGGCAGGCTACCCGTTCACGACGATGTGGGATGTGGGTACGCACATTCTGGCGACCTTGTCGGCACAGCGTCTCGGCATCATTGAGCAGCCGGAATTCGAAACGACCATCAGCCGCATCATAAGTTTCCTTGGCCAGACGAGCTTCCGCTATGCTGGCGCGCTGTTGCCGCACGCCCAGCGAGCCCTAAGGGAGCAAGGCGACGAGCGTGACGGGTTCGACAGCGCTGACACGGGGCGTCTGCTGGTGGCGCTCAAAATACTGGATAACGCGACCTCGGGCGCCTTCCCGATTTTCGACCTGGTGTCCAAATGGTCTTTCAAGCCAGTCCTGAAAGACGGCGAAATGCATGTTGTGAGCGAGAAAGGCCTGATCTCGTCAGCGCATACCACCAGCTACGCCGGCTATGCCGGCCGTGGCTACAGCCTGTGGGGCGAACAGATCAAGCCGGTCTTTGCCACTGTTGATCCGGAAAAAAGCATGGACGATGCGATCCCCGCGCTGGCCGAAATCCAGCGTCGCGGGCGCATCGCAACCGAACCCCATGTCACGGAAGAAATCGAATTGGGCGGTTCGCCGCATGGGCGCCTCGTGGCCGACATTCTCTTTGCCGCCCAGCTCAAACGCTACCGTGAAACCGGCATTCCCACATGCGTCTCGGAATGCGCCATGGCCGGCCCACCATATTTCACCTACCAGGGGTATCAACTGACCGACGAAGGCGGCGATTTCGCTGTCGACACACTCAAAACGTCAGCACCGGAGAAGGCAGCCAAGTTGGCCAGCTCACTGCGCCTGGTCAGCGCCAAGGGCGCCTATCTATGGCTTGCCTCTCGCCCCGGCGATTACTCGAATATGCTCGTAGACCTTGTCAGGGACAAAGCCATGATGCCTGGCATGGGTTTCTCCTCAGGCGTTTCGGAAAAGACAGGCAAGCAGATCGCGGTCACCGACGTGAACACCAACGGTGTTATCCTGGAGTCCGTCGCCTATATTCTCGGAGGCCGAAAGCCACTGATGGATTCCGGAGAGGCGTGAGACGGGATTCTTGCCCGACAACATGACCTCGATGTCGCCGCCGCGGAAGTGACCTTCCGGGGCGCGCTCGGCCAGCTCGCCGGTGGCAAGAGCAAGGTCGAAGCCAGGGACATCAGGGAGCTGTTCAGGAAACTGGCTGAACAGTATCCCGGCTTCGAGCCGTGGATCGAGAAGGGGATCGCGGTGGCGATCGACGGGGTGATCTATCGCGATACCTGGGGGAAGAAGCTGCCGGAAGGGGCGGAGATTTTTTTGCTGCGGTTGGCTGGGGGGTGAGGGAGCGCGCTGCGCGCCGCCTCGCGTCGCATCAAGGTATTGAACGTTTTGCCGTTCGTAGACCGTCTGCTTTCGGAAACAAGGTTAGGGATTTGGATATGCCTTGGGTCGCCAAAATCGAAAACGCTAGGATTTATTCTTCTGGGCGGCAACACTTATTAGCTAAAAAATCTGGCAGGATCATAGAACAAGTCTTGTTACGATTGCTTGGGCCGTGCATAGTTCTCACGGGGTAGGATTGGCGGTAAGCCAGCCGAGGGAACACATGTACGAAAAGTTCAAGTATGAGCGGGTCGCATTGTCGCTGATTCGCTTGGACGATCGCAATCCACGCATTGTTAGCCAGGAGAAGCTGGGCTCGGAAGACGCTATATTAAATTACCTGTTTGAACACGAGGATCTCGCATCATTTTTGAAGGTCATCGCTATCGAGGGGCGCAATCCTGGAGCTGAACGGCCTTATGTCGTAAAGGAAGGCAAGGGTTATGTCGTAATCGAAGGCAACACCCGGGTCGCGACTTACAAACTCTTAACGGGCCAACTGATAGCACCAGCTCAGTTCGCGGCTTCAGTACCCTTGGTCCCCCAGTCCGTCCGGGACGAGCTAGTCAGCGTTGATGTGACCATCGCTCCCAATCGTGATGCCCTTATGACTATCATGGCGCGAGCACATTTTGGTCGTGGCGACAAAACGCGATGGGGTTATCTTGGCAGCCGCAAGGCGGTTTATGACGATTGGGATGGCGGAAAGAGCATAAGTCAGTTGTCGAGCGTATTTGGTCGACCGCAAGGTATCATCCGGGACCTTTTGCTCGAGTATATGCTTTACCTCGAATCCCTGAAGCTGGACTGGACACTCGGTGAAAAGGATGTGCTCCTAAAGCCGTCAATCGAGTTCAACCCTCCGGTTCGCTTTCTTCAATCAACCGGCCACAAACAAATGATTGGAATCGAACTCGACAAGGTGAACCTAGAGATCAAGTTCACGGCGACCGATGGCAAGGCCAAACTGAAGCATCTGGTTAAGCGGACGGTGATCGATGATAACGGTCCGAGTGCCATTGCCTCTTATGGCGAGGTCTTTGCAGGCTATAGCGCCCCCGGTAGCCAAGCCGGCGGACAAGCAGGCGCCGGGACCGATAAAAGCAGTAGTGGAGCCGGCGGAGCGGGAGCGGCCGGTACCGGGGCATCCGGCGACCAAGGCAACGCTTCAGGCGGGACTAACGCAAGCAATACAGATACGAATGAGGCTGGTAGTGGCCTAAAGACCAATGCGCTATTTGCCTATCCTGTGAAACGCCATGATCTCACGCTGGCCCAATTGATGAAAGAGGCGAAGGGGCTTAATACGAAGAACTACCCAGCTGCTGGTTCGGCGCTGTTACGGAGCATAATCGAGGTCCTTTTGAAGCTTATCATCGAGGAGAAAGCCCTCAATCAGCAAGGCAAACTTCTAGATCTGGAAGGTGCCCTGAATGTGGTGATCGGCAACGGTAAGCTGAGTCAGGATGACGTAAAGGTGCTTCAGGAATTCAAGAAAACTCATCTATCTTATATGAATCTAAGCACCCATGCGACCGTTGTGCCAAATTTTAATAAATTGATGATGGCGCGCGATACTATTGACGCGTTCATCAAGCGTAATATCTGATGCTTGCGTCACCGCTCCGATATCCAGGAGGAAAGGCTAAGCTTTTCAATTTATTTGCGAATCTACTTCAACACAATAGGATTGTAGATTGTCACTATTGTGAACCATATGCCGGCGGTGCTGGCTTGGCACTCAAGTTGCTATCGACCGGCCTGGTTGAACGCATTTCTCTGAACGATGTGGATGATTCCATCTGGGCATTCTGGGTCAGTGCACTTACATATAATCGAGAGATGTGCCGCCTAACCGAGACGGCAACATTGACCATCGATGAATGGCATCGCCAACGTGAGATATGGCGCACTAAGGATACGAGCGATCCTCTCGCCCTGGGGTTTGCCACCTTCTACCTTAATCGAACAAATCGATCGGGCATTATTGAAGGGGCTGGTCCTGTTGGCGGATATGCTCAAGCGGGCATTTGGCGGTTGGACGCGCGATTCGACCGCGACAAACAATCGGCCTCGATTCGCGCTTTAGCGCCATTTCAATCTCGGATCGCTGTGAGCCGGCTCGATGCGCTTGACTTCCTGGCAACTTCGCTCACTGATCCTGCCGCACTCACGTACCTTGACCCTCCCTACTATGTTAAGGGCAGCAAACTCTATCGTAATGCTTATGTGCATAACGATCATGTGGCGGTGAAGAATGCTGTCGATAATTATAGGGAAAGTCGGTGGATTGTTTCGTATGATGCGGTGACGCCTATTCTCGATATCTATTCGGGGTTCGAGCCGATTTTTTATTCGTTGCACTACAGTGCCGGATCGGTAGGGGTCGGCAAGGAAGTGATTTATCTGAGTGACTCCCTTTCGATGCCCGTGGTCGCAGGTTTTACCCGTCGCGCGGCCTGAACCGCTTCATCAGATGCTGCTACAGTTTAGTTATTGGTCGAACGGGCAAGCGACCTGAGCGGCGGGCGGTAGGGCGTGGGAGTGTTAAATGAGCCGCGCTGAGAAGATAGACATTGCGGTGGCGCTGGTGTTCACAGTGACCGTCGTCGGGGTCAGTTAGGCATCTAATATAAGGGGCGAGCTGATGGAAGCCCTCATAGGCGTAGTGTTCATCGTCGCCATCACCCGTGTTGTGTCTGGTACATTCTGAACAAGCAACTGTAACCGTCCAAGCATTGCAGCCCGTAGGACAGACTGATACTTCATTGTCTGGGGGATTTCATATGAGTGGCTGGGTCATTTTTTTGTTGGCAATAACGGCCTTTGTCGCTCTCATGTGGGCAAATACTCGAGGCGCTCAACGATGGCCGGGCTTCGACTGGTTTGAAGGGATCATTGCTCCGAAGCTCGGTGATTCCGCCCACGGCTTCTACAAAGTCCTCGTCGTCTCGGTGCTTATCGTCGCCGGGGTTTTTATTTTCGGCTATGCCAAGGTGGACAAAGCGGAATCCTTAGCATGGTTCGGCGACTTCGTCGGCGGCGTCATCGGTCCCGTTCTCACCTTTCTGACGTTCGTTGGCCTGCTGGTCACCATCATCCTTCAGCAGAATGCAAACAGAGAAGCGAGAACTGAAGCGGCGAAGGCAGAGTTGGCGTTCGAGAAGCAGCTTTCATCGCAGAAACGCGAAAGCTTTGAATCGACGTTTTTCCAGATGCTCACCCTACACAATACCATCGTTAATTCGATGGATATCCGCCGCTTCAAAAGAAGCGACGGCACGACTCCAGGTACGATCACAGGCAGGGATTGTTTCAAGTTCTTTTGGGACGATCTGAAAAAAAACTACGACTTTTTGTACAGCCGCCCGCCAGAATTACGAATCTCAATGGCCTATGAGGCCTTCTGGGTCGAGTGGAAGCAGGATCTCGGGCATTATTTCCGTTACCTCTACAACGTTGTGCGGTTCATCGACGACAGCAATGTCGGGCATAATCGATACATGAAGTTGCTGCGCGCCCAGCTGTCAGATTACGAGTTGGCGATGTTGTTTTACAATTGCCTTACGATCAAGGGCGAGAAATTCAAGCATTACGTCGAGTCTTATTCGCTACTTGACAATCTGCCGACCGAGCTGCTGTTCGATCCCAGCCATGAGGCATTGTTCGCCGCGTCGGCCCGCTCGGACAAGCTTTCGAAGATGGCGGTGGGAGATACTGTGTCCAGCACCGCCACCATAGGCCCGGCAGTCAGGGACTGAAGATTGGCAAAGAGAACATTTTCGCCAGCGGAGCGATGGGCCGTTTATTCGGCTCACGGCGAGCGCTGCTATCTTTGCACACGCCCGATTGACCTGAAGTCAATGCAGGTGGATCACATCATTCCTGAGGACATGCTGTCGAAACCGGTAGAATTCGCCAAGCTTCGCGAGTTGTGCGGGCTGGCGTAGATACGAAGCACCTGGGCTGGCTCAGCTGTCCGCTTTGGGTGGCTCTGGGACTGGTTCCATCTAGCTGAGCGTCCGCCCCTAAGCCCCATCGTCGGCTCCGTATTCACCTCCAGCGCATCTTCCTCCTCGTCCTCCTCGCCCAGCACCTTGCCGTGCATGCCCAGCGGGCGGCCCATCGAGATCGGGTCGACCAGATGGTCGCGCTTGGGGTTGGTGGTGTTGGGTGGATGAGGATGCTTAAGCATCTCCTCCTCTACGGCGCGGAAATATCTGTTGCCAACGAAGTGAATGACTTGAATCAGCGAACCGTAAAATCCTAGTGTGAGGCATATAAGGGGCGAGAGGCAATGGCACGCGAGAAAATGAAAATCAGGAGCGGGAAGACTTTTGAACAACGGTTCTTAGACGAGTTGGCTCGACAATGTGCGGGGAACGACGTCGCAATTTTAAATAGGACACTGCGTGAACAGCTCGGATGGATGGACGAACGGTTTGATAAAGTACGGGCAGGTTTAATAAAAAAGGGAACCATAAAGGCGGCGCCCGGCCATGGTGGAAAAACTAAATTTTCCGACTTCCATTTTCAAAAGCCGACAAGAAATTCATTAAAGGCATTTGTCTCATATTGCCATTCTGATGAGGCGCTCAAAAACTCTTTCCTGCAGCATCTGAAGCCACTCGAGCGGCTTGGCCTGATCGATAGCTGGCATGATCGAATGATAAAGCCGGGCGAATCATTTGCTAACGTTATAACAAACGAACTTGACGGCGCTGATCTGATATTCCTGCTGGTTAGTATTGATTTCGTCAACTCGAAGTACTGCTATGAGATAGAACTGACAAAGGCAATCGAAAGAAACAACAAGGGCGAAGCAAAAGTGATTCCGATCATACTTCGAAACTGCCTTTGGACCCACTCGCCCTTCGGAGGATTGCTGGCTCTTCCCCAGGATGGGAAGGCCATTACGTCATGGCCCGATCGGGACGAAGCGTTCACTAGCATTGCGAAAGCTGTTCACGAACTGGCAACTGACCTACTGGCTGCGGCTTAGCGATGTCGCGCACCGCGATCTCGTTGCCGTTGCCTATCCGAGCGGCTTAACCTCAAAGTAAAAACGTCTGCCGCTTCCGCAACGTCGCCGTGATCGCGTCAATCCCCACCTCGATTTCGCGCCTGCCCGTCACCATCGCATCCCCCGTCACACCTTCCAGCATCGAGCGCAACAGCTCCGCCTGGCCGACCAGCACCGCATCCTTCTCCGCCAAGGCCACGAGCGTGCGTGCTTCTAGGCGTAGCGTTGGGCCATGCGGTCATTTTCCGGCTGGTGGCGGATCAGCCGGTCCCGACCTTAGCTACGCCCCAAACACCCCCGCCGCCTGCGCGCGCATATACGCCAGCCCGGCCACCGCGAGATCCCCCACAGCCATGCCCCGAAACACGAACGCCACGGCCTCGCCTGGGTCCTGCCGCCCCGCAAAATCGCCGCAGACCAGGCCCGTCAGGTCGCCGGCGACCAGCGTTGCGTTGACCATGGGTTTGGGCATCTGCTTTTCCTGCTCCAGATCGTCGATGACGATGCGATCGAAGCGGCGCATCGTTGCGGGCAGCCAGGGCAGTGCGAGGTCGGTGATGGCGGTGAAGCTGCCCGGTTTCAGCCAGTTGGCGTCGAGGAACGGTTCGGGTTCGGGCACCAGTGTCACGGTCGTCACCACGATGTCGGCGCCCTCGACGGCGGCTCGTGCAGTGTCGCAGGGGATGGCTTGGAGGCCACGCGACCGTGCCATCTCGCAAAGCGCGTCGCGATTGGTTTGGCCGCGCCCGAAGGCGCGGATTTCGCGCAAGGGAAAGAGGTCGGCGAAGGCTTCGAGGTGGCCGCGTGCTTGCACCCCGCAGCCGATGAAGGCGACGGAGGACGTGTCGCCCCGCGCCATGCGCCTGGCGGCGACGGCGCTCAAGCCCGCCGTGCGCTTGGCCGTCACCCAATTGCCGTCGATCAGGGCCAGCGGCAGGCCCGTCTCGGCGTCGAGCAGGGTGATCAGCGAATTGATTGTGGCCAGTCCGCGCTGGGCGTTGCGCGGGTTCACCACCAGCGACTTGGTGGCCAGCACGGATGGCACCGAGGCGACGCCGAGCGTCGCCATGAAGTAGCGGTCGTCGCCCGGCCACACGGCGGCCTTTGGCGCGCACCAGACTTCGCCCCGCCGCTGGCCGACGATCTGGCGTTCGATCTCGTCGACGATGTCAGGCGTGGAGATCGCCAGGCGATCGAGAACCGCCGACGACAGATAGGGCAGGGTCTCGACGGCAGGGGACTGGGTGTTCATCTTGTCACGTTCCCTAAGAGGCGGTCAGACTACACGATGTACGCCGGGCCGGAAGCCTGGGCGATGCCGGCGAGTGGATCGGCGAAACGGCTCGTCCTGGCGGGCCGTCGAATTGTTGCAGCTTTATCGTCGCCCATGGGTTATCCCCTGACCAACACCATTCGACACGGAGTTGCGACCATTGAGCGTAGCCTTTGCCAAGGAGGAAAGTGCGGAGGCGGCATCGGAAACCATCCTGCCGGCTCGGCCTATCTCCGATCGGATCAACCTCGTCACCGAGGTGGGTCTCGAGATGCTGCACGATGAATTGGCGCGCGCCCGGCAGGCGCTCGAGGCCGCCAGCGTGCTGGAGGATGTCAACGAGAGGCGGCGGCAGTCGGCGGTTCCGGTTCGCGATGTCAGCTATTATGCCGAACGCGTCCGCACGGCTCAGCTCATGTCGGTGCCGACGTCTCATGACGTGATCGCCTTCGGGCACACCGTTACCTTCGCGCGTGATGATGGCCGCACCCAGACCTTCCGCATCGTCGGGGAGGATGAGGCCAACCCGGCGCAAGCGTCCATATCGCATGGTTCACCGGTAGCCATCGCGCTGATCGGCAAAAGCGTTGGCGATGTTGTCCGGCTGGGGCCGCGCGAACTCGAGATTCTGTCCATTTCCTAGCGGAGGATCGGTGTCAGTGAGCCGCGCTACCTGACGTCAAAACCCGGAACAGGCCGGGTCTTTCCGCTCAATCGAGCGCCAAGCGTCAAGGCCGCCGGGAAAGTCCTGATCACGGCGCGCATCACCGCCCTGCTGCCGGGCCGGAGCGCTATGCGGGCAATCAAGGCCGAGGCACGCAAACGGGTCGCGAATTGCCGGCGCCATTGCCTTTCGTAGCGGCGTCCGGCCTCGTCGTGGCCCTCGGGGCCTTTACCCGATGCGATCAGTTCCCGCGCAAGCAGCCAGCCGGATTGCAGCGCCATCGAAATCCCTTCGGCGATGACGGGATGCGACTCGCCCGCGATGTTGCCGACGCGGAAGATGCCCTGGTCATAGCCAGATCGAATGCCGGGATGGATCGGTCCGGCGGCGAGCCACGGGCCATCCAGTTCGGCACCGGCCAGCACCGTTGCCACGCCTCGGCACGAGGCCAGGACGTGGCGCGACACTGCATCGGCGGCCGCGATATTTCCCCAGCGCTGGCGCAGTCCGGACAGAACATCCCGGCGGATGCAGCAGGAGATGGAAACCCGGCCACGGTCCGCCGTCACCATCCCACCATAGCCGCCCGGGAATACCAGCAGCGGCATCAGGTCGGGCGCTAGTGCCGCGCCGGTAAAATGCGCCTTGAAACCGAAGAGGTCGGAAGGTTGGCTCGCTCTTTCAAGCTGGCTTGGCAGTTTGCCGGCTTCCCAGGATCCGTGCGCGGCAATGATGACAGGTGCGCTCAAAACCTGTTGTTGTTGGCCCGCCTCCACGGTCACGGACTGCAAATCACCCTGCCGGCGAATGGCGACAGCCTTGCAAGGCTGGAGAATTTCTACACCGGCGCGTTCGGCGGCCTGCAATAGGACGGTGTCCAGACGATCGCGGCCGAGAGCGCGGCCGAGACCCGTCCCGGCGCTCGGCATTGGCGCCTGCGCCGAGACATCGCCCGAAAAGAACCCGACGCGCCGTATTTCGGGGCCGGCTTCCGCGCGCCAAATCTCGCCGACGCCCAACCGGTCCAGCAAGGCAAGACTGGTGCCCGACATGAATTCGCCGCAGACCTTTCGGCGCGGAAAAGCGACCTTCTCAACCATCGCAACCGACCAGCCATGCTGGGCCAGCGCAATGGCGGTGGAACTGCCGGCGGGGCCGGCACCGATGATGATTGCGTCGTGCGTCATCTGGCGCCGGGCATGCTTGCGCCAACGAAACCTTGCGTAAACAGGCCTTTGCGGGCCTCCATCACCGGCGTTCCCCCTGACGCTTGCCATAATTGCGAGAGTTCCGTGCCGCGAAAACCGGAGCGGACACTTTGCGTCGCGTCGTTCAGCGTCACCGCCCCGGCGCCGATCACTCGCAGGCACCGGGTCGCGACAAGTGGCCCCCTGGCCCTGAGCGGCTCGGTCGCGACAAGAAGCGGGGCCATCGTCATGATCCTGGCAAACAGCTCCTTGAGGCGCGTGTCGTCGAAGTGATGGAGGATCAGGTTGGCGCAGACCAGATCGAAGGGCCTGTCTGTCGTCCAGTCGAATATATCGGCGGTCACGGGTTGCGCCCGCCAACCCAATTCAGCGAAAGCGTTGCACACATCCTTGCCGATCAGGCCGATCCTGTCGACCATGACGATCTCCACATCGGGCCAGCGCCGCGCCATCAGCCGCGCCACTCCCAGCATGAACTTTCCGTCACCGGCGCCCAGTTCGAGGATGCGCAGCGGCGGCGTTTGCAAATTGGCTCGCATCAGCGAGGCCATGAACCTGGCCTGGAACATCAAGGCATTGATCCAGACGAGATCACGACGGGATGCGATCGCACCGGGATCATCGGCCGGGAGGCCGTCGAGGAGCTCTGGCTCCAGATGCCGGATGTTCATGTCGGTCATGCGATGGATCGGAATTTTGGGGCTTCAGCCGGCAATCCGGCACATGGAATTCGGTCGTACCTTATGGCCGCGCGCTGTTCATTTGGGAATTCGCCGTGTGAACTCGATCCGGATGGCGAAGCCGAATTTCGGTCCCTTTCATACAGGATCGGAGGCTGGTATCACAGTTTGCTATTAAGAAATATCGGCGCCACGCAATAAAATACTCTATGTCGGCGTTTGCCTTAGGAAACGCTTCCCAATTCCTAGACCTCTTGTGAGACCCGATTGGGCTCATTGTCGGAGCAATTTTGTCCCCACAAGCGTATCTGAACCGCATCGCTACGTGTGTCCCCGAACACGACGTGCATCAGTTCTACCTCCGCTATGGAGCTTTGCTGCTTGAAGACGATGCCCAGCGCCTTCCCCTCTTCGAGCGAATGGTCGCTCTTGCCGGGATCGAACATCGCTATTCCTGCTTTGCGCCTGCCGACGATCCGCGCGGCGGGGCAATCGACCGCGACGGCACCTCGGTCAAGGGTTCGTTCGCCAGCACCGCGATCCGCATGGAGATGTACGAAGCCGCGGCACCTGAACTCGCGCAACAAACGGTCGACAAGCTTCTGGCCGGCGAAGACCGCTCTGCGATCACGCATTTGATCGTGACGAGTTGCACCGGCTTTTCGGCGCCCGGCATCGACCTCGAGCTGGTGGCGCGATGCGGCCTGCCAAATTCGGTCGAGCGCACCATCGTCGGCTTCATGGGATGCTACGCCGCCATCAACGCCTTGAAGCTGGCACGCCATATCGTGCGCTCCGATCCGAAAGCCCGCGTGCTGACCGTCAACATCGAATTGTGCACGCTGCATTTCAGGGAAGCCGCCGAACTCGAGAAGCTGATCTCGTTTTGCCTGTGGGGAGACGGTTGCGCGGCCTCGCTGGTAACGGCCGAACCGCACGGCATCCTGCTCGAAAGCTTCCACGCCATTGTCGCCGCGGAGCGCAAGGAGCTGATGAGCTGGCATATCCGCGACGACGGCTTCGAGATGGTGCTGTCCGGCCAGGTTCCCGGCGCGGTCCGCGAGACGCTGCGCAACGAGCATGCGGCCATCCTCGGCGGCAGGCCCGCAAGCGAGATCGATTTGTGGGCGGTCCATCCCGGCGGCCGCTCCGTGCTCGACGCGGTCGAGCGGGCCCTCAAACTGGAGCCGAGCGCGCTCGCCGTATCGCGTGAAGTGCTGCGGCAATACGGCAACATGTCATCGGCAACCGTGATGTTCGTGATGGCCGAAATGCTGAAGGAGCCGCCGGGCTTGCTCGGCTGCGGCATGGCGTTCGGGCCGGGATTGACCACCGAGACCATGATGTTCCGGACTGCCTGATGAAGGCCCTGCACGAAAACATCTCGCTCGCGGCCCGTCGGCTGGCGCCCTATCTGCCGTATCCGCACTTCATGAGCGTGGCGCCTCTCGACGCCGTGCTGCGGGTCCTGTGGCGCGCGCAAGGCGATATCCCGCCTGCCTACTGGCCGCGCCTGGTGCTCCTGCTGCTACTTTCGCTGATCAACACGGTCGCCTCCCTGCCGGAGCGCTTGATCGTTGCGGCATGGCTGCGGCAGCGACCGCCCCGGATGGGACGCGACAACGCCCCCGTGTTCGTCCTCGGCTACTTCCGATCTGGAACGACGTTTTTGCAGAACCTGCTGGCAGCCGACCCGGACCTGAGATCGCCGAGTTGGCCGCAGGTTCTGGCCCCTCAGGCATTCGTCCCTGGCTGGTTTCTGCTGCGCTATTTTTTCGTGCCCTTGCTGCCGTTGACGCGCCTCGGCGCGGTCGTGCCGGTGGGCGCCACGCTGCCGGGCGAGGACGACTTCGCCTTGAACAATCTGGGCGGGATGTCCGTGCTTGCAGGACGCGCCATACTTCCCCGCCGGCAAGCCTTCTTCAATCGATTTCACGATCTCGACGCGCTTTCGAAGGCGGAGTTGAGCCGCTGGCGCTCGCATCAGCTGGGTTTCGTGCAGAAGCTTGCTCTCGTTGCGGGCGGGCGGCGGCTTCTGCTCAAATCGCCGAGCCATACGGCGCGCGTGCGCTACCTCCAGGAAATGTTTCCGGGCGCCAAGTTTGTCCACATCTCCCGTTCGCCGGAAGTCGTGTTCCGGTCCAACCTGCTTCTGGCGCGCGAATTGCAACGTGCATTCGCCCTGCAGCCGCCATTGCCCGAGGATGAGCAGGAGGAGATCATCACCCGCGAATATCTCGCGACAGAGATGCACTATCTGGCCGATAGAGCCCGGATTCCAGCTGGCGATCTCGCCGAAGTGCGGCTGCAGGATCTCACCGCCGACCCCGTGGGCGAGATGAAGCGGATCTACAGTGAACTGGGCCTGCCATTTTCGCGCGACGGCGAAGGGCGGGTGCTGCAGGTCGCCGCGACGTTCGGCAAACAGGTGCGCAGCAACCATCCCGACCTGAGCGAAAGGCAGAAGGCGCGGGTCGCTCGCCTCGAACCGCTGGCCGCCGCTTTTGGGCATGCGCCTCCACAGGCTCCCAGGACGCTCGATGTTGACAGCCAACAGCGCATTGGATGACATAGGATCATGACAGCACGCCTATGGTCGCACGCACGCTGGGCAGCCTTGGCCCGGCTGTTGCTTGTCCCTGTGCTGCTCGCGATCTGCGCCCCATCGCTTCCGGCGGCGGCCGATGAGCAGAGTGACGCGGTCAAGCTGGTTGAGACCGTGCGACAGGCGGCGATTACGCTTGGGCACGGTGGATCCACCGAGGGGCAGCTCCGCTCGATCTCCGCGGCATTCGACGGCAGGGGGATCGCGCAAGCCGTGCTCGGGACGTATTGGCGCCGGGCGAGCGCGGACGACCGCGCCTCGGTGGTCGATGCGCTGCTCTATGCGATTGCACACAGGCTGGCCGACAGACTAGAGCGGACGCAGGACAAGACTTTCACCGTGCTCGGAACGAAGGCTCTGGCCAATGGCGACATCCTGGTGCGCAGCGAATTCCGCCGGCCGCTCCACGGCCCGACATCCGTGGACTGGCGTGTCCGCCACTGCCGCGGACAACTCTGCATCGGCGATGTCCTTGTCGACGGCGGCTCCGTGACCGTGCAGCAGCGGGACCGCGTTGCCCAGCTGCTCGCCGGCAATGGCGGCTCGATCCCGGCACTTGTCGCCGATCTCAGGAAAGGCCGGGTATGACGCCTCGCTTGTGCTCATGTCCCTCCTCGTCGAATTGAGCAATGTCGGTCGCGACTTTGACGGCGGCCGCATTGTCGCCGTCGACGGTGTGTCGCTGGCGATCGAGGATGATGAGACCGTCGCCATTGTCGGCCGCAGCGGGAGCGGCAAGTCCACGATCCTGAACCTGGTCTGTGGGCTCGACCGGCCGACGCGCGGCGAAGTTCGGTTCGAAGGAAGGGCCGTCAACGGGAGGGCCGCATGGGCAGCCGTGCGGGCCAGCAGGATCGGTATCGTTTTCCAGAACTTCTTCCTGCTGCAGTCCTTGTCGGCGCGCGAGAACATCGAGGTGGCTTTGCTGGGAAACCTTGGCGGAGCACGGCAGCGTCGCGTTCGCGCGCTCGAACTTCTGGCCCATTTCGGTCTTGCCGAACGCGCTACGCTCTTGCCGGCGGAGCTTTCGGGCGGCGAACGCCAGCGGCTTGCCATTGCGCGCGCGCTTGCCAACCGTCCGAAGCTTCTCGTTGCGGACGAGCCGACAGGAAGTCTCGACGTGCAGACGAGCCAGTCCGTGATGGGCATCATTGGCAACGCGCATCGCGAGTTTGGTACGGCGGTGATCGTGGTCACCCATGACGAGGACGTGGCCGCGCTGTGTGGCCGGCGCGTCGAGATCTCCGACGGCCGCATCCGTTCGGACAGCCGGACGGCGGCGATGCCGAAGCCATCCGCTAACCCATGACAGAGCTGACCCTTCCCTTGCGCGGTCTCCTTGCGCGTCCGCTTCGCACCCTGCTCACGGTTCTCGGCATCGCGCTGGCGGTCGCGGGGTTTGTGGCGCTTACCGGCCTGACCGCCGGTGTTCAGCACTCGTTTGCGTCGGGAATCGATGAGAACGGTGCGGATCTGGTGGTGAGCCAGCGTGCCGCATTCAACCTGGTGAGCAGCACCGTGCCCAAGGCCCTGGGCTCCGGGCTTTCCGCCGTGCCAAACGTCGAGGCCGTGTCGGGCGTTCTCCTGAACATCACTACGGCCGACGACAACGCAAACATTGTCATGGCCGGCTGGCCGAGCGACAGCTTCCTGTGGAAAGACATGCACCTTGTGGCGGGGCGGATCCCTGCGCCGGGGGACCAGTGGCCCGTGATCCTCGGCGAGTCGATCGCCACCGCATTGGACAAGCGGGTCGGCGATACCGTCGAGCTACAGTTCCAGCCCTACCAGATTGTCGGCATCGCGTCGTTCTCGTCCGTGCTGAACCAGAACAGTGCGATCGTTCCGCTCGAAGGGCTGCAGCAACTCCTGTCGCGCGAGGACGTGTTTACCTTGTATGAGGTGAGGTTGAAGCGCCCGCTCGAGAAGAACGACATCGCTGTTGCCCGAACCCGGCTCATTGCCGCCGCACCGGGATTCGCGGTGGGCGACACCGAGCAGTTTGCCAACAGCATCCGCATCTTCGATCTGCTGAAGGCGATTGCCCAGACCATTTCACTGGTTGTCATGGCGATGGCCTCCGTCGCCGTTGCCAACACACTCCTGATGGCCGTCAACGAACGGACGTTCGAGATTGGCGTTCTCGCGGCACTTGGCTGGTCACCGCGGCGGATCCTTCGGCTCATTCTCATCGAAGGCGTGATCATGAGCGCAGCCGGCGGGGTTATCGGGATTGTTCTCGGCGTCCTCACGATGCAGATGGCGGCGAAGACAAACTTCGCGGCGGGCTTGATCGTGCCTTATCTGTCAGGCTGGTCGATCGCGCAGGCGCTGATCTTCGTCTTCATTGCTGGGCCGCTTGGCGCGCTCTACCCGGCCTGGCGCGCCACCCGCCTTCTGCCCGCTGACGCGCTCCGCAGGATCTGACGCCGGCTCGCTGGGGCGCCTCACAACAAGAACGTTTGCCGCTCCCGCAACGTCGCCGTGATAGCGGCAATCCCCACCTCGATCTCGCGCTTGGCCGACAGCATTGCATCCCCCGCGACGCCTTCGAGCATCGAGCGCAGCAGCTCCGCCTGGCCGACCAGAACCGCGTCCTTTTCGGCCAGGGCGGCCAGCGTGCCCGCTTCCTGCCGATAGCGTTGGGTCATGCGGTCGTTTTCCGGCACCGGCTGGTGGCGGATCTGGCCTTCCAGCGCGCCGACCTCGCGGCCCAGGCGCTCGAGCGCCTGGGCGTTGGCGACGATTGCCGCGTCGGGGAAGGGGTTGGCCCGCGTCGGCGGCTGGATGTTGTCGCGGCGGTAGCGGGCCTCGGCCTCGTCGATGCCAGCCCGGGCGCGGGCGAGCAGCGAGCAGGCCATCTGGCGCACGCGCTGGTCGTCGGCGCGCAGCTGGTTTTCCTGGCGGTAGAAATTGTAGCCGTAGCCGTAGAACAGGTTGATCCCGACCTTGGCGAGCGGCCCGGCCTCGTAGAAGCGGCTCATCTTGTCGCGCCCACCTCATCGCCCAGCGGATAGAAGCCTGTCGGCTGGCCGCCAATGTTGAAGGGCAGGCCGGCGGCTGCGTTGGGCGCCGAAACCAGGCCCTTGTCGGCCATGCGCAGCGCCAGATAATAGCGAACCGCCTCGATGGGGCTCAGCCCAATCGCCTGCAGCGAGATCAGTTCGCGCATGCGCTCGTCGCGCGGCGTGATCAGCACCTTGAGGTCGTTCAGCATGATGCCGTAGACCTTGAGGAAATCGGTGAGGTGCAGCTTCACCGCCTCGCGCACATCGCTGATGCGCTCGTTGATGTTTTCCATCTTGGTGACCTGAATGATCTGGTTGATCGCCTGCTCGATGGCCGGTCCGGCATAGTCGGCGATTTCCTTGGTGTCGATCACGGCACCCGCGAACGGCATGTGGGTGATGAGATCGAGCGCCTCTTCCTTGCTGTCGATGTGGATGTAGTAGTCGACGACATAGGACATCTCGGCCATCTCGGCCGAGGTGGCGATGCCCTCATTGCGCACCAGAAGCTTGGAACGATTGATATAGATGACCTCGTAGACCCAGGGCGAGGATCCGCCGAAGAAGCCCTGGACGATCGACCCGACCAGCGGCTTGTCCGGCGTCTGCAGCGCGTATTGACCGGTCTCGTAGACGTTGAGCACCGCGCCGCGCGACTTCAGGATGCAGAAATGGTTGCTTTCCACCGTCAGCAGCGAGCCCGAGACGATGCTCTCGTCGACGATCTTCATCGCCACGGTCCTGGTGCCGAGCGCGTCCGTGCCGTCGCGCTGCAGCGACGTGATGACCTGTCTGGTGATTGCCATTTCGAATTCCCCTCCTGATGGTGCGGCACGCCCAGCGCGTGCCATTCCTGTTTGAACTGCTGCCGAGCAGAGCTGGTTGGCTCCGGCTCAGCGATTTGTTTGCCGCGCTTTCGCGGGCGCTGAATGCCGTGGTGAACAGAGGCCCTTGCCGCCGAATTGTTGCTGCAGCCGGGCGGTGCGGTCGGTGCGCTGTCGGTAGCCGGCGTCGCCGTCGAGCAAATATCTTGCCCGCTGCTTTTCGCGCGGCCGCGATCGCTTCGCCTGGATTGCTTGCTCGATAGGCTCTATCGCCACGGCGAGCCTGCGGCCGGCTCCGGTCCTGGACTCGTCGATGGCCCGGTTGACAGCCTGCTTGATCAAATCCCCGCTGTTCTGGCCGAGGAAGTTCGAGACCAGCCCGGCGACATCGGCGGCGATGTCTTCGACCTTGTCGTCGTCGGTGAATGCGGCCAGCGGCGAAGCGGGCCGACCGGCGTCTGATTGGACAATTGTTGCAGGGCGGCGGTTCTTGCCCAGCCGCTGCCAGAGAATGAATGCGAAGATCAGTGCAAAGACAAAAAACGACATTCGACCAGCCCCGTTCAGTGGTCCGCGTTGATTGCAGGATGTGATGGAAGCTCTCGTCCTCGGGCACAAATGGCCACCGCTGCTCGGCGGATCAATGGCGGCCGGAGTATCTGTGGACCCCCCAATTCCCTCCCGGTTAACACGTCAGACACAGTCTTGCCGGACGGGGCTGTCCGGGGCAAAAGCTGCGTTGTTGATAGGGGATGTCCGGGGTGGCGGCCATACACAATGTCGAGAGCTGTTGCGGCGGGCGGATTCTTCCCGGCAGCGGACACGAACCGTCCAAGGCGGGAAGGTGACCTTGCTTAAAACCGCGTTCTTGGGCTCAATGGCTGGATAGTCGCCACGCTGCGGGGAGAGGGCATCGAGATGAGCGAAGACAATCCAAGGCCGCTGGCGGAGATCGCCAGCTATCACGCTCACATCTACTTCGACGGGCAAACGCAGCGGCAGCATGCCGAATGGCTGCGGCTTCGTATCGGCGAGCGTTTCCGCGTGCGCCTGGGCAATTGGCACGACCGGCAAGTCGGCCCGCATGACCAGCCCATGTACCAGGTCTCCTTCGCCAACGAGATTTTCGGCGCGCTCGTGCCGTGGCTGATGCTGAACCATCGTGGCCTGAGCATCCTCATCCATCCGAACACGACCAACCCCAAGCGCGACCATCTGGTCGATCCGGTCTGGATCGGCCGGCCGCTTGATGTGCACGGCGACACGCTTCCGGACGATGATGAGGCGGAAGAGGCGCTGGAGATCAATACCGAGCCGACGCTGCCGGCGTAGCGGCCCTCTAATGCACTACGGCCCTTAACCGCTCGCGCAGTTCCCTTGGCGCCACATCATACCGGCTCTTGAAGGCGCGGGAGAAATGCGCGCTGGAATTGAAGCCGCAGGCGAAGGCGATTTCGGAGATCGAGGCCGAGGCGCGGGTGGGGGAGAGTAGTTCCTCCTTGCTGCGCTCCAGCCGGCGGTCCCAGACGAAGCGTTCGAGTGTCGCGCCTTCGCCTTCGAAGGCGCGGTGCAGATAGCGGCGCGAGCAGCCCATGTGGCGGGCAATGTCTTGCGCCGACAGGCGGCTGCGCGCAAGGTTGGCGTCGATATAGGCGACGATGCGCTCGCGCAGCGCCTCCAGCGGCGAGCGGCGGAATTCGGGCGCCATGGGCTTGGCCTGGATAAGGCCGTTGACCAGCTGGACCAGGCTGTCGCCGACGCGCCGGCTGCCGGCCTCGTCGAGCTTGTGTGCCTCGCCGATCGCCATCTGCATCAGGCCCGAGACGATGTGGGTCAGGCTGTCACCGTTGCCGGGCAGCGGCAGGGGTGCGGAGAGGCGGGCGAGCGTGTCGTCGCCGAAGGTCGAGCGCGGCACCTGCAGGATCAACTGGTCGACGTCACTGAGGTTCTGCAGGGAGTAGCTGCGCACGGGATCATAGATGATCGCCGATTGCGGGCCGAGGTCGACGGCCACCTGCTGCTGCTCGAAACGGCTGCGGCCTGAAAGCTGCATCAGGATTTTGATCGCGTCGGGGTCGAAGCTGCGCCAGAACAGCCGGTCGTTGAGCACCAGATGCGAATTGGCCTTGATCTCGGACAGCCGGCAGGCGCCGAGATTGACCGACACGAGCTGCGGGATCGACGGCACCGTGCCACGCGGGAAGCGTTGGGTGATCGGGCCGAACAAAAGGCGTGATGTCGACAGGAAAGCCTCGCCGTCGGCGATGCTGACATGGTGGGCGGCAGCGTGCATGTGTTTCCTCCTCCAAAGAAACCTCCCGTCTTGTCGCGGGCTTGCGGCTGACAGGAACTTAACATGATAATTATCTCTGCCGCAACGGCAGAGAAGTATGCCATTGTTCGCCGGTGAGGTGGGCTGAAATCTTCGCACCTGCCTCGCGCGCGGCCTCTCCCTGGCGCTCGGCAATGGCGTCGTCGATGCGCGATAGCGGCGAGGCCACGGCCAGCGTGCCGACAGGAAAACCGTCCGAACCGAGGATGGGAGCGGCGACCGAGTGCACGCCTTCCTCATAGCCTTGGGCGCTGCGCGAATAGCCGCGTGCCGCCGCCAGCCGCACCGCCCCCATCACCGCGTCGCGGCTGGTCACGGTGTGGGCGTTGAAGGCGGTGAGCGGCTTGCCGAAATACGCCTCGATGGTTTCCGGGCGCGAGAAGGCGAGGAAGGCGATGCCCGACGCGGTGCCATGCAGCGGCAGGATCTGGCCGACATCGACGCTGACGCGATTGGCCCTTGCCGAGAGCTCGACATGCACGGTGAGCAGCGCGCCGGCGCTGAACTCGGAGAGATGCACGGTCTCGCCGGTCTCCAGCGCCAGCTCGCGCACGATGGGAGCCGCAACGCGCACGAAAGGCAGATGCGCGTCGCGCATGCGGGCCAGCCGCGACAGGCCGGCGCCGAGGCGGTAGCGGCGGCTCAGCGGCTCCTGCTCGATCAGCCGGCGCTCGGCCAGCGCCACCAGCAGGCGGCGGGCAGTGGCTTTGTCGAGGCCCGACTTGCGGGCAATGTCGGAGAGGCCGATTTCCGGCTCCTTCAAGGTGAAAAGCTCGAGCAGCGAAACCGCCTTGCCGACCGTGCTCATTGCAGAAATCTCCGAGATACTTAGCGTGTGAATTAACTTGACAGCGGCCGTCGTGGCTTGCAGTCTGTCTATAACATACAAAACGTCGGTTCATATGATGAACCGATATGGGAACGTAAAAAACAAGGGCAAAAGCGGTTTCGCGGCAGCGCCAGAGGCGGTGCAGCACGCAATGCCGAAATAGCTGGAGCGGCCCACGCGGCACGCAACCGGCGGTGAGGAGAGAGACGAAATGCCTGACGCCGACCTGGTTCTGACCAATGGCCGCATCTACACGCTTGATCGCAAGCGGCCATGGGCGTCGTCGGTGGCCGTCAAAAGCGGGCGCATCGTGGCGGTCGGTGAGGCGGATGCCGTCGCTGATCTGAGCGGACCAGACACACGCGTCGTCGACCTCGGTGGCGCCATGCTGATGCCGGGCATTGTCGACGTGCACGCGCATCTGATGATGGGCGGCCAGGCCGAACTGTTCGAACTGCGCTTTGCGCCGACCTCGAGCTTCGAGACGCTGATCGCGCGTGTTGCCGAGGCGGCGGCCAAGGCGCCGGAGGGATCCTGGATCATCGGCGGCCAGTGGGGCAGCGATCTCCTGCCGAAGCTGAACACGCTTGCAGCGCTGGCCGCACTCGACAAAGCCAGCCAGGGCCGGCCGGTGATGCTGCGCGACGACACCTACCACAACAGGTGGATCAACTCGCAAGCGCTGCGCCTGGCGGGCGTATCCGCCGCGACGCCGGACCCGGAAAAGGGCTCGATCGGCCGTGACCCGGCCTCGGGCGCGCCGACCGGCATGATGATCGAATCCGCCGCCGGCATTGTCGAAAGCACGATAGCCCGGTCGGGCCACTACACCGAAGAGATGGACCGCGCGGCGATGGCGCAATCGATCGCCACGCTCAACTCCTACGGCGTCACCGCTTTCCTCGACGCCGCCGCCATGCAGCCGATCCTGGCGGCGCTGAAAGGCCTCGATGATCGCGGCGAACTCACCGCTTGGTCGGTGTCGGCCATGCCCGCGGTCGAGCCGTCCTTCATGTTCGGCATTGCCGGCGACGAGCTGATCGCGCTGCGCGAGAATTATCGCGGCGTTCATGCGAGGCCCGACTTCGTCAAGGTGTTCCTCGACGGCGTGCCGGGCGCGCGCACCGCCGCCTTCCACGAGCCCTATACGGATGACCCGATCCTCGGCTGCTGCTTTCGCGGCTCGACCATCGTCACCGTGCCCGACCTGATCCGCTGGGTCGGCAAGTGCGAAAAGCTCGGGCTCGGCGTGAAAATCCATTGCGCCGGTGATGCCGCCGTCAGCCAGGCGCTCGACGCCATCGATGTCGTGCGTTCCTTCAACGGCCCGACCAAGCTGATCCATCACATCGCGCATGCCAGCTACATCGCGCCTGATGATATTGCCCGCTTCGCCGCGCTTGGTGTGGCCGCCGACCTGTCGCCCTTCCTGTGGTATCCGACCAGCTTCCTCGAAGGCCACAAGCAGACGATGGGCGAGGCGCGGGCCCAACGCTTCTGGCCGAACAAGGATCTGTTGGAGGCCGGTGCGCTGCTCGCCGGCGGGTCCGACTGGCCAGTCATGCCCAACCCCGATCCGTGGGACGGCATCGAAGGGCTAGTGACGCGGCGCAACCCGAGCGGCGACTTCAAGGGCGCGGCCCTGTGGCCGGAGCAGGCGCTAGATGTCGCCACCGCGCTCGAGATATTCACCATCAACTCGGCCCGCGCCATCGGCCTCGCGGATACGGTCGGTTCGATCGAGATCGGCAAGTCGGCCGACTTCATCAAGCTCGACCGCAACGTGCTGGACATACCGGCCGACGAGATCGCCGGCACCAAGGTGCTGACCACCTGGTTCGAGGGGAGGGTCGTCTATGAGCGGAGCTGACCGCCCCATCCCGGTGACGGTGCTGACCGGCTTCCTCGGTTCGGGCAAGACCACGGTGCTGAACCGCCTCCTGCGCCGGCCGTCGTTGGCTGGGGCTGCCGTCATCATCAACGAGTTCGGCGCCATCGGGCTGGATCATCTGCTGATCGAGGCGAGCGAAGAACAGTTCACGCTGCTCGACAATGGCTGCGTCTGCTGCACGGTCCGCGGCGACCTGGTGGCGACGCTGAAGGCGCTCGACCAGCGCAGCCGTGCCGGCGAGGTGCCTGAGCTGACCCATGTCATCATCGAGACGACGGGGCTCGCCGATCCCGCACCGATCCTGCACACGCTGATGGCCGAGCCGGAACTCGCCGGCCGCTATGTCATCGCCGGCGTGGTCACCACGGTCGATGCGGTCAATGGCTTGATGACGCTCGACCGTCATGCCGAAGCAGCCAAGCAGGTCGCGGTCGCCGACCAGCTGCTGGTGACCAAGACCGATCTGGTTTCAGCGGAAGCGCTGAGCGAGTTGCAGCGCCGGCTGAAGGCCTTGGCGCCGACGGCGCGGCAAAGCCTGGCGCACGATGGCGAGGCCGATTTCGACATACTGGATAGTCAGCATCTTGGCGCCGCTGGTGACCTTGACCGCATTGCTGCCTGGCTGGAGATGGCCGAGCCCGATTGTGGCCCCGACTGCGCGCACGATCATGCGCATCACAATGGCCACGCGCACCACGGCATCCAGTCCTACAGTTTCGTCATCGACGAGCCTGTCGAGTGGGCAGCCTTCGCGCGCTGGCTCGACTACGTGGCGGCGCTGAAGGGCGAGGATCTGCTGCGGCTCAAGGGCCTCGTGCACGTCACCGAGCAGCCGGAGCGGCCGCTGGTGCTGCACGGCGTGCAGCATGTCTTCCACCCGCCGGTGCGGCTCGATGCCTGGCCGTCGGCCGACCGGCGCACGCGGCTGGTATTCATCGTGCGCGACATCCCACGCGAAACCATCGCACGCACGCTGACCAAATTCGCCGCCATCGATGCCGCCAGCATCAGGGCGCCGGATCGCACTGCTGCTTGATCAGAAAATGAATCAGAAAAAACAGGGGAGTGACTGACATGCAATGGAAATCCAGCCTGGTGGCAGTGGCCTTCGCCGGCCTCGGCTTTGCCGCAACAGCTGCTACGGCATCCGCCGCCGGCCCGACCTGCAAGGACGGCACGATCAAGGTCGGCGCGGTGTCGACCATCACCGGTCCGGCCGATTTCAGCGAGGTGCCCAAGGCGACGCAGGCGGCATTCGATGCCGTCAACGCCGCCGGCGGCATCAATGGCTGCAAGATCGATTACACTATCGCCGACGACAAGGCGGATCCCGCAGTCGCAGCCCAGGCCGCGCGCGACTTGATCGACAACAAGGAAGCGGTGGCGCTGGTCGGCTCGGGCAGCCTGCTCGATTGCGCGGTCAATTCCGCCACCTATAGCCGCAAGAAGATCCTGTCCGTGCAAGGCCTCGGCGTCGATGCCGCCTGCTTCTCCTCGCCCAATGTGGCGCCGGTGAATGTCGGGCCCTACACGCTCTCCACCGCGATGGCGTACTACGCCACCAACCAGCTGAAGAGCGAGAAACTGTGCGCCTTCTTCATCATCATCGGCGGCACCCAGGAAGCCTACAAGAAGGCGATCGAGAACTGGGAAAAGATCTCGGGCAAGACAATCCATCTCATCGACCTGACGCTACCGTTCCAGGGCGACCTCACGCCCTATGTCATCAAGGCGCGCGATGCCGGCTGCGACGCGGTGCTGACCAACCAGGTCGAGCCGCAAGTGGTGCAGCTGATCAAGACCGTCGATGCGCAGAAGATCACGGGCATCAACTGGCTGTTCCTGGCGCCCGGCTACACCGAGCAAGTCGCCTCGGCATTGGCCGACACCAAGCAGCCGATCTATGTCGGCACCGAATGGGAGCCCTTCACCGAGAAGAGCTCGCCCGCCAACGCGCAATGGGCGGCCGACATGCAGAAGGCCGGCCGGCCGCTGACCGCCTTCTCGCAAGGCGGCTATCTCGCCGCCCAGATGTTCGTGAAAGTCGTGTCGTCGATCGATGGCGAGGTGACGCGCGAGAGCGTGACCAAGGCGCTGCACGAGATGCAGCCGATCACCAATCCGCTTTCCGGCAGCCCCTACGTCTTCGGCACCGCCAAGGTCCATTCGCCAATGCAGGCGACCAAGGTCATGAAGCTGGAAAAGGGCGCCTGGACGGTCGAGACGCCGGACTGGGTCGTGCTGCCGCAGGCCAAGTAAGTCCTCCCGGGGCGTTGGCGCCGCTCCTCATTTGCCTGCCGGCATTCAGCTCTTTCTCCCCGTTCACGGGGAGAAATGTCCGGCAGGACAATGAGGGGCGGCGCCGACCTCGGGCAAGAGTTCGGGCCAAGGCCCGCGCACGTCTCCGAATTGGGAATCCGATGAACGCATTGCTTACATCCGCCGTGGCGGGACTGACAGCCGGAGGCACCTATGCCTTGCTCGGCGTATGTGCCGTCTTCACCTACCGGCTGGTCGCCGTGGTCAATTTCACCGGCGCGGCGATCGGCACGGCGGGGACCTTCGTGCTGATCGCGCTTTATGAAGCCGGTTTCCCGCTCTGGCCCTCGGTGCTGGCCGGCATCGCGGCCGGCACGGTGGTGGGCGTCGCCATCGGCTTTATCATGACGCGGTGGTTCGGCGAGGCCAGCGCCTCGACCAAGGCTGCGGTCACCGTGGCGCTGCTGGTCGGCATCATTGCCATCGGGCTGCGGCTCACCGGCGGCCAGCATCCGCACAACATGCCGGAGCTGTTTCCCGGTTCCGCCTTCCGCATGGCCGGTGTCGAGGTGACGATCGCCTCGGTGCTGACCATTGGGCTGGCGGCTCTGTTCACCATCCTCGCCGATCTGTTCCTCAACAACACCAAGGTCGGGCTCAATCTGCGCGCGCTGGCCGACCGGCCGATGGCCGCCGAACTGCTCGGCATCCGGGTGCAGATGCTCTCGCTGCTGGTCTGGGGCATGACCGGCGCCTTCACCACCTTCGCGTTGATGATCATCGCGCCGCAGCGCTCGCCGAATTTCATGACGCTCAGCCTGCTGGTCGTGCCGGCCCTTGCGGCAGCCCTTGTCGGCCTGTTCCGCAGCTTCTGGCGCACGCTGGCCGGCGGCATCGGGCTTGGCCTGGTCGAAGGCATGGCAAGCTCGGTCGACAGCGTCAGCCAGTATCGCAGCGCCATCCCGTTCCTGGTCGTGCTTGCCGTTCTCTTGTGGTCGCAGCGGGAGGCCCGTTGGGATGAAGCGCGCTAGTCTGAAAGCCTCGCTGGTCGTCGTCATCGCGGCGATCGTCCTTGGCGGGGTCATTGCCGGCCTGCTGCCGTCCTATTGGGTGTTTTTGTCCACTTCGGTGCTGATCACCGGCGTCGCGTTGCAGAGCCTCGGCCTCGTCGCCGGGCGCACCGGCATGATCGCGCTTTGCCAGATGTCGTTTGCCGGCGTCGGCGCCTGGACGGTCGGCTATCTCAACCTCGCCGAGGCGCCGGGTGGCCTGGCCGTGTGGATCCTCATCGGCGGGCTGGCGGCGGTGCCGCTCGGCGTCGCCATCGGCCTGCCGGCGCTAAGACTGCGCGGCATCAACCTTGCCATCGTCACGCTGTCCTTCGCCACCGCCTTCGACACCATCCTGGCGACCATGACCTATCCCGGCCAGACCGATTTCCTGCAGGTGCCGCGGCCGGAACTGTTCGACAGCGACGAGGGCTATTTTGTCTTTGTGCTGCTGTTCTATGTCGTGATCGCGGTCGCGCTCGAAGTGCTCAGCCGTTCGCGGCTCGGCGCGTCCTGGCTGGCGGTGCGCCATTCCGAACGCGCGGCGGCAGCGCATGGCGTCAGCATCGCTACCGCCAAGCTGTCGGCCTTCGCCATCTCGGCGTTCGTCGCGGGCATTTCGGGCGGCCTGCTTGCCGGCTATCTCGGCACGCTGGTGTCGGAGAATTTCAGCATGATGCAGTCGTTGTCGCTCTACGCGGTGGCGGTCATGACCGGCGCGCATTTCGCCGAGGGCGCGATCATCGGCGGGTTGCTGGTGGTGATGTTCCCGGAAATCCTGCGCCGGCTCGACCTACCGCAGGATATCGGCAATGTGCTGTTCGCCATCGGCGCCACCCAGGCGCTGTCGACGGGCGAGACGATGAGCGAGACCTTTCGCCGGCAAGTGCGCAAGCTGATGCCGGCCCGTGTGAAGGCGGCTGCATCGGCACTGGCAAGCGATCTACCGGCTCCCGTCAGCCGCGCCGCTGGCCCCGCGCTCAGCATCGAAAACCTCACCGTGCGCTATGGCAGCGTGGTGGCGCTCGATGGCGTCAGCCTCACGGTTGCGGCCGGCACTGTCGCCGGGCTGATCGGCCCCAATGGCGCCGGCAAATCGACCTTCATCGACGCCGTCGCCGGCTTCCTGTCGAGTTACGAGGGCAGCATCAGCTTGGGCGGCAAGCCGCTCGAAGGCATGCCGGCGCATCAGCGCGCCCGCGCCGGTTTGCGCCGCACCTGGCAGACCAACCGCATCGCGCCGGAGCTGACCGTCGGCGGCTATCTGGCGCTTGCCGCCAAGGGCCTGTCGGCGAGCGAAACCAAGGCGATCCTCGGCTGGCTCGATTGTCCCGATCCAGACACGCTGGTGGTCTCGGTCGATGCCGGTACAAGGCGACTGCTCGATGTTGCCGGCGTGGTGGCGGCGCGGCCGGCGGTGGTGCTGCTCGATGAGCCTGCCGCCGGCCAGTCACATGAGGAGAGCGTGCGGTTGGGGCAGCGCATCGCGGAAATCCCAAAACTGTTCGGCTCGGCGGTGCTGCTGGTGGAGCACGACATGGACCTGGTGCGGGCGGTCTGCTCGGAGGTCACCGTGCTCGATTTCGGTCGTGTCATTGCCTCCGGGCCGCCGGCCAAGGTGCTCGACCAGGGATCGGTGAAGAAGGCCTATCTCGGCATCGAGGAAGAGAGCGTGGCGGCATGAGCAAGCTCGTCGTTTCGAACCTGTCGATCAACCGCGCCGAATTGCCTGTGGTGTCGTCGCTCGACATAGCGGTCGAGAGCGGCGCCATCAGCGTTGTGCTTGGTTCCAATGGTGCGGGCAAGACGACGCTGCTCGAAGGCCTGTCGGGCATCATTCCGGTCGCCAGCGGCTCGATCGCCATCGATGGCCGCGAGATCCAGAAGGCGCGACCGGGCGTGCGCTCGCGCGAAGGCCTTGCCCATGTCGAGCAAGGCCGCACCGTTTTCCGCCAGCTCACCACCGAGGAGAACCTTCGGGTGAGCCTGCATTCGGGCTCCGATTTGGCCGAGGCGTATGCACTGTTTCCCGAACTGGTGCAGCGCCGCACGGTGAAGGCCAGCCTGCTGTCAGGTGGCGAGCAGCAGATGCTGGTCATTGCGCGCGCTCTGCTGACGCGGCCCAAGGTGCTTTTGATTGACGAAATGTCGGCGGGCCTGGCGCCGGTCATCGTGACACGTCTGATGAGCGCGGTGCGCAAGCTCGCCGACAATGGCCTGGCGGTGCTGCTGGTCGAGCAGTTCGCCGCACTCGCGCTCTCGATCGGCAACCGCGCCTATGTCATGCGGCGCGGCCGCGTCGTCCATGATGGCGACTGCATGAAGCTGTTGAAATCGCCCGACGAGCTGCACCGGCTTTATCTCGGGGGATAGGCACTGGATGGCGACGCTCGGCCTCGGCATCCAGCCGCCATCGGCCGACTAGGGTCTGGCGATCGCCGACGGCTAGGGCTTCCTCACCGGCGGCAAATGGTGGGTGGTGGTGTTCAATTCCGCCGCGATCATCTCGCTGGTCATGGCCACCAACCTCATCGCGCAAGGCATCGGCGCGTTTGAGAACAGCGACACAAGGGGCCAGGCCGAGATCTAGCCGAGCAGCCCCTGGATCGTCGCCGCCACCGCTTCCGGGGCATACGGCTTGGGCAGGAAGACGCCGCCGCTTGGCATCGCGTCCGCCGCCGGTTGGCGCTTGCCCGAGGTGATTATGATCTTGACCGGTGGCCACCGGTCGCGCACGGCGGCCGACAGGCGCAATCCATCCATCGAACCCGGCATGTCGATGTCGGTGAACAGGATGCTGATGTCCTGACGGGTCTCCAGAATACGGATCGCCTGGTCGGCATTGCTGGCCTCCAACACGTCGTATCCCGCCTCGCGCAGTTCGTCGGCGATGGCGAACAGCAGAAAGGCTTCGTCTTCGACGACAAGGACGGTGGCGAGACTCTGATTGTTCATGGCACGCCCTATGTAGTCAGTACGGTGCTGTCGGCAATTGGGGTGCCGGTGCGTTCAACAAACACTCAACGCCGTCGGGGTGGTAATCGATCCGGACCGTGCCGCCGAAATCGGTGCCGAGCACGCGTTCGATCAGGAAGCGGCCGAAGCCGCGCCTGGTAGGCGGGCTGACCGGCGGGCCGCCGCTTTCGCGCCAGCGCCAGGTCAGCCGCTTTTCGCCCGGTGCCTCGGCCGATGGCTGCAGCGACCATTCGATCGATACCTTGCCCTCAGGGGTCGACAGCGCGCCGTATTTCAGCGCGTTGGTTGCCAGTTCATTGACGGCGAGCGCCAGCGTCAGCGCCATCTTCGGGTTGATCGGCAGCGCCGGGCCGGAAATCGAAATCTGCTCGAGCGGGAAGGTGGCGATGGTGTTGTCGACCACCTCGCGGATCGAGGCGCTGGTCCAGCGTGTCTTGTTGAGGATGTCATGCGCGTTGGCGAGCGCCCGCAGACGCTCGTTGAAGGTGGCGCTCGCGGTGGCGATGTCGGTGTTGCGCAGCGTCTGCGAAGCGATGGCCGCGACCATCGCCAGGATGTTCTTGATGCGGTGCTCGAGCTCGTGGGTGAGCAGTTCCTGCCGCGCCTGTGCCTCGCGCCGGTCGGTGACATCCTGCATGACGCCGAACATCTTGACCGGCTTGCCGGTCTCGTCATGGACGAAGTCGATGTGGCGCGACAGCCAGCGCAACTCGCCGGTGTCGGGCCGCCGGATGCGGTATTCCACGGCGGGCACGGCGGTGCCTTGCGCACGCGTTTGCGGGTTGGAGCGGACGTCCTTGTCATCGGGAATGACGATGTTTTCCAGCACGGAGATGTGAACGCTGTCGCGCGGCGACAGGCCCCAGAGACCCCAAAAGCCTTCGGAGCCGACCACGATTCCCGTGGCGATGTCGAGTTCGAGGGCGGCAATGCCGGCCGCATTCTGCGACAGCTGCAAGCGGCGCTCGCTCTGCAGCAGGGCCTGTGCGACCTGCTTGTGGTCGTCGATATCTGTGTTGGTGCCGATCCAGCGCAGGATGGCGCCGTCGCTGTCGCGGATCGGAACCGCACGCGCGATGAACCAGCGGTAGATGCCGTCATGCCGGCGCAGGCGGAACTCGGTCTCGTAGAAGGTGCCGGCGGCCAGCACCTCTTGCCATTTTCCCACGGCCGCATCGATGTCGTCGGGGTGCACGATTGCACCCCATGCCTGGCCGTCGAGCGCGCCCGGCTTCGCACCCGAATAGTCGTAGACGCGCGGGTTGAACCAGTCGAGCAGCCCCTCCGGCGTCGCCGTCCAGACGTGGTTTGGCATCGCCTCGGCGAAGGTGCGGAACTGCATCTCGCTTTGGCGCAGCGCCTGTTCGGCGATCAACCGGTCGGTGACGTCGATGCCTTGCACGAAGATGCCGATCACCTCGCCTGAGGGATTGCGCACCGGCTGATAGACGAGGTCGATGAAGTGGTCTTCGGTCGCGGCACCGGGCGTGCGCTGCAGCTCGGCCTTCAAGGCGTAGCCGATGAACGCCTCGCCGGAGGTGAACACCTGATCGAGCAGTTCGAAGAAGCCTTGACCTTCGACCTCGGGCAAGGCCTGGCGGACGGGCAGGCCGATCACGTCGCGGTGGCCGACCAGTTGCATGTAGGCGGCATTGGTCAGTTCAAACACATGTTGAGGGCCCGACAGCATGGCCATGAAGCCGGGCGCCTGTTCGAACATCTGGCGCTGGCGATCGCGCTCGCTTGTGCGCCAGCGCTCGGCGGCGACCTTGGCGGTGGTTTCGATCACAATGGCGATCACGCCGGCCGGTTCACCGCTCTCGTCGAGCACCGGCGAATAGTCGAGATCGAGCCAGACCTGTTCCGGCTTGCCGGTGCGGTTGAGCGTCAGCACCTGCTCGCGGTAGGCGAGCGTTCCGCCGCCCAGGCACACCTTCATGATGTTGTCGTTGAAGTCGGCCACTTCAGGCCAGCCTTCGCGGACCTTGGAGCCGAGCAATTGCGGATGGCGGCCGCCGGCGAATTCCGAATAGCCGTCATTGTAGATCATGACGCCGTCCTGCCCCCACAGCATGACGATGGGCACATTCGAGCGCAGGATCAGCGACACCGCCGTCTTCAGGCTCTGCGGCCAGTCCTCGATCGGCCCGATCGAGGTCGAGGCCCAGTCGAACGTGGCGATCAGGCAGCCGAGCTCGCCGCCGCCCGACAGGAATGCAAGGTGACGGTTGTCTGCGGTCATGGTGCTGGTTTGCGGCATGGAGTCTCGCGGATCGGTCGGCATCTGTTCGGGAGTCGATTGGTGCTGGCTAACATGTCAGCCTTGGGTCGCGAGCGATTGATGTAGAACCGCCCGGCATCGCGGGCGTGACTGTGTGCGATGACAGATTGCCGTGTTGCCGGCTTGTTGACGATACGGTGACCAAGCATTGCTCCCCCGAGCGGCTCAACACCGGACAAGCCATTCGGTTCCCGGCGCCTGCCGATTTTCCTTCGGTGCAGTATCGTACTGAGACTGTGGAAGTCGGCTATTCGATCGAATTTCTTTGCAAACCGTTAATGCGGCCATGTTGTAAATCAGCGAGCGCTAATTAAGTGATCGACCAGGGGTGAGCATGACCAAGAATCTCGGCAATGCACGCTACGTGCCGCCAAAGGACACAACAACTTCCTTCTTCAGCAAGGCGGCACCGGCGTTGTTCCCGCTGGTCGTGGCGGCGCTGGGCTACATGATCGGACGGCAGTTCTTCGGTATCTAGGTGCGCTGAGGAATCTCTGCGCCGCGCGGCGGTGCAAGACGTTCAAGCCGGAGGGACAACATCCCCTCTGTCCTGCCGGACATCTCCCCTCAAAGGGGGGAGATTGGCTGTCGCACCTGCCTTCGCCAATCGCAAGCGTTGAGAAGAATTCGGCGGCGTTGCCGTTGCTAATCCCCCTCAACGGGGAGATGGCCGGCAGGCCAGATGGGGGTGCCGTCCCGCCAAAGTCCCGCAAGGTTCCGCACCGTACCGCCGCTTAAAGTCTCGGCGGCGCCTTGGAACTCCGCGACATCCCTTGGCTCCTTGCTACGTTGCGCTTACGGCGATGCCTTCACGGTGACCGGCGTGCCGATCGCCAGGGATGCGCTGGCGCTGCAGGCCGGCGTCGATCTCGCCATCGGCCAGGCAAGCCGGCTCGGCTTCACCTATGATGGCCAGTTCGCCTCGGGCGCCATGGGAACGCGTTCAAGGCAAGCTTCTCGACGCGGTTTTGAGGGTGAAAAGATATTGCCTCGGGTGGCGACAGGCGGCGCCGTTTGCTTGGCGGGAGACCGGCTATTCGTCTCGGAAGGCAGTTCAGCAAGATTCCCCTCCGGTTCTATTCCAGTGGAATTTTCCGCCGGCCAAGTCAAAGCGGCGATTTTACTATCTCAACTTGCGCGCCGCCTCTGGTTGTTGGATAGTGAGCCAACGAACTGGGGGGTTCGAATGAAAATCATGGATCGTCAGGAGCCTGCTGGCCCTGACTGCCAGGGCCATCGTCGTTTGCCTCGGTTGCAGCGCCTCATGTCGCCGTCCACATGCATTCGATCGGCCGGGCAGCACGCGCGCAGAACCTTTGTTGCCCTTTGCAGGATCAGGGATGAGTTGTGCCGGCCGGCACTGCGCCGGCTGGGGATTCAATGATGCGGTAAGCAGGAGCGGCGCGTAGCGGCGCGCCGTGATGAACAAGGCAGGAGTGGTACGCGGCGAAGGCTGTTGAGAGGAGGAGGACATGGGCAGGAACATCGTTGTCTTTGCCGACGGCACCGGCAACAGCGCGGCCAAGGCGTTCAAGACCAACGTGTGGCGCCTCTACCAGGCACTGGACCTGACCGGCGGCGACCAGCTTGCGGTGTTCAGCGACGGTGTAGGCACCTCACAGTTCAAGCCTTTCGAGATCATCGGCCTGGCGCTCGGCTTCGGCGTCAAGCGCCGCGTGCTGGCGCTCTACAAGTTTCTCTGTCTCAATTATGAGAAGGATGACAAAATCTTCGCCTTCGGCTTCAGCCGCGGCGCCTTCACCATCCGCGTGCTGGTCGGCATGATCGCCAGGGAAGGATTGGTCGACTTCAAGTCGGAAGAGGACCTCGACCGCAATGCGCGCGCCGCCTACCGGGCGTATCGGCCAAAGGCCTTTCCAGCACGGCGGCTGCCCTGGGTCGTGTTGGCGCGCTACGTCGCCGCGCAATGGTTTGCGCTATGGAACCAGATAACCGGGAGCCGCGACTACAACAAGGTCAAACCACGCACGCCCGATCCCCGGTCAGCCCATGATATCCGGATCGCCTTCGTCGGCGTCTGGGATACGGTCGCCGCCTACGGCCTGCCTGTCGATGAGTTGACCAGAGCGGTCGACAAATGGGTCTGGCCGATCACCTTCGAGAGGCCGGTCCTGCTTGAACCCGTTCAATGCGCAAGGCAGGCCTTCAGCATCGACGACGAACGGCGCACGTTTTTCCCGATCCCTTGGGAAGAGATGATCCCGGCAAAGAAAGCTGATGTCGAGGGCGGCGATGAGCCAGTGGCCGCCGGAGTTAAAAAAGTCCGCGATCCCCGCGTGAAGCAGGTCTGGTTCGCCGGCAGCCATTCCAATGTCGGCGGCGGCTATGCGGATGACAGGCTTGCTCACATTCCGCTGTGCTGGATGATCGGCGAGGCGGCCGAACAGGGCCTGAATTTCAAGAAAGAGGTCGTCGCCGACTATTGGGATTATGCCACGGAGGCCGGACGCATCTACGATTCCCGTTCCGGTTTCAACGTCTTCTACCGCTACCATCCGCGTGACGCCCAGGATCTGATGCGGGGCAAAGGGCGGAACAAGAGTCCGGGCGTTAAGCCGCTGGTCGATGCCAGCGTCATCGCTCGCATTGCAAAGGGCAGTGACGACTATGCTCCGATCTCGCTGCCGGAAGACTTCGATGTCCTGACGCCGCTCGGTTTCAAGGTGCCCTTGGCCACGCTGCTGGGCGGCGGGCCGGTGCCGACGGATCCTGATATCGTCGACAAACTGCCGCTTCCAGATGAGCGCCGGCGCGACCTTGCCGACATCAACACCAAATTCGATCGGGCGCTTGGGGCGTTTAGTCCGCAAAGCGCCAAGAGCCGCACGGAACGCTTTCAACTGATGGAGGATACGGTCTGGTGGCGGCGCGGGCTCTATTACGTGCTGCTGTCGATTGCCGTGCTGTTCGCGGCGTTTCCGCTGCTTGCCGGATATGTAACGCTCGATGCCACTGGCCAGCTGGAACAGGCCGCGGGCGGTCTCATCGGGCCGGTCATCGGTCTGATAAGCGGCTTCCTGCCCGGTATCGCCGCGCCTTGGGTGGATGCGGTGACAAAACATTCCGCGCCGGCCGCGATCCTCATCGTGGCGCTTGGCATCCTGCTGTGGGTCAACGGCGTCTTGCGCACACGCATAGACGACCGGGCGCGGTTGGCCTGGAATGTTGACAGGGGGCAAGGTGCAAGGGTGCCGCTGTCGGACAGAAACGATGCGCACAGGCGCAGTGCATTGATCGGCGCGGTCATCCTTGGCTTCTGTGCCCTGGCAGCAGGACGACCTTGGGAGCACCACTTCCTATTCGATTGGAAAAGCATTGCGGACACAGACTGGATAGCCTGGGTGGGCTTGGGTCTCGCCATTGCGTCGCTTGGCTGCCTGGCTACGTACCTCTTCCTGTGCGCGCGCGGGCCTCGTGCGGCGTCGACACCTGTTTCCCTGGTTTTCGCCCGCACCATTCGTAACAACCACGGCGCCCAGCAGCTCTACAAACTGCTCCGGGAGAAATGGCTTCCGGCGGCCTTTCTGGCTCTGTCCGCCTATCTTGTCGGGAGCGCTCTCAACAAGACGGCGTTCGAAGTTGCCGATTCAATGGGTGCTTTCTGCGAGGATCCCAAGCTTGAAAATTCAACGGGGGTTGAAAGGCTGAGGGCAACCCCCTCCGGGTTCAAGACGAACGAAATGTGCAATGACACCGGCAATTGGCTGCAGGAAGGGGTTCGCTATGAAGTCATTGTCACTATTGATCCCAAGGACCCCTGGATCGACGGAGTCAAAGACCCGGACAAAATCCGAGACAGGGGCTGTGCCGATACGCTGGGCGTCGCTGATGGCAGCTTCCGCCGCTACCTGACCACGCTGGCCAAGCGCTGGTGGGCCGAGCCTTACTTCAAGCCGATCGCGCGCGTCGGCCGGTTCGGCAATGATGAATACGCGCTCGATCCCGTCGGACCGACAACCCTCGGAAAATGTCTCAACATGAGGCTGACCGCCGAAATCAAGCCCAAGGCGTCGGGCGAACTCTATTTCTACGTCAATGATGCCGTGATCGCCCTGCCTGGCGTCTCCAACTTTTTCTATTGGCACGACAACCTCGGATCGGCGGAGGTGAGTGTCAAGAAGGTGAACGTCTTCCCTTGAGCCGGCTGGCCGTTATTGCGGCCCGCCGATCCAGTCGACCAGCAAGGCGGCGACGCCAAAGACTGCGCCGATGGCGCAGACATAAGGCCAGCCGCCCCAGGTCCAGGCAACACCGGCCAGCAATGAGCCGATGGCGCCGCCGATGAAGAAGATGCCGACGAACAGGCCGTTGAGGCGGCCGCGTGCCTCGGGCTGCAAGAGGTTGACGGCACGGCGGCCGAGCGTCTGGTCGCCGGTGACGCAGATGTCGAGCAGCACGGCGCTTAAGCCCATCAGCACCAGCGGCAGCCATGACGCTCCTGTGTGAAAGGAACCGGCCCAGGCGGTGAGCGCCATGGCGCCGATCAGCACGACATGGCAGAAGATGGTGACGGACCGTGTCCAGCCATGGTCGCCGGCGCGGCCGAACAATGGCGTGACCATGGCGCCACCGGCGCCGACCAGCGCGAACAGCGCGATGCCACGCTGGCCAAGGCTGAAAGGCGGCTCCGCGAGGCGCAAGGCCACCGCTGTCCAGAACAGGCTGAACGCCGCCATCACCATCGCCGCCGTCAGCGCGCGACGCCGCAGCACGGACTCGTCGCGCAGCAGGCCGAACAAGGAGGCGATCAGCGCGCCGTAAGACGATTTCGCCTCCGGCCGCCGCCGCGGCAAGGTGAAGCCGAGAACGCAGGCAAGCAGGATGAGGGTTGCGGCGCTGAGGCCGTAGAAGGCGCGCCAGCCCCAGGCGTCGGCGATAAAGCTGGCCAGAGGCCGGGCGAGCAGGATGCCGATCATCAGCCCGCTCATCACATCGCCAATGACGCGGCCGGCCTCACCGGGCGGCGCCATCGAGGCGGCGATCGGCACCAGGATCTGGATCGCCGAACAGGCAGCACCCAGGACGAACAGGACGATCAGCAGCGAGGCGATTGTGGGCGCGAAGGTCGCGACGCCAGCCGCAAGGGCGGCCGTCAGCAGCATGCGCAGGATCAAGGCGCGGTTTTCGGCAAGGTCGGCCATCGGCACCAGGAAGAACAGGCCGGCGGCATAGCCGAGCAGCGTGGCCATGGCGACCAGGCCGACGCTGGCAGTGCCGGCGCCGAGCGATGGGCCGATCAGCCCGACCAGCGTCTGCGGCGCGAACAGATTGGTGACGATGATGCCGGTGGAGGTAGCAAACAGCAGCGTCTGCGGGCCGGTGATGGTTGCAGCCGGCAGCCGCTCGCACAATTGACCGTCATTGGTATCGGGCATGGAATCCTCAAGATATCGCATATTGTGTGGTGACTTTATGCCAAACTTGTATCATGCTACAATTCAATCTATTCAATAATGATTATGCGAGGTACGCATGAACATCCATGATCTCGAAGCCTTCATCGCCGTGGTGGAAACCGGCTCGATCGTCGGCGCCTCGGCCAGGCTCAACCTGACCCAGCCGGGCGTCACGCGCCGCATCCAGAACCTTGAGGATGGGCTGGCGACGGCACTTCTCGATCGCCAGTCGAAGCCGCTGAAGCCGACCGCTTCGGGCCGCGAGGCCTATGAGCATGGCAGGCGCGTGCTGCGCTCGCTGGAGGATTTGAAGGCCGGCGTGTCGCCGCAAGGCGAGGTCAAGGGCGAATTCCGGCTCGGCATAATGCCCTATCTCTCCGACGCCGCACTGGCGCTGCCGCTCGACAGCCTGCGCGCCACCTTTCCGCAGCTGACGCTGCGCATCACCTCCGGCTGGTCGCCAAGGCTGGTCGAGCAGGTGGCGCGCAGCGAGCTCGACGCGGTGGCGGTGTGCCTTGCCGAAGGCCTGGCGCCGCCGGACGAACTGATCTGTGACGACCTCGGCGCGCAATCGGTGCTGCTGGTCGCGTCGCCCAGCCTCGGCGTGCCGAGGCAAGCTGATCTAGCCTCGCTGTCGCGCTTTGCCTGGGTGATGAACGAGAACGGCTGTGGGTTCCGCGCCTTCATCCGCCAGAGTTTCGAGGCGGCAAGGCTGCCCTTCCAGGTGGGCGTGGAGGCGCTCAGCGTCGACCTCAGAATGTCGCTGGTGGCGCGCGGCCATGGCATCGGCATCGTCACGCCGGGCGCCTTCGCCGACAGCCGCTGGCGCGACGCGGTGGAGGTGATCGACTGCCCCGATTTCAAGCCGCAAGTCCGCGCCTGGCTGCTGCACCGCCCGCCGGCCGGACGGCTTAGCCAGCCGATCGCGCTGTTTCGCGATGCGCTGATCGATGGGCTGAAGGTGCCGATGCCGCTGGTGTCGTGATTTTGGCGGCCCGGATGAACGAGCGGAGTTGGTACACAGTACAGTTCAGGCCAAGTCGGAAGGCCGTAAGCGACCGCCGCAGTTTTGCTTAATCAAATCAGGCGGTTGGCCGCTGTAATTCCCGTTACGAAAGTTAAATTTTAGGAAAACATCGGGAAAATTATCAGCTTATCCTGGAAATCGAAACGCATAGCGTCCAATGGTTCCTTGCTCGATTCATTCAACGTGATACCGAATCAATTCTTGACATCGGGCCATATCAAAGAGCTATGATGAATTTCGATCGCAATTCTTTGCGCGGAGGGAATCTGTACATGGATTTCATCGAGAGGTGGTTTGGTATTTCACCTGACGGCGGCGACGGATCGACCGAGACTCTCTATCTGCTTGCCGTTGTCGCAATATTGGCGCTCGTGTTCCACAAGCGCATCATACAGTTCGCGCGGGGCTTTTTCGCGCGGAAGTAGCCAGACAGGGTTCCAGCGGCGCCGGTTGTCGATCAGTCCAGGGCGCTGTTGCCGCGCGAATCCTATGTTAATCAGGTCCTCGCCTGCGTTAGCTTCAGAGGGGGAGTCGATGCGCGGATTAGTGGCAATCCTGCAAGCACTGTTCTCCGCCTGGATTCCGGCGCTGATCGAGATGGCTCAGCGTTTCTGCCGCCGCTGGCGGTTGGGTGGCGACCGCCGGGTCGACCAGAAAGGTTCCCGGGCGCATTGCGTGCCGATCGACCACCCTGCATTCTGCCGGCCCGACCCGCTGATCTACGACCAGTACTATCTGATCGGCCTTGGCCTCGCCGTCACCTGGGACAATCCCGACATCGAAGTGCTCAGGGGTGGCGTGCCCGTGCCCGCCGGCAAGTTGCAGGCGGACACCGACTACGAGGTGCGCGTCCGCGTCTGGAATGCCTCCATGGATGCCGTCGTCGTCAAGATGCCGGTTCACCTGTCCTATCTGTCGTTCGGCATGGGAACCGTATCGCATCCGATCGACACTAGGCCGGTCTCGGTCGGGGTGATCGGATCCGCCAGCCAGCCCGGGTTCGTCTCCTTCGACTGGCATACGCCTCAGGAAGCAGGCCACTATTGCCTGCAGGCTTTGCTCGATCCGGCCGACGATGCCAACTTCGCCAACAATCTCGGGCAGAAGAACACCGATGTCGGGCTGGCGCAGTCGCCGGCGACATTCCAGTTCGAACTGCGCAACGCGACCCGCCGGCCGCATCGGTATCGGTTCACCGTCGACGCTTACACCATTCCGCCGCTCAGCCCCTGCCGCGACGAGCGGCGACCGACCGAGGAGGCCGCCAAGGCGGAGCAAAAGCGGCGGCTTTCCGCGCATTTGCCGGCCGCGCATCCGCTGCCGCCGGGCTGGACGATGGCGATTTCGCCTGACCAGCCGTCGCTGACACCGGGCGAACAGGTGACGATCACGGCGATCGCCACGCCGCCGGCCGGCTGGACCGGCCGGCAAGCTCTCAATCTGAATGCGTTCGACGAGGGTGATCACGTCAGCGGCGGCGTCACCCTGACCGTCATAAGCAGCGTGGAGGCGTGATGGCCACCGACGACAAATCCTGGACCAAATGTACGACCGCGGACAAGGTCATCTCGGTCAACCAGTATATCAGCGCGGCGATCACCAGCGGTATATTCGCGGCCGTGATGGTCGTGGTGGTGGTCGCCATGGGCGAGCCATGGTGCCTGCCGATCGCCCTGGTGGTGACCGGGATCGTCTGGATCCTCGCCTATTGCGACTGGTGGCTTAACAACCGGCTGGTGTGTCTCGGCGACCAGAGCCCGGTTAGCATCGTCGGCATGGTCATCAGCATCGAGCCCCCTTCGGAAAAGACCTGGCCCGGAAGCCTGGACTCCGACTACAGCCTAAACCTCTTGCTGCCGCACAACTCGGTGGGCGTCAGCCAGGCCGATGCGGACGCCAGCGCTCCGTTCGGCTACCTCATGGCCGAAACCACCACCACCTCCTCGAAAGGGTTGCTGTTCACCGGCAACCAGGCGGTGGACAAGACGACCGGGGTAAAGTCCGAGGCACTGCATGTGGAATTCGAGGGCGCGTCGATCCACGACCTGCAGACTGTCAACATCCTCGCGCTGATCGCGGCGCTGGCGGCACTGGCGATATGCATGTCGGGCGTCGGCGTGGTCGTTGCCTACATCCTGGCATTTCTGGCCTTGCTTGCGGCGCTGTTTGGCGCGGCTTTCAGCAGTTCGGACACGGCCAGTCCGAGCGACGCCGGACTGCCCAGCATCGAAACCAACAAGGGCGATGGAACCGGAGCGACGATCCTGGGCGTGACCGGCCGCTGGGTTTATGATGCTGGCCATATCCACGACAGTTTCAATGAAGCCCACAACGAACTGCATCCTGTCCAGCAGGCGCAGATTCTGGGAGGGCCGTGGGACGGCGACTGGCCTCCCGATATCGATGGGATCATTCGCGGCTATCAGGACGGCTACGCGCAATCCCAGGATCCGCTCACCAAGGAGCAGCAGGCCAAGCCCGGTTCCCGGTGGTCGGTTCACCCTTATATCGACGGCTGCGACGACGCGGTCTGGCGTCCTCCGCACTAGGACGTCAGGAAGACGAATTCGGGTCGAAATATCGATGACGATGCCGTCCGGGTGGCGAACGGTCATATTGCGGCCGATGGGCTGAAGGTGCCGATGCCGCTGGTGTCGTGATTGGTGGTGTCGGCCAGACTGCAGCATGGCCGTAAAAATGCCGCGCCTTCAGTTCGATGAAAACGCCTTGTGCGCTGGCGTGGGATCGCTGAGATTGCCGCGGGGTTTTGGAGCGGCATATGCGGACGGCGGCAGGGCAGGACTTTCTCGAATTTTGCGCGGCGACAAGCGACGTCAGCAAGGTCATCGAGCGCTTCATCGCGGCGATCGGGGTTTTCGGCTTCACGGCCAGTGCCGGCGGTGCCTGGGCGGGCGCCGGCGGCTCGCGGTCCTATCGCTTCTATTTCAACGATTGGCCAAAGGACTGGTTCGAGTCCTACATGGCGAACGGGTACATGGAGATCGACCCCATGATCCTTGAGGCGCGCCGTCGCATGATGCCGTTTCTGTGGACCGAAATGGGGGATGCACGAACGTTTACGGTCGAAGGTGCGGCGGTCACCGCAGGCGCCATAGAATATGGCTGGGCCGAGGTCATGGCCATACCGATCCATGGCCCTTCCAGCTACCAGGGGCTGGTCTCGGTCGCCGCCTTGAAGCCGGTGACGATGAATGCGGTGGAGAGAGCCACCATACGCTCCATGGCGCTCGCGGTGCACGACAAGGCCTATGAAGCGGTGGGGTTCGGTTTCAGCAACCGCGCGCCGATCCTGCTGACGCCCCGGGAAGCGGATTGCATGCGTTGGGTCGCGGCGGGCAAGACCGATGCGGAAATCGCCATCATCCTGGGCATCTCGCCGGCGACGGTCCATTACCATATCGAGAATGTGAAAAAGAAGGCCGGCACGCGCAGCCGCAGCGAAGCCGTGGCGCTGCTGGTGCTGGCCGGAGCCGTCTAGGCGCTCAAGCCTTTGTTATGATTTGTTCCTGATGCGCGGCGAGCGGCCGTGACCGCGCTGGCGCGCGCCACGCATCCCTCTCCGCTTTTCAGCTAGGATGCGCCCGCATTCGAACTGCCTTAGTCATTCCCACATCAGCACATGAATCGCAGGGATGCCTGCGTTGGCGGGAAGCGGGGCGGTCGTCGATGGACGAAAGCAGGACTGTTTTTGTCTGTCGCAATGCGGCGGCGGGCGGCTGGCCATGGGTGCCGGCTGGGCCGCGAGCCGCCGACATCTCCAGCGATATCAGCACCCGGGCCATGCTCCAGGAGCCGTGCGTAACCAAACCTGCACTGGGGGAGCCAGTGTTTTTGTCGGGAGCCTTGCAATGAAAATCTTCTATGCCGTTGTCATAGCAGCGGCCGCGCTTGTGAGTTCAAACGAGGCGTTCGCCCGCTACACCACCACGAAGGGTCCTTGCGCGGTGGATGCCAATCGCTTCTGCGGCGGCGGCGTCTTGACGACGGGCGCCGCGCCCAAGTGCCTGGCCGAACACAAGGACCAGCTGTCGGCATCGTGCAAGGCACGCCTGTTCAAGCACAAGAAGTAACCGGCCGGTCGGCTACGATAGCGGAATGTGCGCCTTCAGGTGGGGCCGGGCGCTGCTTCATGGACGGTTCGTCGGGTCTCGATACCACCGGTCGGCGCATGTGGCGCCGATCCCCGAGCGGGGGATCGGCGCTCTCTTGTTGACGCAGTGCCTCAACAGACGCAACATCAAATTGGGACGGGGGTTCAGCATGACATCGTTTTTGACCGGGTTGCGCCTTTGCGCTTGCGCCCTTGCTGGCATGGCGGCGAGCGGACTGTTCGTCACTTCAGCCCTTGCCCAATCCGCGCCGGCGCCGGTCGGCGTATGGTACAGCGATGCGGGCGAGACGATGGTTATCGGGCAGACCTGCCAGATCGAGGCCAACGGCACCGTTGGCGCGATCGGACAATGCAGCTGGGAGCCGTCGTCCAATGGCGGCATCCTGACCATCATGAACGTCAACGCCTACCAGCCGGCGCCGGTCTATTTCAACATAGTCTGGATCGACGATTCCAGCTTCTCGATCTCTGGCGATGTTTTTCATCGCAGGGGGTGATGTCCCGTTGACAACCGGCTCAGGGGCTCAGCACCATTAGCGGATGCATTTGACCTGGCCTGAAATTGTCTACTCCATTCGCGACAAGCGTTTGGCTGATGCAAACGACCCGTTTGCCTCCGCATTTGCCAGCGTTGAAGAACTGGCGTCTTTCATCGCGGCCGGACCTTTGAACCCGGTTCTGTTCGGATGGACGTCGATGTTCGACCTGTGCGTTCAGCAGACCGCCGTCGAGCCCGGTTCAGGACCCTATCTACGGGTCGGCCCGCTTCATTCCGGACAGGTCGGATTCCGCTATGTCGACACCCTCATACCCGCGAAGCAGTGGCAAAGGGAGGTGGCGCCGGATGCCGTTGTGGAGCGGCTTATGCGCTTCATGGATCAACTTGGATGGGCGCGATCTTGAAAAGGACGTCATCCAGCGTTTCAGCGCGCGCCATCCGCAAGGCGCCGATGGCGCTGACCGAGGCGCTGGTGGCGCGCACCATGCGTGTGGTCGCGGACGCCGGGCCGGTGCCGGGCATGGTTGCCATGACCGATGCCGACTATGCGGGCGTCCGTGATGAGTTGCTGGCCAGCGCTTCGCCCGGGCCGCTGAAGCTGTTCGCCTATGGTTCGCTGTTATGGAATCCGGTTGGCGAAGTCCATGGCGGCCAAAGAGCGGTGGCGCGAGGTTGGCACCGGTCTTTCTGCTTCACCGTCAAGCGCTTTCGCGGCACGCTAGATCAGCCCGGCCTGATGATGGCGCTCGACCGCGGCGGCCAATGCCAGGGCATGGTGTTCGAGATCGCCGAGCCGGTTGGCGAAAATCTGGAAGCGCTGCTGCGCCGCGAGATGACCATCTTGCCCGCCGTCAACGTGCCGCGCTGGCTGCAGGTGAGGACCGAAGGCGCAGTAAGCCAGGCGCTCGGCTTCGTCGTCGATCCCGCCAATCCGCGCTATGCCGGCAAGCTCGACAAGCCAGCGGTGGCGGCGACGCTCGCCAGGGCCGTCGGCCATTGGGGCTCAGGCGCGCAATATCTGTTCGAGACGATCCGCCATCTCGACGCCTGCGGCATCCGCGACCGTAATCTGTGGCAATTGCAGGAACTGGTGGCGCAGGAGATCGGGCGCACCCATCCCGCCATCTAGTCGTCCGAAGGCCTTCCGGGGATCGTACGAACCAGGAAATCTCGAAAGCTTTCCGGCTGCTTATCCGTAAGCGCGGTGAAATCGCTGGAGGTCGAGGCATAACGGCCCTCGGTGATCGAGGCGCACAGAGTGGTGAAGGCCTGTGGCCAGGGATCGTCGAGACGCGCCGTGGCCGAGGCCAGATAGTCGCCGAGCGAAGAGGGACGATAGCGTAGGGGCTGTGCTGTCGTCTTAGCATAGCAGGCGACGATCTCGTCGAAGTCCAGCGGCCGGTTTCCGGTGATCGTGTAGAGGGCGCCGGATGTGTCGGCCCTCGCTGCCGCCGCGGCGACTGCCACTGCCACGTCGTCGCGCGAGACTGGTGTCATCATCCCCTGTCCGGCAGGCAAAGCGAGTTCTCCCGAGGCAGGCGCAAGCCAGGTGTCGAGGATGAAGTCGCTGTAGAGGCCGCAGCGCAGGATGGTCGAAGGCACGCCGCAGGCGGCCAGCCGGCGCTCCGCGTCGCGGTAGACAGATGCATAGTAGAAGGGTGAGGATTCGCCGATGTCGACAATGCTGGTGAAGGTGATATGGCCGACACCGGCCGCCGTTGCGGCCTCGATGGCGTTGGCATGATGGCGCATGACCGCATCTGCATCGCCATCGCTTGAGATCAGCACCAGCCTGTCGATGCCAGCGAAGGCGGCCTTCAGCGCGGGTATATCCTCGTAGTCACCGACGCGCAGCGCTGTTTCCCGGGGCAGGCGCTTTTGCGCGGCCTCAGGCCTGTGGACCAGTGCTGCCACCTCATGGCCTGATGACACCAGCCTCGAGACGACCGCGTTCCCGACTTGGCCGGTGGCTCCGGTGACGAGGATCATCAGCACGCGCTCCAATCTTCCGCTTGACGAACATATATCCCTGTGGTTATACGTCAACCAATAGCCAGCGGGTTATCGATCTGACATGCAAGACGCCCACGACATGCTCTTCAGGACGCTCGCCGACCCGACCAGGCGGGCGATCTTCGAACGGTTGTGCCGGCAGGGGGAGCAGACGGTTGGGGCGCTGACGAGCCAGTCCGGCGTCTCGCAGCCGGCGGTGTCGAAGCATCTCGGACTGCTCAAGCAGGCCGGGCTGGTGCGCGACCGCCACGAAGGCCGCCAGACGCATTACAGCGCGCAGCTCGGCGCGCTGGCGCCGCTGATGGACTGGACACGCGAGATGGCGGGGTTTTGGGAGGCCCGGTTCGATGATCTCGAGGATTTACTCAAGAGGATGGACCAGTGAACGATAGTGCCCAGCAGAACCGCACTGTCGTCGTCGAGCGGCAGATTTCCCATCCGCCGGAAAAACTCTGGCGCGCGCTGACGCAACCGCATCTGATGCAGGAGTGGCTGATGAAGAACGATTTCGCTCCTGTTATCGGCCACCGCTTCAACATCAGCGCCGATTGGGGCGGCGTGCTCGACTGCGAGGTGCTGGCCGTCGAGCCCAACAAGACGCTGTCCTACACGTGGAACCTAGCGCACCAGGATCCGGCCTTCGATCTCAGGAGCGTGGTGACCTTCACGCTGACCCCGACATCGACCGGAACGCATCTGCGCATGGAGCAATCCGGCTTCCGGCCTGATCAGAGGCGGGCCTATGGCGGCGCCAAGATGGGTTGGCCGCAATTCCTGGAGAAGCTGGAAGAGCTTCTGGCGCGAACGGACTGAAGTCCGCCGGCCGATAGAACCCAACACCTAACTTCACCCGAGCGGCTTGCCGCCAGCAAAACCTATGGAGAAAGACGATGAAGATCAAACTGACCACCATCCATGTCGATGACCAGGACAAGGCGCTTGCCTTCTACACCGATGTGCTCGGCCTGACCAAGAAAGCCGATTTCAGCAACGGGCCCTTCCGCTGGCTGACGGTCGCTTCGCCTGATGAGCCCGAGGGCACAGAGCTGCAGCTGGCACTCAACAACATGCCGGCGGCCAGGGCCTACCAGCAGGCGATGTTCGCGCAGGGCCAGCCGGCGGTGATGTTCTTCACCGACGACGTCAAGGGCGACCATCAGCGCATCACGGCCAATGGCGGCACGTTCACCATGGCGCCGACCGAGGTGACCGGCTCGACCATCGCCAAGCTCAACGATGGCTGCGGCAATCTCATCCAGATCACACAGCTGGCGCGCTGGTAGCAGCGCCCGGTTTCACGCGTTTTTCACGGGAGGTCATCTTGGACTGGAGCAAATGGATCAGGCAGGCGCATCGCTGGCTATCGATCGTCTTCACGGCAACCGTCGTCGCCAATTTCGCCACCATGGCCTTCGGGCAGCCGCCTGCCTGGGTGGTCTATTCGCCACTGCCGCCACTTTTCCTGCTATTGTTCAGCGGCCTTTACATGTTCGTATTGCCCTACGTCGCGAAGAAGGAAACAGCATGACGACCACCGGATCGCAGGAGAGCAAATCTCCCTCGGAACTGATCGACGGCAGGATCAAGGAACTCGGCGACTGGCGCGGCGAGATGCTCGGCCGGTTGCGCGCGCTTATTCATCAAGCCGATCCCGACGTGGTCGAAACCTGGAAGTGGCGCGGGGTTCCGGTGTGGGAACATGACGGCATGATCTGCACGGGCGAAACCTACAAGAGCGTCGTCAAGCTGACCTTCGCCAAGGGGGCGGCACTGCCCGATCCCTCGAAGCTGTTCAACTCCAGCCTCGAAGGCAATACGCGGCGGGCGATCGATTTTCAGCAGGGGGTTGAGGTGAACGAGGCGGCATTGAAGGAACTGGTGCGCGCTGCGGTGGCTTTGAATAAGTCGAAGGGCCGAAAGTAGTTGCGTCATGGCCTGTTATCTAATGGTCAAAGTCTGCGCTGCCCCTCACTGTCCTGCCGGACATCTCTCCCCGTAAACGGGGCGAGAGGGGCTGGCGGCGCCGTCGGCGCCTTTCTTGCAACGCTGGAGATTGGCGAAAGCGGCGACGATAGCACCGTTCGCCCCGTTTACGGGGAGAAGATGCCGGCAGGCAGATGAGGGGCAGCGCTGACGGCAGAAGGTTGCCAATGGCCTCGACACGCAAGTCAGCAGCCATAGCGACCCGCAGCCTTTGCCACCCCACAACGACACCCGCGTTTACGATCTGGGAAGCTTGATGGTGCTAAATATCGCCGGATGATGGCTGGCCACCTTGGCCGGCTCCGGATGGATTTGCCATGAACAGCCCGATGCGCATGCCGTGGGTGGACACGGCCAAAGGTCTCTCGATCATCCTCGTGGTCATGATGTACTCGGCCTACAACACCGGCGAGTACACGGGCGGCGTCGGTTTTCTCCACTATGTCATCGGCTTCGCGACACCGTTCCGCATGCCGGAATTCTTCCTGATCTCGGGCCTGTTCCTGTCGCAGGTGATCGACCGGCCGTGGCGGCGCTATATCGACCGCCGCGTCGTCCACTATCTCTATTTCTACGTGCTGTGGGCGATCATCTCGATCGGGCTGAAGATCGGCATCTTCAGCCGGGATCCCGGCGGCATGCTGCACGATCTCGCAATGGCCGTCGTGCAGCCCTATGGCGTGCTGTGGTTCATCTACATGCTGGCGGTGTTCGGCCTTGCCGCCAAGCTTTTGCGGCAGTTCCGCGTGCCCGCCTGGATCGTCATTGCGCCCGCTGCGGCCCTGCAGATGTGGGCGCCGCATCCCGACAGTTATGCGCTTGAACAATTCGCAGCCTATTTCGTGTTCTTCTATCTCGGCTTCGTGCTGGCGCCGTTGATTTTCCGGCTCGTCGAATGGACGCAACCCCGCCCGATGCTGGCCGTCGCCGGCCTGGCTTTGTGGGCTGTGGTCAACGGCCTGCTCGTCTATTCGCCGGGCTATGCCATGCATCCGGTCGGCATGCAGATGGGCCTGGCGGCATGGCCGCCGCTGCATCTCACCTTGGCCGTCGCAGGCGCGGTAGCGCTTTGCGTGCTTGGCGGCTTCCTGTCGGCATTCCCTGTCATGGAATGGCTGCGCTGGCTCGGCGAACATTCGCTGGTCGTCTATGTCGCCTTCACCATCCCGATGTCGCTGTTCCGTGGTGCTGCGCTGGCAAGCGGCCTGCTGACCGACACCGGCATGCTCAGCCTGGCGGTGCTGCTGGTCTCGACCATCAGCCCTGTTGTGCTCTACCTCATCATCCAACGCGTGGGCTTCGGCATGTTCCTGTTCGAGCGGCCGGCCTGGGCGCATATCGACAACAGCGCGCCGCAAGTGGCACCGAGCGCGGCGCTGCAATCAAGCCGGACATAGTCGAGCCGCAAGGCCCGAAGTCGAGCGGCCAGCATCAGCCGTCCCGCAGCCACACCAGCATCTCGCCGGGCTCGCGATTGTCCCAGGCGAAATAGGGGATGGCGGTCAGGCGCGTCTCGACGCTGGCCGGCGGCTCGGAGCGGTAGAGCCCGTCCTGCCAGCCGTCGCCGGCATCGGCCCGCGCCGTGGCCGACAACGTCACCACGCCGCCCAGCAGTTCCGGCTCGTCATGCGCCTCTATGCCCGCCGTGCGCGGCAGTGTCAGCCGATGCAGCCGGCTGTCATTGTCCGATGCCTCGACGCAGTAGATCAGCGGACCGCGCGACAGCGCGACGCGGCCGGCATCCTGCCGGACCTCGGGGTTGGCGTAGAGCCGCTCGATCGGCATTTCGAGGTCGAGCCGGACACGGTCGCCTTTCTGCCAGAGGCGCCGGATCGCGGCATAGCCGTCGCTGGTCACGTCATCGAGGTCGACCGCTTCGCCGTTGATTTCCAGCTTGGCACCGGAACTCCAGCCCGGGATGCGCAGATGCAGCGTGAAGTCCACCGGCGCCTGTGGTTCGACCGTGATCTCGACGGCGCCATCCCAGGGATAGTGGCTCGCTTGAGAAAGGCTGACGGCGGTGCCGCCAATATCGAAGCGGGCGGTGGAGTCGCCGTAGAGGTGAACGGCCAGCGCATCGTCCGCCAGGCTGTAGAAATAGCTGCCGATGGAGGCAACCATGCGCCCGACATTGGGGGGGCAGCAGGGGCAGCGGTGCCATTTCCATCTGTTGTGCCGGCCCCGGCTTTCCAAGGGGTTTTCATAGAAAAACAGCGAGCCGTCGAGCGACAGTCCGGAGATCGAGCCATTGTAGAGCGCGCGCTCCATCATGTCGGCATAGCGGGCGTTCGGCCCCATGCCGAGCATGCGGCTCGCCCAGAACACCAGGCCGACGGCGGCACAGGTCTCGGCATAGGCGCTCTCATTGGGCAGGTCGTAGTCGCTGGTGAAGCCCTCATTGTGCGCCGACGGCCCAAGCCCGCCGGTGATGTAGAGGTTTTTCGTGGTGAGATCGTCCCACAGCCGGTCGAGCGCGACGCGCAGCGTGTCGTCGCCATATTCGGTGGCGATGTCGGCCATGCCTGAATAGAGATACATGGCCCGCACCGCATGGCCGACGACCTTGTCATGCTCGCGCACCGGCCTGTGCGACTGATTGTATTCGTAGGTCTTGAAATGATAGGCCTTCGGGTCGGCGCCACGGGCGCGCGCTTCCTCGTCGAAATAATGTGGTTGTTGGCCGCGCTGGTCGATAAAGTATTTCGCCAGCTCCATGTATTTCGTCTCGCCGGTCACTCGCGCCAGCTTGACCAGCGCCAGCTCGATCTCCTCATGGCCGCAATAGCCCTTCTTCTTGCCGGGCTCGGGCCCCAGCACCGAGGCGATGTGGTCGGCATAGCGGCACATGATATCCAGCAGCTTGCGCTTGCCCGTCGCCTGGTAGTAGGCAACCGCGCCTTCGATCAGGTGGCCGGCGCAATAGAGCTCGTGGCAGTCGCGCAGATTGGTCCAGCGCTTGCCGGGCTGGATGCGCTGGTACCAGCTGGACAGATAGCCGTCTTCCTGCTGGAGCTTGCCGTACATGTCGATGACGGCGTCGATCTTCTTCTCCAGTTCCGGGTTCTTGCGCCGATAGAGCGAATAGGCCGCGGTCTCGATCGTCTTGCCGAGATCGGAATCCCAGAACATCTGCGTCGTCACCGTCGAGCCGGTGAATTCCGCGCCCTGGCGGTCGGCTTCGTCGGGCGAGGGCGAGTGGAAGGGAATGACAACGCCGGGCGAGGGGCAGTCCGGGTCGATCTGCTCCAGCATGCGTGCCTCGACGCAGCGCTCGTAGAGGATGTCGGCGGTGCGCGTGGCGACCGCGTCGGCGCGGTCGCCCCAGAAGCCGTGCACGTCGACCTGCGGCACCGGCAGCGGCCGGAAGGCGAGCTTGGGTTTTCCGGGTTTTGCGGATGCGGTCATGAACTTACTCCATTTGGTCGATTACTTGACGGCCCCGGCCATCAGGCCGCGGATGTAGAAGCGCTGCAAAGCCAGGAACAGGATCAGGCACGGCACCATCATCACTGTGACGCCTGCCTGCACGGCGCCCCAGTCGATGGCGCCGAAGCGGCCTGACTGAAGTGCCGTCATCATCACCGGCAGCGTGAATTTCGACTGGTCGGTCATCAGCACGAGGGCGGCGAGGAACTCGTTCCAGGCGCCGAGGAAGGCAAACAGCGCAATTGTGACGACGCCCGGCCAGACCAGCGGCAGCATCACCTTCAAAAGCATGGTGAGATTGCTGGCGCCGTCCATGCGGGCGGCCTCCTCGATCTCGCGCGGCACCGCGTCGAAGGCGTTGCGCATCATGAAGATCGAGAACGGCAATTGCAGCGTCACATAGACGCCAACCAGGCCGGTCAGCGTGTTGTGCAGGCCAAGCTTGGTCAGCACCAGGAAGATCGGCGTCAGGATCGACTGGAACGGGATCATGATCGTCGACAGGATGAGGACGAAGAACAGGTCCTTGAACGGAAACCGGAACCGCGAGAAGCCATAGCCGGCCAGCACGCTGACGATGACCGACAGAATGACGGTCATCACCGAGACATAGATGCTGTTTTGCGCCGAGGCCCACAGCCCGTCGCCGAAGGAGTTGAGCGTGGCATAGTTTTCGAGCGAGAACCCCGTCGTCGGCCATGGCGGCAGCGGCGGCAGGCGTGCTTCGGCAGCCGGCTTGAAGGCCGACAGCACCGTCCACACGATCGGCGCCACGAACAATATCGAGGCGATTATGCCGGTGGAGTGCCTGGCGAAGCGGGCGGCGAGCTTGCCTCTGGCTGATATCGCCTGCGCCATCAGTCGACGCCCTCGGGCTTGCGCAGCAGCCATAGCTGGACGAGGCTGAGCGCCACCAGGATGACCAGCAGCACCATCGAGAGTGCCGCGCCATAGCCGAGCTTGAACGACACGAAGGACTGGTTGAAGATCCAGTAGACCGCCGTCAGCGTCTGGTTGCGTGGGCCGCCGCGCAGGATGATGTAGAACTGGTCGAAGGCGAGGATCGAGCCGGCCACCGACAGGATCAGTGCCAGCGCCAGCGTGCGGCGCATCAGCGGCAGCGTGATCGCCCGGAAGCGCGCCAACGGCCCGGCGCCGTCGATGACGGCGGCCTCCTGCAAATCCTGCGGGATCGATTGCAGGCCGGTCATAAGGATGATCATGGTGAAGCCGGCGACCTTCCACACCACCATGGCGATGATCGACCAGAAGGCCGGCTGGAAGGTGGCGAGCAGGTTGAACTTCTTGTCGATCAGGCCAAGCTCGTAGGCGGCCGGGCTGAACAGGCCGGAATCGACGTTCAAGAGCCATGACCAGAGCAGGCTGGCCGAGGCGAAGCCGACCACCGCCGGCATGAAGAAGAAGGTGCGGTAAAGGTTGGTCAGCGGACGCGGTTTTTCGATGAAGATCGCCAGGGGGAAGGCGACGGCGAAGATCGCGATGGTGACGATCACGGTGTAGTAGCCGGTGAATTTGAGCGCGTTCCAGAACCTGGTGTCACGCAGGATGGCGACGTAATTGTCGAAGCCGATATAGAAGTGCTCGCCCATCAGCGGCCAGTTGTGCAGCGACATCCACGCCGTCATGCCGAGCGGGATGACGAAGAACACAATGACCAGCGCCACCGCCGGCGCGACATAGAGCAGGCCGATCCACTGCCGGCGCCCGGCGCCGACCAGTCTTCTGGCGCGGGGTGGGGCGGTGGTGGTTGCGATGGTGGTCATGGCTGGATGGCCGATGCTGTTGGGGCGTTGGCCAAGCACCCCCTCACCCGGATTGCCAACCGAATTGCGAAGGGCAATTCGGGGCAATCCGGCCTCTCCCCGAGGGGAGAGGAGGGAGCCGGCACGAGCGCCAGTCTCTTCTCCCCAGCGGGGAGAAGGTGTCCGCGTGGCGGCCGGATGAGGGGGTCTTGTGTCAACGCGATAGCCCTGCCGTTGGCGATGCGAATTTCCGGCCACCCGCCCAGGGAGACGGGCGGGCGGCCGGCAGGCGGCCGCTTATTTCTGCGGCGCCTGGTCGATGATCGACTGCATGGTCTCCTGCGCGTTGGCGATGGCGCCATCGACGTCGTCGCCGAAGAAGACCTCGTTGATCATCTGCGTCCACGGGCCGTTGGCGGAGTTGATCAGGTCGTTGAACACCACCGAATAGGGCGTCTTGCCCTTGGCCATGGCCTCGGCGGCGATCTGGTAGCGCGGGTCGAGGTCCTTCAGCGCGTCCTTGGCGATGTCGCCGCGCACCGGCAGGCTGCCGTATTTGGCGAGGATCGTCTGGCCTTCGAGCGAATAGGCGAAATCGAGAAATTCCTTCACCACGGCGAGCTTCTTGGTGCCCTTGGTGACGACGAAATTGTCGCCGCCGGCAAAGGACGACCAGCCGCCATCCTTGCCTGGCAGGAAGGTGACGCCGTAGTCGATATTGGGATACTGGGTGTTGAGCGCGCCGATGGCGAAGGCGCCGGACGGCGAGATGCCGATGTTGCCGGCGGCAAACGCGGCAAAGAAGTTGGCGCCGGTGTCGGTCTGGGCGCCTGCCGGCACCAGATCCTTCTTGACCATCGAGCGGTAGAGATCGATGGCGCCGCGCAGTTGCGGGCTGTCCAGCGTCGCCTTCGAGCCATCCGCGCTCAGGATGTCGCCGCCCGAGGCCCAGATCAGCGGCGTGAAGGTGAAGATGTTGCAGCCGCCGCAATTGCCGGAGAAGTAGAAGCCCTTGATGTTGCCGCCGAGCGCGTTGACCTTTTCGGCGTCGGCGGCGATCTCGGCCCAGTTGGTGGGGCCTTTTTCAGGGTCGAGGCCGGCCTGCTTGAACAGCTTCTTGTTCCAGATCAGCACCGAGGCGTCCGCCGAGAAGGGCAGGCCATAGATGTGGTCCTTGTAGGTGCCGGTCTTGACATGCGCCGGCGACAGGCTGGCGAAATAGGGCAGGGACTTCGCCCAGTCGGTGATGTCCTCCAACTGGCCAGAGGCGGCGAAGGACGGCGTGTAGATCAGGTCGAGCGACAGCGCGTCGGGCGCCGTGCCGCCGGCGGCGGCCGCGCCATATTTCGGGATGATCTCGGCATTGGGGATGATGTCGAGCTTGATCTGGTCCTTGTGCGCCTTGTTGTAGGCGTCGACGATCCTCGGCATGAAATTCGAGCCGTCGGCGCGCACCCAGATGTTGGCGGTGTCGGCGGCGGCCGCACCCAGACCGCTGCCCAGCACGGCAGCGGTCAGGGCCAGTTTGGCAATCAGGTTCCTCATCTTCTCCTCCTCCAGGGTTGGCCGCTATTCGCGGCTTGGCGCCGATCACGCGGCGCTTTCGTTTCAGCCATCCAGCGGATGGCCGCAGGAATGCCGCACCACCAGCCGGCACGGCAGTTTTCGAATGCCTGGCGCGGCGGGCTGGCCACCGACCAGTGAAAGCAGGGTCAGGCCTGCCTCGCGCCCGAGGGCGACAAGGTTCATGTCGACCGAGGTCAGTGGTGGGCGCGTCGCTTCGGCGACAATCTCCCAATTGTCGAAGCCGATAACGCCGACATCACCGGGAACGCTCAAACCGCGCTCGCGCAACGCGTCGATGACGCCGCGCGCGATCTGGTCGTTGCCGCAGAAGACAGCGTCCGGCCTTTCGCTTTTCCCATCGAAAAGGATCGTCACCGCCTCATGGCCCCAGGCTTCCGACCAGGAGCCGAGCAGCGGCTCGGTGACCGGCAGGCCGTTTTCCGCGAGCACGTCGCGATAAGCCTGGGCGCGGGCATGAACCACGGCAAAGCTCGCCGGTCCGCTGACATGGGCGATGCGCCGCCGGCCAAGCCGGCAGAAATGTTCGACCGCCAGGCGCGCGCCGCCGGCATCGTCGGAGACGAAGGCGACGGCGTCGGGATCGGGCTGGGTGAAGGCATAGATCACCGGGATGCGCAGATTGGCGAGATCGACCGGCAGATGGCGGTCGATGCGCTTGCCGGTGGCGATGATGCCGTCGACGCGCTTGTCGAGCATGGCCTCGACATGCAACTGGCCGAGACGCGGGTCCTCCTCGACATTGCACAGGAACACCGAGACGCCATTGTCGACCAGCGCGTCCGAAATACCCGACATCAGCGGCAGCGAGAAGCGGCCATAGGTATCGTTGGTGAGCAGGCCGACGGTGAAGGAGCGGCTCCTGAGCAGGCTCTGCGCCAGGCTGTTGGGGCGGAAGCCGAGGCTGCGCGCCGTCTCGCGGATGCGCTCGCGGGTCTCGGCGGTCATGCGCCCCTGGTCGTTGAGCGCCTTCGAGGCGGTGGCCACGCTGACGCCGGCCTGCGCCGCCACGTCACGCAAGGTGACGGGCTTGGGGAAAACCGAAACAGGCTGATCGTCCGATGCCATCGCGCCGAGGAATCCTGAGTTGGGAAAAGGTTTTCTCTTAGCGGCCGGAATAAGGCCCGGCCATTGGCCGAACCCGATCGAAACTGTTTGGAAAAACCTTTTCTCAACTCAAGGCTAGGCCAGATCAGGCGAGTGTTCAAGGGGAAAGTGGCAGTGGTCCCGTCGGTGGGAAGAGAAAGGGCCGAGGCTCGCGCCGCTGGATCGTCGCTTCGATCCATGCGGTGACCGCCGCGATGCGAGCGAGGTGGCGCAGGTCGGGATGCGTCAGCAGCCATAGTTCGCGCGCGGGGAATGGATGGCCGTCCTCCGGCATACGCGCAAGTCCCGCGATACGGTCGGCAACAATGCAGGGCAGCAGCGAGCGGCCAAGGCCTGCGAGGATCGCCTGCAGCAGCGGTTCGGCATCGTTGACGACGAGCTGGGCATAACGATCCTTGCGGGCGACGCCGGCAATCCAGCGCGGCTGCGGCAGAGACGCCATGCCGTCCTCATAGGTCAGCCAGGGCAGATCCGTGATCTGCCGGGGCAAATCGGGCGCCGACAGGTGGCTCGCGGCATAGGCGGCATAGGCGAGCGTGCCGATGCGCCGGGCGATGATCCGGCTGCCGGTTTCGGGTCCGGGCCGAGCGAGCCGCAGCGCGATATCAGCCTCGCGGCGGGTCAGGCTGACATCATGGGGGTCGGCGACCAGTTCCAGCCGCAATCCCGGATGGCGCACGACAAGATCGGCAACAGCGGGGATCAGCACCCGGTTGATCAGGACGGGCACGGCGGTGACCCGCACCGTGCCGCTGATCTCGCTGTCGGCGCCCTTGACCGCGAGCGTCAGGCCACCGATCTCGGCCTCCACGGCTTCCGCACGGTCTGCAGCGATCTCGCCGGCCTGCGTCGGTCGCATCTCGCCCGCTGCAGCGCGCTCGAACAGCCGCGCGCCGAGCGTGCGTTCGATCGCCCGCAGGCGCCGTGCCACCGTCGTTGGATCAAGGCCGAGCCGGCGGCCGGCCGCGGCGAAGGAGCCGTCGCGCTTCAGTGCCAGGACGTAGCGCAGGTCGTTCCAGTCAATGTCGTGCATTTTTGCAGCTCTATCAGGTGATCTTTCAGCATGAAGCTGCGAGAATGCTGCGCTAAGGTTGCCGTGTCCATCGCTGGAGAGACACCGTGATCCATGCCGAAGACCTCGCCCCTGAATTCCATCTCAGGACCGCGCCGAAGAACCCAGCCGGCACCGGCCGGATATGAGCATGGCCGATCTGTCGATCGCCGGCCACTCCGGCGGCGAGGTGCTGTTCCTGCTGGCTGCCGCCTTCATCGCCGGCTTCGCCCGCGGCTTTTCCGGTTTCGGCGCGGCGCTGATCTTCATGCCGCTGGCAAGCTCGGTCATCGGGCCGCAATCGTCAGCGCCGCTGCTGCTGATCATCGATGCGGTCGCCGCGCTCGGACTGCTGCCGCGTGGCTGGCTGCTGGCGGACCGGCCCAGCGTCGGCACGATGACGCTGGGCGCGCTGGTCGGCGTGCCGCTCGGCACCTATGCGCTGGCGCGGATGGATCCATTGACGCTGCGCTGGAGTATCGTGCTGTTGGTGGTGCTGCTGCTTGGCCTTTTGATGTCGGGCTGGCGTTACCATGGTCGTCCCGCCACGCCGCTGACGATCGGCGTCGGTGGGCTTGCCGGCTTCTTCTCCGGCGCCGCCCAGGTCGGCGGCCCGCCGGTGGTGGCGTATTGGCTTGGCGGGGGTGGCAATGGCGTGGTGGTGCGCGCCAACATCGTGCTCTATTTCGCCATATCGAGTGCGCTGACCGGGGCAAGCTATCTGGCGGGAGGATTGATCACCCGGCCGGTTCTTGTCCTGGCGCTGGTGACGGGCCCGTTCTACGGGTTCGGCCTCTATCTCGGCTCGCTTGTGTTTGGCCAGACAAGTGAGCGCGGTTATCGCTGGGCCTGCTATGGCCTCATTGCCATGGCGTCGATCGTCAGCCTCCCCGTGCTGGATCCGATCCTGGGTCGGTGAGTGGCGCCTGCCGAAAAAGCGATGCCGCAACGATGCTCACAGCATTTTTCAACGTGCCGACAGAACCCGCTTTGCGTTTAACTTTTCCGCAAGCATTTGCCCGTTAGGTCGACGGCAATGGCCTCGTGGCGGAGCGGCTACGCTGGAGACTGCAAATCTCTGAAGCCTCGGTTCGATCCCGAGGCGAGGCCTCCAAAAATACCATAGCGAAGAAGCCGCGCCGGGTGCGTGAAAGCTGCCTTACTTGCATTTGGCATGCAGGGCGCCCGCGAAAAGAGTGCTATGGAAAGGGGCGTGAGCACGCTCGCTCCGACTTTCCCCGACATTCGAGGTCATTTTCGTGCGTGAACCGTCGCTGCTGCCCGTCTTTGGAAAACTTGGCGCCAAGGCACGCGCTGCCGTCGCGGTGGCACAGGTCCGGCCGGTGGGCATTGCCTTGCGCCTGCGGGGGCTTCTCACCGCGCATGGCGGCATGGCGCTGAAAATTTCGGTTGTCGCCTGGACGGTGTCGGTCCTTGGCGTGGTCTTCTTCATGATGCAGGGCTGAGACGCATGGCCAACCGCTACGCACTGCGCATGGATCTGCCCCAGAGCTTTGCCATCATCGATGTCTTCACCGGCCAGCCAGCGGTGGTCCGGCAAAAAGTGATGGTCGGCATGAGCCCGCGCGAAGCCAATGCCATGCTCGATCAGATGAATGTCCGCGACGTCAGGCGCCGGGAGAGGGCGGAGCGCAAGGATTGAAACGCTGCGGCTGTCAGTTCAAAGGGGGGCCAAGACCCCGCCGAACCAAAACCGGAGAATTCCTGTGAGAGCGAGCCTGAGGCGAAAGATACTGGAGGTCTGCGACCGCAAGATCTCCGAGAAGGGGCCTACCGTCGGCGTGTCGTTCTACGCGTTTTTCGCCAACAGGAATGACGACCCCGAACTGCTGATGGAAGCAGCGGAATGGTGGATCAGAACCCACCGCCTCGATCATTTCGAAAAGGCCGCGAAGATACGGACGATGGTCGAGAACATGGACCTCGGCTGATCAGCCGAAGTCGGCGGCCGTTAGCACATACATGCTCTTGCGGGTGCGGTCATAGGCCTTGGACGCCACGTCGCGGATGGCGCTGCTCTGCGTGTCGAATGTGGCGAGGTAGCCTGCCTCATTGGCAGCGGTTGCGGGCTGCATCCTGGTCATGGCATCGGCGGCAACCGAGAAGGAAATCTGGAACATGCCGTCATGGCCGACGAAACGGATGCGCTTGCCGGCTTCGTCATAGCTGCGGCTGCGGTTGGGGAAGGTCAGGCTCATGTCTTGGCCCCCGTCTTGGCCTCTGTCGCGGCAGCCTTCTTGGTCACCCGCTTCTTCTTCGGCGTCGGGTTCAGGGCTTCAGCGATACGGTCGGCCTCTTCCTTGGCCAGCCGCAAACCCCTGAGCTTTGCCGTCTTGATCTCCCTTGCCTTCGCCTCGGACATGTATTCGGCGGTTGCCTTGTTTTTCTCCGCTGTCTTTTTCTGCTTGTCGACAAAGCGGGCTTCAGCTTTTTCCATGATCGTCTGATTGCCTTCGGCCATCGAACAAATCTCCCTTGGGTTTGAAATCGTGAAAGTGAACTTGTCCGATAAATAGGCACTCGACCGGCAAAATTCAATTTTTTGAATTATTTAGTCCCATGGCGATATCACGAAACCGCCGCCCGAAATAATACTTTTGAATATTTAACGGCCTGCCTGAATAATTTTTGGCACTCCTATCTATCGAGTGCCAATGCGCCTATATGGTGGGCATGGGCCGCCTATGCTGGCCCCAGAAGGAAGTTCCCATGAAGTTTCGGCCACTCCACGACCGCGTCGTCATCCGGCGCGCCGAAGGCGACACCAAATCCAAGGGCGGCATCATCATACCCGACAATGCCAAGGAAAAGCCGCAAGAAGGCGAAGTCATCGCTGTCGGCCCCGGCGCACGCGACGAAAGCGGCGCGCTTGTTCCGCTCGACGTCAAGGCAGGCGACTTCATCCTGTTCGGCAAATGGTCGGGCACCGAGGTCAAGATCGACGGCGAGGACCTTCTGATCATGAAGGAAGCCGACATTATGGGCGTGGTCGATAAGAGCGAGACGGCCGCCACCGAGAGGACCGGTGCTGCCAAGACCGTGCCCGCCAAGAAGGCCGCCTGATCAGTGCATCGCGTGTCCTTCGGGACGCTGCAAGACTTAGAGACGACAGCGCTGCGCGTTCCGCGTGGCGACTGATCCACTCCAAATACGAACTGGATAAAAATCATGTCTGCCAAGGAAATCAAATTCGCCACCGATGCGCGTGACCGCATGCTGCGCGGCGTCGAGATCCTCACCAATGCGGTGAAGGTCACGCTCGGCCCCAAGGGCCGCAACGTCATCATCGACAAGGCCTATGGCGCGCCGCGCATCACCAAGGACGGCGTCACCGTCGCCAAGGAAATCGAGCTCGCCGACAAGTTCGAGAACATGGGCGCGCAGATGGTGCGCGAAGTCGCCTCGAAGACCAACGACCTCGCCGGTGACGGCACCACCACGGCAACCGTGCTGGCCGCCTCGATCCTGCGCGAAGGCGCCAAGCTGGTTGCCGCCGGCATGAACCCGATGGACCTCAAGCGCGGCATCGACCAGGCCGTCGCTGCCGTCGTCGTCGACATCAAGGCGAAGGCCAAGAAGGTCAAGTCGTCGGCAGAGATTGCCCAGGTCGGCACCATCGCCGCCAATGGCGACGCCACCGTCGGCGAGATGATCGCCAAGGCGATGGACAAGGTCGGCAATGACGGCGTCATCACCGTCGAGGAAGCCAAGACCGCCGAAACCGAACTCGACGTCGTCGAAGGCATGCAGTTCGACCGCGGCTATCTCTCACCCTATTTCGTCACCAACGCCGACAAGATGCGCGTCGAGTTGGAAGAGCCCTACATCCTCATCCACGAGAAGAAGCTCGGCAATCTGCAGGCGATGCTGCCGATCCTCGAAGCGGTGGTGCAGGGCGGCCGGCCGCTGCTGATCATCTCCGAGGACGTCGAAGGCGAGGCTCTGGCGACGCTGGTCGTCAACAAGCTGCGCGGCGGCCTCAAGGTCGCGGCCGTCAAGGCGCCAGGCTTCGGCGATCGCCGCAAGGCGATGCTGGAAGACATCGCGGTGCTGACATCGGGCCAGATGATATCAGAGGATCTCGGCATCAAGCTCGAGAACGTCACCATCGAGATGCTTGGCCGCGCCAAGCGCGTGCTGATCGAGAAGGACACCACGACGATCATCGACGGCGCTGGCACCAAGGCGACCATCCAGGCGCGCGTTGCCCAGATCAAGGGCCAGATCGAGGAGACGACTTCCGACTACGACAAGGAAAAGCTGCAGGAGCGGCTGGCCAAGCTGTCGGGCGGCGTTGCCGTCATTCGTGTCGGCGGCGTCACCGAGTCGGAAGTGAAGGAAAAGAAGGACCGGATCGACGACGCGCTGAACGCAACGCGCGCGGCGGTTGAAGAAGGCATCGTGCCCGGCGGCGGCGTCGCTCTGCTGCGTGCCCGCTCCGTGCTTGCCGGCCTGACCGGCGCCAATGCCGATGTCACCGCCGGCATCTCCATCGTGCTTCGCGCGCTGGAAGCGCCGATCCGCCAGATCGCCGAGAATTCCGGCGTCGAAGGCTCGATCGTTGTCGGCAAGCTCACCGACAGCAAGGACCACAATCAAGGCTTCGACGCCCAGAACGAGGTCTATGTCGACATGATCAAGGCCGGCATCGTCGACCCGGCGAAAGTGGTGCGCACCGCGCTGCAGGACGCCGGCTCGATCGCTGCCTTGCTGATCACCGCTGAAGCGATGATCACCGACATCCCGGCCAAGGATGCGGCACCGGCTGGTGGTGGCGGCGGCGGCATGGGCGGCTATTAACGATTCAGGTGAGGCCGGCCTGCAAACGGCGGTTTCCTGCGCTTCCAGTGCTCACGTACCCAAAGTACGCTCCGCTCCGGTTCTCGGAAACCACCGTTTTCGACTCGGCCTGACCTGAATCCTCTACGCCGGCTCTAAGTGCCGGGACTACCGCCGGGGGATTCTCTCCCGGCGCGCAAGGCCTCTAGCCCAGGAGACGGATCCATGATCACGTTCGTGCGGAAGCCAGAGACGGTCGTCACGACCGAAAAGACCGAGGAAAGCCGCTTCGACCGCATCCGCAGGATTGCCGCCGACAAGCACAAGAAATCCGATTCCGACACGGCAACGCCACCAAAGGGCGAGCCCAAGCGCCCGATGTAAGACGCGGCAGCACTGCGATCAGAGCGCGACTTGCGATCGCCGGAAGCAGCCGGCCGCGTGGTCGTTGACGATGCCGACTGCCTGGATCCACCCTGATCCCGTCACCCGATACTGTGGCGAACCGGCGCCACGGTCCAGTCCACACCGCGCTGGTCGATCATGGCATGCACCGGCGAATGGTCCATCTCGGTCATGATGCCGCCTGCCGCCGTGCGGCCGGCCTCGGCGCGCCGGATCGAATCAGTCAGAAGATGCCATTCAGCACGCGCCGGTCATCGACACGCGGCACGGACGGTGCGCCTGCAGGAGGCCGCTGGCGGGCACTGGTTGATCCCACGTCGAACCGCAAGATCGGTCGAGCGTGTCATGCATGGGAGCGCCTATCTGGTGTTGCCACGGAGGAAGAGACGTTTGAAGGCGGCACTTGAGAACTATCATGCCCGGATGCAACGGGTGCTGGACCACATAGACCGGCACCTGGATGGCGATCTGGATCTGGAAGCATTGAGCGGCGTCGCGGCGTTCTCGAAATATCATTTCCACCGGCAGTTCACCTCAACCTTCGGGGTGTCCGTGCATCGCTATGTCCAGCTCGCCCGCATGAAGCGGGCTTCATACAGGCTTGCTGGAAGCGACGCCGAAAGCGTCACCGACATAGCGATGGACGCCGGTTACGACGCACCGGATGCCTTTGCCCGCGCCTTCCGGCAACGGTTTGGGCAATCGCCTTCGTCGTTCCGGAAATCTCCCGACTGGGGGGCGTGGCTCATGGCCTTCGGGCCCTTCGACAAAGCAAGGAACACGCTCATGCAGATAATCTTCGAACCAGGCGACGTGATGATCCGCGATGTGGCGCCAACGCCGGTGGCTGTCATGGAGCATCGCGGCGACCGGTCGACGCTCCAGGACACCATCCAGCGGTTCATCGCCTGGCGTAAGGCCCACGGCCTGTCGCCCCAGACAAGCCCGACCTTCAACATCTTCCGTTCCGAAAGGGAGCCGGCGATCGCGGCCGACTACAGCATGGACATTTGCGTCGGCACCGACCAGCCCATCGAGGCGAATGACGGGCAGATGAAGGCCGGCGTCATTCCCGGCGGACGCTGCGCGGTGCTGCGCTATCCCGGCAACACCAACAATCTCGAGCCCGCGGCACTCTACCTTTATCGTGAATGGCTGCCGGCCAGCGGCGAGGAAGTGCGCGACTTCCCGGTCTATTGCCAACGACACCTGTCCCTCGTCGCGGAAGGGCCGCTGCACGAAGTGGTCGTTGAGCTCTTTCTGCCTCTGAAATAGCGCCGACAATAGCGGCTTGTCGCTAAGTGTGCGGCAATCCTGATCTTGCGGCTTTCGCCGGGGATGGAATTCACGCTAGTGTCATCCCGTGGTCGTTTGGTGCGGAGCTTGCCGGATTGGCAGCGTGTCGAAGCAACCGCGTTCTCAGTTCGGAGACAAGCCATGTTTGCGGCCAAGGCCATCGACACCTCTGACAAGGCGGCGTTCTACCGCGACCTCGCCACGCAGTTGAAGGCGCTGCTCGACGGCGAAAGCGACTCGATCGCCAATGCCGCCAACACCGCCGCACTCATTTTCCAGATGGTGCCCGACCTCAACTGGGCCGGCTTCTATTTCCTGGCCTCCGACGAGGAAATGGTGCTCGGGCCCTTCCAGGGCAAGCCGGCCTGCGTGCGCATCGCCGTCGGCAAGGGCGTGTGCGGAACGGCGGTCGAACTCGGCACCTCGATGCTGATCAAGGACGTGCATGATTTTCCCGGCCACATCGCCTGTGATGCCGACTCGCGCTCGGAACTGGTCGTGCTGCTCGAAGACGATGAAGGCGTCTTCGGCGTGCTCGATCTCGACAGCCCGCTTCCCGGCCGCTTCGACAAGGCCGACCAGGCCGGCATCGAAAAGCTGGCGGCGATCTATGCCGCGTCGAGCTCGTTCGAGGATTGAGGGATGGGGTGGCCTGCTGAAGGCCACTTTTCGCGCTTGCGGTGCTCACGTCCTCGAGTGCGCTCGCTCGTCGCAAGGCGGATCTCTTTACCGGCTCGTCCTGACCTCGATCTCAAGATGCATCGTCTTGTCTTGACTAGGCGAACTTCACCAGCATCAGGCTGAAGCCGCCGATGAACAGGAAGGCGCAGAAGGCCAGCGCCAGCGGGCGCAGGCCGCGCGAGCGCAGCTGTGAAATGTCGGCCTGCAAGCCCATGGCGGCGAGCCCCATGGTCAGCATTGTGGTGGTGGCGAGCACTATTGCCGACTTCACTTCGGCGGGTACGGTGACCAGGCTGTTCAGCGCCACGACGGCGACGAAAGCGGCGACGAACCACGGCATGGGCGGACGCGCCGCCGACTGGTCGCCTTTGCTCCCGCGGCGCGCCATCAGGCCGAGCGCGATGACCATCGGCGCCAGCATGGCAACGCGCGTCAGCTTGGCCACGGCGGCGATCTCGCCGGACTGGGTGCCGTTCTGGAAGCCGGCACCGATGACCTGCGCCACCTCATGGATCGAAGCGCCGGCCCACAGGCCGAAAGCGTGCTGGTCGAGGCCGAGCACCGGCGCCAGCAGGGGGAAGCCTAGCATGGCGACGGTGCCGAACAGCGTGATCGAGGCAACGGCATAGGTGACGTCCTCGTCGCGCGCATCGGTGACGATGTTGGTGGCGACGATGGCCGAGGCGCCGCAGATCGACGTGCCGGCGGCGATCAGTTGCGCCAGCTTGGCGTCGACGCCGATCAGGCGGCCGAGCGTGATGGTGAAGACGAAGGTCGAGCCCAGCGTCAGCGCGACGATGCCGACGCCGCCGGCGCCGATCGAGACGACCTGACCGAGCGTCAGCTGGAAGCCGAGCAGAACGATGGCGAAGCGCAGCAGGCGCTTTTGCGAAAAGGCGATGCCGGCCTTGGCGTGCGCCGGGGTGCCGAGCACGTTGGAATAGACCATGCCGGCGACGACGGCCAGGATCATCGGGCTGAACAGGGCAAAGCCGGAGACATTGTGCGCCGAGAACGCGACGGCCGTGATCATCGCCACCAGCACGATGCCGGGAATGACGCCATTCCACACCGAATCGAGCCGCTTGCGGCCCGCGGCCAGATCGGCGGAGATCGTGCTCTTCGGAATATCGTTCGCGATGTGCGTGAGGGACGACAATGCAATTCTCCAGGCGAGTACCCCTGGAGAATGCCATTCCTGAACCGATCTTTCCAACGAATTGTTCTGGTTAGAATGATCGATTTTTGCGAACGATCGAGGTCAAAGGCCGTACAAACCCTTCGACTACATCAATTCCTGCCACTGACGTGCGCCATGAACGACGCGCACGATTTCCGCGCCGTCGTCGATCTGACGATAGAGGATCAGGTAATTTCCTACAGGAAACGTGCGCAACCCTGGCCTTATATGGGGACGGGCGACGCCCATTCCCGGCATGTCTGCGATGCGCTGGCAATAGGAATGGATCTCTTCGTACCAACGCAATGCCGCGGACGGATTGTCCTCAGCGATGTAGAGTGCGATAGCCTCGATATCCGCTTCAGCTTCCGGCCGTAGGCGCAGAGTCATCGCGACCCGCGCTCGGCGATCCTCGCGTCGAGTTTGTTTTTGATGCGGGCGAATGCCTCTCGTCCATCGACAGCGTTACCGCTTGCCATGCCTTCGTCCCAAAGCCGGCCCAACTCGTCGACAGCCTTATCGCGCTGCGTCCGGCGAAACTTCCACTCGCGCAGCGCCTCACGCATGACTTCGCTGGCCGAGGCATATTCGCCTGCCGCGACAGCCTCGCGCATCATGCTTGCCATTTCAGGCGTTAGCGCAACGCTTACCTTCTCGACATTTGCCATCTGAAAGATTCTCCTGCACGCAAGGTAGGCAAGTTTACCACCGGCCGCAAGGAGGCCATAAATCGTATGCCCTCAAAGCTGCGCTGCGACCGCCGCCTTGTCGATCACCGACCAGACATTCCGGATCCGGTCGTCGAGAAACTCATAAAACACATTCTCGCAGAAAGAGACCTTCTTGCCGTTGATCGGCAGGTCGAAGAAGGTTGCCCTTGGCGTGCAGTGGAACTGGATGCGGCTGGCGATGAGGGGCGGCTCGGAGATCAGCAGTTGCACATCGAAATAGAGGTCCGGAATTTCGCGGAAATCCCGCTCCAGCATTTCGCGGTAGCCTGACAGGCCGATGCGCTCACTGTTGTAGTGCACCTCGTCATGAACGAAGCGATGCAGTCGCGCCCAATCCTGGTTGTTGAGGCAGTCGATGTAGCCTCGATAGAGGTCGGTCACGGTCACGGCGATGCTCCGGTTTGGAAAAGATCACGGTTGATCGCGAAGATAGAACGACTGTGGGCGCAGTCCAGATGGATCAACCGCGATAGCGCAGCGCATCGACCAGCAGCGAGAAGGCCGGCGTCGCCTGGCGGCGGCTGGGGTAGTAGAGGTGGTAGCCGGGGAAGGGCGGGCACCAGTCGGCCAGCACCCGCACCAGTTCGCCGCTGGCAAGCGGCGCGCGCACCTGGTCCTGCGGCAGGTAGGCAAGACCGAGGCCAGCGAGCACGGCATTCATGCGCAAGCCGGCCGTGTTGAAGATCAGCTGGCCCTCGACGCGCACCTTCAGCTCACGCCCGGCCTTTTCGAATTCCCAGGCATAGAGCCCGCCATAGGTGGGCAGGCGCAGATTGATGCAATTGTGGGTGGTCAGGTCCTGCGGCGTACGCGGCTTTGGCTGCCTGGAGAAATAGGCCGGCGATCCAACCACGGCCATGCGTTGGTCGGGGCCGATGCGCACCGCGATCATGTCGTGCGCCACCTGTTCGCCCAGCCGCACGCCAGCGTCGTAGCGCTCGGCGACGATGTCGGTCAGGCCGTAGTCGACGATGATCTCGACCCTGATGTCGGGATAGTCGGGCAGCAGCCTTGATATCGCCGGCCACAGCACGGCGTCGGCGGCATGCTCGCCGGCGGTGATGCGGATGGTGCCGGCGGGTTTCTCACGCAATGCGCTTATCGCGACGAGTTCGGCCTCGATCTCGTCGAGCCTTGGTCCGACGGAGCGCACCAGGCGCTCGCCAGCCTCGGTGGGCGAAACGCTGCGCGTGGTGCGGGTGAGCAGCCGCACGCCCAGCCGCTCCTCCAGCGCGCGCACCGTGTGGCTGAGCGCCGATTGCGAAACGCCGAGCTGAGCTGCGGCCCTGGTGAAGCTTTTTTCGCGCGCGACCGCGAGGAAGGCGGTCAGCTCGTTCAGATTGTCTCGCGGCATTGATGAGCTTCTCTCATAAGTACATGCCGGATATAGCACCTAATCCAGGCCAATCGCAGGCGCTAAATAGAGGCCATCACAATTGGCTGCCCGAAATCGGCGGCCGTGAAGTTCGTGGCGGTGATCTGCCCGGCGCCGGGAAAAGGAAAAACCATGGATATCAAGCGAAGCGGCTCGCAAGCCTCGGCGAAAGGCCCTGCGGAGTATTTCACCGGCACGGTGCGCATCGACGCGCCCTTCAAGGGCAGCGAACCCGCTCGCGTCGGCGGTGCCACCGTGACCTTCGAGCCCGGCGCGCGCACCGCCTGGCACACCCATCCGCTCGGCCAGACGCTGATCGTCCTATCAGGCGCCGGGCTTGTCCAGCGCGAGGGTGGGCCGATCGAACCGATCCGCCCCGGCGACATCGTCTGGTTCGCGCCCGGCGAAAAGCACTGGCATGGCGCGGCACCAACCACGGCAATGAGCCATATCGCCATTGCCGAAGCGCTCGACGGCAAGGTCGTCGACTGGATGGAGAAGGTCAGCGACGACCAATACGGGGTTTGACGCGGCGGTTCCCGGCTCCATGTCCGATACATCCCTCAACGAAGGAAGCTCTCATGACCGACAAAAGCCCGTTCTCCGATATCGCGCCCGCGCTCGGCAAATACACCGACGAGGTGCTGTTCGGCGACGTCTGGAAGCGCCCCGGCCTTTCGCCGCGCGATCGCAGCCTCGTCACCGTCACCAGCCTGGTCTCGAACTACCGGATCAACGAGATGCCCTTCCACATGAAGCGGGCGCTCGACAATGGCGTCACCCGTGACGAACTCATCGAAACCATCACGCATCTCGCCTTCTACGCCGGATGGCCGGCGGCCAGCACCGCGATCGGCATTGCACGGAAAGTCTTCGAGCAGGCCGACGCCGAGAAGAAGGGGTGAAGCCATGCCCTGGTCGAGGGACGAACTCGCAAGGATCGCGGCAACCGACGATCTGCATATTTCGCCGTTGCGCGATAACGGCGTGACCCTGGGGACGCCGACATGGATCTGGTCGGTCGTTACCGGCGGCGCGCTTTACGTGCGCGGCTACAATGGCCTGCAGTCACGCTGGTATCAGGCTGCGATCAAGCAGAAGGCCGGGCGTATCACCGCTGCCGACATGGCCAGGGATGTCGGCTTCGAGGCGGTCGAGGGAACCGTCAACGACCGCATCGATGATGCCTACAGAGCGAAATACGCAGCCAGCCCCTATCTCGCGCCGATGATTGCGGCGCGCGCCCGCGCCGCCACGGTGCGGATCACACCGAAGGAGAATTGACATGCAAAAGCGCACACTTGGAAACAGTGGCCTCGAAGTCTCGGCCATTGGGCTCGGCTGCATGGGCATCAGCCAGTCCTATGGGGCACCGATGGAGACGGCCGATGCGGTCCGCCTGATCCGCTCGGCGTTCGAGCGCGGCATCACCTTCTTCGACACAGCCGAGGTCTATGGACCGTTCACGAACGAGGAGGTCGTCGGCGAGGCGCTGCAGCCGATCCGCGACCAGGTGGTGATCGCCACCAAATTCGGCATCGACATTGCCGGCACGGCCGGACATGAGGGCATGGACAGCCGGCCGCAGCATATCCGCGACGTCGTCGAGGCCTCGCTGAAGCGGCTGAGGACCGACCGCATCGACCTTCTCTACCAGCACCGCGTCGATCCGGTGGTGCCGATCGAAGAGGTGGCGGGCGCGGTGAAGGATTTGATCAGGCAGGGCAAGGTGAAGCATTTCGGCCTCTCCGAAGCCGGGGTGCGCACCATAAGGAGCGCGCATGCGGTCCAGCCGGTCGCGGCGCTGCAAAGCGAGTATTCGCTCTGGTGGCGTGAGCCCGAGGAAGCGATTATGCCGGTGCTTGAGGAACTGGGCATCGGCTTCGTGCCCTTTAGCCCGCTGGGCAAGGGTTTCCTGACCGGTGCCATAAACGCCAGCACGACGTTCGACAGCAGCGACTTCCGCAACACCGTGCCACGTTTTGCAGAAGAGGCCCGCAAGGCGAACCAGGCGCTGGTCGATGCGATCATCTCGATCGCGGCGCGGAAGAAAGTGACCCCAGCGCAGGTCGCGCTCGCCTGGCTGCTGGCGCAAAAACCCTGGATCGTCCCGATCCCCGGCACGACGAAGCTCAACCGCCTCGAGGAGAACATCGGATCGTCGGCCGTTGCGCTGACGGCGGACGATCTTGCCGACATCGAGAGCGCGGTCTCGGCGATTGCCGTGCAAGGCGAGCGCTATTCCCCGCAACAGGCGGCACGGATCGATCGCTGAAGCGGAAAGAGCCTGATGTCGCCGAGTGCGTGCGCGCGCTCGGCGACCGGGTGGCCATCCCGGCGGATTCCTTCGCCAGGACGGTGGTGTTCGCCATGAGCCAGCCGGACGAGGTCGACATAGACGAGATATTGTTTCGGCCGACGGCGTAGGAGTATTAGGCCGCTGGCGGAAGCGTTGGCCCCGAACTGTTTAACGTGCAATCGCCTGAAGCCACTCGCCGGCAATTCGCTTGTCCTCGGCGGTGATCGAGTGGCCGACCGGCAGCACATGATGGGTCACCGACGCCCCGGCACGGACCAGCCGCTCAGCCAGTCGCAGGCCGTCGCCCGGCGATCTGCGGTTGTCGCTGTCTCCATCAAGGATCAGCGCGGGCGTCCCGTCCAGATGGGTCGGGAGATCGCCGGTGAACGGGGAGAAGGGACGAAACAGGACCGCCCCCGCCAACAGGCCGGGATGGGTCAGCAGCAGCGCTGCCGCGATGATGGCACCGTTGGAAAAGCCGATGGCTATGGGGCGTCCGTTCAAGCCGTAGTGGCCGCAGGCCGCTTCGATGAATTCCGCCAGCACAGGCGCCCTGGCGGCAATATCCGCTTCGTCCACCCGGCGATCTGGAAAACGATGGAAGAAAGCGTGCCCGCCGTCGATGGTAACCGTGCCGCGGACGCCGAGCCTTGCCGCCTCAGGCGCCAGTTCACCAGCTAAGGGCAGCAGTTCGAATTCGTTGCCGCCCGAACCATGCAGCAGAACGAGCGGCGCCCGGATCGTCTCGGTGCCAGGAACGAAGCAGTGAGCGTGTGTCGGGTCGGGCATCTGCAAGGCCATTGGTTTTGTGAGCGACAATTGACCTTATAGCTCCCAGATCAAGCGGGCGGTTTCCAAAATCGGCATTTCACGGGACCGCTGCATGGCCGCAAGTGGGCGACGAAGCTCTGGGCCAATCCCGAAATCTTGACGCGCCGCGCTTCCTGCGCCAGCTTGGCGCCATGTTCGCCCTCGCGCCCACCAACACCAAGCGACGCCGCCCAGTGCGGAGCGGCAAGCTGAGTGCGCGACGACAAAGGCCGGCAGGATAGATCCGGTTCGTTCGTTTCCAGCCCCGCCTGCGACAACGCCGGCGGGGTTTTCATTTTTGGAGCCTTGTGATGACAAATAATTCCATTCGGTTTCGGCCGGCCGAGCCGAGCGACGCTGCGGCCATCAGCGACATCGTGCGCGCTGCCTATGCCAAATGGGTGCCGGTGATCGGCCGCGAGCCGCTGCCGATGCGCGCCGATTACGCCAAGGCCGTTGCCGAGCATCCGTTCGAGCTCGCCGTCGCTGACGGGCGCATTGTCGGGATGATCGAAACCATACTCGCCGACGATCATCTCTGGATCGAGAATGTCTGCGTCGCGCCGGAAGCGCAGGGCAAGGGCATAGGGCGGCTGTTGCTGGAGCGGGCTGAGCAGAAAGCGCTTGAGGCAGGCCGCCGGGAGCTTCGCCTGCTAACCAATGGCGCCTTCGAGGCCAATGTGTTGTTGTACAAAAGGCATGGTTATGTGATTGACCGGGAGGAGCCGTTCATGGGCGGTATGACGGTCTATATGAGCAAGCGGCTGGCGGGCTGACGCGGGCGGCCGTTACCGCTTCGGTCCGTGTTAGAGCGTGAACGGCGCGGAAGTAGCGCTCTACGGCGCCCCCCTCTGTCCTGCCGGACATCTCCCTCACAAGGAGGGAAATTGGCAGCGTTCGCGCCGGCTTTCGTCCTGCAGCGTTGGAGATTGGCGAAGGTTGTGATGACATCCAATCTCCCCCCAAGTGGCGGAGATGTCCGGCAGGACAGAGGGGGGCGCGAAGGAACTCGGCGGTGATTTTTTAGCGCCTCGGATAGTGCAACAGTCCGACAACCGCACACTGCACACGCTGGCTCAATCACTGGGGGCGCTGGCTTAACCACTTCGGGGGTTGCGTTTGACACCGCGGTTTGTGCATCGTTATCTCTAGCCAGATATCACGGCCGGCTCGGCCATATGGCGCCTCCAGGGAGAAAACCATGTCACACAATCTGCAGTTCTACATCGATGGCGCGTGGGTCGATCCTGTTGTGCCCAACACGCTCGATGTCATCGACCCGTCGAACGAGGATGCCTTCGCGCAGATCTCGCTCGGCTCCAAGGCCGATGTCGACAGAGCGGTGGCCGCCGCCAAGCGCGCTTTCAACACATGCGGTTTCACCTTCGTGGAAGAGCGGCTCGATATCCTGAACCGCGTCATCGAGGTCTACAAGAAGCGCTCCAAGGATCTGGCGCTCGCCGTGTCACGCGAAATGGGCGCGCCGCGCCAGATGGCGCTCGACAGCCAGGTCGGCGTCGGGCTGGCGCATCTGCAAAAGATGGCGGAAGTGCTGAAAACGTTCCAGTTCCGCCACGTCAAGGGCAGCGCGCTGATCGTCAAGGAGCCGATCGGCGTCGTCGGCCTGATCACGCCGTGGAACTGGCCGCTGAACCAGATCACCTGCAAGGTCGGTCCCGCCCTTGCCGCCGGCTGCACCATGGTGCTGAAGCCGTCGGAAATCGCGCCGCTCGACGCCATCATCTTCGCCGAGATCATCGACGAGGCCGGCGTGCCGAAGGGTGTGTTCAACCTCGTCAATGGCGATGGCCCCGGCGTCGGTCAGGCGCTGTCCAGCCACCCCGACATCGACATGATGTCGTTTACCGGGTCGACGCGGCCGGCATCCTGGTGGCCAAGGCCGCCGCCGACACGGTCAAGCGCGTGCATCAGGAGCTTGGCGGCAAGTCGGCCAACATCCTGTTCCCGGATGTCGATCTCGAAAAGGCCGTCACCAAGGGTGTCGCCGGCTGCTTCGGCAACTCAGGGCAGTCCTGCAATGCGCCGACCCGCATGTTCGTGCCGCGCGACCGTCATGACGAGGCTGCCGGCTATGCCAAGGCCGCGGCGGCAAAGTTCACCGTCGGCCCGGCCGATGGCGCCAACACCAAGCTTGGCCCGGTCGTCAGCCAGATCCAGTTCGACAAGATCCAGGACCTGATTCAGGCCGGCATCGACGAGGGTGCGACGCTGGTCGCCGGCGGTCCCGGCCGCCCTGCCGAACTCAACCGCGGCTACTATATCAGGCCGACCGTGTTCGCCGACGTCACCCACGACATGCGCATCGCGCGTGAAGAAATCTTCGGACCGGTGCTGGCGATCATGCCTTACGACACGGTCGAACAGGCGGTCGAGCAGGCCAACGACACCGTCTACGGCCTTGCCTCCTACATCCAGGCCAAGGACATCCAGAAGGCCCGCGACGTGGCGGCGCGCATGCGCTCCGGCAATGTCTACATCAACTACCCGACCTGGGACGCCGGTCTGCCCTTCGGCGGCTACAAGCAGTCGGGCAATGGCCGCGAATACGCCGAATATGGGCTTGAGGATTTTCTCGAGATCAAGGGCATCGCGGGCTATGAGGCGGCGGAGTAACTGGCAACAGCGCGCCGTGACGAGCGGCGCGCCATAGGCTGTTTCTGCGTCGCGGCCAGACTTTCGGGGCGTTGGCGCCGCCCTTCATCTGGCTGCCGCCATCTTCTCCCCGTAAACGGGGCGAAGGACGCTGTCATTGCCGCTTTCGCCAATCACCGACGTTGCAAGAAGGGCGCCGACGGTGCGGCAGCTGTCTTCTCCCCGTTTACGGGGAGAAGGTGCCGGCAGGCGGATGAGGGGCGGCGCCGACGCTGGCAATTCATGTTCTAATGAGGAGTTCGAAACGAAGCGACTGCACGTGCTTCTCCCTCTTCTCCTTGCCAATTGGCAAATGCATGCTATATCTCTGCCAATAGCAGAGGTCAGCAAACATGCAACTTCAGTCCATCGTCACCACGCCGGCTACGGTCGGGTCAGCCATTTCAGAAGAAGAGGCGGGTGCGCTCGCGCGCACCACGGTCAATCTGTTCAAGGCGTGGAACCTTACCGATCTGGAGGCCTGCATCTTGCTTGGCGGCATGTCGGCGCGCACCTGGGCACGCTGGAAGGAGGGCGGCATCGGCCGCATCGACCGCGATTTGCGCACCCGCATGGCGCATCTGATGGGTATCCACAAGGGCCTGCGCTATCTCTTCACCGAGCCGGCGCGCGGCTATGCCTGGATCCGCAAGCCCAATGCGACGTTCGGCGGCCAGTCGGCGCTCGACCTGATGCTGCGCGGCGAAATCTCCGATCTTGCCGCCATGCGCGAATGGCTCGATGCAGAGCGCGGTGCATGGTGAGTGGGTTCGCGGTCCGGCGCCGCGCCCACTGGCAGCAGACCTTTCGCATCATCCGCTCCATCCATCCGCCGATCGACCTCTTCGAGGACATTGCCGATCCGCGCGACTGGGAGGCGCTGGCCTCGGTGGAGGAGAAGACCAATCCGCGCATCCGGCTGGAGATCGGCGACCTCGGCAAGGTGGCGGCGGCAAGGCGGGTGTCCGGTCCCGGCGCCAGCTTCGTCATGGCGCCCTTCGTGCATTGTTCGCCGCTGCGCCCCGGCCGTTTCTCAGATGGTAGCTACGGCCTCTATTATGCCGGCGACAGCGAGGATGTGGCGCTGGCCGAGACCATCCACCACCACCAGAATTTCATGCGCGCCACCAATGAGGATCCGGGCTGGACGGCCGACTTTCGCGTGCTGATCGGCGGCGTCGATCGCGACCTCGATGACGTCAACGCCGTGCCCGGCGTGCTCGACCCCGACGACTACACCGCCTCGCAGGCGGAAGGGCGGGCATTGCGGGCGGCCGGCAGCGACGGGCTGGTCTGGAACAGCGTGCGCATGCCCGGGGGCCAATGCATCGGCATCTTCTGGCCCGACGTCATCACTGTTCCGGTACAGGGCCGGCACTACAGCTATCACTGGGACGGCAGCCATGTGGATTTCGTGCGCCAGCACGATACGGGCAAGGTGCTGTCGGTCAGCTGATGGCGGGTCTTCGGGCTTGCCCACAGGCACGGTCAAATGCCGGTCATGAAATGCGTTACGGCACCCGCGGCAGAACTCTGTCATCGCCGTTGCGCTGTAGAAGTTGCCGGAGGCTGGCGGGCCAGCGCCCCCCTCTGTCCTGCCGGACGTTCGTCGTTCGGAAAGCCAAGCAATTGGCTTCCCGTCCGCTTTGCGGACCACTCCTCCACCCCCACAAGGAGGGAGATTGGCTGCCATCGCCGATTTCGCCAATCTCCGGCGTCGAAAGACGGGCTGGATGGCGAAGCTGCCGATCTCCCCCCAAGTGGGGGAGATGTCCGGCAGGACAGAGGGTGGCGCCGTAGAGCGCTGCCTTCGAGATCTTGATGCCTCTCCCGATCTCTGCGGGAACCGCTTTCTCCGATCGCTCAGAAGAATAGCATGGATTTCCTGCCATATCGTCTCCATCCGATCTATATATCTGATGAGACCGATGCAGGATGAAGATGGACAACGACATCATATTGAAGGCGCTGGCGCATCCGTTTCGGCGCGATGTACTGGCGTGGTTGAAGGAGCCTGAACGGCACTTCGCCGAACAGGCGCATCCGCTCGAGATGGGTGTTTGCGCCAGCCAGTTCGATGGTCGCGGCCTGGCGCAGTCCAGTGTTTCGGCACATCTGGCGACGCTGGCGTCCGCCGACCTCGTGACGACGCGGCGGGTCGGCCAATGGGTGTTCTACAAGCGCAATGAAGAAACCATCGCCGCCTTCCAGGCCGCCCTGTCCGGTCTCTGACGATCCTCCCCCAAAATCCCCAAATGCATGAAAAGGCATATCTCATGACAACCCTCTTTGATCCCCTAAAGGCCGGTGACCTGACGCTGGCGAACCGCATCGTCATGGCGCCGCTGACGCGCAACCGCTCGCCCAATGCGGTGCCCGGCGACCTCGCTGTCACCTACTACAGCCAGCGCGCCACCGCCGGTCTGATCGTGACCGAGGCGACCGCCATCAGTCATCAGGGCCAGGGTTATGCCGATGTGCCCGGCCTCTATGGCGCGGATCAGCTTGCCGGCTGGAAGCGCGTCACCGACGCCGTTCACAACGCCGGCGGCAAGATCGTGGTGCAGCTCTGGCATGTCGGGCGCATTTCGCACGACTCCCTGCAGCCCGGCGGCGGCAAGCCGGTATCGGCGTCGGCGATCAGGGCAAAATCCAAGACTTTCCTCGTCAAGCCGGATGGCAGCGGCGAGTTCGTCGAAACCTCCGAGCCCCGCGCACTCGAAACGGCCGAAATCCCCGGCATCGTCGACGATTATCGCCGCGCCGCCAAGGCTGCGATCGAGGTAGCGGGTTTCGACGGCGTCGAGATCCATGGCGCCAATGGTTATCTCATCGACCAGTTCCTGCGCTCGGGCACCAACCACCGCACCGACAATTATGGCGGCTCCATCGAGAACCGGACGCGGCTGTTGTTCGAGGTGGTCGACGCGGTCACCGCTGCGATCGGCGCCGGCAAGACCGGGATCAGACTGTCGCCTGTGACGCCCGCCAACGACACTTCGGATGCCGAACCGCAGCCGCTGTTCAACCATGTGGTGGCGGGCCTTGGCAGCCGCGGCCTGGCCTTTATTCATGTCGTCGAAGGCGCGACCGGCGGCGCGCGTGACTTCCAGCAAGGCGACAAGCCGTTCGACTATGCGGAGCTCAAGGCCACCTATCGCAAGGCAGGCGGGCAAGGCGCGTGGCTGGTGAACAATGGCTATAACAAAGAGCTGGCCGAAAAGGCTGTCGGCGACGGCTATGCCGACCTAGTCGCCTTCGGCAAACTGTTCATCGCCAATCCCGACCTCGTCAGCCGGCTGAAGCAGAATGTCGAGCTGAACGCTCCGGACACGGCTACGTTCTATGGCGGCAAGGCCAAGGGCTATACGGATTACCCCACGGCAGCCTGAGCCGCCCACTGGGACAGGCATTCGCCTGCCCACAACAGAAGAGCAGCCGGCTCCCCATAGGGACCCGGTCGGCTGTCGCGCCGCACCGCGACCGGATTGAACATTCGGCCGAGACGACGTACAGACGCGATGCAAGGCAACGCTATTTTTCGTCTGATATAACGTCTGCCTGGATAAGGCAGAGGTTCAAGAATGGCGCCAGCGAAAAAAGCCGTGGTCATGATCTATGCGGCCGGCAGCCTGCGTCATGTGCTGCCGTCGCTGGTCTCGGCTTTCCAGGCGCTTTCAGGTGTGACGGCCGAGACACGGCTTGGCCCCGCCGGCCTGTTGCGCGAGCGCATCGAGGCCGGCGAACGGCCCGACATTTTCCTCTCGGCGAGCTTTGCCCATCCAGCCCGACTTGCCGAACTGAAGCTGGCGCGGCCAGCGGTGGTCTTTGCCCGCAACACGATGGCCGCCGCCGTGCGCCGCGACGCCGGCTTCACCACGAATAACTTCGTCGACAGGCTGCTCGATCCGGCGATCGGAATCGCGACCTCGACGCCGCTGAAAGATCCCTCCGGCGACTACGCCTGGGCGATCTTCCGCCGCATCGACCAGATCAGGCCCGGCAGCTTCGCACTGCTCGACGCCAAGGCGCAGAAGCTGGTCGGCGGCTCGGAAACATCAAACATTCCGGGCCGCTACGACCCGATCGCGTCGGCACTTGCCGCCGGCACCGCCCATGTCTTCCTGGGTTATCGCACCGGGCTGAAAGGGCTGGCGCAGGAGACCGAGGGCGTCGATATCTTGGAGATACCCGCCGCTGTGAATGTCGTGCCGGAATATGGGCTGGCGACATTGGAGGGATGTTCGCAGGCGGGACAGGCGCTGGCGCTGTTTATTCTGTCGTCGGTCGGGCAAGGAATTTTGCGGGACTTTGGGTTTCTGCCGGTGGCATTGCCGCAAGGGATGTGAGGGCGGTGGGTGACGCGGCCAATCTCCCCCCAGTGGGGGAGATGTCCGGCAGGACAGAAGGGGGGCGCTGTCCCGCCGGCCTCTCAGGGCAAATTGCGCCCATCAGGCAAACTGTCATCCAGTCGCACGGCGTAGGCCGGCGCTCTACGGCGCCCCCCTCTGGCCTGCCGGCCGTTCGTCGGATGGAAAGCCAAGCAATTGGCTTTCCATCCGCTGCGCGGAACACTCCTCAACTCCCACGAGGGGGGAGATTGGCAGTTGCCCCGTTGCCGCACTCTCATCGACGCTATATGCATGTAAACATATCGAATGCCTCTCGGGAGACCTCCAATGAATCTGCGCCTTGCCCGCGTGCTGGCCCTTGCCTTGATATCCTCGCTGCTGGCCCTCGCGCCGGCGATGGCGCGCACGATCACCGACCAGCTCAACCGCACGGTGGCTGTCCCCGACAAGGTCGAACGCATCGTCGTCCTGCAGCACCAGACGCTCGACATACTGGTCGAGCTCGGCGCCGCCGACAAAATCGTCGGCGTGCTGCGCACCTGGCCAAAGCTTATTCCCGGCCTCGACAAATACGCGCCGCAGCTCACCGGCCTGCCCATGCCGGGGGACCTCTCAACCGCCAATGTCGAGGAGGTGCTGAAGCTGAAGCCCGATGTCGTCTTCGTCACCAACTACGCGCCGCCGGCGATGATCGAGCAGCTGTCGCAGGCCGGGCTGCCGGTGGTGGCGATCTCGCTGTCGAAGGGCGAGGGCGTCGAGGCGCCGAAACTCAACCCGACCTTCGCCGATGACGACGTCGCCTATGCGGAAGGCCTGGAGATCGGCGTGCAACTGATCGGCGACATCGTCGGCAAGCGCGAGCGGGCGGACCAGCTGCTCGACTATGCCTTCGCCCAGCGCAGCCGAGTGGAGGAGCGCGTTGCCTCCATTCCCGATGCCGAGAGGGTGAAGCTCTACATGGCCAATCCCGACATGAACACCTACGGCTCGGGCAAATACACCGGCGTCATCATGAAGCGCTCCGGCGGCGTCAATGTTGCTGCCGGCGTGCGTGGCGCCAACAAAGTGTCGATGGAGGATGTGCTGGCCTGGAACCCGCAGGTGATCTTCGTGCAGGACCGCTACGCGCCGGTGGCCGACGAGATCAGGAAGGGTGCCGCCTGGCAGCATGTCGACGCGGTCGAGAACAAGCGCCTCTACATCACGCCGGAATATGTGAAGCCATGGGGCTATCCGCTGCCGGAAGCGCTGGCGCTGGGCGAATTGTGGATGGCGAAAAAGCTGTATCCCGAGCGCTTCGCCGACATCGATATGCAGAAGCAGGCGGATGCTTACTACACGAGGTTCTATGGGCAGCCTTATAGCGGGCCGAATTGAGGTTGCCCCAGGCTGAGATGGGACATGCCTGAGATGGCTGCTTACAAACTGGCCAATTCGGGCTTTGCCGTTGTCGACGACAACAACCCAGGTGCCGCCGCCCCTCATTGCCCTGCCGGGCATTTCTCCCCGTATAGTGACGGGGAGAAAGAAGCTTTCGTTTATGGTTTCGCCAATAACCAACGTTGCAGAAAAGGCGCGGCGGCCGCGATCATCTCCCTTCTCCCCGTCACTATACGGGGAGAAGGTGCCGGTAGGCGGATGAGGGGCGGCGCTGGCGGTTCGAAAAGAATTCGCCGCACATCGCACGCAGGGAACTGAGCAGTGCCCGCACCCCGCAAACCGGCCCGCAGCCTGGCAACCATCCTGCTCATCGCGCTGCCCATCATCCTGTTCCTGCTCTCCTTCCTGCTCGGCCGCTACCCCGTCGAACCGCTCACCGTCATCAAGGTGATATCAGCGCAGTTCCTGCCGATCGCGCAGGACTGGCCGCCGGTGGTCGGCTCGGTGGTGCTCGATGTCCGGCTGCCGCGCGTCATTGCCGCCATGGTGGTCGGCGGCGGGCTGGCGATTGCCGGCGCCTGCTATCAGGGCGTGTTCCGCAACCCGCTGGTGTCGCCGTTCACGCTGGGCGTCTCGGCCGGCGCCGGCTTTGGCGCGGCGGTGGCGATCCTGCTCTTCGGCGAGCGCTATGCGACGCAGGCCTGTGCCTTTGCCTTCGGGCTGCTGGCGGTGGCGATGTGCTTTGCCATGAACCGCTTCTTCCGGCTGAACTCGACCATTGCGCTGGTACTGGGCGGCATCATCGTCGGCTCGCTGTTCACGGCGCTGTTGTCGTTGCTCAAATACGTCGCCGACCCCAACTCCAAACTGCCGGTCATCGAGTTCTGGCTGCTCGGCTCGCTGTCGTCCGTATCGACAGCGGACCTTGTGCCGGTGCTGGTCGTCACCATTCCTTGTGTGCTCGGGCTGCTCGCCTTGCGCTGGCGGCTCAATTTACTGGCGATGGGCGACGAACAGGCCCGCATCATGGGCGTCGAGGTCGCGCGCCTGCGGCTGGTGATGATCCTGCTGTCGACGCTGATCGCGGCTTCGGCCGTGTCGATCAGCGGCATTATCGGCTGGGTCGGGCTGGTCATTCCGCATTTCGCCCGCATCCTGGTCGGGCCGGATTTCCGCCGCCTGCTGCCGGCGACCTTGTCGCTTGGCGCCTGCTATCTCCTCATCATCGACGATGTCGCCCGCACGGTGACGGCGGCCGAGGTGCCGCTCGGCATCCTCACCGCGCTGATCGGCGCGCCGGTGTTCATGCTGCTGCTCGGGCGCGGCAGGCTGGGCTGGGCATGATGGGCCTGCCATGATCCTGGCCGCCGATGCTCTCGGCTTCTCCTATCCCGGCCGCGCCAGTCCGGTGTTTTCCGGTGTCAGCCTCGATGTCGCGGCCGGCGAGGTGGTTTGCGTGCTCGGCCCCAACGGCGTCGGCAAGTCGACGCTGCTGCGCTGTCTGGCCGGGCTCTCAGTGCCGAGCGCCGGCTCTGTACAACTGGAAGGCCAGCCGATTGCCTCGCTGCCGCGCGCGGCGATCGCGCGGCTGCTGGCACTGGTGCCGCAGAGCTATGAGACAGTGTTCGCCTTCTCGGTGCGCACCGTGGTCGAGATGGGCCGGGCGCCGCATCTCGGCCTGTTCGATGCGCCGGGCGATGAGGCCGCGCGGATGACGCGTGACGCGCTGACGACGCTCGGCATTTCCCATCTCATCGACGCCGCCTACAGCGAGATCAGCGGCGGCGAGCGCCAGCTGGTGCAGATTGCACGCGTGCTGGTGCAGGCGCCGAAGCTGATGATCCTGGACGAGCCGACGGCACATCTCGACTTCGCCAACCAGGCCCGCTTCCTGGCGCTGATGCGCAGGCTTTCGGCGAGCGGCCTTGCCGTGATCTTCACCACGCACGCGCCCGACCACGCCTATGCGCTGGCCGACCGCACGCTGGTGATGTCGCCCGGGCATTCGCCGGTGGTGGGGCCGACAGCGGAAATTCTGACCGAGGCAGTGCTGTCGCGCGCGTATGGCGTACCGATCCGGTTGATCCGTTCGGGCAACCACGTCGCCTGTGTGGCCGAGGTGGAAGCCGGCTAGATCAGTCGGTCGGAGAGGCCGCTCATTTCTGCATGAAGGCGGCGAAATCCTCCGCAGTCGTGGCGAAGGCCTCCACATTGTATTGCACCCAGGCCTTGGTCACGCCGCCGACGATCGAGACCCGGTAGTCGCCATAGTATTTGCCGTCGGAATATTTCACCACGCCGACCCAGCCGGCATTGTCGGAATGGAACTTGTCGAGCGCGTCCACGGTCAGCGGGGTCTTGGGCGTCCAGCCGCCAGTTTCGAACAGGATCGACTTGCAGACTTTCTTGTCGTCGCATCCGCCAAGGCTGATGAAGAAATTCTGGCCGCCCGAGGCGCTGGCGATGTAGTCGCCATTGGTGTCCTGCTTGACCTGCGCGCGATAGCCGCCGTTCAGCACGGCGTCCCTGAGATCGTCGAGGGTTACGGTTGCCAGCAAGTCCGAGGTGGGCGCGGCGGATGCACTGGCGGTGGCGGGCGCACTGGCGGTGGCGGGTGCGTTGGCGGCGGGCGTGTTGGTGGCAGGTGGCGCATTGTTCTGCGCCAAGGCGCATGCCGCGCCGGTCAGAGCCAACGGGAAAGCGAAAGCAAGCACACGAGCAAAGCGCGCCATGTCCAACCCCCAAAGTGAACCCACGAAAAATCAACAGCAGGACGTCTTGCGTGTCAACGCACGTCAGCGTGTGCGTGATATCAACCGTTTCAGGCGGTCTCGTGGCCCCGATCGTCATGGATGATTTCTTTGCCGTGCCGACTTGCGGCGATCAGGAATTTGCCTGATCACTTTGGCATAAGGCCAACAACTACCAACTGTAATCCAGATTCGGCTGACATGATGCTTCAAGGATTTCTGCGGTCGAATACAACCGCGCGACGCGGTCTCGCCGGTCTCGCCATGCTGCTGGCGCTCGGCGCTCCCGCCATGGCGGCCGACAGCCGTATGGATGTTTGCGCCAACGACAAGCTTACACCGCCCAACCGGATCGTTGCCTGCACCAATGTGCTGGAGGACAAGGCGACGTCGCCTTCTGACCAGGCCATTGCCTATTTCGATCGCGGCAACGCGTTGGACGCGGCCGGCGAATACGATCGCGCCCTATCGGATTACGACAAGGCAATCGAGCTCGATCCCAAGGACGCCGATGCCCTCAACAATCGTGGCCTGACCTGGAGCCACAAGAAGGACTATGACCGAGCCATCGCCGACTACAGCAGGGCGATAGAGCTCAACCCACAATTTGCCCTTGCCTATGGCAACCGGGGCCTGATCTGGCACACCCAGAAGCGCGACGAAGACCGCGCGATCGCCGATTTCAGCAAGGCGATCAGCCTCGAACCGCAGACCAGCGATGTCTACAACCTTCTTGGCAATGCGTATCTGCGCAAGGGCGACTATGACAGCGCCATCACCAGCTACAGCCAGGCAGTGTTTCTCGATCCTGAGAATCCGGATCAGTACTTCAACCTCGGGCTGGCCTGGACCTCCAAGGGCAATCTGGAGCGTGCCATAGCGGACTACAGCGCGGCGATCAGCCTCGATGCAAGACATGTCGATGCCTATCGCTGGCGCGCCGACGCCTGGGTCAAGCGGGGCGACACCGATCGCGCCATAGCAGACTACGACGAGGCCATCAGGATCGATCCGAGCGACGCCGAGACCTTCCGCAACCGTGGCGATCTGTGGTTCGGCAAGAAGGACTATGATCGTGCCATCGCCGATTACGGGCAGGCCATCGGTGTCGATCCCGCAGATGCGGTAGCCTATAATGATCGCGGCTGGACGTGGTCGCAGAAGAACGACGCCGACCGCGCCATAGCGGATTTCGACAGGGCGATCAGCATCGATCCGACCTACGCCAAGGCCTACAACAATCGCGGCCTGGCGTGGTCCGACAAGGGCGATCTCGACCGAGCCATATCGGACTACGACCAGGCGATCGCCATCGATCCCAAATACGCGCAGCCTTATGACAACCGCGGCCTGGCGCTGATGTCTGGATCTACGAGGCGCAATACAACCGCGCCATATCCGATTGCAGTCAGGCGATCCACCTCGATGGCTTCTACACCCCCGCCTATGAAACGCGCGGCCTCGCCAACATCTACAAGACCGCCTACAGCGACGCTTTCGTCGACTACGATGAAGGAGTGCGCCTCAATCCGACATCCGCGGGCGTCTATCAGGGCCGGGGCATCGCACGGTTCTACCTTGGGTCGCCGGCAGGCGCGCAGGCCGACCTCGAGCAGGGTGCCCAGATCCTGCCGGAGGATGCCTATTATGCGATCTGGGCGGACCTTGCGCGGCAGCGCAACGGACAGCCGAGCGTCTTGCGCGACGCCAAGCTCGACATGACGAAATGGCCGGCGCCGCTGGTGCGCATGCTGCTGGGCGAACAAACGCCGGAGGCGGTGCTCGCCTTGGCCGACAATCCGGACGCGACGAAGAAAAGCGAGCAGGTCTGCGAGGCGAATTTCTACATTGCCGAGTTCCAGCGGATGCAGCACCACGACGAGGAGGCCTTACGGCTCTACCGGTTGGCCCTGAGCGGCTGTCCCCATGATTTCATCGAGTACACCGCCGCCACCAACGCGCTGCGCGTCATGGGCAAGGCGCCGTGAGAGATCGTTTCATGGACACGCACCGCGCTGTGGCATCTGGCCGAGGAAACACACCTGGTCCCGTCGGCCGGGCCGGTGAAACAATGACAGATAGCCTTGTTGGCGACTGGAAAGTTCGCCGCACCATGATCGATTTCCTAACCGGCGCGACCTACCGCTTCGCCGGCGACGCCGTGGTCACGGCTGATGCCTTCAGCGAGCATGGCCTCATGCGGATCGGCTCCCAAGAAATGCCGGCAAGCCGGCGCTACCGGCTCGAGCCGGGCGAGGGTTCGATGTGCATCCTGCATGCCGACGGCCGCGACTTCATCGCGCTTGGGCCGAAGGCAGCGCAGACCGTCCACCACCTCTGCGGCGCCGATCTTTATGTCGGGCGCTTCTTCGTTCGCGGGCCGGACGAATGGGCCGAGGCGTGGCGGGTCAAAGGCCCGCGCAAGAATTATACGAGCCTTGGCCGGTTTTACCGACCGCAGGATACATCTTCTCGCTTGCGCTTCGGGCATGAGGACGAAGTCCGCGCGTTGGAGAACGCTCTCATTGCCGGCGAAGACTCTGAGGCACCCATTGCTTTTGACAGCACTGCATTACTGAGCAAGATGCGGACCAAGCATGCCAGTTGAGCGCCGCTAGTATCGATCCGATGGCGCCGGAGGGAAAACCCTAAGTCGCTGGCTTCAATGCCTGAGAATCTTGCTCAGGAACGCCCGACTGCGGTCGGTCCTGGGGTGCGAGAAGAATTCGTCGGGGGTGCCGCTTTCGACGATGGCGCCGGCGTCCATGAACACCACGCGCTGGGCGACCTTGCGGGCAAAGCCCATCTCATGCGTCACCACCATCATGGTCATGCCTTCCTCGGCGACCGCCACCATGACGTCGAGCACTTCCGAAATCATCTCGGGATCGAGTGCGGAGGTCGGCTCGTCGAACAGCATGATTTTCGGCCGCATGCCAAGGCAGCGCGCGATGGCCACGCGTTGCTGCTGGCCGCCGGAGAGCTGTGCCGGATAGGCGTTGACCTTGTCGGCGAGGCCGACCTTGGCCAGCAATTCGCGGCCGGCCTTTTCAGCTTCGGCGCGCGGGATCTTGCGGACATGGATGGGAGCGAGCGTGACGTTTTCCAGTGCCGTCTTGTGCGGGTAGAGGTTGAATGACTGGAAGACGAAGCCGATCTCGGTGCGCAGGCTAGTCATGTTGGTGGCGGGGTCGCCAACACGCTGGCCGTCGACAATGAGATTGCCGTCCTTGATCGTCTCCAGGCCGTTGACGCAGCGGATCAGCGTGCTCTTGCCCGACCCGCTCGGGCCGCAGACGACAACCACTTCGCGCGGCTCGACGCTGAGCGTGATGTCCTTCAGGACGTTCAGCGCGCCGAACCATTTGTTGACGCCGCGAAAGTCGATCATGCCCGTTTTGGTCATATCGGTTGGGCCTTTGGGGTTCGATGTCACAACTGCACCTCGCCATGGGCTGCGCCTATGCGGCGTTCGAGCCGGCGGGCCAGCATGATCAAGGGATAGCAGACGATGAAGTAGCCGACGCCGACGAGGAAGAAGACCAGCAGGCCGTTGGGCACGCGCTGCACCACCAGCCAGCCGACGCGGGTGAGGTCGGTTAGCCCGATCGCCGAGACGACCGAGGAATCCTTGATCAGCAGCACATACTGCCCGACCAGCGGCGGCAGCACGATGCGCATCGCCTGCGGCAGCACCACCTGGCGCATGCGCTGCCAGCGCGACAGGCCGGACGCCAGCGCTGCCTCGACCTGGCCTGTCGGCACCGAACGGATGCCGGCGGTGAAGGCGTCGAGCTCGATGCCGAACTCGGGCAGGATGAAGAAGATCAGGAAGATCTGCACCAGGAACGGGGTTCCCCGGATCAGGTCGACCCAGGCGCCGATGATGATGCTGATCAGCCGATTGCCGCCGGTGCGCAGGATGCCGAGGCCGAAGCCGAGCAGCGTGCCAAGCACCAGGCTGATCAGCGACAGCACCACGGTCATGCCGAGGCCGCGCAAGGCGAGGGGATAGGAGCCGGCGAGGCTGAGGAATTGGTGCCAGATCATGCGCGCGCCCCCGCTGTGCCGAGCCAGCGGCTGGAGAGAACGGCCAGTCCCTTGATGCAGTAATAGAGCAGCAGATAAAAGGCGGCGATGGTCAGAAAGCCTTCCGCCGGCATGAAGCGGTCGGAGGCGAGCAACTGGCCGGCGCGGGTCAGCTCGGCAACCGAGATCAGCGACAGCAGCGCGGAATCCTTGACCAGCACGATCGCCTGGCCGAGCAGCGGCGGGATCGTCACCTTGAAGGCTTGCGGCAGGACGACCAGGCGCATGCGCTGGACATAGGTCATGCCTGAGGCGACGCTGGCTTCGACCTGGCCGCGCGGGATCGACAGGATGCCGGCGCGGATGATCTCGGCGATGTAGGCGCCGCTGTTCAGCGACAGCGCGATGATGCCGACGACGAGCTCGGGCAGGACGAAGCCGAGCCGGGGCAAGCCGAAATAGAGGAAATAGAGCTGCGCCAGCAGGGGCGTGGCGCGCACGGCATCGATATAGGCCTTGGCCGGGGCGCGAAACAGCCAGCCGCGCTGCAGGTTCATGGCGCAGAGCACGATGCCGACGATGAGCGCGCCGACAAAGGAGAGCGCCGACAGCCAGACGGTCGTGACCAGGCCCTGCCCAAACAGCGGCAGGTATTCGACGATGGTGCGGAAACTGAAATTCTCGAGCATCGTTGGGTGAAGTCCCCAGAGCGCGGGAAGCGAGGGTCCAAGCGGCTTCGCGGCGCTGAAGACGCGCGCGAAACCGCTTGGGTTCTCTGCTGCTTAGTGATCCTTCTTCCAGGCGTCGGAATTCACCCAGTAGTCGAGGTTCTTCTGCAGGCGGCCGTCGATGGTGACCTGGTTGAGGAACAGGTTCATCCAGACCAGCAGGTCCGGCTCGTCATAGCGCGTGGCGAAGGCAAGCGGCTCCTTCGACAGGAGGTCCGGCATGATGGTGAAGCTGCCGGCCGGATAGGCTGTCGACTGGCCCTTGACCGCCGAGACGTCGTTGACGCCGCAATCGGCCTGGCCGTTGTTGACGGCGTCGAGCAGCAGCGGACCGCCGCCCTTGTAGCTCTTGATGTCGGCATCGGGGAAGGCAGCCTTGGCTTCCTTCTCGCCTGTGGCGCCGAGCAGAACAGCGATCTTGGTGCCCTTGGCCTTGCAGTCCTCGGTGGTCTTGAACTTGCTGTCGGCCTTGGTGAAGACGGAGCTGCCCGTGTACATATAGGGCGTGGTGAAGGCGACCTTCATACCGCGCGCCAGCGTCGGCGTCATGTCGGCGACCAGCAGATCGGCCTTGCCCGACAACAGCGCCGGGATGAGGCCGTCCCAGTCGAAGTCGAGGAAGGTGATTTTAACGCCCATTTCCTTGGCCATCAGTTCGGCCAGTTCAACCGAGCTGCCGGTGCGTTCGCCATTGGCGCCGACCAGTGAGAAGGGCGGTCCCTGGGTCTGCACCGCGACACGCAGTTCGCCGCGCTTGGTGATCTCGTCCAGCGTTCCGGCGCTGGCTGCAGTGGTCAAGCCCGCGAGCGCAAGTCCGGCGATGAACAGTCTGGCAATCTTCATTTTGGTATTCCTCCCTGTTGTCGTTATTGTTTTGCCCGTGGATTTCCTTGGGCTCGTTTTTGAGCGGCGACGCCGTTGCCGGCGGCGGCCACCGTTCGAAAATCCTCAGTCCCAGGCCACCGTCTCGGTGACCTTGATGCCGCGTTTGGCCAGCGCCTCGAAGAAGGGTTCGTCCGGCACGTCGAGCAGCGGATTGAGTAGGCCGGGCTTCCCGATGTCGCCGCGCGCGAGCATCTGCGCCACGATGCTGGCAGGGTAGCCGACGCCGAGGCTCATTCCGAACAGGCCCGACGCCAGGTCGCGCTCGATGATCAAATCGGAAGTCACTGTCTTGACGCGGCCGCCTTCGAGGCCGGAAAAGACATTGCGCATCACGCAAAGATCCTTCTCGCCGGGGCCATATTGCAGTTGCGGGCCGAGCAGCCGGCCGAGGAATTCGCGCGGGCTGGCACCGGTGCCGGGCACCTTGTTCTCGGAGAGAAAGCCGAGCTCCTTCAGCGGCGCCCAGAAGGCCGACCATCCGGGCCAGCGCAGGGTGTAGCGGCCGGAGCGGCGCAGCCCTTTTGCCGCGGGAAGCATCTCGACATAGTGCAGTGCGTCGCCATTGGGGAAGGCTTCAAGCTGGCCCAGGCCAGCGACCTCGATCTCATGGATGAAATGACTGTCGTGCTGGCGGGCGGCCGGCACAGCGACGCGTTCGCCGTCCTCGATCATGACGCTGTCGCGGTTCTGGCTGACCAGCACCATGTCGAAATTCCAGCTCACCTTGTAGCAGAGGGGCTTGGCCATCGCCTTCGGCTCGGGGATACCGCCGCAATAGGAATCGATCGCGGTGATGGAGTCGAACTGGCGAGCGGCGCGGGCGTAGAGGACCAGATCGATGCCGGGGTCGAGCCCGCATTCGGTCATAACAGAGACACCGGCCTGTTCGGCAGCCTGTGCCAGATCGGCGATGGCCTTGCCGTAATTGGTGGTGACCAGCGGCGTGCGCGTTGCGATCGCGGCATGCGCCGCCTCGCGCATCAATGGCTGCGGCAACAAATCGATGACGGCGTCGACATCGCTCAGCACATTGACGAGTGCCGGACCGATCGCGCCTTCAGGCACGACGAACCGCACGCGAGCCAGGTCGGTCAGGCCGCCAAGCCGGGCCGCGCCGTCTGGTGTCGTGTCGACGCACACCACCTCCTCGACACCACTGGTGACGAGATCTGCGATAGCAGCCCGACCTTGCAGGCCGAGCCCGCCGAGAACCGCGATCTTCATGCCGGCTCCTTGCGGTCGTCAGACCAGCAGCCCTCGGGAAGGCTGACCCATTTGTTGCAGGACGCCATGACGACGAAGGTCTCGCTGCGCATGACTTCGCCCGGTTCGCCGGCGCCCGGGATCAGCTCGCTGGTGACGCGATAGAGATCGGCGACGTCACCGGCCACCGTCACGTCGACGATGATGTCGAAACGCCCGGTGACTACCGATGCCGAGTTGACGAAGGGCAGTTCCGAAATGCGCTGCGCCAGTTCGCGCGCCTTGCCGCGCCCCTGGGCGTTGATGCCGACAATGGCCGAGATCAGCTCGGGCCGCTCGGTCAGGTTCAACAGCCCGACGATCTTGAGCAGATTTCGGTCAAGCAGATTGCGCAGGCGCGAGCGCACCGTCGGCACCGAAATCGCCAATGTCTCGGCGAGGCGGTTGATGCCCGGCTGCGCATCCTGCGACAGCTGCTTGACCAGCCGCCGATCGGTCAGATCGAGATGTTCTCGCAAAATGGCAGTCTTTCACAAAGAGAAAAATTATAGGCGATTTATTTGCCTATATGCAAACAGGCTATGTTACTTATTTCTAGAAAGCAAGGTATTGTTTTGTGCGTCGACGGAGAGCGACCCACCGCGTGGGGCGCGGTTGTGTCTGTTTGCTGATCGGTTGTCGGGCTTAGATAAGTGCCGCCGCCAGCAGCTTTGCCTGCGGCGTCAGCTCGTCGAAGCTGCGAGCGCAAAGGTTGAGCTGGCGGGTCGTGTGGCGTCGGCTTCAGCCTTCGTGTGAGCCGAAGGCTGGCAGCGCAACTTCCACATTGTGCGCGGCCCTTATGTCAGTCAATCATCTGCAATGGAGATGTGCGATGGCCGAAAAGACATCAGGACGGAAGACACCAGGCCGGCAGGGGCTCGGCATTCTTGAGAGCATGGCGATCGTGCTGGCGGTGGCCGTTGCCTCGCTTGCCCTGGCGCAGGCGCAGCCTGGCCTGCCGGGATGTGCGATGACGGCGGCTTCGGTCAGCCGCGATGCCGCGTCGGCAAAACCCAGCCCGGACGCGACGGACATGCTGTTGCATGATTGATCCCGTGGTGCGGTCATGCTGAGCGTGGGTATCATTGCCTGGATCGGTGTCGTCTTCCTCGCAGCCGGCTTGGTCAAAGGCGTCGTCGGCATGGGGCTGCCGACGGTCGCGATGGGGCTGCTTGCGGTGACGATGCCGCCGGCTGAAGCCGCCGCCCTGCTGCTGATCCCGTCGCTGGTCACCAATCTCTGGCAATTGTTCACCGGCCCTTCCTTCGGCGGCCTCGTCAAGCGGCTATGGACGATGATGGCCGGCATCATGCTGGGCACTGTCGCCGGGGCAGGGGTGCTGACCGGCGCGCATGCCGGCGCGGCCTCGGCAGGGCTCGGTGCAGCGCTGGTGCTTTATGCCGTTCTCGGCCTGCTAAAACTCGGCTTCACCACGCCGGCGCGCCACGAAGCGTGGGCCTCACCACTGGTCGGCGTGGCGACCGGGCTGGTCACCGGCGCCACCGGCGTCTTCGTCATCCCGGCGGTGCCCTATCTGCAATCGCTGCGGCTGGAGAAGGAGGATTTGATCCAGGCGCTCGGCCTGTCCTTCACCGTCTCGACGGCAGCCCTTACCATCGGCCTGTTCAGGACGGGCGCGCTGGCGTCGCCGACGACGCAACTGGCGGGGTCAGCAGCAGTCCTCGTGCCGGCGCTGGCTGGCATGTTCATCGGCCAGGCGCTGCGCCAGAAGATGAGCGTCGAGACTTTTCGCAAAGTGTTCTTTGTCGGGTTGCTGGCGCTGGGGGTGTATCTGGTGGTTGAGGCGCTGTGGTGAGTCTGCTCACTCGGCAATCGACCTGATAACTCGCGCCGGGTTGCCGCCGACAAGCGTGTTCGGGGCAACGTCCCTCGTCACCACCGAGCCCGCCGCGACGACCGCGTTTTCGCCTATCGTCACGCCGCCGATGACCGTTGCGCCGGCGGCGATCCAGACGTTGCGCTCAATGACGATCGGCCTTGCGGTGATGAAGGAGCGGCGCCGCGACGGTTCGAGAGGATGGCCTGAGGTGATCAGGCTCACATTCGGCCCGATCAGCACATCGTCGGCAATGTCGAGCCCGCCAAGATCGTAAAAAGTGCAGTTCTGATTGATGAAAACATTGCGCCCGACGCGGATGTGGGGGCCGCCGGTCGTGTAGAAGGGTGGGATCAGCAAGAAGCTGTCATCGACTTGTCCGCCGATGAGTTCGCTGAACACGGCCCTGACTTGGTCGGCGTCGTTGAACGTCAAGCGGTTGAGACGGGCGGTGATCGCCATCGCCCGTTTGACGCTTGCCAGCATGGCCGCCGATTCCGGCGTTCTCCCGGGGATTATAATCCTGGTACGATCCGCATCCGCCATTCGTCGTTTTCCTCCAGGGCGAACAAATGTCCGGCGCATGACAGCCTGGCCGGAGCCCTAGCGGTTGTTTGAGCATGATTCCGAAAACGTGTTCCAGCTCTCGGCGTCAGCGAACCACCAGCACCGGAATTGCGGTATAGGACAGCACTTCCGCCGTCTGGCTGCCCAGCAGCAGCTTGCCCAGTCCGCGGCGGCCGTGCGAGGCCATGACGATCAGGTCGCAGCCGAGCGCCTGCGACAGCTCCAGAATCGCTTCGGCGGGCCGCTTGTCCTCGACATGGACCACTTCGGCGGAGACGCCGGCGGCGTCGGCTGAAGCCTTGCCCTTGTCGAGAACCTCCTTGCCGTATTTGCGGGATTCTTCCAGGTAAACGGCCAGTTCGTCGCCCGCCGCATAGCCGGCCATCGCGCCGCCCCAGGCGAAGATGGGATACGGTTCCGAGACCGTGACGAAGGTCACGGTGGCGCCGATGCCTTTTGCCAAGGTGAGGCCGTGGGCAACGCCCTTGTCGGCCAGTTCCGATCCGTCGGTGGCGATGAGCAGATGTTTGTACATGATGATCTGACCTGTTGTGCAAGGGCCGGTGCCCTTCGGGTGGCGGGAGCCCTTGAGGGCTGCCCCTGATATAAGTTCGCTACGGGCTTCATCACAGGGCCACCTTGATGCGGATCAAGGCCAGGGGTTGGAACTCAACCAATGTCAGGCCAGTCGCTGCCTGCCTTCAGCGATCCGGCCAACTGTCTGTAAACATTGCTGATCGCAAACGAATGGCCGCCGAGCATGCCCGGCGGCCAATTGTGAAACGGTGTGATGCTGGGCTTAGAACGGTGTCGCAGGCAGCTCCTGGGTGCCTTCGAGCTTCACAGCCTGGAGTTCGTTCGCGTTGTAGCCAAGAGCCCGCAGGATGGTGGGAGCGACCTGCGTCGTCTGCACCAGGGCTGGCACCGATCTGGGCTTGATCGAAGGACTGCTGATGAGAAGCGCCACGTTGCGATCGTTCGCATTGGCGCCGCCGTGCTCGGCAATCTTCGAACCGGATGTGTAGACCACACCCGGATTGACCGTGGCTATGAAGTCCGGCGTACGGCTGTCGGTGGCCGGATCCTGATAGGCGAGCGCGAGGGCATTCGGCGGCTGGATCTGGGCGATGCCTTCAGCCTTGCTCGATTTCTCGAGATAATCCTGCGCCGCCGCAAGGTTCTTGACCCGGTCTTGCGGTTTGAGCCAGATCAGCGCGGCGTCGTCGGCGATGTGGAAGGCGTAGCCCGGCGCCTTCGTGTATGGATCATCGTCCAGTGCCTGGAACGTCGCCGGGTCGATGGGCGACTGGCCATGCTTCGAGGCAAGGATGATCAGGGTCGAATTGGCGAGGTGGTTGTCCTTGAGTGCGACCATCAGTTCGCCGAGAGCGCCGTCCACATAGGCGAGCTGGCCGGCAAGACCATTGCTGGGCGCGCCGCTGGCATCCAGATAGCCGCCCACCAGACCGGCCTCGTCGCCGGGCCCGGACTTGGGGAGTTTCTGGCCCACGCTCACCGCCTGGAAATTCATGCCGAAAAGTGCGGGAACGGCCGCGGGATGCGAACCGGTGCTGTCGAGCCCCTTGATTTCGTTGATCACCGCCTTGACCCGCGCTTCATCGAAGTCACGCTCGGCCTTGAAGCTGCCGGTCGTCTTGACCTTCGTGCCCGGGATCAAGCTGTCCTGTTCCAGGGCGTAGAGGTCGTCGACGCCTTTGCCCGAAGGTCCGTTCAGCCATTCGTAGGCCGGATGCTTGTCGGACCAGGCCGTGCGGCCGCCATGCGCTTTCACGATCTCGAAAACGTTGTTGACCCGCACGAAATCATGCGGATAGACCACCGAGCACTTGCCGTTGATCAGCGTCATCGGCAGCTTAGCCGGGTCGATCTGGCTGCGGAAATCGCCCGGCTTGCCGCCACCATCAAGGCGCGTCGAATCGACGTCGATGTTCTCGGCGAAGGACACCTCGGCACCGGGCTCGCCCTTGCAATCCGAGGCCGGCGCGAAATAGGTGCGGTCGTAGCTGTCGTCATAGAACACGCCCGTCGATTTGGGCGTGCCGCCGGTTACCTGTGCCACAAGGCCAGGAAACGAGTCTGACGGAGCGCTGGTCAGCGCATTCGGATAGAAAATCCCGGTGCCGGCGAGCGTGGCGATCGTGCTTTTCGGATTCGCGGCGACATAGTTTGCCAGGTCGAGTGCATGGAGCCCGTCGATACTGATGAGCAGGACGTGCTTGTAGGGTGCGGCGTTAGCGCTGGAAACAGACAGCGCGCCCGCCAACGCCGTCGTGAGCATGCCGGCGGCCAGTGCCAGAGATAATCTTTTCATTGAAGTGTCCCTCGTCTCGCAATCCCTCGATGGATCAGGGTAGGCGAGCGGACATGACAGGTTCATGAAAACTTGGTGGCAGGGACCTTACGGATTTGTAAGCCAGCGGTGCAGAAGGGCTGCGATGGCAGCCGGGGTCTTTCGCTGTCTGGTGCCGACCGCTAAAGCTTGGCCTGACTTCAACGAAAGACCGAGCTTATGAGCAGCGCATATCCGCAAATCCATCTGGTCCGGCATGGCGAGACGGCGTGGAGCCTTTCGGGGCAGCATACCGGCCGCACCGACATGCCGCTGACACCGGCTGGCGAGGCGGCCGCGCGGGGCGTGGCGGAGCGGCTGAAAGGCCTGTCGTTCTCGGCCGTCTGGTCGAGCCCGTCGCAGCGCGCCTACAATACCAGCGTGCTCGCCGGCTTTGGCGCGACAAGCGTCAGAAACGACGATCTGCAGGAGTGGGACTACGGCGCCTATGAGGGGCGCACCACCAAGGAAATCCTGGCCGAGCGGCCGGGCTGGAACGTCTTTCGCGACGGCTGCCCGCAAGGCGAGATGGCAGCCGATGTCGGCGCTCGTGCCGACAGGATCATCGGACAGCTTCGCGAAGCCGGCGGCTCGATCCTGATCTTCTCCAGCGCGCATTTCCTGCGCGTGCTCGCCGCCCGCTGGCTCGGCCTGCCGCCGGAAGGCGGGGCGCTGTTCGTGCTCGACACGGCCAGCATCAGCGTGCTCGGCTACGAGCATGATCTCAGTGAGCCGGTGGTGCGCAAGTGGAACCAGGCATAGGGCGACGCCCATGCATGACATTCGGACGAAGCTGCTGCTATCCGTGCAACGCGCGCTGCTCGGTGCCGTTTCGCCGAGGCTTCGGGCGGTTACCTGCGGCTGGGAAGGGTTTGAGATCACGCTTCGCTTCGTGTTTGACGGCGAGCTCGCCGATCCCGATCTTGAAGATGCCGGGATCGTGGCATCAGAAGTGGCTGCCGACTTCCCGGAACCCTGGACCGTGGACGAGGAGATCGCTCGACTGGACTATCCCGCTGATCTGCGCCCAGGCGCGCTCGCGCTTTGGGCATACTGGCGCAAGGAGATCGTTGAGGACTCGGGCGACCCCGACAGCCGAGCTGACGTCCTGGTGCCTCCAGTCTCCTGACACAAATTCCGCGCCTCCGGTGTATGGTCGGCGGGGTGAGTCAGAAGGATTTGTCCATGTCAAAAGATCTGGTGCGCGACCTGTTCGACCGGTGGGAACGGGTGTGGGTGGATGGCCAATACGATCTGATCCCGGCTTGCGTCGGATCGCACTACATCAGGCATGACGAGAAGGGCGACCGCACGGTGACGCGCGAGGACTATGCGGCGGAACTCGCTTCCGTCCGGGATGGCCGGCCGGGCATCCGTGTCGTCGTCTATGATCACGCCTTCACCGATGACAGCGCATGGTTTCGCTTTTCCTTCGTGTGGCCCGATCCCGAGACCGGCGAGCCGCGCAGCCGGGCAGGCATGCAAAGCTACCGGATCGAGGGCGGCAAACTCGCGGAGACCTGGATTTCGATGCTGGCGCCGGACACGAGATGGACGGACACGACCGCCCAGGATTGTTGGACGAGCACCAGCCGATCTCCGCAGAAGTCGACCTGACGCCCGTCCGCGCCCGGCAATTACTTGTCGAATTTCCGGATCGCCTCCGCCGTCACCGGCGTGAAGAAATTCACCAGATTGCCGTCGGGGTCGCGAAACAGCAGCGAGCGGTTGCCCCAGGGCATGGTGGTCGGTTTTTGCACGGTCGTGTCCCGGATGAAGTCCGACAGCCTGATGAATTCGGCATCGACGTCGCCGACGCGGAATTCGAGGATGGCGGTGTGGTTGTCGGCGGGGCGGGCGATGTCGCCGCCAAACAGCATCAAGGTGCGCGTGCTGCCGATCGCCAGCGTGCATGACTGTGTCGCCAGTTCGGCGAAGTCTTCCGTGTAGACCGTCACCGGCATGCCGGTGATCTCGCCATAGAAGCGCACGAGGCGCTGAACATCTGAGGTGATGATGCGGATTGAGACGAAATTCATGGCTTGGGCTCCTTGATCGCTGAAGCCGCGATCCGGCTCCCGATCGCTCTATAGGCCAGGCCTCCTGACAGCTTTCTGTCAGGAGAGGGATGCGATGGCTACGCTTGCCTTTCGGACCAGCTCTCCTGCACCATTGGCGGCAGGCCGAAGGCGGCGAACAAATCGGCGCCGAGCGGGCCGACATAGACCGTCAGCGAGGCGATCCCACCCTCGGCCGGCTCGATGATATGCAGCGACTGGGCGCGCCACTCGGGATCCTGATAGCGCCGCGCGTAGATCGCGACCACGGGCTGGCCGTTGGCCCGTGTCGCCACCGCGCGGTAGCCAGCGAAATTGCTCCACACCGTCCTGAAGAAATCGTGGATCGCAGGGCGGCCCTGGTACCAGTCCAGCCATGGCGGCATGTGGTAAGTGGCGTCCTCACGCAGCAGCTCGATGAAGCTGTCGAGATTGGCCGCCTGCCAGGCCTTGATATAGCGTTCGAGCAGCAGGCTTTCGTCGCGGTTGGGCTGCGATCGCTGCAGGGGACGCCCGGTGGGATAACGCACCGCCAGCGTCGCGCGCGCCCGCTGCAGGGCGCTGTTGATCGAGGCGGTCGAGCCGCCAAGCAATTGCGCGGTCTCAGCCGCCGACCAGCCGAGCACGTCGCACAGCAAAAGTGCCGCGCGTTGTCTCGGTGGCAGCAACTGGATGGCGGCGACGAAGGCAAGCCGGATCGCTTCGCGGGTCTCGTAGCGCGCTTCAGGGCCGGGCTCGCCATCGACAGGGTCCGGCAGTTCGGCGTCGGGGTAGGGCTCCAGCCAGGAAAGCTCGGCGGCCGGCCCGGCGGTGGCGGGCCCCTCGGTCGGCGGCCGGCCGGGCGGCGCGAGAACGCGCCGCGCCGATGACCGCGCCTTGATGGCGTTGAGGCAGGTGTTGGTGGCGATCGCATAGAGCCAGCCGCGCGGCGAACCGCGCCCGTCGAACTGGGAGCGGCCGCGCCAAGCCTTGAGGAAGGTGTCCTGCACGAGGTCGTCGGCCTCATGCAGCGAGCCCATCATCCGGTAGCAATGCAGTTTCAGCTCGCGGCGGTGGGCCATCGTCAGCCGCTCGAAGGCCAGCCGGTCGAGGACCGGCAGGCCCGATGGCAGGGAGGCGCCAGGTGCGTCTGTCATATCGGGTCCACCATGCCGATTTCGGCCGTACTGATTTTGGTTATGCCGATTTTGGCGGACATCCTGCGCGCCTCATGTCGCTGCCGCAAGGCCGCTGCCGCTGACCATGAAGCCGGTGCCCGGCATGGTGCCGCCGGCGAGGGTGACCACGGCGTCAGCAACATCGGCGGGCGTCTGCACATCGTCCATGCTGGCCAGGAAATCCGCCGGGCTGATGCCGAGATAGGCCGCAACGCCGGTAATGCCGCGCTCGCCGACGCCGGTGCCGGCCATGATGCGCATCGGTGCCAGCGCCATGAAGCGCAGGCCGAGGCCAAGCCGGTCGGCTTCCTTCTGGCTGTGGGCGGCGAGCACCATCTGCATGCGCTTGGCGCCGGAATAGCCGCCTGAGTTCGGCGGCCCGCCGCTGAACGCGGCGCCGCTGGAGATCAGCACCACGCGGCTGCCCGGCTTCAGCCGTCCCTGCAGCGCTGCCCGGCAAAACAGGAACGACGCCTTGACGTCCATCTCCCAGTTGGCCGAGAAATCGTCCCAGCTCTGGTCCTGGATGGATGCCGACGGCGCGAAGGCACCGGCTGAGATCACCAGCACATCAGGCTGTATGGCGGCAAACACCGCGTCGGGCGCGGTATCCTGCGTGGCGTCGGCGGCAAGCGTCTTCACGCCTGACGCCTCCCAGGAGAGTTCTTTCAGATCGGCCGCGCCACGAGCGACGGCAAGCACCGTCGCGCCTTCGCTGAGTGCAGCTTCCACGATCGAGCGCCCGACACCCCGGCTGCCTCCGACGACGACGACATTTTGACCTTTCAACGATTGCATGGCTCACCTCGCTGTTCCGGCAGCCGGACCATTCCAGCGCCTGTAGATGAGGACAGCGCGGGTGGGCGGAAATCATCGGTGGGAGCAAAAAGAACTTTGGCGGGTCTGCCAGGCGCATCTCATTCGTTCCCCCGTTTGCCAAACATTAGCTTGAGGCGATATAACGGACGGCCCATCGCCGGCCTCTTGGGCGCACCAACAAACAACAGTCTGGGAGGAATGGACGATGACGACGCTGTTCGTGAGACATACCGTTTCCGACTACAAGGCCTGGCGCAAAGTCTATGACGGGTTCGCCCCGGCGCAAAAGACCGGCGGCGTGAAGGCACAGGCTGTCTATCAGGCGGCGGACAACCCCAACGACGTCACTGTGACGCATGATTTCGCCAGCGTCGCCGAGGCACAGGCGTTCATCAAGAATCCGGAGCTGAAAAAGGCGATGGGAAGTGCCGGCGTGATTGGCGCGCCGACCATGTGGATTACCAACAAGGCCTGATTGACCGCTCTCCTTGTTTGACGCAATTCCCGACGGAAGACCGTTGGACACTTTTCCTGGAATTGCTCTGCCTCGTCGGTCAGGCCGAGCGTTCCGCAGGAATAGCCAGGCCGCTTTCGGCCTGGCGGGCGGGGACGTTTTTCAGTCCGCCAGCAGCACCAACTCCTCCACCGTCAAATGCCGCGCCGTGCCCTTGGCGAGGTCGCCGAGCGGCAAGCGGCCGATGGCGATGCGGATGAGGCGCTTGACCTCGATGCCGTGGGCGGCGAGCAGACGGCGGATGTGGCGGTTGCGGCCCTCGTCGAGCACGATCTCCAGCCAGGCGGTGCGGCCGCCGTTGCGCAAAAGCGCGATCGAGCTTGCCGTCAGGGTCTCCCCGTCGACGGTGACGCCCGCGCGGAGTTTGTCCAGCATCGCCGCGTCGGGCACGGTTGCGACCTGCACGTGATAGGTCTTGGGCAGATGCGAAGCCGGGTCCATCAGCCGGTTGGCGAAGCGTGTGTCGTTGGTCATCAGCAGCAGGCCTTCGCTCGCCTTGTCGAGGCGGCCGACCGGCGAGAGGAAGGGCAGATCGAGCCCTTCGAGGCAGGCATAGACGGTGTCGCGCTGTTGTGGGTCGTCGCGCGTGGTGACCAGCCCGCGCGGCTTGTTGAGCATGACATAGACCTTGCGCTCGGCAACCACCTTTTCGCCATCGACGACGATGCGGTCGCGGTTCAAATCGACGCGCAGCGAGGCATCGCGTACCACCTTGCCGCCAACGCGCACGCGGCCCTCGGCGATCAACACCTCGGCCTGCGTGCGCGAGCACAGGCCGAGTTTCGACAGCGCGCGGTTCAGGCTGACGCCGGGGGGCTTGGCTGTGGGACGACGGCCGAGGGTTGGTGGCTGGCGTGGTGTCATGTCCTGCTTTGTCGTCGCGGATTGCGTGTCCGGCGGACGATCCGCCGCCGGCACCGTCGTTTGGTAAGCGGCCGCCGCCGCACCTTGGCTATCACGCGCATCCGGTGCTGCTCAAGCACCTGGCAGAGGTCCACCTATCTGGTGGCGGCTGCGACCAGCATTTCGCATGGGCCTTCGAACTGTCCGTCCTGTTCGAACCGGCCAAGCGCGGTTTCGATTTCGGCCCAGGCGTCGTCCTGCTCGCGAGGGGACAGGCCGGCCAGCATCTGGTGAAGCGCGCCAAACGATTCCTGCTCGAACTGCAGGCATTCGAGCGCCGATTGCAGCCGCACCGGCGCGTTGACCTTCTCGATGCGCACATCGTGGAAACCCGCATCGGTCAGGCGCTTGGCCAGCACCGTCGGGTCGCCCAGGCTGAACGGCCCGGGCTGGCCGGGCAGGGGTGCAGGCAGCGCGGCACGACGGCGGATGATGCCGACCGGGATCGAGAAGAACGGGTTCCTGTCGGCGGTGGAATAGACGATGGCGCCGACCTTGCCGCCTGGCTTCAGATGATCGCGCATGCCGCCCAGCGCCCGGTTCTGGTCGGGAAAATAGATCAGCCCGACGCGTGAGATCACCGCGTCGAACGGTTCGGCCGAAATGGCATCCAGCTTTTCGCCATCGGCGACGGCGATGTTGACATTGGCGTAGCCGGCCAGCTTCGCATTGTCGGCGGCAAAGTTCAGAATGCCTGCCGAGATGTCGGTGGCCAGCACATAGCCAGTCGGCCCGACACGCCGCGCGGCCGTCAGCGTCTGTTCGCCGGCACCGGCGGCGACGTCGAGGACCCGGCTGCCCTTGCCTACATCGGTCATGTCAAGCATCAGTTCGGTGGCGGGTCCGAGCCAGCGGGTCAACAGCGGACCCCAGCGGTTCCAGGCTTCGGCGGCACTATCCCATTGCTTGCGGGTGGTTTCCTTGAACTTTGCCGGATCGAAAATCGGTTGCTGCATGGTCATGGCATCCTCCTCGAAGGCACTATTGCCTTGCCGGAAAGCCTAGGGGTGGCGTAATTCTGGTACCATTCTCGAAATCTCGACGCCCATTTTGCAAAATTGCACGGATCGGGGTCCAGGATGCATTGGGATGACTTGCGGATTTTCCTGGCCGTCGCGCGCGACGGCTCGATAAGCGGCGCCGCAAAACGCATGAACATCCAGCACTCCACCGTGTCGCGCCGCATCAGGCTCCTGGAGACGCAGCTTGGCACGCGGCTGATAGAGCGCAAGAAATCCGGCTATGAGCTGACGCCGGCAGGCGACGAACTGAGAATGGCGGCCGGCAAGATGGAGATGGAGGTGCTCGAGGTCGAGGGCGCGCTCGGCGGGCAGGAAGACCGTGTCGCCGGCGAGCTCAGGGTGTCGGCGATCAACAACATGGCTTCATCCGTGCTGATGCCGATCTTCGCCGGCTTCAGCGAGGCCTACCCGGACATCCGGCTGCATGTGCAGGTCTCCAACAAATATGTCAGTCTCGCCGAACGCCATGCCGACATTGCCATCCGGCTGACCAACACGCCGCTCGACACGCTGGTGGGCACGCGGCTCACCAATGTGGCGTCGGCCGTCTACGGAGAGCGGCGCTATCTCAGGGGGTTGCGCGCCAGCGGCGCCAAACCGCTCTGGATAGGGGTGGAGTGCTGCGCCTTCCACCAATCCTGGACCCATGCGGCCTGTCCGGATCACCGCCATAGTTTCTTCGTCGACGACACGCTGCTGACGCTCGCCGCCCTGAAACAGGGGCTGGGCCTTGCCTATCTGCCCTGCTTCATGGGCGATAGCGCCGAGGAGCTGGAGCGCTTTCGAGAGCCGGACCCCGTCCATGATCTCGGGCTGTGGCTGCTCTACCATCCAGACCTCAGGCGAACCCAGCGTGTGAGGGTGTTTCGCGAGCACATGGTGGCGCGCATCCGCGACCAGAGTGCGTTGTTCGAAGGCCACCTGCCGCAGCCGGCCACCAGCGGGTAGGGAGCGCGCGGCTCACACCGCAGCGCCAACCAGCGCGCCGATGCCGGCGGTGAGCGCCATGGCGAAGGCGCCCCAGAAGGTGACGCGCAGCGTTGCGCGCGGGATATTGGCGCCGCCGGCCCTGGCGCCGATGGCGCCGAGAAAGCCAAGGAAAAGCAGGGAGGCCACCGAAACCGCCAGCACCAGCATTGAAGCCGGCGATACCAGCACCATGATGAGCGGCATCGCCGCGCCGACGCTGAAGGTCGCCGCCGAGGTCAGCGCCGCCTGGATCGGCCGCGCCGTGGTCATTTCCGAAATGCCGAGTTCGTCATGGGCATGCGCGGCCAGCGCATCCCTGGCCATCAGCTGATCGGCGACCTGGCGCGCCAGGCCCGGCTCCAGCCCGCGCTTGACGTAGATCTGCGCCAGCTCCTCGCGCTCGAATTCCGGCTGAGTCCTGAGTTCCTCGCGTTCGCGGGCGAGGTCGGCGTTCTCGGTGTCAGATTGGGAGCTGACCGAGACATACTCGCCGGCCGCCATCGACATGGCGCCCGCGACCAGCCCTGCTATGCCGGCGACCAGGACCTGTGAAGTCGGCGCTGCGGCCGACGCCACGCCGACGATCAGGCTCGCGGTCGAGACGATGCCGTCATTGGCCCCCAGAACGGCGGCGCGGAGCCAGCCGATGCGCGACACCAGATGGTTTTCGACATGCAGGCGGCTCATGCTTTTCTCCTGATCGTGCCTTCGAGGTTCGAGGCCGCCGCGACTGTAGCCGCTTTTCAGCAAGCCGAGTTTGATCCAGGTCAGAATCGGGCCGCACAGTTCCGTTCAAATACTTAGCCCCTGCTGGTTGCGGTAGGGCGTCACCGGAGGCGATCGCGCGTCAACCGGCCTGCTGAGCCATCACGATGACGTTGCCGCAGGTGTCGTCGAAGAAAGCGGCGGTGACCGGACCCATGCGTTGGGGCGGTCCGAGAAATTTCACGCCGCGCCCGGCGAGGCGGTCGTAGTCGGCCTGGATGTCGCGGCTGGTGATCAGGGCCGCCGGGAAGTGGGCGTCATGGAGCGCTTTCTGCGCGGCGCGCGCTGGCGCATCGCGGTTGGGCTCGAGCACCAGTTCAGCGCCGTCGGCTTGATCGGGAGACACCACCGTCAGCCAGCGGGCCCGGCCGCCATCGTAGTCATGCTTTTTCACGAAACCGAGGACCGAGGTGTAGAAGGCCAGCGCCTTGTCCTGGTCGTCGACCTTGATGAGGATATGGCGAAGCTGCATGGTCGGATTTCCTTCTGCTCGCATGGAGCTGGCGTCCGCGCCTAATCCCGCCCGTTGAAGAACGCCGTCAGCACAGGCGCATGCGCGGCCGGTTTAAGCATGTGGTTCTGGCCTGCCAGCGTCTGGTAGCGGGCATTGGGCAGAGCCTGAGCCAACGCCTTGTTGCCATGGCGCATCCAAAGCGGGCTTTTTCCCCCGTCGGTCACCAGTATCGGCAGGCTGAGCGCGGTCCAGCGGGAGGGCTCGAGCGGCTTGCCGAGTTGATCGCCGGCGACGATGGCGCCGTCATAAGGCAACGTGTGCGCCGCTGCCTTGAGCTTCCGCCAGATCGGCGTCAGCTTCATGAAGGCGATGAGCAGGCTGGGCATGCCGACCGATTTGAGGAAGGCGCTCACGGCGTCGCCGCGCCGGTCGTCCGCGATGGCTCGCCTTATCGTCGCCCAGTCGCCTTGCGTGGTTGCGCGGCTGTCGTCGACGATCAGCGGCGCTTCGTAGAGCGTGAGTTTCTTGATGCCGGGCAGGCGGACTGCCGCCATCAGCGCCAGCATGGCGCCGGAAGACATGCCCCAGACATAGGCTTCGCCGCCGGCTGCCTGCAACACGGCCTCGATGTCATCGACCTCGCGCTCGACCTGATAAGGCAAGGTGTCGCCGCTGTCGCCACGGCCACGGCGGTCGTAGCGAAACACGGTGAAATCGCTCTCCAGCGCCTTGGCCAGCGGGCCGCTCGGACCCATGGCGCGCGAGCAGAGCGCGCCGTCGACGAGGATGAGCGGATGGCCCTGGCCCCGGCGCTCGCAAGCGATCGGCGTTCCATCCCGCGACGTCAAGGCTTGCGTGGTCGGCCTGGCGTTTTCAGCCAGCATGGTTGGCTCCGGTGGCTATCAGCTGTTCCAGCCGGTCGAAGCTCTGCGTCCAACCACCACGCATGCCAAGCGCCAGCAGGCGTTCGCGGTCGGCGGCACTGGCAAGGGTCACCTCGAAATGGACATGGGTGCGCGCGCCTTGGGCCGTGAAGGTGACCATGTGACGGCTCTGGCCCGGCGGCTTGCCGGCCCATTCCTGGATTTCAGGATCGGGTTCGTCGCAGTAGCTCAGCCTGGAATTCTCGACGACTTCGAGATAGCTGCCCTGGTTGCGGTAGAGCGCACCGCTGGCGGTCAGCATGTCGATGCGCCAGCGGCCGCCGACGCGCACATCGAGCGCGCAATGCGGGATGGTGCAGTCCCTGATGCCCCACCATTGCGCCACCAGAAGCGGATCGGTCCACAGTTTGAAGACACGCTCGACCGGGGCATTGAAAATCCGCTCGACGGCAAAGCTGCGGTCGGCCGCTGCGGCTGCGAGCGCGCTCATTCTTTTTTGTCCGCGCCGCGCCGCAGGAGGTCTTCCATGCGGTCGAAACGGTCTTCCCAGAGTTTTCTGTAGTCGTCGAGCCAGCGGTCGATGTCGCGCAGCGGTTTGAGTTCGATGCGGCTGAGATGTTTTTGCGCCGCCCGGCTGCGCGTAACGAGACCGGCCTGCTCCAGCACGCCGACATGTTTGGAAATGGCACGCACGGTGAGCGCGAAAGGCTGCGCCAACTCGGCGACCGAAGCTTCGCCGTCAAGCAAGCGGGCCAGGATCGCCCTGCGTGTCGGGTCGGCGAGGGCTGCGAAGGTATCGTCGAGGGAGATTTGAGTGGCCATTATGGAACCATATAGTTCTGGAACTAAATGGTTCTATAATGTGGTTGGCCGGCTAAGTCAACCAGCCTTGGAGCGTGAAGCGGGTTGGCAGGCGAGAGGGCCTGCCGGGGCGGATCCGGCAGGCAGTATTCAAGGCCTCAGGCGGCTGCCTTCTCGTCGGCGATGCCGTTCAGCACCGCGATCATTTCGGCCGGCAGCTTCAGTTCAGCCGCGGCCAGGTTTTCCCTGAGATGGCCGACCGACGAGGTGCCGGGGATGAGCAGGATGTTGGGCGCGCGCTGCAACAGCCAGGCGAGTGCCACCTGCATGGGGGTCGCGCCAAGTTTGCGGGCGACATTGGCCAGCGTGTCCGACTGCAGCGGCGTGAAGCCGCCGAGCGGGAAGAAGGGCACATAGGCAATGCCAGCGGCGGCCAGTTCGTCGATCAGCGCGTCATCCTCGCGATGCGCGATGTTGTACTGGTTCTGCACGCAGACGATGTCGGCGATGCTGCGTCCCTGGGCGAGCTGCTTTGACGTGACGTTGCTCAGGCCGATATGGCGAATGAGGCCCTGGCGCTGCAATTCGGCGAGCGTATCGAGCTGCGGCTCCAGCGATCCTTCGGCGGGGCCGTGGATGCCATGCATGGAGCGCAGATTGACGACGTCGATGATATCGAGCCCGAGATTGCGCAGATTGTCGTGCACGGCCTGCGTCAGCTCTTCCGGCGACATTGCGGGGATCCACGACGCATCGGCGCCGCGCTTGGCGCTGACCTTGGTGACGATGGTGAGATCGGCGGGGTAGGGGTTCAGCGCCTCCCGGATGATCTGGTTGGTGATGTGCGGGCCGTAGAAATCCGATGTGTCGATGTGGTCGACACCGCTGGCGATCGCCTCGCGTAGCACGGCAAGGGCAGCGCCGCGATCCTTCGGCGGGCCGAAGACCCCCGGTCCCGCCAGTTGCATGGCCCCGTAGCCGAGGCGCTTCACGGTGCGGTCGCCGAGTTTGTAGGTTCCGGCCTTGCTGATATCGGTCATCGTCTCATCTCCTTTGGATCGGCCGGATATAGACAACGCGCGCCTGCGCGATAATATGGAGCAATCGGCACAGCCTGTGCGGAAAGGCGAACAATGGCAGCGAATCTGGGAGACCTCCAGGCGTTCATGGCGGTGGCGCGTGCCGGCGGCTTTCGCGAGGCGGCGCGGGTGGGCAGCGTCAGCGCTTCCAGCCTGTCGGAGACGGTGCGGCGGCTGGAGACCGGGCTTGGCGTGCGGCTGCTCAACCGCACCACGCGCAGCGTGGCGCCGACAGAGGCCGGCGCACGGCTGCTCGAACGGCTCGGCCCCGCGCTCGGCGAAGTCGAGGCGGCGCTGGACGTGGTCAACGGCTTTCGCGGCCGTCCGGCCGGCACGCTGCGGCTCAACGTGCCGGTGGTCGCGGCGAAACTGGTGCTGCCGCGCCTGTTGCCGCCTTTCCTCGCCGCCTATCCCGATATCCGCATGGAAGTGACCGCCGAGGACAGTTTCGTCGACATACTGGCGAGCGGCTGCGACGCCGGCATCCGCTATGACGAGCGGCTGGAGCAGGACATGATCGCCGTGCCGATCGGCCCGCGCCGGCAGCGCTTCGCCACCGCCGCCGCACCGGCCTATCTCGACCGCCACGGCCGGCCCGACCATCCGCGCGACCTGCTGGATCACGCCTGCCTGCGCGGCCGCTTCGCCAGCGGCTTCACGCCGGCCTGGGAGTTCGAGCGCGACGGCGAGGTCGTGAGCGTCGAACCGACCGGCCCGCTTTTGGTCAGCACCGGCACGGCAATGGCCCTTGCTGTCGAGGTGGCGGTCGCCGGCGGCGGCATCGTCTCGCTGTTCGAGGACTGGCTGCGTCCCTATTTCGACGATGGCCGGCTGGAGCCGGTGCTCGAGCCCTGGTGGCAGGAATTCTCAGGCCCGTTCCTCTACTATCCCGGCCGCCGCCTGACGCCGGCGCCGCTGCGCGCCTTCATCGATTTTGTCGGCGGCATGCGCTGGAGGTGATCCCGGGCTGATGCCGTGCTGCAAGTTGCGCCGGCCTTTTCGGACCTGCCGGCACGGGCGCCTTAGACGAAAGGTCAAAGACCTGACGTAACACTTTGTTGTCATCGAGAGCTTATCAAAGAGGCGGTTACAGCGGAAGCCCGGTGACAGGAAAGGTGCGCAATGGGTTCGCCCTGGTCTGAATTGCTGGCCAATCTCGCGGTCGTCGCTATGTTCGTTTCGGTCTGGATCCACACGCATGTGTGGCTGGACCGCAGGCCGGCCGTTGTGAAGGCCGCGGCCTTCGGCCTGCTGATGGGCGCCGGCGCCATCATCCTGATGTTGACGCCGATGCAACTCCAGCCAGGGGTCTTTGTCGATCTGAGAGCGACGATGATTGCCGTTGCCGGCTTCTTCGGCGGTCCCGTCGCCGGCATCGTCGCCGGCGTCATGGCCGGTGCTTTCCGGGTTTTCGAGGGCGGCATCGGCGCCTTGGCCGGCGCGGTCGGGATCGCGGCCACCATGCTGGTCGGTATTGCCGGCAATCTTGCGCTCAGGGGCCGCGCCCTCACCACGCGCGATATCATGATCCTGGGTGCCGCAACCGCATGCGGATCTCTGCTTGGCCTCAGCGTCCTGCCACGGTCCGTTATCGAGACGGTGCTGCCAGAGGTGGTGTTTCCCTCGACATTGCTAATCTTCGTCTCCGTGGCGATGTCGGGACTGGCGCTCTACCAGGAGCGGCGGCGTATCGAGGCGCTGCAGTCGAGGCGCATCTTCAAGGCCGTGGTCGAGACCTTGCCCGACTGCCTCAACGTCAAGGATCTCGACGGGCGGTTCATCGCCGCTAATCCGGCAACCGCCGAGCTGATGCAGGCGGCTGATGCCAAGGCGCTGATCGGCAAGACGGATTTCGATTTCTATCCCAGCGAAACGGCGCAGCAATTCCGCGCCGACGAGCTTGCCGTGCTGGCGTCCGGCGTCTCCTCCACCATCGAGCAGCACGTGAACCACGAGGACGGCACCGATGCCTGGCTGGCGACGCTGAAGGCGCCGTTTCGCGACAGGGCCGGGACGATCGTCGGCCTGATCACGCACAATCGCGACATCACCGAACGCAAGCAACTGCAGACCGAACTGGCGGAAAGCCAAGCCAGGCTCGGCGACGCGCTGACGCATATGGCCGATGGCCTGGTGATGTTCGACCCCGACGGCAGGCTGCTGCTGTGCAACGCCCAGTACCGCGCGCTGTTTCCGAAGACGGCCGACATCAGGGTGCCTGGCGCCAACCACCACGACATACTGCGCGCCTCGGCGGCGCGCGGCGAGAGCATCACACCGCCGGACGCGGTCGAGGACTGGATCGCCGGCATCATGGCCTTGCAGACGCATGCCAGCCACCGCCAGGTCCGGCTCGCCGACGGGCGCTGGCTCGATGTGCGGACCCGGCCGACCGGTGATGGTGGCAGTCTCAGCGTGTTCTCCGACATCACCGAGGCCAAACAGATCGAGGCCGAACTGATGGCGGCCAACGAGAAGCTGAACCTGCTGGCGCATCGCGACGGGCTGACCGAACTGTTGACGCGGCGGGCCTTCGACGAGGCGCTGGCGCGCGAATTCGCGCGCGGCCGGCGCAACACGACGCCGCTCAGCCTGCTCATCATCGATGTCGACTGGTTCAAGCGCTTCAACGACCACTATGGCCACCCGGCGGGCGATGAATGCCTGCGCAATGTGAGCCGCTGCATCGAGGCGACGGCGCGCCGGCCGGCCGACGCGGCGGCCCGCTACGGTGGCGAGGAGTTCGCGATCGTCCTGCCCGAAACCGACGCGCGAGGCGCCTTCGTCATCGCCGAAACGCTGCGGGGCAAGGTGCGCGACCTCGGGCTTGCGCATGCCGGCAGCGAAAAGGGCATCGTCACCGTCAGCATCGGGGTCGGCACTTTCGACGGTGGCGCTGACATCGAGATCGCCGATCTCTTGCGGCGCGCCGACGAGGCGCTCTACGGCGCCAAGGCCGCGGGGCGCGACCGCGTGCATGGCTGGCGCCCGCATCTCAGCGAACCACGCGCGACGGGTTCCCGGCGCAAAGCGTAAGCCCTGGCTGTCACAGCATTGTCATGGCCGGCTGCCATTAATCCATGAATCTGGATAGATGGGTTGATGGACAAGGCAACAGCATTGCTGGCGCTCTCAGCACTCGGCCAGGAAACCAGGCTGGAGGTGTTCCGGCTTTTGGTTCGGGCCGGAGCCGAGGGTGTGCCGGCAGGCGAGGTCGCGACGCGGCTGGGCGCGGTTCAGAACACCATGTCCGCGCATTTGAAGATCCTCGGTCAGGCCGGGCTGGTGCATGCCGTGCGCGACGGCCGCAGCATCCGCTACACGGCCGACATGACCGGCTTTCGCGATCTCCTGGCCTATCTGATGGAGGATTGCTGCAACGGCGCGCCGGAGCTTTGCCAGCCGATCATCCAGGCGGTGACCTGCAAATGTTGAGGTTGACATGACCGACCTTCGACGCCGTCTCGCCGCCGAAGCGCTGGGCACCGCCATGCTGGTCGCCACGGTGGTCGGCTCGGGCATCATGGCCAGTCGGCTGACCGGCGATGCAGCACTTTCGCTGCTCGGCAACACCATTCCAACCGGCGCCATGCTGGTGGTGCTGATCACTACGCTGGGGCCGGTCTCCGGCGCCCATTTCAACCCGGCCGTCACGCTGGTTTTCGGACTGCGGCGCGACATCGGCTGGTTGGCCGTGCTGGGCTACATCACTGTCCAGATTGTTGGCGGCCTCGCCGGCACGCTGGTCGCGCATGCCATGTTCGAGCTGCCCTTGCTGGAGGTGGCGGCGACGGTGCGCAGCGGGCAGGGGCAGTGGCTGGCCGAACTGGTCGCGAGTTTCGGCCTGGTCTTCACTATCCTTGCCGGCTTGCGCTTCAGGGGCGATGCCATTCCCTGGCTGGTCGGGCTCTACATCACATCAGCCTACTGGTTCACGGCCTCGACCTGCTTCGCCAATCCGGCGGTAGCGATCGCCCGAGCTTCTCGAATACGTTCGCCGGCATCCGGCCCTCCGATGTTCCGGCCTTCATCGCCGCGGAGCTGGCGGGTGCGCTGCTTTCGCTGGCGCTGGCCGGCTGGCTGCTGGCGGATCCCAAGACCCTCACTGAGATGAAGGCTGCGCAATGACCATCACCATCTATCACAACCCCGCCTGCGGCACGTCGCGCAACACGCTGGCGATCATCCGCCAGTCGGGCGAGGAGCCGGAGGTGATCGAATATCTGAAGACGCCGCCGTCGCGCGACAGGCTCATCGAATTGCTCGAGGCGATGGCGATGACGCCGCGCCAATTGCTGCGCGAGAAGGGCACGCCCTATGCCGAACTCGGCCTTGGCGATCCCAAATGGAGCGACGACGAGATCCTCGATTTCATGCTGGCGCATCCGATCCTGATCAACCGGCCGATCGTGGTGAGCCCGCTCGGCGTCGTGCTGGCCCGGCCGTCGGAAGCGGTGCTCGATGTCCTGCCCGATCCCGACATCGGCCCGTTCGCCAAGGAGGATGGCGAGGTCGTCGTCGATGCAAGTGGCAAGCGGATTGTCTGAACCCTATTTCGATATTTTTCGAAATAGAGCTTGACGGTTCCTGTCGCTGGCCTCATGCTATTTCTATGAAACTCGAACAAGCAGCGAAGCAGTTGGAAGCGCTCGGCAATCCGACGCGACTGAACCTCTATCGTATCCTGGTCCGGGCCGGCGAGGCGGGCCGGCCGGTCGGCACTTTGCAGGAAGGCCTCGGCATCGCTGCCTCGACGCTGTCGCACCATCTGCACCGCCTCATCTTGACCGGGCTGGTCAGCCAGGAGCGGCAGGCGACGACGCTGATCTGCCGCGCCAACTATCCCATGATGAACGATCTCATCGGCTTCCTGGCCGACGAATGCTGTGCGGACGCGGCTTGCAATCCGGCAGCGGGTGAGGCGGCCGCATAATTTTTTGTCTGTTATTTCGATAATACCGGAAGGATAGAAGCTATGGCCACGCAAAACGATCTGCCCATCGCCGTCATCGGCGCCGGCCCGGTTGGCCTGGCGGCCGCCGTCCATCTCATGTCCCGGGGCCTGCCGGTGAAGCTCTATGAGGCCGGCAACGGCGTCGCGGCCAGCCTACGCGATTGGGGCCATGTCCGCGTCTTCACGCCCTGGCGCTATTGCGTCGACCAGGCGGCCGGCAGGCTGCTCGAAAGCCAGGGATGGCGGATGCCGGACGCGGAAGCGTTTCCCACCGCCGATGAACTCGTCACGCACTATCTCGAGCCGCTGGCCAGCCTGCCGGAACTTGCGCCGGCAATCGAAACCAATGCGCGTGTCGTGGCCATATCGCGCTGGGGCGCCGACAAGGTGCGCGGCAGTGAGCGCGGGACGCGGCCGTTCATGCTCGTCGTCGAGACCGCTAATGGCACAAGGCGCGACAGCGCCCGCGCGGTCATCGATGCCTCGGGGACATGGCGCACGCCCAACCCGCTCGGCGCCGGCGGCATCGCGGCGCAGGGCGAGGCGGAATTCGCCGACCGCATCGCCTACGGCATCCCCGATATTCTGGGCCGCGACCGCGCGCTTTATGCCGGCCGCACGACGCTGGTTGCCGGTTCCGGCCACTCGGCGGCCAACGCCTTGCTCGACCTTGCCAGGCTGGCGAATGTCGCGCCCGGCACGGCTCTCCTCTGGGCGATGCGTGGAACCGACCTCGTGCGCATCTATGGCGGCGGCGACGCCGATCAGTTGCCGGCACGCGGTGAACTCGGCGCCGATGTGCGCGACCTCGCCGAAAGCGGCCGTGTCCGGCTGGCGACGGGCTTTGCAACGGTTGCGATCCGCGAGCATGACGGCCGGCTGATCGTCGAAGGGCAAAGCGAGGAGGGGTTGCTGCAACTCGGCCCGATCGACCGCATCATCGCCGCGACCGGGCAACGGCCGGACCTGTCGCTGACCAGGGAGCTCAGGCTCGATCTCGATCCGTGGCTGGAAAGCGTCAAGGCGCTCGGTCCGCTCATCGATCCCAATGAGCATTCCTGCGGCGACGTACCGCCGCACGGCCATCGCGAGCTCAGCCATCCGGAGCCCGGCTTCTTCACGGTTGGCATCAAGAGCTATGGTCGTGCACCGACCTTCCTGCTGTTGACCGGCTACGAGCAGGTCCGCTCGGTCGCGGCGGCGATCGCCGGCGACATGGCGGCGGCCGACGCGGTGCAACTGGTGCTGCCCGAAACCGGCGTCTGCACGGTGCCGGCGGGCCGCGCTTCGCAGGGCTGTTGCGGCGGGCCGGCACCGGTTGAGGTCGATGCCTGCTGCGTGGCGGATGTGGACGCGAAAGCGGCCGGTAAAAGCGGCTGCGGCTGTGCCAGCAAGATGGAAGCCGCCGAGTGAGCGACGCCAAGATCCCTGCCTCGGCCATCTGGGCGCTGGGCACCACACAGATCATCGGCTATGGCACGCTCTATTACAGCTACAGCATCCTGGCGCCGGCGGTGGCGGTGGAACTCGCCTGGTCGCAGCAATGGGTGTTCGCCGTGCTGTCGGTGTCGCTGCTGGCAAGCGCTGTCTTGGCGCCGTTCGCTGGCAGCCTCGCGGACCGGGTCGGGGCAGGGCGCCTGATGGTGCCGGGATCGCTGGCGGCCGCGGGCGCGTTGCTTGTGTGCGCGCTGGCGCCGGGGCGCGCCGGCTTTGCCATCGGCGTGCTGGCCATGGAACTGGCCTCGTGCTTCGTGCTTTACAGCACGGCCTTTGTCGCCATCGTGCAACTTGGCGGCGCGCGTCGCGGCATCATCCATCTCACCTTGATCGCCGGCTTCGCCTCGACCCTGTTCTGGCCATTGACGACGCTGCTGCACCAGCATCTCGGCTGGCGCGAGGTTCTCGTTTTCTTTGCTGCACTCAATGCCTTTGTCTGCCTGCCGATCCATTGGTGGCTGGCCCGGCTTTCCAGTCATACCCGCAAGGTGGGCGAGAGGATTATCCCGGTCACATCAGGTATGTCAGGCCCCGCGCTCGACCGGCGATGGTCGCCCCTGTTCGTCCTGGTGCTGACCGGCTTTGCCATAGAAGGCTTCATGCTTTCAGCCGTTCTCGTGCAGATGGTACCCCTGCTCACCCTGGTCGGTCTCGGTGGAGCCTCGGTGCTGGTTGCAAGCCTGTTTGGCCCTTCGCAAGTGGCGAGCCGATTGGTGAACATGCTGTTTGGCCGTGGCTTGACGCAGACATCGCTGGCGCTCGGCGCGACCGCTGCGCTGGCTGGTGGGCTCGCGGTGCTGCTGCTGGTGGCGCCCTCCGTTCCCGGCGCCATGCTGTTTGCCGTGCTTTTCGGCTTCGGCTCGGGCCTGATGAGCATCGTCGGCGGCACGCTGCCGCTCGAATTGTTCGGCGGGGAACGCTACGGTTCTTATGTCGGCTGGATCACGGCGGCGCGCCAGTTCAGTTCCGCCTTCGCCCCCTTCGGCCTTACCCTGATGATATCAGGCCTCGGTGTTTTCCCAGCCTTGTGGCTCAATGTGATGGTCGGCCTGTTGGGCATCGCGACCTTTGCCGCCGTTGCGTTGATCAGCCGGCAATCGCGCAAGGCTGGAAGGGGCGGTACGGCCGATCCGGCCGTACCGGATGCGGTGCCGCTGGGAGCGGCGATGGCCTCACGTCCGCATTCGCGGTAATTGCAGGGATGACCGACCTTTCCGCGCCGATCGTCAAGACCATCGCCATCGCCGCCGCGCCGGCTGATGTCTGGCAGGTGCTGACGACGCCTGGGATGATCCCGCAATGGATGTCCGACGAAGCGCTGACCGTCAGCCTCGAGGGCCATGCCGGCGGTGCGATCGTGATCCGCGGGCTGCTGCATGGCATCCCGTTCGAGAACCACGGCACGGTCCGGGCCTTCGAGCCGGAGCAACTGTTCGCCTACAGCTACTGGAGCACGCTGTCGGCCTCGCGGCTTGCGGACGTACCGGAGAACCACACGCTGGTCAGCTTCGCCCTGGCCCCAGTGAATCAGGGAACGCTGCTGACGCTGACGCTCAGCGACTTCGCCGAACCGTCGATCCGCCCGCATGCCAATCTCTACTGGGGGCCGACCTTGCAGATTTTGAAGGCGGTGTGCGAGAAGAATTCGCTGGCGACTCATGGGTAGAATCATGCGCGAGTTACCTTTCGCTGCGATTCCTGCCGATGAGCAAAGAGCCTCCTCGTTCATTGACATTTAACCGCCGTAGGCTCACTTAATAAGGAACCAGATCGGTCTAGGCCGGTTTTTTAAAGTTGTTAGAAAGGAGGCACCTATGCGCTATGCTGTTTCCGCGCCCGCAACGCAGGCGCCTCAGATTTTGGAAGCTCGGCCCCAGAAGAACGTGGATTTTTCTTCCTTGCGTGCTTCTGCTATCAAGCGCTTCCCCAAAATCTTGGCAAAGCTTGCCGAATGAGCCCGTCTGGCTATCACGCCAGGTCATCATAGACACCAACAAAGAAGTCGTCGCTACTACAGGCGAACCCTTTGCAGTTCTTGATGATGGTAAGCTTCAAGCTGCGGCCGCTAGGCCGCAGCAAATCTATGGGTATGAAAGTGAAGATATCCTGGACCTTGCAACAGCCTTGCTGTTTGGGATAGCCAGGGCTCACGCTTTCTTGCAAGGCAACAAAAGAACCGCGTTTCTAGCGGCCGAAACGTTCCTGAACGCCAATGGCTTCACCATGGAAGTTGACTCTGTAAGCTTGGCTGAACTGATAATTGAGATCATTGAGGGCAAGAGACCGGAGAGCGATTTCACCAAGGAGCTTTACTACTATCTCCAGCCGATAGAAGAGTAAAAGCGGAACTTTCTCTTCAGGGTGTTGGGCCAGCGTGGCCGCGTGTCGGCGTTGATCACTTAAGGTCCGTTGTAGGCGGTTTTCAGCGTCGACGTCGTGACAATTCAGCGCGCGGGAGCGCCCTTGGCCAGCGCGCGGATGCGGTCGGCGACATCGCTGTCGATCGGGTTGTAGACGGTCAGGTTCAGATCCGGCCTGCCGTCGACCGCGAAGGACGAGTATTCCATCTCGATGTCGCCCAGCTCCGGGTGCTTCAGGCGCTTTGTGCCGTCGCCATGGGCGAGCACGTCGTTCTCTTGCCACAACTTGGCGAATTCGGCGCTGCCGCTGCACAGTTCTCCCACCAGTTGGGTGACCTCGGAGACCGCGCCGGCGCGTGCCGCATCGGCCCGGAAAGCGCCGACCACGAAACGGGCGAGGTTTTGCCAATCGTGCTGCTTGGCGCGGATATGGGGCGTGAGGAACATGAAGCGCAGGACGTTGCGCTGACCTGCGGGGATGGCGCCATAGTCGGTCAGCACGATCTCGGCGGCGCGGTTCCAGGCAACGACGTCCCAGGTCGCGGTCTTGATCAAAGCAGGGCTGGCATCGAGCGTGTCGATGAGGCGCTGCAGCCGGGGGCTGACGCCCTCGTCGCCCCGGTAGCGGACTTCCGGCGGGCGCCCGAGCCCGAGCATGAAGAGATGTTCGCGTTCGGCCTCGGTCAGCAGCAGCCCTTTGGCGATGCGGTTCAGCACGTCGGCCGAAGGCGCGCCGCCGCGGCCCTGTTCCAGCCATGTGTACCAGGTCGGGCTGATGTTGGCGCGCTGGGCGACCTCTTCGCGGCGCAGCCCCGGCGTGCGGCGGCGCCCCGAAAAGCCGAACGAGGCCGGGTCGAGCCGGGTGCGCCGGTCCTTCAGGAAGGCGGCGAGCGTGCCGGCGGAGTTGGTGGGCATCCTTTTAGCCATCCTGTTAAAGATTATACCATGATAAAGTCACTACTTTAATGGAATAATAGACCTTCGATATTACGCAGGCAACCACAGGAGATTTTGCATGCGTATCTTTGTCACCGGCGCGACCGGTTTCATCGGCTCGGCCATCGTTCCCGAACTTCTCAAGGCGGGCCATCAGGTGGTTGGCGTCACCCGCTCCGACGCCGGCGCCGAGGCTCTCGCTGCCGCCGGCGCCGAGGTGCATCGCGGAACCCTGGAAGAGCCGGAAGGCCTGCGCGCCGGCGCGGCCAAGGCGGACGCCGTGATCCACACGGCATTCGACCATGATTTCTCGCGCTTTGCCGCGAACTGCGAAAAGGACAAGCGCGTCATCGCGGCGCTTGGCGCGGCGCTCGCCGGCTCGGACCGGCCGCTGGTCATCACCTCGGGCGTCGGCGTGGGCAGCCCCGGACATGGCGAGCTTGCGAGCGAGGACATCTTCAATGCCAGCCATCCCAACCCACGCATCGCCTCGGAACTGGCCGGCAATGCGTTGCTGGAGGCCGGCATCAATGTCTCGGTGATGCGCCTGCCGCAGGTCCACAATCCGCTCAAGCAGGGCCTGATCTCGCCGCTCATCGAGATCGCGCGCCAGAAAGGCGTCTCGGCCTATGTCGGCGAAGGCCGCAATCGTTTTGCTGCCGGCCATCTGCTCGACGTGGCACGGCTCTACCGGCTCGCCGTAGAAAAGCGGCAGCCCGGCGCGCGTTATCACGCCGTCGGCGAGGAAGGTGTCGAGGTGCGCGCCATCGCCGAGGCGCTTGGCCGGGGCCTCAACGTGCCGGTCGTTTCGATCGCGCCCGAAAAGGCCGCCGAGCATTTCGGCTGGATGGCCATGTTCGCGCCCATGGATATCCCGGCCTCCAGCGCGCTGACCCAGGCACGGCTCGGCTGGCATCCGACCGGCCCGACGCTGATCGCCGACCTGGATGCAATGCGATACCCCGATTGAGGAGGGTGGCGCGCGTCAGCGCGTGACGGCATAGCGCAGATGGATCAACCCATGCGCCAGGGTTTCGCAGCTTGTCAGCGACAACTGCATCTTGCCGGCGAGGCCGTTTTCGCCGAACTCGACAAAACCCTGATTTGCAGCCCGCGCATCGAGCGCGGGCGCGATGATCAGGCTGAGTTCGTCGACAAGCCCTGCCGCGAAGAAGGAGCCGTTGATGCCGGCGCCGCCTTCGAGCAGCAGCCGGCTTATGCCGAGTTCACGCCCAAGCACGTCGAGCATGGCGGCAAGATCGATATCGGTCGTTTCCGAGACGATGTAGGATACGCCGTCGGCGGCGAGCTCGGCCAGATGGCTGTCGGCGACGTCATGCCCAAGCAGCACCACGACATGGTCGCCGCCGATGTCTGGTTTGGAGAAATGCACCTTGCCCGAGGCATCGAGCGCCACGGCATAGCTGTCCGCGTCGCGTTGGGCGAAATGATGCGGCCGGTCGACCTTGCCGGTCTGCGCCGGCGGGTGCGCAGCGGCCTTGCTCATCTCGGCCATGGTGACACGGCCGACGATCCAGCCGTCGCCTTCGAGATCGCCGTGGATCCGCTCATAGAGGCCTGACCATTCGGCCCGGGTTCCGTCCGGGCTCGTCGTATAGCGGCTCGGATGAAGGCTGCCGTCGAGCGAGGCGAGCATATGGCAGATGATGCGCGGCTTCATGCGGGTTCTCCGGGGACAAGCTCGTCTTCAGGGGTGGGTTCGGGCGCGGTTCAAACTAGTGCCGTGGCCGAAGAATGGAAGCGGGGGCGTCGGCTCGGTCAAAATTCCGATAATTCCGATAATTGGCCGCCCAACACTGTTATATCGATGTTGCACAAATGGTTGACCCTGGGTTAGCATCCGCGGGCTGATGCCGATGGGAGGCAGTTTTTGCAACGGATATCAGCTGGAGCGGCATGCGCCGTCTTGCGCAAGGAGGATGCTCCAACACTTTGAACCGACGCATTATCCTTCCCAAGACCGATCCCGGTCCTGGGGATCATGCGTCTCTGTGGAGGAGGATCAACCATGAACAGACGTGAATTCCTGCTGTCGTCCGCGGCCTTCGGCGCCATGATGCTGGCTGCGCCCTCGGTGTTTGCCGAAGACAAGCTCACCATATTGGGCTCGGTGCCCAATCTCGGCTTTCCGTTCTTCGTGCACATGCTGAACGAGATCAAGGCGGAAGCCGCCGCCCAAGGCGTCAATTTGACCGAAAGCGACGGCCAGAACTCGGCCACCAAGCAGACCGCCGACATCGAGGCCGCACTGGTGCAGAAGGTCAACGCCATCGTGATTTCGCCGCTCGACGTCAACGCGCTGGCGCCGGCCATCGAGGAAGCGGTCAAGGCCGGCGTTCCCGTGGTGACGATCGACCGCCGCGTCGATGGCGTCCAGGGCATCCTGGCCCATGTCGGCGCCGATAACGTCAAGGGTGGCGAGGCGGAAGCCAGTGCCATGGTTGCGGCATTCCCCAACGGCGCCAAGCTGTTCCATCTGCAGGGCCAGCCGGGTGCCGGCCCCGCGATCGACCGCAACAAGGGCGTCCACAATGTGCTCGATCCCTTGAAGGACAAGTACCAGATCATCTTCGAGCAGACCGCCAATTTCGCGCGGGCCGAAGCGCTGTCGGTGACGGAAGCCGGCCTTGCCGCCAACGGCAAGCCGGACGCCATCATCTGCGCCAATGACGACATGGCGCTGGGCGCGCTGGAAGCCTGCGTCGCGCGCAACTTCACCGACGTCAAGATCTACGGTTTCGACGCGCTGCCCGAGGCACTGGTCGCGGTCCGTGACGGCAAGCTCGCCGGCACGGTGGAACAGTTCCCCGGCCTGCAGTCGCGCACCGCCGTGCAGATCGCGGTCGCCTACGCCAAGAACAAGACCGAGCCGAAAGAGAAGCTGGTGCTGTTGACGCCAATCGTTATCGGCAAGGACAATCTGGATAAGGCGGAGAGGTTGAGCGAGACGAAGTAGGGCTTGCCAGATTGGTGAGGTCGGCGGGGCAGCGCCCCCCTCTGGCCTGCCGGCCATCTCCCCCTCAAGGGGGGAGATTGGCTGTTTGCTCTGCTTTCGCCAATGACAAGCGTTGCAGGAAAAGTGCCATCGGAGATGCTGCTGATCTCCCCCCTTGAGGGGGAGATGTCCGGCAGGACAGAGGGGGGTGCGCGCGCCGACAGGGCCAGCATGAACCGCATAGAGGAAGCAATCATTGGCTGAAGCCGCATCGCCCGTCCTGCTCGCCGTCGAGGGCGTCACCAAGCATTTCGCTGGCGTGACCGCGCTGAGCGATGTCTCGCTCGACATCCGCGCCGGCGAAATCCTCGGCCTGCTCGGCGAAAACGGTGCCGGCAAATCGACGCTTCTGAAAATCCTGTCCGGCGTCATGCCGCCGTCCAGCGGCCGCATCAGCTTCGACGGAGCCGACTACGCGCCATCCAGCCCGCAGGATGCCAAGCGGGCGGGCATCGTCACCATCTACCAGGAGCTCAGCCTGATCCCGACGCTGACCGTGGCCGAAAACATTTTCATCGGCCGTGCGCCGGTCGGTCCGCTCGGGTTGATCAGTTGGAAGCGCATGGAGGCGGCGTCGCGCGACATCATCGCCCGTGTCGGCCTGTCCATCGATCCGATGACGCCGGTTTCGGCGCTGTCGGTGGCCGAGCAGCAGCTGGTCGAGATCGCGCGTGCCCTGTCGCTGAAGAGCCGGCTGATCATCATGGACGAGCCGACCTCGGCGCTGACCGAGACCGAAGTGCAGCGGCTGTTGTCGATCATGGACCGGCTGCGCCAGGACAAGGTCGCCATCATGTTCGTCACACACCGGCTGGAGGAGGCGTCGGCCATCTGCGACCGCATGACGGTGCTGCGCGACGGCAGGCTGGCCGGGCATCTCGATCGTGAGGGTGGTCCGATCCAGTTGCCGCGGATCATCGAGAAGATGGTCGGTCGCGCCGCTTCTGAACTCTATGCGCGGCCGGCGCAGCGCGCGGTCGCCGGCGATGTGGTGCTGTCGGTGCGCGGCCTGCGCACCGTGCGCGATCCCGAAGCGCCGCACGCCATCGTGCTCGACGGTGTCGACATCGACCTCAAGGCGGGCGAAATCCTCGGCGTCGCCGGCCTTGTCGGCTCCGGCCGCACGGAGCTGGCGCGCGCCATTTTCGGCGCCGACCGGATCGCGGCAGGCACCGTCACGCTCAACGGCAAACAGATCGCGCCGGCCTCACCGGCGGATGCCATCGCGCTCGGCATCGGCCTGGTACCGGAGGACCGCAAGCACCAGGCGATCTTTGCCGCGCTCGGCATCCTGCCCAATTTCTCCGTCGCTTCGCTCGGCCGCTTCAGCAATGGTTTTGGCTTCATGGCCGAGCGGCGCGAGCGCGATGCGCTGTCGGGTTTCAGAAAGATGCTGTCGATCCGCATGGCCTCGGCCGAGCAGGCGATCGAGGGCCTGTCGGGCGGCAACCAGCAGAAGGTGATCCTGGCGCGCTGGCTGGCGCGCGATCCCAAAGTGCTGATCGTCGACGAGCCGACGCGCGGCGTCGATGTCGGCGCCAAGGCGGAGGTGCATCAGATCCTGGTGCAGCTTGCGGCACGCGGCATCGCGGTGATGATGATTTCGTCCGAACTGCCCGAGGTGCTGGCGGTGTCGGACCGCATCGTCACCATGCGCCGGGGGCGCATCACCGGTGAGATGCCGGGCGTCGAGGCAAACGAGGAACGATTGATGGAACTGATGGCGCTCGACAGGAAGCCACGGGACGAGAGGATGCCACAGGACGAAGGGCGGGCACGATGAGCGTGAGCGAACAGAATGAGCGCGGCGGCATCAATTTCGCGCGGCTGTTGATGAGCTTCGGGCCGCTGCTGTTCCTGGTGGCGCTGATCGTCGTCTTCACCGTCTTGAAGCCGAGCTTCATCGACCCGATCAATCTGTTCAACATCACGCGGCAGATCTCGATCACCGGGCTGATCGCGCTCGGCATGACCTTCGTCATCCTCACCGCCGGCATCGACCTCTCGGTCGGCTCGCTGCTTGCCTTTTGCGGCATGGTCGCCGCCGTTGTCGCCAAGGGCGGCACCGCCAACACGCTATCGCTGTCGACCACGGGCACGCAAGGCTATGGCTGGTTCGCGGCCCTGCTGGCGGCCGTCTTGGTGGGGGCTGCCGCCGGCGGCGTGCAGGGGCTTGCCATCACAAGGCTGAAAGTACCGCCCTTCGTCGTCACGCTGGGCGGGCTGACGGTGTTTCGCGGGCTGACGTTGACCATCTCCAATGGCGGCCCGATCTCGGGCTTCGACGCCTCGATGCGCTGGTTCGGCACCGGCCTGATCGGCCCGGTGCCGGTGCCGGCGATCATCTTCGCCATCGCCGCGATCCTCTGTCACATCGTGCTGCGCTACACACGCTACGGACGCGCCGTCTATGCCGTTGGCGGCAATGCCGAGGCGGCACGGCTGTCCGGCCTGCGCGTCGACCGCATCCTGGTCTCAGTCTATGTCATCGTCGGCTTCTTCGCCGGGCTCGCCGCCTTCGTTTTGTCGGCACGGCTCAACTCCTCGGAAGCGGTCGCCGGCATCGGCTACGAGCTGACGGTCATCTCGGCGGTGGTCATCGGCGGCACCTCGCTGTTCGGCGGCATCGGCTCGGTCGGCGGCACCGTGGTGGGCGCGGCGCTGATCGGCGTGCTGCAGAATGGGCTGCAGTTCAACAATGTGTCGTCCTACACGCAAAGCATTGTTATCGGGCTGATCCTGATCCTGGCGGTGGCGTTCGACCGGTTGCTGAAGTCGCGGGTTAGGCGGTAGGGGCCGGTTGCGCCGCTTCGCCGCTGGGCGAACCATCAGGATTGCCACCAAAAGGGACATGAAGCCATGCGGCTCTTAGCAGAGAGGTTGGTTGGAAAGTCGATCAAGAGCATTGACATCCGCGAGCCCGGATATGGCATTGGCATAAGCCTTTCCGACGGTGCAGGGATCACTGTAAATACCGAAGTGACCGCACTTCTGGCGGAACCGCATGCCAGAATGGTTGAACGTGTGACGCTCACGAAGGAGCACATTACCTTGCATCTCACGGGCAACGGTTTTGTAGCTATTTCCCTGGATCGTGAATGTTTCTTCGACGTGGTTGAGTTGTTCGTCTATTCCGACGAAGAGGGTTTCGTTGTCGAAAACTGAACAACGCTATGGGGACTGGCGCCGGTGCCACGTCTACCCCGCCAGCTTCTCCTCAATCACCTTTGCCGACCCCGGCACCAACTGCCCGGTATGGTCAAATCGCAGCACCACCACCCAGTTGAAGATATCGCCTGGCCATTTGCCGTCCGGCAGCAGAGCCTTCGGGTCGGCGCCGAAGGCCTTGATCAGCTTGGCCAGCTGGCCGTGATGCCAGGCGATCAGGATCGACTTGCCATGGCTTTCGGTCGACAGGGCCGCGACGAGGTTCTGGACTTCGTGGTCGGCGAAGCGCTGGTCGATGGGCAGTTTCAGGGCCTCGCTGAGGGGCGTCAGCGTCAGCCGTTCGCGCGCGCTATTCTTGGAATCAGCACTGGCCACCAGCATATCGGGCCGGAACGGCGCGCCGTCGAGCATGAAGGGCTGGAAATAGGCGGCATAGGCTTGCGCACGGGCTTCGCCGGCGGGCGACAGGCCGGGGCCGCTGTCGGGCTTTTCGCCATGACGCACGATCAGCACGGTGGCGTCGGCAAGCCCTGTCGTGCTGTCGCCGGCGGCGTGGGCGGACAGGGCAAGCGCCATTATCCACAGGGCGGCGAGAACAAGGCGTTTCATGGTGGGGTCCTTCCCTGGTTTTCGAGGCCACCAATCAGCGCAGCATTCCGACGGAATCAGGGCCGGCCTGGGGGCAGGCCAGCCGGGAGCAAGATGCCCGGCGCCTCAGGCGGCTTTGAGCGCCCACAGGTGGTGGCCGTAGCGGCGGAAGAAGCGCGCCACGAGACGCTGCTGCCTCGCCCTGGCGAGATCGGGCAAGCGCCGCTCCTGGCGCCAGCGCGGCATGTTGCGCCAGCAAGCGATGAAGCGGGCGGTATCCTCGATGGCTTCCTGCGCCGACAGCGCCGGGCCGATCGCGGCCAGGAAGAGCGGTTCCGATTGTTTCAGTTCGTCGATGACGGCCTTGCGCCTGAAATGGTCGTGGCGGGCCTGCGCGATGCCGTTGCGGCGGATCGCCTCGAAGGCTTCGAGCAAAGCAGGGCTGTCGCCGGTGTAACCGCAGGCGCGGGCGAAATCGGCGGCATCCATCATTGCTCCCGGGTCTGATGCTACAGCGACTCACATTTGCGAGTTTATAAAAGTATAACTCAAAAATCCGTGGAAGGGAAACTTTTGGGAAAGTGTTAAAACTGCGACTCGACTCTGCGTGCAAAACACACGAATATGTGAACAAATCAGGAACAAAAGGCGAGGGAGGGGCGATGGCATTGCCAGGCAAGGAACCGGTGGTTGCGCAAGTCGCCTCGATCTCGGTCGAATGCGCCGATTGCGGCCGCAACAGATGGTGGCGGCCCGATCAGCTGAAGCGGTTCGGGGTGAATGGCAACACGCCACTTTCGGCCCTGTCGGGCCGCATCGTGTGCTCGGCCTGCCGCGCCGACGGGCTGCCGGGTACGACGATTTCGATCCAGGCAGCGTTCATCGACGAGCGCCAGCGCGTGCGCAGCGAAGCGCAGATGCTGAGCGACCGGGAGGTGCCGGTGGAGGGGGCGGGGCGGGGTTGAGTTTTCGGAGAGGCGCCAGCGCTGAATCTTCCTTCTCCCCTTGTGGGGTGAGCGGCCGGTTCGCGAAGCGAATTCATCGTGCCAGTGGCACGATGAAAGGCTGGCGAACGCCGGGACGCTGCGCAGCAGCGGGGACCCGGCAGGTGGATCGGCCACCACCCGGCCCTTCGCAGGCCCAGGGCGTTCGAAGCTCGAAAAGCCAAGCAATTGGCTTTTCGTCCGCTAACGCGGACCGCTTCTCACCCCACAAGGGGAGAAGGAAAGGCGCGCCCAGCCTCAATACCCCAGCAATTCCTTCAACGGTATCACCCGCCAGACGTGCTTGATGGCGTAGCGGTTGAAGGTGATCGTTTTCGGCGGATTGTATTGCTCGACCACCAGTTCGCCCGCCGTGCGCTTGACCAGCTTCTTGACGAAGGCCTTGCCGTTCTTTTCGTTTTCCTCCGGAAACGTCTCGATCACCACGTGGTCGCCGGGCACCGCGTCGCGGCCGCCGCAATAGATCAGGTCGCCGGGTTCGTAACGCGGTACCATGGAATCCGACAGCACATGCAGCGCGAACACCTTTGGCAGGTTGCGCACGCCCGGCGGGCGCTGGACGTAGCCGGCCGGCTCGCCGTTGAAGGTGAAGTCGCCGTCGTCGCCGCCGACCGCGGCGCCCAGCACCTCGATATCCATTGATCCGGCGGGCAGGGGGCCGGCATCGGTGACGATCTCGGCATCGGCCACCGGGCCGGCATCGTCGAGGAAGACGACCTGCCCTTGGCCGAGCGCCACCGGGTCGACGCGCAGGAAAGCGGCGGTCTTGAACAGGTTCTCGGTCTTGGGCAGATTGCGGCCGGTTTCCCAATTGCCGACGGCAGCGACATCGGTGTCGTTGTGCTCGGCAATGTGGCGCATGACCAGGCCGCGCTGCTTGCGCGCCTGGCGTATCGCCGCCCCGACCTTGATCGACAGTTCCGTTTTGGCCATGGCGCCCATCTGAGCGATGAAAGCAACTCCCGTCTATGAAAGAATGGCTTGCATATATTTTTGAGTTATGCTTATATCTGGCCATGCAGAACCTGTCCAGCTTTCAAGGCGCCGTGGCGCCGGCCTCTTGTGAGGCGCATCCGGTGACCGAAGTCGCCAGCCATTCCCTTCCGCCCCGGCCGTCCTCCTCCCCGGCCGCGGCGAAGCCCGAGCGCTTTGACGCCTCGGGTCCGGTCCGCCCGTCACCGGCGGCCGGAACGGCCGGAGCCGCCGCTCCCCGCGGCTCCGGCCCCCATTCGACCGGCCAGCTGCCGGTCCCTATGCGCGCTCCTGCATCCACACCCAGGACGGCACCGTCATCCTGTTCGAGCCGATGACGGGCAGGGCGGTTTCCGCCCCCGACAGAAAGACGGCCGAGGCCCGGCTTCTGCGCCTCCGCGCCGGGTTCCGCTCCGGCTGACCGGCTCTCTCACCGAACACTTCCTGACCCTGGCCCCCACCGGGCCTGAACCCTGACGCATGGCCGACGGCGCGCTCACGCGTGGCGGAAGGCCGACCCATGGATGGAGCCTGGACATGGCAAGCTACAGCGACGCCGAATTGCAAGAGATCGCCCGCTGGCTGAAGGACGGGCTTTCCGCCTCGAGGATTGCAACGGCGTTCAGCGCGCTGCGCGGCAGCGCTGTGTCACGCAACGCCATCATCGGCCTCGTCCACCGCAACGCCATGCTTAGCGCCATCGGCTTTGCCAAGGGCAAGGGGATGCCGGCCAGCGCCAGACGTGTTGCGGGCGAACGGGCTGCGGGCAAGCGGGCGGAGGAAAGGGTCGGCGACAAGACCGGGAAGCTGGTCGAGAAGCCTGCCGCCAAGAGCGCCGGGGTGCGGAAGAACAAGGCCCGGGCCAGGCGTGATGCGCCGCCGGCCTGGCTGCCGCCGCGCCTGTTCGTGCGCGAGGTGGGGGTGCTGATCGCCGATGGCGAAGCCTACCGTTTCAAGGCGCCGGCGCCACAGCGCGGCCCGATCGGCCGCCAGCCGCACGGCGTGGCGATGCGCTTCATCGACTGCCTGTTTTCCCGCTGCCGCGCGCCGCTCGACCTGACGCTGGAAGAGGATCCGGGGAACGATGCATCGGGCCGCCGGCCCGGCGCCGAAATGCTGTGCTGCGGCATGCGCACCAGGGCGCTGAAAAGCTATTGCAGCTACCACCAGGCACGGTTTCAGAGGCGGGTCTGCGAGCTGGGTAAGTGAAAGGCGCTAATGTCAATCGCGCGGCTCTGCGCCAGCCCCCCATCCGGCCGCTGCGCGGCCACTTTCTCCCCGGGGGGAGAAGAGGGGAGGCGCTGGCGCTCGTAGTCTCCTCTCCCCTGGGTGAGGGGTCTGCGCGTGCCGGCGGATTTAGCGCTGAGGATTTTGAGATGAAGCAAGCTCGACACCTACGAAACGCCCTATTTCGGCGCCTGCCGGCCCTGCTTGGGCATGCGGCTCTGCACGCTGCGCGGCTCCAGCATCATGGCCGGGCCGCTGGCTTCGACCAATATGCCGGCAACGCGGGCAAAGCCGGTGAACACTTTCATGGCGTCGGATTGCGACATCTGCGCCGCGATCGCGGCGCTGCAGGCATTGAGCGCGCTGCGGTAGACGTGGCCGCGCCGTTCGATCGGCCAGCGCTGCAGGAAATCGGCGGCGTCGCTGACGCTGTCGATTTCCTCGACATGCCCGTCGAGAGACACTTTGAGCGGCACTCCGGTTTTCATCGTACCCATGGCGTTCACCCTGGCCTTTCGTGCGGTGTAAAAGCCCGCTTGTATAAACGCACAAGCCAGGCGGGCGGTTGCATCACGGTTGGCGCCGGCTCATGGATTGGCGGCTGCGTCCAGCCAGTCATGGGCGCGGCTTCTCGGCTTGGCCACCAGAATGCCTTGCTGCCTTGCCGCCTTTGTGAAGGCTTCGAAAGCAATGCGCGGGCAGCAGCTGCCGTCGACGGCAAGTCCGATCAACCGCGCGGCATCAAGATAGGCCGGCTTTGCCTTGTCGGGCCATTGCTGACGCAGCGCTTTGTCCGCTTCGGCCACCGAGCCGACCAGCATGGTTTTGTTTTCGCTAAAACGCAGCGTAAGCGGCATGAAAGCCGTCATTGGCAAACCTCCCCTTGGCACGATCGCCACACAACGCCCGGGCCGGCGGCTGGTTCCATCGCCCTGATGGTGGGCGCGGCACGGAGGGCTGTATGAGCGAGCGGCCCTTCATGCAGCTCTACGTCTCCGATTTCGTCGGCGACACGTTGCAGCTCTCCACCGAACAGATCGGCGCCTACATGCTGCTTTTGATGGCGATGTGGAACGCCGGGGGCAGCCTGCCCGACGACGATGCCAAGCTCGCCCGCGTGGCGCGCCTGTCGCTTAAGAGATGGCGTGCCATCAGCGCCGATCTCATGACCTTCTTCGAGCGCGAGGGGGGCGAGATCGGCCACAAGCGGCTGACCAGGGAGCTGCACAAGGCGCTGGTCAAAAGCGAGGCGAGGGCCGCCGCCGGTGCACGCGGCGGTGCCGCCACCGCCTTGAAAACAAAGGCGCGTGTCCCAGCAAATGCCGATGGTTTGCCTCGGCATTCTCCAGACTCCAGAAACCAGAGTGAAAAAGCTTCCGCTTTTTCCCGCGCAGGTCAAAACACAACAGCTCCCGCACCTTCGGGAAAGAAATCCGGCTGGCAGCGGCCGAAGACCCACACCGACGCCGCCAATGCCATCATCGAGGAGATCGAGACCCATGACCGCAGCCGAATTGCAGCAGGCGACGAAGGCGCTGGCGGCGATGTTCTCATGCTTCCCGCAATCCGCCCTGACTGACGTCGAGATGCAGCTGCGCGGCTATCTCGCTGCCGTGCGCGACGCCGAGCTTGCCGATCTGCAGGCCGCCATCCAGCGTTTCGTGCGCGGCGAGGTGAAGAGCGGCAACGCCCAGTTCTGCCCGTCCAGCGCGCAGCTCTGCATTGAGGTGCGGGAAAGGCGGACGATGCGCGAGCTGATGGCGAGAAGGGTGGCCGCGGTTCCCGCGAAGCTGGCGGCGGGATGATCAGACAGGCCGGCGGGACAGGGCCCCCCTCTGCCCTGCCGGGCATCTCCCCCTCAAGGGGGGAGATTGGCAGCGTCGCAGGCGGCGCCTTTTCAGTAACCCTGACGATTGGCGAAACCCGTCGCAACATTCGATCTCCCCCCTCGAGGGGGAGATGCCCGGCAGGGCAGAGGGGGGCGCTGTCCCGCCGACCTCTCCAACCAACCACCCACAAACCCCAGGAGCCGCCCCATGCCCAAAAAAACCAAAGCCGCCAAGCCGCAGGCCCCCAAACTGCCGAAGGGCGAGGCCGAGCAGGTGCGCATTCGCCGCGAGGTCGGCCATGATTTCGCGCTGAACGACGACGCCTTCGGCCGCAAGCGGCTCGCCGCCGGCACGGCTGAAGCGCGGCGCGTCTACGAGGTGTCGAATGACGGCTACACCTCCACCGGCGGCATCGTGCGGGTGCGCACGGTCGATCCGCTCATCGGCATCACCTCGCTGTCGCGCCAGCAGCGCGAGGCCGGCCAGCGCTACCGCGAGGACTTTCAGTGCAGCCAGCAGGCCAGCGTCAAACCGATGCGCTGGAGCGAGCGCATCGACGGCGGCCGCCACGGCGGCGGCATCGCCGACAACGTGCTCGACGCCGGCCGCGCGTATGCCGCCGCCACCAGGGCGCTCGGGCATTGGGATGTGGTGGCCGTGGTGCGACAAGTCTGTTGCGCGGGGGAGTCGGTCAAAGGTGTGGCGGAGCAGACGGGCGAGGGCAGGGATGTGGTAACGAAGATGCTGAAGGTCGGGCTGGACCTGCTGGCGGTGCACTATGGGATGATGATGGGGCGGTGAGAAAGATTTTTGACATATGTTATTATTGATAGGTTGCAATAATGCAAAATAGTGCTACATATCTCCTTATTGACAGCTATCAAGGAGAAGCACCATGCCTACGAACGACGTACCCGACTTAGCCGGCCTTGAGTATGAAGCGCAGAATTTCAAAGACCTTGCCGACACCGAGTTTGGTGCAGAGCTCTGGAAGTTCATGAAACGATCCGACAACCTGGTTCGCATGGAAACTGCAACCTATCTTGATCGCGCCGCTGTCGAACCTTTGGCGCCAGGACTTTTGCGCATTTTCGGACCCGAAGTCGCTCAGGATCGCATAAAGCAGATGATCGGCCATATGGCGCGACAGGTCATGGGGGCGATGGGGTTTACTATCGATCGGCAGGGGCTTCGGATTACTCGTGAAAGCATGTTCACGACCGCAACGCGCTACACCAGCGAAGATTTGAAGCGCGATCGTTCGATGGCGATTTCTCCCGAGCAACGAAAGGCGTGGTTGGAAAAGACGGCAGACAGTTCCTTCAACCGCTGGATAGCCGCGCAGGTCAATCGAGTTGACGGCACCCTCGACCTTGATCGGCTCTACGCCGTTGCCAAGAAGTATGGTGTGGCCAAGGAATATCGTCACCTGAATCCCGGACAGCAACGTATGACGATTGGTTTGGCTCTTAGAGCAAGGGTGCCATCGACGGAATATGACAATGTCTGAACAGCCGCCGCAAACCCACACGTAGACCTGACTAGATAAGTGCCGCTGCGTCTAAGTCTGAGGCGATTGGCGGAATCATGGATTCGGCCGGGCTTGGCAAGCCTTATGGGCCACACGGAAAACGCTAGCGTGTAAGAACCTAAAACAGCGCCTTCTCCAACGGCCCCTCCAGCGTCTCCGCAAAGGCCGTCGTCAGATGGTGCCTATCTCGAAATGCCAGTTTGCCTTCGATGAAGACGTGGCACTCCGTCGGGCCGCAGAAGTGGTCGGTGAGGTCGACGTAGAGCGTGTCCGGCACGCTTTGGACCACGGCGCGCTCTTGCGCGGCGGCGCTGTCATTGGCGGCTTGCGCCCTCGGTGTGTCGCAGCGCGAGGGGGCTTCGCGCCACCAGAGCGCGCGGGCGACGCAGGAATCGGCGAAGCTGTCGCCGATCGGGGTGTCGCGGATCACCGCCGTCTCGACGCCGGCCTGGCTGAAGGCCTGCAGTGTGGAGCGCAGGCCTTCCTGCCAGCGCGCGGTCTCTTCTCCGCGCTCGGCGGCGGGCATGTCGCGGGTCAGGTTGCCGATCGAGAATTCGGAGATCACCACCAGGCGTGGCCTGGCCTGGATGATGTCCGCGATCGCCTGTTCGCGCCAAGCGTCGCATTCGGTGTAGTCGCGCTTCAGCACCGCGCTGAAGGTTGGCAGCCGCGAGGCGCGGCATGAGGACTTGAGGTAGGTGACCACCTTGGTGTCGTTGCGGTTCGCCGCCTCGACCAGCGGCGTCGACCAGTGGTCGGCGTGCGAATCGCCAAACAGCACGATGGTGTGGGCGGCGTCCGCCTTGCCGAATGTGCAGGGTTTGGGCGTCACCGTGTGGAAGTCGAGCAGGCAGTTTTCGTCAGTGGCGCGCGCGGTGGAGGGCTGTTGGGCGACCTGTTCGATGCCGCGTTGGGCCGGGTCGATATTGCGCGTGGCGAAATGCGCGCTGGCATAGGCCGCCATCACGCCCACGCCGGTCAGCGCCAAAGCGGGGGCCAGCGCCCATTTGCCCGCTGCCAGCCAGGTACCGCGCCGCGCCGGGTTCTCGATCAAATGATAGGTCAGGAACGCCAGCACCAGGGACAGCGCGCCGCAGCCGAGGCGCTGCGGGATGGTGAGATCCGGCACCAGCATGCCGGCATAGACGATGATAGGCCAGTGCCAGAGATAGAGCGAATAGGAGAGCGTGCCGATCCATTGCAGAGGCGGCAGCGACAGAACGGAAGCTGGCGCCAGGGCTCGCCAGCCGGTCGGGCTGGCTGTCTCCGTGTCGTGTTCTTCACCGGCGCCGCTCAACAGCACCAGCACCGTGCCTATAACCGGCAACAGCGCGTACCAGCCGGGGAAGGGCAGGTCTTCGCTCAAGCGGAGATAGGCCGTCGCGATCAGCGCCAGGCCGAGCCAGCCCTGCACCGCGCGCAGGCCGGGCCGGCGTTGCCACAGGGTCGTCGGCGCCAGCGTCGCCAGGCCGCCGGCGGCGAACTCCCAGGCGCGCAGCGGCGAGAAGTAGAAGGCCCAGGCCGGCGAGAGGCTGGTGAGCCACAGGCACGTGACGAAGGAGGCGAGGCCGGCGACGCCGATCACCATCACCGCCATGCGCCGGCCCTGATGCAGCCAGGCGGCGAACAGCAGCAGCGCCGGCCAGACGAGATAAAACTGCTCCTCCACCGACAGCGACCAGAAGTGGATAAAGGGGTTGCTGAACGCATCGGCGGCGAAATAGTCGAACGACCAGCGCAGCAGCCACAGATTGATGGCATAGGCCGAGGCATACATGGCGCCGTGCGAATAGAGCGCCTGCTCCTGCGGCGCGAGGATGAAATAGCCCGTGCCAAGCGTCGCCAGGATGACGAAGACGGCGGCCGGCAGAAGGCGCCGGGCGCGCCGGGCATAGAAGCGCCAGAGGTCGAGCCTGCCGGTTTCGGTGATCTCGCGCATCAGATGCGTTGATATCAGCCAGCCGGAAATGACGAAGAAGATGTCGACGCCGGCAAAGCCGCCGGGCAGCGCCGTGAGGCCGAAATGATAGGCAACGACCCCGCCGACCGCCAGCGCGCGCAACCCCTGTATGTCAGGCCGGAATGCCGCCACGAAAGCTCCTTCACTCAGCCGGCCTCGCAAGTCGGCCTAGCCCGATAATATTGCAGTGCAGCAAACTTTTCGCAATGCAACATGGCTGGAAAAAGAAAAATGGCCGAAATCTACGTCCATGACAGTGTGAGGACCGGTTTGAATTTTAGCTACCGCTTGACAAATGGCGACGCTGCATTCCTATTTCCGGTTGAGGGACTGGGCAGGGGATCAACCAATGAAAAAAACCTATACGAAGCCGGTGCTTGTAAAGCGTGAGAGACTGTCGACCGTCGTGGCGGAATGCCCGCTCTCGAACTGCATGTGACATGAAGAAAGCGTGGGAAAGGCCGACCCTGGTTCGGCGTGAAAAGCTCTCTGCCGCCGATTGCACGCCTTCGACCTGCCCATAGCCAGGTGGACGTTACAGCGGCATGGCTGGCGGCCATGCCGCCCATGCCATCAACATTTCGCGATTTTCGCGGGCGTCGTTCAGCTCTGGCTTGACAAGGGCTGGGCGGCTCGCTCCACTCGCCACCTTTCCTTGGGCATGGGGATTCTTATGAAGAAGACGTACCAAAAGCCGACGCTCGACAAGCGCCAGCAGCTTTCCAGCATCACCGCGGCCGCGGTCAGCTCGAAACCCTCATAGAGGTTTGGGGCCCGAGGGCTTCTTCGCATATGCCATCGCCGGCTCCTTGAAGACAACCAGCTTTATCGCTGACGATCTGGCGGTGGCGCTCCCAAACCTGCGAGAAGCCGTCGGCCTATCGAGCCGGCTCGACTACCTTGCGGCCGCGCGTCAGATAGGCCAGCAGGCCCAGCAGCAGGAACCCCACCACCCAGCACACGACAAAGGCGGCAACGCCGATGGCGGCGCCCAGGTCGACGCCGAGGCTGAACACATTGGTGCTCAGGCCCGGCAGCTTGTCCGACGCGCCCATGCCGGCATCGGCGGCCCACAGCATCAGCAGGTTGAAGCCGATGAACAAGAGCAGGAAAAACCAGCCGAAGAAGCCGCGCTTGCGCCTGACCACTTCCATGCCCCGTGCCTCCACCGACGTCCCCAATGGCAGGACAATCGCCGATCGGTCTTTGCGGCGCAAGTCAGGATCGTTCCGCGCCGGTCGCCAAAAAAAGGCCCCACCGACAGGGCCGGCGGGGCATTGATCGGAGGTCTGCGATCGCCTTGGGAAGGCGATGCCAAAAGCAACGAGTGCGCCGCGCGAAAAGTTTCACTGGGCGCCAGCCGTTGCCGGTGGCTTCAACCTTTGGTCGGTAAGCCCTGGTGCGCACATCTGCGGTCTCAGAAGAGATTGCCGCGTCGGCGCACATCCAGGCGGCCGAACCTTCAATCCCTCCCACAATGAGTGTCATCGCTGCTACCTCTGGCCTTCTTCAATTCCACCCGCGCCACCCGCCACCGTCTCGATCTCCTGGAGATAAAACACCTTGCTTGGCTGCAGATGGTCGACGCAGAGCTGCGCCAGCACCCAGTTGTCGCGGCGCTTCAGCGCCTCGATCATCATCGAGTGGTGTTGGCGCGAGACGTCGAGCTTCTCCCGGTCGGCCAGCGAATTGGCGCGCACCGGCAGGCTGAGGCGCATGTAGTGTTCGATCGAGGACACCAGATAGGCGTTGCCGCAGGCCGAGAACATAGTCAGGTGGAAGCGGTCATTGGCCTCGTGGATGCCTCTGAGATAGCCCTTGTCGACATGGCCGCTGTAGATGTCGTGGATCTCGATCAATTCCGCGATCAGCGCGTCGCTGACCGGCAGGGGGATCATCAGCGCCGCCTGGCGCTGCAGCATTTCGCGCACATCGTAGATCTGCCGCACCTCCTCGGGCGAGAGCCGGCGCACCATGGCGCCCTTGTTGCGCTCGCGCGTGACGATGCCGAGTTTTTCCAGCTGGTAGAGCGCCTGGCGGATGGTGTGGCGCGAGACCGGGAAGCGGGCGAGCAGCACATCCTCGACCAGGCGCGTGCCGGGTGCCAGCCGGCCGAAGATGATGTCCTCCTCCAGCGCGTGCACGGTGTCGGCTTCCTTGCCGCCATAGTCGAAGCTGTTGAGCATCGCGAACCCTTGTTGTTCCCAGAACAACGCTTGTTGTTTCCCCGGGCAGCACTCTAAAGCGGTTCATCGCTTCACGGAAACGCCGAGCCGCTCTATTTCGTTGTCTGACGCAATTCCCAATTCCTTGTCTGACGCAATTCTCAATTCCTTTCTGACGCAATTCCGGTTGGGAAAGCGCTATGCGCTTTCCCTGGGATACGGTACCTAATCGCATGACCAAAGCGCGCGCCGTGCCTATGCCTAGCAACAGCTTGCTTGCGCCGCTTACGCGGGCGCGGACCTTTTGGACGCCTTTGCAATTCGGCTACCGGCGGGCGCCAGCGATGATCTGGAGGTGCTGGCACGCGCCGCGTTCGAGCGACAGGCGGGATGGATTCGCGCGCTCACTCGTATCCGCGATGTGGTGATGGCGGCAGTCGCCGTCAAATCGTCGCGCGCCATCGGTCTTGCCGCAGCGGCGCATGGGCCGGTTATCGGCTTTTTCCCGGTGCTGTCAAAGAGCGCGACGGAGTTGGTCGTGGGCGAGGACGACCGGCATCTCGACTTCCGCGCCACAATCCAACTTCGCGCCGATGCGGCCAATGGGCGCGAGCTGGTCGTGGGTACCGTGGTGCATTGCCATAACCGGCTGGGGCGTATTTATCTCACGACGATAGCACCGTTTCATCGCGCGATTGTGCGGGCGAGTTTAGAACAGGCGGCAAAAGCAATGACGATTTAAGCTTGCTTCGATGGGATCGGCTGGCTGTGGCCGGACCTTAGCGCTCCGTGGCGCATCCCGCGAATTCGATGGTGTTTTGCATCTGCATGGCAACATGCCCTACCTTCGACGGTGGGTACATCTGGGCAAACGAGGACAGGAGCGAATTTGTCTGAGCGCGACACCAAGCTCCACGGTTGCTGGCGGCTGGTTTCCTTCGATACCGAGCTTCAGGAATCAAAGCAGCGCAGTCAACCTTGGGGCGCCGACCCCAATGGGTACCTCATTTTCGGCTCTGATGGGCGAATGATGGTGCTGGTCACCGCACAGACGCGGGAGCCGGGGAATACAGATGAGAAACTGCTGGCACTTTTCCGTACCGTGATGGCCTATACCGGGCGGTATCGGATAGATGGCGACAGGTTCATCGTCAGGATTGACGCATCCTGGAATGAAGCCTGGAACGGCAGCGAGCAGGAACGGTTCTACAAGCTTGATGGAGACACGCTCGACGTGTTTACGGCCTGGATGCCGAATCCGTTGGTAGCAGGAAATCCAATAGGAAGGGGTATTCTCAGCTTCAGACGCGAGTGATTTTCCCTATGCTGAGTTCGCAGCCCCCTCGCGGATCAGACTGACCACAAGTTGATCCAGGCCGGGGTCATCGAGGCTGACGATATGGGCCATTTCCATCGCTCGTTTCTTGCCGATCCGGGTGACTTCCTGGCGCATGATCACCGAGACGAAGGCCGGGCCTGATCCGGTCAGGACAATGGCCTTGCCGACCAGCACGGGCTCGGAAATGGAAGCCCATTGCAGGGCCAGGATCGATGGCTCGCTGGTCTGGCGGCTGTTGACGCCATTGAAGTAGATCCAGTTCAGGCGCGAGATCACCACGCCGTAATGGTTGCCCGGCACGCGGGCTCCGCCCTGGCCGTCGCCCGGAGCCCACCGCGTCACCCGCCGAAAGGTGACCAGCTCCGCCTCGCGCCGCACGAAAGTGACCGAGCGCATCAGAAGTTCGGGACGGCCGGGCACCGAAAAATAGGTGAAATAAGTACCGCCGGCGATGGCTGGGCTCGGCGGCCGCATCATGTTCTCGTACAGCCTCTGGCGCAGCGATGCGTATTCGTCAGCCTGGCCTTCGACCTCGGGTTCGCGATAGAGTTCGTTCTCGTCTATCTTGAAGTAATCGCATATGAGCTGGGCAGTGGCCTTGTTGGGAACAGCCTGACCCTGCAGATAGCGTTCGAACTGGGTACGGTTTATGCCAAGCGCCCGGCACACCGCACTGACCGAGGCATGCCCCCGGATCAGACGCCTGAGATTGATGGCGAGATTCTGGCGAATTGGCACGACATCATCCCCGCGATTGACGTACGGACCAGTTATTTTAGTAACGGCTTATATCATATTGATCATACCAATAACATATGCTGCGGCCGCTTTCGAATTGGACCTTTGACCTATCGAACGGTTGGAAATGTACCTATTGTACGTATTCGTACAGTGTTCCTATGCAAGCCCCAAAAATCGGCGTAAATGCATCATCAAGAGCGACCTTATCGGCCACTCGACATCGTCTGATGGAGGGTAGTTTGGATACTGCCGGCCTGGTCGACTACACACAAGCCCGATTGAAAATTGTCGGCAACACGATCGCCTCGGCGCGTGCGGGGTTGCTGCCTTGAGCCTTTTCGCCAGACTTCGCGCTGGCAGCCGGTCGGCGGCCTTGATCCCTTACAGATATGTCAAATTGCGCTCAGGTCTTCCCGACGACCTCGACGACCTTCAGAACGCCAGGGATGTCGTCGCCGAAAATCCAGGCTTCCGAATGATTCAGGGGTGGCTGGTGTCCCAGGACGGCATTCTCGACAAGCATGTCATCGTCGAGGACACGGCGACTGGAGAACGCTTCGACGTCACGCCGCTCGAGCGCCGCGTGCCCTTCTTCGAACACCCCGGCACATCCGAAGAGTTCGAGGCACTCTGGCATCAGATCAGCATGCCTGCCTATGCGCCGCCGGTACGGCTCGTCGTGCGGGAGGTTGGCGACGAGGATAGCAAGCCACCGAGGCGGCTTGGCTCCGGATACCGGGCCGCAGAGTGAGAGAGCCGACGCTTGATCCTGTTAGCGAGTGCCGGGCATGATCGTGCCGATCAGCCTGGCATATTCAGCCTCGGGTTCACCGTAACCCCCATTGGCGAGTTCCAGCAGCCCGGCGCGGTCGCGAATGACGATTTCGCCACGGCGCGAGCGGATAAGCGCGCGGCCTTCCAGCAGTTGCAGCGCGACCGTGACGCCCGGCCGCCGCACGCCAAGCATGATGGCCAGGAATTCGTGCGTGATGGCGAGGCTTTCGCCGGGCACCCGATCGTCGCACATCAGCAGCCAGCGTGCCAGCCGTTCTTCCAGCTTCAGCCTGGCGTTGACGAGCGCGGTGCAGCCGGTCTGGGTCTGAAGCGCGTTGACGAAGCGCAGCAGGAACAGGCGCAAGCTCGGGCTCTCCGTAAGGGCCGCGTTGAAAGGCGCGGCATCGATGCGGATGGCTTGCCCTTCGAGCTGCACGTAACAAGCATGGGCGGAGCGGTCGTCGCCCATCACCAGGGGAGCGCCCGTCATGCCTTCGAAGCCGACGAAGCCGACCTCCGCCTCGTGGCCGCTCGGCGTGCTGGCGACGATCGAACCAATGCCCTGTTCGATGAAGTAGACGGCTTCGATAGGAACATTGGGGATGACCAGCATCATGCGTAAAGGCAATTCGCAGCGCTGCATATGCGGCTCCAGCAAAGCGAGGTCATCCGCGCTCATGTGCAGCAACAGCTGGTTTCGATAGTTCTGGTTTCTGCCGGGATCAGATCTTTTGTCGGGATTGGTCATGGCGCGGCCCCAATGCAGGGCAAGAGCCATTCGAACTCCCAGCCGTCCGCGCCCGTATCAACGTGCCGACGATCGCCTTCACATAGGGGCTTTGAACGAAGAAACCTAGGAATGCGGTCTGGAATTCGATGCACGGCGTCCCCCACTGTCGCCCGCATACGAGAAGATCGACCTGAAGGTTAGTGTTGGAAGCGTACCAATTCACAATTGGTACAAAACCGACATATTTCATGTCAGCGCCATGTTTCGGCGACCCCCGAAAATTCCGCCGGCTAATCATGAAGCAACATGGGTTCGGCTGGCCCTGCAAACTGTCCAGGACCATGCCAGATGATGCGCGTCATTGTGCAATTTGGAATTGCTCGCGGGCCTATCTCTTTGACAAAATGGCTCGTTCGAGGATGGCAATCCGCCTATCCGTCTCCACCAGTGCGACCTGCATCAGCGTATCGATCTCGATCGTCGCCTCGAGATGACGCGCATCGATGACCGCTTTTCGCGCGTGGCGCAGATGTTCCCTGACAACGCGCAGGGTCTCGACAACGCTGGGTTGGTCCGACACGGCTAGCCCTCCGTTCCGGCTACAACCCTGAGGCGGGGGTAACGTTCCACCGCGAATTGACTCGCTATTACTGTACGAAAGCGTACAGTTTCCAAGTCGTCCGCCTTTCAGGGCAAACGGGCGCTTGGTAGCCAACTCAGGTGCTCCCGCCATCGACGCGGAGACTGAAATGGCACAAGACCATTCAGGCAAAAGGGTTACAGTTCTGGACTGCGAAATCCTTCGCGGCGCCTTCAGACTATGGAAAATCGCATTGCCGAACGGGAATGGCGCATGCGCGCCCGGGTGCTGGCGCGCGAATTGACAGAGCTCGACCAGATCGATCCGGACATTGTGGAGCGGATCGTGCGCAAATAGGCTTGCCGGCTACGCCTGCTCCATGCCGGTTTGCGCCGCCTCTTCCTCGAGCTTGACAAGCTTTGCCTTGATCTCCTTGGGGTCGGCATGTTCCAGCCCGACGACATCGTTTCTGGTGTCGGCGAGAGCGACGATTATCTCGTCGAGCTTGGCGTGGATGGCGGCGGTGTCGCGATAGCCCTGGATCAGGACGACCCCGGTGATGACGATGGCCGCGACCGACAGCGCGTAGGTGACGGCATTTGTCAGGCCGAAAGGCACCAAGGCGGTACACACCACCATGGCGATGATCATGACGTAGAAACCCGGCGGACGGGACAGGAAATCAGCGGCGACGAAAAGGATCTTGTTCATGCTCCCGCCCACCCTTCCGATATTCGCCAAGCGCCCATGATGCCTGCAAGTTCGTGAAAGGGGTTTTGTTCCAGCAACTTAGGCAACCTCGCGAAGTTCTGCAGAGGAGAAGGAGGCCATGCCGAAATACCAGATCGACGAGATGGATGGAGATGCGCTTTCGGCTTCGCATGTCGCCAGCGGCGCCACCGCTCTCGACGCGTTGCGCAAAATCACCGGCAAGACCGTTTCGATGCGCGCCTTGCAGAACCACTGGTTCAGGGTGGTCGACGAAAGCGAGGGCAGCATCTTCGAGTACAGCGTGGAGCACACGCTCACCGCGCGTCGCTAGTCTTTCGCGCCGTTTTGCGGCCGATGGGCTTGTGTCTAGCGATGGCCTTGGCGGGGGCGGGCGCCTCCGCCGACAGCCGCTGCTCGCGCAGCCGAGCGGTCTTGGCTTCACGCGCCTGACGTTCAAGGTCAATGATCGTCTGGGACTCGCGGGTGGCGCGTTCAATCCGGTCCTTGTCCTGGGGCAGTCGGGCCACGGCATTCTCCTCATATGCTTCGGTGGCACTGAAAATGCAGGCCGGCGAAAAATGTTCCGGCGGCCAGGCCTCAGTACGAAAACGACACCACATTTGTTGTTTGCGCGCCCGCTTATGGCTCATTCGTCCCTCCAGATGACCCGCTTTTCCCACCGGATTTCGACCAGACGCCTGAACCGGATGGTTACATGTTCCTGCCCCACGGGGTGGAACAGTTCGGCGTTCATCGATTCCTTGCGTCCGCATTTTTCGCAGCGGACTTTTGCCCTGACCTCGTCGATGCTCACATTGCCGATGACCTCCCGGAGCTCCTTGGGCTTGTAGAAGCGCTTGATGTTGCAATGGCCGCAACGGATGCGCGCGACCTGCCCTGCGTCATGGGCATGCATCAGGGTCCACGGCATCCCCTTCGGCCATTTTTCTGGTTGATCAGGCATGGCTGAAATGAGGAAAATATTCCTCTTCCGTCAAGAGCCTGTCAGCCATGCACCCCTGATTTCGGTCGAAGCGGGCAAGATAGCCACAGGGCAGGGCCGGTTACGCGTTTTCGGGGCGTACGGTCTCCACCAGAAGCGAGCCAGCTGGAAGGGGACGCAACAATTCGCTCTCGGGCTTGGTCAGGTCGACCCACGCTGCCCAATTCTCTGGTTGGAGAACCACGACCTGACGGTTGTGATAGGGCGCGATGTCAGGCCCGGGCTCGGTCGTCAGCATGGTGAAAGTGGGCGGTTTGTTGCCGGCCGCCTCACGCCAAAGCCCGGCGATGGCCAGGAACGAGGAGCCATTGAGCGTAAAGCGATGTTTCGCCTTCGGATATTTCGCGCCGGTGAATTCGAAGAATCCGGATGCCGGCACCAGACAACGTTTGCTGTTTACGAATTGCCGGCCTTCGGATCGGAAGTTGAAGACAGGCCCGCCTTTGGGACCGGCCGGTGGAAAGCCGAATGTCATTGAAGCCAGTTCGATGGCGTCGCCGTCGGCGGCGCGGCGCATGATGGGCGGTGGATCGTTGATGTGAATGTCGCCAGCCTGGGGCAGGTCGAGTTCGGTCTGATGGCTGGGTATTCGAAGCGCCAGAGACGCCATCATCCGGCAATATTCGGCCCAGGCTACATATTGTTCGTAATCATTGCACATGTGTCTCAATCCCATTTGCAGCGATCGAGTTCCAAAACCCTTGTCACTTGGTGAAGCGGACAAGGAAGAACGCCATGCCAGGATACCAGATTGACTGATATCGCCACGGAAAGCCTTAGCCGCGGCTGGGACTCCGTACGAAAACGACACCACATTTGTTGTTGTGCGCCCGCGCAATCGCCCTAGAAATCAGATGTCACCACCCACGAAACGGCGCTGGTGCTTGAGAGTGTCGTGTACTGCCGCCCTGCCGGGAGATCCGTGATGGAAGACGAACACGAGCCGGGCGGCACGGTATCCGCTCACGATTCCCACATTTTGAAGAACGCCTTCAAGGCGTCGGTCGCAGAGCTGCAGCTGCCGGAAGCGCAATGGGCCGAGCATGCCACGGCGATGCTGTGCGATCTCACCGGCAGTCTCCACGTCGATACCAGCTTCATCGATTGGATTTATCCGCAAGTGAAGAATCCATCAGCCGCCAAGCTGGCCAACGACAATGTCACACCTGAAGATCACCTTGCTGCTGTGACGTTGGCCATCCATGCCACGTTGAGGGGCCTGGCCGCGCCTGTCGACATGCTGATCGAGGCTTTAAGCTTCGAAGCTCCGGCGGACGCAACCGCGCGGCCGTCGGCGCGAAAGCCGTGAGATTCTCACGCATCCGAAGGCTTGGTCTTGCCGGCGCCCTTTCCGCCGCTCAGGAGACCGAAATCTGCTGAACGGGTGCCGCTGCTGGCGTGCAGAAAGCCCTCGGCGGCCAGGCCGCGGCGCAGCAGTTCACGCACGGCAGCCGCGCGGCTCGGCATGCGCTTGTCGAAGCGCCATGTGTCGAGCGCGGCGAATTCCTCTTCGTTCAGCATGACCTGCAGCCGTTCGGGGCGTTCAAGATTGTCGGTCATCATGGCCTCCTTCTCCGGCAATCCAGCCGGTGAGCCGAATGAGTAAGTGACTTATGTGCCTCACAATCTGCCAATGGCCTATTTGGTTCCAAGACAGTCAAACACATTTGTTGCACCGCGTACTCATAGTGCTTAGCTTGCCACACTGGCTTAACATACTAACTAATTGATTGTATTAATGTTTTGTTGAGATTTGTCTTGCTTTGACGAAGACGGCGGCGCATGGTGAAAGGGAGGGAAAACCCAGTCCCCAGGACAGGAGTTTGCCATGTACACCTACCCGATCGAGCTGCGCGACGACCTGAATTACACGCTGGTCAAAACAATCTACGAGTTTGGGATCGTCAATGTTCCGGTGTTGGCGGCGCAACTGGCCAGTCGCCACGGCGACCTCTCGTACGCTGACTCCGAACGATTGGTGCTTGGCTTCGCCCAGCTCTATTCGGCACCGATCGTGTTCGACCGCTCGGGCTGCGATTGGCGCCTGAAGGAGCCTGTCGGCCTGGACAATGACGGCCTGCTGCTCGACATCGTCCAGCACGAGTTTGGCCGCGCTGCTTGAGCTGCAATAGACTGTCCGTTTCCGACACCATCCTTGGCGAATCTTGGTGCGAAACCGACAATCAATCAGGGCGGCGTCGCCTACGTGCATTATGTGCGCGAAGCGAACCGGGTCACCCCTACGCGCATGCGCTGGCTATCGGCAAAGGACCGGGCGTAGGATTCCACATCAAACGTGCTCCAGTGCACGGTGCCGTTGATGACGACGCGAACATGCCATTCGCCCATGGTCTCGGTGACTTCGACGCCATCCGGAATAGGTTGGTCCGCGTCGGCCATGGCTTTCCTCCCGAAGGGCGAAAGCACCTGATTTGGCTCCCAAGCGTCCGTGTGCCGCAGACGGCGGACGACCTGGGAATTATACGCTTCAGATAATCCATTAGCCAATCAATTCAGTGTCCGACCCGATCGCTCCAAAAAGCCTGGCATATTCAGCTTCCGGCATTCCATATCCGCCACTGGCAAGTGCAATCAGTCCAGGCCGGTCGAGGATGACGACCTCACTCCGGCGCGACTGGATCAGGGCAAGACCTTCCAGTTCCTGCAGGGCCACGGTGACGCCTGGCCGCCTGACGCCCAGCATCGTGGCGAGGAATTCGTGGGTAATGGAAAATCGCACGCCCACGACGCGGTCGTCGCACATCAGCAACCACCGCGCCAACCGGACCGTCAATCTCAGCCGCGCGTTGACGAGTGCGGTGCACCCGGTCTGGATTTGCAGGGAATTGACAAAGCGCAGCAGGAACAGCCGCAAGGTGGGGCTGCTCGTCAGAGCCTCAGTAAAGCTGCCCGCGTCGATGCGCATCGCCTCGCCTTCGAGCTGCACGAAGCAGGCTTGCGGCGAGCGGTCGTCGGCCATCACCAGCGGATATCCAGCCATTCCCTCAAAGCCGATGAACCCGATCTCCGCCTCCTGGCCGCCGGACGTGCGCGCGACCACCGACGCAATACCGCGCTCGATGAAATAGACGGCTTCAATCGGCACGTCGGGCATCACAAGGAGCATTCTCAGCGGCAGTGCCACAGGGTGCAAATTCGGCTCAAGCAGTGCAAGATCATCCGCGCTCATCCTGCGCAACAGTTCATTTCTGAATGTTGATGCAGACGAGGCATCGCCAACCAGTGCCTGGCCGGTGACATCAGATTTTTGAATTTCGTAATTCATCGCGTACCTCCCGCAGGGGCGGGAGTACGATCGACACTCTCAAGCGCCAGCGCCCGTTCAGTGGCTGGCGACAGGAGAAGTGTATGCTTTCGACATTTCGATAGCGAGTCATTCCGGGCATAGCCAAGGAGACCGCAAGCGGACCCGCAGCGATACGCTGCTTACTTACAAATCTGCCGGAGAGGGGTGTGGCGACGAAATAGCGGAGTGATCCGCCTCATCAGCTTGAGGGAAGCGCAATGCTCCGCCGCCACCTCAATCAACCGTCTCGGCGCAGGATGGTTCCGTGATTGCAGGGCCGATCGCCCATGCTTTCAAACACCAGCGACCGTTCAATGGCCGGCGACAGGGCGACGGTACGCTTCCGACAATAGGTTAGAGCCAGTGCCACGAATTGTCCGGAACCGTACGCAACGGCCGCCTTCATTGTTCGGCCGCCGGCAACTCGCTAGCTTTCGAGACGCGGCGGACCTCAAATGCCGCCCTGGCTGATACGGGACACGGCCAAGCCGGCATCGCCATCGGTGAAATGCCTCGGTTGCGGGGCCTGCGAATGGAGACGCTGATGCCGAGAGACAGATCCGCCTGATGCCAGGGGACAGATTCGAGTGCGTGAAGGAAGATTCCGGCAGCTGGATGGTGTGGGACCACAAGGGCGGCGCACCCGCAAGGCTGGGTGGGGTTGAGCTGCGCGGCCAGGACAGGCATCGGGCCGAGATCGCGCGTGACATTCTCAGACGGATTTTCCGGACCGGCCCGGACACTACGCGGAGCGACCCTTCGGACGCGTAAGGCGCGGTCCACACGCCCGGCGAGGAACCGCACGCCTCCAGAACGGTTTATCCGCGAAGCGGAGGATTGCATCCATGGTGGTGAATATCGAACAGGCGCTGGCGGACGCGATCCTGGCAATGCGGATGCTGCGAAAATCAATCGACGACCACGGCCATTTGGAAGCGATGATCGACTTCGACAGGCTGATGGCAAATGCGGTCGAGGAAGCCGAGAAGCAATTGGTCAGGCTGCAGGCTTCCGGGTAGCCCTGAATCGCACCAGGGAGGGCGCTTCCTGACATTGGAACGGCCACAAGCCACCCGCGTTGTGGAGCCATGAACTACACCATTCGGAAGGGCACACCCGCCGACGACCCGACCTTGATCCGTCACTATCGGGCGCTGTGGGAAAGCTATGGCGTCGACCCGGTCAACATCAAGGGCGATGCCGAGGACGTCACCCTCGACTTCATCCTGTCAGGGCGCAGGGACTACGAGCTGGCGAGCTTCCTTGCCGAGACAGACGGCGTTGCCGTGGGATCGCTGGCGTGCCAGGTCGAACATCTTCCCTATCCGGATGTCACAGTGCCGTCATTTCGCAAGCACGGCTATATCTGGAGCGTCTATGTCGACCCTGCCGCGCGGCGAAACGGGATAGCGCTTGCTCTGGTGCAGGCCGGGATCGCCTATCTCAGGTCGATCGGCTGCACGAAAGCATGCTTCACGCATCGGATGCCGGTGAGGGCGTCTATCTCGCCGCCGGCTTCACGATCGCCGAGGAGATGCGGCTGGACCTGGCCGCGCCGGCAGTGCCGTGAGCGCAGCCAGATCCGGTTCGAAGTTCAGCCCAGCTTCACCTTCGGCTCGCGTGCCCAGAAGCGCAGCTCGCCGAGGCTTTCGACGAAGCCTGCGGAGTCCTTGGCGGATGCCAGCGCAATGACCGCCTCATCCCTTGCAATGCCCGCCTTGTCCAACAACGGGGCCGCCGCTTCGACGAAGCCGATGAACTTGCAGTGCGCGAAGGCATCGGCGACGAAGTCGCGGGCGGTGGATTCCTTCAAGAGATCGGCCATCGCCGGCTTTGCCGGCAGCAGCGCGACGGCGTCGTAGAGAACCGATGGCGCGCCTGCGATCATCTGCTGCGCGTCGATCCAGCTGCCGTCGCTGGCCTTGGCGCCGCCGACTTTCGGCGCGATGATCTCGAACTTGGCGCCGGCCTTGGTCAGCGCCTGCTTCAGGGCATTGAGCACCGCTGCATCCGTGCCGTCGGTGACCAGTATGCCGAGCTTGCGGCCCTCGAAACGGCCGGGGCCGTTCTTGAGGATGCTGAGCGCATCCGACGGGGCAAGATCCCGGCGTGTCGGCACCGCCGCATCGGCGGGCTTGGGCATGGTCTTCAGGCCAAGCGCATCCGCCACCTTGGCCGCAAGCCCATCATCGATGTTGAGCAGGTGGGACACGATGCGCTCGCGGATGACCGGGGTTTGCACCTTGCTCAGCTCGAAGGTCAGCGCGGCCGCGATGTGGCCTTGTTCCACCGGCTGCTGGCTGATGTAGAACTGGCGCGCCTGGCTGTAGTGGTCGGCAAAGGTTTCCGACCGCAGCCGCGCCTTCGGTCCGGCCTCGACCTCGGCAAAGGAGCGGAACCCCTTGGCCGGGGATTCGCGCGGACCTTCATCCCATGAATTGGGCTGGTAGTTGGCGCGCCCGACCGGGTTGCGCATCGCCATGTGCCCATCCTGCTGGAAATTGTGGAAGGGGCATTTCGGCGCGTTGATCGGGATGTGGGTGAAATTGGTGCTGCCCAGCCTTTTGATCTGCGTGTCGAGATAGGAGAAATTGCGGCCCTGCAGCAGCGGGTCGTTGGAGAAGTCGACGCCCGGCGGCACGTTCTGCGTCATGAACGCGACCTGCTCGGTCTCGGCGAAGAAATTGTCGGGCATGCGATCGAGCACCAGGAGACCGACCGCGATCGGCCGCAGCACCTCCTCGGGGATGAGTTTGGTCGGATCGAGGATGTCGAAGTCGAAACTGTCGGCGAAGGCCTGGTCGAACAGCTGCAGCTGCAGCTCCCATTCGGGGAAATTGCCGGCGTGGATCGCGTCCCAGAGGTCGCGGCGGTGAAAATCGGGGTCGGCGCCGTTGATCTTGACGGCCTCGTTCCAGGCAACCGACTGAAGGCCGAGCTTCGGCTTCCAGAGGAATTTGACGAAGGTCGATTCATCCTTGGCGTTGAGCAGCCGGAAGGTGTGGACGCCGAACCCTTCCATGAAGCGCAAGGAGCGCGGGATGGCGCGGTCGGACATCGCCCACATGATCATGTGCATGCTTTCGGGCGTCAGCGAAATGAAGTCCCAGAAATTGTCGTGCGCGGTCTGCGCCTGCGGGAAGTCGCTGTTCGGCTCGGCCTTCGCGGCATGGATCAGGTCGGGAAACTTGATCGCATCCTGGATGAAGAACACCGGTATGTTGTTGCCGACAATGTCCCAATTGCCCTCCTGCGTGTAGAGCTTCACGGCAAAGCCGCGCACGTCGCGCGCGAGGTCGGCGGAGCCCTTGTTGCCGGCCACCGTGGAGAAGCGCACGAAGGCGGGCGTCTTTTCGCCGGCGCGCTGGAAGATATCGGCACGGGTGAATTTGGCCAGCGATTCATAGGTTTCGAAATAGCCATGGGCGCCATAGCCGCGAGCATGGACGACGCGTTCGGGAATGCGCTCGTGATCGAAATGGAAGATCTTTTCACGGAAGTGGAAGTCTTCGAGCACGGTCGGACCACGGGCGCCGATCCTCAGCGAGTTTTGGTCGTCGGACACAGGGCCGCCTTGCGCGGTGGTCAGCAGCGGCGTCGAACCCGAGGCGGTCTGATGCAGTTCGCCGCCTTCGCCGCGCTTCAGCTTCTGGTCGTGGATGGTCGCGGACGTTCCAGCCGGTTTCGATGCTTGCTTGGCCATGCCTGAAATCCTTGAGGGGTCGATGCGCGGGCTGCGCTGGTTCCTCAATCTCCCTGGCGGCAATGCGTTCCCTGCCGAATTCTGATTCGGAAATGAAGAAGGCCGCCGGTTCGCCCGGCGGCCTTGATTTGCTTTAAAGACCTGGGAACCTCAGAGGTTCTTGTTGATCTTGGCTGCGGTCTTGTTCGTTGCATCCTTGACGGCCGACTTCGCGTCGCCAACCGCCTTCTGGACCTTGCCCTTGGCTTCCTGCGCGGCGCCTTCGGCGCGCAGGCGATCATTGCCGACGGCCTTGCCGACGCCTTCCTTGGCTTTGCCTACGGCCTGATTGGCGAGACCCGAGGCCTTGTCGCTGGTGCTTCCCATGAGATTTTCCTTTTTGCGAAATTGCTTGCCTGACCGGCGAGGACCAACGTCGCTTTGTTTGGAAAGTTCCGATGCGTTTGAGAGCCAGCAAAACGAAAAGGCCCGCCACCGACGCGAATCGTGACGGGCCTTCTGGAGTACACCGGGCGTCCCACCGCCCGGCTGTATGGAAAACTTCACGGCGCGAGGATCGTTCCATCACAGCAAGAAGCCGGCCACCTCAGGGGAGCGGGCTTTCGGGCGTTGCGGGTCGTGCAGGTCCTCCTCCCGGTGCGAGGCCGCGACCTCGCTCATGTCTCAAGCTTCGACGCGCTTCAGATGCAAACCGAGGTGTGGCAGACGGCGGTAACCGCCGAGAGTTTCTGACGCTTTAGAAGCGTCGGTTTGGCGTAGATTTTCTTCATGGGCCTGTCCCCTGTGCAAAGATCAGGATTCGCAAGGATTCGAAGGGGTGCAGAAGGCGGTTACCGCCGAAAGTCTTTCGCGCTTCAAAAGCGTCGGCTTGGCGTAGGGTTTCTTCATGGCCTGTCCCCCAGGGTAAAAATCAGCGTGGGCAAATCGAAGCGGGGCAGTTGGCGGTCACCATCGACAGCCTGTCGCGCTTCACCAAAAGCGGCTTCTGGTAGGTCTTTTTCATGTTGAGTCCCCATTCCCCTATATGCATGAGGAAAGCCCTGCGTCTGTCTTTTGTCAAGCTTCCGCTAAAGTAGGCAGCCCAGCCGGCTGCTCTGCTCAAGGCTCACATTGAGCCACGATCGCCGTCGGCCTTTATCAGGCCGATACTGGATCGACCAAATGCCAATCAGCCGCAAATTTCCGAAGTGGGGCAGGCGGCGGTTACGGCCGAAAGCCTGTCCCGTTTTACCAAAAGCGGCTTCTGGTAGGTCTTTTTCATGGAATCCCCATCCCTATTGACGCCTGAGGTAAGCGCATGCGTGCGACCTTTGTCAAGCAATCGCTAAAATAGAGAAACCCGCCGGCCGGAGCCTGACGGGGTTTGACTGGAGGAGTTCGGGATCGAATGGGAGACGATCCGAGTGAAGCACGCAGATACCGCGCGAAAGTTCCACGCCTTTGCGCCAACAGAAACCTTTGACGGTCCCGAGCTCTTTAGCCGGCTCCCGCTTTCAGTCCTTGCACTGGGAAAGACACTGAACCGCAGCTTGACGTTCGCGATGCCTGCTATTTTAGCTTCTACTGATGCTAAAATCACGCATAGTCGGCGCAACAGGCCGCACGGGGCTTTCAGCGTTCATATTCGCGGTGGTCATCGCGATGGCCACCGCGTCCCGCTCCCGCTACAAGAGGGCGAGAGGGTTTGGGAAATGCTGGTTCGCGAAGGCGATCAAAGGACAATCGATATCGACGTTCGCCTCGCGGCGCTGCTCGCGGCCGTGGCTGGCGCCCTCAACGCGGCGGGTTTTCAGGCCACCGGTTTCTTCTCCGCCAACATGACAGGCAATGTCTCCGCGCTGTCGGATCACCTTGGCCTGGCGCAGTTCGGCCTGGCCGGGCTTTTCCTGTCCCTGGTGATCGCTTTCATCGCCGGCGCCTTCGTTTCTGGCCTGCTGATCGAAGCGGGCCGAAACAGAGGCGTGAGGGCGATCTATGCCTACAGCATTACGCTCGAGGCCGGGATGCTGCTTGCCCTGGGTGTGGTCGACCTCTGGCTGCCGAGTGCCCAAAGCGGGTCGGCACTCGTGCTTGGCCTCAGCTTCGTGATGGGCCTGCAGAATGCGGCCACGACGCGCATATCCAATGCCCGCATCCGCATCACGCATGTCTCGGGAATGGCCACCGATATCGGTCTCGGGCTTGCGGTTCTGGCCAGCACCCAACCCAGCGCGCCGATGCCAGGGCCCGCCTTCGGTTGCATCTCATCACCATCCTGTCGTTCTTCATCGGCGGCGTCGGTGGTGTCATCGTCTACCTGGCGATCGGCGGATGGCTGCTGCTGATCTGTGCCGGTCTGCTCTTCGCCATCGCCTTGCCCGAGGCCCGCCGGGCACGGCGGGCGGCCTGAGTCTCCGGGCTTCGCAAAGCCTTACTGTCATCGGACACCACCTCCGAAGAAGTGGACATATAGTTCCGAATGGCCTTGCTTCGCTCAGGACATGACAGAGCTTATCGAGGGCTGCCAGCCTGTTGAAAATCATTACGGCAGCTAGTCTGACGAAAGTCAGTTCTGGTTCCATGGATAAATCGATTTTAATTTCTGGCTGGACTGTAACGGACCGAAATCTCGCGACGTACTCCTAACGGGGAGCTTTTTCCCCCGACACCTGAAAGGTGAGGAGACCAACATGATTAAGTCAATACTTGCAGCCTCTGCCCTCGGCATCTGCCTGATCCAGCCTGCTTTCGCCGACGACGCAATGATGAAGTGCGACGACGCTTCCATGATGAAGATACAGACCGACATGGACGCCATGACAGGTGACGCCATGAAGCCGCAGAAGGAAATGGCCATGAAGGAAATGGACATGGCCAAGGATTCGATGAAGGCAAACAAGACCGACGATTGCATGATGCACATGGATAACGCCATGAAGGCGATGAAGAAGGGCTGAGTGTTTCCTGGGATCGGCGGGGCCATCTTGGCCTCGCCTTTTCGCTCGGCACTCCCTGATCTCAGAAGGCCAAGGCAGCATCTTCGAAGTCATATGCGAGGCGATGCCGTACGAAGCGCCATCAAGGAGCGGTTTGCAACCCACTGCCACGACAGTCTGGACAGACGCGCGTTTGGCCCTTGCACCCCGCGCGGTAAACACCGTGGGGACAGCATGCGCCACTGGAGGCCAACCATTTTTCGCAATCGAAAACCTTGCCGGCGCCCAGACATTGCCGGCACTGAAACTTCCTGAACGCTGTCAAATTCACCTGCCGTACCCCAAGACCGGCAATAACGTAGCAGGTGTTATTTTAGTTTCAGCTAAAATGGCCGGCGCCCGTTCGGTTGGGGCCGATGGGTAAGGGAGGGCGCCGGCCAAAGCGGAGATGAGATCACCGCCGCAGGACTAAATTAGCACTCTCTAAATCTCTTCCGATATGGTGTGATCGCGGACTGGGCCTTTGTCTGCTGCCATCCGCCTAATTCCTGTCCGCCGGCTTCGAGCGCATCCTCGACACCGTCTCGCGCTCGGCGCGCTTGGAGCGCAGCGGGGGCAGGCCGCGGTCGATCAGGTCCATGTCTTCCAGCACCATGTCGCCCATGCGCTTGAAGGCGATGTCGAGCGCGCCGGCGCGGTGGGCGGAGCGCAGGAAGCCAGGGATGGTACGGACGGGATGATCCGGCGCCAGCGGCTCTTCGGGGAAGACGTCGCTGGCGGCGACGATGTGGCCGCTCTTGACCGCTGCCATCAGCGCGGGGAAGTCGACCACGCCGGCGCGGCTGAGCAGGATGAAGGCGGCGCCCTTGCGCATCGAGGCAAAGGCCGGGCTGCCCAGAAAACCCTGGTTCTCTGATGTCACCGAGGCGACGACGAAGACAAAGTCGCTCGATGTCAGCACATCGTCGAGCGAGGCCGGCTCGACGCCGTTGTCGATGAGGATCGATGGCGGCAGCCAAGGGTCGAAAACCCTGGTGCGGGTGCGAAAGCCCGACAGCAGGCGGTTCAGCGCGCGGCCGAGATCGCCGAAGCCGATGATGCCGACATCGGCGCCAGACAAAAGCCGCGCTGTCAGATTGCCGTCGCCGCCCCACAGCTCCTCGCCCTTGCGGAAGGCGAGGTCAGCATCGACGATGTTGCGGGCGATGTTGAGCGCCATGGCGAGGCCAAGCTCTGCCACCGGCTCGGCGAAGACGAGACCCGTGGTGACGACATGGATGCCGCGCGCAAACAGCGTCTCGTAGGGCATGTTGTTGATGAGATTGGTCTCGACATTGAAGACGCAGCGCAGCGCCGTCATGCTTGCCAGTGTCTCAGGCGAGATCGGCGGCTGGCCGATGATATAGCGGGCTTCACCGAGCACATCGGCCGGCAGTTTGGCGACGCCCTCGGCGGTCGTCTCGACGATGCGGTAATGCGCCTTGAGGCGCGCCAGCTGCGGCGGCGTGAAGATCAGCTCGAGCGTGCGTGGTTCCGGCGCGCTGATGACCAGCGGCAAATCCTTGTTTGGCATGACGATTCCTCCCGGCGCGATGCTACAAGCGCGCTTTTGCTTTGCACATGTCGTTATCCCAAAATCGCTGTATGCTTTTTGGGCGGCATGTGGCTCGGCGGCTAAAATACCGCCGATGAATCGATTTACAACTGCGAAAAATCGATTTACTCATTTCACCAGCGGACCAAAGTGCTGATGTCCGCGCCTCGGGAGGAGGATCCATGGCGCATAGGCAGGACCAGCAGCGGCGTGCGTCGATCCATGACGTGGCAAGCCGCGCCGGCGTGTCGGCCGCCACCGTCTCCAAGGTCATGGCCGGCGTCACCACGGTAAAGCCCGAAAATGCGCAACGCGTCCTCGATGCCATTGAGCAGCTGGGCTACCGCGTCGATCCGCTGGCCTCCGACATGCGGAGGGCCAAGCGCCGCATCATCGGTGCCATCATGCCGGAATTCGAAAGCGAATTCTTCGGCCAGATGGTCACTCAGCTCGAAAGCCTGGCCGAGCAGCGCGGCTACACGCTGGTGGCGGCGTCGAGCCGTGAATCGGAAGCGCGCGAAACGGAAATCCTGGCCCGCATGCATGACTGGCGGGTTGCCGGCGTCGTGCTGGCGCCGGTGCGCAACGAGCATGGCCCGGCGGCCGATTTCATGAAAGCCAATGGCATGACCGGCGTGCTGATCGACCGCGTGCTGTCGGACGACGCCTTCGACACCGTGTCGGCCGACAGTGCGGCCGCCAGCGCCGAAGTGGCGCGCGAACTGATCGGCAAGGGGCACCGCCATATACTGGTGGTCGGCCTCGGCGAGCAGGCGGCCACCGTGCGCGCGCGCCTCGACGGATTTCGTACCACGGCGCTGAAACTGGCGCCGGATGTGCGCATCGATGTCGTGCTTGCGGAAACCGATGTCGAGCCGCTGCGGGCGCAACTGCGCGACTATTTCGACAGGGTTGAAGGCAAGGGTAGGGGAGCGCGCCCGACGGCGGTCTATTCGCTGTTCCTCAAGGGTACGCTGGTGGCGCTGTCGGAATTCCGCCGCCGCTTCTGGCATTGCCCCAACGATATCTCGCTGGTCGGCTTCGACGATGCCGAATGGATGCAGGTGACATGGCCGGCCATCGCCGCCGTGGTGCAGCCGGTGCGCCAGATCGCCGGCCACGCCATGGAGGCATTGTTTGCCAGGATTGAAGGCGGGGAGGGGCCGCCAGTCGCGCGGCTCGAACCTTGCCAGGTTTTGATGCGGGAATCCGTTGGCTCGCCAGGCAACGGCCCGCATCCCGGAAACCGACAATAGCCGGCAGCGCCGCGGCCGCGGTGGCGCGCCAACAGAAAGGCTAGAGTCGATGAACGTTTTTGGACCGCACACGTTTGCAATTGCGCCGGTCTGGGACCTCGACCTGATCGAGCCGCAGATGGAACGGCTGAAGGGGCTGGGCATCGGCCTGCTGGAAATCCCGCTGCTGCGCCCCGAGGAGATCGACACCAAGCGATCGTTGCTCACACCGATCACGCCGATATAGATGATGCCGCGCTTCTGGCTCGCGGTCATGTAAACATAGCCGGTCATGCATCAACCGTAGCGGGCCTTCGCCGCGGCGACTATCCTGATCCGCCGCACTCGTCGTCTGATGTCACGGCATGGATCCCAGGGTCTGCGCCGCGTCGCTTCGCTCCTTGCTTCGCCCAGGGATGACGAAGGGAGAGATGTTTCAGCTAATCCCAGAGGTCAGCGATTGCCGTCGATGCCAGGTGCAATCCAGAGACAAGACTGGCCAGAGAAAAGGCGAGCGCTTCCCTTCTCCCCGGGGAAAGGAGAAGGGAAGACGCCTCTGCCTTCGACAGCGAGAGAGAGTGGGAGGACCCTCACGCCATTCCGGGCTCCCGCCGCAGTCCCAGATGGCGCACCTTGCGGCCGATGATCATCAGCTGCCGCGCCGTGTTGTTGCGCAGGCGCCGCACGCGCCATTCCAGTCCGGTTTCGGTGGTGATCTGCTTGGCGTAGATGCTCACGCGCATGCCTTCCTCATCCGAAGCGACCTTGATCGGATCGTCGTAGAAGGCGTTGATCTTGTCTGCCGCCATCCCTGGCGTTTCGAGCCATTGCGGGATGTGGACCGTGCTGAGTTGATCGATATCGGTCATCACCCGGCCGATGCCGATGCCCGGCGTCGGGCATGTCGTCCAGAACGCGTCACCGACGAAGACGACGCCGTCGCGGCGATGGCCTTGGGTTTTGGCCAGGCTGACCTGCCTGACGTCGACGGGACCTGATATCTCGAAGTTGCCGCACTGCGCCGCGATCTCGGGCATCAGTTCACAAAGCATCTTCTGTGGGGCCTCGCGAAACGCCTTCGTCCAGGACTCGGCCAGGTTGCGATAGAGGAATACGTTCGCCCGCATCTTGTTGCCGATGGGAAAGACGCTGATGTAGGCGATGCGGTCAGCGGCCCGCTTGCCGTAGGAGGTGACGGCCTGATAGGGGCATTCCTCCCGCGATATCGCGAGGTCGAACCCCATTGCCATCGAATGCGCCTTGGACAGTTCGATGCGCTCGACGCCGATGGCGCGCCTTATCGCTTCACTGTAGCCGGTGGCCACCACCAGCAGGCGGGCATCGATGACGGCGCCGTCGACCAGCACCAGGCGCTGCCGGTCCGGTCCGGTCGTCACCTCGGCGACCTTGCCGACCGTCAACGGCACTTGCGGCGGCAAGGCATCGCGCAGGCCGTTGATCAGCGCACCATAGGAAAAGGCGTATTCCCACTTGTGTTCCCGTGCGAACAGCTGGCCGAGACGGAAGACATGGATGTCGTTCATCGGGGTGACGAGAGGCATGATCGTCTTGTCGAGACCGAGTTTCTCGAACTGCCGCATCTGGCTCATGCCGATCTTCTCGGCCCGGAACTCCTCGTGGTGGATGCGGTGCGGATCGATCAGCGCCACCTTGCGGCCGGCGTTTCCCAACACCATTGCCAGGGTGGTGCCGGCCATTCCGGCCCCAATGATGGCCACGTCCACTTCGGCCGGGCCAGCCGCGGCGGTAGTCATGTCTTTACCCTTTCTGCTGGTCATTGTTTCTCTCCACAATCTGTAGTGGAAATATCTTCCAGCCCTTTATCAACCTCAAGCAACCCATACGCGCACCCGGTAGTAACACTTGTTTACCTTAATGGCGGGCCTGTTGTTTCCAGCGCGGCGCGATCGCCGAGCCGTCGATGAATTCCAGGCCGCCCGCCTCGTTGAGCGTGTGCAGCTTGCGACCGCTCCATAGCTTACCAGGCGTTAAGATGGTCTCGACAACCTGCTCCATGCCGTTCAAATCAAGGTGAGCGACGCGTGCGATGCCAAGCGCGGCGCCGTAACTGCGGCGGCAATCCTGCACCGGACGCAGCAACTGGCCGTTGCGTTCGACCATGCGGCCGGCAGGCCGCGCCGAGGCAATGTCGATCAATACGGGATTCCTGGGATGCGGCGTCCACGGCCCGCGAAAGTCAGGCGCCGACCACAGATGCAGCGCGTCCGAGAAGGCGCCGCCGCCATCCCGGATGGTGCCTTCACCATCCCGGACAGTGGCGAACAGCCACCAGCGCCCGCCATGCTCGACCAGGGTGGCGTCGCTGGCCACGACATCGGACAAGAGCGTCGCTTCCTTGACCCATCCGCCGGGGAAGGCGGTGGCGCGGTACAGGTCGACCGTGCGGTTGGCGCAGCTTTCCGGCACCATCCAGACTTCGCCATCGCGTTCGAAGACGAAGGGATAGGAGAGGTGGTAGGGCAGGTCGAGCACCGGCTCGGGCCGGCCGATCGGCCCCGACGGGCCGAAGGGCACGGCGGAGATGATGGCCTTGCCGAGGCGATGGATGTAGTCCTCGACGAACAGGGTCACCTTGCCCTGGTAGAGGATCGGGAAGGGATCAGCGTAGAAGCGGCTGCCGTCGTCGGGCAGATCCTGCCAGCCGGATGCCGGATGCGCGCGCAGGTTGAACAGGTCCTGCCCCTTGGTCTCGCGCCAGCCGACCTTCCAGTGCGGTGCGTTGTAGCAGAGATGATAGATCTTCTGGACGATGCGCCGCGCTAGCGCCTTGCCCACCCTGATGCCAAGCTTGGCGGTGGAGGGGATCGCCGGTGGAGCACCGGCGTGCGCCGGCTCGGGCAGCACTGGCAGGGCGGCATGGGCAGCACCCGTCACTGCAGCGAGGATCAGGCTTGCGGTGCGCGCCAGCATGTCCTGGAAGGAGGCCAGCGCGATGCCGCCATATTCGGTGCCCAGGCGTCCTTCGGCCACAGTGGTGCCATTCTCCTCGATGCGGGCAATCGGTGTGCGGCCGGCCAGGATCAGCGCCAGCAAGGCGGCTTCGCCGGCGGCGCCGTCATAGGTGACGCGCCAGACCCGCGTCCCTTCCAGATGGACGTCGCCGCAGAGGTCGAGCACCAGGTCAGGAGAGGCGGGCGGCTGCGTCCGGTAGGGCGCCAGCGCCGAAGGCGGCAGGCGCTTGGCCAGCCCGTTCGCGGGCAGGCCATGGATGACCGTTTCAAGCTGGAACAGCGCGGCGGCGCTGCCTGGAATGCCACCCCCCGCCGGGCGGGCGTCGACGGAAACCTCGACCTGCGGCAATGCCGCCAGGCGCTGCAGCAGCGTCAGGTGGAAAGCACGGACGCATTCGCTGTCCAGGCGCAGGCTCACTTGCATGTCGCACCCCTGGCGTTGTGATGTCTGGCATTGCGATGTCTGGCATCTGGCCGGTGTTCGATATCAGGGCAGGGGCGATGGCGGCACGGCGGGGCCGGATTGAAGTGCTGCCCCATTTCCATGCGTCTCCTGTTCGCCCGCGCCCGTATCAGCGCCTGTGCCTAATATTACGCAAACTCCGTGCCAAAAATGCGTAAACCCGGGACCAAAAATCAGAAGAGCTCCCAACATAATTAACAGTGTTTTAACAGTTGAAGGCATAGCTAGGTTGAGGCTGCAATTTAAACTTGCAGGCACATGGAGTGTTGTCGGAGCGACCTTTGCAATCATCCCTGCTCTCGTTGCCGCAACAAAACGCTCCGGAGGTGATGCAATACGCCCCGGAGCCAGTGCCGACGGCGTCCTACGCATCCTCGACCGTCGAGCTGGGTGACCTGAAGCGCATCCTGGTGCGCCGTCGCTTCCTGATCTTGCTGACCGCCGCGCTGCTGACGCTGGGCACGCTGCTCTACGCACTGCTGACGCCGGCGCTCTACAGCTCGGTGGCGGAAATCCTTGTCGATCCGCAAGACCTGCAGGTGGTCACCAACGACGTCAATCCGAGCCGCGTGCCCCCCGATGGCGGCATCACCATGGTGGAAAGCCAGGTCAGCGTCGTCCAGTCGACGGGCGTGCTGCTGAAAGCCATCCAGGCAACCAACCTGACCGACGATCCGGAATTCAACGGGCAGGGCGGGCTGGTGAACCGTCTGCTTGGCGGCTTGCTCGGCTCGGGGTCGGCCGAAACCGACAGGACGGGCAAGACGCTCGATGCGCTGCGCCGGCGGCTGGCGGTGAAGCGTGCCGACAAGGTGCTGGTGCTCGATGTGATCGTCACCGCCAAGAGCGCCGACAAGGCAGCAACGCTCGCCAATGCCATCGCGCAGGCCTATCTGGCCGACCAGGCAAGCGCGCGCGCCAAGATGGCCACGGACGCTTCCGATTCCATCACCGCGCGGCTGGACGAGCAACGCAAGCGTGTGCAGCAGGCCGAGAACGCGGTCGAGGCCTACAAATCCGCCAACAACATGGTGATGGCGGCGGGCAATCTGGTCAGCGACCAGGAACTGACCGAGATCAACACGCAGCTCTCCGCCGCGCAGAGCCGCACCGCGACGCTGAAGGCGCAGGTCGACCAGTTGCGCCGCTCCGGCGGCGCGCCGGACGCGACCTCGGAAGCCATGCGCTCGTCGGTGATATCAAGTCTTAGGGCGCAGGAGGCGACGCTTGTCGACCAGGTCTCGCAGCTCGGCACCGAACTTGGGCCGCGCCACCCCTCGATGATCGCCGCACAGCAGCAGCTGCGCGACACGCGCGCGCTCATCGCGCGCGAACTCGGCCGCATCGGCGCCGCCGCCGAGACCGATTACGAGCGGGCGCTGGCCAACCAGCAGGCGCTGGAGGCCAAGGTCGCCGGCATGAAGAGCAAGTCACTCGACACCGACCAGGCCTCGGTCAGGCTGCGCGAATTGCAGCGTGACCTCGAGGCGGTGCGCTCCGTCTACGCCACCTATCTGCAGCGGGCGCAGGAAACGCGCGAACAGATCAATGTCGACAGCACCAATGCGCGCATCATCTCCAACGCCATGCCGGCCTTGAAGAAGAGCTGGCCGCCTCTGCCGCTGCTGGTTTTCGGCGCGCTCTTCGGCGGGCTGGGGCTGGGCACCGCGCTGGCACTGATCGCGGAATATTCCTCGCCGACCGTGCTTTCCAGCGCGCAGATGCAATCGGCCATCGACGCGCCGGTGTTTGGCGTGCTGCCGGCAAAATCGGGCGGCGGCCGCCGCTGGTGGCCTTTTGGCAGTACGGCGCCGGCCGGGCAGAAGACAGATGCGGTCGCGGGGCTGGCGCTGAGGCGCCTGTTCGCCTCCAGCCGGCGTCCGCCGAACTGGCCACTGGTGCCATCCATACTTTTGACCTCGCCACCCGAGGACGCCGTTCACCGGGGCCGGGTGGCGCGGCTGCTGGCCAATGCCGCGGCTGCCAGGGGCAGCCGTGTCCTGTTCATCGACACCAATGCCGGCAGCGGCAAGAAGGAGCCGCAGCCCGGTCTCCTCGACGTGCTGCGCGGCGAATACGCCTTCGAGGCGCTGAGCCACTACACGGCCGGCAGCAATGTCGCGGTCATGGGCAGGGGCCGGCAAAAGGCTGTCTTCTCCGAAGCGCAGGGCGTCTATTTCACGCAGCACATGCTGGCCCAGGCGGGCCGCAATTTCGACCTCGTCGTCGTCGACGGCGGCGCGCTGGCCGACAACCTCAACGCCTCGCCGCTGGTCGCCATGGTCGACGAGATCGTGATGGTCGCCACGCTCAACTCGACGCCGATGCGCGATGTCACGGCGGCCTCGCAGGCCATCTCCGTCATGGGGCGGTTGCCGACCGGCGCCTTGCTGGTCGACGAGGCGGCGTGACATGGCCACCGCTTGGCCCGCCACCGGGACCGGCGCCCGAGGGGCAGGCGCCCGGGGGGCCGCCAACCCTGCAGCCGGCTGGGCCGGTCCGGGGCAAGCAAGTTCGGGTCAGGCCACTGCGCGCGCCGGTGGCTCGGTCGACTGGCTGACCAGCTATGGCCTGGTCGCGGTTGTGGCGCTGCTGTTCGCCATCTCCGGCGGCATGCTGTGGCTGGTGGGCTATAATTACGACGGCCTGACCGGCAACCCCGCCACCAAGATCCACCCGTCCACCTATCTGCTCGTGCTGGTGTTTGCCTGGCGCGCCTGCACCTTCGGCAATCCGGTCGGCTACATGGTTTCCATAGCCGACCGGCGGCCGGCCAGCACGCTGATGGCGGTCATCTCGATCGTGCTGCTGGTCGTCGTCATCGCGCGCCAACGCCCCGGCATGGCGGGCATGATCGACACTTTCGTGGCGCCGGCGCTGCTGGTGATGATGCTGGCCGAGAACGACGACAAGACATTTGCCCGGATGCAGACCGTCGTTCACGCCGTCATGACCGCGAACGCGCTGCTCGCTTTGTTCGAGTTCGCCACCAAGACGCTGATCTTTCCCTATCGCCTCGACGGCGAGGTGTTCATGAGCGACCTGCGCTCGACGGCGCTTCAGGGCCATCCGCTGTCCAATGCCACGGTCACCTCGATCTATGTGCTGGCGCTGCTCTCCGGTTCGAAATCGCTGTCCATGCCGGTGCGGCTCGGGCTGATCGGCCTGCAATGCGCGGCGCTCGTCGCCTTCGGCGGCCGCTCGGCGATGGTGCTGACGATCGTGCTCGGCGGTTGCTACATGCCCCTCCAGGGCCTGCGCGGCTTGCGCACCGGGCGCGTCAACCTGCTTGGCGCGGCACTCGGCCTCATCCTTGCCGCGCTGGTCCCGGTGGTCATCGCGGTCGCCGCGTCCTACGGCTTTTTCGACGCGCTGCTCGAACGCTTCGTGTCGGACAGCGGCAGCGCCAATGCTCGCGTCGAGATGTTCGACCTGTTCAATCATCTGGAACTGCGCGACGTGATCGTGGGGCCAGACATCGACCTCATCGACAGCCTGCGCCGCATCAGCGGCCTCGAGCAAGGCATCGAGAACCCGGTCGTCCGCATGGTCCTCTATCAGGGCGCTTTCTTCACCTTGCTGTTGTTCGTCGGCTTCGCCCTGTTCATGCACGAAGTGGCGCGCCACTGCCGCCCCGGCATCTGGCTTTTGATGCTGGGCTGGCTGATCCTTCTCAACACCTCCGAAAGCCTGGCGTCGAAGACGACGCTGATGACGAAGTTTGTGGTGATCGCGCTGGTGCTTTATAGGCCGGTGGGGAAGGTGGGGCGAGGGACGCAAGCGGGGCGAAGGTAGCGCTCTACGACGCCCCCCTCTGTCCTGCCGGACATCTCCCCCTCAAGGGGGGAGATCGGATGTCGTAACGGCTTTCGCCAATCGCCTATGCTGCAAGAAACGAGCCGGCGTCAAAACTGCCAATCTTCCCACTTGAGGGGGAGATGTCCGGCAGGACAGAGGGGGGCGACATGGAACTCGACCGCATTTGGAAGACGCCCTACTGCGCCATCCTCAACCCGAGCGCCTCAACCATCGCTGGATCCAGTACCCGCGTGGTGTCGTCCATCATGCCCATGCCGTCGAAGAGGTCCCAGAAGGCCCAGGGGAAGCCGGCAGCCTCGGCGCTTTGGCGGACATCGGAAATGTAGCGGGCGCGGTCTGGGTTGGGGGCTGCCACATACCGCGCGTCGGTGCGCAGCGCGCCGAACTCGCCCATGATGACGCGCTCCGGCGCAATGCCGTGGGCATCGGCCCAGGCGCGCGCCTGGCTGAGATATTTGTCGATGAACCAGCGGTCGGGCTTGGCGTCGAAATAGACCTTCAGCACGCGCTCGGTTTCGGCATAGGCGGCTTGTTTGTCGGCTTCGGAGGTCTCGGTATCCCCGGCCATGCGCGCCCGGACGGAGGCCAGTGTCTGTTCGAGCGAGCCGGCCGAGGCCGGCCACGGTACGTTGTTCAGCGCGCGGTAGACGGGCTCGCGCATCCACGGCGCGCCCTGGTGGCTGAACAGATAGGGCTCGTAGAAGTGGAAGGTGAACAGGATCGGCTCGGCGCCGGCCAGCGGCCCCGGGTCGAGTGCTGCCAGCCCGCTCACCATCGAGCCGCAGCCGCCGGTGACGACCAGAGGCAAGGTCCGGGACGACGCCCTGGCCGCCGTCAGCAGGGATGCCTGGACCTGCGACCAGACGTTGGACTCGCAGGATTGCGGCGGTTCGTTGACCGGCTCGAGCGCCACCATGCCCGGCCTGAACCGGTCTAGCCTGCCGGCAAGTTCGCCGACCAGCCCGCGATAGGCCGCGAATTCGGGTGCGGCGGTGCTGGAGACCATGCGGTCGGGGTTCCAGTAATGGGTGGCGCCGTTGGCCTGGACGTTGACGATGATGCCGAGGTCGGCGTCGATTGTGGCGGTGACGGCCGCGTCCAGCATGTCCAGCAATTTTGCACGCGTGGCGGCGTCGGCGGCCAGGAACGGGCCGGGATCGACCGGCAGGCGGATGAAATCGATCCCGGTCGCACGCAGCCGGCGCAGGTCGTCTGGTGTCGGCACCGGCCGCTGCGACTGGAAGGGCGGCCAGTCATAGTCGGTGCGCGGGGCGGGAAACTCACGCGTCAGCGCAAACCAGGGCCAGGCGTTGACGCCGCGGCGGAACGGCCATGCGCCGGTCGCCGTGGCGGCTTGCGATGGAGCGGCGAGCGGTGCCAGCGCGGCAGGCACCAGCGCCGTCGACAGCGCGGTGGTGAGAAGCCGCCGGCGCGACCAGCCCGTCATACCGCGCCGGGCGAGGGACGGTCGATCGCGGCCCTTCGTGCCGATGTGACGCCGAGAAGCCGGTAGGCTTCATTCTCATAGGCCAGCAGCACATCGTCCCAGCGAAAGGCTTCACGGGCGCGCACCCTGGCGGCTTCGCTGCAGGCCTCGACCAGCGCGTCATCCTCCATCGCTTGTTGCATCCGCTCGGCGCAGCTCTGCGTGTCGGTGAAGTGGATGGCGGCAGCACCCGCGACCCATCTGTTGTAGGGATTGTCGTGCGCGATCACCATGTTGCCGGCGGCCAGCGCCTCGACCAGCGACGGGTTGGTGCCGCCGACGGTGTGGCCATGCATATAGGCGCGCGCGTGGTAGCGAAGCGCCTTCACTGCCGCCTGGTCGTAGATGGCGCCGGGCAGGACCACCGAGGCGTTCGCCGCCTTGCGGACCGCGACGTGATAAGGGATCTGGTCGGACAGCGTGCCCAGCACCACCAGTTTCATGTAGCGCTTCTGGCTGCAGAAGGCTTCGACGATGGGCAGGATGTTGTTGTCGGGCTCGATGCGCGCGATCGAGATCAGGTATTTTCCGGGTTCGAGGCCGAGCGCGCGCACCGGTGCCTCGGGTGCCGATGTCACCGGGTCGGCGCCATAGGTGATGGTGGTGATGGCGCTGCGCGGCCGGCGCGTCGCCAGGTGATCGGCGATGACCGGATGGTCGGCGACCAGGCGGTGCGAGGCCCAGGCGCCGATCCATTCATTGAGCCAGAACCATGTCTTCGCCGCCGTCCCCCATTTGGGGCGGCGCCACTCGATGCCGTCCATATTGGTGATGATCTTGCGCCGCATCAGCCTGAGCCAGGTCAGGAAGACCGCGCCATTGTAGCCGAGCACGAGGCAGACGCCCGGCCGGCGCGCGGCGTCGAGCACGCATTGCCAGTCGAATTCCAGCGTCGCGCGCGGGCCTTTCGAGGCGACCTGGATGTGGATGAGGTCGATGCCGCGCCAAGTATCCAGGCGCACCCTCTGGTCGATCCGCTCGACCTCGTCCTGGCAATAGACGCCGACCTTCCAGCCGCGTCCGACCAGAAAAAGCGCCAGTCTCTCGGCGAAGGTTTCAAAGCCGCCATGAGCGGCGGGAATGCCGCGCGTTCCCAGGATGAGGATGGCAGGCTGCTCCAGTGTCATGGTTGTTGGCGCTTTCAGGTCCGGTCGATCCACGATGCTCATCTCAAAACCGGAGCCTTGCGAGATGCGTGCCAGGTCCGATCCCAGCCATTATCGCATTAGGGTTGTAAAATATTTCTTCCAAACGCTGGAGTTGTTTCACTATCGGTCAACTTTCCGGACGTATGTGTATCGAAACGAGGCGATGCCGGGGCTTGTCGACCCGCAAATGGATATATTAGCCCGGCACAATCCTTGCAAATGGACTTCTGCGCGCCAGAATTGGCGGAGGGCGTGCAGCATTGGCGTTACGATCCGGGCCTACGTCCGTGTCATGACCATACTGGAAACCAGTGAAGTCCAAAGGGGTGTTGGACTTGAAGTTGTCCGTCGCTGATATCTTCAGGCGGCGGAATCGTCAAACCACCCCTGGCAGAAAGATGAAGATGCGGATTGCCTGCATCCACCAGGGCTACGAACTCTACGGCTCCGACCGCAGCTTCGCGGAGAGCGTGGCAGCGTTGCGCGCCGCGTTTCCGTCGGCCGACATCGAAGTGGTGTTGCCGCGCAGCGGACCGATCGTCGAAATCCTGGAACCCCATGCCAGCCGCATCGTCTTCGAGCCGCTCTGGGTGCTGCGGCGCCAGGCGATGCTGCGGCTGGCGACCATCGAGATGGCACGGCTGCCGGTGGCGTTGTGGCGGGCGTGGCGGCGGCTCGGCGATTGCGACCTCGTCTATGTCAACACCTCGATCGTCGCCGACTATGCGCTGGCCTCGCGCCTGCTGCCCTCGAAGGCCCTGCTGCACATCCACGAAATTCCCGAAGGCGTGCTGCGCCGGATCCTCGTCGGCCTGATGCATTGGAGCCATGCCGATCTCATCTTCAACTCGAAAGCGACGCGCGCCACATTCGGCGAGCCCCGATCCGCGCGCTCCTACGTCGTCTACAATGGCGTTGCCGGTCCGGCGGCCGCGGAAGCGATGACCTATGACGGCAAGCGCCCGCTGCGGGTGCTGCTGCTTGGCCGCATCAACCGGATCAAGGGCCAGGAAGTGCTGCTGGAGGCGATCGCCTCGCTGCCGGCGGAACTCAAGTCGAGGATCGAGGTGCGGCTGGTCGGCGGCGCCTTCGAAAGCACCGAGCGCGAGCGCGCTCTGGCCGAACTGGTCGAGACGATGGGCCTGGCCGGCCAGGTCAGCGCCTTGCCCTTCATCTCGGACCCTTCGGAGCATTACCGCTGGGCCGACATCGTCACCGTGCCGTCGCGGCGTCCGGAATCGCTGGGCCGCGTCGCCATCGAGGCGATGGCCTATGGCCGCCCGCCGCTGGTGTCGGCGATCGGCGGGCTGGTCGAGGTGGTCGCTGACGGTGAGACCGGCTGGCACGTGCCGCCGGGCGACGCATCAGCCCTTGCCGCGAAACTGCGAGAGATCATCCTCGCCCCTGAGGCCTGGCGCGGTTTTGTCGCCGCCGGGCGCAAGCGCTACGAGACGATCTTCAGCGAGCCGGTCGCTGCCGCCGCGATAGCCGCGATCGCCACTGAGAAGCTGAAGGCGGCCATGGCGCGGCCGGGCAGGGCGGCAAGCACCCGCCAGGCGGAGACACGGTCGTGAAGCTCCCGATCCATCTCGTGCGCCGCCTCGTGCTGATGATCGGCGGCGAGGCGATGCAGAGCGGCTTCCACTTTGCCCTCAACATCATGCTGCTGCACATGCTGTCGGCGCAAGGCTACGGCCTTTTCGCCATCGCCATGGTGATGGGCGGCGTCGGCCTTTCCTACATCAGGTCGCTTACCGCCGTTCCTGCTTCGATTTGGATGAGCAAGAGCACCAACAGCGCCGGCGTCGACGCCCATGACGTGGCCTTTGGAACGGCGGCGGTGGTGGTGGCGCTGCTGATGGCGCTCGGCACGACCGTTCTGATGCATCTGCTGGGCGACCCGAACGGCATTGCCGCCGGCTGCTTCGTCGGCGCATGGTCGCTGCGCAGCCATATGCGCACCGCATTCTTCGCACGCCGCCAGCAGGTGATCGTTTCCATCAGCGATGCCGCTTTCACGATCGCCGGCACCGTGCTGGCGGGGCTGGCGATCTGGTTTGCAAAGGACGCACTGCAGAGCGTGTTCTATGCCCTTGCCGCGGCAAATGTGATCGGCATCTTCGCGCTTGTCCGGCTGGCGCGCCGCACCATTCGCATCAGCTTCCGCATGCCGACGCGCCGCCGCTATGCCAAGCTCTGGCGCCAGCTGTGCTGGTCGGCCTTCAGCGCCACCACCACCAACATCCAGGGCCAATGCCTGGCGCTGCTGGTCGCCGGCATTGCCGGGCCCGCGGCTTACGCACCGCTGGCGGCTGTTATCGTGTTTTTTGCGCCGCTGCGCATCATCAGCCTTGCCTTCGTCAACATGACGCAGCCGGAGCTGGCGAAGCTGATGCGGCAAAACGAAACACGTCGTGTCTGGACGCAGGCGAAGATCTGGGCGCTGGTCATGGGGCTCGGCGGCCTGGCCTATGGATGCGCCATCCTGTTCATCCTGCCGATGATAAAATCCCAGGCTCTCCAGGGTGCCTCTGTCGAGTTCATCGGGCTGTTGGCGATCGTGAATTTTGTCCCGGTCATGCTCTATGTCATGCCCCGCATCGTCCTTGAGATCATGGGCGATTTCCGCATCGTCGCCTTCATCACCATGGGCGGCGCGATCGTCGGGCTGGCGCTGATCGCCATCGTACTTTCAGTCGCGTCGCCAACGTGGGCGCTGCTGGGGTCCGCGGTCTCCGAGGTCTTCGTGCTCGTGGCATCCTGGTATTTCGCGCATCACCGCATGTGGAACATCGAACATCCGGACCAGTCGCGTAACAGCCGCCTGGGCTCGTGGCGACGGGCGGTCACGTTCGCTTCGGCGAAAAGATAGGAGGCGGATGTGACAAGTCATGCGGTTCAAATTGCTGACGTGACCGGCTTTCCCGGCGGGCAGGTCTCCCATCCGGTTACCGTTGCCGCGAACGACGCTTTCACCGCGCGGTTGCACACCAGCCTCGAAACGGCCAAGCCGCTCTGGCTGCGCTTCCAGGAAAGCGGGGTGTGCACCGGCCACCAGAATTATGCGTGGGCCGAGGGCATCGTCGCGCGGCTGATGCCGGACGGTGCCGACCTGTTGATCGTCGAGGTGAATGACGCCGCGACTGGCGCGCCCCGGATGCTGGTGCCGCTGATCCGGCGGCAGGCCTTCCACCACCGGGTGATCGAATGGCTGAACTGCGGCGTGTGCGACTACGCAGCGCCGTTGCTGGCCGATGCGAGGCCGTGGACCACGCAATCCGCGCTGGCCGCATGGACGGCGGTGCGCTCTGTGCTACCGCCGGCGGACCGCTTTCACATCACAGGGATACCGACGAGGATCAACGGCGTCGCCAATCCGCTGGCCTCGCTCCCGGAGATACGCGATTCCATCTACACCACCTTTGGCCTGGCCATAGACGGCGAACCGGAGACTGTCCTCAAGCGCCTGTGCAAGCCATCCTTCGCCAAGGAATTCGGCAAAGACTGGCGCCGGCTCGAGCGGCTCGGCAGCGTGGAACTGGTCGAGGCCGGTACGCCGGCCGAGGTGGAGCAAACTTTTGGCGAACTGGTTCGGATGCGGCTCAGCCGCTTTCGCGAGCTTGGCCGCTTCGACCTGCTGACGCGGGAACCGGTCGTCGATTTCTACCGCAACGCCGCTCTCAAGGGCTTGTCGGACGGGTCGGTGCGGCTGTTCGGCCTGCGCGTTGGCGAGGCTCTGATCGCGGTCCAATATCTTCTGGTTCATCAAGGCACTGTTCATGCTCTCCTGATAGCAATGGACCAGAGCGTCGTGCCCAATGTCTCGCCGGGCATCATGATCATGGGCAGGCTGATGAGCTGGGCGCGCGAGCAGGGATGTGGATATTTCGACCTGTCGGTCGGCAACCAGAGCTACAAGGAACGCATGGGCGCGATGGGGTCGGTCCTGGTCGAACTCTGCTACGGGTTCACGGTACGGGGCAGTGCGGCGAGCACCGCCATCAATCTGCGCAGCCGGAGCGAGGCTTTCGTGCGTTCCAGGCCGGGCCTGTTCAAGACGGTCCAGGGAGCAATGCGGGGTGTGAGGCGCTTGCGTGGAGGATGCCAAGGGAAGCCTGAGCAATAGGAGAGCATGTGCCAAGCCAGGCAGTGAGAATGGCCCCGGTGACGGAGGCACCCGACGTGCCGGTCCTGCCGCGCACCGGCGGCACCGGCACCGCTGTGGGCTATTCGGCGCGGTTGCACACCAGCTTCGACAGCGTAAAGCCGCTCTGGCTGCGCCTTGAGGAAACCGGTCTGTGCACCGGCCACCAGGCTTTCGCGTGGGTGGAAGGGATCGCCAAACGGCTGATGCCCAAAGGCGCCGAGCTGCTCGTCGTAGAGGTCAACGACGCCGCCACGGGTGCGCCTATCATGCTTTTGCCGCTGATGCGGCGTCGGGCGCTTGGCCATTACGTGATCGAATGGCTGAGCTGCGGCGTGTGCGATTACTCCGCGCCGCTGCTGGCCGATGCCAGGCCCTGGACCCGGCAGAGCGCCGACGCCGCCTGGGCGGCGGCCCGCGCTGTGCTGCCGCCTACGGACCGCTTCCATGTGGCGGGGATTCCCCAACAGGTCCATGGCGTCGCCAATCCGCTGGCGCTGCTTTCGGTGGCGCGCGACTCCATCCAGATCGCCTCGGGCCTGGCTATGGATGGCGATCCGGAGACGCTGATCAAGCGCATCTGCAAATCGTCTTTCTCCAAGAATTTCCACAAGCACTGCCGGCGCTTCGAGCAGTTGGGCGGCCTTGCCCTGGTCCAGGCCGACACGCCTGACATGGTCGAGAAGCAGTTCGCGACGCTTTTGGAGCTCAGGCTCAACCGCTTCCGCGAGCTCGGGCGTTTCGATCTCCTGACGCAGGCGCCGGTCGTCGAGTTCTACCGCAACGCCGCCCTTGACGGCCTGTCCGACGGCTCGGTACGGCTGTTCGGGCTGCGGGTCGGTCAAAACTATCTCGCCGTCATCTATGTGCTGGTCATGAAGGGCACCTTGCACGCCCTTCTGCTCGGCATCGACCAGGACGCGGTGGCCAACGCCTCGCCGGGCCTGACGACGGTCGGCAAGCTGATGATGTGGGCGCGGGCGCAAGGGCTCGACTATTTCGACCTGTCGGTCGGCAGCCAAGGCTACAAGCAGCATATCGGCGCTTCAAGCTCGGTGCTGGCCGAGTTGTGCCACGCGATGACGCTGAAGGGCAGGGGTTCGACCGCCTATATCAAGCTGCGCGGCAAGACCGAGCTTTTCATTCGCTCCAAGCCGGGGCTGTACAAGGCCGCGCATGGTGTGATGCGCCGGTTGCGGCGATTGAAGAGCTGAGACGGCCGTCGAGGTTTCTTCGTCCTTGCGGGGGACGGTCGGATTGACAAGCACCCGGCAAAGCCATCACGTTTCCGAAAGAGCAATGATTGCGGGAGGCAATGATGGCAAGCCTGGTGGTGATGTACGGCACGCCTGTGGATCCGGCGGCGTTCGATGCCTATTATCGCGAAAAACACATTCCGCTGGCCAAGACTATCCCGGGGCTGCGGCGCTACGAAATCAACCGCGGCCCGGTGATGACGCCGGCGGGACCAGCGAAGGTGCACCTTGTCGCCATCCTGCATTTCGACGACCTGACCGCCATCCAGAATGCTTTTGCCAGCGCCGAAGGGCAGGCCGCCGGCGCCGATCTCCAGGTCTTCGCGACCGGCGGCGCCGAGATGCTGATCTTCGACAGCGAGGATGTGTGAGCCGCTCGGCGATGGCCTTCTAGCCGGGTATTTCAGCTCCGGCTTGGCAAAGAGACCGCACGGGGCTCACCTCCCGATGGCCATTGGGGCTTTTGGGGACATAGATGAAAAAGACTTATGAAAACCCGACGCTCAGCAAGCGCCAGCAGCTCTCCCGCGTGACGGCCCTCATAGTCTCGTCCCCGAGCTGACACGCGACAGCCTTCGACGCGACCATCAAACCCGCCGTCGCAAGATGGCGGGTTTTTTTGCCCCTGATCCCGATACAGGCATATGATCCGACAACAGCTTCGGAGCATCGCATGTCGATCGGTTCCAGCACCCGGATTCTACTGCTGCCGGTATTGGCGGTCGTGATGCTTGCGCCACCTGCGGCGGTGCTTGCCGATGAGCCGGAGACGGCGGGACAATTCCTGGCTCGATGCGATCGCCCGAACCCTGCCTGCCGCAGCGAATTCGAGGCCGGCCTGCAAGCCGTCTACGAGGGCCAGCTGGCGTGTCCGCCACGCATTGACGTCAACGCGCCGATCACGCCCTGGCTCGACTATATGCATCGGCTGGTCGCCAAAACCCCGAGCCTGGCCGATGACGACAAGAACAAGCTGCAGCTGGAAGCGTTCATGCGCCTGTGGCCTTGCCCGGGGAAATGACCTCACATCGCCTCGGAATCGAAAAGCAGCATCGTCACATCGTGGTCAGGCGCGTATTTGCGCCGGTCGATGGCGCAGGCCTTGCCGACCTCGGTGGCAAAGGCCGCACGAATGGCCTCCAGGCTGTCGAAATAGAGGGTCGCGACGAGGTAGGGCGTCTCGCCCTGCAAGAGGTTCACGATCGGCCGCTTGCTGACGTCATAGCGCAGCAGCCCGGGAAGCTGTTTTGCGAGCGGCAGGTGGATGTCGAAGTAGTGCCGGTCGAAGGCGGCGGGATCGGCGGGGGTTTTGTAGATGACAAGCATCTTGGCCATGGTTGGGTTCCTTGTGGTTTGATGTAATCGCGCCTCGTCGGCGCCGCACCAAATGTCGTTCGGCGGGAACGGATTTCGACAGGGATGCGGGGTTTTTCGCGAACCAATGACATGGCGCCATTGCCCGAAGATATTTCGCGTCCGCCAAAGGCAAAACCCACGGGCGCATCTGGCGTTTGATCCATGTCAAAGCGGATCGGCGACGATGCCTTTATCTGGTCTACTGTCTTGGGAAGGACACAAGGGGGTTGGGCGGTCCCAGGCCGGCAAGCTGAAAACAGCTCCGGTCTGGACCGCTTGCAACCAGGCCGTGTCCGACGGCCGGATGCTTCATGTTTTGATTCAGGTCCGCGCGCAAGCACCTTCAAAAGCCTGGCAAAACTTAACCGAACCGCAACCTGCAGTCTCTATAGGGTTGTGCGAGGGATAAGAAACCAGGGGCTTAGAATGCCAAGAATAGTTTCTCGCTTCATGCGGGACGAATCCGGCGCGACCGCCATCGAGTATGGCCTGATCGCCGCCCTCATCGCGCTCGCCATCATCACCGGCGCCGGTGCGCTCGGCAATGCGATCAATGCCAAGTTCACGAAAATCGGCACGACGCTGAACAGCAGCGGGTCGTAGGCCGCAAAGGGCAGCCACCACGCGAAATTGACAGGACACGGCGTCTCCGTCATCCTTAAGGCACGTCGCCAGATGTTGCGTGTGGGCGACCGAGGGCAGCGTCATGATCAGTCCCGTCATCGGCCAGAATGCCAAGCGCGCCGCGGTGCGCAAGGCGCTCGACCAGCACAAGGTCTACATCACCGCGCAGAGTTTTTCGGACGGCACCTACCAGGCACGTGTGCTGGTCGACGGCGAGGCCTATTGGGTCGACGAATTCCGGCTGAGCCAACTGCGGCAGGGATTGACCCCGGCCGAGCTTGAGCTGACGCCGGCTGCCGACGATTGAGGGCGTGATCTCCACGCCTTCCGGAACGCTGGCTGCCGTGGCTTGGTCGGTGCCATGACCACTCCGCCCAAACTCAAAACCTATCGCGCCAAGCGTGAGTTCTCGAAAACGCCGGAGCCCGCCGGCGGCCTGATCTCCGCCGACGGCAACCGTTTCGTCGTCCACAAGCATCACGCCACCGCGGACCACTACGATCTGCGTCTCCAGGTCGGCGATGTGCTGAAGAGCTGGGCGGTGCCGCGCGGGCCTTCGCTCAAACCGGCCGACAAGAGGCTGGCGGTCGAGACCGAGGACCATCCGCTCGAATATATCGACTTCGAGGGCGTCATCCCCGAAGGTGAGTATGGCGGCGGGCCTATGATCGTCTGGGACACCGGGACGTGGGCGCCGATGGACGATGTCGAGAAGAGCCTTCGCACCGGGGCCTTCAAGTTTCGGCTGGCCGGCGAAAAGCTCAATGGCGGCTGGATGCTGACCCGCCTGAAGCCCAAGCCCGGCGAGGACGAGAACAAGAAGAACTGGCTGCTGTTCAAGGAGCGCGACCTCGCCGCCGACACGGCTTTGAACATCCTGGAAGCGCGGCCGGAAAGTGTGAAATCCGGCCTGCGCATCGAGGAACTGGCGGCGGCCGCCAAGCCGGCGACGAAGTCCGCGCCCAGGCCGGGTTCGTTGAAGCCAGGCGAACTGCCGGGCGCCGTCAAGGCTTCGGCACTCAGCCGTATCGAGCCGCAACTGGCGACGCAGGTGCCGAAGCCGCCCGATGGCGAGGACACAAACGAGCTCTGGCTGCACGAGATCAAGTTCGACGGCTACCGCACCATGGCGCATCTGGCTGATGGCGTGGTCAGGCTGATCACCCGTGGCGGCATCGACTGGACGAAGCGCTATGGCGACCTGCCGCATGCGTTTGCCAAACTGCCGTGCCGCGAGGCCATCATCGACGGCGAGATCATGGTGCTCGACGGCCGGGGCATCAGCCGCTTCGCGCTGCTGCAGGACGCGCTGGCCGAGGGCGCCGGCAGCAAGCTGCATTTCTACGCCTTCGACCTGCTGCATCTTGACGGCTGGGACCTGCTGAAGGCGCCGCTCATCCGGCGCAAGGCGCTGCTGGCCGAGCTGCTGGCCGGCCTCGGCGCCAACTCCGCCATCCAGTTCTCCGACCATGTCGAGGGCTCGGGGCAGGGACTTTTTGATCAAGCTTCTGACATGGGGCTAGAAGGCGTCGTCTCAAAGCGGGCGACCGCCATCTACCAGAGCGGCCGCACCAAGAGCTGGACCAAGACCAAGGCGCTGAAGAGCGAAGACTTCGTCATCGCCGGGTATACCGTGTCTGACGCTGCGGAAGGGCTGGCAGCGCTTGGCATGGCCGAGTGGGTGGATGGCGAGCTGCACTATCGCGGCAAGGTCGGCACCGGCTTCGACCGCGATACGGCGGAGGATCTGCTCGCCCGGCTGGAGCCGCTGATATCGGGCGCGACGCCGCCCGAAGGCGTGCCGCGCGAAATCATGCGCGAGATGCACTGGGTCAAGCCGCTGTTTTCGGCGCGCATCCACTATGCCAACCGCACGGCGGACAATTCATTGCGCCATGGCGTGTTTCGCGGGCTCAGGGATGTCGGCCTGTCGACGCCGGTGTCGGCGAAGCGCAAGCGGCTGATCTCGGAGGCCGACCTTGCCACCATCTGGGTGACCAATCCGGAGCGGCGGTTGTTCGGCAAGACCGGCCCGACCAAGCTCGACATCGCCGTCTACTACGCGCTGGTCGGCGACTTCATGCTGCCGCACATTCTCGGCCGCCCGGTGTCGCTGGTGCGCTGCCCGACCGGCCTGCCGAAAGACTGCTTCTTCCAGCGTCACGCCTTCACCGGCATGCCACCTTCCGTGGTGACCTTCGAGACGATGAATTCCGAGGGCGAGACAAAATCCTTCCTGTCGGTCGAAGGCGCCAAGGGTTTTCTGGCGCTGGCGCAGTTCGGCGTCGTCGAGTTCCACACCTGGGGCACGCACCGCACCAGTCTCGACAAACCGGACCAGGTCGTCTTCGACCTCGACCCGGGCGAGGGGATTTCCTGGCGCGAGGTGGTGGAGGCTGCGGTGCACATCAAGGGCGAGCTGGAGGGGCTCGGGCTGGTGCCGTTCGCCAAGACGTCCGGGGGGAATGGCATCCATATCACCGTGCCGGTGACATCAAAGCAGAACTGGAAGAAGCTGCATCAGGCAACCAGCGCCATCTCCACGCATCTGGCGGCCACCGCGCCCGACACGTTCACCACCACCATGGGCAAGGACAATCGCAAGAAGCGCATCTTCATCGACTATCACCGCAACGCACGCGGCCACACATCGGCGGCGCCCTATTCGCTGCGGGCGCGTACCAATCTGCCGGCCTCGACGCCGGTGAGCTGGAGCGATCTGGAGGCGATCGATGCGCCGCAGGACCTGAATTATTCGTCGCTGCCGGGGTTGCTGGAGACGTCTGGTGATCCGTGGGCGGATATCGAGGAGTTCGCGCGGGATTTGCCGGTGATTGGGGGGGCGAGGAGGTAGTCGCGTAGAGAGGACTGCCGGGATCTGTGTCGCCCCCCTCTGTCCTGCCGGACATCTCCCCCTCAAGGGGGGAGATTGGCCATCACCCGGGCTTTCGCCAATTTACACCGTTGCTGAAGAGGGCGAGGCGCTGAGGCTGCTGATCTCCCCCCCTTGAGGGGGAGATGCCCGCCAGGGCAGAGGGGGGTGCTGTCCCTCCAGCGTTTCAAATTCCACTCCATCGACGCTTCCGACAATTTGAATTATTCTCTCCCCACGACCTAGAAGACGTCACGGAACATTTCGTCAGGGATTTGCCTGTATCTTTCGGGGTTGGTGTAGGATTTCCACGGCGCCAATCGTCCTTCGGACGAAAAGCGCTGCAGAGAGCATGATCCCGAAAAGTGGGAACCGGTTTTTGGACAAGACCATGCTCCAACATAATGTCAGTGCATGGCCGCGTAGGAGTGTATCATGGCGCCAAGGGCAAGTTGGAAGGGTTACCTCAAGCTCAGCCTCGTCAGCTGTCCGGTCCGGCTTTATCCGGCGACGACGACTAGCGAGCGCATTTCGTTCAACCAGCTGCACAAGAAGACCCACAACCGCATCAACATGAAGCCGGTCGACCCCGAACTGGGGCTCGTCGAGCGCTCGGATCTGGTCAAGGGTTATGAGTACGAGGACAAGCAGTACATCATCATTGATGATGCCGACCTCGACGCGGTGCGCATCGAATCCAACCATACGATGAACATCGAGGCCTTCGTCGACGAGGGCGAGGTCGATGTCATCTACCAGGATGCGCCCTATTACATGGCGCCGGATGGAGCTATGGCCGAAGAGACCTTCGCTGTGTTGCGTGAAGCCATGCGCAAATCCGGCAAGCTCGCCATCGCGCGGCTGGTGCTGTCCAGCCGCGAGCGCATCGTGACGATCGGCGCGCGCGAGAACGGCATGTTCGTGTGCACGTTGAGGAACCCGAACGAAGTGCGCGGCACGGTTGAGTATTTCGGCAACATCCCCGCCGGCAAGCCTGACCAGGAAATGCTTGAGCTCGCCGAAGCGCTGATCAAGCAGAAGGAAACCACCTTCGATCCGAAGAATTACGAGGACCGCTACGAGATCGCGCTGATGGCGATGATCCGCGAGAAGCTCAAGGGCCACAAGCCGATCATCGCCGCCGCACCCGAGCGTGGCAATGTCATCAATTTGATGGATGCGCTGAAAGCCAGCCTGTCGCAGTCGAAGCCGCCGGCCAAGTCGAAGAGCAAGGCCGACGAGGTGGCGGCAAAACCGGCGGCCAAGAAGGCGGCAGCGGGTGGGGCACCTGAAAATCCGCTGAAGGCCAATTTGCTGAAGGCGGTCGGCAAGAGCAAGAAATGACGGCAGGCGCCGTCACGGTCGCGGGCGCCGTCTTCGGCTCCATCGGCGCCATGGCGGCGTTTCCGCTCAGGCTGGCCGCGCGCGAGGTGGAGCGCCAGCACGGCCAGTTGCAGCGCGGCATCACCAGGCGCACCACGCATGTCGTGTTCGGCCGCACACTTCTCGCCAGCGCCGGATCGACGAAAAACGGTGATGCCGGCATCGAGCGCCGCGTCGCCGCCGAGCGCGCCGCCGGGCGCACGCTCATCAGCGAGAACGGGTTTTTGCGCCGGCTCGGGCTGATGAAGGCGCCGGAAGCGTCATCCCTGTCGCGGCAATCGCTGATCGAGCAAGCGCGGCTGTCGGGCGCCGACCTCGACATGCTCTCGCTGTTCGATGCCTTCGAGCATGACATTGAACCCTATTCGTTTCGCGACCTGATCCTGGCACGCAAATATGCCGGGCTGGTGGCCGGCGGCGCGACATGGGGGGCGATTGCGCGCTCCGTGCATCGCTCCGGCCCGGTCGCCTCGCTGACCGCCAAGTCGCTCAATGTCGGCTCCCAGCATGGCCGGCCCGACGCCATCTACCTCGAGGGTGGCCAGAGCGAACTCGACGGGCAGTTGCTGTTCGATCTGGGCAGCGCGGCGCATGGCGACGACACGCTGGAAGAGCTGTTCGCCGAGGCCGAAGCGGCGGAGGAGGGCGGCGACCATGACGCTGCCGCCGCGCTCTACCAGCGCTGCCTCGCCATCGACCCCAGCGACGCCATCGCCGCCTTCAACCGCGCCAACTGCCTTCGCGCCGGCGCGCATGCGGCGGAGGCGGCCCATGACTATGCCAGGGCCATAAAACTCGATCCGGCCTTCGTCGAGGCGTGGTTCAATCTCGCCGGGCTGATGAGCGAGCAAGGCCGCGACGCCTCGGCGCGAAAGCACCTGCAGAAGGCGATCGCGCTCGACAGGAATTATGCCGACCCGATGTTCAACCTGGCCCGGCTGGAGTTCGATGCGGGTAATCTGGTCGAGGCACGGCGACTGTGGGTGCGGTATCTCGAATTGGACGCGGATTCGGAATGGGCCCGCGTGGCGGCCAAGGGCGTGCAGTTCGTGGATATGCAGCTGGCACGGACGGCGGGGTGAGGGAAAGACGTGCAGCTAGACGCAAAGACCATCCGAAAGCGGGTTGCCGAAGAACTCCATGCGCGCCTTGGCGAGAGATGGTTCAAGCCGGGCAGCCCCAAGTTGATAATCTCATCGACGGACAACCTGACCGACTTCAGCATCGAGTTGGATTGTGACACGGACTACCGCTACGGCGAGTGTGAATGCGAACTAACCGCTGTCTTCAAGTGGAAGAAATTCGCTAAGATGTGGAAGGACTTCGATGCCTGGTATGAAGTCAAAGATCCGAGCTCGGCTCAGTACAAAACCCGCGGCTCTCGAACGCTAAACCAACAATTCCTCCGGAAAGGCTTCAATGCCATCGACGCTGACTTTGAGCGCCCCAGCCGAGATTTCTTCTGGGTCGCCAGCGAAAAAGACCTGGATGCGTTCATGACTCAGTGCATTGCCGATCTCGACGGCAATGTCGGCGCATGGATTAGGCGATGGTTCACTTGGGCGTCGGCACTGGATGTAATGGACGGCAATTTGCAATTATGCGGCGCTTGGCGAGACACCGCCTATTTCTGCTTGCTTGAGCAGGTTCACGGGCGTCCAGCAGCGTGCAGATGGATAAACGGCATTGATGCGACCGGGTGGCCTAGATTGCTGGCAGCTCAGGTGGAATATCTTCAGTCGAATATTTGCGGTGAACTGGCGACGCGGCCATAGCTCGCCGCTCAAGGGAGGAACGCAATGGTCGTGCTTGAACGCCCCCCTCTGTCCTGCCGGACATCTCCCCCTCAAGGGGGGAGATCGGAAGCTTTAATGTCTCACCCGCCTTCCAATCTTGGCGATTGGCGAAATCGACAACGCCATTCGATCTCCCCCCTTGAGGGGGAGATGCCCGGCAGGGCAGAGGGGGGCGACACGGAACGCGACCTCTCCTGCGAGGCCACCCCATGACCACCTTCCTCCTCGACGGCGACGACACCGCCCCTGTCACCATCCTGCTCGCGCATGGCGCCGGCGCGTCGATGGATTCTCCCTCGATGACCGCCACCGCCAAGACGCTGGCTGTCGCCGGCTTCCAGGTCGCTCGGTTCGAGTTCCACTATATGGCTGCGCGCCGCTACGGCCAGCGCAAGCCGCCGCCGCGCGCCGAGACGGTGAACCCGGAATATGTGAAGGCGATCGCCGACCTCAGGGCTAAGGGCGTTACCGGAAAGCTCATCATCGGCGGCAAATCGATGGGCGGGCGCGTTGCCTCGATGGTGGCCGACGAGATGTTCGCCAAGGGCGAGATTTCAGGGCTGGTCTGCCTCGGCTATCCCTTCCACCCGCCGGGAAAGCCCGAGCAATTGCGGACAAAACATCTCACCGGACTGAAGACGCCGACGCTGATTTTCCAGGGCACGCGCGACGAGTTCGGCACGCCCGACGAGGTTGCCGGCTATGGGCTGTCCGATGCGATCGAGGTGGTGTGGCTGGAGGATGGCGACCACGACCTCAAGCCGCGCAAGAGCATTTCGGGATTTTCCACGGCGGATCATTTGAAGACGCTGGCGGAGACGGTGAAGGTTTGGGCGATACGTGCAGTTCGATGAAAATGGCGCAACACGGCGGCCAACTGAGCGAATTTTCGCATAGGAAAATCTAGAGAGGCGATTTTGCTCTACATAATATGTGGGAAAAACAGATCTAAAATAGCTGCAGCCTTCTTTATAGCAACTCTGTTGACTTTGTTCTTCGTCATCTCTGTGTTAATATCCAATTTGGAAGTATGGTACTTATTGTATATAGACTACGCTATTTTCATATCATCTATGATCTATATTTATACGGTTATGTCAAATTCAGATGAGTATCAAAATTATTTCTGGTTTATGTCGGATCCGCATCAGATCTCGCGATTCAAGCGCTTTTCTATCGTGATTTATTTCCTGTCGGCGGCATCGATATTTGTTATGTTTGATAAAGTTTACAGAGTTTCTGAGTATGCAGTTTATTCAATAGTTCTCCTTTTTGACGTTCTCATTTTTCCCGACATCATTCTTTTTCTGAAGGGTTCTCACCGACTTCGTTTAGAACCCAAATGAAAATCGCCACCTTCAACATCAACAACATCAACAGCCGGCTGGAAAACCTGCTGGCGTGGCTGGCGGCGGCAAAACCCGATGTCGTCTGCCTGCAGGAGCTGAAGGCGCGCGACATGCAGTTTCCGCGCAGCGTGCTGGCGGACGCCGGCTATGGCGCGGTGTGGAAGGGCGAGCCGACCTGGAATGGCGTCGCCATCCTCGCGCGCGGTGCCGAGCCGGTGCTGACCCGCGATGCGCTGCCCGGCGACGATGCCGACAAGCAGAGCCGCTATATCGAGGCAGCGGTCAATGGCATCGTCATCGCGTGCCTCTACGCGCCGAACGGCAACCCGCGGCCGGGGCCGAAATTCCAGTACAAGCTCGCCTGGCATGCGCGGCTGGAAGCGCATGCCGAACAGCTTTTCGACACCGGCCTGCCGGTGGTGCTGGCCGGCGACTACAACATCGTGCCCAAACCGCGCGACATCTACGCCACCCGCTCCTATGACGACAATGCGCTGGCGCAGCCGGAAAGCCGGGCTGCCTTCGCCGCCCTCATCGAGCAGGGCTGGACCGATGGCTTGCGGAAGAAGCACCCCAAGGAGACGCTCTACACCTTCTGGGACTACCGCCGGAACCGCTGGCCGCGCGATGCGGGCTTGCGGCTGGATCACATATTGCTGTCGAAGACGCTCGCTCGCCGGCTGAAAGGTGCCGGCATCGATCGCGAAGTGCGCGGACAGGATGGCGCCAGCGACCATGCGCCGGTGTGGGTGGAGTTGAAATGAGGGACGGCGGGCCGCAAGCTGCCAAGAGGCATTGCGGCCCCGGCGGCCGGCATGATGGATCGAGGCACCATGGCTGAGTTCTACTTCTTGTGGATCCTGCTTGCCGCGCTGGCGGTTATTGCGGCGGTGGCCGCTTTCTGGTTGCTGCTTCGGGCGCGTGCCGGCCGCAAGGCGCGGCGCTGGAAAGACCCCGGCAACGACTATGCCGTCCGGACCGATTGGAACGGCGGCGGGGGCATGCTCAACTATTCGTCCTTCGTCTATTTCGATGTCGACCGCGACGGCAGATATGGCGTCGGCGACCGGCCGATGGCGGGGATCATGGTGCGGCTCTATGACGAGGCCGGCGCGTTCGCGGCCTCGGTGCGCACCAACAATGCGGGTTTCGCCAATTTTCCGATGTCGGTGAAGCGCAGGAAGGCCGTCTTACGCGCGCCGGGCAACTGGCGTTTCGTGGTTTCAGTACCGCCCGGCTGGCGGGCCGAAAGCGCCAATGACAGCCAGTCCCAGGTCCTCTTGCCGGCGCCTGGTTCGCCGGCGGGACTTGCTTCACAGGAGATGCTGCAGCCTGTCGGTCTCGCGCCGCCCCGCCGCCTGCGTGGTCGAATTGCCGATACGGGTTCGGCAACGCTTTCGGTCATCGGCAATGGAAACGTGCTGGAGACGCGGCTGCTGGCGCCGGGCGCGGCCTTCAGTTTCGACCTTGACGATGGCGCCGACAGCATCAGCATCAGCGGCAGTGGCCTTGACCGGCAGCTGGTGCTGTCGCCCTATCCGGCCGATCTCGGCCTGCTGTCCTTGCCCGGCCTTGCCGGCAATGCCGTGCTGGAGACGATCGGTTTCGACGATGTGACGACGCGCACCTTCCTGAAAATTCCCTCAGGCCATGCCGGGCTGGAATGGCGCAACCTGAACGCAATGGCACGCGACTACACCAAGGACAGCCATGGCTATGTCAATGGCAACGTGTCCGGCAACCACGTCGCCTATACCAGCAGTGGCCTGCCTGCCGAATTCAGCTGTGAACGGCCGTTCGGCTTCCACTCGATCATGCTCAGCGCTGCCTGGCTGAATTCTGAGGGTGAGGTGGCGCTCATCGAAAGCTGGCTTGGCGACAGGCTGATATCGAGCGACGAGGTCACTCTGTCGGCGCTGACACCGCTGCATTACGCCCCCATGCTCAGCCAGGTCACGCGTGTCCGGCTGTCAACGAAACACTATTGGCAGATGGTGCTGGACGATCTGGTGCTGGCGCGCTGAGCTCAACCGGGATTCGAATTGCCGTTTGTCGGGTTCGAATTGCCGTTTGCCGCCGTGACCGCTGACAGACGCCCCTTCTTGAGGAACACCGGTTTCCTGTAGGTTTTCTTCATGTCTGTATTCCCCTTGAGGCGGCTCATCGTTTTTACAAGGAACCCGCGCTAGATGATCGTGCTGGTTGCCGTCACGGCGAAACGTTTGCCATTCCTGACCAGAGTGAGCCGTTCACAAACCTTCTTCATCGTCCAATGCTCTCCGCTACGCGATAGTGCGCCCTGCTGTCGATATCGCACAGCTGGTGTTGGAAAATCACGCGATGAATTATTGCGGTATGGGCGAAGCTGCGGCGACGACCGACTTCAGATTGCCCTTCTTTACCAGGATGGGCCGTTCATAAATCTTCTTCATGATCAAAAGCTCTCCACTATATCCCATGGGAATAGTGCCACATCGCGGTTCTCTGTCAATGTTGCGCTGGGGATAGTCGAGCTTGTCTCAATCAAAGCATCGGAATATCTGGCGCCAATATGCCGATTGCCGAGGTTCGATCAGGCATGGATCGGGGCTCTCAACTGCGACACAATGTGCTTAAGTCTTTGTTTCCATGCATGTCCCTGGCCTAAGCGAGGGATAGTTCCGGCGACATACTTCGTGGCAGCAGGCGAGGGGCGGCGTTTTGCGGTATTCAACCGGCGCTGGTAACCTTATCCATATCCGCGGGCGGAGGGCGCAATGAACAGATTGGCTGACAGGGTGCTAGCGCTTGCCTTGGCCGTGGTTGCCTTCGGCTGCCTTGCGCGGGTCTATCCGCTCGTCGTTACTGGTGCCGTTGGCTGGCAAGACTTTTTCGTACTGCCCTCGGATGCGGCCTCCTTGCGGTTGACCGGGCTCGTGCTAGCAGCACTTGCCTGCCTGACCGGTGCCTTGCTGTTCTGGGCCGGGCTGTTGCCGGGGCGGCCGGCGCATGCTGCTGGAGCGCCGCTGTTTGGCCGCGCGGCGGAGGTGCAGGAGACCGGCAGGCCCGGCCTGCGCAAGCTCTTTCTCGCTCTGCCACTGGTTGTTGTCGCGGGGCTGGCCGCCGACCGGTTCGGCCCGTGGGGCGGCGGCGAGATGGCCAACCTGCCCAAGGCGGCCGAGCCCAAGCCCGACGAACCCAAGCTTGCCGAACCCAAGCTTGCCGAACCCAGGCCCAGCGAGCCGAAGGGCCAGGATGTCGCCAGCGCGCCGCCGGCTCCGGAGCCGGCAACGCCGCCAGCCCCGCCAGCTCTGCCACCCGCGCCGCCGCCGGTAGCCGCCAGCCCGCCCGCCGCACCGGTGCCGCCAGCGCCGCCCGTGCCTGCGCCGGTCCCCGCCCCCCCGTCACCGCCGGAGGTCGCCGTCATCCCGCCGCCCACGGTGGCGCCATTGCCGCCCCCGGCGCCGGCCGCGCCAACGCAGCCCGATGGCCATCGCGACGCGGTCGTCTGGCTTTCGGTGGCGCCCGACGGCCACTCGATCATGAGCGCCAGCACCGACCATGTGATCAAGCTGTGGGACATTGGCGGCAAGCACCTGATCCGCAATCTCGGCGTCCACAAGGACATGGCGCGCACCGCGCTCTATATGCCCGATGGCGTCAGCGCGCTGACAGCGGGCGACGACGGCGAGATCGTGCTGCGCAAAATTGCCGACGGCGCCGTGCTGCATGTCTTCCAGTCCGGCCAGAATGGCGGCGTCAGGCAACTGGCGATCAGCCCGGACGGCAAGCGCGCCGTCAGCGGGCACGAGACCGGCAACGTCATCGTCTGGGATCTCGTCAACAATTCCGTGCTGCATGTACTGACCGGGCACGACTGGTCGGTCAGCGCGGTCGCCGTCTCGCCCGATGGCAAGCAGGCGCTGAGCGGCAGCATCGATGGCACGCTGAAACTCTGGGACATCGAAAGCGGCAAGCAGCTGCGCAGCTGGCACGGCCACGACCAGGGCACCTATGGCGCCGTGTTCACCGCCGACGGGCACCATGTGATCACCGGCAGCGGCGATTTGACGATCAAGGTCTGGGATCTCGACAGCGGCCGCGAGGTGAAGCGCTTCGAAGGCCATGAAGGCACGGTCTACACGCTGGCGCTGTCGGCCGACGGCAAGCGCCTGCTGTCGGGCTCGCTCGACGGCACCGCACGGTTGTGGGACATGGCAACCGGCAACCAGATCGCCCTATTCGACAGCCAGACCGGCCCGATCTACGCCGTGGCCTTCGCCCCCGACGGCACGGTGCTGACCGGCGGCAACGACCGCACCATCAGGGATTGGCCAGCGGGGGGTGGCGATGGTGTGGTGCTGTTTGCTGGGGCGCCGGGATGAGGCGCGAAGCGGTCGATGGAAGCGATCGTCGCGGCGGGCTGGAGATCGTGGTGAACGGTTGTTGCGCCAGGTCTGAAGTTTCACCAGGAAGTAAAGACGACATCATCGTGATCTTCCGGCTGAAAACACCAACGGCGCCTTTACCGTAACCGGCAGCTTTGGGTGACAGGCAGATACCGATCTGCCACGTTAGGGCCAACAAAAGCCGTGCAGGTCGGGGCCAGCCTCGAACAACGCGCGGGTGGGGGGTGTTTGTGTACGCGTCAGCTCCGCTGATTACTTATTTGCGCTTGAGGTTGCTGCGGGGAATGGCGGTTTCCGGTGTCCTGGCGTGCCTGGTCGAGGGCTGCGCGAACCCGCGCATCATTGACAGCGCAGTACCGGCGGCTCCTCCGAACGAGGCCCGGCAATCCTGCACGGCGCAATGGCGTGCCCGGGGCCATACGACCCAGCCGGAAGCACAGGCGTTCGCCCGGAAATGCCTCGATGCGCAAGGCGCGCGGGAACAGCAGTTGGACAGCAAGACTGTGACCCGCAAGGTGACCGCGCTGATCGACGCGGAGCAGAAGCTGACCGCCCTTGAGCCCGCCGACATCGCGGTTTTTTGTCCCGGCTACGCGTTGCAGGACAGACAGGGGCGGGCAGTGTTCTGGCGCACAATGATTGTAGCCTTGGCTGGCGCGGAATCCGTGAACAACAGCACGGCGGCCTATTGGGAAGAGGACCAGGGCCAGTATTCCATCGGGCTGCTGCAGCTTTCTCTGGCCGACGAGGGGCGATACAGATGCGGTTTCAGCTCGGAGGTCGACATTACCGATCCCGACCGCAACCTCGCCTGCGGCATCAAGGTCGTGACGATGCTTGTCGGCGCGGATGGCATGATCGGCGGTGGTGCCGGCCATGAAATGAAGGGCGCCGGTGCCTACTGGCAAAACCTTCGACAGCCCTCCCAGGTGCGCACCGGATTGATCAATGCCACCAAGGCGATCGCGCAGTGCAGGGCGGATGCCCGGAATTCCTAGACCGAGGCGATCCATGGTCACGTGGCAACGCCGAAGTCCTTGACTGTGCTTTGCATCCGCGCAGACGGCCTTGGTTCGACAGCTTTGCTTCAGCCTTTCTTGACGCGAAAACGCCCAGCGTTATCATCGCCGCCATGTCAGCACACAGCCTCACGGACAAAGCGCCGCTCATCGTCATCGACCTCCAGACCGGCATGTTCGACGGTGTGCACGAGCCGCCGATCCGTGACGCGCCGGCCATTGCCGAGCGTGCCCGGGCAGTGATCGACTGGGCAAGGCGCGGTGGGCACAAGGTCGCGTTCGTCAGGCATGACGGACCCCAAGGCGATCCGCTGGCGCCGGGTGAACCGGGTTGGCCGGTGTGGCCGGCGCTTGGCCAGGCAGGGGACGAGCCGACCTTCGCCAAATCCGTGCGCGACGCGTTCAGCAATCCGGCTTTGGGCGAATGGGTGGCCGGGCAGGGCGCGGCTGCCGTCGTGATCCTTGGTGCGCAGACCGATTTTTGCGTGGCGGCGACTGTGCGCAGCGCGATCGCCAAGGGGCTTGGCGTCACCGTGGTGTCGGATGCGCACAGCACGCTCGACAATGCCGAGGAGACAGCAAGCCAGATCATCGCCCGGCACAACAGCGAATTCATTGGTGATGGCGCAACCTTGGTGACGACGAAGGTGCTGACGGGAGGCTGAAACACGGAAGTTCTGCAGCCCCGATTTTGCTCGCCTAGGCGGGTGAGGCTTCCACAAGTCGTTTCGTCCTCCATCTTGATTCATCGTTCTGCCGTATCCCGCTGTTCGATCTGCTGTTTTCAGCGCCGGACACCGGCATGTCACGAAACAGTTTCCACCATTTGTGGTGTTGACCGTCGCTTGGCACGCATGGTCTAGCCCTATGGCGACGACCCCAGCGATGGTGATGCCATGACCGCCCAAACCTCGAATATCCACTTCACCAACGCCAGGCTGGCCGACGGTTCGCTGGTCGATTTCACCGTCACCGACGGCCGCTTTGGCGCCATCACGCCGGCTGGCAGCGGGCCGGCAATGCCTGACGCTGTCGATCTTGCCGGCCAGCTTGTCGTGCCGGCCTTCGTCGAGGGGCATATCCATCTCGACACGTCGTTTTATGGCGACGCCTGGCGCCCGCACATTCCCTGCACCAATGGGTTCGACGTGCGCGAGCGCGTGGCTTTCCAGGCACAGAACCTTGCCGCCGCGGCGCCGATGGCGGAGCGGGCCAAAAACCAGCTCGAGCTCTGCATCGGCAATGGCAGCCTCTCCATGCGCAGCCATGTCATGGTCGACGCCTCGGTCGGGCTCAGCCATGTCGAGACCATCCTGGCCGTGCGCGAGAAGTACCGGGACCTCATCGACATCCAGCTCGTCGCCTTCCCGCAAAGCGGTATTCTTTCGTCCCCCGGTACGGCTGAGCTGCTCGACGAAGCGCTGAAGCTCGGCTGCGATCTCGTCGGCGGGCTCGACCCGGCGAGCTTCGACCGCGACGTGAACGGCCATCTCGATGTGGTGTTCGCCCTGGCGGGCAAGCACGGCGCCGGTGTCGACATCCATCTGCATGATGGCGGCACGCTCGGCCTGTTCCAGGTCGAGGAGATCGCCGCGCGGACAAAGGCGCTCGGCATGCAGGGCCATGTCGTGGTCAGCCACGCCTATGGGCTTGGCGACATCCCGGCCGATGCCCTGGCGAAGGCCGGCGCGATGCTGGCGGCAACAGGGGTGGCGATCATGACCAACGCGCCCGGCAACCACGCCTTCCCGCCGGTGGCGGCCCTGCGGCAGGCCGGCGTCACCGTGTTCAGCGGTTCCGACAACATCCGCGATTCCTGGTGGCCCTATGGCGATGGCGACATGCTTTCGCGAGCCAACATGATCGGCTATCGCTCCGGCTTCTACGAGGATCACGAGCTGGAAGCCGCCTTCGATGTGGTGAGCCATGCCGGCGCCAAAGCGCTGAGGCTGAAGGACTATGGCCTGTCGGTTGGAGCCAGGGTCGACTTCGTCGCCATGCGGGCGCAGCACGTGCCGGAGGCGGTGGTCGCGTTGCCGAAGGAGCGCACGGTCTATCGCCGGGGCAAGGCGGTGGCGAAGAATGGAACGATACTGGCGAGCTGACGCTGGGGATATACGCTGGCGCGCTCAAACTTCAAAAGGTCGACCGCTCCCGCCGCGACAGACGACAGGGGGAGCCGATTCCCTTGGCCGGCCTTCAAACCGGGCAAGATCGGCCTTTTTCGTTTGTTGCAGGACCAAGGTCTTAGGTGCCAGGCGCAAAGGTCCGAGGGGGCCTGTTCGGTTCCGGCAATGTCCATTGGACGTTCCTATATTTTAGTCAATACTAATATAATAGCTAAGCAAAGAACTTAGCCGGCCAATCGTCTTCGCCGACGATCCGGGCATGAAAAATGTGGCTTTGACAATATCCGAAGGGATCAACGGCACACAGTCACATCCTTGCTGGCGAGGGGGCAGTTCGCGGGCTCACCCCCATCCCGGGCAGAGCATCCTGCGAAGCAAGCAGGCACTTGCCGATCTCCAGGAATTTAAACTTGTGGACCTCGCGCCGGTTGAGCGGCTCTGCCATGTCGCGGCTCCGTACCGGTATGGCGAAGCCGAATTCGCCGCCTTCCTGCCCGCCGCGGTCGATCCAGTACTGGTCCATGTCGGCGCGCTTGCCGGCGCGTTTGCCGGACGGGAGGAAATTGATGGTGTGCCTGGCATCGCAGACGCCAAGGACATGATCGGCGCCGCCGCCAATCGCTATGCCTTCCATGACCAGCAGTGCCGCATCCTTGGGCCTGAGTCCGCACAGATCGCGCGTGGCGTCGATGACGGCGCGCTTGGCCTCCGGCTTCTTGCTGCCCTGGAGCCCGCCGATCGCCACCGTGTAGTGGCCTGTATCCAAAGGGCTGGCGCCCAGGCGGCTGACGCCCAGGCGGCTGACGCCCAGGGGATTGGCATCCAAGGGATTGGCATCCAAGGGATTGGCATCCAGGGGATAGAGGATGAAGCTCAACCTGACCAGATCGAGCCGGTCGCTCTGCCGTGTCAGCTTGATCGAGAAGGCGCCTTCGTGGCTGGTGCCGGAATGAACGGACAGGTGCATGGTCAGCGCATAGGCGTCACGCCGTCCCGTCACCTGGCCGATGTCGATGACCCGCCCGCGCCAGGCGGCCTCGAGCAGGTGCCGCGGCAGGCGCGCCGCCGCCAGACTGAAATGGTCGACCAGAAGCTCGAAGCCGCGATGGCCCGGCAGCCCAAGGGCGAAGAATTTGTATGGCTTCTTGCGCAAGAGATCGTCATGCGGGCAGCCCAGCCCATGCCGCCGCCGGAAGCTCGACAGGAAGCGAAACCATTTGAAGAAGCTCACCGGCTTGCAGGCGAAGCGGGTGAGGAAAACCCTGGACTGCCCCAGCCCCAGCCGCCCGCAAAGGCCCAGAATCTGGCTGAAGACGCCGGCGGCCTCCCGCAGCCAGGCGCGCTCGCTCGTTTCGAAAATCAAGATCCATCCCACATGGCTGTTGTAGGAGCGGGGTTAGCCCGGGGGGATTACACGGACATTGCGGGAGCGCCGCTCACGTCTCGTCGAACCGGCCCTCGCGGGTGGGATGGCGCTTGATCGCGGCTTCTTCCTCGTCGTCGGGCAAAGCGTCGTCGCTGTCCTGATCGGCATTGTCGTCGTCTTCGTCCGGCAGGTCGCCGTCCTTTTCCGTGCCGTAGCGCATGTCGCCGTTTTCCGGCAACGAATCCGGCACGATCTGGCCGCCCTTGACCGCGTCCCAGTCCAGCTGCGCGATGGTCGGACCCTCGACCTCAGGGCTGTCGTCATCGTCGGTGCGTGGTTTGCCGCGCGGTGCCATGTTGGCCTCCAATCCTTGGAAAAGACTGGAAGCGAAACTCGGGGGTACTGCTGTTTGTTCCCTCGGCAAAGGGTGCGGGGCGTACTTTCCGGTTGCCGGTGCAGGCAGCTAGCCCAGCCACCACCACAGCGCCGCAAGCACCGCCAGCGCGGCCGCCACCACCAGCCCCAGCATGATGTACGACCCCTTGATGATGTCGCGGATGATCTTCTTGATCGTCTCGCGGTCGTTGAGGTTGGGGAAGGGATCGTTGGGCAGTGCAACGCCGAGGAACTCACAGAGCGGCGCCCAGCCCTCGGTCACCTTGTAGACCAGCAGCTTGTGCGGCGGCACCGCTGCCTTCACCTCCTCGATATAGGCGTTGTATCGCGCCACCGCCTTGGCACGGTCGTCCATCACACCGTCCAGCGTGCGGCCCCACACCAGCTTGCTGGACATGTCGCCGAACTTCCGGCCGAACGGCGTCAGCCATTCCAGGATCTTGAACTGCCAGACATTCTTGGTGAAGTAGATCGTGTCGATGGTGCTTTCGTACCAGGCTTCGGCGCCGCGCGGGTGCAAGGTCAGCAGCACCTTGGCGTCGGGATAGGTGGCCAGCAATTCCTTCCACACGCAGCAGCCGGGATTGTCGACGGTCGCCGTATAATTGGCGAAGACGCGGTTCCAGTCGTGCTGGCTGCCGGGCGGACTGTTGGCCACTGTGCGCCAGAAGTCCAGATGGCCCTTGTTGGCCTTGTTCATGATCACTTCCTGCATGTGATAGCAGGGCAGGCCGAGCCTGTTCAGCGCGGCAAAAGTCGACCACGTGCCTGTGCGGCCAAAACCGGCCCCGATCAGTTTGAGCGTCATTCCCCCATCCCCCGATGAACGGATATTCTCTGGTATCTCAGTCCATGGGGCTCAGATTGCGCTCACTTGGACAATGGCGCAATAAAATTCTCACGTGGGGTGAATGCGCCGAAACACCGCCAGCGGAGAGCCGACGTTGAAAATCGGATGCTGTCTGTCTCGGGCTAAGGGGCCAAGGTCGTGGTGCTGCGACTGACAGGTCTACCAACCCAGCCATTCGCGGGTGCGCCAGGCAAGGCCCGCAAAGGGCGCCATCAGCGCGATCACCACAAACATCAGGGTGAAGGGATGCTTGGTCACGGAGGGTCGGGGAGCCATGTCGCGATCATCCTTGCTGGAAGATTTCATCCGGGAAATTTTGTGCACAACGTCGCCATGGCGACATGGTTGCATCTGATCCAGGCCGCCTTGCACACTGATTGGAACCGGACCCCGGCACCGGCGTTTCCCGGATGTGACCGGTGAGGCTGCCACCTCCGCCGGCACCGTCCAAGGCTCGCTCTGCTCCCGGCAGGGCGAGCCTTTTTCGTGCGCCGGACGAGCACTCGGGAACGACACGGCGCGCTCTTCGTTGGCTGTTGCTAGCGACGGCGGATCGAGTTCCCCGGGGAAAGAAGCATCCGGCGTGCCTCTCCAAGGCAAATTGACTTTGCGGCCTATTCCCAAGTGGCTTCGCAGTTGTCGGCAATTAATTGCAGATCCCAAAAGCATTATGTGGGCGTGACCGCTCGATCTGGCAGGAAATCGAAATCGTATTTATCGATCAATCCGCATATTTATTCCAGAAATTGAGATGGAACCTCGCGATGGCGACGGCGTTTTTGCTGCAGGCGGAATTTCAGATAACAAAATGGAGGTTACTATGAAATATTATCTTTCGGGTGCGGCAGCCGCACTGGTCTTGATGAGCGGCATTGGTGTAGCGGCGGCCGAAGACGTCGTTGTTGTCCAGCAGCCGGCGCAGCAGATCGTGGTCCAGCCAGAGCAGGAGACAGTCGTTCGTCAATACATCAAGAAGGAGCCGCTGGCATCGGTCAACCTTCTGGGCGTCGAGCTGAAGCTCGGCTCGCCGGTGCCGGATACGGTGGTGTTGCGCGAAGTGCCTGATGTGAAGTACCGCGTGGCCGTCATCAATGATCAGACGGTCCTGGTCGACCCGGAAACGCATCAGATCGTCGAAGTCCTGCACTAAATTTTCGCGCTAACCTGCATGAAAAACCCGCCACCAACGCGACGTTAGTGACGGGTTTTTTATTAGAACCAACCTTGCCTTTCCCTATTCGGCTGCCGCCGCCAGCTTGTCCTGCGTCTTGGTGTCGAAATCGCTGGCGTCGTGGCGTTCGTGCAGCTGCATGGAAGGCTCGCCGAAGGCGCGGTTGACCATGCGGCCGCGCTTGACCGCCGGGCGCTCGTCGATCGCCTTGGCCCAGCGCTGCACATGGCTGTATTCCTGCACCGACAGGAAGTCGGCGGAATCATTGTACATGCGGCCGAGCGCCAGCCCGCCATACCAGGGCCAGACCGCCATGTCGGCGATCGAGTAATCCTTGCCGCCGAGATATTCCGCTTCCGCCAGACGGCGGTCGAGCACGTCCATCTGGCGCTTGGTTTCCATGGCGAAGCGGTCGATGGCGTATTCGAATTTTTGCGGCGCATAGGCGTAGAAATGGCCGAAGCCACCGCCCAGATACGGCGCCGAGCCCATCTGCCAGAACAGCCATGACAACACCTCCGCACGGGCCGGCTGCTCGGTGGGCAGGAATTCGCCGAATTTTTCCGCGAGATAGACCAGGATCGAGCCGGATTCGAAGATGCGGACCGGGGTCTTGCCGCTGCGGTCCATCAGCGCCGGGATCTTGGAGTTGGGATTGACCTCGACGAAGCCGCTGCCGAACTGGTCGCCATCATTGATCTTGATCAGCCAGGCATCGTATTCGGCGCCCTTGTGGCCGCGCGCTAGGAGCTCCTCCAGCATCACAGTCACCTTGACGCCGTTCGGCGTCGCCAGCGAGTAGAGCTGCAGCGGATGCTTGCCGACGGGCAGTTCCTTGTCATGCGTCGGCCCGGCGATCGGCCGGTTGATGCTGGCAAAGGCGCCGCCATTTGCCTTGTTCCAGGTCCATACTTTCGGCGGGGTGTAGTCGGTCATGTCGGGCCTCGTCTTGTGGGGCGGGAAGGGTGGGGTTGGTTGATGTGAAGTTAGGGCTGCGGAGGGGAAAGTTCAACTTGCGTTGAACTATTGTCAATGTCAGCGAAGCGTCTGCGCCCCGGCCCTTCGCAAGACTCAGGGCGTTCGAAGCTCGAAAAGCCAAGCAATTGGCTTTTCGTCCGCTGCGCGGACCGCTTCTCACCCCTTGCACCATCCACCCCAGCGCATACCTATAGAGAAACCGCCAAGTGCCGCATCGCAGGACAAAATCATGACCGTCAATCCCAATCCGCGCTCCGTCGTTGCCGTGCGCGCGACCGTTCCCGACGATGCCTTCACAGCCGGCGCTCTGGGCACGCTCAGGGAAGGCAGCGGCGTCGTCATCCGTGACGACGGGCTGGTGCTGACCATCGGCTATCTCATCACCGAGGCAGAAGAAGTCTGGCTGACCGCGCATGACGGCCGCGTCATCCCCGCACACGCGCTGGCCTATGACCAGGAATCGGGCTTCGGCCTGGTCCAGGCGCTGGCGCCGACCGGGCTGCCGGCCGTGGCGCTGGGCGATGCCGGCAAGGCTAGGATCGGCGACGCGGTGGTGCTTGCCGATGGCATCGGCCGCGCGGTCGAGGCCAAGATCGTCACCAAGCAGGAATTCGCCGGCTATTGGGAGTATCTGCTCGACGAGGCGATCTTCATCGCGCCGGCGCATCCGTCCTGGGGCGGCGCGCCGCTGTTCAGCGCCGATGGCGCGCTGCTCGGCATCGGCTCGCTGCGCCTGCAGATGAGCCGCGCCGGCGAAGTCGCCGATATCAATATGGTCGTGCCGATCGATCTGTTGCCGCCGATCCTCGACGATCTCCTGACGCGCGGCCAGGTCGCCAGGCCGCCGCGCCCATGGCTTGGCGCGCTGTCGGCCGAAAGCGACGGCAAGGTGGTGGTGATGAGCGTGACCGCGGGCGGCCCGGCCGCCAAGGCCGGCTTGCGCGAAGGCGACGTGATCTCCGAGGTCCGCGACGGTGCCGTCGACGGGCTCGCCGATTTCTATCGCAAGCTGTGGGACAGCGGCTCGGCCGGCGCCGAGATCCCGATGCGCGTGGTGCGCGACGGCCGCGAGACCTGGCTGCGGGTGAAATCCGCCGACCGTGGCAGCTTCTTGAAGAAGCCGCAGCTGCAGTAGGCCTGATTTCGGCCAGGCGATGCATCCAAGACTGCTCAGGACTTTTCTCGCGGTGGCGCGCAGCCGAAACATCACGCGTGCCGCCGAGGCGGTTCACCTCGCGCAATCGAGTGTCAGCGACCAGATCCAGACCCTCGAAGCCGAGTTGGGTGCCGCCTTGTTCACGCGCTCGAAATCCGGCCTGGAACTGGCCCCGGCGGGGCTGGCGCTGAAACCGATCGCCGAAGAGCTGTTGCGGCTCGATGGTGAGGCACGCGCGGCCGTGCTGGCGGCGGCCAGCCAGACGAGCGGGGCGCTGACCATCGGTGCGCTGGAAACGATCGCCTCGGTCCGGCTGGCGCCCTGGCTGCCGGGGTTCCAAGCCAGTCATCCCGATATCACCGTGCGGATGAAGGTGACCGACAGCGGCACGCTGCGGCAGCTGCTCAGGGATGGCGACATCGATGTCGCCTTCTGCTTCGAGCTGCGCGACGGTGCGAAGGGCAGCGTCGACGAACGCCTGGCCAGGCGCACGATAGGCGCCGAACCGCTGGTGCTGGTCGCGGCGCCGGGGCAGGATATCGTGCCACGCGACCTGGCCGCCCTCGCCGCGCTGCGTTTCGTGGCGACGGAGCCCGGATGCGTCTACCGGCACATGTTCGACACCGCTTTTGCCGGAATGGCGGCGCCAAAGCTTGCCGCCGAGGTCGGAAGCATCGGTGCCATTGCCCGGCTGGTGGCAGCCGGCGCCGGCCTGGGCCTCGTTCCGCGTCTCGCCGTCAGCGACGCCCTTGAGCGTGGTGAGCTTGTCGAACTGCCGTGGCCCGGCCCGGCACAGGCGGCACCGCTGACGATGATCTGGCGCCGCCGGCGCGTCCAGCCGCCGGCACTCCGGCAACTGCTCGCCGCCGCGCGTGATACGCTGGCGGGTCCCAAGGCGAGTTCAGGAGTTGAATCGGCTGATAGCTCCAAGCCCTTGTTTCCAAATAAGCTAACGGAAGACGTCGCCAGCTAAATCAGCCGGTGTCCGCCCTCGACATGCAACGTGGTTCCTGTGGTAAAGCCATTGCCGATGAGGAACAAAAGAGCGTCGGCAATGTCTGCGGGCTGGCCGACCCTGCCGACCGGCAGCCGCTCGGCCATCGCGGCAAGCGTTTCGGCTTTGCGGTCGCCAGCGACCTGCGCCCAGATATCGGTGTCGACCCAGCCGGGCGAAACGGCGTTGACGCGGATTGGCGCCAGCTCGACGGCTAGCGCCCGCACCAGGCCTTCGAGCGCCGCATTGACAGCAGCGACGACAGAGCCGCGCGCGGCCGGCCGATAGGCGGCGATGCCGGAGACGAAGGTCATCGAGCCCGTCGCGTCAAGCCGTGGCGCACCATGCTTGGCGAGCAGCAATGGGCCAAAGAGCTTGCTGTCGACCACGCGTTGCGCCGCCTTGAGATCAAGCTCCGGCAGCAGCCTGTAGGCGCCTTCGATGTCGGCCGCCGTGCTGACGATGTGGTCGAGGCTGCCGATCCCGGCAAACAACGCTGCGACCTGGTCTTCCCGCCCGATGTCGACAGCGGCGACGTCAAGACTGGCGGGATTGCCCAGCGCCTGTCGCGCTTCTTTCAACTTCTGTTCGCCGCGCCCGGCTATGATGACTTCGGCACCGGCCTCGACGCAACGTCTGGCCAGGGCTAGGCCCATGCCGGAACCGCCGCCGAAGATCAGGATTTTCTGGTTTGAAAGGTTCATTTCGCTCTGCCTTTGCTGATTGAGACAGGGGATTGGCAGGTCAGGGCGCCATTGGAAAACGGAAGAAACCGATGGTGCCATCGGAGAGTCCGATGGTGGTGCGGTGAGGGATGGAAACTGGCCAGATTGCGCCTGAGCGCCCCCCTCTGTCCTGCCGGACATCTCCCACACATGGGGGAGATTGGCAGCCTCAGCCTCAGCGCCCTTTTGAATACGTTGGTGATTGGCGAAAGCCGGGGCGACATCCAATCTCCCCCTCGTGGGGGAGATGTCCGGCAGGACAGAGGGGGGGGCGCCGACGAACGCCTGCTTTTCTATTCTCTCTCCGCACTGGCAAACACAACCAGGTTTCCGTCGGGATCGCGCATGCGCATGATCCAGAAATGCGTCGCTTGCTCGATCGGGCCGGGATCGAGGCCCGCATCCACCAGCCTGTGCCTTTCCGGCGCCAGCGTCAGCACGCCAAGCGTCAGTGTCGAGGTACCGGCTTTCTCCGTGTCCTCGAAGAGCTGCACCTCGGCGCTGTCGGTGAATTGCCATTCGGCGAGCCCCGGCATCGGCCGGCGCAGCGGCGGCTTGCCGAAGAGTTTTTCGTACCAGCCAATGCTGTCCTCGAGGTCGGAGCAACTGACATGAGCGAAAATGGTCTGGATCGCCATCGGGAACCTCCATCCAACGGTTGCACTGAAGCCGCAACGCAGCGATGCATGGTGCGTTCCGTTGGCTGCCGTGGCGTGGCACGATGCTGACGGAAACTGACAGTTGGCCGTGTCATTGTATTGGCCGGTGTCGATGGCGCGGGGACGACGGTGATTGCAGGAGATATGATGGCGCGAGCCGCAACACAGAACCGGCAGGCCGCCTGATGGCGCCGGTCAAGGTCGATCCCGACAGGGTGCGGGAGTTTCCGGACCCAGCGAGTTTCTACGCCTGGCTCGGCCAGCACCACGCCTCCGAAACCGAACTGTGGATCAAGGTCCACAAGGTGGGCTCAGGCCTGAAGTCGATCACGCCCAAGGAAGCCATCGACGTCGTGCTGTGCTTCGGCTGGATAGATGCAGTGCGCAAGGGGCTGGACGAGAACAGTTTTCTCCAGCGCTACACGCCGCGCGGCAAGAAGAGCATCTGGAGCAAGATCAACATCGACAATGTCGCGCGGCTCATCGAGGAGGGCCGCATGACCGGGCATGGGCTGAAACAGGTCGAGGCAGCCAAGGCCGACGGGCGCTGGGCGCGCGCCTATGGCAGCGGCAAGGAGATGAAAATCCCCGATGATCTGCAGGCCGCGATCGACGCCGAACCGGCGGCAAAAGCGATGCTGGAAAAACTCAGCGCGCAGAACCGCTTCTCGCTCGCCTTCCGCACCCACAACATGAAGACCGAGGCCGGACGCAAGAAGAAGATCGAGACCTTCGTCGCGATGCTGAAGCGCGGCGAGACGATCTATCCGCAGGGGAAGAAGTAGCCCTCAGGCACCGGAATGTGGGTCGATGCTGTAGGGGTGGACGGGGTAGCCCTGGCCGATGGCGTCGTGTACGCGGCCGGTCCAGGCGAGGAATGCCGGTTGGTCCGCAAGAGAGAATCCGCAATCCTCGGCGCGGTGGCTGTAGGCATAGATGGCGATGTCGGCAATGGTCAGGTCATTACCAGTGAGGAACGGCGTGTCGGCAAGGCTGCGGTTCAGCGCGGCGAGCGTGCGCGCGCCGGCCTCGCGCTTGCCGGCAACCATGGCCTGGTTGCGCTCGAGCCGTCCGGTCAAGGTCCAGAAGCGCAGCGAACCGATGACGGGCTCGACATTGTATTGCTCGAAGAACAGCCACTGCATGATCTTGGCGCGCCGATAGCGGTCGGCCGGCAGGAACGGTGTTCCTTCGGCGAGGTAGGTGAGGATCGCATTGGATTCGGCGATGGCGCTGCCGTCTTCGAGCAGCAGCACGGGAACGGCCCCGGCCGGGTTGAGGGCGAGGAAAGCGTCGGTGTGGCTCTCGCCTTCGAAAATCGAGACGATGTTGGTCTCGTAAGGGATCTTCAGCAGGCCGAGCAGGACCCGGACTTTCCAGCCATTTTGCGATGGCAGATAATCGTGAAGCGTGAGCATGGCCGATCCCTTTTGATGGGCGACGATCGCATGGTGAGATGTCGGGCGACACCCGATTCATGCGGTGGAGCGTTCGAGATGCCAATGCGCGGTGCAGTTGAGCGGAATGGGATATGTCGGTGCTTGAACGCCCCCCTCTGGCCTGCCGGCCATCTCCCCCTCAAGGGGGGAGATCAGAAGCTTCTATATTGCCGCTTATCCTGCAACGTTGGCGATTGGCGAAGGCCGCAGCGACGTCCAATCTCCCCACTTGAGGGGGAAATGGCCGGCAGGACAGAGGGGGGCGCCACGGAATGCAACGTTGGAAACTAGCCCGCAATCAACTCATGCACCCACTCGCACAATGATTGCACCCTCGGCCACCTAATCAATCAATTCCGCCCGTGCCATTTTCTCTTCAAGCAATCGAAATCCAGGAGCGGCCCATGACCACCCACCCCAACAAAGTCGCCCTCATCACCGGTGCCAATCGCGGCATCGGCCTGGAAACCGGCCGCCAGCTGGCGAAACTTGGCTTCACCGTTCTGCTCGGCGTGCGCGATCTCGCCAAGGGCGAGGCGGCGGTGAGAGGGCTCGATGGCCATGTCGAGGCCATCGCGCTCGATGTCGCCGCACCAGAAGCAGCAATGCAGGCGGCCGCCGAAGTCGAGCGCCGCTTCGGCCGGCTCGACGTGCTGATCAACAATGCCGCCATCCACTATGACAGCGGCGCGCGCGCCTTGCGGCCGGACTGGACCGTGATCCGCGAGGCGTTCGAGACCAATGTTTTTGGCGTCTGGCGGACGGCGTCCGCCTTCGCGCCTCTGCTCGTGGCGGGCGGTCATGGCAGGCTGGTCAATGTGTCCTCGGAAGGCGGCTCGCTGGCCTCGATGGGGGCGGGGGCGCCGGCCTATTCGACCTCGAAAGCGACGCTCAATGCGCTGACCTGCGTGCTGGCGGGCGAACTGCGCGGCTCCGGCGTGCTGGTCAACGCCATCTGCCCAGGCTGGGTCGCCACCGACATGGGCGGGGCGGGCGGACGCCCGGTGGCGCAAGGTGCCGCCGGCATCGTGTGGGCCGCGACCTTGCCGGATGACGGCCCGACCGGTGGCTTTTTTCGCGATGGCAAGAGGCTGCCGTGGTGAAAACCCAGCGTCGCGTCAAGCAGCTCATCATCTGAATCGCTGAATTGCTGCAAGTGTCTGTTTTTACACTTGTCCGGCGGACTGCCTCGCCTCAATCGCGCACAAGAAAAAGCCGCCCTCGCTTTCTGCGAGTGGCGGCCTTTTCCCGGGAGGAAGTCAGAGAGAAGTCAGAGCAGCTTAAGCAGCCTTGGCGTGCTTGTGGCTGTGCTTCTTGTGGTGGTGCTTGCGGGCGACGTGCTTGTGGCCGTGCCTCTTGTGCGCGTGCCGGTGAGCGTGCTTGTGCCCATGCCGGTGGTGCTTCTTGTGGTGGCGGTGACGCTTGTGCGCGGCCGCCGTGACCGGCGTCTTCGCCGCGTCCACGGCAGCGGCAGCCGCCGGAGCGGGCGTCGCCGGAGCGGTCGCGGGGGCGGTCGTCGTTGCCGGAGCGGTCGTCGTGGTGGTGGTCGTGGCCGCCGCATTGGCGGTGCCGATGACAGGCATTGCCAGACCGAGAGCGATGGCCAGGCTGAGCGCGGAGAGGAGGGGCTTGTTCATGGATTGCTTTCCTTCGAGGGTTGCTGTCACTGGTTGAGGTCGACCGGCGTCACGCCGAGCAGTTTCAGGGCGTTTGCGTAGGTCCGGATGCCTTGCGCCTGCTTGCGCTCGGCACAGAACCGGTTCGCCTTGTCCTGCAGTGCCGTTGCCTCGGCGATCTCACTCGCACTGGCACCGGGTTGGGCTTTGGTCTGGATGGCTCCGTCGAGTTGAAGACCGAGCCGGCTGCAATATTCGCTCCGGGTAACCGCCGCTGCCGCGCCCGACTGTGCGACCGCAAGCATGGCAAGCGAAATGCCGGTCAGGGCAGCCATCCATCTGGTCGAACGTCTTTGCATTGTCGGGGCCATCTCTTTGCGTTCACGTGGCGACCGCTGATCGGTTGCTACGAGGATGGTTTTGACAGGCGATGTTTTCCTCAGTTTTTCCCGCATGTTGAATCTTGTTTCTGAAGTGTGTCTGGCGGTGAAGCTGCCGATTTCGCCCTGGAGCAAGATCGGATGGCGCGTCGGCCTTCGCCAACCTGATGTGTCGGAGAGGCGGCGCTGTGCGACCTCGGTCCTAAGGAAAAAGCCGCCTTTGCGGGGCGGCCCTTTCCTGGGGAGCTAGTCAGGAAGAAGAGGTGATCAAGCAATTCGCCTGTGTTTCTTGGCGGTGTGCTTCTTGGCATACTTATCACTTTTTCTAACCGGCAGCGCCTTCACAGCAGCTGCGGCCATCGGAGCGGCAGTGGTCGCGGCAGCGGTGGTCGCGGCGGCGTTGGCGGCCGTGGTGCCGAGAACCGGCGCCGCGAAGATCAGGGCGAGGGCCAGGCCGAGAGCTGAGAGAAGGGTCTTGTTCATGAGGGGCTTTCCTTGTTTGAAAGGATTGATGGTCATTGGTTGAGATCAACCGGTGTCACGCCAGGAAGCTTCAGGGCGTTGGCGAAGGTCCAGATGCCTTGTGCCTGCTTGGGTTCAGCACAAAACCGACTTGCCCCGTTTTTGAAGCGCCGTTGCCTCGACGACCCGCGTCGCGTTGGCCTGGGCGGTATTGATTTACGTTTCGACGGCCTCATTCAATTACAGACTGGGCCGGTAGCAATATTCGCCGCGGGTGACGGCCGCCTTTGCATCCGACTGTGCGACTGTAGCGGCAGGGGGCGAAATGCCAAGCGGGGCAGCCATCGAATGCCATAGCTTTGTCGTGAACGTCGCCTTGCGTTGTGTGGCGACCTGGAGGTGCCACGATGATACCGCAGCCTTCAGCGCGGTCCTTTGCGTCGTTTCTGCCTCTTCCCCCGGCACCATCCTTCGCGTAAGGGCGCGGGCAAATCCTCCAATCCGCTTGAACCCCCGGACCACCCATGATCAGACTTGAAAGCATCAGCAAGCAGAACGGCCGTCAGCTTGTCTTCATCGAGGCTTCTGCCTCATTGCAGAAGGGCGAGAAGGTCGGCCTTGTCGGACCCAATGGCGCCGGCAAGACGACGCTGTTTCGCATGATCACCAGCCAGGAGCAGCCCGACGAAGGCCAGGTGCAGGTCGATCGCGGCGTTACCATCGGTTATTTCAGCCAGGATGTCGGCGACATGGCGGGGCACAGCGCTGTCGCCGAAGTGATGAACGGCGCCGGACCGGTCAGCGACGTGGCGGCCGAGATGGCGGAGCTGGAAGCGGCGATGGCCGATCCGGACCAGGCCGACAGGATGGACGAGATCATCGAAAAGTACGGCGAGGCGCAGCATCGCTTCGAGGAGCTCGACGGCTATGCGCTCGACGGCCGCGCCCGCGAGGTGCTGGATGGTCTCGGCTTCAGCCAGGAGATGATGGACGGCGATATCGGCAAGCTCTCCGGCGGCTGGAAGATGCGTGTGGCGCTGGCGCGCATTCTTCTCATGCGGCCCGACGTCATGCTGCTCGACGAACCATCGAACCATCTCGACCTGGAAAGCCTGATCTGGCTGGAACAATTCCTCAAAGGCTATGACGGCGCGCTGCTGATGACCTCGCACGACCGCGAGTTCATGAACCGCATCGTCAACAAGATCGTCGAGATCGATGCCGGCTCGCTCACCGCCTATTCGGGAAACTATGAGTTCTACCAGCAGCAGCGGGCGATCGCCGACAAGCAACAGCAGGCGCAGTTCGAGCGCCAGCAGGCGATGCTGGCCAAGGAGATCGCCTTCATCGAGCGCTTCAAGGCGCGCGCTTCGCATGCCGCCCAGGTGCAGAGCCGGGTGAAGAAGCTCGACAAGATCGACCGCGTCGAGCCGCCCAAGCGCCGCCAGATCGTCAATTTCGAATTCCAGCCGGCGCCGCGCTGCGGCGAGGATGTCGTCACCTTGAAGAACGTCAACAAGGCCTATGGCAGCCGTACCATCTATGAGGGGCTGGACTTCCAGGTCCGCCGCCGCGAGCGCTGGTGCATCATGGGTGTCAATGGCGCCGGCAAGTCGACGCTGTTGAAGCTGGTGGCCGGCGCTTCCGACCCCGACACCGGCACGGTGGCGCGGGGCCCGAGCGTTAAAATGGGTTATTTCGCCCAGCACGCCATGGAGGTGCTGGAAGGCGAGCGCACGGTGTTCCAGACGCTGGAAGACGCGTTTCCGCAGGCAGGCCAGGCGCCGCTGCGCGCGCTTGCCGGCTGCTTCGGCTTTCCCGGCGACGAGATCGAGAAGAAGTGCCGTGTGCTGTCAGGCGGCGAGAAGGCGCGGCTGGTGATGGCGCTGATGCTGTTCGATCCGCCTAACCTCTTGGTGCTGGACGAGCCGACCAACCACCTCGACATCGCCACCAAGCAGATGCTGATCGAGGCGCTGTCGCAATATGAAGGCACCATGCTGTTCGTTTCGCACGACCGGCATTTCCTGGCAGCACTGTCGAACCGCGTGCTGGAGCTGACGCCGGAAGGCATCCACACCTATGGCGGCGGCTACACGGAATATGTCGAGCGCACGGGGCAGGAAGCGCCGGGCTTGCGGAGCTGACAAAATAAGGGCGGTCGTCGAGCCGACGCCGCCCTCTTTTGTATCAGCCTGCCCCTGAAAGGGACGAGGCCCTTACCTCAGCAAGATGTCAAAGCCGCTGAGATCGGCGTTGACCTGCAGGCCAACGCCCTTACTTCAGCGAGATGGCAAAGCCGCTGAGATCGGCGTTGACCTGCAGGCCAACCTGCTTGCCGGTGAGTTCGAGCTGGGCACCCTTGTCGTTTGTCATGAGGATCACCTGGGCGCCCTTGCCGATCGTGCCGCCTCCACCCGCCGCGCCGTAGACACCCGTCACATCGCGGGCGCGGCCGATGTGGCGCACCGTGCCGTGGAAATAGGTCTTGGAAACGCCAAAGGCGAGGCCGCCCGACACGGCGCCGATGGAGATCGGGTAGGTTTTGCCGTGGAAGGTGAAGGTGCCTTCGCCGCCGGAGCCGCCGATGAAGAAGGCCGCCTTGTAGACGGCGAAGCGGATCGTGCCGCTGTCGGCATGTGCTGCGCTGGCAAAGCCGATGCCGGCAGTGGCGATGGCGGCAACCGCGATTTTACGAAATCCGGACGAAATGTTCATGATGGGGAGCTCCTCAGGGTGGCCGCTTTGCCGGCTTGGATGTCAGCGTCGTGTCAAAGTTTCAACTGAACAGTTTCACCCGTCATTTGGTTCCAGCCATGCGGCTCGAATCGGGCTGCGGGAAGATCGCCACGAAGCGAGGCCGAAGGCAAGCGCAAGGGCTTGATATCGCGTATACGTGATTGGCACGGCGGGTTCCGCAAGATTCTCGGCATTCCCCATTTCGCTCCGGTCATGCGGAATTTAAGATGATGCGACTGACGGGGAAGGGCTTCGAATGAGAATTGCGCTGGAAATTGCCATGGCCGCATTGGCCGCAACATTGGGGGGATGCGCGACCTCTCCGGTCGACTATGGCGCCTCGCTCTCGCAGCAGGATCCGAAATGGGCGTCTCCGCAATGCCAGCAGGCCCGCACCGCGGCTTCGGACTACGCGGTTCGCGAAAAACAGCACCCGGGCTGGGAATTCGCGGCACTCGGCCCCTACGGGTTGGGCATCATCGCGGCCACCAAGGAGGCCGAGCAGAAGCATCGAAAGCTGTTCGCCCGCAACGTGCACCTGCAGTGCTCTAGCCTTCCCCTGCCGAAAGAGTTGGAGGGCGATCTGAGCCCGGCGGTCGCAAAGGCGAAATATCCGTAGCCATGCTGTCCTGGCGCTGGAACGAAAATGCGTCGGGCAGGTTGTTGGCGTCAGGACAAGCGAAGGGACATCGCACATGCTGACCGCCGTTCGAGCCATGATTGGCCAGGCCCGTTTCATCACCGCCAAGAGCGAACCCGAAGCGCAGACCATCCGGCAGACGCCGATCTCCAGGGAAATCGACACTCTGGCCGCGATCCGCCTGACTGACATGGCCGGCCTGGGGGCTTGGTCGCAGGAACGCTGATCGGGTTCGATAGCGTCAGCTCTTTGACGGGGCGTTGATCGCCAATTGCGCGGCGAAGGCCCTGACGTAAGCTGGCCGGGCTTCGCCGCGCGCCACATAGGCAGCCAGGTTTTGATATTCGTCCAGAATGCCTGACATTCTCAGTCGAAGCAGCACCGATACCATCAACAGATCGCCCGCGCTGAACGCGCCATCGAGCCATTCCGCGGCGCCAAGATAGGCCGAGAGCTTGTCCAGTGTCGCGCGAATACGGTCCTTCACCAGTGGCAGGCGCTGCTGAGCCCAGGGCCTGTCGGCTTCGAATATCCTGGCGTTCGTCAAATCGAGGACCAGCGGCTCGACGGTGTTGAGCGCGGCAAACGTCCAGGTGATGGCACGGGCGCGGGCATCGCGATCCCCGGGCAGCAGGCCGGCATGCCGCTCGGCAAGATGAAAGACGATCGAGCCGGTCTCGAAGAGGCTGAGAGATCCCTCCTCATAGGTGGGGATCTGGCCGAAGGGATGGATGGCCAGGTGCTCAGGCGCCTTCATATCGGCGAAGGAAACAAGCCGAACCTCGTAGGGCTGGCCCACTTCCTCGAGGGCCCAGCGAACGCGCGTATCGCGCGCCAGTCCCTTGCCGCCGTCGGGCGAGCGTTCAAAGGCTGTGATGGTGGGGATCATTGGAAGGCTCCGCGTGGTGTCCGGTTTGGTGCTTGCACACACAGGACGAACGACCGGTGCAATTACCGACAAGCTGCCTCGTTTTTTAGCGCAGCAGGCCTTCCGCCTCGAATGTGTCCCAGCCTTCCAGCTTTGGCTGCGAAGCGTCATCCTTTCCCGATTTCCTGGCGCTGCGGGCCGTGCGCTCCCGCTTTCCCGCCCGCGTCAGCGCGGCCTTGCCGGCGCCGCGCCGTCTGTTCTCGGTGACTTCCTGCGCATCCTCCTCCCGCCAGCCTGTCGCCAGGTCACGATCGAGAATGTCCTCGATGTGGCGTGGGTCGAAGACGTGGAAGGTGACGGCCTTGGATCGGCCGCGCATCTTGACCGTGCGCGTGCCGATGCTTTTCAGGCGACCATCCCTCAGCCATTTGTGGCGCTCGCGGGCGGAGATAGTGAGAATGTCCTCTGCCTCGCGCGGCAGCACGGGCAGGGCTTCGATCCCCTCGAGCGTCCTGGAGATGGTTGCCGAGGCAGCTTCGAACGCATCCGCGTCGGTCTTCAGCATGCGCAAGACAATGCGGCCCGTCTCTGCCTTGGCGAATTTCCGCACCGCCCATTGCAAGCGGGCTCGAACTTCGCGTTCGATGCCTTTGAGGCGCATGGAGGAGCCAAGCGTTGCCGATGGCGGCAGCGGCCATTCGGCGACCAATGACGCTTTGCCGCGCTCGGATTTGCGATCTGGAGTGGCGGCAATTGCCGCGACGATGCCGCTCACGATCTTGCGCAGGGAACTACGTTTCTTGTCTGCCATGTTTCCTTTTCGCCCATCAGATGCCCTCATGGAACGTTAGTTCGCACAGCGGACAACCGAAATCAGGCTCAAACAGTTCCTTTATCGAGTGGAGGCGGAGGACGGTCGATCCTATTCGGGTTTGCCAAACCATCGCGAGACAGCCTGAGCGGCTCCCTCCATGTCAGGCTCACCATCAGTGGCCCAGGCAGCGAAGCCATCGGGGCGCACGAGCAGGGCGCTCAGGCCGAGCCGCTCCCGGGCATTGCTGGCGATATAGGTCATCCGTCCGCTCCAGCGGCTCGCAAGCGCTTGCAGGGCAGGGCTGGCATCGAAGTCCAGAAACAAGCCTCGCCCATTCCTCAAGCGTTCTCCGAGCCTCGTGCCGTCGGCCAGCTCGAAGTCGGGCGCGCTGCGGCCTGTGAGCGGATGGCTGCGCCCAAGGTCGTAACGGACCGATATACCCCATACCCGCTCGGCGAAATAGGTCGCCCCGTCGCGTGTGGCGATGAGGTCGCGGATGATGGCTTCGAGCGCACGTGAGTTCGGGCTCGGCCGCATCAGCGCGACCTGGGCGCGCGACCAGTCGAGCACCTGTGCGCCCACCGGATGGCGTTCCCCGAAATAGCTGTCGAGCAGGCCGGCCGGCGCGTCGCCGCGGATGGTGGCGGCGAGTTTCCAGCCGAGGTTCATCGCGTCGCCGAGCCCGAGGTTCAGGCCCTGGCCCCCCAGGGGAGAATGGATGTGCGCGGCGTCGCCGGCAAGCAGCACGCGGCCTTTGCGGTAAGCGGTCGCCTGATAGGCGCGGTCGGTCCAGGTGGTGGCGAGCTTCAGCGCGGTCACGGTGACGTCGGTGCCGGAGATGCGGCGCAACACCGCCTGCACATGCTCTGGTGTGACTGGCTGGCTGCGGTGGAAGGCGCCGCCGTCGAACTCGACCATGGCGATGGTGCCGGGGCGCGACTGAAAATACATGCCGGTCGGCGTGTAGATGCGGCCCTGGCCGAGCGTGTCGGGATCCGCCATCTCGATTTCGACGGAATAGCCGGTGAACTCGGGATCGGTGCCGGTGAATTCGAAGCCAGCCGCCTTGCGCACGGTGCTGCGGCCGCCGTCGCAGCCGACCAGCCAGCGTGCGTGAAAGGTCTCGTTGCCGGCGCGAACGGTGACGCCGTCGTCCGACTGGTCGAGGCTTTCGACGCCCAGGCCGCGTCTGATCTCGACGCCCATCGCGCCGGCGCGCGCGGCAAGCGCGATTTCGATATGCTCCATCTCGGCCGCCATATTGGTGCCGGCGGGACCCGGCAGGCGATAGGGCCACCTCGCGCTGTCGATATTGTCATGGTCGAAAGCGATACCTGCGAAATGGCCGGCCTGGCGGCGCGGCTCTTTTTTCTCCTGGCTGTCTTTGCCGGTAGAAGGTTTTTGCTGCGGCATTGCGATGTCGTCCAGCAGGCCGCGACGATCAAAGGCCTCGATGGTGGGCACGGAAAGGCCGCGCATGCCGAAGGGCAGCCGCTTCAGCTGCGAATCCGGAGTCCCGGCCTGCTCCAGCACCAGGACGGAAAGGCCCGCCAGGCGCAGCTCACAGGCGAGCAACAGGCCGACGGGGCCAGCGCCGGCAATGATGACATCATAGGGAACGGGGTGGTGCATGAACGACTCCTTGTCGGTGTTCGACCGGAGCGGTTCGTCGGTTCGAGAACCACATGGACGAACAAATGGACGCCAAGCGTCCGATGTTCGTCGTGGGGATCCGATGCACGAGGCAGGAGACCAGAGCTTTCCTGGCGAAGGACTTCGCTAGCGAAAGGAGTTGGGCTTACCAAACCAACTCTGCCTTTTCCGACAGCGCTGATATAAGGGTGTGGCGATTGATCCGCAACAGGTACAGGGGAAACTTCCCGGCATGCGAATCAATGTGCGGAAATCCACTTCTCGCGCGTCGCTGCCGCTAGGGCGCGTATCAACTTGACTGTCCAAGCCGATCAAATATCATTCTACCTGTGCCTTAAGAAGAAGCGGCGCCGGGCATTGAGGACAGTCGCACGATAACCGACGATAGGTGTAGGCCCTTTACGTCGACGAAAATAAGAACCAGCGCCAGCTCAGAGCTGGCAATGCTGCCGAACATTCCTCGAAAAGAAACAGCTACCACCCGCAACGGCGTGGTCGCGACTCTATGGAGAAAGTTATGCGGTTTGCATTGGTGAATGACGAGCGGCGCGAGGCCTCGCCTGGATTGATGGGTTACTGTCCGGGTTGCTCGCAGCAGATGGTATTAAAATGCGGCTCACAACGGGTGTGGCATTGGGCACATCACGGCGCCAGGAACTGCGATACTTGGTGGGAGCCCGAAACTCCTTGGCACCGCAGGTGGAAAAACCAGTTTCCTTTGAAATGGCAGGAAATCATCCGTCACGATGAGAAAGGTGAGAAGCACATCGCGGATGTGATAACCGAAAATGGTCTAGTTGTTGAGTTCCAGCACTCACATTTACCTGCTCCTGAGAAGGCCGCGCGCGAGGCTTTCTATGGAAACCTACTCTGGATCGTGAATGGGACGCGGTTGAAAAGGGATCGGCACCGGTTTCTCAAAAGAGAAAATCTATTCAGGCTACCGTACACAAACCACGTGTTCATCACGCGCAGCCCAGAGCTTTCTTTGCCCTCTGTTTGGGTCAAATGCACAAAGCCGGTCGTATTTGATTTTGAAGGCTTCGCTGTAGCAAACGAGATACCTGGTGCAATGCAGGAGAAGCTCTGGTGTCTCTTGCCCGGGCGCATCGATGGGTACGCCACAGTCGTGGGAATTTCTCGGGCATGGTTCGTGGACGTTGCTCAGACAAGGCAAGCAGTCATTCCTGTTCAAGCCATCACACGGATGGTCACCAGCGAATTGAGGCGTCAGCGGGTCAGTGCTGAACTCAGCGCTCGTCGTTGGGACTATACGATGCGGCCGCGCTCCGGACTCTTTCGCAATCCTCGGCGACGGAGGTACTAGGCTTCATCCCAAAGTCTGCCTTTTCCGACACGGCTGTGTAAGGTCGTGGCGACTAATCCGCATCGAGGTGAATCCCATGGTCTTCTGGATGGCGAGCCTGACTGGGTTGGTGGTCGCCTATCTCTTCGGTTCCACCCCGAGCGGCTATCTGGCGGGGAAACTGCTGGGCGGCATTGATATCCGGCGGCATGGCTCCAGATCGACCGGCGCGACCAACGTGTTGCGAACGCTCGGCAAAGGGCCTGCCTTGGCAGTGCTGCTGGTCGATGTGCTGAAAGGTGTCGCGGCGATCCTTTTTGCCCGCTGGTTCTTTGAATTGCCGTTTCTGACGCCCCCGGCAGGGCATGATCCGCAAACCATTGTGCCCTGGGCCGTGTGTCTTTCCGGACTTGCCGTACTTTTGGGGCATGGTCGTTCGGTCTGGCTGAATTTCACCGGGGGTAAATCCGCCGCGACCGGGCTCGGCGTGCTGCTGGCGCTATCCTGGCCGTTTGGTCTGGGTGCCGCGTTGGTTTTCTGCATCGTGCTGGCGCTGTCCAGGATTGTGTCCCTGAGTTCGATGCTGGCGGCGTTGACCGCGATCGCGCTTGTCCTGGGCATGGAGCAGCCGTTGCCTTACCGGCTGCTGGTGATTGCCGGCGGCCTGTACGTGATCGCGCGCCATCGTGCCAACATCCGACGGTTGCTGGACGGGACGGAGCCGCGCTTGGGGCAGAGCAGCCCGGAATCGAGGACGGAGCCGCAGGCCTAGATTGCTGGCTCACACAAACACGATCGGATTCCGTTCCTGTCATGCCATGCCGATCAGTATGCGCAAATGTCCGGCGAATTCCCTGACATATTCGTCGGGATTGGCATCAATGAGGGCCAGTTCCTCTTCGAGTTCACCAAAGCTCGCGTCCTCGATCACCTCTCCGCCGTGGCTGCCGGAATAAAGAACAAGCCGCTCCAGAGCTGATGACTTGCCGACATATCCAGCGATCGTGCTTCGCCGGCATGGCAGGTGAAGCCGAGCTGGTATCTCGTGGCCACCGACGACCATATGATCCCGCCGCCGGCGCAGCGCCAGATGGCAAATCGCGCCGGCGCGACGACGGTCGAAGTGCCCGGCAGCCGCGCTGTCTACGTTTCCGACCCCAAGGCCGTTGCCGACCTCATCAAGCAGGCGGCCACCACCGTAGGCAAGAACTGAACCCGCATCACTGTTGAAGAAAAGGCCCGGGCGCCTGGCGCCCGGGCTTTTCCTGCCGAGATCGTCGATCTCATCTCCGACATCCGGTGGCCGCTCCTGAGAAGCCCGGGGATGGGGCCTGTGCCAAACCATATCGATAGGCGATAACAGGCTCCAGCACAGGCGAGGGGACGATTCCGGAAAGACCATGGCTAGGCGGTTTGCATTTCTCCTGGTTCGCGACTTTACGCTGTCGCCGCTGTCGCTGTTCATCGACACGCTGCGGCTGGCGGGCGACGAGGGTGACCGCAGCCGCAGGATCGAGTTCGACTGGGAGATCGTCGGCGAACGCGGCCTGCCGATCCGGGCGAGCTGCGGCGTCGAATTGCTGCCGACCAAAGCGATCGGCAATCCGGAGGATTTCGACAATGTCGTGGTGGTCGGCGGCCTGCTCGACACCAACCGCAGCCTGAGCTCCGACAAGGAGGCCTTCCTGTTGCGCGCCGCCGAGAAAGGGGTGCCGCTGACGGCGCTGTGCACGGGAAGCTTCGTTTTGGCGCGCTACGGCCTGCTCGATGGCTACGCGGCGGCCGTCAGCTGGTTCCACATCAAGGCTTTTCGCAGCCAGTTCCCAGACGTGAATGCGCATGCCGACAGCCTGTTTTCCGTCGACCGTGGCCGCTCGACTTGCGCCGGCGGCACAGGGGCGGCCGACCTTGCCGGCCATTTCGTGTCGCAGTTCATCGGCCACAAGGCGGCGGAAAAGGCGGCCAAGATCCTGGTGCTCGACCGCATCCGGAGCAGCCGCGACGTGCAGCCCGTGGGCGATCTGTTTCCAGCCGCGTCGAGCCGCGCGGTCAAACGCGCGCTGCTGTTGATGGAGAGCAACCTTCAGGAGACGCTGTCGGTCACCGAGATCGCAAGCCGGCTGAACTCTTCGCGGCGCCAGCTGGAACGGCTTTTCCAGGCCGAACTCGGCATCGGCCCGATGGCGGCCTACCTGGCGCTCAGGGTGCATCATGCGAAGTCGCTGCTGGAAGGCAGCGACCTGCAGATCGGCGACATCGCCTATCGCTGCGGCTTCACCAATGCCGGCCATTTCAGCCGCGTCTTCCGCCAGCAGACCGGCATCACGCCAACCCGTCTGCGGCATCCCAACCGCATGTCCGCCGGTGCTGCGCAGCATTGAACCTGCATCACGAAATTCGCTGACCGTCCTCGTCGAGCAGGACGCAGCCCTCGGGATCGAACCCAAGGTCGATCGCCTCGCCTTCGCGAAGGACACGGCCACTGATTGGCGCGTTGGCGCGGATGTTGGTCTGGCCGCCAATGTCGATCTCGTAGATGGCGCTGCCGCCCAGATAGGACGCCGAGACGACGCGGCCAGACAGTCGGTTGGCGCCCGCCGCAGCACCAACCGACAGTTTCTGCGGCCGCACGACGACAGTGACCTTGCTGCCATCGGCAAGTGGCCTTGGACAGGCCACGTTGATCGTCTGGCCGGTGGCAAGCACGACCGCCTGCCCGGACCGGCTCACGGTTCCGGCAAGCATGTTGGCCTTGCCGAGGAAGTTGGCGACGAAGGCCGTGGCCGGCGTGTCATAGACTTCCTGCGGGGTTCCGATCTGCTCCACCGCGCCCGCGTTCATCACCACGATGCGATCCGACATGGAGAGCGCTTCTTCCTGGTCGTGCGTGACGAAGATGGCGGTGATGCCGGTTTCCTTCTGGATCTTCTTGATCTCGACGCGCATCTCCTCGCGCATGTTGGCGTCCAGCGCCGACAGCGGCTCGTCGAGCAGCAGCACCTGCGGCTCGAAGACGATGGCGCGGGCAAGCGCGATGCGCTGCTGCTGCCCGCCCGACAGCTGCGACGGCAACTTCTTCTCGCTGCCCGGCAGCCGCACCATCTCGAGCGCCTGGCCAACCCTGCGCACGATCTCGGGCTTCGGCACATTGCGGTACTTCAGGCCGAAGGCGACGTTGTCGAACACGTTCTTGTGGGGAAAGAGCGCGTAGCTCTGGAAAACCAGCCCGATATTGCGCTTGTAGATCGGCACGTCGTCGACCCGGCGCCCGCCGATCATGATCTGGCCGTCCGAAATGTCGACCAGGCCGGCGATGGAGCGCAGGATCGTCGTCTTGCCGCAGCCCGAAGGGCCGAGCAGAGTGACGAAGCTGCCCTTGGCGATCGAGAGCGAGAAATCGCGCACGGCGACGAACTTTCCATAGGCAATGTCGATGTCGCGGAACTCGACCGCCGGCTTTTCCTCGCCTGGTGAAAGTGCCCCGGCCGTGGCCGGCCGGGGCGGTTGTGAAAGTTCCTGGCTGTCAGGCACCCTTCGAGATCCTGTTCCACTGCTTGGTCCAGGCGTCCTCATTGGTCGCCCAGTAGACGGGGTCGGCGAAGGTCAGCGCCTTCATCGTGCCCGTCTTGTCGAAGGCCGGCAGCTTCTCGATCTTCTCGGTGAGCTTCACCTTTGTCGGGTCGAGCGACGGCGGGTAGCTCTGGCCCTCGGCCACCGCGATCGAGGTCGCCGGGTCGAGCATGAAGTTGATCAGCTCCTCGCACTCGGCCATCGGTGATCCCTTCAGGATCAGCATGTCCTCCATCCAGGCGTAGGAGCCGGCCGGATCGAGATAGCCGATCGGCGCGCCCTGGTCCTGCAAGGCGGCGACGCGGCCCGACCATGCGTCGGTCACCACGATCTCGCCCTTGGATAGCAGGTCCATCAGCTCGGCGCCGGAACTCCAGAACTTCTTGGCGAGGTCGCGCGTCTCGCGCACCTTGGCCCAGATGGCGTCCATGTCCTTGAGGTTGTTGGGATCCTGTCCGGTGGCAAGTGCGGCGTACCAGACGCGCGTGGTCATGTCGTCATAGCCGCCGACCTTGCCGGCATATTTCTTGTCGAGCAGGAGTGCGGCACCCTTTTCCTTGGCTTCCTCGGGCGAGATCACCTTGGTGTTGTAGGCGATGCCTGTCGTGCCGTAGTCGTAAGGCACGGCCGAGAGTTTTGGCGTCAGCTTGCGGAACGGCTCGATCATCGGCTGCAGCACGTTGACCATGTTGGGAATGTTGGCCTCGTTGATCTCCGAGGTCAGGCCGGCATTGACGTATTTGATGTAGTAGTTGACGCCGGAGGAATGGATGACCTGGTAGTCGCCGGGCTTCGAGGTCTTGATCTTGGTGATGATCTCATCCTCGTCGCCGAACGTGCCCTGGACCACCTTGAGCTTGGTCTTGGCCGTGTAAGGCTGGAAGGCATATTTGTCGATCGCGTCCTGCACCGTGCCGCCCCAGCCGTCGAAGCGAACCTCTTCGACCGCGGCGAGCGCCTGGCGCATCCAGGGCATGTCGAGGCCCGCCGCGGCGGCTGCGGCCGCGGTCAGCGTCAGGAACGTGCGGCGACTGACATCGCCGTTCTGGTAGCGGTCGTGCAGCCTTTCAAGCCGCTTGCTGTTGGTCAGTTTCATCGTGCTTCCTCCGTTGGTTGGCCGCGTCTTTTCAATCTGGTCAGGCTTTGCAGGATCAGGCCGCCGAGCAGCGGGATGCCGACGGTCACCAGGATCATCACGGTGCCGAGCGCGTTGATTTCCGGGCTGATCGAGATCTTGAGCATCGACAGGATCTGGGTGGGCATAGTTTCGACACCGGCCGGCCGCCAGAACAGGCTGGCCGACGTATTGTCGAAGGAGATGGTGAAGGCAAGCAGCGCACCGCCGACGACGGCGGGGATGAGCAGCGGCAGGGTGATCTCGCGGAAGGATGAGAAGCGCGAAGCGCCGAGCGAGAGTGCGGCTTCCTCATAGACGCGGCGGATGCCGACCATGCGCGCCTGGGTGATCAGCACAACATAAGGCACCGCGAGCAGGATATGGCCGAGCACCAGCAAGAGCATGGTCCTTGGCTGGTCGATCGCCTTGATCAGCACCAGCAGGCCGACGCCGAGAATGGTTTCCGGCACCAGTGCCGGCAGGATCACCAGCGTGCTCAGCGCCTGCTTGCCGGGGAATTCGAAGCGCACCAGCGCGAAGGCGGTGACGACGCCGACCGCCGTGGTGACGGCTGATGTGACCAGCGCGATCCACAGCGAGGTGCGGAAGGCGGTCAGCACCTGCTCGTTGGCCATCAGCTTGGCGTACCATTGCAGGGAAAAGCCGGTCATCGGGAAGCCGCCGAACATCGAGGCGTTGAACGACAGGATCACCGTCGCCACGATCGGCGCGAACATGAAGATGTAGACGCAGAGCGTGACGAAGCCGGTCAGCCGCCAGGCCCATCTGCCTTCCTGCTTGCGCCCCACCTTCATCCAGCCAACCCCATCAGCCACCCAGCCCTTTGACGATCTGCGACATGCCCATGTAGCGGGTGTAGACAGCGGCGAAGAAGCCGAGCACGACGAACAGCACGATCGACAGCGTGGCGCCCATCGGCCAGTTCAGCTCGCCCATGATGGTGTCGTAGATCAGATTGCCGAACAGCGCGTCGCGGCCGGAACCCAGCAATTGCGGCGTCACATAGCTGCCGGCGGCCAGCACGAAGCAGAGCAGCAGGCCTGCCGCGAGGCCGGGCAGGGAAAGCGGCAGCGTCACTTCGCGGAATGCCTGCGCGCCGGTGCAGCCCATCGAGCGGGCGGCCGCGATCAAGGTGCGGTCGATGCTCTCAAGGCTGACATAGACGTTGAGGATCATGTAGGGCAGCAGGAAGTGCAGCATGCCGAGGATCACCGCGCCTTCATTGTAGAGCATCGGCAGCGGCTCGTTGATGATCCCCAGTTTCAGTAGCGCGACGTTGATGACGCCCTGTTCGCCCAGGATGTTGATCCAGGAAAAGGTGCGGATGGTGAAGCTGATCCAGAACGGCACGATGAGCAGGAGCAGCAGCAGCCATTTGTGCTTGAAGGTCGTGGCCCAGATGAAATAGGCCGGGAAGTAGCCCAGCACCCCGCAGAGAACCGCCGTGATGGCACCGACCCTCAGCGTCTTCACAAGGAAGCCGGAATAATAGCTGTCGGTGAAGAATTCGTGCCAGTTCGCGCTCGTCAACGCGCTGGTTTCCACACCGGCGGTGACGAAGGTGAAGAAGGTGTATGCGGCCATCACCGCGATCGGCAGCACCAGGAAGAAGATCAGCAGCAAGAACACCGGCGCGACGAGCATCCAGGCCAGCCGTGGATCATACAATGTCCATCGTCGTTTCATGAGCACCCGGCGCGCTTTCTTTGAAGCGCTTGTTTTGTTCCCGGTGCCAGATTGGGTGATCGCAGGCCCGATGTCTACAGTTGGCGATTGAGCCAGTGCCGGGGACGGTCGGTCGGCGCTGGCTCAGCCCTTCGAAATCCCCCGCGCAATCAGCCGCGCCAGGCGCTCCGAAAACGCCCGGGCGTCGGCCGGCTTGTCGCCGTCAAGCACGCGGGCTTCGTCATAGAGGAGGTGGGCGGCGTCGTCCTTGAAGGCATGGTCCTCTTCGCCGAGGCTTGCCAGCGCCAGTACGCGCTCGTGGCGCGGGTTGATTTCGAGGATGGGCCTGGCTGCCTTGTCGAGGCGGCCGGCGGCGTTCATCAGCCGCTCGAACTGCCGGTCGGGGCCATGCTCGGGGGCGACGAGGCAGACGGCACTTTCGGTCAGGCGGTCGGAGGCCTTCACGTCGGAGACGGCGTCGCCAAGCGCCGATTTGACGAAGGCGAGGAAGCTGTCGACTTCCGGCGTCGCCGCTGTATCCGGCTGCTTTGCCTCGTCGAGCAGCGGGATATCGGACAGCTCAGCCACGCCTTGCGTGACCGACTTGAACGGCTTGCCGTCGAAGTCCGGCGCCATCGTCACCCAGAAGCTGTCGACCGGGTCGGTTAACAGCAGCACCTCGATGCCGCGCGCCTTGAACCCTTCGAGCTGCGGCGAGGCTTCGAGCCGCGCGCGGTCGTCGCCGGCGATGAAGAAGATCGCCTTCTGGCCTTCCTTCATCGCGGCGACATAGTCGGCAAGGGAGCGCCAGCCTTCGCCCGAGGCGGTCGAGTGGAAGCGGGCGAGCTTCAGCAATGGATCGCGCCGTTCATGGTCCTCGTAGAGGCCTTCCTTCAGCACAACGCCGAAATTCTCCCAGATCTTCGCGTAGGCGTCGGCGTCGTTTTCGGCCAGCTTGACGAGGTCGCCGAGCACGCGGTTGGTCAGGCCCTTGCGGATCGAGGCCAGCAGCGGGCTTTCCTGGATCATCTCGCGCGACACGTTGAGCGGCAGGTCGGCGGAATCGACCAGCCCGCGCACGAAGCGCAGATAGCGCGGCAGAAGGTCGGCATCATCGGTGATGAAGACGCGGCGCACATAGAGCTTCATGCGGCCCTTGCGGTCCTGGTCAAACAGATCGAACGGCCGCGATCCCGGCACGAAGGCGAGTACCGAGTATTCCTGCCGGCCCTCGGCGCGGAAATGGATTGTGGCGGCCGGCTCGTCATACTGGCCGGACAGGCCACGGTAGAAGTCGGTATATTCTTCCGCCTTGATCTCGCTCTTCGGCCTGACCCAAAGTGCCGTGCCATCGGCGATGTCCCGCGCCTCGGCGCCTGGTTTTTCGATGAATGTAATCGGCACCGGCACATGGCCCGACTGCGACTTGGCCAGTTGCTCGAGCTGGTAGGATCCGGTGTAGGAGACGGCGTCGTCCATGAGATGCAGCACGACGCGGGTGCCGCGCTTGGGTGCGGCTTCGAGCGGGGCAGGGGCGATCTCGTAGGAACCCTTGCCGTCGGACGACCAGCGCCAGGCCTTCTCGCTTCCCGCAAGGCGGCTGATGACATCGACCCGGTCGGCGACCATGAAGGCGGAATAGAAGCCGACGCCGAACTGACCGATGAGCTGCGTGTCCTCGCTACCGGAACCAAGGCGCTCGACAAAGGCACGCGTGCCCGAGCGGGCGATGGTGCCCAGCGCTTCCGCCATGTCGTCGCGGCTCATGCCGATGCCGTTGTCCTCGACGGTGATCTGCTTGTTGTCGGGATCGGCCGAAATCGAGATGCGCGGCTTGGGGTCATCGCCCAGCAATTCGGGATGGCTGACCGCCTCGAAGCGCAGCTTCTCGCAGGCGTCGGCCGCGTTGGAAATCAGTTCGCGCAGGAAGACGTCCTTATCGGAATAGACCGAGTGCACCATCATGTGCAGCAGCCGCGAAACGTCAGCCTCGAACGCCCTGGTTTCGGTTGCTTTGGTATCCGTCGTCATTCGAATTTTCCCACGCTGTTCATCTGTCTGCCGCGCCGAGGCGCGTGCGAGACTTCCTTTCAACCATTTCTGGCGGCGCTGGCAACTCTGTTCTGCCAATGAACAGGCGCCGGCGGCTAAACCGCCGATCTCCCCCCTTGAGGGGGAGATGCCCGGCAGGGCAGAGGGGGGCGCTGGCCCGCCGACGTCACCTGTTCGCAGGGCTCAGCCTTGAGCTTTCCTTCCAAAGGCTACAGCAATCGCTATGAGAGGTTGGCGGGCCAACGCCCCCCTCTGGCCTGCCGGCCATCTCCCCCCTCGACGGGGGAGATTGGCAGCGTCGGCGCGGTGCGCGTCTTGCGACTTACTTCCCTGCCATCTTATCCGCCAGCGCCTGCGCTTGAGCAAGCAGCGCCGGGTACACTGCATTCGCCGGCAGGTTCTTGCCCATGCAGTCGCGGAAGTCGTTGTCGGCTTTTTCCCAGGCGGCGTTGGCGGCGTCGGATGTGCCTTCGTCGCTGTCGTCGGTGGCCTGCTTGGCCAGTTTCTGGGCGGCGGCATCGGCGGCGGTCCACCCGGCATCGCAGGCCGCGATCTTCGGGACGGGGGGTGTCGCGGGCGCTTCGGCGATCAGGACACTGTTGCCCTTGACCATCGTGACGACGACCTGCTGATCGTAGTTCGGCCCGACATCCTGCGCCCAGCCGCCGAGGCGCGCGATCGCCATGTCGGCGCCCTCGGGCTTCTTCAGCGCAAAGTCCAGCGTGCCGGTGAAGGCGGCGTCGCTGCCGATGGCCTGGGTGTAGAAGGCATCGAGCTTCAGCGCCGCGTCGAAGCTGGCGGGTAGCTTGAGGTCGGCATCCGTCTCCGAGGCGCGCGACTTGAGCCAGCGCTCGACCAGCCCGCGTGTCGAGGCTACGATGCTGGGGCCGTCGTCGGTGCCGTGGCGCAGCCCGTCCAGCATGCCGAAGCCGACATCGGAGGAGCTGAGGCTTTCCAGGTTGATCGTGCCGGCCGCCGGAAAATCCTTGACCGTGAAGGGCCCAAGCAGGGCGTTGAGGCGCGTTTCGAGATCGGCGCGGGCTTTTTCGTTGGCCGCATCGACCGTTTCCACCGGGGTGTTGGCGCTGTCCATCGCAGCGATGGCCGCAATCGCCTTGTCGCGCGCGGCGATATAATCATCCTCGGGCGTGGCGGCGAAAGCCGTGGTGCTCGCGAGTGCAAACATGACCGTCCAGACCAACCGCATGACAGAACCTTTCTTCGTGGCGATCAACAGGCAAGGCAGCCATCAGGCAGCTTTGCGGCTATTGCGCGGCAGAAAACGTCGAGGCGAAACATCCTGATCGGGGAGGCAAGCCAGGCGCCCGCATTAACCATCAGTTAACTATCCATTCGCCTTGAATCAAATCTGACGGATACTGTTTCCGGGCCAGACCAGGTTGGTCAAAGGGCGCAGATGACAGCAACTATCAGTCTTGTGCCGCTCAGCTCGCGCAGAGTCTGAACTCAAAAAGAAGCGACGGACCACCGTCGCATTTACGGGGAGGCGTCAGCATCATTCTTGATGTGGAGCGCCAGAATGAAGATCGAAGACGCAGTGACTGTTGTAACAGCCGAGGCCAACGCGCTGCTGTCGTGCCTCGGCCAGCCCGTCATCGCCTACCACGTGACGGCAATCATGCGCGAGGCCGACCGCGAACACGCCAGGCAGATGCAGCTCGCCCTGATGCGGCGAAGCATCGAGGCGCTGGTTGATGACGGTCTGGAGGATGTGGTGGCGGAGCGTTTTGCGGCGCAGTTCGACGGGCGGGTTGGTTTGACGTGGGGGTTGCTGCACGCAAGCGAGGGTGTGGCGCATTGATTTCGGTCACACCGGCATCGATCGAGTTCTGATTGATCGCGTTGCCCATAGCTTGGAATGCCGCGACAAATTACGTTCAGGGTTTATTTTTGCCGAAAATCTCTGCAGCTTTGCCTTTGACAGCCACGTCATTGTAGGGCGCTAATGCTGCGATGCTCGCTAGCTGCATCAGCACCACGTTGTCGCGCGGCGATGCAAACATCGTCGCACCAGCGCCGGCGACCTGTCCAAAGGTGATAAGCAGGTTGGGGAGTTGGTCATCGGCCTCCACTGGAGCAGCGCTGCTGCATGAGCTGCGCCACGGAGAGACATGAAGTCCGTCCGCGACGCAGATTGCAGTCGATGATGCCTTCTAGAGTTGCGACCAACCCCCATCGACCGGGATCTCAAGGCCGGTCGTGAAAGTCGCGTCGAACGCGAGGAAGAGGACGGCCTTCGCGATCTCCTCTGAGGTGCCGAAGCGCTTCATCGGGATGATGCCGATTGTGTGCCCCTTCACGTGGGCCCGCATCTCCTCCGTAGGAAACACCTTGTCGAGGATGCCAGTGTCGATGGGACCGGGCGACACCGCGTTGACGCGGATGTCCTGGGGAAGAAGCTCTACGGCAAGCACCCTGGTGAACGATCGCAGCGCAGCCTTGGCGGCTCCGTATGTGGCCTGGCCGGGCAGCCCCTTGACGTTGGCGACAGAGGTCGTGAAGACGACTGAGCCGCCCCGATTGATCAGCGGCGCGAGCTTCTGGACCGCGAAAAACGGTCCCTTGGCGTTGAGGTTGAACATCTCGTCGTAGATGGCCTCTGTCACGTTCGCGAGAGGCGTTGGAGTGCTGAACCCGGCGTTGACGAAAAGCAGGTCGATGGTGCCGAACTCGGTCTTCACCTGAGCGGCGAGGGCGTCGATGTCGGTCAACGACCTCGCGTCGCTCGAAACCACCATAGCGTCGTTCCCAAGCTCTTTCCGCGCCGATTCAAGGCCCGCCTGCGAGCGACCCGTCACCAGGACCCTCGCGCCCCCATCGAGGAGCATCTTCGCTGTCGCAAGCCCCATGCCGCTCGTGCCGCCGATAATCACTACTTTTTTATCTTGGTATCGTTCCATGCGTACTCTCCTTGCGACGCCAAGGGCGTCTGGTAATTTTTTAACTACTTTGTATGATAATAAGGTGTAGACACACCGACCAAGGAGATTCTGTACTATTTAGTACAAAACCTTTTTAGGATCCTGTGGGCGCAAGGGTGCTGGGTTGGACAAGTCGACGCCGGAGACCTTGACCACGGCCAGCCACGCGGCTTCCTGGCTGGCGCGATCGTAGAGGTGTGGCTGGCGTTGCACCTCCATTGGGCCTGAGAACTTCCCTTGAGCCGAGGCGAAGAATTGCCCTGAGACGTCGGTTCCGAACTCCGACGCCTGGAGGTACCGACGGGCCGCGATCTCCGGCGCCTGATTCATGCCGGGAATGAGGTTCACGATCGGAATCATCAGATACTTCAACAACGGGCCAGCGTTTCGCGCCACGTTGGTGGCGTTCGACGCACCGGGCGAGACAGCGTACACGGCCATGCCGGAGGGTAGCCTGCGCGCCAGCGCCGCGACCCACCAAGCGATAATGAGCTTCGCGTCGGCATACGCATTGTTGGGCGCGTACTTCACGTTTGGCCCGTTGCGGATCAAGGCTTCAACGGCGGCTGTTCGGTTACCCTGGAAACTCTTGGCCGCAAAGGCTGGCAGGTCGGTGTACTTGAACATGGGTACGCCCCCGCGGGCCGGCTCCGTGCTGGTGATAACAATCCGCCCGTCGGGGCTGAGAAGGTTGGCGCGAAGCAACCCGACAGTCAGTTGATGATGGCCCATCAGCGGAGCCTCGGAAGCCTCAATGCCGGCGGCCGTGATCACGCGCTTCTTACCTGGGACCATCCCGGCATTGAGCAGCAGGAGATCGATCGCCCGATCTTGATTGATCAGCTGGGCGAGCGCGGACTGGACGCTAGCCGGTGTGTCCAACTCCAGCTCCATCGGCGTGAAGATCGGTCGTTTGGTTTCCGCAGCAAGTTTGGCGGCCGCTTCCTTGGCCCCAGCGAAGCTGCGTCCGGTGATGATGATCTCGCTCCAGCCCTCTTCGGTAAGAGAGCGGGCTGCTGCATAACCGAGCCCGGAGGTTGCGCCGGTGACGAAAGCGATTGAATGTTTCATGGGGCTCCTTGGTGAGGTTAAGGTCGAAGGAGTCCCACGGGGTAGGGCCGCCTTGTCATTTTTGAACTGTTCGGTTATATATTGGTGCAAAGATAAGGGTCAAGGAATTTAGAACTAAATGTTTCAAAATGCTGAGAGGCCTCGTGGACGCCCCCGTAGCTTCGACGAGAAGGACGCGCTGGAAAAGGCGACCCGGGTATTCCGGTCGAAAGGCTACGACGGAGTGACCATTGACGATCTCGTCGCAGGCATGGGTGTGGGACGGCCAAGCCTGTATTCCGTCTTCGGAGATAAGCGGGCCATATTCCTGCGTGCCCTTCGGGCCTATGCCGAAGCGAAGGGCGCCCGCGCCGCGAAGGCGCTCTTCTCGCCGGCGACTCTTCGCGATTCGCTCGCCGGCTTCCTGAGGCACGCCGTAGAAAGTGCGACCGAGGAAGGACAAGCGCCGGGGTGTCTTCTGCTGTGCGTTGCTCCGCTCGTGGACGATGCCGAGGTCCGGCAGTTCCTCAAGGACACCGTAGCTGGCGGTATGGCGCTGGTAGAACGGCGATTCTACGACGCGATTAGCACGGGAGAGGTACCGTCCGACTTTCCGGTATCCGCGCGTTCGAGCCAGGTCCTCGACCTGTCGCGCGGTCTGACCATGCGTGCGCAGATGGGCATGCCGCGCAAGACGCTTCTGAAAGACGCCGAGGAAGCGGCCGACTTGGTCCTACTGTCGAGGCGGTGAAATGCGGCGCCAGGGGGTTGATGTCGTGCTTCATGCTGAAGCGCACCGACAAAGCCTGCATCACCCCTTCTGCCTGACCAACCGCTCCAGCGTATCGACAATCAGATCACAGAACTTCGCATGGTCGAGCTTCATCGCCACGGTGTGGCGGAAGTCGGTCTGCTCGCTCGCCGTGCCGCCGAAATGGTGCATACCGCCCATTTTCTCGAAATTGCAGACTGTCATGCCCTTGGTCCAGCGTCCGGCAAGCTCGACGCGGATGTCGGCCTTCTCGGTGGTGAAGACGGTGGGGTCGATCATCGCCGCGACGCAGCAAGCGTCATGGATGGCGGGATATTGGATCTGCAGCAGGCCGCCATGCGTGGTCGCTATGAACTCCCAGATATCGAGGATGAACTTGGCCATCGGGCCGCCGATGGCGCGCACTCTGTCTTGCAGGTCCGGGGTGGCCAGCGCCTGGTGGGTGAGGTCGAGCCCCACCATGGTGACGTCCCAATTGGCGCGGAACACCACGTCGGCTGCCTCCGGGTCGCCATAGACGTTGAACTCCGCCGCCGGCGTGATGTTGCCGCGCGTGTAGCTTCCGCCCATCGCGACGACCCGCTTCACGCGGCTGACGATGCGCGGATCCTTGCGCACGGCAAGCGCGATGTTGGTGTAGGGGCCGACCGGCACCAGCGTCACCGTCTTCGGCTCATGCGCCATGACGGTGTCGATGATGAAGTCGACGGCATGCCGCTTGTCGAGGTCGAACGAAGCAGGCGGCAGCACGGGACCGTCGAGCCCTGTATCGCCGTGGATCTCGACGGCCAGCACCTGGTCGATGAGGAGCGGGCCGGGCGAGCCCTTCGCCACCGGCACCTTGATGCCATAGGCGGTGCATACGGAAAGCGCGTTGCGCGTGGTGTTCTCGACATTGTGGTTGCCCGAAACCGTTGTTATGCCGAGCAGGTCGATGTTCGGATTGCCCGCCGCCAGCAGGATGGCGATGGCGTCATCATGCCCGGGGTCGCAGTCGAGAATGATCTTTTCCATGGTGGGCACCTCCCTTGCCGGCCGAACCTGTCCGCGACAAGAGGCTGGGGCGTCCGAGCAGTCAAGTTCCAGTGCTCGACCGATCTGCAGCCACTCGGCCCTCCGCGTGGACCCGATTCCGCTTCTCCACCTCGGCACTCCGACCACGGCCGCCTCGTTGCGTCTTCGTGTCGGTCGCTCGAAACAATGATTTTGTCTTCACTTTCCGCAGAACGATGGTTCTAATCCCAGGGAGTTGCTTCGAAGTCGTTCCAGGGTCGCGGAAGGGGACGCGGCATGGTGGATTCTGATCGGATCGACAGGCTGATCGCGGCGGTGCCCGCCGCCTTGGCGCTTCGCGCCGGGCTGGAGCTTGGCATCTTCACCCGGCTCGCTGGCGATGCGGCGACAGCCGACAGCCTTGGGGCCGCGCTCAACGTCGAGCCCGATCGTCTGTCGCGGCTCCTCTATGCGCTGGCCAGCATCGGTCTCCTCGACGTCAAGGATGGTCAATTTCGCAACGGTGCCGAAGCGTCGGCCTTCCTCGACGCATCCAGGCCGACCTATCGCGGCGGCGATCATGCGCTGCTGCGCGAGCTCTGGGGAGCCGACCTCTTGACCGCGGAGTCGCTGCGACAGAACCGGCCCGCCGCGCTGCACGACTTTTCCGAAGCGGGGCCCGAGGCGGCGGCGGCCTTCAGCCGCATGCTCGCACCGGGCGGGGTGATTTTCGGCCGAAACCTGGCCCGCGAGCTGGACCTATCGGCTATTCGTTCGGTGATCGATATCGGCGGCGGCGCCGGGACCATTCTCGTCGGCCTTCGCGAGCGGTGGCCACGGATTGCGGCGACGCTGATGGAACTGCCAACGGTTGCAGCGGTCGCGCCGGATATCCTGGCCGAATACGGCGCCAATGACGTGGTCGTCGAAGAAGGCGACATCACCGTCGCGCCATCGATCGGTCGGCACGATCTGGCGATCCTGAAGGCCGTCGTTCAGGTGCTGCCGCCGGACCAGGCACGCCGTGCGATCCTGAACGCCGCGCGTTGCCTCACATCAGGCGGCGAGCTCGCAATCGCGGGGTGGGGTGTCGTCGATGACGACCGCCTCGGCCCGCCCGAGGGGGTCTTTCTCAACCTCACCTTCCTGAACCTCTATCGCCACGGCGAATCCTACACAGAAGGTCAGTATCGCGCGTGGATGACCGAGGCTGGCTTCAAGGATATCTCCAGGTCGCGCCTGACGGACGGCACCACCTTGTTTCGTGGGCGCCTCGGCTGACGATCAGAGTGGGCATGGAGTTGGTCGCCTGAAGGTGCGGCCCTCTCAGCCCTTCCGCTTCTCGACCTCCGCCTTCCTCAGCAGGAACCGCTGGATCTTACCGCTCGGCGTCTTCGGCAGTTCCGCGACGAAATCGATCTCGCGCGGATAGGCGTGGGCCGAGAGCCGCTTGCGGACAAAGTTCTGGTGCTCGATCGATCGAGGCGGCAGCGTCACCCGCACAGAGGCCAGTGAAGGCTGGTGCCTAGCGTGGCTCGTGGCATAGTGTTAGCCGCTCGGAAAAGCAAATGGGCTTATCGATGACGGACGATGTCGACAATTTGGAAACGCCCGAAAGCGCAGAACAGCCTATCTCAGACATTCTTCTGAATCAGCGCTATCGAAACTATCTCATCGGCTACTTCAAGTGGGTGTCGTCCCATGAAGAACAGCGTAGATATCAAGCCACGGTCCCGTATGTTCACATCCCGAACGAGGCCTTCAATCAATGGGATGACTATGCGTCCGACAGAATTCTCGAACATTATGTCGAGCCTGTTTTCTCCATCGAGGAGCAGCAAGCGCTTCGAGACTATCGGGCCGTTTTGAACAGCGCCGCTGAAGACACGCCCCAGATGTTGCCACCTTTAGAGCAAGTGATAGCAACGGAGCCTTGGGAGCGGCTGAGGCTTGCCGCGGCTGAAGCCTTGGAGGTTTTCATGCGCCGCGCAACATTCGACTGGGAAGCCGAGCAATTCCCTACTAACTGAGGCTCGTTCGCCTCAGCCCTTCCGCTTCTCCACCTCGGCCTTCCTCAGCAGAAACCGCTGGATCTTGCCGCTGGGCGTCTTCGGCAGTTCCGCGACGAAATCGATCTCGCGCGGATAGGCGTGGGCCGAGAGCCGCTTGCGGACATGCTGGGCCAGTTCCTCGGCGAGCTCGGGGCTGCCTTGATACGCCGGCGCCAGGATGACGAAGGCCTTGACGATTTCGGTGCGCTGCGGGTCGGGCACGCCGACCACGGCGGCCTCGTTGACCGCGGGATGTTCGATGAGCGCGCTTTCGACGTCGAAGGGGCCGATGCGATAGCCGGACGAGGTGATGACATCGTCGGCACGACCGATGAAGGAGACCGATCCGTCGGGCTCGTATTCCACCGTGTCGCCGGTGCGGTAGTAGCCGCCTGATATCGCCGGCGTCTGCTCCTGGTGGTAGCCGTCGAACCAGCGCAGCGGCGAGTTGGCGATGTCGACGGCGAGGATGCCGGGCTGGTTGGGGCCAAGCTCGCGGCCTTCGTCGTCCAGCACCACCATGCGGTACCCCGGCATGGCGAAGCCGGCCGAGCCTGTGCGAACGGTATGCGAAAGCCCATGGTGGTTGTTGACCATCATGCCGTTCTCGGTCTGGCCGTAATGGTCGTGGATGGGCGCGGCGAGATGGGCGTCGAACCAGCGGATCACTTCCGGGTTGAGCGGCTCGCCGGCGCTGCTCACCACACGCAGGCGGCCCTTGATGCCAGCGGCTGCCTCCGGCCCTTCGGCGAGCAGCAGGCGGAAGGCTGTGGGCGAACCGGCAAGGCTGGTGACGCCGAGCCGCTCGATGACGTCGTAGGTGCTTTTGACCGTGAAGACGCCCTCGTTGAAGGTGGTGGCGATGCCCAGCAGCAGCGGGCCTGTGATGGCGTAGTAGAGGCCATAGGCCCAGCCCGGATCGGCGATGTTCCAGAAGATGTCGTCGGGCCGAAGCCCGATCGCATCACGCATATAGGCGCCGAAGGCGAGCAGGGCGCTGAGCGGCACCGGCACGCCCTTGGGCAGGCCCGTTGTTCCCGAAGTCGACATCATCATGAACAGGTCGTCACCCCGGCGCATGACGGGCTCGCAATCGGGCGAGGCGGCGGCGAGGGCGGCGCGGAAATCGATGTCGCCTGGGGGCAAGGCGTCGCCGACACCAAGAATGATGGCGATCGGCGGTCCGTTCTCGATCTCGTCGAGCTTGCCGCGATTGGCCGGATTGGTCACCACCAGCTTCGCCCGGCTGTAGCCGAGGCGGTGTTCGATCGCCTTGGGGCCGAAGGCGGTGAACAGCGGCTGGTAGACCGCGCCGATGCGCCAGGTGCCAAGGATCAGCGCCACCAGTTCGGGGATGCGCGGCAGCATGCCGGCGACGACATCGCCGGGACCGACGCCGGTTGCCTTGAGCAGGTTGGCGACGCGGCCCGACATATCAGCGAGGTCGTCGAAGCTGAATTCTCGCAATTCGCCACTGGTCGAGATCGCGCGCAGCGCCAGCCGGTTCTGGCCGGTATGGCGGCCGCAGCATTCGACATAGGCGTTGATGCCGGTCGCCGGGTCGCCTTGCAGCCTGGCGATCTCATCCTCGATGCGAAAGGCCGCAATGGCGTCCTCGTAGAGCGGCAAGCCGGTCATGTCAGTCCTCCCTGGCGGCGCCCATCTCCCCATGGCGCGCTGTCGCGCCAACAATGACACCGGATGCGTCCAATGGGCAACGGCGGAGCCGTCGCTAAAGGTTCGCCTCGGCGAAAATGCGCGCCGCCCAGTCGAGGAAGACGCGCAGGCGTGGCGACAACTGCCGGTTCTGCGGGTAGAGCGCCGACAGCGGCGTCGGCGAGGGCGGAAAGTCCGCCAGCACTTCAACCAGCGTGCCGTCGGCAAGGTCCCTCTCGAAGCGATAGCGCGGCGCCTGGATGAGGCCGAGGCCGAGCCGCGCGAGGTCGGCGGCGGTGTCGGAATTGTTGGCGGCGACGCGGCCGGGCAGTCGGATCTCGCGCGTCTTGCCACGGACGGTGAATTCGAAGGGCAGCACCTCGCCGGTGCGCGACGAAACGAAGCCGATTGCCTGGTGGCCGTCAAGCGCATCGGGGGAGGCGGGCGTGCCGTGGCGAGAGAGATAGGCGGGACTGGCGCAGGTCATCTCGCGGATCATGGCGAGCCGCCGCATGATCATGCCGCTGTCGGGCGGCTCGCCGACGCGGATGACGCAATCGACACCCTCGCGCACGAGGTCGACCAGCCGGTCGCTCTGGCCGATCTGCAGATCGATGCGCGGATATCGCGCCAAAAACTCCGGCAGGCGCGGCAGCAGGAAGGTGCGGGTGAGCAGCGTGCTGGCGTCGATGCGCAGCAGGCCGAAGGGTTCTGCCTTGCGGAAGGCGGCTTCCGCATCCTCGATCTCGGCCAGGATCGACAGGCAGCGTTGATAGTAGGCCTCGCCGTCCTGCGTGGCGTTCACCTGCCGCGTCGTGCGCTCCAGCAGCCGCGCGCCGAGATGTTCTTCGAGGCGGTGGATGGCCTCCGTCGCGGTTGACCTGGGCAGGCCGAGACCGGCGGCGGCAGCGGTGAAGCTGCGCCGCTCCAGCACGCGAACGAAGAGCCGCATCGTATCCAGGCGATCCATGCCATTTGTTCGCAGTTTTCGAATAGTGATGTCAAGAGGCGGCTGATTATCCGGAAGATGGCGAAGTGTATATCCACGTCATCAACAAACGGAGAGACTTCCATGACATCCAATCCAACCAGAACCGCGATCGTGACCGGCGCCTCCAAGGGCATCGGTGCGGCGATCGCACAGCGGCTCGCCCGCAACGGCATCGCCATCGTGGTCAACTATGCACGGGGCCGTGCCGAGGCCGAAGCGGTCGTCGGCGCGATCGAGGCCGAAGGCGGCAAGGCGATCGCCGTGCAGGCCGATATCGCCGATCCCGCCGGCATTGCCGCGCTGTTCGATGCCGGCGAGAAGGCGTTCGGCGGCGTCGATATCCTCGTCAACAATGCCGGCATCATGAAGCTGTCGCCGATCGCCGGGACCGACGATGCCGCGTTCGACACGCAGGTCGCGATCAATCTCGGCGGCGTGTTCCGGGGCATGCGCGAAGGCGCAAAACGCCTGCGCGATGGCGGCCGCATCGTCAATTTCTCTTCGAGCGTCGTCGGCCTCTACCAGCCGGGCTACGGCGTCTATGCCGCCACCAAGGCGGCCGTCGAGGCGATGACGCATATCCTTGCCAAGGAGCTTGGCGCGCGCCGTGTCACCGTCAATGCGGTGGCGCCAGGACCGGTCGAGACGGCGCTGTTCACGGACGGCAAGAGCGCGGCGCAGATCGAGGCTACGGCCAAGATGAGCCCGCTCGGCCGGCTCGGCCAGCCCAACGACATTGCCGGCGTCGTCTCGTTCCTGGCCGGACCGGACAGCGGCTGGGTCAACGGACAAATCATCCGCGCCAATGGCGGCGTCATCTGAAGGAAATGACCATGAAACAGACAATTTTGATCACCGGTGCTTCCTCAGGCTTTGGCGCGATGACGGCGCGTGCGCTGGCAAGAGAAGGCCACACGGTCTATGCCTCGATGCGCGACCCCTCGGCGCGTAGTGCTGCGGTAGCCGAGATGGAAAACTTCGCTCGTGACGAGGGCGTGGCGCTGAAGACCATCGCGCTCGACGTCACCTCCGATGCGTCGGCCGAGGCGGCAATCCGGCAGATCGTCAGTGAAGCCGGCCAGCTCGACGTGCTGATCCACAATGCCGGGCATATGGGGTTCGGCCCGGCCGAGTCCTTCTCGCCCGAACAGCTGACGCAGCTCTATGACGTCAACGTCGTCGGCACGCAGCGTGTCAACCGCGCCGCCCTGCCGCATATGCGGTCTCTTGGCCGGGCGCAGATGATCTGGGTCGGCTCGAGCAGCACGCGCGGCGGCACGCCGCCCTTCCTGGCGCCCTATTTCGCCGCCAAGGCCGGCATGGATGCGCTGGCGCAAAGCTATGCGCTTGAACTCGCCCGCTTCGGCATCGAGACGACGATCGTGGTGCCGGGCGCCTTCACCAGGGGCACGGAGCATTTCCACCACGCAGCAGCGCCCGCCGATGCCGAGCGCGCCGGCCTCTATTGGTCCGGCCCATACGCCGGTGTCGACCAGCAGGTGTTGAAGGGGCTGGCGTCCCTCGAGCCGGCGGATGCCGATCCGGCCGAGATCGCGGCGGCAATCGTCGACCTCGTCGCCATGCCGCACGGCAGCCGCCCGTTTCGCGTTCACATCGACCCTTCGGATGACGGCGCCGTGATCGTCAACGGCGTTGCCGACCGCGTGCGCGCGCAATTCATGGAACGGATCGGCCTTGCCGACCTGCTCCATCCCAAAGCCTGAAATCCGACCCTCAACAGAAAGGAAACGATCATGCCATTCGCCAACATCAAGATGCCGCAGGCCGCCCTCTCCAGGGCGCAGAAGGAAGACCTCATCCATCGAACCACAGCCATGTTCGTCGACTTTTTCGGCGAAGGCGTGCGGCCCACCACGATGGTGCTGGTGGAGGAAGTCGCAGACGGCGGTTATGGCCGTGCAGACGAGGTGTTCGTGGTGCCGGAAGCCTATCGCGCCAAGGCGTAGTGCCAAAACAAGCCTCCATCGCGACAGTCGTCATATGACGACTGGTCCCCGCCTGCCGTAACGTTCACTTTGCTTGCCGGTATCCTTTCGATGCATGTCGGTTCCCTGAACTCCGATGCCCCCTTTGGGGCGACATGCATCAGGCGGGGGCCAGGTGGGCAGCCGCGGGTTGTCCACCTGTCTTGCTCGCTTGCTGATCGGTCCGCAGTGGGAGGGAACCAGCTTCTGCAAAGTCTGCGCCAGCACTCCCACCCGGACCTCCGCCGGGGCTAGCCACGGGTCTCGCCCCTCCTTCGGACCCCCACAAGGGGGAGGGTAGGGAGCCCAGCTTTTCGCGTCTTGCCAGCCTGCGTTCAGGTGCTGCTCTCAGGCGCCTGGGAGTCGTTGGAATTGCCGACCTGGGCCGTTACGGCCGACAGTTTCTGGCGCTTTGCCAGCACCGGTTTGACGTAAATTCTCTTCATCGACGTTCCCACCCCCGAGATTTTGGGAATATTGGCACGCGAACCCGTTTCGAAGTCAATAGTTCGTCCACAATTCGCACCGCCACTGCCCCGCTTCGTTGGACGATTGTCCGGCGGGAGAGGGAGCACGCGAAGGAACCAGAGGGCGACAATCCGCATCTGGCAACGCCATTGACCGCGCCGACCATCCGGACGATAGGTTCGCGCGAACAGCCCGAGACCTGCAATGACCGACCTCAAAGACGCAACCCGTTCCCCCGACTGGCAGGACGATGTCCGCCAGGGCGTGCGCCATGTCCGTGACCTCGACCGCTTGCCGCTGTCGCCAGCCGAGCGCGCAGCCGCACAAGCTGCCGCCGCGCACCACAAGGTGCGCGCGCCGAAAGCCTATCTCGACCTGATCGATTGGAACGACCCGGCCGATCCGATCCGCGCGCAGGTCATTCCGTCACTGGGCGAACTGGTGGAAACGGAGGGTGAGCTTGGCGACCCGATCGCCGACCATGCGTTCAGCCCGGAGCCGCGATTGACGCATCGCCATGCCGACCGAGTGCTGTTGTTCCCGACCTATCAATGTGCCGTCTATTGCCGGTTCTGCTTCCGCAAGGAATCGCTGACCTCGATCGGGCGCGGCTATACGCGCGAGGCGCTGGAGCCGGCGCTGGCCTATATCGCGGATCATCCCGAAATCCGCGAGGTGATCCTTACCGGCGGCGATCCACTGTCGCTGCCAGACAACGCGCTGGCCGAAATCGTCGCGCGCATCGAGGCGATTCCTCATGTGCGGCTGTTGCGCATCCACACCCGCGTGCCGGTGGCGCTGCCCTCGCGCATCTCATCCGGGCTGGTCGAGGCGCTGCAGGGCCGGCTGATGGTCACGGTCGTCACCCACTTCAACCACGCACGCGAGATCACCGACGCCACCGAGGTGGCGTGCCGGACGATGCGGCAGGCGGGCTTCGTGCTGCTTAACCAGAGCGTTCTGCTCAAGGGCGTCAACGACAGCATCGAGGTGCTGGAGGAGCTTTGCCGAGAGCTGATGTATCGGCTGGGCGTCAAACCCTATTATTTGCACCATGGCGACCTCGCGCGCGGCATGGCGCATCGGCGCACCACGATCGCGCAGGGCCAGGCGCTGGTGGAGGCGCTGCGCGCACGGCTGTCGGGCATCTGCAATCCCGTCTATGTGCTCGACCTGCCGGAAGGCGGCGGCAAGGTTCCGCTGGGATCGTGTCCTATCGAGGGACGGGACGGGGAGAGCTGGCGCATTCGCGGGCTGGATGGCGCGGTGAGGGATTACACCGAGGTGGTGGGCGAATAGGCGCTAGCGCGCATCTCCATCGACAAACGCCAACACCACCACACGCGGGGCAATGCAGTAGACGAGGCCGGCGCTATGACCCGTCGTTGTCGTCGCGCGGCCTGTGTTCAGGTCGACAGTGATATCCTCATAGCCCAGCACCTTGCGGTCCAGTGGATAGGCTGCCTTGTAGACCGCTTCCTTGGCGGCAAACAGGATGCGGCCGGCAAGATGCCGGTCGACCGTCTCCGTCCGATCCCCTGGACTAGCAACGAGCGCGAAAATGTCGTCGGGCAGGGGCAGGGCAGGCTCGACGTCGATGCCGAGCGAGCGGATCCGACCAATCTCTGCAACCGCCGCAATGGCCATGTCGTCATCATGCGCGAGCGAACCCGTGATCCCGCCGGGCCATGCGGGCGCGCCGGATGGGGTGCGCAGGAGGGCGAAATCGGTGACGCCGATGTCGGCCAGCAGAAGGCGCGCGATCCAGCGCGCCGCGCCGCTGGCGCGCCGCATGGCTGGCTGGCGCGCGGGGATGGAGTGCGCCTCATCGGGCAGCAAGTGAGCCTCATCCCCTTCGCGTATGAGCCGGCATCCAGTGCGGACCCCATTCGGGGCAATGGCGGCCAGCGCCTGCGCAAGCGCGGTTTCGTCGGCCAGTTCTGGGGGCGGCGGATTTGCGGGAGGCGTCATCGGCCGGTCGATGCAGCGAGGGCGAGGTCGGCGATCATTTCGCCGTCCTCGTCCAGCCCTTCCTCGACGAAACCGGCGGTGCGATAGAGCTGCCGTGCCGCTTCATTTTCGGGTTCATAGCAGATGGAAACGTGCCTGATGTGGCCGAGCCTCCGGATTTCGTCCAGCACTTCACGCAAGGCGGCCTTGCCGTAGCCTCTGCCTTGCCAGGCGCGGTCGATCATGAAGCGGTAGATCCGCGCTTCGTCTTCGTCGCGTGGCGCCTCATACATCAGGAACCCGACGACCCGGTCCCCGGCCATGACGACGCGCGGGCGCGCGTCGCGGTCGGATCTGGCCTCGCGCAGCGACGCCTCGTTGCTGGCGACGAAACCCACCTGCTCCGGCGCCAGCTGTAATGAGGCGACCAAAGCGCGATTGGCCTGATTCACCGGGGCGATCCGGATGTCGATTGTGCTTCCGGATCGCTCTGTCAAATTGCCTCCGATAAGATCGGGACCTGATGTCAGGCCCTGGAGCCGTCATCCGTGATCGGCTCAACAAACCGGTGCAGCTTGGCCGGGTTGCCACGCCAGATCGTATTGGGTTCCAGCTCTTCGCCCTTCATGACGAAGGAATCGGCATCGACCATCGATCCCTTGCCCATCACGACGCCGTAATGGATAAACGCCGACGGTCCAAGCGTGCAGCCATCGCCGATTCGGATGTAATCGGACTTGAACGCGCCTTCTTCCAGCGAATGGGCCTGGATGACCGAGCCCTCGTTCAGCGTCACGTCATCGCCGATCTCCACCAGCGAACGCTCGGTCAAATTGGCGCCGCCGTCATAGACTCTGCTGCCGACCTTGACGCCCAGCAGGCGCAGGATCATCGGCCGGAACGGCGTGCCGGCGAACAGGTTCACGATCGGTGAATCCGCCAGCTTCCAGTGGCGTTCGTGGCGCCAGAAGTCGACGTCGTAGATCGTCGTTATCCGCGGCTTCAGCCGGCGAAAACCAAGGCTTGCCCGTTCGACGAAGATGTAGAACGGAATGGTGATGATCGAGGTCAGGATCACCGCCACGAAGAGCGCGACCTCGGCCCATTCGGTATAATAGTTCAGCGCGCGGTCCCAGATCGCCAGCGTGACGAACAGCATGACCCATTGCGTGGCCATGAACAGAAGGATCGTCACCAGATTGTGGCGGTTCTTGTAGGGGATGCGCTTGCGCCGGTCGGCCTCGTCGACGCCGGCGATGAGCTCCTTGTCGCGGTTCACCATGCGCGGGATTTCAAAGGATGGCGAACCGAGAAGCCCGACATTCTCGCGCACCGGTCCGTCGATGGGGATCATCACCTTGGTGCCGAGCAGGACGTTGTCGCCCGTGCGTCCATCCGGGGGATAGTAGATGTTGTTGCCGAGATAGTTGCGCTCGCCGATCCGCGTCGGCTCGAGCCGGAATGCGGAGGCGGATTTGTGCAGGTTGATCATGAACAGGCCGTCCGACACCATGGTCTCGGTGCCGATCTCGCACAGAAGCGGGTTTTCGTGCTGCTGGTTGGAGCCGAAATTGGAGCCGGTCTGCACCACCTTGTTTAGGTTCCAGCCGATGGCGCGCATGTAGTGGACGATGGCCGAGCTGTCGCCGAACAACAGGCCTAGAACACGCGAGTTGCTGGAGAATTCGGAGACGGTCTGCAGCCAGTAGCGGAAACCGTAGAGCGTGTAGGTGCGGCCGGGCTTCAGGATAAGGCTGAACAGGCGCGGTATCACGGTGGCGGCCAAGAAGGCGATCGCGACATAACCGAAAAGCGTGACGGTCGTGCCAATGGCGACCAGACCGATCGTCTCCTGATAGTCGTCACCGACATATTCCCAATAGCTGTGGAACAAGAGGGGCAGCGGGGTGATGATGGCGAACAGCAGCACCAGCTGGACGGCTTCATAGAGGAAGCGTCGCGCCTCGTAGGCGTTCACATTGCGCACCTTGCAATAATCGGCCGTGGTCGGCACCGCCGGCGATCCGTGCCAGTGCTCGCCGTCCGGAATGCTTTGCCCGCGCTGCAGCGAGGATGAATGGCCGAGCTGGCCGCCGTCACCGATCGAGGTGTCGATGTCGAGCGTGGAGCCGACGCCGACAAAGGCATCGCGGCCGATGGTCAGCGGCCCGGTGTGAATGTAGCCGGCCTGGGCGCGATAGCCGAGGATCATCGATTCCTTGCGCAGGATGGTGTTGGCGCCGATCGAAATCAGATCCGTGCAGACGGGCACGGAACGCGATTCGATGACGGCGTTGTGGCCGAGCTTGGTGCCGAGCAGCCGCAGATACATGCTGTAGAGCGGGCTGCCGCGGAACAGCACGACGGGTGCCGAGCGGATCAGCGTCTTGACCACCCAGAAGCGGTAGTAGTGCCATCCCCAGATGGGAAACGCTTCGGCCTTCCAGCGGCCGATGAGTACCCATTTGGCGGCAACGGCAAAGCCCGACATGCCGAAGAACACGCCGGCCGACAGCGCCACGCATCTGACGTAGAGCTGCAGCGGCTCGTCGAGCGCGTCATAAACCCAGTTGAGGCCGGTGTTGATCGCCCACAGCGCGACATAGCTGTAGGCGAGGTAGAACGACAGCTGGGCCATGCCGCAGGTCCAGTAGACAAGGTTCGAAGCGCGGCGGGTCAGCACTGGCTCGAAGGTCGCCGTTGTCATTTCGCCTGGAATGGCCAGATGCTGGGCCAGGCGCGCGACCGTCGGATAGAGATAAATGTCGCGCATGGACGTCGTCGCCCATTCCTTCCGGGTGCGCAGACGGGCGCAGAAATGCGCCATCAGCAGCGAGTTGGCGCCGAGATCGTCGAAGAAATTGTCCTCGACGGACACCTCCTCGAATTTCAGCACTGCGGCCAGCGCGTCGGCCAGGAAACGCTCGTCGTCATTGGCGGGCGCCACCATGGCGCGGTCGGCCGAAAGCCTGGTGCTGGTCGGCTTCGGCAACTGGCGAAGGTCGACCTTGTTGGACACCGTCATCGGGATCGCGGGCAGTTCCTCCAGATAGGAGGGCACCATGTAATCCGGCAGGCGGCGCTTCATCACCTGGGCGATGTCCGCGCGCGAGATCGCCGGCTGGCCTGCCTTCGCCGCATAATAGGCGACGAGCTCGACGCGGCCGGGCTCGATCTCCCAGGTGGTGACGGCGGCCTGCGCTATGGCAGGCTGGTCGAGCAGCACGGCCTCGATCTCGCCCAGTTCGATGCGGTAGCCGCGGATCTTCACCTGCGTGTCGATGCGCCCGGCATATTCGATCTCGCCGTCATCGTTGATCCGGCCAAGGTCACCGGTGCGGTAGATGCGCTTCGACGGGTTGTTGGGCAGGCCGACGAAATCGGCGATGAATTTCTGCTCCGTCAGATCTTGCCGGTTGAGGTAGCCGACGGCCAGGCCGATGCCGGCAATGCCGATCTCGCCCAGTTCGCCAGGCTCGGCAAGCTGAGGCAGCGAAGCATCGAGGATGACGATCGAATAGGTCGGCAGCGGCGCGCCGATGGTCACCGGACGATCCGGCGTCAATTCGCCCATCGTCGCCGTCACCGTCGCTTCGGTCGGGCCATAGGTGTTGAGGATGTTGCGGCCGGGCCTGGACCAGCGCACCACCAGATTGTGCGGGCAGGCTTCGCCGCCGACCAGCAGCGTGCGCAGGCTGGGCACATCCGATGTCATCGACGACAGCAGGGTCGGGCTGCAGGCCATGCAGGTGATGGCGTGGTGGCGCAGGAAATCCGCGAGCTCCTCGCCGACCAGCGGCATCTGGCCGGGCGCGGGCACCACCGTCGCGCCGGCAACGAACGGCACCCAGATCTCCTCGGAGGAGAAGTCGAAGGCGATGGTCATGCCCTGGTAGACGCGATCGCCAGGCTTGTAGCCGTAAGACGCGGCGGCGACGCGGATGAAGTTGACGAAGCTCTGGTGGCGGATGGCCACGCCCTTCGGCCTGCCGGTCGTGCCCGACGTGTAGAGGATGTAGCAGATGTCATCAGCCAGCCCCTTGTGCGGCTTCAGCGGCGCGCTGGACTGGGCTGATATTTCGGCGGCGGCGCTGTCGATCAACAGATGCGGCACCGGCAGCTGGCCGGCTCGTGACGCATAGGTGGCGATGGTGACGATCAGGCTGACATTGGCGTCGTCGATGATGAGCGCCATGCGCTCTTCAGGGAAAGCGGTGGCCAGCGGCACGAAGGCGGCACCGGCCTTGGCCACGGCGAGCAGGGCGACATAGGTTTCCGCGGAGCGGTCGAGGATGAGCCCGACGCGGTCGCCAGGCTTCACGCCGCGCTTGGCCAGCAGGCGCGCGAACTGGTTGGCTCTGCGGTCCAGCTCCTGATAGGTCCAGCTGCGGCCCTCGGAAATCACCGCCGGCAAGGAGGCGTATGTCTGGGCGAGTTGCTCGAAGACCTTGTCCAGCCGCTCACCGGGCTGACCCGCCCGGGCGAAATCGGCGCCGGTCAGGACCTGGCCGTGCGCGGCCAGGGACCGCTGGGCACTCCTGATGAGCGCATCGACGGTTGCCAGCCCGGTTTCGGGCTCTTCGCCTGGCCGTGCCGTGTCCCTGTCGAGTGCTGATATATCGAGACCGTGATCCATTTCCAAAACTTCCCGTCCTATCGATATTGCGACAGGCACATCGTGCCGCCGCTGAAGCATGCATTGCCGGCTGTTCTGCCGCTGTTAACCGTTGTTGATGGAGGCGGAATGACTGACGCTTCCAAAACGGAAGAATCCGCAACCGCGACCGGCAATCCCTGACCGCCTGACCCCTTTTTGGCCGGGCGCTTATCACAATCTCGACCGCGCCGTCTTCACATATTCCGGAACTGTCGCAGGGTGCTTATGCCATGCGATCTTTTCACCAGTTTTTCCGAACTGTTGAATATTGTTTCTGAAGTGTGTCTGGGCGCTCCCGCCCGTTGGCTGTTTCGTGAGTCCGCGACCGCGAATTTCGCGCTTTTCGAAAAAATCTCACGACCGCCGGGAATAAAGCAGGGTCACTCCGGGTCTTGTCATCAGCGGGGCCAAACCGGCCCGCCACCCGAAGAAACGAAACAAGGATTTTTGGAAATGACCAAGCTCGCTCTCAGCGTGGCTGCGATGTTGCTTGCCTCGAGTGCTGCCTTTGCCGGCAGCGACCATTTCGAAGGCGGCAACCAGCCTTCCGTCGACACCAACGTCACGGCCTCGATCCCCTACACGGCACCCCGGAACAGCGCCGACGCACAGGTCCAGACCGGACAGGATCAGACCTCGGTGCAGGACATCATCGCCCAGCACAATCGCGACAGCCTCTGGGGCCGATAAGCGCACTGCCGGCCTTCAACGCGTCTCTCAACAAACAGGATCCATCGCCATGAAAAAACTCACTCTTACGGTTGCGGCCATTCTTCTGGCCACCACCGGCGCCTTTGCCGGCAGCGACCATTTCAACGCTGACACGGCAAACCAGCCTGTCGCCGCTGTCGACAGCAACGCCACCGCTTCGATCCCCTACACGGCGCGTCAGGACAAGGTCGACACCAAGGTGACGACCGCTCCCCAGACTGATGCGGGCGAATTCGTCGGCCCGCCTGTTCCGGGCAACTGAGTTCGGGGGTCGCGACCTCCCTCGAGTCCCGACCCCATCCGCAATCAGGACGGAGGGCCATGTGGCGTGGCCCTCCGTCACCCCGAAATCTCTCGCCTTTCGACTTTTGCCACCACCCGCAACCCACAGGAGACCACCCCATGTTCAGCATGACACGCCGCACACTGCTTGGATCAGCCGCCGCCGCCGCCGCTTTCGGCCTTGCCGGCAAGCTTGAATTCACCCGCCCCGCTCTCGCAGGGCTGCTGGTGGAGCCGACCGTTGGCTTCTACAAATACACGGTCGGCGACATCGAGGTGACCGCCATCTACGACGGCATCTGGAAGAAGCCGCATGACCCGGCCTTCATCAAGGATGTCTCGGTCGACGACACCAAGGCAGCGCTCGCCAAGGCGGGACTGACCACCGACTTCATGCCCATTCCGCTCACCGTCGTGGTGCTGAAGATGGGCGGCAAACTGATCATGATGGATGCGGGCTCGGGCGTCGGCCAGTGGCAGACCAACGCCACGCATCTGCCGGCCAACATGGCCGCCGCCGGCATCGACTACAAGGCGATCGACACCATCATGATCTCGCATTTTCACCCCGACCATGTCTGGGGCCTGATGGAGAAGGGCACCAACGCACCGGTGTTCCCCAATGCCGAACTGGTCGTCAACGCCACCGAGTATAACTGGTGGACCGATCCGAGCCGGCTGGCCAAGCTGCCGGAAGGGCGCAAGCCGGCGGGGAAACGCATCGCCGAGAACTTCCCGAAATGGAAGAACTGGAAGCTGGTTCAGGACGGCGACGAAGTGGCGCCCGGCATCCAGATCATCGCGGCCCCCGGCCACACACCAGGCCATTCGGTGTACCTCGCCAACTCAGGCAAGGAGCAGCTGATGATCTCGGCCGACACCATGTATGTGCCAGCCCTTCTCGCGCCGCATCCGGAGTGGCAGGGCAGCTACGACCAGGATGGGCCGACGGCCATCACCACGCGCCACAAGATCATCGACCGGGTGATCGCGGACAACATCCGCATTTCCGGTTCGCACTTCCCGTTCCCCGGCACCGGCGTCTTCGTGAAAGACGGCAGCGCCTACGGCTTCACCCCAGTTCAAATTTAAGACCGTTTGGAAACTCTACTCTGGCGGCCATCTGAAGGCGTTTTCTGCGCTTCCGGTGCTCACGGACCCGAACGTCCGCTGCGCTCCGGTTCTCGAAACCACCATCATATGACTCGCCAGAGCGAATTTCGAAACGGTCTCTCAACGCTAGCACTCAACCCAAGCGAGAAAGACAATGAAACAATCCTATCTGGGCAAACACGCCCTTTACGGGCTGCTCGGCGCCATTGCCGTGCTGACCGTGGTTCCCGTCGCGACCATCATGCCGGCCTATGCGGTTGACGACATCGAGGGCGCCGACGCGCCCGACCTGACCGCCGTCCAGGCCAAGATCGCGGCCAAGGACTACAAGGGCGCGCTGGCCGATCTGCGTGAGCTGGCGCAGGACAACCAGCAGGCCGACGTCTACAATCTGCTCGGCTTCACGCTGCGCAAGACCGGCGACTTCACCACCGCGCTGACCTACTACAACAAGGCGCTGGAGCTGAAGCCAGACCACAAGGCGGCCCGCGAATATCTGGGCGAACTCTATGTCGAGACCGGCGACATGGACAAGGCCAAGGAACAGCTGGCGTCGCTGCAGAAACTATGCCCCGCCGGCTGCGACGAGCTTGCCGACCTGCAGAAGGCCATCGACACCAAGGTGACGCAGTAAGGCGCGCAATTTCCCCCTCACCCGGATTGCCAAGACCGAATTGCGAAAAGCAATTCGGGGCAATCCGACCTCTCCCCGAGGGGAGAGGAGGTGCCGGCGCCCGCGCCAGTCTCTTCTCCCCGTCGGGGAGAAGGTGGACGCGAAGCGGCCGGATGAGGGGGCCTTGGCGCTGACCCAACCCATTAACACCTCGGGCGCTGATGGCTTGCGCCCATTGCCGGAGCCGGCGCCTCTCCCTCAGACCGGCTCCGGCCTTTTCGAACAACCGACATCGCAGCGCCATTCGCGCGCGCCGGACCGGCGCGTGGCGCCTGCCTGTGCCCAAAAATTGGAGGCTGACCCATGACACTCACCGAAATCGACGCGAAGCTCACCGGCCTCGCCGCGAAATACCACATCAGGGATGTGACCCTGCTTGCCGGCCGCCTGCTGATGTCCTTCATCTTCCTGCATGAGGGCGTGACGCTGACCATCCATTTCGACGGCGCCGCCAAGGCGATGGCCGCGCAAGGCGTCGGCCTGCCGCTGTTTGTCGCCACCATCGCGTTGCAGCTGGGGGCAGGGCTCTCGGTGGCGTCTGGCGTGCTGACGCGGCTGGGCGCCATCGGGCTCGGCTGCTTTTGCCTGGCAACCGCCACGCTGTTCCACACCAACTTCGCCAGCCAGAGCGAGCTGTTGAATTTCGAAAAGGATCTGGCGATCGCCGGCGGCATGTTCGTGCTGGCCGTCGCCGGCGCCGGGCGGATCTCGCTGGACTGGCTGATCGCCTGCTATCTCAGGCAACGCCAGCGCGACAAGGAGATGGTGGCGGCACTGCTGGCGGTGGAGAACGACTTCATGCTGGAAGTGCGGCTGCCGGTTTGAGGTGCGGCGAGGTGGCCAATCCTGCACCGTAGCGCCCTACGGCGCCCCCCTCTGCCCTGCCGGCCATCTCCCCCTCTAGTGGGGAGATTGGCTGTCATCACGGCTTTCGCCAATCTCCGAAGTTGTAAAGCTGGCGGGGCGCCGAAGCTGCCAATCTCCCCCCTCGAGGGGGAGATGTCCGGCAGGACAGAGGGGGGCGTCGTAGGGCGCCAACCCCGCCCAGTCCCACCCACTCCACCAATCACGCAAATTTTTTGGATCAATCCCACCAACTCGGCGTTCATCCCTCACACAAGGGAGAAACCGACATGACCGACGACCGCAACGACAAGATCCGTGACCGTGCCTACGCCATCTGGCAACGCGAAGGCGGGGCGCATGGAGACCACGATCGCCACTGGCACCAGGCCGCGATGGAGATCGACAGGGAAGCCGCCTTGCCGCTGACTGCCGACGACGCGCTGCCTGAAACCCGTGAGATCGCCAGCACCGACGTGCTGGAGGTCGAGCAACTGGCCGTGCGCACCGGCATTTCAGGGGACGAGGCGCAGGAGCTGATCGACCGCCTGGGCAGCGAACGCGCCGCGACGGAGCAAGCCGCCCGCAGCCTCAAGACCAGGCGCAAATCCTGAGCTGGTCTAACTGGGGAGAGCGAGATGATCCGCAAACTGAAAGGTGGAAAATACCGGCTTTATTCGCGCAAGAAGGATGAGAAGACCGGGAAGCGGCGCAACCTCGGCACGTTCGATAACCGCGAAGCGGCGGAGAAGCATGAGCGCGAGGTGCAGTATTTCAAGCGGCATTGATTGAGCGGTTGTCGGTGGCGATCGTTATGCGCCGCATGCTGCCGTGATTGGCTTCATCTCAACCCGCCGGCGATCACGCCTGCTTCAGGCGGCCTACGCCATGCCAGCCAGACGGCGGAGCACCGACTCGGCCTCATCAGTCATGCGCCGGACGATCTCGCTTGCAGGCAGAACCTCGTCGATATTGCCCGCACTTTGCCCCGCCGTCAGGCATGCCTGCTCTATCTCGCCGTCGAAATCGGGCGTCGGCAGGATGGCGCTGTAACGCGGCAGAGGGATTGTCTGGCCGTTGAGGATGGTTGTGCCGATTACCTGCCCTTCCGCATCCTTGATGGCCTGGGCTTCCCGCCCAAGTGCTGCACGTGCGCCGTCATTGACAATGACCCGCATGTTCTGACCGGGCCATTCGGGGCCGTAGATGGACAGGATCGCCGTATCACCGACATCGGCGGCCAGCACATGGCCCTTGTAGGCCTCGTGCGCTTCGGCCTCGTGCGAAGCGAGGAAGCGGCTGCCGCACCAGACGGCATCGGCGCCGAGAGCGAGTGCTGCGGCCATGGTCGTGCCATCGACTATGCCGCCCGCGGCAAGCAGTGGCAGGTCGCGGAAGCGTCGGCGGATGCGGGGAAAGAGCGTCATGGTGGATGCTTCCGCCCGATTGTGGCCGCCGGCCTCGGCACCCTGGACGATGAGAGCTTCGGCGCCGAGGGCGACCGCTTGCTCGGCTTCGGCAACGCGCCCAACCTGCATCCAGACCTTGATGCCGGCCTGCTTCAGCCGTCCGACTTGCTCCAAGCCAGGCATGGTCCAAAAGAAGATTGCCAGCGCGACCTGCTCCTCGACGAGAACCGATATGTGTTCTTCGGTGACGAAGTCACCGATCAGGTCGACGCCGAAGGGCCGCTTGGTCAATGCCCTGGTCTTGCCGATGAGCTCGCGCAGGATCTGGGGCGGGTTGATGTCGCAGGCGATCGTGCCAAGCCCACCGGCTTCACAGACAGCGGCCGCGAGGGCTGGACGGGCGATCATCGCCATGCCTGCATTGACGATTGGCGTCGCAAGTCCAAAGTCGCGGGTGATGGATGTCGAAATCATGGTCTGTATCCTCTGATTTGATCTGGACTGCGCATGTCGCGCCGTCCCGGCTTTGATCGTCATGGCGACATGGCGATCGAAGGGGTTTCCAAAGCGCCGGGTTGGCCGAGCGCGGCCCGCGCCATGGTCAGGACCGAAAGCCCGGTATTGACCGAGAAGACATCCACCTTGACCTCGCCAAGACCCATGGCGCCAAGCCGCTGTTCATGCTTTCTGCGATATCGGTTCGCCGCCGCAGCCGCCTCGAACAGATAGATGCCCCCGGCCTGGCCGGTCTCACGGTTTTCCAGCCAGATCTTCCAGACCAGCCCGTCCTCGTGGGCGATGTCACTGGCCAACTCTTGCGAGGCTTGCGCCAGTTCCTCTCCCCAAGGCCCGGGGAAAGGAAAGCGAAACAGCAGCGCGACCGGCATGTCAGCACGCCTCGCAATGCGATCGCGAGGGACGGGTGTCTGGCCACCGACCCCGGTTTCCGGTTCGTTCATGATCTTTTTCCCTTTCCCGCGGCGGCTGCCCTTCTCGATGCGACCTTGGTATACTGAGCGGTTCGATGAGGTCATGATGAGCCGATGAGTAATCGATGAGAACCTTGCCCCGTGATCTCGGTACGATCGCCGACCTGATGCGGGAAGGACGCCGTTCCGCATTGGCGGGGCGGGATGCGGAATTGCGGCTGCTGCGTCAGGTTACGGCTCCGGAAGGGCCGGTCGTCATCTACCTTCATGGCGCCGCCGGCATAGGCAAGACGGCACTCGTTTCGGCGCTCGAAGCTGTCCTCGAGGAGGACGGTGTCCGTTGGCTCAAGATCGCGGCGGGGTCGGTGGAACCCACCCCGTCGACGATCCTGGCCGCAATGGGCCGGGCGCTTGGCAGTGATGTCGTCAAGACGGTGGCCGATCTGGTGGATATGCTGGCCGGCACCACGGAGATCACGGTGGTGATGATCGACGATGTCGATACCTGGCGCTTGGCGAGTTCATGGCTGCGGGCCGAGCTTCTGCCTGCCCTTCCGGCAAGCACGCGTTTCGTATTGGCAGGCGCAGCCGTTCCGCCGCCGGCCTGGTCGTCGGACTACGGGCGCTATTTCGTCGACATCAAGCTTGGCGCGCTGCCGAAATCCAACAGCGATGCGATGGTGGCTGCAGCGGGCCTCTTGCCGGAGACAGCCGAACGCATCTGGGCCTTGACCGCTGGTCATCCTCTTGGCCTGAACATGGCGATCCACGCCGCGCGGACCGGTTCGCTCGGCACGGCACGCGACGCCGGCGAACTCGCCAACGCCATCCTGCACCACATTGGTGATAACAGGTTGCGACGGGCTGTCGAAGCATGCGCCATGGTTCGTCGCGCAAACCGGGCCCTTGTGTCGGCCATTCTGGAAACCGACGAGCCGGTGGAGCTTTCACTGCTCGAGGCTGTCGAAGCGCTGCCATTCGCGACGCGCGACGCGGAAGGCATCTATATCGCCGAGCCGGTGCGGCGGGCCATCGTCGATTGGCTCTCCGGCGTCGAAGCCGAACGCTATCAATCGTGGCGCAAGATCGCGGCTGACTGGATCGTCAAACACCTTCGCAGTTCGGGACGCTCCGGGCGATGGCGGCATATGGCCGATCTTCTGCACCTGCTGGAACAGCCTGCGCTTCGCAATGCGTTTTTTCCTCCGGAAGTGGAAGCGCCGCCTGTCGAGGCGGCGCGCGCGGATGATTTCAGCCAAATTCTGGACATCGTCGATCTCCGCGACGGCGCGGATGAGCGCACACGTATCGAGGCATGGATCCAGCGCTTGCCGCATCGGTTTTCCGTAGCACGAGGACCCGGCGGTGAAGTGCTGGCTTTCTACCTGTTCACGCGCCAGGACGATCCGCACGACGGGCTCGGCGCACTCGACCCTCTGTTTGCCACGTGGCAGCTTCATCTCGCTG